>JAQEYV010000003.1:0-255343 GCA_027692445.1 Clostridiaceae bacterium OF42-15pH9A | reverse complement strand
CTTGTTCCGTCGCAAGCTCCAAGTCACAGAAAAATAAATATCTATTCCCTTCTTACTTAAGGTAAGGAAAATATAAAATTACTATCCTTTATTTTATATTTTTTAATATGAAAATGTAATAATACCTTTGATTTATAGCTAATTGAAATTTTATACTTTCCTAGACATTAAAAAGAAAGAGATGTATCATAAGTGTTTTTTGATACATCCCCTTTCTATCTATTTAGTTAACTCCATAAATTGTTCTATATCTTCTTCTATTGTCTTTAGGGAATTTTTCCAGAACTCCTTGTTATGAATATCAATTCCTACAACCTTAGTTATATCAGCTATATTATTTTTACCTGTAATTGAAAGAAGATTTTCATATTCAGTAGTAAATGCCTTACCCTTCTTTAAATACTCAGCATATAATCCCTTAGCAAATAATAATCCAAATGCATATGGGAAGTTATAGAAGTTTGAGTCTGCATAATAGTAATGTGGCTTCCATGTCCACATATATGGATGTAAGTATTCTTGATCTAATCCATCACCATATGCTTCTCTTTGAGCATTTAACATTAATTCTTTTATCTCTTCTACTGATAAAGCACTTTCTCTTCTCTTTTCAAAGAAAGCCTTCTCAAATAAAAATCTAGAATATATATCTACAATAACTTGTGTGCAATCTGATATTTCATTTTCTAGAATAGCCAATGCTTCTTCCTTAGTAGCATCTTTTATAGCAGCTTTTTTAATAATAGTTTCACAGAATGTAGAAGCTGTTTCTGCAATTGGCATTGGATAATCAGAGTTTAATATCTTTTCATCCTTCAAACACTCTCCATGGAACCCATGTCCAAGCTCATGTGCCATAGTTACAACATCACCAAACTGTTCTCCATAGTTTAGTAAAAATCTACTTTCACCTAAGAAATGAAGGTTATGGCAGAATGCTCCCCCAACCTTACCTTCTTTAGGTAATACATCTATCCAACTTCTTTCAACTGCAGTTTTAGCAAAATCAGCTAAATGGTCACTGAAAGTTCTAAAGTTCTTTTCTACATACTTTGCAGCTTCTTCATAAGTAAATTTCATTTCAGCTTCTGAAACAGGTGCATACATTTCATAGAATGGTAATCCATTTTTATATCCTAATAGTTCACCTTTTCTTCTTAAATACTTTCTAAATAAAGGCATGCTTTCCTTCATTGCTTCAAGCATTGCATCTAATGATTCTTCATCCATTCTAGAATTAACAAGAGTCATATCAAGAGGTGATTTATATCCTCTTAAATCACATACTGTTAAAACCTCACCTTTAATTCCATTTAAGGCTGCTGCTACACCCTCTTCAACTTTTTTATATGATTCAATTTCAGCAAAATAAGCTTTTCTTCTTAATTCACTATTTGGATCATAAGCCATATTTAATACCACTGTTAAAGGTAATTCTTTCATTTCACCATCTATTTCTATGTCCACCTTTAAGTTAGATATTAAATTATCCTTTAATTTTAGCCAAGCATTTGATCCTGTATTCTTCATTTTAGAAATTATAGATTCTTCCCTATCTGAAAGAAGATATTTACTCTTTTCTATTATTTCTTTAATGTAAAATTCATGTTCTTTTAAAACTTCTGATCCCTTAATAACGATATCGATATCTTTTATGTTACTAATCCATCTTTCAAGCTTTGTAGTTGCTTCAACAATCTCAGTAAGTTTACTATCTAATATATCAGAATATCTTAATCCTTCTGAATTTTTGGTATCTGCACTTAATGTAAGAGAAATAAAAGCCTCTAGCCTACCAATTAACTCATATAATTTTGAAGATCTTTTTATATATTCTTCAAGCTTTGGCCTTACATTACCTTCCTCACAAACCACTTCATCAGCCCAAGTATTTAAAGACTTTATACTTTGGTCTAACTTTTCTAAATCATTTTTGAATTCTTCACTTTCAAATGAAGGATATATTTCCTTCAAGCTCCAATTTAATTCCATATTATCCCTCCTCAATAAATATTATAATACCACAATTCATTATTAAATTACTATTACTTTTTAATTTTTTATATCATATGCTTAACTTTCTCTATATTTTTTCATGCATTTTGTATTTTGCTAGAATAATAATGAAAATTTAATATTTTAAATCTTCATACCCAACAATTCATGATAAATATGAGCAGCATATGAATCTGTCATACCACATATAAAGTCAGTAACTAATAATAATCTACAATATTCTTCGCTACAATCCTTTTGTTCAATACTATGTTCACATACAAATCTATAATTTTTAGAAATAAGTGAATATAGTTTTCCATCATACCCCTCATAGGGTTTTACTTCCTTATTTAGTGCAACAGGTATAAAGGTATCTAACAAAAATTCTATTATTTTATACCCTACAATTTCATTAGATACAATTCTATCATTATTATATACATATTCATTAGATATCCTTCTTAAAAAAGATGATACCTTATTTGCTTTAGAATTTTCTATAAGATTCCCCTTATATTCCCCCCTCATAATCTCATCATAAGATGTTATGAATTCTTCTGAAACGCAATCCTTAAAGTATCTATTTAACTTTATTATAAATGACTTTAGGGCATATTCCCCTGGATCTTCATACCCATATTCCTCTTTTGCAATCTCATAATTCTTAGAAAGATAGAAAGATAAGCTTTCCTCAAGGGTTTTCTCTTCATATCCTTCTTCCTTTATAAACTCCCTATATTTATTTTTAAATAATTCATGTGAGAATATTTTCTTGCTAAATGCATCTTCTAAATCCCCCAAGAGATATGCAATATCATCAGCAGCTTCTAATATATATACTAATGGATTTCTATTTTTACCTATCTTTGTACTATTAACTATATAGTTAAAGGTATTCTCCTCTGCTTTAAAATATCCAATCTTCTTTCCACCAAACTTCTTATTTCCAAGTTCCAAAGATGATATAGGATACTTTATAATTGAATTTAGCACCCCAGTAGTTAGATTCATTCCATATCTATCTATAACAAAATGTAACTTAGTTAAAATTCTTAGACCTTGAGCATTCCCCTCAAAGTTTAAAAGGTCTAAGGCTTCTTGCCTTTCTAATTTAAATTCATATTCCTCAAATTTAAAATAGAATCTTCCATCCTTATTTTCTTTTAACTTAGAAGCAAACCATTCTCTAATGGCAACTTCCCCAAAATGTCCAAATGGTGGATTTCCCAAATCATGTATAAGTCCTGCACATGACAACACATTCCCTATTTCTTCTACCATCTGAAAATCTATTTCATCATCTGTTCCTTTAGTTAAAGGGATTAACTGTAGTCCTATAATCATTCCTAAGGATTTTCCAATTGAAGATACCTCTAAAGAGTGAGTTAACCTAGTTCTAACAAAATCTAATTTCTCAAGTGGAAAAACTTGAGCCTTATCTTGAAGTCTCCTAAAGGATGCACTAAAAAGAATTCTATCATAGTCATTTTCAAATTCATCCCTACCATCAAAATTCTTTTTGGCAGATTTATATTCTTTAATTCTATTTTTATTTAAAATATCATTCCATTTAAATCTAGTCATAAATATCATCTTTCCTTATGTTTCAATTATTTATTATATTTTTTACAATATAACTAAAGTTATACTTATCATAAAAATGGAAATAATATTATAGACATTACTATAAGTATTTTTAGGAGGATATAAATGAGTTATAGATATGATCCTGATTTAGAATTTTTACAAAATTGTTCTAATGATGACTTAGAAAAACTAGCTAACTATCTTAACTTAAAAGATTACAACAATAAGAATACCTCTTGGACCTATATAGCTGAAGATATACAAAAGTTAGGGCAAACTTCACTGCAAGATTACTTCTTAAATGGCTCTGTTTATTATAAAGATATGCTTATTGATATATGTAAGAAACTTAAGATAAATTTTAATTCCAATTATTCAACAGAAAAAATAGAAAGCTGTTTGTTAGATGAAATTAAGAAAAACTCAATAGTATACTCAGATTTTCAATCTGAAATATACAAACAAATAATGCCTTCTTGTATTCAAATTGCTTATATAAGAAATAAGTACAACAACTCTGTGAATACTCATTAATTGTTTGTCACATACTAATTTTGTTCAAAATTATATATAGAGGTGAATACAAATGATAAAAAGATATGTAAGTGCTATAGCATTATCTCTTGCTTTAGTTAGTGGATCTTCTGCTATAATAGCAAGTGCTGTAGAATATCCAAATGAAACTACAACAGTTACAGCTCCAGAATCTGAAAAGAAAGATGCTGAAAAAAAGGAAGATGAAAGTAGACACCATAAGCATAAGCTTGGTAAAGAACGTGCTGCTGAAGATATTAAGATGCTATCTAAAGCTGAAAACCTAAAATTATTATCTGATGATGACAAAAAGGCACTTGGAGAAATCAATAAATGTTTACAAGAAAATAACGATCTTTCAAAGGATCAAATTAAGAAATTAATATCATTAAAAAATAAGGTAGCTAAATGTAAATTAGGCGATAAAGACTACGCAAAATTTAAAGAGCTACTAAAGAAATCGAAAAAAGACTGTTTAAATGATGATGAAAAGAAAGAGCTAGATGGCTACTTAAAGAAAATTTACTGTAAATAATTTAAAACAGGAAGGTACTGCCTTCCTGTTTTTCTTATAACTAAATTTAATATAATCCTATTTAAATATTCATATATTTATATAAATATATATTTTTTTATTTATCTTAACTTCTAAAGACAACTTCTTCTCTTGAGAACATTATTTTAGCACCTACAACGGCAGCAATAACATATAATATTTGCCATCCTAATACAAAAAGAATATGCTGAGTATTAAAAATTCCAACCATAGCTTCCTTTATAACACATACAGAATTTATTATTGGTATGTGAAAGAAAACTTCATTAATACTTTTTGCATCTAAAAACATTGGAATAAATGAAAGTATCATCATAGGCATCATTAATCCAGAAAGATAAGTATTAGCTTCCTTTGTGCTTCTAGCAAATAAGCTTATACATATTTGAAGTGCACAAATTATAACTATAAGTAATAATGAAAAAACTATTGTTAAAACTATAGACTTTCCACTTAATGAAAGAGCTATTTCTTCTCCTCCTGACAATTCAGAAATATATTGTTTAAATGAAATCCACAAAGATATCATACTAAAGCATAATGTAATTGCACCCATTATACAAAGACTACCTATTTTACCCCAAAGTATTGAACTTCTATTTCCTGATGTAGATAAAAGAGGTTCAAAGGTATTTTTCTCTTTTTCTCCTGCTCCAAGCTCAGATGCAAGTCCAAGTGTTAAAGATAAAAGAAGCAATACAACCATGCTTGGTAGCATTCCTGTCATATAATTTCCTAATTGATTCATATTACCATCTTTACTTACTCCAGATTTTATATCAACATTAAAAGGCGTTAAAAGATCTTCCTCTATACCTTGTTCTTGTAATCTTGAACTTACTATTTGTTTACTATATTCATCATAAATAGAAGATATAATTCCTGCTGCAGCTGTTGATTTATTAGATTCATCATCCATTAATATTTCTACATCAGTAACTTTTCCACTAGCTATGTTTGCATCAAAATTATTAGGTATATTAATTATTAACTGTATATCCCCACTTTTTAATGCTTCTGATGGGTTTTCCACCTCTTCAATTATTATACCTTCTTGCCCTTTTAATAGAGCTGCTATACTTGAGTCCTTGTCACCTTGAAGTACAATTCTACTTTCCTTCTGTGCTTCAGTTGTTGAACTAGTCATAGCTGTTGACATAACCTTAAACATTAAAGGATATATAAGAATAGGTAGAATTATTGTAAAGGCTAAAGTTTTTCTATCTCTAATTATATCAGTTAATTCTTTCTTTAAAACTGTTAAGAAATTACTCATCCTTATCACCTCCAATTAAAGATACAAATACTTCTTCTAAATCCTCTGTATTATACTTTTCTTTAAGTTCACTTATTCTCCCCTGCTCTACAAGCTTTCCCTTATGAATAATAATAACTCTATCACATAGTTTCTCTACCTCTGCCATTGAGTGGCTAGAAAATAAAATAGTCTTATTTTCTTCTTTACACTTCTTTATAAATTGATGAACAACCCTAGTAGCTCTTACATCTAGACCTGTACTTGGTTCATCAAATAACATAACTGATGGATTATGAACTATTGAACGAGATATAGATACTTTTTGTTTCATCCCTCTTGAAAATTTACCAACCTTTTTATCAATATAATCTTCCATACCAAAATCCTTAGAAAGCTCATCTATCCTTTTGTTTGCTTCATCATCTTTAATTCCAAAAAGGTTTGCAAAATATCTTATATTCTCTCTTCCTGTAAGCCTGTCATAAAGCCCGATATCCCCACCAAAAAGTATTCCAATTTCTCTTCTTACCTTTTCAGGCTCCTTTGAAGCATCATAGTCATTTACTTTAACTTCTCCAGAAGTAATTTTAAGCATTGTTGATATCATTCTAAGAGTAGTTGTCTTTCCTGCTCCATTCTCTCCAAGAAGACCAACTATCTCCCCTTTATTTACATTAAAAGAAAGTTTGTCTACAACCACGGTGTCTTTAAATTTTTTACTTAATTCTTTTACCTCTAACATAATCTTCCCTCCTTTTACTAGTAATATTTTACTATACTCTATTTATTTCATCAAACTTTTAGCTTCCTAGTCATAGGTCTTAATATTTTTTTCTTCTATATATAAAAAAAAGAACTACAACCAATTTATAAACCTTGGTTATAGTTCTTAAAGTTACTTTATTTACATTCTTTATCCACTATGTAAGCTGCAAGTCCAGCTCCTGTTACATTAGTAAGAGTTCTTGCCATATCTATTATTGCATCTACACCTAAAATAATAGCCATACCTTCTATTGGAAGTCCTAATGTTGTTAAAATAAGTGTTGTAGACATTGTAGCTGCACCTGGAACTCCTGCAATTCCTACAGAACCAACAACTATAGTTAAAATCATTAAAATATAATGAGTTAATGTAAGTTCAATTCCAAATACATTTGCAACAAATATAGCTACTATTGCTGGAAATACTCCTCCACATCCATTCATACCAACTGTGGAACCTAATGAAGCAACAAAACTTGCTGTACTACTTGATACCCCAATATTATCTTCTAATGATTCTATAGTTACTGGTAATGTTCCAAAGCTACTTTGAGTTGTAAATGCAACAACTTGTGCTGGCCATATTCCCTTAAAGAATTTAATAGGGCTTCTTCTTTTGAAAATTAATATAAACAAGCTATGTACAATAAAAATTTGAAAGGCTAAGGCTAAATAAATTGCTACTACAAAAGTTAAAAGCGGCATCAATGTACTTACACCATTCTTTGCTCCTACAGCTGTCATAAGACCAAATACTCCAAATGGTGTTAATCTTAATACAATTCTAGTTATTCTCATTAATATTGTACTAAATGAATTTATGAAAGCCTTAAAAGGCGCTACCTTTTCCTTATTCTTTTTTTCTTCAATAATAATTGCAAAAGCTATAAATAATGCAAAAATTATAACTGGTATAATTTGTCCTTCAGCCATTGATTTTATAGGGTTTGTTGGAAGCATATCACTAAATACCTCCATAAAGCTTGGAACTTCCTTAGGAACAAAATTTTCTGCCCCCTCGAATACTATACCTTTCCCAACAGAAAAAATGTTTCCAAATATAATACCAACAATTCCGGCTATAGCTGTAGTTCCTAAAAGCATCCCCATAGCTCTAATTCCTAAAGATTTTAGTTTACTGCTATCCTCGAAATTAGATATACTATTAATTATAGATACCATTACTAAAGGAATTACAACCATTCTAATTAATGAAATATATATCTTTCCTATAGGTTCTACAATTAGTGAATTCTCTTTTAAAGTCAATCCAAAAATAAGACCTAATCCTAACCCAATTAAAGTCCTTACTGAAAATGAAACTTTTCTTTTATTAAGGTACCAAAGTAAACCTAAGGCTAATATAGCAAATACAATAGCTGCAAATAATTCAATATTAAATGTCATTTAAACTTCCTCCACTTATCTTTTGTAACTAATAATTTAATTCATACTATTTTACTATGAATAGATTATAGTAGATAACTTATTTCATGTCAAATACTTCTTCTAGAATATTATTAATAAACATTTAAGAGTTTTTTTATACAAAAAAATCGCCAAGGCGACTGTGGAGCCGTCGATTTTTTTCGCCCATCTGCATAAGTGATATTCCAAATTTAAATTTGGTAAATAGAACTTACTCATTAGAGCTTCCGAAGCTTGCCTGAGGAAAATCTTGCAGGGGCATATATTTTATTTTTTATTCTTTAGGAAGAAATGGACTAATGTATCACTAAATTGTTGAAGTTATCCACAATTTAATTGAAGCTATAATTTCCTAAAGAACAAAAAAGGGATAAATCAAATTGATTTACCCCTAATAAAATACTAACTAATTTTTTCCCATGCTCCCCATTCTGATGCTCCTGGTATTTCACCTTGAGTCCACCATTTACATTTATAAGTTTCTCCGTTATAAACAACTATATCTCCACCAGTATAAATTGTCTTAGAGTCATAGGTTGGATATTTTTGATCTTCAACAGTTATATTACATGAAACTTCTGCCTTTCCACCATCTTTGTCTACAACTGCGTAAGTTAATTTATATACTCCTGCTTTAGAAGTATCTACAGTTCCTGTTACCTTAATGGCACTAGTTAAATCTCCATCTTCCTTATCTGTTGCTTTCACTCCACTTAATGGGTTGAAAGTTGATCCAATCTTTACAGTTTGATCTTTAACTCCAGTAATTTCAGGATTTGTATTTACCACAGGAGCATTCTTGTCAAAAACAGTAACAACTCTTGTAACTGTTGTTTCTTTACCACTACTATCTTTAACAGAATAAGTTAAAGTATATTCTCCTGCCTTTGAAGTATCTACAGTTCCTGCTACTTTAATAGCACTAGTTAAATCTCCATCTTCCTTATCAGTAGCTGTAATACCACTTAAAGCATTAAACTTATCTCCTAAGTTTATAGTAATATTATTAGCTCCAGATATAACTGGTGCTGAGTTTGTATCACCCCAAATTATTTGTCTCATAATTTCAGGAGATGTTTGATACATTCTTTGTGATACTTCAACACTTATAATACTACTAGTATCTTCAATAGCTTTATCAAGATTTAAATCAAAAGTAAAGGATGTTCCTGGTTTCATTAGTTTACCATCTGACATTGCACTAAAGTCTATAACGTAGTAATCTCCTTCCTTTGAAACCGGTCCTGCTGGATATTGTGAACCTGTAATAGCTACTCCATCAGTTTTAATATAAACCTTCATATTCTTAACTGTTTTTGCTGCTGTTTCTACTGTTGATAATACTTCACCAGACTCACTTAATTTTTCATTATTCTTTATTGACATATTTAGTACTCCGCCAGTTCCCCATGATTGAGTTACTGGAGTTACTGTACAACTTATATCGGGATTTGTATATTTTACATCGTACTTAGGTAATTCACCTGAACCAAATAATGCTTCCTTAGTAGCATTTGTTAATTCATCTCTCTTAGTAGATGTTGTAGTAGCATCTTGTGATGCCATCCAAGCAATCATACCACCAAGATTATTTTCTTTAACATATTTAGCTTTTTCTTGAATTGACCTTACATTATCGTAAGTAAAGAATGCACCTGTTTCTGGGTTATATAAATATGGAGCCTTAGCACTATCATCCCAGTACTCTTTTAATCCAGTGTACTTAGCCTTTAACTTATCTAGAGCATTATATCCCCATACTCCACCAGCTTTTCCACCTTCTCCATTCTTCAATGGAGCTTCATTAAGTGCTCCTGGTGTTGGTGTAAGGTCTGCATTCTTATTAACTACTGCAGCTTCTCCAAATAATCCAGGATTTTTTGGATCAACGCCCTTATCTGAAACTTGTTCCCATCCACGTGTATAGTATGCTGCACCAACAACTATTTTTTGTCTTTCTGCACCTTGAGATATATAATAATTAATACTTTCATCTACTGAAAGCCCCTTATATTCTTCTGGAGCATTAGGATTTGTATATAATGCAGTTTGATGACCACTTGTTGTACTCCAAGCTCCTGCCATATCATAAGTCATTATATTAGCAAAGTCTACTATATCAAATAACTTATCAACATCTATACCAGCCTCTATTTTAGATACTCCTGCTGGTAATGCTACAGATAATTCATAAGTTTTTCCAAGCTCTTTACCTTGCTTATTTAAAGCATTCTTTAAATCTTGTAATAACAAGATGTAATTATCCTTGTCTTGTGGACTTGCATTTGGTGTTCCTTCATCGTTTGTATTGTCAGTCTTATCAGGCTGCCTATAGTCACCAGGATACTCCCAGTCTATATCAACAAAATCCATATTTGTATACTTAATAAATTTCATAACGTTTTCTACAAACTTAGCTCTTGTTGAATCATTTGCAGCTATTGTTGAGAAGTCTCCAGACTTAGACCATCCACCTAAAGATACACCTATCTTTAAGTTGGGATTTTCTGCTTTTAACACTTGGAATGCATTTAAGATACCACCGTTAACATCACCATAAGTTACACCTGCGTTTCCTAATGGATGTCCTGTAGCTGCATCTTTATCACAATAAATTAACTCACCTGAAGAGTTAAAATCCATAAAAGCAAAATTTAAATGTGTTAATTTATCTGCTGGTATATCCTTTGGATAGAAATTACCTTGTCCTCCCCAAATAGACCAGTCACCATAATACATTACATTACGTAATCCTGTAGTAGCTTGTGAAGTAACCTCAGTTGTATTGGAAGACTGAGTTAAAGCACTAATTGGAATACCATTAGTTAACAATAAAGCAGTAATAGCACTAAATGCAACAAAAGTTTTTAAGTTCTTTTTTAACTTTCTTTTTGCCATATTATCATCCTCCTATATTATGATATTTTTTCCCATGGTCCCCATTGAGAACCTGGTGCTTGTCCTTGAGTCCACCACTTACATTTATAAGTTTCTCCATTATAAATAACTATATCGCCACCATTATAAATTGTCTTAGGGTCGTAAGTTTGATATTTTTGTTCTTCAACAGTTATATTGCATGATACTTCTGCCTTGCCACCATCTTTGTCTACAACAGAATAAGTTAATTTATAAACTCCTGCTTTTGAAGTATCTACAGTACCTGTTACTTTAATGGCACTAGTTAAGTCTCCATCTTCCTTATCTGTTGCCTTTACTCCACTTAATGGATTAAAGGTTCCTCCAACTGTTATAGTTTGATCCTTAACTCCTGTAATTTCTGGATTTGTGTTTATTATAGGTGCATCCTTATCAAAAACAGTAACAACTCTTGTAACTGTAGTTACTGCACCTTTGCTATCTGAAACTGAGTAAGTTAAAGTATATTCTCCTGCCTTAGTATTATCTACTTTACCATTAATAGAAACTTTACTTGTTAAATCACCATCTTCACTATCTGATGCTTTAACTCCATTTAAAGGATTAAAAGTATCCCCTAAATTAATAGTAATATCCTCAGCACCTGAAATAACTGGTGCTTCATTATTACCTATCGGGTTCATTCCATTAAACGTAATATTTCTTACTCCTGAGAAACATAATCCAATCATACCTTGTATTGTAACTGTAGCCCCTGAAGAAATATTTTGCCATGCTCCTGAGGTTAATGTTACTCTAGCAAAGTCACCATTATCTTCTACACTATAAGTACCTCCCCATGAAGACTTATATAAAGCAGACTTTGGTAAATCAAAGGATACAGTCCATCCTCCCTTAATTTCTTCACCAGTATGGTTAGTTATATTTAAAGAATAAGTGTAATTTGGATGATCATAGTTACCTGTAAGATTAACTCCTACATTAATAGGTTCTAGAAATGAATTAGAATCATCAGGTGATTTTGTACAGTCACCCATCTTAGTTAATCCTTCACTTAATCTCTTTGTTAAGGTATCACCAAATGTATATTTTCCTTCATTAACATCTGTTGAACCTTCTACATAATTTGGATTCAAGCCATAGTCACCATTCATTACCCAAATTAATGCTCCACCAAGATTTTTGTCTTTAATATAATCTAATCTTGCATCTATAGATTTTTCGTTCTCAAAAGATAGGAATACCTTTTCATTGTTTTGCCAAACATATGGAACCTTAGAAACATCATCCCAATATACTTTTAAATTAGGATCATTTTCCATAAGATTTAATACGTGCCATAAAGGGTTTGCTCCTGCTGGTTCTAAATTACCATCACCATCAAGGTCATCTCCCCATATATTGTATTTTCCTGAAGCTGGAGTTTTACTTGTTCCATGAAGTCCATTAGTACCACCTTGAACATTCTCCCATCCTCTTGTGTAGTAAGGAATACCCATCAAGATCTTTTCAGAAGGTAAAACGCCTCTGTAATATCTGTATGCCCAATCCATACATAAAGTTGGCATTATTTGAGATACTGTTTCTCTATCCTCTGCATTTGGATATATACCAGCTAAATGCTCAACATACTCATTCCAACCACCATGATAGTCATAAGACATTACACTTAAGAAATCTAGGTGCTTAGCATAAGAATTATCACTTACACCACCTAATACCCAAGGAGATGCAGTAACAGCAGCAGTTAACAAATAATCCTTTCCATCTGCTTTAGCTGCTTCATCTATCTTTTCTCTTAAAGTTTTTATTAAAATATTATATCTTTCGTTAAGCTTTGATCTTCTTGGTTCTGAAAGATCAAAATCATCTGGATTTCCTGATTGGCTAGTAGCTGAAGGATATTCAAAATCAATATCTACTCCATCAAATCCATATTGTCTAATGAAATCAACACATGAATCAGCAAAGGTATTTATTCCTGCATCTGTATCTAGCATAGTATAAAAACCTCTTGATCCTGCCCAACCACCAACAGAAATTAATAGATCTACATCTGGGTAACTTTTCTTCATAGTCTGTAAAACATTAAAATGTCCTTTATAAGGTAAAGAAGGGTCTAGTTCTACTTTCTTTCCCTTATAACTTAGGTCATATCCTGCAAAATCCTCTTCAATAGCAGCATGCTTATCCCCTAATGTAATTTTATTAGTTGATGGATCAACCATTGCGAAGGAATATTGGATATGAGTTATAGAGTCCCACTGTAGATCTGTTGCATTAAAGTATCCTTGAGCTTCACTTGAATAAGCCCATTCTGGAAAGTATCCTACTATCTTTCTCTTAAGTTCATCTGATTTTTTTTCATTTGTAACGTTAAGCTGTTCATTATCTTTTGCTTCCGTTGCACTAGTACTAACTGTAATTCCTGCTGACGTTAGCGCAACTACTAAAAGTGTCGACAAAAACTGTTTAAACTTTCTAGTTTTCATCCTTCTCCTCCTTTAATAGTTTTTTTGAACTTAACGTTCCATTTTATTGTAGAATATTCTGAATATTTATGCAATTAAATTTTTGTGAACATTTTCCATTAAAGGTAAAGTATATATTATTTTGCAATTTAAAAAAGTGCTATAAGATTTTATCTTATAGCACCTAAATAAAACATATTTTTTAGTTTAAAGCATCTATTCTTCCTTTTACAGCTTCTAACATCTCAACATACTTTTCTCTTTTAGATTTTTCTCCATCTACAACTGCTTGTGGAGCCTTAGCTACAAATCCTTGGTTATTAAGCTTCTTGTCAATTCTTTCAATTTCACCTTCAAGCTTCTTAACTTCTTTATTTAATCTTTCAAGTTCCTTTTCCTTATCTACTAAATCAAGAAGTGGCATAAATAATTCTCCACCCTTAACAACAACAGATACAGCGTTTGCTGGAACTTCTGACTTATCAGCTATAAATTCAACTTCTGAAGCTGATGCAAGCTTTTCAATATAAGCTGTTCCTGCCATAAATGCATTCTTAGCTTCTTCTCCAATGTAGCAAATAACCTTTGCTTTTCTTGAAGGTGGAACATTCATTTCAGCTCTTACATTTCTTAAAGCCTTAACACCTTCTATTACATATCCCATTTCAGTTTCAGCATCAGCATTACTTAGCTCTTCTGAATATTCTGGCCATACTGAAGTTGTTATAGTTTCTTCATCAGTTAAATGAGTATAAATTTCTTCAGTGATAAATGGCATTACTGGGTGTAATAATTTTAATCCTGTAACAAGAACAGTATTTAATACGTTATAAGTTACTCCCTTAGCCTTTTCATCATCTCCGTAGAATACAGGCTTAACAAGTTCTATATACCAGTCGCAGAATTCTGTCCACATGAAGTCATATACCTTTTGTAATGCAATACCAAGTTCAAACTTATCCATGTTTTCAGTAACTTCTTTAACTAATGTGTTCATCTTAGATAATATCCACTTGTCAGCTAATGAATATTCCTTGCAATCTGAATACTTATTCATAACTTCTTTATCAAGATTCATCATAACAAATCTGGATGCATTCCAAATCTTATTAGCAAAGTTTCTTGCAGATTCAACTCTTTCTGGATAATATCTTATATCATTTCCTGGAGCATTACCAGTAACTAGCATAAATCTTAAAGCATCTGCACCATAAGTGTCTATTACTTCAAGCGGGTCAACACCGTTACCTAGGGACTTACTCATCTTTCTTCCTTCTGAATCTCTTATAATACCGTGAATTAGTACAGTATCAAATGGAGTTTCTTTCATGTTGTGAAGGCCTGAGAATATCATTCTAGCAACCCAGAAGAATATGATATCATATCCAGTAACTAATGTACTTGTTGGATAGAAGTATTCTAGGTCTTCTGTCTTTTCTGGCCATCCTAAAGTTGAGAAAGGCCAAAGTGCTGATGAGAACCATGTATCTAAAACATCATTTTCTTGAGTTAAGTTTTCTGATCCACACTTTGAACACTTACATGGAGCAACTTCTGCAACGTTTATTTCTCCACAGTCTCCACAGTACCATACTGGTATTCTATGTCCCCACCATAATTGTCTTGAAATACACCAATCTTGAATGTTTTCCATCCAGTTGAAATAAGTCTTTTCAAATCTTTCTGGTACAAACTTAGTCTTCTTTTCTCTAACTACATCTATAGCAGGCTTAGCTAAAGATTCCATTTTTACATACCATTGATTTGATATCATTGGCTCAACTGTAGTGCCGCATCTATCATGAGTTCCTACATTATGAGTGTGAGGCTTAACTTTTACAAGTAATCCTTGCTCTTCTAGGTCCTTAACCATAGCTTTTCTAGCTTCATATCTATCCATGCCTTGGTACTTTCCACCTAGTTCATTTATAATTCCTTTATCGTCCATAATCTTAATTTGTGGAAGGTCATGTCTTAAACCAACTTGATAGTCGTTAGGGTCATGAGCAGGAGTTATTTTAACTGCACCAGTACCAAATTCCATATCAACATAATCATCTGCTATTATAGGAATTTCTCTATTTGTTAAAGGTAGGATTAACATCTTACCTACTAAATCCTTAAATCTTTCATCATTAGGATTAACTGCAACAGCTGTATCTCCTAGTAATGTTTCAGGTCTAGTTGTAGCTATTTCAAGAGAACCTGATCCATCAGCTAGTGGATAGTTAATGTGCCAGAAGAATCCATCTTGTTCTTCATATTCAATTTCTGCATCAGATAGTGCAGTTTGACACTTAGGACACCAGTTTGTTATTCTGTTTCCTCTGTAGATTAACCCTTCGTTATATAATTTAACGAAAACATGCTTAACAGCCTTGTCTAGGTGCTCATCCATAGTAAATGCTTCTCTTGTAAAGTCAGCAGAAACACCCATTTTCTTTAATTGTTGTCTTATCTTTTCTCTATATTCTTCAGTCCACTTCCATACTTCTCCAAGGAAAGCTTCTCTTCCCATTTCCTTCTTGTCTAAACCTTGCTTTGCAAGTTCATTAGCAACCTTAACTTCTGTTGCAATTGAAGCATGGTCTTCACCTGGTAACCATAAAGTACAGTAACCTTGCATTCTCTTAAATCTTATAAGCATATCTTGAAGTGTATTATCAAGTGCATGCCCTAAATGCAATTTACCAGTTATATTTGGTGGTGGCATTACTATTGAATAAGGCTTTTTACTCTTGTCTATTACAGGTGTAAAATACTTATTTTCTTCCCAAGTCTTATAAATTCTATCTTCAAACTCTTTAGGATTATAAGTTGTAGATAATTCTTTGTTTTCTATCATATTAATTCCTCCTTTAAGTTACTTTATTTTATAAAATAAAAAAGAGCCTTCAATCCAAAAAAGGACGAAGACTCGCGGTACCACCTTTATTCCCACTTTCATGGGCTCTTAATTAAATAACGATTTAGAAAAACCGTCTTTAGCTACTTAAATTTCACTAAAGAAGCTCAAAAGCTACCTTCAAAACCTTCCATATAAGGGCTTACACCTTTTCCCTCTCTCTTTGATACTTTCAGTTTTTACTCCTCTTTATCACTGCCATTAAAATTATTAATTTATTTCATAATATATTATTCCACTTTTTTTGTCAATGTTTACTTTAACTTATACATTTTATATATTTTATATCCTAAGGTTATAAATAAAACTACAACAAATACTATAGCAAACCATGTTCCTATTCCTTCTGCTTGTCCTAATGCTACTTGAATACAACTCCACTCTAAAAATGCAAAAAATAATACAATTTCTGTATTCATATAATTTATTAATTCCCTAGCATTTCTATACTGATTCTCTGCATTTTCTCTTGTAATCTTAACGATATAATTATATCCATTAGGGAATAAAGTGAATACCATCATTAATCCATACGTTATTATACATAATATAGGAAATATCATAAGTGTTCCTTTATTTCCCCAATTATCTACTTCTCCTGCTCCATTAAAGTGAACTGGAATTTCTTTTGGTAAGCCTCCCCAATTGATAACTAAGTATATAATTGAAAATAAAATTCCTAGTACTCCTATAGCTATAACAACCTTTTCCCATAACTTATATTCTACTTTTATTTCTGGCCTTATTGAGTCATAATCTTTCATTTCATCACCCCTATACTTATTATATTACTAGCAAAAAAGAAAGGGGAGTAGATATTTATTTTTCTTGTTCTAAGTAAAACAAATATCTACTCCTTCATACTAAAGTCACTTTATATTTAATGCATTAAATATGGCATTAAATTCTTCTTCATTATTACTTATTAATTCAAATAATCTTTCTTTTGCATTTAAATCTTCACCACTGATTATTCCTCCAGCAAGTCTGTGAAATTCTCCAAAAACTTTAGGATTATTCTTTGCAAATTCCTCTATTTCAGGTATATGCCTTTCACTCTTTGTTGCAGTTTTCATCCATTCAAGTAATTTATTAATTCTTTCATCTTTAGTCATTATATATCTCCTTATACTTAAATGTATATATTACTTAAAAGTTCTTGGAGTAAATTCATCACCTTTAGCTTTAGGCTCTCCAAAAACAGCTCTAGAGCTTTCTGCTTGTGGATCATGATTTATGTGTACTTTATTATTTGTTTTCTTTTTTCCCATAATATCACCTCAAGTATAGGTTGTTCTTTTTAGTAAGATTTATTCTACTTAATTATGAATAACTACTTTATTACCTCGCCACTATAAGTCCAAGTAATCCCATTATCCTCACTTACAAATCTTACGAACTGGCTTCCTGCAGCTCCATAATCTCCATCGCTACCTTGACCAACTAAAAGTTCTCCCTTTCCATCCTTAAAAGATGGTACTAATGGAGTGTCATAGTATACCTTCAAATCTACAGGCACATCCACTTCAACTGCGCTCCAAGTTTTTCCTCCATCTACAGTTCTCTCTAATCCTGCATTAGTAGCAATAAATCCTATTTTATCTGTTGAAAAAGATATTCCAGTAGATAAACTAGAGCCTCCTTCATCCTTTAACACCCCAATATAATTCCAATTATGTCCACCATCAGTACTTGTAAATATAGCTGCTGTTTCCCAGCTCATTACCCTATCTCCACATAAAAGTGCATACCCAAATCCATCTTCAGTAAATCCAACAAAGCTTGCTCTTACACCAACAATACCAGCTGGTCCAACCTTAACCTTATCCCATGTTAAGCCCTTATCCTCAGATAATATCATATCTCCTGATGGAGATATAAATGCTGTCTTCTCTGGTGTTATATAATAGCTTCCCTTAGGTAACTCAGGCATATAACTTCCATCTGGCAATTGTGGGTTTCTTACACTATCTACTATATCCCCTACAAAATCACTATATGTTAGAGATGTATCAACCCACTGCTCTCCTAAATCATAGGTAACATAAATCTTATCACTTTCTATCTTATAACTACACTTACTAGCTTCAGCTACTACTTCCATCAAATTTGTATTGTTATCTAATTGAAGCTCTTTAATTACCTCTTTAGTATCTTTTATATCTATTAATTTATATTTATTTTCATCAATTTTTCTAATTATAAAAGTCCAATTACAATGTATAAGACCATCATCTCCATAAATCCCCCAGTTTACTAAATCTCCTATATCCCTAGAATTTTTGGGTTCTACTTCAAAAATAGTTGCTACTGCAAAAACCTCATTATCTCCTGCAATAAGCTGACTATTTTTATATTTATAACTAGCTATATTTACATTTTCCTCTTCATCACTTGCATTATTTACATATTTATTTAAATACTTTTCTATCATTGGAATAGCTATATACCTCATTCTTGTTGTATCACTATATTCTATAACTGGATATTTTTCTTCATCATTGTATTTCCTATTTTTAAAAATAAATACAGAAGAAAATATGCAAAATAACAATAACACTATAGAAATACATGTTAGTATTTTAGATTCTCTTTCTTTCATTTTATTCCCCCCTCTATTCACCTAGATTTGCCCCAACTTCAACTAATTCATAAGTTGCTGGCTTATTAGTCTTCCTAATATGATATCTAGTTTTGAATAAGGGTTTACTTTTATTTTTATCCCTATCCTTTAATAAAACTGAATTTTCATCTAATCCATTTGAAGAATAGGTAAGCTCAATAATAAAGTCATTAACATCACCTTTTATCACCTTATGCCTTTCTATACCACCTAACTTTGCATATTCACTAAATTCATTATTATCTTTTGATAAATTAATATGATATCTTTCGTTCATATACACCGCTAATGTAGTGCAATCATTTGAAGTGCTCTCAATGGTTGTTTTAATAAATGGTGGAGTAAATTCTATTACTTCAATGCCATTAATACTATCTTCTAAATTATTGTTTTCATCCATATTTGTAGATATAATTTCCATGTCTTTTAATGAGTATTTAAAAATCTTTTGTTTATTTATTGCTTTAATTAAATTGTATCCCACTATTAAAGAGATACATGTTATTAACACGGTTATTACAATAAGATATTTCTTTTTTCTCACTTCTTATTACCTCTCATAATTTTATATTTATAAACAAAAAAGAGGCTCATATATATGAACCTCCTCTATTCTAGTATAATGGATGTTTGTCACAAAGAGCTTCAACCTTTTCTCTTAAAGTAGACAGATCTCCTTCTCTATTTTGTATTGCCTCATCTATTATTTCAGCAATAACTTTCATATCTTCTTCTTCAAAGCCTCTTGTAGTAACTGCTGCAGTACCAATTCTGATACCTGATGTTACAAATGGGCTTCTAGTTTCATTTGGCACTGTATTTTTATTAACAGTAACTCCAATTGTATCTAAAAGATTTTCAACTTCTTTTCCTGTTACATCCTTATTGTTTAAATCAACAAGGATTAAGTGGTTGTCAGTTCCATCAGAAACTAATTTAAATCCCCTATTTACAAGTTCTTCCCCTAAAACTCTACAATTATTTACTACTTTTGTCATATATTCCTTAAAGCTAGGATCTAGGGCTTCCTTAAAGCATACTGCTTTACCAGCAATAACATGCATTAATGGTCCACCTTGCATACCTGGGAATATATTTTTATCTAAATCCTTAGCATACTTTTCTTTGCAAAGGATTAATCCTCCTCTTGGTCCTCTTAAAGTTTTATGAGTTGTAGATGTTACAAAGTCAGCATATGGTACTGGTGATGGATGTATCCCTGCAGCAACTAATCCTGCAATATGAGCCATATCAACCATGAAATATGCACCAACTTCATCTGCAATTTCTCTAAACTTTTTAAAATCAATTATTCTTGCATAAGCACTTGCACCAGCTACAATTAGCTTTGGCTTACATTCTAATGCAATTCTTCTTACTTCGTCATAATTAATTCTTTCAGTTTCTTTATCAACTCCATATGATACGAAGTTAAATAATCTTCCTGAAAAATTAACTGGTGATCCATGAGTTAAATGTCCACCATGACTTAAGTCCATCCCTAAAACAGTGTCCCCAGGTTTTAAAATTGTAAAATATACAGCCATATTAGCTTGTGAACCTGCATGAGGTTGAACATTTGCATGCTCAGCACCAAAAAGTTCCTTAGCTCTATTTCTAGCTATATCTTCAATTTCATCAACAACGTAGCAGCCCCCATAATATCTCTTTCCTGGATATCCTTCTGCATACTTATTTGTTAAGTATGACCCCATTGCTTCCATAACAGCTTCACTAGCAAAGTTTTCAGATGCAATAAGTTCTATACCTTTTTGTTGTCTGTTTAACTCTTTTTCCATAAGAGCATAAACTTCTTCATCTACCTTTTTTACATTATCAAAATTCATTTTTCCACCCCAATCTAGTTTTTAATAAATTATAGTCTTTATTATACCAATTATCAACCAAAATTTATATAATATTTTCTTCTTATATGCTATAATACTTAAGTAATTTTTACTTTGGGAGTGATATATATGGATATGAACAAGCTCCTACATGTTTCTACATATGCTGGTAGAATGATGCTTGAAAGCGGTGCTGAAACATATAGAGTTGAAGAAACAATATGTAGAATATGCTATTCCTTTGGTGTTGACGAAGCTGATAGTTTTGTAACTCCTACTGGAATAATGGTTTCAATTTGCCATGACAACAAAACATATTCTTTAATAAATAGAGTTAAATCAAGAAGCGTAGACTTAAATAAAATAGATAAAATTAATGAACTTTCAAGAACTTTACAAAGTGAACCTATGGATTTAAGCGATATTTTAAAACTACTAAAAGAAATAGATAATGGCGAAAGATATTCTATCCCTCTTACATTAGCCTTTTCTGCACTTGCAGCAGGTACATTCTCCATTCTTTTTGGAGGAGGCTTTAATGACCTTTTAGCTGCTACTTTTATAGGTTTCATAATAAAAATAGTCACCATAAAGTTCCAAAAACTATCTATAAATGAATTCTTCATTAATTGTATTGGAGGGGCTACTGCAGCTTCACTCACATTACTTTTAGTTATACTAGGATTTAACATTAATATAGATAAAACCATAATTGGTGCTATAATGCTTCTTGTGCCTGGACTTGCAATTACAAACGCAATTAGAGATACCATAGCTGGTGATTTTTTAGCAGGGCTAACTAAAGCAGCTGAAGCTTTTCTTATAGCTATATCAATTGCTGTTGGCTCAGGTGCAATATTAAGTTTCTGGATTAATACTTTAGGAGGTAGTATATAATGACAATGGTTTTTATTCAAACTATGGCATCCTTTATTGCTTCCTGTGGTTTTGGAATTATATTTAATATAAAAGGAAAAAAGTTGTTTTTTGCAGCTATTGGTGGAGGTCTTAGTTGGTTTGTATATGCATTAGGTCTTTATTTAAATTTTTCTACTATTAGCTCTTTATTTATTTCATCTATATGCTTTAGCATATATTCTGAAATATTTGCTAGAATATTAAAAACTCCAGTTACTACCTTAGTAATATGTTGTCTTATCCCATTAGTTCCTGGGGCAGGAATGTATTACACAATGTATGAAGCAATTACTGGAAATGTAACAGGTTCTTTAGAACTTGGATTAAATACACTAGCCTCATCAGGCACTTTAGTTCTTGGTATAATTTTTGTTTCTACAATTACAAGGTTACTAAATAGAATGAAAATTAAAAAGAAGTTATCAACTGAAAATAATCAATAGAAGAGAAATCTCATAAAATTTCTCTTCTTTTTTAATGTATAAACCATTTAGAGAAAAATAAATATCTATTCCACCTTTTATATCACATCTTTATCAATTGATAAGCACTATCACACTTTACTTTTGTAACACTCCTTATATTTATTAATATTATATAAAGAAATATTTTTTTACTTATTCAATTGAGAACTAGGAGATGAATTTATGAAAGATGAACGATTAGAAATTGGGGTACGTGTAAGTAAAAATACTATTATAGGAAACTTTATCTTAGCATTCATAAAAATACTAATAGGTTTTATATCTAGAAGTGCTGCTATGCTTGCAGATGGAATGCACTCTCTTTCTGATGTAGTAACAACAATAGGCGTTATTATTGGTTTAAAGCTATCTCATAAGAAAGCAGATAAATCTCATCCTTATGGTCATGAAAGAATAGAAAGTATAACTTCACTATTTCTTTCTACAGTTCTTTTTCTTGTAGCAATTAGTATTGGATATTCTGGAATAATCAAAATAATTAACCACAGCTATGTTACTCCTGGCTTTTCAGCTATAATTGCAGCTATTACTTCAATTATTGTAAAAGAATTAATGTATTGGTATACAATAAAATATGCTAATGAAATAAATAGTCCTTCTTTAAAAGCTGATGCATGGCATCATAGATCTGATGCATTATCTTCTATTGGAGCTTTAATAGGTATAGTTGGTGCTAGAATGGGTTATCCTTTTTTAGACCCTCTAGTAGCAATAATAATAGCCTTAGTAATAATTAAAGTTGCTTTTGATATTTGTAAACAAAGCATTGCACAATTAATAGACGAAGCTGCTTCTGAAGATGATGTCCAAGCTATAATTGATAAAATCAACTCAATAAATGGCATTTATGAAATAAAAAATTTAAAAACAAGACAGCATAGCAATAAACTTTATGTTGATGTTGATATATCTGTTGATGCTACACTAACTGTTGAGGAAGGTCATAACATTGCTTCACGTGTTCATAACTTAATAGAAGAAGATTCAAGAATAAAGCATTGCATGGTTCATGTAAATCCTTACTATACAAATAATTAACGAGGTGTAAATTGAAAGTAATCAATTATATATCAAAAAAGTTTTATAGAGCTTCTCCAAATTATACTGAGGAAATATTAAACTATATTAATTCAAAAAATTACTCAAGTTCAACACCCTATTTAATATGGGTAGATACAAAGAATTTTAAAACAAATATCTTTAAAGGTAAAACTAATAACTGGACACTAGTGCACAGTTATTTATGTACAATAGGCAAAGCCTCTACTCCAACACCTAAAGGAACATATACAGTTGGCATCAAAGGATTATATTTTGGGGTAGAAAAAGGCTATAAATGCTGGTACTATACTCAATTTAAAGGAAACTATCTATTTCATTCAATAATTTATAATTTAGATGGTTCAATAAGAGATGGAAGATTGGGAATGGCTCTTTCAGATGGATGTGTGAGACTTGCAAAAGTAAACGCTAAATGGGTATATGACAATATTCCAGAAAAAACAAAGGTTATAATAAGCTAAAAAAGTTGTACTGTATGAAATCAAAATATTCTATACAGTACAACTTTTTTATATAATTTCTAACTTTACTTCTCCATAAAAGTTAGTAAACTTAATACTTGCATTTATTCTAGTCTTTACATCAGCAGTATATTCAAACTCTTCACTTTTTCTATCATTAAGAATTAAATATCCACTCTTATCCTTAATAGTTACAAGTACCTCTCCCTTTTCTCCTTCTACATTAAGTGATACCTTAACCTTTTTATTTGCTTCAAGTAAAAAGCTTTTGTTTTTTTCTCCAGTTAGATTTCTACATTCCTTAAAGGATATTGCCCCCTTACTCTCCTTCTTAACAGCAACACCTCTTAAGGCTGTACTACCTCCCATACCTATGGCTGTTTTATATGCTACAAAGCCTATTACAAACAAACCTGCTGCTAACATAAGTAGAGCTATTATTGTACCCATATATTCATCCCCTCTTTACTTTTTTATTATTTAATGTATAATTAATCTTAGTTAATATTTATTATTTTTAAGGAGTTAAGCAAATGAAAAAATTATTTAATTTATCATTTATCTATCTTGGACTTGGACTAATCCTTGGTGTTTTCCACAGAGAATTTACTAAGTTCAATAATTTCTCTGGTGAAACAGTTCTTGGAACTGCACACACACATACTTTAGTATTAGGATTTTTATTTTTCCTAATAATATTATTGATTGATAAAAACTTTGATATTTCATCTTACAAACACTTTAACAAATGGTTAATATCATACAACGTAGGATTATTATCTTTAATTGGAACAATAGTATTCCGTGGAGTACTTGAAGTACTTTCTAAAGATTTTGCTGGGCTTCCTCATATGGCAGGTTTAGGACATGCTATATTAGGTGCTTCACTAGTTTGGTTTATGATTATATTAAACAAAAAAATTAAGAAATAAATCTTTTTATTTTAGTATATCAAATTTTTATATAATAAAGAAGAGAGCTATAGGTAATATAATCTATAGCTCTCTTCTTTTAGTTTCTCATTATTATGTAAGCTAAATATGCTACATACATTCCAACTAGGATTATTCCTTCTAATCTACCAAGTCTTTTATCTTCCTTTTTATTAAAGAAGATTAAAGCACCAATAAATAATGTTACTGCAATTAAAATTATAAAGTCTATTACCATTACTCCTGAAACTGTAATAGGGCTAATGGTTGCTGAGGCTCCAAGTATAAGTACTAAATTAAATATATTAGAACCTAAAACATTCCCTAATGCAATATCATTTTCACCCTTTAAAGCTGCAACAATTGATGTTACTAATTCTGGTAAGGAAGTTCCAACAGCCACTATAGTTAATCCAACTAGCTTTTCACTCATACCTAAAGCATAAGCAATATTTGTAGCTGAATCTACAACTAAATTTCCTCCAAAGACTATTCCTACAACACCTATTAGTGATAATAATATATTCTTTGACATTTTTATTTCAGATGTATTCTCTTCATCTTTAACACTATCTTTTTTAGCAGCCTTAACTAATATAAACATATAAACAATACATACTACTAATAGAATAATACCACTTATACGTGAAAGCATATTCTCACTCTTAGGCGCTAATCCAAAAATAAGAACACAAGTTAAAATTGTTACTACTAATGTAGCTATGTAATCTCTTTTTATAGTAGATTTTTTTATTAAAAGTGGTGCTACTATAGCTGTTCCACCTAGAACTACTAGTGTATTAAACAAATTAGATCCTAAAACATTTCCTACTGCAATACCATTGTTTCCATTAAAAGAAGAAATCAAACTTACTGCAAACTCAGGTGCACTTGTTCCTAATGATACAATTGTTAGCCCAACTATTACAGAAGGGATTCCTATCTTTTTAGCTATTGAAGAAGCCCCGTCAACAAATATATCGGCCCCCTTAATTAGCAAAAAGAATCCTATAATTAAAATAATGAAGTCCATGAGTTAATTCCTCTACTTTCTTTTGTGAATTTCCTTCTAAATTTTATACTAAATCACTCTTATCCTCAAGAAGTTTTTTACTTCTATTTATAATAACCAAAATCAATATATTACATACTGCTTGTGCCCCTACAACAAATATAGCAATTGTCCTTATTACTCCTACAAAATCTATGTTATATAAAAGAGGGGTCATAATGTGCTCTATAGCAAATAGTGTTAAATAACACACCATAGTAAAGTTAATATGCCTTAAAGTCACATTATCTCCCCTTTCTGCCACCATTACATAAACCCCTTTTAACAAGTAAAAAATAACATAAATCCAAAGTACAGCAGATACAATATTAAGACTTTCTTTTGCAATAAAAAAATAAATACTATCTTCCATCATTACAGCATCAGAAAGATTCATTATAAGGTGCGGAAAGATAAATATTAATAATTTTATAATTGATATTCCAGTAAGAATCATCAAAGGCTTTATTGTTTTTTGAAATAATTTCTCTCTTGATGATAGCATAACACATCCTTCAAGCATTAAAATATATCCTATAAAATCAGGTAACCAATTTATAAATATAACTATATCAAGGAAAACAAATATTAGCCCTATAAATATCTTTTTAAATCCATCTCTAGTCATTATTTTATCCCCCTTAATTTTTTCAAGTCTTCAACTTGTTTTTTAGTAAACTCTTTATTGGTAGTATCCATAACAGCTATATTTATTTTTTCTTCCTTACCTTCTTTATTTTTAGTTATAAATGTTATGCTTCCACTTATCATATAATAGGGAGGAAAAATATTATCAAGGCCTACTTCAATTTGAAATACCTCACCCTTTTTCAATTTAATAGGAAAGCTTTTGCTATCTATTTTCTTATTATTAATTTGAATAAAACCATTTTCTAAATATAACTTAAATAACTCATCATCTATGCCTGTAATTTCAATATCATCCTCTACAATAAAACTAGAGTAATTGTAACTCCCATCGTAAAGTGAATCACTAACGCTAATCATATTGTTATCTAATAAAGTTAAATCTTTATTTTTAAGCTTAATTTCACCAAATTCTATGGCACCTTCTTTTCCTTTAGCTGTAGTATAATTTAACTTTGTTAATTTGACACCACCAAATAATTTTTTTGTATACTCATCAGAGAATTCCCATATTGGAATATAAAAATAATTTACTTTATACTTATCATCTATCTCCTGATTTAATTTATTATAAAAAAGACTAGTTGAACTTCCAGGATAACTGTGCATATTAAGAATATCGAATTCTTCCTCTCCTAATTCAGGAAATACAACTCTTTCTATCTTATCTTCTTCATCACTTGTAAAATAAGAAATAAGAGCTAATTCATTATCTCCATAGGTATAACAAAACAAAGGTTCATTGATACGAGTATTCATAAAATAAATCATATTTGCTCCCCATGAAAAAATAATTAAAGCTATTACTCCAAAAAGCATTTTTTTATTAAATTTCATTATTATCCCCCCTAATATAATTCTAACTTGTCCGCCCTACCTTTACCACATATCTGTATATTTATATATTTATAACAATATTTAAATATTTCTTTAAAGCATAAAAGAGGTGGAGTGGATATTTATTCCCCCCATACTAAAGGTAAGGAAAATGTAATAATACCTTTGATTTATAGCTAATTGAAATTTTATACTTTCCTAGACAGTAAAAAGAGAAGCTCTATTAGAGCTTCTCTTTTATATCTTAGATTATATTATTTCATAAATGTATTCATTGTTTTAATTAACTCTTGTAATTTTTCTTTATCTTCAGAGTTTTCATCAAGGGATAAACAATTCATTGCATAGTTTTCTAGCATTAATGCTCCCACTTTATTAATAGCTGATCTAATGGCAGAAATCTGTATAAGAACATCCTTACAGCAAACATTCTTATCAACCATTCCTTGAATCCCTTTTACTTGACCTTCTATTCTTTTTAATCTATTTAAAATATCCTTATTTAATTTATCTTTATCGTCACTCATTATTATTCCTCCTTATACCCTATATCGGTATATTTATAGTTTAACCTAAAACTAAAAAATGATAAATACCTAACTATATATTTTATCCCTTAGAAAACTCATCATTACCTTTACAATTGAAATCCTTTTTCCAAGCTTCATCAGCATATGGCTTAAATTCACTTGCTAAAGTATCTAACTTTTCTTTAAATTCCTCATCATTTAACATAGCATCTGCACTAGCATCTGTGGTATATGCCTTAACCTTAGTAGCAACTTCTCTTATTACGTTAGGATTATCTATCATCATACATGGCATTAACATATTTTTATTATATGGTTGCCTACTTCTTAATTCCTTAAACATATTGCACCTAAATACATCTATAAGTTTTTTATCCTTTATGTTATCTGTAGCAATATGAGCAAATATACATGGTTCTACATCACCACTAGAATTTATATGACAATAATACTTTCCTGCTATACATCCTCCTACATAAGGAGCATCATTAAAGAAATCTATTGTAAAGTAAGGCTTTGTAGTTCTTATTTTTCTAGTTCTTCTACCAAGCTCTATTCTTTGACTTGGAGTTAGCATATCCTTTACATTAGGCTTGTCTCCAACAGGCATATAAATAAAATACCAACTCATT
This sequence comes from Clostridiaceae bacterium OF42-15pH9A, assembly GCA_027692445.1. GTDB lineage: Bacteria > Bacillota > Clostridia > Clostridiales > Clostridiaceae > Clostridium. The sequence goes on along the minus strand of JAQEYV010000003.1, from coordinate 226,935 downwards.
AAGGATCCTTTCTTTATAAGCATATAAATAAACTCATCAGAACTTACCTTATCAATATTATGAGTTGATGTGGCTGAAGAAACTCCAAAAGGTATTCCCCTATCCCTTAATAAATCCATACCTTCCATTACTTTTTTAAATATTCCTTTTCCTCTTCTACTATCAGTTTCCTCTTCAAAGCCTTCTAAAGAAAACATAGGCATTACATTTCCAAGCTTACATAATTTATCAGCTACATCATTATTAAATAATGTCCCATTTGTAAAGGGAGTAAAGTACACATCATTATATTTCTCATATATTTTATACATGTAATCTACAAAAAATGGTTCTCCCCCTAATATAATTATATAATGTATGCCTAAATCTCTAGCTTCTCCAACTATTCTATCTACCTCTTCATATGAAAGGCCTGAATCTTTAGGGTAATCTGCAGCATAGCAACCAGTACATCTAAGATTACACCTCATTGATGGACTTAATAATAGTACAAAAGGAATCTTTGTATCTTCACTTTCCATCCACTTTTCTCTTTTAGGTACTCCACTCCATATAGCATTAGCCAAAAAATTCTTAAAAAACTTTTGTAAACAGTTTGAATTTGTTGTGGAAAGTATATGATTTATCTCTTCCTTTATAGAAGGTATTTCATTATAATATTTCTCTATACTCTCTATAGCATCTTTACTTTCTGTATTTCTTGATAATGCCTTAATAACACTAAATAACTTGTCTACATTCTTTTCTGGATTCTTTTCTAGGATTCTACAAACTTGAGAAATAATCACCTCCCTACTTTCCTTTCCGATGGTATCAATTATGTTCATAGCATTACCTCCTTATAATCTTATAATGACTATTAGTCATTATAAGATTATATTCATTTTCACGAGAATGAATACCTAAAAATATAAAAAGTAAGCTTAAAATATAACTTCTAAGCTTACTTAAAAATCTTTAATATATAATAATTAATTTTTCTCTTTACTTTTATAACTATGTTTATAATTCTCTTCTCTTTAGATACTACTTTAAATCATTTACCGCCTTAAGTACCCTTTGTGAAGCTTCTTTTATATCCTCCCTATCTCCAAAGCAACTAAATCTAAAACATCCTTCACCATTTTCACCAAAGCCTACTCCTGGAGTTCCAACAACATTTGCTTCTGTTAAAAGATAATCAAAAAACTCCCAGGAAGACATTTTGTTTGGACATTCAATCCATATATATGGTGAATTTACTCCTCCAGTATAAGAAATTCCTAATTCATCAAATACTTTAGATATTATCTTAGCATTTTCTTTATAATAATCTATTACTTCCTTTACTTTCTCTCTTCCCTCTTTAGAGAACACCCCTGAAGCTGCTTTTTGAACAACATAGGATACTCCATTAAATTTAGTAGTTTGTCGTCTAAGCCATAACTTGTTTAACTTAACTCCTTCACATTCTAATTCCAAAGGAACTATTGTATAACCACATCTCATTCCAGTGAAACCAGCTGTTTTAGAAAGAGAACACACTTCAATTGCACATTCTTTTGCCCCTTCTATTTCATATATGCTTCTTGGAATTTCTAAGCTAGATATAAATGCTTCATATGCTGCATCAAAAAGAATTATTGCTCCAACCTCCTTTGCATACTGAACCCACTTTTCTAATTGCTCTCTATTATATGCTGCACCTGTTGGATTATTGGGTGAACATAAATATATTATATCTCCCTTAACATTGAAATCTGGTAATGGAAGATAGTTGTTTTCTGCAGTACAATTCATATATTCTATATTTCTTCCATCCATAATATTAGTATCTACATATACTGGATACACTGGATTTGGTATTAAAACTGTATTTTCCTTTGAGAAAATATCTAATAAATTTCCCAAATCACTTTTAGCTCCATCGCTTACAAATATTGATTTATCATCAAGCTTAACACCAAATTCACTATAATATTCCCTAATACCTTCTCTTAGGAAATAATACCCTTGCTCTGGACCATATCCTTTAAAAGAATCCTTGTTTGCCATTTCTTCAACACCTTTTTTTAATGCATTAATTACTGGTTCTGACAAGGGCAAAACTACGTCTCCTATTCCAAGGGATATAACCCTTTTATCAGGATGCTTTTCTTTATAAACCTTAACCTTCTTAGCTATTGTTGAAAATAAATAGCCCTCTTCTAAATTTAAATAGTTACTGTTAATTTTTACCATATTTCCCCTCCTTTGATGCTTTTGCTAAGCTAGCATGCTTTAAACTTTCTGCTACAGAAATATATTCATCATGAAGTTGTACGCACTTACCTACTATTCTAATTTTATTTCTTACTGATTCATTTAATTCTATGTCATCAATAGTTCCTTCAACCTAAGTAATAATCACATCTTATTTTACATTATTTCCCAGTAAATAATTTTAGTTTTTACTTTTATTTGTAATGTGTGATATTACTTTAAACTTTCATAATGACCTAAACCTAAATCCCTTTGTGCAAAAAAATATACTTCTTACTCATTCTCTATAATTCCTTCGTACACAAATTTTGCAGGACCCTCCATATATACATCTCCCTGCGAAGTGTAATTTATAATTAATTCTCCACCTAAAAGCTCAACCTTTATCTCACTATCCCTATTACAATATCCGTTTATAACGGAAGCTACAACAGAAGCACAAGCCCCTGTACCACATGCAAGTGTTTCACCACTTCCTCTTTCCCAAACCCTCATTTTTATATGATTTCTATTAATAATTTCCACAAATTCTGTATTAATTCTATCTGGAAAAATTTCGTTTTTCTCAAAGTATGGTCCTAATTTTTCTAAATCTAATTCATGAATATTGTCCATAAATACTACACAATGAGGATTTCCCATTGATATGCATGTAATATTATATTTCTCTTTATTAATAATTAACTCTCTATCTATAACCTCTTCTTTATCTGATATAACTGGAATCTTTTTTGCCTCTAAAATAGGTTTTCCCATATTTACTTTTACAGATACTATTTTCTCATTTACTACATTTAAATCTAATATCTTAATTCCTGATAGGGTTTCTAGCTTAATACTTGTTTTTTTAGTTAGCCCCTTCTCATATAAATATTTCCCAACACATCTTGATGCATTACCACACATCTTTCCTTCTGATCCATCTGCATTAAACATTCTCATTCTAAAATCAGCCCTATCTGATGGTAATATTAGTACAATACCATCTCCACCAACTCCAAAGTGTCTATCACTTAACTTAACTGATAATTTCCCTGGATTTTTAATTGTTTCTTCAAAGCAATTAAAATATATATAATCATTTCCTATACCATGCATCTTTGTAAATTTCATAATATCTATACCCCATATCATTCAATAATTTTATCTGCCACCTCTCTATCAGTTATTCTTTTGTTCATAACATGCTCTTCTTTAATCCTATGAGTTTTTTTCTCCGTTATGTTATTATATTGAATTAGTAAAGATTTTGCTCTATCTATTCTCTTTATATCTTCTACTTTTCTTTTTATATATAAATTTAATAAAGGCGTAATTCTAAAAAAGAATTACGCCTCTATTATTCTCTATAACTAATTGTCTTTAATTCACCATCATAAGCAATAGATGAATTTTCAAAAACCTCTTTAGCATTATGGATGAAATCCTGAGGATTTGGAAGTGATGGACTAAAATGCGTTATTTTAAGTTCCATACATTCCCCTAACTTTGCAAGTGTTGCACTTTCTCTAAAGGTCATATGCTTATTTTTTAAAGCTTTATCCAAATCATCATCATCCCCATAGTTACCTTCACAAATAAACAAATCACTATCTTTAATAAATTCAGGTATTTCTTTTATAGGTCTTGTGTCTGTAATATATGATAATTTTATGCCCCTTCTCTCATCACCTAATACCATTTCCTTTGTATATGTATTTCCCTCATATTCAATTTCCTCTTCATTCTTTTGAAGCTTTGACCATAAAATCTTAGGAACATTGTTTCCTTCTGCCTTTTCCCTATCAAACTTTCTTCTTCTCTTAAAATAGAAACTGTATCCAACACAATTAGTTGAATGCTCTAATTCTAATGAAGAAATAATAATTTCATCATTCAACACTATTTCTTCTGTTTTCACCTCAATCACCTCTAGTTCATAGGGTAAATAAGGGTTAATAACATTTAATCCATCTACTACTTTCTTTAACCCTATAGGACCTATTATCTTTACCCTCTCTCTTCTATCACTATTTCCCATGGTAGATAATAACCCTGGAAGTCCTATTATATGATCACCATGTACATGTGTTATACATATACAATCAATATTCTTAAATCCTAAACCACCTTCTCTAATAGCTACTTGTGTTCCTTCTCCACAATCAACTAATATCTTTCTTCCATTATAAGCAACCATTAAAGCTGCTAAATGCCTATTAGGTAAAGGTATATTCCCTAGTGTTCCCAAGAAACATAAATCAACCATCTTATCACTCCTTAAAAAGGTTAAATTGATATTTATTTTGCTTGTTCCGTCGCTACGCTCCAAGTCACATCAAAACAAATATCAATCTCACTAATACTAAATATTAAAAGGGACAGCATTTACTTGCTGCCCCTTAGATTATTTTATATGTTCATGATCTAAAATATGCTTTTCACAATAAGCGTGCTTTCCATTACATCTGCTACAATATCTAAATTCCATATCTGGATCATCTACATCAGTAATTCCACAAACAGTGCACTTATGAGTATATGTCTTTTTAACAGAATTAATTTTTCTCTTATAGTCCTTCATTCTTATAACAGAACTACTTCTCATTTTAGCTTCTCTATAATTATTCCCTGCAAAGAAAATTAAATAACTAACAATAGGTATAATATTTAATAATATTAGTGGAATGCTAAGTTTTACTACACCTTGAGCTATGCCAAGTAAAATAAGTCCCCAGTTTAGATATCCTAAATACTTTGCCTTAATTGGTAAAAAGAAAAATAATAAAAATTCTGCATTAGGATACAATTTAGCATATGCTAAAAATAGAGATAAATTTATATAACTTGCATCTGCAAATGGGAATTTAGTTGTAAACATTATTATTATTGTAGTTAACATACCAAACAAATAATATAAGTTGAATTTAAATCCACCCCATTCATTCTCTAAAGCATTTCCTGCTAAATAGTAAAAATAAAATGAAAATGCAGCAAATACTATATTTCCTGGATCCATTGCAAATACAAAGGTTACCAGCCTCCATATTTGACCTTGCATAACTAATTGAGGACTTAAAAAGAACATTCCATATAGTCCCATACCAGTAACATAGTCAATAATATAAACAGCTGCACTACCAGCTATAATTATTCCCATTAAATTATGAATATAATGTCTTCCAAATTTTCTATCTAGTTTATTTATCCAATTCAAAAGCAAACGCCCCTTTATCTCTTATTTTGTTTAATATAAATTCTACCACATAATATAATAATAGCCAAGAAAATCGGCACTTATATTTATTTTTATTGTTCCGTCGCAGGCTCCAAGTCACATAAAAACAAATATAAGTTCCTCTAGTGATAAATGTAGTGAGAGGATATTTATTTCCCTCGTACTGAAGGTAAGTAAATTATAAAATTATCACCCTTGGTTTTAGTTCTTTTTTCTATCTAAAGTTTGCGTCAGGACAGCATGTATAACACCCATCACTATTATGATAATAGTTCTTTTTGCAGGCTTCTACTGCTTCAATATCGCTATAATACTCCCCCATATAAGTTGTATTTAATTCTTGAGACATATTCTCGCACCCCTCTTCATGAACTATATGCATACCATTTAAGTCAACTTTATTACTAACATAATATGAACTCATCCCTTATTCTCCCCCTCTTCCCTTTCTTATACAAATCATTATCGCACTAGCATACATATTTGTAAATATTTAACAATTATTTTTTTATGTAAATTATACTTTTCTAACAAATTTGTATCTTCAATGGTCAATGCATATATTTTTCTTTCTAATATATGTTTTTAATCCATTTCTTATATAAAACTTACATATTTCTCTTATATGCTGAATATATCTAGGCAATCCCGCATTTGACTAACTTAAATAATTACTTTAGTATAAATACGTACTAAATAACGCGGGATGGAGCAGTTGGTAGCTCGTTGGGCTCATAACCCAAAGGTCGTAGGTTCAAGTCCTGCTCCCGCAACCATATAAAAGAACTTCTAGAATAACTAGAAGTTCTTTTTTCATTTATATATAATATTTCCTATTATTCTCCATAGCTGTTATAATAATAAAGTATTAAATAATAGGGAGAGGATTTACTATGGATAAAAATTACATAATAGCTTATATGAGAGATGGTGGACTAGAAACAATTACTGAAGAAGATGCTAAAAAACTTACTCATGTTAATTTAGCCTTTGGTAAAATTGATTCTGATGGAAAAATTTATACTAAATTAAAGAACTTTAATGAATTAGAAAGAATAAGAAACTATAATCCTGAAATTAAATTTCTTATTTCTCTAGGTGGATGGGGAAATGGTGGTTTCTCTGAAGCTGCTATGACAGAAGAAAGCAGAAAATTCTTCAATAAAGAAGCTATAAGGTTTATGAAAGAACATAAGTTAGATGGTATTGATATAGATTGGGAGTATCCCACTTCATCAATTTCTGGAATCACATCTAGCCCTAAAGATAAAGATAACTTCACTCTTCTATTAAAAGATTTAAGAGAAGCTTTAGACAAAGAAGGAAAGAAAGATAACAAACACTATCTGTTAACTATAGCAGCTGGTGCTGATGAATATTTTATTAGATTTACTAATATGAATGAAGCTCAAAAGTACTTAGATTACGTTATGCTTATGACCTATGATTTTAGAGGTGGTTTTCAAATATTAACTGGCCATCACACTAACCTTGGTCCTACTTCAGGAGATATATTCCCAAGTAGTACTATGAATTCAGTTAAACTATTTGAAGATGCTGGAGTACCATCAGAAAAATTATTAATAGGTTCTGCCTTCTACTCTAGATCTTGGACAGGAGTTCCTAATGTAAATAATGGATATCTTCAAATGGCTAAATCAACAGGTGGAATATCTCAAGACTTTACTGATTTAGATAGAGATTATATTAATAAAAATGGTTATATAAGATATTGGGATGATGAAGCAAAGGCTCCTTACCTATTTAATGGTGATAATTTTATTTCCTATGATGATGAAGAATCTATTTCTCATAAATCAAAATATGTTAAGGATAATAACTTAAGAGGAATTATGTTCTGGCTTTATGATGCTGATAAAACTGGCAAACTACTAAATGCAATTTATGAAGGATTAAAATAACCTAAAAAATGTGGGGTGGATATTTATTTTGCTTGTTCCGTCGCTACGCTACAAGTCAGATCAAAACAACTATCCACCCTACTCATACTAAAGATAATAAAATAGCTACTAAACAATATAGCTATATTATTCTTGTGCAATTCTATATCCGTTTTTTTGCTCTCTTTTCACTTCATACAAAGCTTTATCTGCTGTTTCATAAAGTTCCTGTAAAGTCATATTTTCTTTTACAATAGCAATCCCAACAGATGCACTGATGGTAACTTTTATACCATCTTTTTCATAACTTTTTTCAAGAGAATCTACAAGTTTTTGTCCAATTTGTTGAACCTCATGTATATTTCTGATATTCGATATAAACAGTGCAAACTCATCTCCACCCAACCTACATGCCAAGTCATTTGTTCCTATGACAGAAGTTAACGTAATTGCCGTTTCACAAAGTACTTTATCCCCCATGGCATGACCAAATTGATCATTAACTTCTTTAAACTGGTCCAAATCAAGATAAAAAAGTGCTCTAATATTTCCGATTTCTATCCCTTTTTTTAGATATTGATTCACCTCTTGTTCAAACCCTCCTCGATTATACAGACCTGTCAGTATATCACGAGTTGCTTTTTGTTTCATGTAATCTATCTCTTCTTGATACTCACTAAAGTCCTCAACAAAACCAATTGTATTCCCCTCACTACTTTCCCATGTATAAATACGTCTCCACTCCCAGGAATCCATAATTTTCATCTGTATTTCCAAAGGCTCATGTCTACGACCTGCTACAATATCCTCATATAACTTTTGATATTTTTCGTAATCCTCCTGCTTCAGCTGATCATATTTAAGCATATTCCTTGGATTAAACATATCTATATAGGTCTCTTCCTTTGTATTATCTTTATCATTATAAAATATAGTAATCACCTTGTTAGCCTTGTTATATACAAAAATAATGGCATTGGTTTCATTCTGAACAACAGAAAAAATTTGATTTTTTATCTTTAACTCTTTATTTTTTAATCTTATGTCTTGATAAATATTATAGACAGCAATACTAACAACACTGATAAGAATAACTATAAAAATCACTATACAAGCCAATAATGTCATTGATGTTTTTTCTATGCTCTGTACATAATCAATCAATTCATCTTCTGACAAAACTGAAAATATGTACCAATCGGCAATTCCTAGTGGCTTATAACTTACATATCGTGCCTGATTATCTAGTTGAAACCAAAAATTTCCCCCTTTGCCTTTCTCTACATTTTCTCGAACTTCTTCAGCTGTTGTATTACTTAGAAATTTATAGCGTTCTAATTCTTCCCATAATGGCAAATCATCTGAAAGTACATACTGATTTGCAGAACGAGTTATATAATTCCCTTTCTCATCAATAATATGGAAATACCTATATGTAGTTTTATCCAAATTTACTTGATGTGACAGTTCAGAAACAGGATATTTTCCCCACACTGCTCCAACAATCTGTCCTTTTAAGTAAAATGGTACCGCTAAAATAATTTCACTTTTATCCTTATTTCCGTCAACTTGTATATTTGATATGTAATTGTCACCATTTTTTATTGTTTCTGCAAACTCTTTATTTTTGATTTCAGGATGTGCTTCATCAGGATTAAACTCCTCAAAATATGCAATGCTGATATAACTAAAATTCTCATTTTGCGTTGATTTATTTAAAAAATCCTTTACTTCATCTACAGATAGGATTTCCCCTAGATTTAAGCTTTCATTTAAATTATCCAATACATGTATACCATGTGTCAGCTCTGTATATACACCATTTGCAACATAGTCCGATACCTTATTAATCTGTTTCATATCTTTTTCCAGTATCTTAGAATAAATACGACTATGATACCAATAAAATGCTCCAACTAAAAATGCACATCCTACAATAATTATCATCGTTATTATGATATACAATACTTTTAATTTTCCACTTTTAATTTCCCACATTTTGCTATTGCCTCCGTTCAAATGAAAATTTAAAAAGCTCTGAGCGGACTTAAATCCTATATTAGAATCTCCTATTTATTTTGTATTCACCCCTTAATTTTTTTCTTTTTCTTTTTTCCTGATACATTCTTTCATCTGCAACATGCATTAAAAGCTGATAATCTATTCCATCCATTGGATAAAATGCACAACCAACTGAGAATTCAACCGTTTCATTTTGGGTTAACGTATCTCGCAGAAATGCTTCTCCTCGTTTGGATTTTAAAATATTAACAACTTGATCTACCTGCTGATAGGAAGAATATCCATATAAAAAAACTGCAAATTCATCTCCACCAAGTCTTGCACAAACAGAATTTTCACCAATAGAATCTCTTATCACTTTCTCAATAGCCCTTAGATATTCATCACCTATATGATGCCCATAAATATCATTGATTTTTTTCAATCCATCAGCATCCAATATAAACATGGCTGCATAGCCAATGTTTTCAAGCTTAGAAAATAAAACATCTAATTGCTCACAAAACCCTCTACGATTATAAAAGTCTGTCAGTACATCTCGATTACTTTGTTCCTTTAGCTGATGAATTTCTTCACACCACAAAGAAATATCTGTAACATAGTACGTAGTGCACTGTTCATCTATCACTTTTTCTATATGCATATATATCATTGAACCATTTTTATCATATTCATATACCTGTTCTTCCCCATTTACAATTCCTTCTTCTGCCTGGGCTAATCTGTCTTGCACAAGCTTTGTCAGCTGAGGAAGTGCGATATTTTTATAATCTTCTATTCCAAGAATTTCAAGCAAACGTTCATTAATAAATGTCTTTTTATAGAATGTATTATACTCAAATATTCCTACTGGGAGTTGTCCTTTATCAATAACATCAGACAATTTGTTCCAACTCAAACGAATGCTTTTCAACAGATGATTAATATAAAAGATTAGTTCATCGAATTCTTTAATTCCAGTTTCTAGCATAATATTTTCAAGATTACCATCCTCAACTTTCTTCAAATTGTTAATGATCAACATCAAATTGTCAGATAATTTATTTTTCACATACCACATTATGATTCCCATAACAGCTAAGGAAACAAAACCGATATATAACAATACCAAAACAGTAGATATCACTACTTCCTGCACAGGATAATAAGACAAATATGTTCTAACTAGCTTATAATCTCCATAATCATGCGTATATACACAATATTTCTGACCATTAAATTGATAATGAAGGTCAACTAGAGATTCTTTCTGTTTTCCTTTTTCAAACTTTCCTCTCATATCCTCTCCAACCATATTTTCTGAGGTAGAAGCAATAATCTTATCCGTTCTTTTATCAACAATATGAAGATGTCCTCGCAAATCTATAGGAAGTGCAGAAACCATTTTTTCAAGACTTTTTTCATCTATTTCTTTTAGCAATTCATTAGGTTTCATTCCAACCTGTACAATACCGCTTTCATCTTTCATCCATACAGCTGCATATTGCATTTTCTTTCCTTCTGATGTATTAACTGTAATTTCCTGGCACATTTTAAGTGATACATCCTCCAACATAGGAAGAAAAAACATCATCTGCTCTCCTGAGCGGAAAGTGTATCCATAGTACTCTGGGTGCGTTCCTGAATAAATTTCACCCTCTTTAGTAAAATAATGAATCTCATCAACACCTAACTTTTCTGCTAATTCTCTACTTTGCTCAAGGTTAGTGATTACTGATGGGTTATGGTCGATAAAATACGCAACCATTTCTGCCGACTGAATGCATTTCTCGGAAAACTTCTTTTTCTCCTTTTCCAAATCCTTTTCATTCATTTCCAAGAGCTGTTCTAACTGTCCAAATACTTCCTGAGAGCTTTCTAGTTGGCTTTTGTGCTGTAACTTTAACTGAAGCCAAATGTTTACTGGAAGAATTAATAAAAGTAAGATGGATGCCATGAGCATTATCATTCTTGGCAAAGTCTTTTTTATACTGTTATTCTTCATGCTCATACCTCCACTTTTCAAATTCATCTACAGGCAAAGGCTTAGAATAAACATACCCTTGTATCAGATCGCAATTTAATCTTCGTAGTGTCATGACCTGCTCAGTATGTTCAATCCCTTCTGCAACAACACTAATATTCAAGCAATGTGCCAATTGAATAAGATGAGAGATAATATTATATGATTTTTCATTTATACCTATAAAAAAGCTTCTATCCAATTTTATTGTATCAATTTCAAGTTTATTAAGAAGTCCTAAGGAAGAATATGCAAACCCAAAATCATCCAAAGCTACTTTCATACCACAGGAATGAAACCTATTAATTACTTCATTCACAAAATCTATGTTATTCTTATCAATCATATCTGTCTCTGTCAGTTCCATTTCTATTACTCCGTCAGGAATGTGGTACTTATCTTTTATATCCTTGTATTTTTTACAAATTTCTATTCCCTCTTTTTTCAAATGATATCTAGATATATTAACAGAAACTCCTATCAATGGTTCATTAGCTTCTATCCATCCTGATATCAATCTACATACCTCTTCAAAAACATACAAATCCAACTCGCAAATCTTTCCCTTTTTCTCAAATACAGGAATAAATTGATCTGGAAAAATTACCCCTTCCTCTGGATGACGCCATCTTACAAGTGCCTCTGCTTCACATACTCCTTTTTGTGATAAAAATACCTTCGGTTGAAGATATATCTCAAAATCGTGATTCTTAATTGACTCTTCAAATAGATCATTCACTCTATTTTCTCTGTCTATTTTCTCTTCGATCTCCTTCGTATAGAAAATACACATATTTTTTGCTTCTCCCATAGTACTTGCATAAATTGCATTATTCATGGCAGTAGCAATCTGCTTATTGTTTACAATTGTACAGGCACCAATACTAAAATCAATAGTGCAACCAGTATATTCATTTTTTATAAATTCTTTCACTTTATTCGTTATATTATTTATTCGATTCAATATTGCCTGTTCTTTTTCTTCATCTAAAAGTAGGAAGAAGTGATCTATACTGCTTCTGCAAGTCAACTCTTTTTTCTCTATATTTTCACTTAATACATTGTAAATAGAGCCAAGTATTTTATTTCCTGTTGCCTCCCCCCAAATATAATTTATATTCTTAAAATCATTAACATTTAAGTATACTACCGTATACAAACACTTTTCATTCAAAGATATATATTCATTAGCCAATTTTAAAAATCCTTCTCGATTATATCCATCTGTCAAAGGATCCATAATATAGACTTTTTCTTTCTTTTCATTTTCTTTTTTCAGATAAAAAACAATTAAAGAAAATAATATAACCATTACAATAAATAAGCCTATATATATTTTTACACATTTTTCAATTTTAAATGTCAAAAACTCATATGGAACAATAACAATTTGTTTCCATGATGTATCTGCTACTTTACAAGAAGAAATAAGCACTCCTTCTATTTCTTTAAATATATCCTGTTGACCATCTATTTTTTTGAATTCTTTCAATAAGTTATCAATTTCAGATTCACTCAGGGAAACACCAGAACCATATTCCGATATAATTTTTTGTCTATTCTCCAAATCTATCAAAACACTAACTGCTTCATCCTGATAATCAGTACTATTTACCAAAGACTTTATATCTTTATAATTTTGCAGTGCTATAATAACCTGTTCTGACTTTCCCTCATGTAAAACAGGAGCTGAAAATATTATATTCTCATCTTTTACATAGGAGATTACTGGCTCGTCCCAAATCTGCTGATTTTCCTTAATCCACTGTGATATAGATGCAGTTTCAGCAGATGCAGGAAAAAACTGATCATCTTTTGAAATAACAAATAACTCTTCTAGTCCCATCACTTTAGCTTTTCTATTAAGGAGCTCCTCTGTCAGTAAAAAATCCGGCATTCTACCTAAAGAATCGCAAAACTCTGTAATAAACTCTTTTCCTCTATTTATACGCTGAGAAATTTGTGATGCCATCTGCCGATTATTTTTCATTACATACCATTCCGTTAACTGAGTAAGTCTTTGATTGAGTAAATATGTGTTTGTCAAAAATGCTATAAGAACTAAAAAGGTACCTATAGTAATCCATATGATTCTTTTTTTCTTTTTAATCATAATCACTTTTCACCCCTTCACAGTTTTCATGAAGAATACTATATTCATTTTTTATAGAATTTTGATATTGTTCATTCATTCTTGTTAATTAATTTATAAACACTCTGTTACATAGCGTCCAATATTGATTAATTCATCTTTCTCAATCATGAAATAGCCTGCATCTTAATTTAAAATAGCCCTATAATCCACTGACACATTATACCTCTTTTAACATTATTTTTAATTTATCACTAATAAGTCATTTTTTCAATATATTTGTCTTAATTTGTAGCAAAACATAAAAAGATACTTTGATATAAAAATTACGCTTATATATATCACTAAAATATAAAGAGTCATAGATATAATTTTTTTGAATTATATCTATGACTCTATTTAAAAACACTGTCTTTATATATTGTTATATTTATATATTTTTATCTAGTTTCTTATTATAAATAAACATAAATAATGATGATGCAAAGATTATTAAATATCCTATAACACTTAAGTAATCTGGTAATGCTCCAAAGATAACAAAACTAATTAATGCTGAGAAAATTATATTTGAATAATCAAAAATAGAAATCTCTTTAGCAGGAGCATATTTATATGCTAAGGTTATTCCAAACTGTCCAACACTTGCAAAGACACCAGCTAATAATAAATATATAAGCTGAGTCATTGTCATAGATTTATATACTGCCATCATAAATGGGAATATTGCCACTAATGAAAAGGCAGAGAAATAAAATACTATTGTATAATGTTTTTCTTTTCCTCCCAATACTCTAAGGCAAGTGTAAGCGGCTGCTGCAAAAATTGCTCCACCAATACCAGCTAAAGCAGGAATCATTTCAAAATTAAAACTTGGTTTTATAATGAATAAAGCTCCAGAGAAAGCTATAACTAGGGCTAACCCCTGTTTAAAATTAATCTTCTCTTTTAAAAACAAAGCAGAAAATATTATTACAAAGAATGGACTTAATTTATTTAGCATATTTGCATCTGATAGAATAAGCCTATCTATAGCATAATAATTTAGTACTATTCCTAATGTGCCAAAGGTTGATCTCATTATTAAAGTCTTTTGGTTTTCTTTTTTTCCAAACAAACTTTCCTTATGTTTTAGAATTAAAATTAAAGCAACTATTGCAGATACTAAATTTCTAAAGAAAGTTTTTTGGAATGATGGTAAATCCCCAGCTAACTTAACAAATGCGGACATCATAGCAAAGCCAAAAGCTGATAGTATTATAAATATTATTCCTTTTGTTCTATCACTTAAATTATTAAAATTCATCTGTTCCTCCTCATATGACTTTTCAAATTAAAATTCAATATACATTATACTTATTTATTACCCACTGCACCATACTTAAAATAAAAAAGTACTTGGGAAAATCCAAGTACTTTTTCATGTTTCTATTTATTTTTCTTACTTCTTGTAGTATCTCTATTCTTATTTAGATACAATACTACAGCTACAATTACAAAAACAAAGATTAATCCCAATATAATTAATAATGTTTTTTCTCCACCTTCTAGTCCTTTTAATTGTTCATACATAGGTACATCTTCTGACTCTTTATACTTAAAGCTTCTTACATTACCGTCTATATCAACAACTGCTCCGTCTCCATATAACTTATATACCTCTGTTTCTTTTCCTAGATACACCAAGCTTTTAGTTAATAGTTCTTCATTTGGAGATGTTAGAACTAACATAAACTTCCCACTACTGTAGCTAGAATAATCTAACTGAAAAGTTGCAATGTTTTTAGCGTAGTCATCCATTAAATATAATTTTTCATTAGATAGGAATTTACTCCAATCTTTATCATACTTAAACCATAATGAATTATTTAGTTCCTTTATAAGCTTATTATTATCAGGTGTCCCATAAACTATAATATTATTATCCTTATGTTCATCTTTTAAATTACCTATACTTAAGGCTCCTATTTTGCCAACGTTGTATCTCATGCTTTTTCCCATAAGGTTAGCCATATTTCCTAAAGCAGTTAAATCCTTCGATGGAAGGTTATCTGGAATAATAAACAAGGTATCATTTATATCCCACTCCTCAACAAATGGTGTAGGATAATTATTAAAATAAAATTCATTTGTATTTCTACTATTAATTTGTATATATGAATCTCCAGTTACTAATGCCCATGGTTGTTCATGCTGATTCTTCTCACAATCTACATCTTTTAAATTTAAATCATAGGCTAATTTTATTTCTACATAGGATGTATTTAAAACATCTTTAGGAACAACTATTGATATATTATCATTTTTAGCTTTTTCCTTCTCTAACTTTTTACTACCTATTGGAGTTTCATTTATATATACAGTAAATAAAGACCTATCAAAATCAAGATTTTCAGAGTATCTTAGATTTAATTCAAGCTTATCTCCTGGAGATAACTTTTTATTCTTAGGTAAGGCATATCCAATCTTAACTTCTTTTCTGAAAAGTCCTTCTACTTTCATTTCACTTACCCCTAATTCTTCTAGAGTAATTATTGAGGTAAGTGGCTTTATCTCTTTCTCTAAATTCAGCTTACTATTCACAAAAATTGAACTTGATGAAACTTGACCATATATATCCTTATTCATCAAAAACTTAATAGCACTCTCTAATTCAATTTCACTATTTGAAATTATAGAAATTAACTTTAAATCACTTCTTGTAGAAAAAGGTGAATTATTTACTCCTATATAAGCTTCCTTATCTAATTCTAAATCCTTTATACCATTATTTATTATTGGAAGCTTACTTTCTCCCTCTGATTTTGAACCTATAAATATAACATTACTTTTAGATAAATCTCCTCTATCACTCCATTTTACTATTTCTCCACCACCATTAATCTCTCCTAAAAGAGTTTGGAATTTTAGAGCAGATGACAGTTCAACATCTGTATATTTATCAGGAATTATTATCTTATTATTAGAATCATAGCTTTCTGATAATCCATAAGGGAATTCCATAATTTCATTTCCATGTATTCTAGCTTTTTCTACTAATTCTATATTTGATTTTTCTCTTAAAACTAGCCAGTTTGCAGTATTATAATCATCAGTACAGGATTCACTGCTAAGTCTTAAATATCCTTCTACTTTAACTTCATTAGAGCCCTCTTTCAATAAATAACTAGGTAAATTTACAGTAAGAGTTTGTGGCTCTCCATTTTCCTTTTTTATCTCCATAGAGTAAAACTTAGACCCATTAAGTGAAAATGTTAAATAGCTTTTTATTTTATCACTTAACACATCTGTTGCTTCTATCTCTAGGTTTAAGGTTGCTCTTTCAGTTCCTTCTTTACTATTAGAATTAAAAATCCATCTATAACTATCAAATACTCCATCAAAGGAAATATTACTATTTAACCCAATCTTATGGGTATAAGTTTCATTTGTATATGTATAACTCTTTTTAGGAAAAGCTGTAGCAATATTTACTGGTATAATAAAACTTATAACTAAACTCAAACTAATTATCTTTAAAAGTTCTTCTATCTTCTTCCTCATTAGTACCTCCTAGTCTCTTATTCAAACCTTTCTGTTTTATACCATTTAACCTCTTGCTTTAAAATTGTGTCCTTTATAAAGCTATAAAAACCAAATCCAGCTACTATACCCCAAAGCTTACAATATGTAAAATACATTATGGTTATAGTAAAGAAATTCTTTAAAGTCAATTCTCCTTTTTCTGTAGATATACACACGAGCAATGATAATATAAAAACAGATACTGCCATAATCCATAGTGTAATGCCATAACCTTCAATATTTAATGTAATAAGCTCCATCATTGATAAAATAAATAATAAATCCGAAATAATATTTGCACTTAAAAAAAAGAAATATACCATAACATAATAAGCGATATCAAATCGTGTTGCTCCTGAATCCCTTGCAAAAATATACTTAACATTCTTTAAAACCACATATATGTTTCCTTTTGCCCATCTTGTCCTTTGCTTAAACCAAACCTTTAAGGTTTGAGGTTCTTGCTCCCAAGTTACAGCAAGTGGCATAAATTTGATTTTATAACCCATTCTGTATAATCTAAAACTTATTTCAGTATCTTCTGTAACTGCTTTTGTATCCCAGCCACCCATTTCTTCTATTAAAGATCTTCTTATAATAAAATTTGTGCCAGGAATGGTACATAAATTAAAGAACTGCCATCTTCCAGCCTGTGCCATCCACTGAAAAGCTAAAGTTTCAATATTTATAAAAGCAGTTAACATATTTACTCCCTTATTTCTACATCTAAACTTTCCTATAACAGCACCCAATTGTTTATCCTCTTCTATGGTTTGAACTAAGTACTTTAATGCTTTAGGCTCTGGTGTATTATCAGCATCGTATATAGCTAAATATTCACCCTTACTTAAGTCTAAGGCAATATTTAATGCATTAGATTTTCCCTTACCACCTGTTATATTATCTGTATTTATTACAATAAAGTTTCTATTTGGATACCTATTCTTTACCTTTTCTAATATTTCTGCTGAATTGTCTGATGAATTATCATTTATAATTATGACTTCATATCTATCCTCTGGATAATCGAAATTTAACAATGATAATGCAGTCTTCTCTATTACAATTCCTTCATTATGTGCAGGTACCATAATACTTACAAATGGATAATGTTTTAATTCTTCTTTCATTTCCTTGTCATTTGTTTTTGTATAGTAAATATATCCTCCAATTACTAAGATAATATTTACAGTTATAACAATCCATATAGTCCCTAGGGAGTATAATAAAAAATAGTCAAAAATATTCATATTACTCTTCCCACCTACTTGAAATACTTCTTTTTATCAATTCTTCTACTATTAAAAAAGAAAATTATAAAAATACATATTGCTATTAATGTAATAGTGAATATACCTTTATTAAAGGAACTTAAGCTCACATTATTATTTTTTTCTTCTGTTTCTTCATTTACAAAGGCCTTACTATATTCTTTATTAGATATAAACCTTTCAATATATACATTTTTCCCATTTAGAAATGTTCCTTTATAATTCCCTTCAATTTTATAGTTACCAAAAGAAATCTCACTATCCATTCTTTTAGTAGGATTTGAAAAAACAATTCTTGATGATAGCATTTCTTCTACTGTTTTTTTGAATAAACCATTTTCAGTGTTTCCATAAATAGCTAGAGCTACTCCATGGTAATATTCTTTATCCATTTTTTTCCACTCTTCTTCCACAAGAACATTTTTTATTCCTTTAATATTAAGACTTCTTATATTTAAATTTCCTATATCCCTATTATTCCAAAGCAAAATTGTATTACTTTTATGTATAAAGTTTTCTTTTTCATAACTATATATCCACTCATTTGGCACTGTAAGCCCCACTGGATAAGCCCAATAATTAACAAGCCCTTCATATGCTAAGGTCATTTTATTAATAAGCTCACTATCCTCGATATATTGAGATTGATATATGTATGGTGATGATAGAAATATTGTTCCTCCATTTGCAGCACAATACCTTAAAGCTTCAGTGTACCTCTTCATAGAATCATAATTTTGATTTTTAAACACTGGCATAACATCTACAATAAAGTTAACCCCTTTTTCATTTAGATACTCTACTTTTTCAACTAAGTCTTCTAAATTATCATAGGGATAAATATTTTTTAAAACAAGATAAGTACCTTTTTTAGAATTATCTATATTAAATTCCCGCTCTATATATCTTTTTAAAATAAGTTCATTTCCCCTGTCTAACATATCCATATTACTTTGATTAAATGTAACTACATTTGAATTATTTTCTTTTATAATATTAACCTTATTATTTAGCTCATCTTCAATGGCTAAAACTACAACACCTGAAGCATTAGCCACATCCTCATTTGTATATTCATCCCACTTCTTAATTTTTAAGTCAGAGCCACTTGTTAACATAACTCTTACCAATTTATTTAACAAATTTTCATTAGCTGTAAACTCCTTATAGCTATCAAATATAATAAGAAAATACTTATTTTCACTATCTGCTTTTATAGTTCTAAGAGAAAAATTCATAAATAGCATTATACATAAAAGAAATACTAAGCTCCTTTTTTTAAACATCGTATTCTAATTCCTTCTCAGCTCTTTCAATGAATTCCATTGCATCATTTATTGATTCATTTATAGTGTATGAACCTATTTGAACTTCTATATTTAAATCATTATATAAGTGTTCTTTTCCAATTTTTAATTCACCTATAGATTTTTTTAGTCTATTTTTTACAATACTAGCTCCATCCTTATCTGAAATTATAATAAAAGCAAATGTATCATCATCTACAATATATTTTCTATCTTCAAACCTTAAGGAATCACTTAATTCCTCTGAACACTTAACTAAAACCTTATTAAAATATTCTCTTCCTACAATTTTCACAAGCCTATTTCCATATTTAATTCTCACAAGAATTAAGGTTACATGAACGTTATATCTTTTATAAAGGTTAATATATACAGGCATTTCTTCCATAAAAGCATTTATATTTCTTAACCCAGTTGATATATCTACCTTTATAAACTTTTCATTATATGAAATTATCTTTGTATAATTATTTTCAAGATTCTTAATTTCTTCTGATAAGAAAGATACAATAAAAGCAGTTACAGGTATTATAACTATCCAGAAAAAAACTCCTTCCCCTATTTTTACATCAGAAATCACTGAAATTAAAAAGTTATATGAGGTATAGACAAAGTCTATTATTAAGATTATTACTAAAACAAAAGTTCTACTTAAATAATAACTTGCTAAGGCTACAATCATTACAAGTGTAACCATTATATAATTCTTAATGTCAGAACCTAAGTTTAAGTAACTAAAAGAAATGGACAATATTAAAAAATATGCTATAAGTAAACTTATAGATATATCTATTTTGTTATTTACTTTATACTCATTCATCCTTATTTAACTTCCTTTCATTACTTTTTATCATTTGTACAATAAAATTTATCAACATCAAGTCAAAGCTTAAATTAAATAAAAATACATGCTTTGATAAATCTGCATCTCCTGCTCCTATTACAGATATAAATATTTGAGATACCCCTACCAAATATACATATATAAAACACTCTTCAATGAGAATTGATTGCTTATCCTTGTTATTAAAGGCAGTTTTATATCTTTTAAAGGAATAAATAAAATATACTCCTGAATACAATAGTGCAAATAAAAGTCCTTTTGGCATTATAAATTTCTTTAATGTACTCCATAATACAAAGAAATTACTCTTTGCTCCAAATCCTTTATATTCTATCTTTTCAAAATTCCCCATTGCCTCTGGTCTTATTTCATAAGCCTTACTAAATCCCATATCTAATACTTTTTTCAAAGCAGATGGGTGCGTTACGTAATATTTTATTATTGACACAACAGAGTAGTTATTATAGAAGTTTTCTAATAACTTTTTATCATATGGAGAAATTGATGGTGTTTCCTCATAGAATATTTCACCCTCTAATAGTGAATAACTTCCCTCTATTCCAAAGTATTCTAATATTTTTTCAGGATCATTTTCATATAATAATACCCCTCTATTCATTGCATGAAATCTATTTATAAAATCAAAATCTCCTTTTATAGATTTATAAAAGAATAATGAAGATACTACAAATATTATGGATAATACTATAGAACCTGCTCTTAAGATTTTATCTTTAGTAGAAAATGCTACTCTTATAATAAGTATTGCTATTAATATACCAATAGGTGCTAATTGTTGTTTAGCCCCAAAAAATAAGAAAGCAATACATGAAAACAAAATAAGATTTAGCAGGTTTATTTTATTAAATCTTATAATATATAAGATTATTCCTATACTTAATAAAAAAGAGGGGACTACTACTCCTTCTCCATAGAAAGAATTGAAGTAGGATATATATCCAGTATCACAAAATATCACAACATATAATAAAGAAACTAAATATTTTAATCTTTCTTTACTTAAATATGATGTAAATACTTTTACTAATAAATATCCCCCTATGGAGTGTACAAAGAGTAATAATCCCCCTAAAAATCTTATATCAAATATTTTATTACTATAGAATATTTTATTTATTCCTAAAGCAAGTTTTATAAAAAATGATTGAGTAGATATCAATAAAGTTTCTGATTCATTATAATACTCATAAATGCCATAATCCTTATTAAAATATCCCAAAATCTTATCATCTTCTTCTATTGGCAAATAGTATAAATCGTTACTACTCATTATTCTGAAATAATCTCCATTATCAGCAACACCAATTATAGGTCTAATAAAAAGTGTAATGCCTCCAATAATTAATATTAGAAAAAATGTTAATAATTGCGGACTTATTCTCTGCCTCAAAGCAAATAAAGCTCTTCTAATTATTTTCATCATTTGTAATCACCTAGTTATCTTTAGTTCTTTAATTATGTCTTATTTTATATTTGCCCATTTTTATCAACAATATCTAAAGATTTATCAATAATATTAGATAGCATGTATACATACTTTACAAATATTTCCTTAAAATCACCAATAGTAGTATCTTTTTTAAAATAGAATTCAGTATAAGCTATACTATTTGTACCTTCATACTTTTTAATGTGAGGATCCCCTAGTTTATCAATTTCATCATGTACAACTTTTAATACTAAATTTCTTCTTTTTTCAAACTCATCAACATTTCTACTATTTGCAACATTCTTAAGTTTATATCTTGTAATATATGGATTAGGCTCATAATGTACATATAATACCAATTTCTCATTAGTAATATTCAATTCTGCTTCAATATGAATTTCATAAGTTTCTTCTCCAACTTCGTACAATCCATATTCCCACTTTGCTTCTTCACCTATCCACCTATTCTTTACAAGCTTAGATATAAAACTTAGTTCATCTCCACCTGCACCTTTTCCAAAGAACCTTACGGATAAATTATCTGGATAATCTAACGAAAGCATCAAAGTCCTAAAATGTATAAACATCCTTTCTTTTTCATTACTATCAAGTAGGATATTTATAGACTGCGTATTATTGGGAAGCTCTTTAATGCTGTAATATCTCATCATATTAGCTCCAAAGTCTTTATATAGCCTATTTAGACCTTCTTCCTCTATTTCTACCCATACATCATTTATTAAATCCTTAAAAGTTTTATTAATATACCTATCATTCTCCCTGAATTCGTCTTCAATCAACGTTAAATAGATATATTTAAATTTAACTTTCTTATCACCATATCCTTGAATAAGTTCTTCTTTTACTACATCTTCAGTATAAATAAAGGTTTGATTATGCCCTTTATTTGCTTTTAATTTTTCCTCAACAACAGATATAATAATTTCACCTGCATTTTCAGCAGTTACAATAATATCTGGTATCCCTCTTGATGTAGCATTTTTTGTATAAGCTCTTACTTCAAAATCAGATATATTTGGTATCTCCAATATATGTTTTCCAAATGCATCTTTGAAATTATTAGAATTATTAATTAACCCCACTATCATATTGCCTATTATTTCTTCATTAAAGGTAACTCCTAATAAATCCATAGTATTTATTGGCATTATCTCATCCCCTTTTATCCCATAATATTTTTATCATATTAAGTCTTATTCTACATCATTCTTCTATATTTTGTAAACTAATATCGATTATGGTAAAAACTAGCCGTAAAAATACTTTTATTAAGGTAGTTATCTGTGCATTAATAGGTAATACTCCCTTTTAATTTGCAAGAACTCCTCTAAATCATTTAAGAATTGAAATAATAATGCCCTATTCTCAAATTCATCTCTACTCTTTGGCAAATCCATTTTTTTATATATATCTTTTAAATAATTAACCTTATTAATTAACTCAATACAGTCATTTTCTTCAGATAAATTATTTGCCACCTCTTTAGTTAAGTCAGAAAGCATTTTAGTTTGCTCATACTTCATATAAAACCTTTGAAAATGTTTCTTCATCCTTTTTATTGTGTCCATCTGCATAATTCTCATATCTATATACTTAATAAATTGTGTTTTTTCCTTAAATAGATAATTATTATTTATCTCTAAAGCTAATACTTTTGTGGCAGCAATATTTTCTTCTATATCTTCTAAAACTCTCTGTTCATCTATTGGTACAGCATGAGTAATTAAAGTTTCCCCCATGGAATAAAGTATTTTTCTATATCCCTCTTCAATATTTAACTTATTCTCTTCAAACTTATGCTCTAAAGACTCAGTGAATAAATTAAATATAAGAGCTACTCCTATACCAATTAAAGTTAGTCCAAACTCATTTATAACCCAATAAATATCTATTGGATTACTAACTAATAGATGGGTAGATAAAACAGACCCAACTACCATCCCCTCTTGCAACGAGAATCTTTTTGTTATTGGAACAAATATTAAAAGAAATAGTCCAAAAACTATTGGATTAGTACCAAGAAGTAAATATAGAAAATAAGATAATAATATTGCTATAGATACTGCAATAAATCTTTTTATTGCAACTAATATAGATTCAACTCTAGTACTTTGTATGCTTAATATTGATATAATTCCTGCAGTAACACTAAATTCTAAGCCTAACTTTGTAGCTATGATAATTGAAATTGTAGCTGATAGTACAATTTTAACTGTATTAGAGTATAGTGTTTTCTTCATAAACCTTTTCCCCTATTTTATATAAAATCCATTTATATAAGTTTCTTTATCATACTTTATTTCTATTCCATCCACCATTTTTTCATCTTCCTTGTTATATACAAAAGGAATATCATTAATTTCTGCTAACATATCCTCTTCACCTTTATAACTTGGATAAATTTCATATGCAGGTCTTCCACACCCTTTAAAAACCTTTATTCTTATGTAATTTTCACTACTATTTTTTATTATATCCTCTAAAGCTTTTTTAGTTTTTTCATCAAATGTTATATTCATATTTTAATTCTCCCTTACATATTCAAATCTATATTTTTGTTTAACTTCTGGATATTTGTCATGATCTACTTTACTTGCAAACATATCTAAAGGCCTTACAAAAGTTCTAAACTCTCCATATAGAGCCTTATATACAACAAGCATTTCACCAGTTTCTGTATGTTCCGCTATATCAATTACTTCATATTCATTTCCCTTAAAGTGTCTATAGATACCAGGTACTATTTTATTCATTTCCTTCACCTCAAATACAATTATACAAACTTTTTCATATAATTAAATACTTTTTATTCTTTATTTAATTATGATTCTAGTATTTATAATTTTTAAAATTTTATTAATATTTACTTTATAGTATTTATCTATCCTTATTTAATGATATTATAAATATAGGAGGTGAAAGATATGACATTATCCAGTAGTGATAACGACTTTAGTAAGAACATAGATTTATACAAAATCATCTTATCTGATGATTTCATGAGTAAGTTTAGTAAATTTAACTCTATAGACGATTTTTTTAACTCTAGTAATTTTGCCATTACAACAGAAGAAGATTTAAAAAATATTGATATTGATGAGTTTAACAAATATGTACAAAAAAATACTAAGTTTGGCTCTTGGAACGATATGTTAGAAACAGCCAGAATTGCATTTAGCAAATATAAACTTGGTTTACTATAAATAATTATATATATTTCTCCACATACTAGATTTGAATTCTACATAAGGAGGAATAAACAATGAAATACGGAAAAATATTAGCAGCAGTTCTTATTGGATCTACATTCTTGATTGGGTGTGGTAAAGGTACAACTACTGAAAATCCACCAGCTACTTCTCAAAATCCAGCAGACTCAACAGGTACAGAAAGTCCAGATACAATAACTTCACCATCTAAGGTTACTGATGAAATCACTTTAATTGAAGCCTTAAATGAAAAGGGTCCTTGGATTGTAATACCTCAAAACGATATCAAAACTAATAAGGACATAGTTGTTTCAAAACTTACAGCTACTCCTGAAGGAAAAGTAGGACGTAACATTTCACTTTATGCAACTGATGAAAATCAAAAGGTAGTTAAAGAATATACTCTAACTGTACCTAAATTAACAATTGCAGCTGACGACGTTGAATTAAAACGTGGTACATTTGTTGGAGATATATACGTTCAAGGAAAGAACTTTAAAATATCTAATACAAAGGTACAAGGAAACATATACTTCCAAAACCAAGAAGCTAAAGATACATTTAAATTAGATGGAGATGCTTCAGTTTCCGGTGTACAAGAATTAAAAAAATAAAATAAAAATCACAGAGCATACCTCTCTGTGATTTTTATTTGAATTAATTATTTAAAAGCTCGAACATTTCCTTTACTGTTCTCTTTACATTATCAGGTAACTTATCTAACGCCTTTTTTCTCTTCTTTTCATCTAATTGCATTATTCTCATAACTTCCTGTTGAAGTCCAGGTATGTTATTTAGATCTTGTGTAAGCTGAGCAAATTTTTGTGCGAAAGCAGGATCTTGCTGCATTCTTTGTTGAACCTTTACTATTAGTTCATAAGGATTCATCCTAATCCCCCCATAAATTATTTAAATCATATTTTATCTTATTCAATTTCACTTTAAAGGTTCTTAATTTTTGCTCTTTACACAGTTTCTAATTAAACTCTATTACATTCAATCCTATTTCATCATCAAATTTTCTACCAATAACTCCATTTATTCTATGTATGATTATTTCACAAGTAGCACTAATTACAGCCTTATTTAAGTGACCACCAACTACGCTTCCATCTTCCCTACCAAAGTTTGCATGAAAGTGTAAATAAGGTTCATTATCCTTTACTGATATATTTCCTGTAAGGCTTGTCATTTCCATTTCCTCTTTATACTCACTAGAATAATATTTCTTTTCATTTACTTTATACAAGCCTAAAACCACATTATCTACTGCACCTATAGCTGATACAGAACCTGCGCTTATAGCCTTTTCTTTGCATAATTCTGTAACTGCTGAAATTATTTCTTCTCCTTTTTCTAATCTCATTACAATTGTGTCTCCAAATACTTTATAAATCATTATAATCATTCCCTTTCTAGATATAAAGTTGTAGATATACAAAAGAATCCTCTGCCTATTACGGTAAAGGATTCTATTTTTTATTTACATAAATAATGCTTTTTAATTAATTTAATTATTTCTTTAACTTCATTTGCTTGCTTTTTAGGCACCTTAAAAGAAATAGGCGCACTATAAAAAGCTCCACTTGTAGCCATTACTGTATTTCCATCAACACCAATTTTAACATCAACATCTAGATCGAAATTACCTGCTGTTTCATAAGTAACACTTTTTATATTCTTCGCTGGGAAAAATTTAACTTCTATTTTTTTACCAGTTACACCTTGTACATCAACTAAATATAGTCCTAAGTTAGTTAGAATTATAGAATCTCTTATAAATTGAAATGAAGCTATTACTTCTTCCCCATCTAAAATATGATCATTAACATATTTTAAATCCGCTCCCATAGTGGCATTACCAACTAGCTTATCATAAATACCCATTTCATCGCCTCCAAATCATTTATTAATATAATAATATCATATTTTTTTGTAAACCTATACTAATTTATAATATAATCTGCTAAATATTCATTGGCAATATATGAGATTTCACTTCTTAAATTGTTTAGCATATTTAGTTCTCCACTTTTTAAATCTCTTACCTCATTAACTATTGAATTTATATTATTATAAAATTCTTCTATTTCATTTTCACCTAATAAATCCATTTTATCTTCTATAGGCTTAGGTAAATAAATATCTTCATCTATTCCCGAAATCTCATACACCTCAATTTTCTCTATCATAGCAACTACTATAGTAGTTATTTCATTTAAAGTAAACTTTACTTTCTCCATTTTCTTCTCCTATTACTTTATGATAAATCATTATATCCTTAAGATAACCTTATATCAACATTAAATTAATGACATATATTTGCAAATATACTTTATATTGTTATATAATCTAACAGTAATATTTGTATTTTTAGGGGGTAAATATGAAAGATAAATTTCTTAATAATCTAAGTGAACAAATCAATCTTAATCCTTTGGGAAATAAAGAGGCTGTTATTGGTTCTATAGAAGGCTTTAACTTTACAATAGTTGCTAACAAGAATACATATAATCTTGTATTGCCAGTAAAGCTTTCAGAAAGTTACACACAGATGAAGTTATTATACTTCTTAGATAACTTAAAAATTGATTATGACAAAATAAATGATGCACTTTACTCTAACTCAAACATTATTGTTAGTTATACACCTAAAAAGATAAATGATCTTTTTGTAGATGAATTTATTGAGATACTAAATAAAATTACTAATGAACTATCACTTAACAATCTTTCAAGCTGCTGCGGTTTATGTGGAGAAGTAACTAGTATTTCTCCATTTGCAATCGATGATACACTAGTACTATGCTGTGATGACTGCAAAAATAATGTACATGCTGATATTGCTTATAAACAAGAATCTATAAAAGAACTTCCAAACAACATTCCCTTAGGAATAATTGGTGGAATGCTTGGTTCTTTAATAGGTGTTGCAGTATGGATGATTGTAAACTATTTAGGATATATCTCTGTACTATGTGCAATACTACTTGTATTTTGTTGTATAGGTGGATATAAAAAGTTTGGAGGTAGGATTAACATTTCAGGTGTTTTAATAACTTCAGTTATTATTATACTTATGGTTTTCCTTGCAAATTACCTTTCTCTTGGAATTTCATTATATTCTGAATTCAAAGATATAGGTGCTTCTTTATTTGACTGTATATCAGACATTCCTGCATTGCTACATGTTGCTGAAGTAAAAAGCGCTTTCTTAAAAGACTTAGGTGTAAGCTATTTATTCACAGTAATTTCTGCAATATCAATTTTTTCAAAAACTTATAAAGAAGATAATTACAAAATCAATACTGAAGAAATAACTTATTAAAATACAAATAAAGATACTAGATTTATATAAAACCTAGTATCTTTATTTTAAAAACCATTATTTTTACTAACCTCCCCATACCAATATCCGCTTTTTTTCAATGATCTCTTCAATCCATTTTCCCTGTCTACATGTACAAATCCATACTTATTCTTGAAAGCATTAGACATAGACCAATTATCCATAAGTGACCACATGTGATATCCAAAAACATTAGAGCCCTCATTTTGAGCCTTCCAAATCCACTTTAAATGTTCCTTTACAAATTCAATTCTAGCATCATCATGAATAAAGCCTGTATCATCCATATCCTCAATATCACCTTTATATCTTCCAATTCCATTTTCTGAAATATATACTGGAATATTATCATATTCATCCCTTAACATTATTAAAATATCATAAATACCCTCAGGATAAATTTCCCATCCCCTATCCTTATTAAAAATTCTATTAGGCATTTCGTAATGTTCAAAGAAATATTCAGGAGTTTCTACTTTGCCTCCACTTATATGTTCTTTAGCCTTTACCCTTCTTGGAAAATAGTAATTGAATCCTAAAGTTTCTACGGTATTATTTTTTATTAACTCTAATTCTTCTTGTGTATAAAATTCTTCTAATAAATTAAATCTTTTCAATAATTCTACTAATTCTCTATTAAATTCTCCCTTTACCATAGGATCAAGGAAGCTATTTGTAAAGAATAGTTTGCAAATCTTTGATGCCTTAACATCTTCCCTATTATTATAATCTCTAGGATATACTGGTGACATACTTAATATGGTACCAATAGTACTATCACTTCTTAAAATTCCATCTTTTCTAAGTCTTTTGAATACTTCTACAGCTTTTGCACTAGACAGTATAGTATAGTATGTAGCTTTTACACCTCTTTTTAAATCCTTTATTATTGGATAATGAAATCCATAAATATATGAACCTTCTATGGGTACTATAGGTTCATTATGAGTAAACCACTTCTTTACTCTATCCCCAAATAATCTAAAAGCAATTTCTGCATATTCTTTATATTTATTAACAACTTCTAATGACTCCCAGCCACCTTTTTCTTGCATAATCCAAGGCATATCAAAATGAAACAAACAAACAAAAGGCTCTATTCCATTATCTAATAGCTTATTAATTAAATCATTGTAATACTTAACTGCTTTTTCATTAACTATTCCATCTCCATTTGGTATCAACCTTGACCATGCTATAGAAAACCTAAAGGAGTTATGATTCATTTTTTTCATCATCTTTATATCTTCATCATACATATGATAAAAATCTACTGCTACCCTATTTCCCTCTCCACCAAAAAATCTTTCTGGTTCCTTCTTAAACCACACATCAAAAGTAGTATCACTTTTTCCATCACCTTCATGGGTTCCTTCTGTTTGAAGTGCTGAAATAGCAGTTCCCCAATAAAATCCCTCATTAAATTTATAATTCATATATATCCTCCATACTTTCTACTAAAATAACAGGTAGCCTAATGTTATAAATCAGGCTACCATTTTAATTAAGCTTTCTTTAAATCCTTATACATCTCTATCATTTCTTCTACTAAACTTTTTATGATTTCTGCACTCATCATTTGATCCTCTGCATGCATTAGTATTAGTGAAAAATCCACCTTTTCTCCTGCTGCTTCTTGCTGAATTAACGATGCATGTGCATGATGACCATCACTTAAATACTGACTAGCTCTTTTTAGCTTTTCATCAGCATTCTCATAATTGCCTTTTCTAGCTTCTCTAATTGCCTCTATAGATAATGACTTTGACATTCCTACATTACTTATTATTTCAAATGATATAAGTTCTAATCCTTCCATTACTCTTCTCCTGCTTCTACTCTATACATTTGCCATTTTGGCTTCTAACTTACCTTCTGCTTCAGCTTGCTTTTGAGCAGATTTACTAGCAGCTATAACGAATGGAGCGTAAATTAAAACACTTACAGCTAAACATATAAATCCACATACAAGTGACATTACATCTGAACCACCTGTTCCTAAGAATGGTATTAATGGTCCTGGAGTTGTCCAAGGCACACCATATGCTACCGGTGGCATTATTTCCAGTACGACCACAAACATATAACCCAGTAATATGTTTACAACTGGAGTAATAATAAATGGAATTATATATATTGGATTTAATACTATTGGTAAACCAAAAATTATAGATTCATTTATATTAAATAATCCTGGAGCTAAAGATAATTTTGCAATACCTCTTTGGTCTTGTGCCTTACTAAATAAGAATATAGCTATGATTAAACCTAAGGTACATCCTGATCCTCCATAGTTTGCAAAAGCATCATTTAGTCCTCCCCAAGTTACTGGGAATGGAGTTCCCCATGCAGTACCATGTTCTGCAACATATGCTAAGTTTGCATTATTTGCTTCTGCAAACATAGTATCTCTAACTGCTGCAATTGTATTTGGACCATGAATTCCCATAACCCATAGTAATTGTGAAACTAAAGCAAATACAACAACTGAACCAACATTATTTCCAAGTTTAGTTAAAGGTCCTTGAACAACATTGTATACAATTTCGTGTAATCCACCTGGGGCAATTTTAATAACAATAAAGTTGATAATAGCGAAAGAAATTGTTACAATCATAATAGGTAGTAAAACTTTAAAAGTTCTTGCTACTGCTGGTGGAACTTGTGGTGGCATTTTAATTTCTAATTTGCTTGTTCTTGACAATCTAGACATTAATTCACCAACAAGTAAACCTACTATAATAGCTACGAATAAACCTTGCGCTCCCATATATTTTGTTGCTAAGTGGTTAGCGCCTTCTAAAGCAACATAGTCTGGGTAGATTATAAAGAATACTGATATAGCTGTTAATCCTGTTAATAAGTCATCAGCCTTCATTAATCTTGCAAGGTTTCTAGCTACTAAGAATACAATTAGTATAGCTAGTATGTCTACTGACCCCTTTAATACTGGACTAAATATTGCTTGATAATCAGCTAAATTAGGAAATATTTCTCCTAGCTTAAAAATCTTGGCAATAAATCCATCTGGTGATAACAAAACAAAGTTAAGTAATATCATTAGGGATCCTGCCATTGTAAGAGGGAATGTTAAAATAAACGCATCTCTTACCGCACAAATATGTCTTTGTGCATTTAGCTTTGTAGCGATTGGTACAAGAACTTTTTCAATTCCTGCTTGGAACTTGTCCATAAAACTCATTTCTTTTCCTCCTTAAATATTATTTATATCATTAAGCTAAGATTAAGAAATCTTAGCCAATGCACCCTCTAATATAGCCTTTCCATTCATTGTTCCATATAACCTCATATCTATTACTTCTACTGGAATTCTTCCTGAAACTAAAGCATCTACTTGTGGCTTTTGGAAACGTACTTGGGGCCCTAATAATACAATATCAACGCTATCTATCACTGTTGAGCATTCTGATATTGGTAATGCTTCTATATCTATTTCTATCCCCTGTTCTATTGCAGATTCTTTCATTCTATTAACTAATAAACTTGTTGACATTCCTGCTGCACATACTAATAATATTTTTTTCATAAAACTCACTCCTTAATTTTAAAATTTTTAATTTAGATTTATTTAAATGTCTTTCCCATTGTTTTTTATTACGTCTTTATACCAATAAAAGCTTTTCTTCTTAATTCTTCTTAAATCCTTTACATCATTTTCATCTCTATTTACATAAACAAAACCATATCTCTTTTGATATCCATTTAACCAACTTAATAAATCTGTAAATGACCAAGTGCAATATCCCAAAAGCTCTACTCCATCAGTAACTGCTTCTTTACAAGCCTTTATATGATTTCTTAAATACTCTATTCTATAATCATCATTTATAACATCACCCTCTTGAAGCTTATCAAACTCTCCAAGACCATTTTCAGTAATTAAGATTGGTAATCCATATTTACTTGTTAATCTTCTTAATCCGATTCTTAACCCAGTAGCATCGATTTCCCAGTCCCAATTTGTACTATCTAGATGTGGATTTTTTTTATTTTTATATACTCCTGGTATTCCACCCTCTTCTTGAGTTCCTTTTTTACCTGAATTATTCATTTTATAACTTCCAGTTACTCCATCTATAGGATTCATTGCAACTGTAGATGATCTGTAATAATTTATTCCTATAAAGTCTGCCTTACCCTTTTCTAAAAGTTCTAACTCCTCATCTTCAATAACAGGAGCAACTCCTAGTTTTTCATAATTTTTAAGTGCAAATGATGGATACGTACCTTTACAATAAACATCTAACCACCAACTACAATTTATGTCCTCAGCATCTTCAGCTGCTAAAATATCTTCTGGATTACAACTATATGGGTATGTAGGTGAAAAAGCAAAGCTTGGCCCTATCATACCATTAGGTACAAATAACCTAAATGATTCTATAGCCTTTGCATTTGCAAGATTAGCTATATGATTCGCTTGTAGCATTCTTTTGATATCCTTTACACCAGGTGGGTGCAAACCCTCTTTATAGCCTAATCCTATAAATACATTCTGTTCATTTAAAGTTACCCAATATTTTACCCTATCTCCATATCTCTTATATAAAGTTATACAATAATTATTAAAGTCTTCTATAATATTCTTAGATTCCCATCCTCCATATAAATCTTGAAGTGCTTTAGGTAAATCCCAATGATATATTGTGATTATTGGTTTTATATTGTTTTTTAATAATTCATCAATTAAGTCATCGTAAAACTTTAAGCCCTCTTCATTTACTTCTCCTCTTCCTTCTGGGTATATACGACTCCATGATATTGAAAATCGATATGCTTTTAACCCCATTTCAGCCATTAAAGCTACATCCTCTTTATATCTGTTATAGTGGTCTACTGCTATATCTCCATTAGTTCCCTTAAATGTTGTACCAGGAATTTTAGTATATATATCCCATATACTTTCTCCTTTGCCACCTTCATTCCAAGCTCCTTCTACTTGATAAGCAGCCGATGCTGATCCCCACAAAAAATCATCTCTGAAAGCATCCAATTTAGTATATATCATTCTTTCAACTCCTTTCATTCTGCCTTACAAGTTTATTATACCCCCTCTAAAAAAGCTTTGTAACCCAATTAAGCCATTAAAAAACATGTCCCATGTTTAATAAATTGATACAAAAAAATAACGTCTTGTTTTTTATTTATGTACATTTTCTAAAGAAAAAAATAAGGTTCTTTACATGATAGTTCATGTAAAGAACCTTATTTTTTTATATTCTATATTCATTGTATAATTTTTTACCTATTCTCTCTATAATATATAATACAGGTAGCTGTGTTGTAATATCGCTTTCCCCTACCTTTACTTGTTGAACATAATATGTAAGGTTTAAGTCCGACATTTTGGCAAGGGTACAATTTTCTGTATTGGTAATACTAGCAACTGTGCAACCTTCTTTTTTTAATCTAGTAACATGATCAATAGTAGTTGGAGTCTCGCCACAAACAGATAGTGCTATAACTAAAGCATTAGTAGAGTAATATCTAAAATTCGTAGGGAAAAATGGATCATCTATATGCACTGCAAATTTTCCTATGGAAGAAAGATATCTAGCTGCATACTTACACAATATTCCCGAAGAACCTATTCCAACAAAAATTACTGTATTTGCGTTTTTAACCATATTACATAGTTTGTCCAATTTATAATCTAAATCACTATTATCTATACCCTTAAGAAAGTTTACTATCTCTGATGCATCATCCCTTACTTTTTCTATATTTTCTTCTTCTATATACATTTTAAATCTAACTTTAAACTCGGAAAATCCTTCACATTTTAGTTTTTTGCAAAATCTTAGAATAGTAGTTGTTGATACATGAGCTTCATCTGCTAATTCTCTAATTCTCATATACATAACCTTTTTTCTATTCATCATTATATAACTATATAATGAAAGCTCTAACTCATTTAAACTTTGTATAACTTCATAATTAAACATATTATTGCCAACCCCATTCGCTATCAATCGTTTACATAAACATTATAACCAACTTCTTCTTAATATACTAGTTTTTTATACGAAATTAAGCTTTAACATTTATTATTGCTCCAAATATATTAGCATCATTATTATATTTGCATGCTCTTATATCAGTAGTAATAACATCTGAACTTAAAAACTCAATACATTTTTCCTTGTATTTCTCTTTTAATAAATTAATAAACCAATCTTCCTCAGAGATGCCTCCACCTATGCATATTACCTCTGGATTGTAAAACGTTGTTATTGTAATTAACTGAACAATTATATTATTCATCCAATCTTCAACTGATTCAATTGCCCTCTCCTCACCATTCTTATATTTAAAAGTAACTTCACTTCCAAACTCAACTTTATCTTTATCATCTACTTTTGAATTATATATTGAAACTAAAGCAGTTATTGAGGCATATTCACCTAATCTATCTATTTGTTTAGTTTTTAAGTTCATAAATGCTAAGTGATGAAATTCTCCTGCAAAAGAATCTTTTCCAAAAACAACTCCATTACTATCACATACACACCCACCAGTGCCTGTCCCTATAATAAGAAATGCAGATGAACTACTTCCTTTAGCATTACCTATTTTGAATTCACAAAGTCCTGCTGACTTTGCATCATTTATTGATGCCACAATTTTTCCTGTTCTTTTATTAACTTCATTGTTAATGTTAGTGCCATACATAATGCGAACATTAGGTGCTGCATAAGATTTCACATTAGAATCTTTATCTATAAGGCCTGGGGCACTTATCCCAATACTTTCAATTCCATGTAAATCTCCCATATTGGAACAAAGATAATCATAAAATCCATCCTTATCATGAAACTGAACAGACTTTACCTTCCACTTATTAATAATATTAAACTCTTCATCCACCTTTGCATATTTTATAAAAGTTCCACCTATATCTACACCTAAATAATATTTCTTCATCATAAATCCCCCTTTGTACTTCTATTAACTTTATTTGTGATACTTACTTAAAAATACTACATATTATAAAAAATTAAACCCAATATGTTACTTTAGTTACAAACTAATCATATTAGTAATTTGTTTTTTATTAAAAACATCCTGTTTTATAACAAAAAAGGTGTAGCGGATATTTATTTTGCTTGTTCCGTTGCAAGCTCCAAGTCACATCAAAACAAATATCTCCCCCACCCGTACTAAAGGTAAGTAAATTATAAAATTACTATCCTTGATTTTATATTTTTTTAATATGAAATTATAATAATACCTTTGAGTTATAGCTAATTAAAATTTTATACTTTCCTATACATCAAAAAAAGGGATTAGATATGCATCTATCCCTTCTTTATTTTATTCTACTGTTATTAAAGTCTCTTCTGTTATACTAGCTTCTTTATGTGCTGGTAAGTCTATAAACATTTCACCTTCAAGCTTCTTAAAGGCTACAGAAAGCATTAACTTAATTCTGTTTAATTGATTTACCTCTGAAGCTCCTGGATCATAATCTACAGCGACTATATTGGATTCAGGATACTTTTCCTTAAGTGCCTTTATCATTCCTTTACCTGTTACGTGATTTGGTAAACAAGCAAATGGTTGCATACAAATTATATTAG
The DNA here is from genome assembly GCA_027692445.1 of Clostridiaceae bacterium OF42-15pH9A. Taxonomy (GTDB): domain Bacteria; phylum Bacillota; class Clostridia; order Clostridiales; family Clostridiaceae; genus Clostridium. The sequence goes on along the minus strand of JAQEYV010000003.1, from coordinate 190,844 downwards.
ATGTACCACTTTCAATAAGCTCTATCATCTCTCCTGTTAAGAACCATCCTTCACCAGTTTGATTTCCCAAGGAAAGTATTTGTGATGCCATCTTTCCTAAATCCTTAATATGAGCTGGAGCATGGAATCTCTTAGAGTCATTTAAAGCCTTCTTCATTGCTTTTCTATAGCTTTCTAAGAATCCTATAGCCATCATATATATATTTCTCTTAACCTTACTTTCACCAAGGTATCTATACTTAAAGTCTTCATCATATGCTGTATAGAAGAAGAAGTCCATTAAATCTGGCATTACAGCTTCTGCTCCATTTTCTTCAATTATATCAACAACATTATTGTTAGCTGTTGGATGGAACTTAACAAGAATTTCTCCTACTAAACCAACCTTAGGTTTCTTTATATTTAATAACTCTAATTCATCAAATTCTTTAACTATTTGTTCTATATTTTTATTAAATGTTCTCTTGCTACCATTCTTAACATTTTCTTTAGCTATTTCATTCCACTTCTTATATAAAGCATTGGCAGAACCCTTTACTTTTTCATAAGGTCTTGTAGCATATAAAACTCTCATGAATAAGTCTCCATAAACTAGCCCCATAATAGCTCTGTTAATTAAAGGTAAGGTAATTTTAAACCCTGGTTGTTTTTCAAGTCCTACAGCATTTAAAGATAGTATAGGCACTTGTGGGAATCCTGCTTCCTTTAATGCCTTCTTTAAGAACCCAACATAATTTGTTGCTCTACATCCTCCCCCTGTTTGAGTAATAATTACAGAGGTATTATTAACATCATATTTCCCTGATTTTAAGCCATGTATTATTTGTCCTACAACTATTATTGATGGATAACAAGCATCATTATTAACATACTTTAATCCTTCTTCTACAGCCTCACTATCTATAGCAGGGAGTACTTCTAAATTATAGCCACAGGACCTTACTGCTTGCTCTATTATATCAAAATGAATTGGAGACATTTGAGGAGCAATAATAGTATGTCTTTTCCTCATTTCTTTTGTAAATGTAGGATTTTTAAACTCTATTTTTTCCTCTACAGGCACATATCCATTTCTTTCTCTTTCTTCCATAGCAGCCTTTAAAGATCTTATTCTTATTTTAGCAGCTCCTAAATTGTTACCTTCATCAATTTTTAAGCATGTATATATCTTTCCTTTAGAAGAAAGAATTTCTGAAACTTGGTCTGTTGTAACTGCATCAAGACCACATCCAAATGAATTAAGTTGAATTAATTCTAATGAATCATTCTTAGATACAAAACTCGCAGCCCTATATAACCTTGAATGATACATCCACTGGTCAACAACCCTTAAAGGCGAATCTAATTCTCCTAAATGTGCCACACTGTCCTCTGTTAATACAGCCATATCAAAAGAGTTAATTATATCAGGTATTCCATGATTAATTTCTGGGTCAATATGGTATGGTCTTCCTGCTAAAACTATACCCTTCTTTCCAGTTTCTTTTAAATACTCTAATACTTCTTTACCTTTATTTCTTATATCATTATCAAAGTTTTCTCTTTCTCTATAGGCCTCTTCAACTGCATTTCTTGCTTCCTCTATAGTTACATTAAAATCCTTAAATTCTTCTACAATTCTTTCTGGTAATACATCTCTTTCTTCCAAATTTAAAAACGGTTGAATAAATTTAATATTCTTCTCTTTTAACACATCCATATTATTTCTTATTACTTCTGGATATGATGTTACCATTGGACAATTATAGTGATTATTAGCATCCTTAAACTCTATTCTCTCGTAAGGAATACATGGGTAGAATATATTTTTTATTCCCCTATTAACTAATGCCATAATGTGTCCATGGGCAATTTTTGCTGGATAACAAGCAGATTCAGATGGTATTGTTTCTATTCCAAGCTCGTATATACTCTTACTTGAAACTGGAGAAAGCTCTACTCTAAATCCTAAATTAGTTAAAAGTGTAAACCAAAATGGGTAGTTTTCATACATATTAAGAACTCTTGGTAATCCTAAAGTTCCCCTTTTTGCTTCATCTTTCTTTAATGGAATATAATTAAAGGTTCTTTTAAATTTATACTTATACATATTAGGAACTTCTTCTTTAATCTTATCTATTCCCAATCCTTTTTCACATCTGTTTCCAGAAATAAATTCTTCATCTGTAGAGAACTTATTTATTGTTAAAAGGCAGTTGTTTCCACAACGGCCACATCTTCTAAAGTCGGAAGTCATTTGGAAGCTATCAACATTTTTCCTTGAAAGAATAGTAGACTTTTCCCCTTCTACATATCTTTCCTTAGCAATAAGAGCTGCTCCAAAAGCTCCCATAAGCCCAGCTATATCTGGTCTTACTGCTTCTCTTCCTGATATAAGTTCAAAACTTCTAAGAACAGCATCATTATAGAATGTACCACCTTGAACTATTATCTTTTCTCCCATTTCTTTTTCATCACGTATTTTAATAACCTTAAACAATGCATTTTTTATTACTGAATATGAAAGACCAGCTGAAATATCTGCTATTTCTGCACCCTCTTTTTGGGCTTGTTTAACTCTGGAATTCATAAACACAGTACACCTTGATCCTAAATCAACTGGTGATTTTGACTTAATTGCTTCCTTGGCAAAATCCTCTACTTTCATATTTAGCGATTTACCAAAGGTTTCAATAAAAGAACCACATCCTGATGAACATGCTTCATTAAGTAAAATCGAATCTATAACTCCATTTTTTATTCTAAGGCATTTCATATCTTGTCCACCAATATCTAGTATAAAGTCAACCCCTGGCAAGAAGTAATCTGCTGCCTTATAATGTGCAATTGTTTCAATTTCTCCTATATCTATATGTAATGCAGCTTTAATTAAAGCTTCACCGTATCCTGTTACTGTTGAATTAATAATTTCTACTCCTTGTGGCAACTTGGAATATAGGTCTTTTAATATTTCTATAACCTTCTTTAAAGGATTACCTCCATTACCACCATAAAAATCATAAACTATTTCTCCATCTTTATTAATTAACACCACTTTTGTTGTAGTAGATCCTGCATCTATTCCTAAGAATACACCACCTCTACAATCCTCTAGTTTACCTCTTTTTGCTTTTGCTTTAGAGTGCCTCTTCTCAAATTCATCATAATCACTTTGTGATTTAAACAGTGGTGATAATCTATCTACTTCTTCTTCATTTATATTTGAGATATTTTCAACTCTCTTATGTAATTCTTCAAAGCTAATAAATTCTTTGTTTCTTGATAAAAGTGCTGCGCCTATAGCAACAAAAAGTTGAGGGTTTTCAGGAAAAATCACTTCATCATCCTTTAATCCTAAAGTTTCAATAAATCTTTCTCTTAATTCAGATAAAAAGTATAGTGGTCCTCCTAAAAATGCTACATTTCCTTTTATAGGTTTCCCACAAGCTAGTCCACTAATAGTTTGATTAACAACAGCTTGAAGTATTGATGCAGCTATATCTTCTGCTTTAGCCCCTTCATTAATTAATGGTTGAACATCAGTTTTAGCAAAAACTCCACATCTAGAAGCTATTGGGTATATAACACTATGTCCCTTTGACAATTCATTTAACCCCATTGCATCTGTGTTCAATAGGGTTGCCATTTGATCTATAAATGCACCTGTACCACCAGCACAAGTACCATTCATTCTTTGTTCTATTCCACCTTTAAAGTATGTGATTTTGGCATCTTCCCCACCTAATTCAATTGCCACATCTGTTTCTGGAATAACTTCTTCTACTGTTTTAGTACATGCTATTACCTCTTGAATAAAGTCTACATCTAACCACTTTGATACAGAAAGTCCTCCAGAACCTGTTACACCTACTGTAATTTTGCATTCTCCAACAACAGCATAAGCCTCTTTAATTAAATTAATTATTGTACTTCTAATATCAGAAAAATGCCTCCTGTACTCACTGTAAACAATATTCTCATTACTATCTAATACTATTAATTTTACTGTAGTTGATCCCACATCTAGCCCCATATTATATTTCTTCATAAATACACCTACTTTAGTAAATTTTGCCCCAAACTATATTATAAACCCATTGAATCTAATTTCAAGAAAAGCAACGAAAATTTAAGAATGATTTAAAGATTTGTAACATTTGTATACTGTTGTAATTATTTATTTATATTATGAATATTGATAGAAAAATATGTATATATTATATTGCCAATGTCTATAATCATAATGAACTTATATTTTATACTTATGGAGGAAACTATGAATTTTTTTAGCGAAGGTAATAAACTTTACAATTCTCAAGATTATTTAAGAGCTATAGATTGTTATAAGAGAGCTGTTTCTAAAAAAGAAAATGAAGCTTGCTCCTACTATAATGCTGGAGTTTGTTTCATTAAGCTTAAAGATTATGATAACGCTATTTCCATGATACAAAATGCTTTATCTCTTCAAAAAGATAGCAAGTATTACTTTAATTTAGGATATTGCTATGCCATGAAAGAAGATTCTAACAAAGCATTAGTTAACTTTAATATGGCTTGGGCATTAAATAATGATGATGATGACTGTGAAAAAGCAATTAAACTAATAACATCTAAAATTAGAAAGAAGTAAATAATGTTTGATAAAAGAAAAGACACTAAGTTTCTTAAACTTGGTGTCTTGTAATTTTTCAGTTTAAAATTCTCCTGCTATATTTTTAGTTTTGTGTGTTTCATCAAAGTTTGATGAATCAAAGTAATTACCTGAGATATAAAAAGTTGGATCTACATTTATCCACTTGCCTTCATCTTCAAGATATACCTGATTCCATGCATGACTTACAAACTCATTTCCATTGTAAGCATCACCTACAATAATTCTATTTTTTAATCCTATAGCATTACACATAGCTGTATAAAGACAAGCATAATCAAAACAAATTCCTCTTTTATCTCTAAAAGTTGGTATTGCTCCACTTTCAAAGGATGATGTATTTTCCATTATAGAATCTGCCTTTTCATCATCATAACTTACATTGCTTCCAACCCATCTATAAAGGCTTCTAGCTTTTTCTCTATCACTACTATCTCTAGAAACTAATGATTTTGCTTTATTATCTATGCTTTCATTAGATTTAACGCCTTCATCTATGGTAATACCATTATAATAAATTATTTTATTGCTAGATATATTCTCCTTTAGTCCATTTGAAATAACTTGAACCTTTTTACTATCCACCATTTCCTCTAGTTTATCATAAGGCTTAAGTCCATCTAATATACCTACCCTATAGTTTGAACTTACTAAATTATTATATAAAACTAAAGGAATACATATTAAAACAATACAAATAATTCCCCTTATAAATCCAAATATAACAGAAAATATTATAATAAAAGGGCTATTGTGTCTTAATTTATTTAAAGCAGAATTTAGTGAAAATGAGTGAACTAATTTAAGTAATGAATATATAATAAATTTAACTACAGCAAATATTCCAACTAAAAAAACAACATGAACTATTCCATTATCTCTTATTGAATTTTGAAATACTTGAGCTAATAAGTTACTAACCATAACGTCAAACTTTTCATAATAATAAAGAATTATGAAAAATGTTACTATAGTTGAACACCCTGATAAAATTGGGTCTACTGCTTCATTTATATCTCTACTATAAACTACTTTTCTAACACATATAATTATAGAAAAAATAATTATACCTAAACAGACTAGCTGTTGAATATTTAAGTTAAATAAATCCATAGGCTCACCCTTACTCTAATTCTTCTACATTGACAACTTCCTTAACTATCTCTTTTACTAAAGAATAGTCATATCCCCTACCTACTAAAAATCTACATAGTTTATTCCAAACCTTATATTTATCATTTTCTCTTTTAGAAATTACTAGGTATTTTTTTCTAGCTAACTCTAATGCTGCTTCTTTTTCTTCATCTTTATCTATTGTTTCTAAAGCACTTTCTATGTCCTCTTGGTCTACTCCTTTTTTCATAAGGGCATATTTTATTTTCCCTCTGCCTTGTGTTTTAGACCTATCCTTAACGTACATCTTTGTATAAGCTTCATCATTTATAAACTTGTATTCCCTTAAAAACTCTAAGGTTTTATCTATCTCATCTTTTTCATAGCCTTTTTCAAAAAGCTTTTCTTTAATTTCTTTTTCAGTTTTATAGCTTCTTTCTACTATTCTTAAAGCTGCATTCTTACACTTTATTATATTATCCTCTTTAACTACTTCTTTTAGCTTTTCTTCATTTATTTCTAGATCTTTCCTTAACCCCTCTCTATATACAAGTTCTGCACTTACAGAAAAGGCATAGGATTCATCAATATAAACGTTAACTCTATCTTTTGTTCTTTTTTGAGCTTCTATCTTAGTTATTTTGCTCATTTATAATCTACTCCTTTGGAGATGTTAGAATATGAATTGTAGGATCTTTTAACACTAACTTTGATACTTTATAAATTTTATCCCTATTTAAATTATTTAAACCTTCCATATCCTTAACAAACTCATAAATATCTTCATCTTCAAGTTCCTGATGTAGTATATAGTTACAAAGTTCAGCTGAATCCTCTAAAGTTGATATTACAGCAGTTTTATGGACCTTTTTCATTATAGCTAAATCCTTATTACCTATTTCTATATTTCCATTAACCACCTTATTTAAGGTTTCATCTATTGCCTTTATAGCCTCTTCCACATCTTCATCAGAAACTGCAGTGTATACATATAAAGTCTTAACATTCTTTGTCATATCTAAATGTGTATATATATCATAAGCAAGTCCCTTTTTTTCTCTTACCTCTCTAAAAAGTAATGAATTAGAGCTTTCACCTAACCTATGATTTAGTATTCTAAGTGCTAACTCATCATTCTTCTCTAAATGATAAAATGTATATAAATAAACTATAGTACTTTGCTCCATATCATTTTTATAGCTTACTTTCTTTAGTGGAATATTATCTTCACTAATTACAGGATGTTCTACTTCCTCTGCCCCCTGCCAATTAGAAAATTCTCTATTAATTAGCTCCTTAGCCTCTTCATGTTCCATAGATGATACCATTGTTATTAAGCTGTTTTTAGGAGTGTAATACTTATTATAAAACCTTTTAATATCATCTCTTTTAAAACCCTTAACAACTTCTTCTAACCCTGTAACATCATATCTTAATGGACTACTATTAAAAGCCACCTCATTTACTCTTTTAAAACTTAAATCTTCTATATCATCCTTGCTTGTTCTCATTTCTGCAAGAATTACTCCTCTTTCCCTCTCTATCTCTTCCTCCGGGAAATTGGATGAAGTAATCATATCTCCTAATAATATACAAGCATTCTCTAATTCTTCACTTAAGCAACTTATTGTATATACTGTGGAATTATAATCTGTGTATGCATTATATTCTCCACCTAGGGCTTCAAGCTCATCATTAAGCTCTTCATTATTTCTTTTATTTGTCCCCTTAAAAAGCATATGCTCAATAAAATGACTTATTCCCTTTTCTTCTAGTGACTCATATATTGCACCCACTTTAACTCCTAAATTTATAGAAGCTATTTGAGTATCCTTCTTTATAGTTAATATTTCTAAACCATTTTCTAAATAGTGTTTTTTTACATCAAAATTCAGCTTAAGCATCAATTATCTCCTTATCAATCATTGTATCTATATAATATAAGCTTTTTTACCTAACTTTACAATATATAATTGCATTATTCTATTTTATATCCTTGGAATTTTCTATATAATGTACATAAGGTGTATGATAATAACTTTAACTTCTTATAAAGTTAAGAACGAAAGGAGTTTTTTATACTATGAGAAAAAATATTTTAATTGTAGAAGATGAAATAAGAATAAGATTTCTATTAAGAGATTATTTCCAAAAAGAAGGCTTTTTAGTATATGAAGCTGAAAACGGCAAAGAAGCTTTAGAAATCTTTAAGAATAATAAAATTGACCTTATAATTTTAGACATAATGATGCCTGTAATGGATGGATTAACTGCCTTAGAAAAAATAAGAGAGGTGTCAACAATTCCTGTTATTCTACTTACTGCTAAGGGACAAGAAGAAGATAAACTTCAAGGATATGACTTTGGTGCTGATGATTACATTACAAAGCCATTTAGTCCTAAGGTCTTAGTTGCAAAGGTAAAAGCTTTATTAAAAAGAACTAGTGAAAAAGTAGATTCAAGTACACAAGATTTTAATGGATTAATTATAAATAAACTTTCTAGAGAAGTAAAAATAGATGAAAATATACTTTCATTATCCCCAAAAGAATACGAACTTCTTATATATTTAACCTCTAATGAAGGTATTGCTTTAAGTAGAGATAATATATTAGATAATGTTTGGGGAATTGATTACTATGGAGATATTAGAACAGTAGACACCAATGTTAAAAGATTAAGAGAAAAATTAGGAGATAAAGCTAACTATATAGTTACTGTTAGAGGTAGCGGATATAAATTTGAGGTGAAATAATGAAGCATAACTTATCCAAAAAAATATTCGTCATTACTCTTAGCCTTTTACTTGGGTTGATGATTGTTATATTTATATTTCAAACCTTCTTTTTTCAAAGCTTTTATGAATTGAAGAAAAAGAATAATTTAGTTAAGGATATTAATAGGTTTACTTCCTTATACGCTAATCAAACTCAAGATTATAATAATATTGGAAAAGCATTAATTATATTAGAAAGTGAAACCAATTCAAGAATAGGTATCTTCTCTTCCATTACTGGAGATACACTTTATATCTCTGATCCTTACAGTGAAGATACAGCATATGTTAAAACACTAAAACAACTATTAAAGAATAATAGTTTAAGAAAAGATATTATTGAATCTGGAAAACCTCAAACAATAGATTTTATAGATCCTAATAGTAACAGTACTAAAATTGGTGTTTTAGCTCCTATGAGTTTATATTCTACTAATGATTCAATATTAATTTCCGTTACATCTATTCAACCTATTGAAGAAGCTTCTGATGTTATAAGGGAATTTTATTCTTACATATTTATAGGTTTCATATTTATATCAATATTACTTTCTACTGTATACACTAACCTTATATCTAAACCACTTATAAAGATTAATAATGTTGCTAAAAAGATGTCCCAAATGAACTTTAATGAAAAATGTAAAATTGACAGAGAAGATGAAATTGGAAATCTTGCTAGTACTTTAAACTTTTTATCAAGTAACCTAGATGGAGCACTTCAAGATTTAAAAGAAAAGAATAAGAAGCTTGAAGAAGATATAGAGAAAGAAAGAAACCTAGAAATTATGAGAAAAGACTTCGTTGATTCTGTTAGTCATGAACTAAAAACTCCAATAGGTATAATAGAAGGATATGCTGAAGGTCTTAAAGATGGTATTGTTTCTGGGGATAATGCTTTAGAATACCTAGAAACAATAATTGATGAATCAAAAAAGATGAGCATTCTTGTTACAAATATGCTTGAAATATCTAGACTTGAATCAGGTGTTATAAAGCCAAACTTAGAAATTTTTAATATTAACAGACTAATTAAAAACTTAGTAAATAAATTTACTATTGAAGCAAATGAAAATGGATTAAGAATAATTTTTGATGAAAAGACAAACTTCTCCTATGTAAAGGCAGATAGATTTAAAATGGAACAGGTTTTAACAAACCTTATAACCAACGCAATAAAATATACCCCTGAAAACAATGATATTGTTGTATCTATCTCCATGAAAGATAATTTTTATGAAATATCTGTAATAAACTACGGTATCCAAATAGATAAAAATGATATAGATAAACTTTTCAATAAGTTTTATAGAATAGATAAAGCTCGTAGTAGAAGTAAAAACAGCACAGGTCTTGGTCTGTCTATAGTAAAAAACATACTAGATATTCATAGCTTTAATTACTCTTTAAATAACATTGAAAATGCTGTAGAATTTAAATTCTCATTACCTGTTGAAAATCCACCTGAAGAATAGATATATAGTAACTTAGTCCCTATTTTAGGGAAAAAGGTCCTGACTTAATCATATTGTGTTGATTTTTGTAACTTGGTTATATATACTTATATTGTAAGATTATTCCTAGCAGATATGGAAGTTTACACAACGTCCCAACTCCCCGATAACCCTATATCAAAAAGATACTACTCTCCCAGGTAGTATCTTTTTTTGTTATTTTTTAAATTCTATGTTATTTGACATGATTTTTGTAACATTTTATTATACGTATTGTTAAATGTAGGTTAAACCCCTTAGAATTGTTAACTTTTAATTATAAAATAGTGTTGTACATTAAAACTATGTAAAAATTTATAGATTTGAAGGAGCGAAAATTTTGGATACGTTTAATATTTTTATTGAAGTATTTGGTGGTTTAGGTTTATTCCTTTTTGGAATGAAACTTATGGGAGACGGATTAGAAAATGCTGCAGGAGAAAAACTTAAAAGTATACTAGAAAGAGTTACTAGCAATAAATATATTGGAGTACTTGTAGGTACCATTGTAACAGCAGTTATTCAAAGTTCTAGTGCTACTACAGTCATGGTTGTTAGTTTTGTAAATGCTGGACTAATGACATTAATGCAAGCTGCTGGTGTTATAATGGGTGCTAACATTGGGACAACCATTACAGCTCAAATGGTTTCCTTAGATTTAGATAAAATAGCCCCAATATTTATAGGACTAGGTGCTATTGGTTTACTAGCCCTAAAGAAAAAAAGAGCTAGGGATATTTCATCTATAGCCTTAGGGTTTGGTATTTTATTTATGGGAATGGGAGTTATGTCATCTTCATTAAATCCTCTTACCCAATCAGATGCCTTTAGAAATATAATTTACATAATTGGAAACAATAGATTCTTAGGTGTTTTAGCTGGGCTTGGAATGACTGCAATAGTTCAAAGTTCCTCTGCTACTACTGGTATTTTAGTTGCTTTAGCAACAACTGGTTCTATAGATATGAATGTAGCACTTCCAATAATTTTAGGATGTAATATAGGTACATGTGTAACAGCTCTACTTGCTTCAGCTGGTGCTAATAGAACTGCAAAAAAAGCAGCTCTTATTCACCTATTCTTTAATGTTATTGGTGTAGTTATTTTCATTCCATTTATGACACCATTAATTTCTTTAATTGAAAGTATAGATCCAGGTAATGTTGCTAGACAAGTTGCAAATGCACATACTATATTTAATATTTCTGTAACTCTAGTGCTATTGCCTTTAGCTAAATACCTAGTTTTACTTGCCAATAAACTTTTACCAGGTGATGAAGTTATCGAAAAAGATGGTGCTATCTATTTAGATAAAAACTTACTTGAAACACCTGTTGTAGCAAGTGCCCAAGTTTTTAAAGAAACTATAAGAATGGGTGAAATAGCTAAAAAAAATATAGAAGAAGCAATGGATGCCTTCTTAAATAATAATGAAAAGAATATAGAACAAGTCTATAGAAGAGAAAAAATAATTAATAGCTTAGAGAGAGAAATAACAGACTATTTAGTAGAATTATCATCTTATGATTTACCTGTAACAGATAGCAAGAACTTAAGTGCTACTTTCCATGTTATAAATGATATTGAAAGAATTGGTGATCATGCTGAAAATATAGTTGAATTGGCTACTGATAAAATAAACAATAATATTTCTATTGGTACTGATGCAAAGAATGAATTAATAGCTATGTATGAAAAGACTTTAGAAGCTTTAACTTTAGCCATTGAAAGCTATAAGAATGAAGATAATAAAGAAGCATTAAATATTAAAAAGATAGAGGAATCCATAGATAAATACGAAAAAGATCTTAGAGAAAATAATATTAGAAGATTAAATGAACACTCTTGCTCTGCAAACTCAAGTACAATTTTCCTTGATTTAATAAGTAACTTAGAGAGAATTGGAGACCATTCAAATAATATTGCAGCTGCAGTGAGTAAAAGATAATAAGAACGAAGAAGAGAAATTGCCAGGCAATTTCTCTTCTTTTATTTTAAATATATCCACCATCCACTCTAAGGATTTGTCCTGTAATATAACTTGAATCATCTGAGCATAAAAATACTGCTGTCTTTCCTATTTCTTCAGGTAGTCCAAACCTTCCAACTGGAATCTCATTTTCTAGCTCTTCTCTTTCCTCTTGACTTAAAAATGAATTCATCTTTGTATCTATAACACCTGGTGCTATAGCATTAACTCTTATATTAGATGGAGCCATCTCCTTTGCTAAGGCTTTTGTGAATAAATTTAATCCACCCTTTGATGTAGAATATAAAACCTCGCAGGAAGCTCCTACTTCTCCCCACATAGAAGAAATATTTAAAACAGCCCCACCTTTACCAAGCATATGAGGTATTGCTAACTTTGTAAGATACATTGCTCCTAAAAGGTTTGTGCTAATTAATCCTTCAATATCTTCTCTTGTTGCATCCATAAATAAGCCTAATGTACTTCTTGCTGCATTATTTACAACTATATCAACCTTACCAAAATGCTCTAAAGTTTTATTAATTATCTCCTCTGCTCCTTCAAAAGATGAAACATCCCTCTTTATTGCATATGCTACTACCCCGAGTTCTCTTAAAACTTCTAGGGTCTCCTTTGCACCATCTTCATCTTTAGAATAATTAATTACAACGCTAGCTCCCTCTTTTCCTAATTCAATAGCTATAGCTCTTCCTATTCCTCTTGAGGCACCAGTAATAATGGCTACCTTACCTAATAACTTTGACATCTTTCTTTACCCATCCTTATTTTAATGTATCTATAAAAAATCTCAGTGCATTTTTATAGTATATTTTTTCTATTTCATCTATTGTAAAACCTTCTTTTTCTAAGGCTTGTGCTAACTTTCCCATTTCAGAAGCATCTTTAATTTCAACTTCATTTCCTATACCATCAAAATCACTGCCTAATGATATAACATCTATTCCCCCAACATTTTTTATGTGCTTAATGTGTGAAACCAAGTCCTTTATTTGAGTAACTTTTTCATAGCCAACAAAGTCTGCACAGAAGTTAATTCCCATAACTCCACCTTTTTCTGATAACTTTTTAATCATATCATCAGTTAAATTTCTTGGATGCCTTTTTATATTTCTGCTATTTGAATGTGTTACTATAAATGGTTTCTTACAAACTTCCACTAAATCATAGAACCCTCTATCTGAAAGGTGTGATGCATCAGGAACTATTCCTAACCTCTCCATCTCTTCCACCATTTCTATACCTTTAGGCGTAAGCCCCTTATCCTTATATAAAAATTCATAGTTAGGGTATCCTAAACTATTTTTATAGTTCCATGTTAAGGTAATAAATCTAACTCCATAATCATAAACCTTTTGAAGATTATCTATGTTCCCTTCAAGAGTTTCTCCCTCTTCTATTGAAAGAAATGCTCCTATCTTTTTATCCTTTTCAGCTTTTGATAATTCCTCTACATTCCTAACTAAAGTTATATCCTTTTTATTCTTAGCTAACTCTTTTTCTAGGTTTCTATACATAATTTGAAACTCTAAAAATGGATTTTTAACTTCTCCTATATCTATAAAAAATGCAAATACTTGAGCTAAGGTGCCACCCTTTTTCATCTTTTCAATATCAATTTTAAAACTATTACTTTTTAGTCCACCATTTTCATATAGCATTCTACCAGCTGTATCACAATGTAAATCAATATACTTCATAGCTATTTCCCCTTTTTTGTTTACTCTTCTACATATTTTAGATATTCATCCACCCTTTCTGGACCACCTAAAATATTTCTTCTTATGTATAAGGTATTATCATCTCTAACATCTATTATCCATTTAACTAATGCAATAAGTCCACTATTTATTTCTATTGTACTTATAGAATATGGCAAAACGCAACAACCATCATTAAAATACAAGCCTTTTCCTAACTTAGGAAACCTACTTTCATGAGTATGTCCACAAATAATAAATTTATTATATTCTTTACTCCACTCAGCTAATTTTCTATCTACTTTACCACCTTTTTTATAGTTATTAGCTGGACTAGTTGGAGCTTTAAATCCAGCAATACCTTCCATGTATCTCCAAAGGTGCCTTACTAAAAACTTGCTTACAGGTGCAAATTCATAGTTCATAAAATCCAGCTGATGTCCATGGGTTATGAATATCTCCTTCTTACTTGGTTCATGTCTTAAAACTATACTTTCTTTAAATTTAATATTATCCAATAAATATATTAGGTCTTCACCAAAAGCTCTATCTATTTTATGGAGCTTTCTTTTTTGCTTTTCTAAATATTCTTTAGACGCCTTATTACTATCATGGTTCCCATAAAGCATATGAAGTCTTCCATGCTTATTAAATTTATTTAATATCTGAAAAACATCCCTATAATTATAAGAAATATCTCTATACCATTTATTTTTCCATAGTTCATCTCCATCTCCTGCTTCAATAAGTGTGTATCCTTCCTTATAATAGTAATTTAGTGCTGCTACATATATATTTTTATTGTTCATTAATGAATCTGCATAGCTTCCATCTCCTCTATGAACATCGCTGATAACAACTATTTTGGATTCTCTATCAAAGGGTATTCTACCACTTATATTGTATAGCTTTAATAATTTATTAGGAGTCATACTATCCCTTCTTATAATTACTCATTATAGCATTATATGAAAAAGCATATAAAGGGTGAGTGCTCATAATACAAAAGGAGAAATTGAAAAACAATTCCTCCTTTAAATATTAACTATTCATCTTTTATTATTAAACTTATTTCTCCAGTTTCAAGAGTCTTTTTAACATCAATAACTCTTTGATTACTTGAGCCTCTATATTTTAGTTTTATGTCCCTATTTTCTAACTGAAAGCGTCCATCAATAAGAACATCAACTTGCTCAAGAATTCTTCTCTTCTTTTCATCATTAATTATATTTTCATAAATATAACCTGACCAAAGCCAAATATCTTTCCCTGTTTCTTCTTTAACTCTTTTTAAAAGATTTACTAAAGAATCATCCATAGTTTGTTCCATTGGCTCTCCACCTAGAATATTTACTCCCTTAATATTAGGATTCTTAACATAGGATAAAAACTCATCTTCTATCTCTTTTGTCCAAAGCTCTCCACTATTAAAATCTTGAAGATCTCTGTTAAAACATCCTTCACAGTTATTTGTACATCCTGTAACAAAGAGAGTTGTTCTAATATCTGGTCCATTTGCTACATCAAATTTTCTTATTTTTGCATATCTCATGAAAACACCTTCTTATAAATGAAGTACTCTATCTCCTATTTCAGCCGTTCTTCCTTTATTCCAGAAATTTGTTCCTATATCGTACTACCGTTGGTTTCCCAATACTTTAACACCTTATATAAGGTCGGACTAGACTATCCCTTTACAATATGTTCATTACACATGTATTACCATTATAGTCGTTGAGCCTTCTCCATATTTTTAGGAGCTTGGTTGCGGATTGTCCAATCCTAATGCCTTTTTACCATACCTAAGCAATTACTCTTAGCCATAATATTATTTCTAATATTACTTGGTAGCATTAAGCTCTAAGGATGTCCCCGCAATTTCGGTAATTTAACGTGAGCCTATATTGTTAACCCACAAGTTCTTCTCATTACTTGCATTTCGCTTTCTTCTCTATTTCCACATGATGGACAATACCATTCTAAGTTTTCATCTAACTTAATTTCTCCTGTATATCCACAACTATAGCATATATCAGGTTTTGTATTGATTTCTGCATATTGAATGTTGTGATAAATGAAGTTAATTAAACTTTCTACAGCTTCCACATTTCTTGTTAAATCAGGTACTTCAACATATGAAATACAACCACCTAAACTAATACCATGGAATTGAGATTCAAACTTAAGCTTAGAGAAAGCATCTATTTCCTCGCATACATGCACATGATATGAGTTTGTATAATAAAGTCTGTCTGTTACATTCTTTATTTCTCCAAATCTAGCTTTATCTAATCTACAGAATCTATAAATTAAGTTTTCTGCTGGTGTTCCATATAAACCAAAACCTAATCCTGTTTCATTCTTCCACTCATCACATGCATCCTTCATATGATTCATAACTTCAAGTGCAAACTTTTCTCCTTCTGGAGTTGTATGGCTTACCCCTAGCATTGCTTGAACCATTTCATGTACTCCTACATATCCAAGTGATAATGTTGAATATCCTTCATTAAGAAGCTTGTCTATAGCTTCACCCTTCTCAAGTCTAGCAATTGCACCATGTTGCCAGTGAATTGGTGAAACATCTGAAACTGTACCTAATAACATATTATGTCTTGTTATTAATGCTTCCTTACATAAAGCCAATCTTTGGTCTAAAAGTTCCCAGAATAACTCCATATCACCATTTGCTATAATACCTATTTGTGGAAGGTTAAGGCTTATAACACCTTGATTGAATCTTCCATACCACTTATAGTCTCCATTTGCATCCTTCCAAGGACTTAAGTGAGATCTACATCCCATTGGTGGGAATGTATTTCCTTCATAGTTCATTCTCATAATCTTAGCTGATTGATAATCAGGTACCAATCTCTTTGCAGTACATTCTGCAGCAAGCTTAGTTATGTAATCATACTTTCCACCTTCTAGGCAGTTATGTTCATCTAAAAGGTATACTAATTTAGGGAAGGCTTCACCTATTTCTTGTCCCTTATAGTTCTTCATACCTTCAAGTCTTTGTTTAATCATTTCTTCACATATTAATGCCATTTCCTCTTCGTATTCATTACCTTCTTCAATTTCAAGGTAAATTGTACTAAATGGCGCTTGTCCGTTAGTTGTTTGAAGAGTTGAAAGCTGATATCTTATAGTTTGTACTCCATCTCTTAAGTCTTTCATCTTCATGTCATTAGCTAAATCTCTTGCTAATTCTTCATTATTATATTTTTCCATATAGAATTTATAATGCTTGTCGTATGTAACTCTTAAGAACTTAGCTAAATGCTTAATTGTTATACTTTGCCCACCATATTGGTTAGATGCAACTTGAGCAATAATTTGTGTAGTTACTGTACAAGCTGTACCAAAAGATTTTGGTGATTCTACTAATTTATCATTTATAACTGTACCATTGTTTAGCATATCCTCAAGATTTATAAGACAACAATTGAATATTGGTGATAGAGTATAATCCATATCATGCCAGTGAATTGCACCTTCATCATGAGCTTGCACTAGATGTGGTGGAATTAATCTTCTTCTTGATATATCCTTAGATACTTCTCCTGCAATTAAATCTCTTTGAGTTGCAGCTATTACAGAATTCTTATTTGAATTTTCCTTTAGTACATCCTCATTTGTCTTTTGAATTAACCCTAATATACTTTCATCTGTCGTATTAATATTTCTCTTAAATGATTGAACAGCTCTATACCCCTCATATGATTTAGCTGTTATTGATTGACCATAATGCACTAGTCTTTCATAAACATAAGATTCAATTTTATAAATTGTTGGAGTTTCATTCTCATCTTTAAAATAATTCTCTGCATCATTTGCTATTAATTTCGCTATATCTGGTAAATAAATACCACTTCCATGTTTCATAGCCTTTAAAATAGCCTCTCTAATCTTGTGTTTGTTGAATTCTACTATGCTTCCATCTCTTTTTATTACTTCCATGTATATTCCCCTTACAATAAATTACCTCTTATGGCTTAATATGTTTATTTTTATAAATTGACTAAAGCTATTATAACTTATAAAAAAATAGTTTTCAGAAATTAAATTAATAGATATTTATAACTATTTTCATCTTTCTTCGTTTTTCTATTATTTTTGCTAATTATTGCATTGTATCATCATTTGCACAAAATATCGGGTTATGATAAGAAAAATTCACTATATATTGTGGTATCCCAAAAACCAGCACTATACATTGGGTGTGACCTAAAAACCTCTATTTTTACCCAATCCTTTAACATAGTTGACTGGATTATTTATAGTAGTATAATGTTCTACATTAACTATTTATCATTATGGAGGGATGACATATGAGTTCATTTATAACAATATTACTTGGAATTGTTTTTTTAATAACACTAGGATACTACATAAGCTCTTTATATTCTGTGCATTATAAAACTGTATGGAAAAACAAATCAAATATTAAATATAGAGTAAAAACTAGTTCTATAACTTCTTACGCTCCTTTATTTGGTTTAATCTTAGCAACAATAATATTTGCTTTCTATTTTAGAAATTCTGGGTACAGTCCTATAATTACTGGAGCAATGGTTATAATTACTATTGTAGTTGGACTGCTAATAAGATTAAGTATTAAAGAACTTTATTTTTTTGATACTTACTTAGTTTTCAAAAATAACTATATTGAATACTCAGAAATGGTTAACTTATTATTAAAAAGAAATCCTAAAACTGGAACATATGAAATGGAAGTAACAACTAAAACTGATCTTGTATCCTGTAAGATAAATGTAGAAGATAGTAAGAAGGCTATTAAAGACATTAAGGTTATACTACCTAAAAACATAAAAATTAAAGAGGTAGATGTTAAGACTAAATAGAAAAAAAGCGTCGCATTTTTGCGACGCTTTTTAAGTGGGATGAAACCCGAAACTAAAGAAATTTTATCAATTGCTTGCTACAACTTTATGATAACATAACATTGTTAAATCAAATTACATCTTTGTAAACTAATTGTAATATTGAGGTTAAATCATATATCTTACCAGCTTGACCCACTTCCTCCGCCAGTTCCTCCTCCTGAAAAACCACCACCAGATACTCCTCCATCAGAAGAACTTGTATTATGAGATCCTACAGTATCAGATACTGAATTCATATTAGCGCTAATTATTCTAATCATACTATAGCTATTTAACTCTGTATAGCCTGTATAATATGGTGATTTATCTACTTCTATCCCCTCAAATTTATCAGCCCATTTATCTGTTATATTTAGTACTTGAGCATAAGGAAGTATATTATAAAAATAATTTGGATTTTCCTCTAGTAAGGATTCTAATCTTTCTTTTTCAGCAATTTCTAAAAATTTTCTAAACCCTAATATTTTTTCTAATATAATTCTTCCATATTCACTTCTCTTTGGTAAAAGCCCTGCCATAGTTATTATTGAAAAAATACATATAGCTACTACAATATCAGTTATAACATAGGACCCTATCTTAAAGATTAATACTATAATAAAGGCTAATAATAAATATATAAATAAAGCAATAAAAAATCCTAATTTAACTTTATTAGTAACAATTCTATTTAAGTTATTTACGTTTAAGGCATAAATTATAATATACACAACACTTATTATTCCAGCTGATACTAATGATAATCCAATTACATCTCCATTAGTTAAATTACTTGTATACTTGGCAGAGATATAGAAAGATACCATTGGAATAAATGATAGGAATAATAACAATACAGAAATCTTTCTTGATTTTGCATCTGTTAGCTTCTTTCCTTTACCTTTAAATACTGATTGAACTGAATTAATTGCTGAAGAGATTTTATTTTCTAACTCTCCATTCCTTAGTTTAGCTTCTGTTACTTCATTACCTTTTTTAAATAGCCCTTTAAATAAAGTGTGTTCATACTTTTTATGGTCACCATCTAGCTCACTAATTTTTATCAATTTAAACTCATTATTCTCATCAAAATGGATTTCTAAATGACCTTCACTCGCCCAAAGATAAATTAATGAAGTAATATCCTTAGGTGTACAACTATTTTTATATGCATAAGCAAGTTCTGCACTATTCATTCCATCTGGAGGATAAAACTCTAACTCTGGTTCATATCTCCTTTTTTCTTTAAATACTAAGAATAAAATTCCTGAAAGTATTGCTACTATTAATGATAAAATAATAGTTTTTATTTCTGACTTATCCATATCTCTTGTAAATAAACTTTTATCACAGTCTAGTGATATAAATACCTTTTCTCTTGGATGAATAGCATTTGTATTATTAAATGTAACCTTATTATTCTCTTTATCTATGGTATATCTATCCTTATTACTACCTAAACCTCTATCAAAAAAGTTTACTGAAGCATTTTCTATAGGAACCTCAGACTCTATATTTACAATAATATTATCAATCTTTCCTTCATAATTACTACTCTTTAAACTTAAATAAATATTATCTGCAAGTCTTGGTCTAACCTTATAGGATACCTTAACATTATAAACTCCATTTTCTTTAGGGACACAAATTGAAGAGTTTTCTTCTGACACCTGAAACTTGTCATTATTACAGCTTAACTCACTTACCTTATCATATTTATTATCATCCCATAGCTTTATTTCGTTTGACTCAAAATCATAGTTTTGTGATGTGACTTTTATTTCAAATTCTCTTTCTACCAAGTATTCCTTTTCTTTTGTAATCTTTATATTAACAATTTCCTTATTTATATTAAAAGGATACCTTCTTTTTTTTGCATTTTTAAATGTTCCTTCTTCTAACCTTGCTTTTATAGTTATACCATTATCTTCTTTAATTTCTCTTGTTGATTCAATTGTAATTTTATTATCCTTAACTGTATATTTAGAAAGCTTATTTTCTTTACTACCATATTCCCCATCTGTTAAGGTAACACTCTCTAGCTCTCCTTCTTTAGGATAAGTTATATTTGCTTTAAAATTTTCAACTCTTGTATCCCAAGTTGGCAATAGATTTAAATAAATATAGTCTCCATCCTCTTCTTCGTCATCATAATAATTTAGGGTATATTTTATTATATATCTTTTGTCCCCATCTATATTTTCATCTTCATCACCTATTTTCAAGCTTACATTCCCTGATTCCTTAGTTGATTCATAGGGTGCCCCTATTACAGAAATATCTGAAATGCTACATTCTTCTGTACCTGATGAAGTAGTTATATCTCTTTTAATACCATGTCTATCTTCATTAAAGTAAACATCTATTGTTTCTGTTACAAAAAATTCTCTCTTATCATTAACCTCCACATCTACTTGCATATTTTTTATATAATATCCTTCATCTTCTGCTTTAGGCCTTACTTCTACAATGTTAATGATAAAAATACTAATTAAAACTGATATTATTACCCCTTTTAGCTTTTTCATATAAATCCCCACTTTTTATTATTTTTGACTATATTTTACCATAAAAAAAGGGAAATTGCTTTGCAACTTCCCTTCATTAATTATTTATATTAATAATTTTCTGCTTTTACTTGGAAATATGATTGTGGATGAGCACATACTGGACATACATCTGGAGCTTTCTTACCAATACAGATATGGCCACAGTTTGAACATTGCCAAATTACATCTTCATCCTTAGAGAATACTAAATCTCCTTCTATGTTAGCTAAAAGCTTTCTATATCTTTCTTCATGTTCCTTTTCAATTGCAGCAACACCTTCAAAAAGCTTAGCTATATGTTCAAAGCCTTCTTCTCTTGCTTCTTTAGCAAATTTATCATACATGTCTGTCCATTCGTAGTTTTCTCCATCAGCTGCATCACTTAAGTTAGCAGTAGTTTGTCCAATTCCATCATGTAATAACTTAAACCAAAGTTTTGCATGTTCCTTTTCATTTTTTGCAGTTTCTTCAAAAATAGATGCTATTTGAACATAACCATCTTTCTTAGCTTTAGATGCATAATAAGTATACTTATTAGTTGCCATTGATTCTCCTGCAAAAGCTTCCATTAAATTAGCTTCTGTTTTTGTACCTTTTAAATCCTTCATTAAAATCACCTCATCAAATATTTAAATTTCTTTTTTCCAAAGACCATGTAAATTACAATATTCATAAGCTTCAATTACTTTTTCATTATCACCTATAGTAAACTCTGCTTTTGGTTCATCACTTGGTGATAAATATTTCTTTTGAACACCCTTATCAGTTTTTAGATATATCCATTGTATATAATGAGCTTCAACCATTGGATGTAAAGTATCTCCAACAACTACCTCTACTTTATTACCGTCAATGTTTACAACAGGAACATGTTTTTCTACTGCTCCATCTGTTGTGTTAGCCTTTAACTCACTCATCTTTTCACCACAACAAACAATAGCTACACCTGATGCTTTTACTACCTCTACAATATTTCCGCAATGTTTACAAATCAAAAATTTTGTTTCCATAATACACCCTCCATCCATATATTTTCTATTTATACTATTAATTGTAACATATTGTTGTGAATATTTAGTTAACAAACAGTTAATAAATTGTCCAAAAGTAAACTACCTATAGAAAATCTATAGGTAGTTTACTTTAAATAGTTCCTATTTTAATTGCATCTTTTTGAACCTTATCTGGATCTGTTGGTTTTAAGTTTTCATGTACCTCATCCATTCTAAGTTCCGTCTTAACTACATCTTTAATTTCTTTGTTATACACATTCTTATCGTTCATAATTTAATCCCTCCCTAAGGATAGGATGTCCATTTATTAATTCTTTATCCTTTAACTATATAACTTACTCTTTTTTCATTTATAGCTGTCATTTTGCTTCCTTGAAGCCAGTGATTGCTACAACCACACTCCTCTAAAATAACACATTGAGGAATAAATCCTAACCTTAATGCCTTCCATCCTCCAGACATTAAATTTAGCACACAAGCTATACCTATTATTCCTATCTTCTCATTATTTTCTCTTTTTGCATTTAATAAATTTGTTTCATGTGGTATAACATACACCTTAAAATCTAAACTTTTTCCTAAGGTTGTTAACTTATTTATATTGCATTCTTTTGAGCATCTTTTACATACATACCCAAACTTTTCTTTTAAACTAAGGCATGGCTTTAAAGTTTGTTTCATGCAAGCTGGTGCAAAGACAATTTTTTCTTTACACCTTAAAAATTTTTCTTTATATATCTTATTTAATATTTCAGCACAAACCATATTAAAAATGTACTGTATTTCTCCCTTGCCACAATAAATTATATCCTCTTTGTTTCTATGTATTACTTCATATGTACTTAGATAATCCTTTACCATTGAAATATATTCTCCTAAATAATACTGTCCTTCCCTTAAAAGATACTCTCCTTCCTTTAAAGCAAAAGACAAAAATTTTTCTGCATAATTAGGATCTTTTTCACTTAAAAATCCCATCCATATGTTAAGCCTAAAAACTTCTTCTTTAAAATCACCTGTGCACCCCAACCAAGATAGGATCTTCTTAAATAAATCTAAGTCTAACTTTTTAATTTTTTTCTTTTTTAATAAGACCTTAAGTATTACTCTACCTTTTATAATATCTACTTTTCCTTTTATTCTTTCTTTATTCCTTAAGGAATTTAATCCTTTAAAAACTCCATTCCATTTAGGATTAAAACCATATGCATATTCACTATATTCCATAAGAATTACACCAATAAATAGTAATTCTACTGCATATTCCTCTTTAGTCCTTAGTTCCTCTACTTTGTTCTTCTCTATATACTCCATATAGTCCTGTAGATATTCCTTTCCATTTTGAGAAAGATTTAAAATTACTTTGTTGCTTAACCTTTCAGCTTTTTCGTAATAATTATTTGAAGTAGATTGTCCACCTTTCAAGGAATATGTTATGGAACTCATGTATATCCCCCCTTTATATAATATCTAAATTATGTCCTTTAACATATATTACTCTTTTGGAAAATACCCCATGAACTACAGTAATAACTTCTCCCTCTGTTATGGGTAAATAATTTGCTTTAATAGAAAACTTTATTTCACGTTTATTATTAAAATCAGTAACATATACTGTATACCTAGTATAATTAAACTCAGTTTCAACAGCTATTATTCCTGTACAAACACCTGTTAGGCTTGTTTCTATACCAAATAAACATTCAATAAAAAATAAAAAAATTGATATAAGAATAGGATAAATTGTTATATATTCTATTCCAACAATATTATCAACGCTTTCATGTAAAATAAAAAATAATAATATTAAGCAGATAGCATATGTGCTTATTCTTCTACATCTTATGAAAAACCTTGTTTCCTCGTGAGGAGAAAACCAAATTTTAAATCTCCAATAAAATTTACTTTCCACTTTATCTTCAGAAAAACCTTCATCCCACTGCTTCTTCCAATTTATTTGTGACTCACTTAAATGCATTGTCATAATTCCTCTACTTATATAGGTAACTCCTATAGAATAAATACCCATTAACACTGAGGACTTTAATAAATCCATATTATGAAATGATACATAAGAAATTGGAATATACAAAAGAAATGCTCCATTCATAAGGTAAAATGGTATAAGTTTAGTGTTAGCTTCTTTCCTTCTTTCTTCTGAATTGAAGCTCCTTGGGGCAGTAACACAAATTACTATAAGAATTATTATACAAGCAGAACTCATCTCTAGAATTACATCACCATAAAGTCCTAACCTTTCAAAAACTCCCACCTTCCCCTTAAGTATATTAAATATCATATCAGCAGAATAAATTATATTAGCTATTAAAATTGCTATAATCATTAATCTACCATTTTTTAAATTTCTCTTCTCTCCCATATGAATGAACACCCCCTGGTTTTAATTAATTCTATATGAAAAGGTAAACTCCTTTAATTGTAAAATAAAAGCCACACTAGATTCCTAGCATGGCTTTTATTTTACAATAATATTATTTTACTTCTTTTGAAGCAGGTAATATTACTTCTACTTCCACATGTGGTCTTGGAATTACATGTACTGAAATTAATTCTCCAACACGTTGTGCTGCAGCTGCACCTGCATCTGTAGCAGCCTTAACAGCTCCAACATCTCCTCTAACCATTACAGTTACTAATCCTCCACCAACATATTCTTTTCCTATTAAATATACGTTTGCAGCCTTAACCATTGCATCTGCTGCTTCTATTGATCCTACTAATCCTTTTGTTTCAATCATTCCTAATGCATCATATTTCATTTTTAAATCCTCCTAAAATGTTAATAAATTTATTTATTATAATTTTTTTATTATAATCTACTAATGGTTAACAATTTCAACCTTTGATTTGGAATTAATTCCCATAGCATTTACTTCTTCAATATCCAAGTGACACTCAAGCTTTGAAGCATCATTTGCTCTTATTGCTACATTATTGAAAATTCCACCTCTTATTGTGTCAAACTTTATTGATACAATTTCTCCATCATGAACTCCTAGTGCTCTTGCATCACATGGGGTCATGTGTATATGTCTTTGTGCTACTATTAATCCCTCTTCAATTTGTGTTGCTCCCTTTGGTCCTACCAAAGTTACTCCTGGAGTATTGGCTAGGTCTCCAGATAATCTTGGATAAGCAGCTGTTCCTAACTTAACACAATCTCCTGCTAAAACTTCTACTTGTGTTTTGCTCCTTATTGGTCCAAGAATCCTAACTTTCTCTATAGCTCCTTTAGGACCACAAATAGTAATAGTTTCTTTACAAGCATATTGACCTGGTTGAGATAAATCTTTAATTTTTGTTAACTTATATCCTTTACCAAATAATATATCTAAGTCTTCTTGAGATAAGTGAGCATGTCTATTAGATACTCCAACAGGTATCTCAAACATCTTAGGTTCTATTACTTCTTTTCCTTGGTTATTCTGTATAGCTTCAACTAAAAGCTTTAATACAGCCTCGTATTTATCCATCTATTTTGCCCCTTTCATAGCGGCAACGATTTGATTAACTAAATTTCTTATTTCTTCATTATTCTCAGTATCATTTGCAGCTTTACATTTTTCTGTATTGCATTCATTATTAGATAGTCTTTGCGCTGCAGCAAAAATTTCTGCTGGACTCATATTTAAATTTTGATTATTCACTGAATGGCAATTTTCTTCAGTCTTTATACAATTAAATGTTGGATCTGCTGATGCTAATGTTGCACAATCCTTTAAGCCATAAGCTACTCTTTTTACATTAATTAAGTGTCTTGGAGTTACATTCTCAGAAACTGAGCTTCCACCCCATGTTCCACATCCTAATGTAAATGATGGCATAAGTCCTGTACTTGCACCTGTTCCACCTTGTGTACCTCCAGTGTTAACCAAAATACGTGATGCTGGTTTTCTAGCAAACTTCATCACTATATTTCTATCTTCAGTATGAAGACTCATAGTATGACCAATTCCATTTTGAAGCAACTTAATGCTTAATTCACATGCTTCTTGATCATCTTTAACTGTATAGAATCCAAGAACTGTTGTTAATTTTTCAAATGATAGAGGATATCCTTCTCCAACACCTTTTTGTTCACCAATAAGTACTTTTGTTCCTTGTGGAATACTTATTCCAGCTGCGTTAGCTATTACTTGTGGAGATCTACCAACAAATTTAGCATTCATTGCATGTCCATTTTTGAACAGTAGTCTACAAACTTTTTCAGTTTCTTCATCTGTCATGAAGTAGGCACCTTGCTTTTTAAACTCTTCTACAACTAAGTCATGATTACATTCTTCACAAATTATAGATTGTTCTGAAGCACATATTGTACCATTATCAAAAGTCTTACTTGCCATAATGTTTCTTACAGCTTGTTGAACATTTGCAGTTCTTTCTATATAAGCAGGTGAATTACCTGCACCTACTCCTAAAGCTGGTTTACCAGCACTATATGCTGCCTTAACCATTGCAGGACCACCTGTTGCTATAATTAATGACACTTCCTTACTCTTCATTAATTCATTAGTTGCTCCTAGAGATGGCTTAGTTATACACCCAACAATATTCTTTGGTGCGCCTGCCTCTACTGCAGCATCATGCATTAATTGAGCTGCCTTTATAGTACATTTTGCAGCTGATGGATGTGGTGAAAATACTATAGCATTACGTGATTTTATAGCTATTATTGATTTAAATATTGTTGTTGATGTTGGATTAGTTGAAGGAACAATTCCCATTACTAGTCCAACTGGTTCAGCAACTTCAATTATTTTATTAACGTTATCTTCATTTATTACACCTATAGTCTTCATATCTTTAAT
Source organism: Clostridiaceae bacterium OF42-15pH9A (assembly GCA_027692445.1). Taxonomy (GTDB): domain Bacteria; phylum Bacillota; class Clostridia; order Clostridiales; family Clostridiaceae; genus Clostridium. The sequence goes on along the minus strand of JAQEYV010000003.1, from coordinate 163,865 downwards.
TGAATCGTATAAAACGCCAGATGCTAAATGATTCTTAAATGTCTTGTCTTCAACTTTACCAAAACCAGTCTCTTCAACAGCCATCTGTGCTAAGCATGCCGCATTTTCTTCAGCTACCCTAACCATATTACATATTATTTTATTAATTTGTTCTTCTGTATAATCTGCAATAATATCAGTAGCTGCTTTCCCAAGTCTAGCTAAATCTCTTGCTTCTTGTATAGAACATAAATCGTTATCAAAATTTTGCATTTTTCTTCCTCCTTATTTCAGACTCAAATGTTATTTCTTTTCATAGTATAATTTAAATTTCTCAATCAAGACGTTTTTGTTTGCTTTAGAAATTTGTCTTCCTACTATTTCAAACTTGTTATACTCACGTGCTAAGTTTCTTAGCTTCGTAACCTTAAGTTTTCCTAAAGTAGCAATGGTTTCTTCTAACCCATTTTCTTGCACAAGCTTATCTACATCTTCTTTATGAAATTTACTAATATCATTAACTATAATTAAATTTTCATCATCTACTAATTCGCTTTCTTCTGATATAACAGTTGTGATACTTTCAGTATTATCTTCTAAAGGAGTATCATTCTTAATAATATCTGTATCAGTAGTACTATCTTCTTTTGTTTCTTCTCTCTCTTGTATTGTTTTAGTTTCAATTATCATACCTAATTCATTATGAGGTCTAGGAATCACATGATTTGAAATTAAGAATTCACTACCTAATTTCTTTACAGCAGCAATGCCAGCCTCTATGGAAGCTTTTACAGCTCCAACATCTCCTGTTATGGTAATTGTAACCAACCCACCACCTACATATGATTTTTCAAGGATACTTACATCTGCTGCCTTTACCATAATATCAGCACCCTCAACAGCTGCAATTAATCCCTTTGTTTCTAGTAAACCTAATGCCTGCATAGATTAGCCCTCCTTTTAATGCGACTATAAAAGATCAGCCCAGTTTGCAGGATATGTTGCATAGAATATTTTAGCTTTATCAGGTGAACCCCAAATTACTTTAGATCCTGAAGGTACAAATAACACATCTCCCGCATGGGCAGTATATGTTTTACCATTTAGTTCAACAGTTAATGTTCCTTCAATTACATAATCAATCTCTTCATAAGTTAGTTCCCAATCAAATCTTGATTTTTCAATTACTAAAAAACCAGCACTCATTTTTGATTCTTCTTTACTTACTAATTCTTGATAATGAGCATTTGCATCTGGATTCCCTGTATCAAACACATCCAACTTTACTGTATTACCTCTAACTATTTTAAGACCATTGACATCGCATTCTGATTCATATGGAAGATTCTCTCCCTTTAAACATTTAAGAACTTCTTGTAAAAGGCCTTTATTCATCATAGCTTTAAACAACTTTAACATGGCTTCAGAATCTAAATCACTATCTGATAAATTCAAATTCATATTTGATTTTAATTCACACCCTTGGCTTTCTGTTGTTAATTCTATGCTTTTAGTTTTTGCGAGGTCTTTTGCAGATGGAGTTATAATCATATCATTGGTAACATAAAATTTTGTTTTTCCTGTTTTTATGAACTCTTCCATCTCTTTTACACATATTAACTTTTTCATTTACTCACTTCCTTTCAATGTATAACTGAAATTTATATAAAATCACAGTCATCATCAATGATGCCCACAACTACTGCATCTACCGGAATATTATCATCACCAAGCATTCTACGTGCTGCGGAACCAGTGCTTACAATAACTCTGTCACCAATACCCGCACTAATTATATCCACTACTATTAACCTTCTACCTGCTTCTGTACCACCTATTACCTCAGCAAGCATAAATTTTAATCCATTTAATGATTCGGCCTTTCTAGTAGCCCATACATTGTCTATTAGTTTAGCTGTAATCATAGTATCTTTCCCTCTTTCAACTTGAGCTTTATTTCGTTAATGGCAGATTCTACTGATGATATATCTCCAAATATAGCAAGTAGTATCATATGTTGAGGGCAATTTCCTTTAATATCCTCAACTGTAACATCAACTGCTTTATCTGCAATATCTGATGCATAAATCATATCTATAAGTTTTCCTTGTACTAATCCTATTGCACCAATATTATCTAAATCAGTTTTACAACCTGTCCCCATTCTTCTTCTAAGAATATTTTTTGTGCTCTCAGAAGGTGATTTAATAATTCTGAAATCCACTTCTTCACACTCTCCTTATTCAATAATTTCTTGAGTACAGCTTAATGCTATTCCAAGTGGGGTCACAAACATAGGATTCTTAGGCTTATGTGTATATATACCAGTTTGTTTTTGTATAACATCCTCAATTCCTGTCAAGCAACATGTTCCTCCTACAAGAGATATTCCATCAACATCATATCCTTTTACATGTTGATTAATTATAGATGCTACTTTTTCAATAACTGGCTTTAAAACTGGTAAAAGTTCTTTATGATTATTATTGTCTCTCTTAAACTCATCTGCTTTAGGAAAAGGGATTCCATATGCACCTGAAATAACTAATGAAAAATGTGTACCTCCTGTAGGTTCATCAACTACATGAACAACTTTCCCATCCTTCAGAATAGATATTCCTGTTGTTCCTCCCCCTATATCTACAACTGCTCCATTTTGTATTTTTAAAACTTCATTAGCTGCAGTAGGTTCATCAAGAAGATTTGTTAATTCAAATCCAGCAGCTTGAACCACATTTTTTATAGCTCCAGAATCTAAAGCATCTGTTCCTGGTGGAATAGCAGCAGCTGCATAAATTAATTCTGCATTAATTTTTTCTTCTATTTCTTTTTTCAACTCTCTAACAATTCTTACTGCTCCTAAATAATCTACTACCATGCCATCACGAACAACATCCGCATATCTATATGCACCAGCTACTGGTTTATAATTTTCATCTAAAACTGCTAAAACTATGCAAGCTGTACCTAAATCAACACCTGTATAATACGTAGAAGTTTCCCCTACTCTAGGTGACTCTATTACATGCTCAAACTCTTCAACGAGATTATCACAATATTCAAAAGCTATACTTTTCTCTGACATCTCTCTCCTCCTACTGTTATACAAATCATCTGCGATATACTATTTATAATTGAATTAACATTCTTTATAATTTCATTTCCTGTCTGACTTTCATCATGATTATAACTTTCACTAATTTCTAAACTTACTTCTCTTAAAGCACATCTTAATAAATGAAGTTTTAATATTTCTTTACCTTTCTCAAGTTGTATATGAAACTCAGTAATTTCAAAACAGTCTTCTATATTATCAAAGAAATTTTCTTTGGATATTCCACTACATTCTTTAACTTCAATTGTTTCTAAAGTAGAGTTACCTTCAACAACCTTTCTAATGTTTGTAACCTTTCTTCCTAAACTAATGATGTTCTGTGCTAAAATAATATCTAAAGTCAATAGCTCTCTACTAGTATCAAAGAATAAAGCTTCAATAGATTTTAATCTATTACATAATTTTTCTCTTTTCCCTTTTTGAGATATATCATTTTCTTTTGAGTCATTGACTTGAGTAACCTTTTTCTTTTCTTGAACGACATCATCTTCCATCTTTATTCCTTTATCAGATAGATATTGTCTTGCTCCAGGTGTAAGGCGTTGTCCTTCAGCTAATTTATATGTATCAAAGGGAGCTTCCTTATAAACATCCCTTAAATACTCTTCAGTAATAAATTTCATCATCTCCTCATTACTCCTCACACTTTTCAAATAAATATTTTTTTAAAACATCAATTCCTGTTCTTTTTATAAAACTAATATCAAAATAAGGTTCATTTACTCCTATTCTCTTAAGCTGATGCAAGCATATATTCCTATTTTCTGGATTCATATCACTCTTAGTAATCACTCCAATCACTGGACAATTAAATAATTTTGCCCATCCTGGAGAATACACATCTACACTATTTGATTGATCAACTAAAATAAGAATTTTTGAAGCATCTTGAGATACTGCAATAACATGTTTATACATCCATGAATTTTCTATATATGCACTTGGTACATCTATAGTATTTTTCCCATAAATAATATCTGATGTTCTTCTTAATGGACCAGTATAACCATTAAGCTCATTAGCCAAAGTTGTTTTGCCACTTTTTGAAGGACCAATAATCATTATTCGTTTTTTTCTCATGTTCGTGTTATTGGAGCAACTGTAAAGCCCAGCATATTTTTTAAAGCATCATTTACTGCACTAAGTGCTGTTTCAACACTTTGAACATCACCATTTATAACTACTGATCCTGTGAAACGATCAAGAAATCCAATTTCAACATCTGCAACTTTAGTTGCTATATCAGCAGCTATTATTGCTGTTTCAAAAGGAGAAAGAGTTAGTATTCCAATAGCTCCCTTATCATCAATTCCTAATCTTTCATATATATCTGGCATAGGTGAGGCAATAATATGAGCTATTGTTATTTGCTTACCTGGTACTGACTCTTGTATAACACGCTGTATATTCTTATTAAGAAAATCCTCCATAACCTTACTTTCCACCTTTTTATTTATTTGAAAATTATTTAGTGACGAACCACTTTAACAGGCAAATCATAATTCTTAATCCAACTTTCAATCTTATCTAAATCCTCATTACTTAAGCTTGGATCACCTTCAATTGGATATGGAACTCCAAGTTGGTTATACTTATTAACCCCCATCTTGTGATAAGGTAATAAATCAATGCCTTTAAAATTCTTATAGTCTTTATATGGAAGTAAAAACTTCATAACGTTTTCTATATCTTCCTGACAATCATTAACTCCCTTAAGTAATGGCATACGAATTTGCACATTATACTTTCTGCGAAGAAGTTCCTTCAAATTTTCTAAGATTTGTTCATTTCTAACACCTGTCCAATATAAATGTTTGTCAGAATTTATATGCTTAATATCAAACAGGAATAGGTCGGTAAACTCTGCAACTTTAAGTACTGATTCTAGCTTTGCATATCCGCATGTTTCTATTGCTGTATTAATACCTTCATTTTTACATGCCATAAGTAAGCTACTGGCAGCCTCGGGTTGCATTAAAACTTCTCCACCACCAAGTGTTACTCCACCACCAGAAACTTCATAGAAAGTTCTATCTTCTTCAATTATTTCTAGAAGTTCAGATATAGTTTTTTCTTCTCCTATTATAGAAATAGCTGACTTTACACATTCTTCCTTACACTTTCCACAACCAATACAGTCAATATTTCTATTTACTTCGTGCTTTAAAGTTTCATTTGAAATTGTGTGTATACCTACTGGACAGGCAGAAACACAGGCTCCGCAATTAATGCACAGATTGCTTTTAAACAATACTCTATGTTTTCTAATCATCCCTTCAGGGTTTGCACACCATTTACACCTAAGTGGACATCCTTGAAAGAAGATTAAAGTTCTTACTCCTGGTCCATCATACATGTTGTATTTCTGTATATTAAATATAGTTGCTTTTCTTTCCAAGACTCCTAGATTTTCATTACTCATTCTTATTTCTCCACTATTATTTTTTCTGGTTGTGACTATATAAATTAATTCTCTATATAGCCACTTACCAGATTAAATTTTAATTATTAGAAATGTGTTAAGACTGTTCTACTTATAATTTCATCTTGAACATCTTTGCAAAGTTCTACAAAATATGCACTATATCCAGCTACACGAACAATTAAATCTCTATATTGATCAGGATGTTTTTGAGCTTCTATTAATGTCTTATTATCTAAGTAATTAAATTGAACTTCTCCAAGTTGAAGAGCACATGCACTACGTAGTAGTGTAATAATTCCCTCTTCACCTTCCTTAGTTTCAAGTAATCCTGATATAAGCTTGAAGTTATGAACCATACCTATATTCATGTTTTCACAACTCATTTTTGATACAGATTTTATTATTGCTGTAGGTCCCTTATAGTCAGAACCTTGGCTTGGACTTATTCCATCAGATAATGGCATCCAAGCTCTACGTCCATTTGCTGACGCTCCTGTTAATTGTCCAAATGGAGTATTATTAGAAATTGATAATGTTCCATGACTTAATACTGAATATAAAGTCTTATATTTGCGATGTTCCATTTCTGTAAAGTTGATAAGTTCTGCAGCTATATAGTCTGCATAATCATCGTCATTACCATACTTAGGTGCTTCTAAACAGTCTTTTCTTAGTTTTTCATATCCAACAAAGTCTGCCTTTAAAGCTTCATTTAATTCTCTTAATGTATATTTCTTTTCTTCAAATACTAATTTCTTAATTGCTGCCATAGAATCTGTATATGTTGCAAGTCCACTCCAAACAACTCCTGGTCCAAAGTTATACATTGCTCCACCAGCTTCTACTCCTCTACCATTTTCCATACATCCTTCATACATAATTGACATAAGTGGCTTTGGAGCAAGTTCTCTATGAACACGTTGTGAAATCACTGTTGCTACACTTGTCCATTTAGTAATATATTTTATTTGTTCCTTTACTGCGGCTTCAAATTCCTCATAAGTTTTAAAGCTATCTATATCACCAAGGTTTGGACAAACTTGCTTTCCATACCATAGAGGAACACCTTGATTAAGAACAAGTTCAATACATATTGGCCATTGTGTGTATGCTGTAGAAGTCCATTGATATAATCTTCCTGATTTTTGTGGTTCTACGCATCCCATTAAGCAGTAATCTCTAGCATCTTCAAGAGAAACGCCCTTTGCTAGCATCATCTTAATATGAACATCATCAAAGTGACATGCTGGGAATCCCATTCCTGCACGAATAACTTGTACTATCTTCTTTAAGAATTTTTGTGGTGACCCTTTATGAATACGACATGCTAATGAAGGTTGATAAATTTTTACATGTCTAACAGCATCCATTAATAAGTAAGTTAATTCGTTTGTAGCATCCCTACCTTCTCTAGTTACACCACCAACACACATATTTACAAATGGTTGATATCCTGCAAAGAATTTAGAACCACCTTCACTTGTAATCCACATCATTTCTGACATCTTTATAAGCATACATCCAGCAAGTTCAAATGCTTCAAAATCAGTCATTCTACCTGATTCAATATCAGCCTTATAGAATGGATACATATATTGGTCAACACGTCCAATAGACATACCAGTTTGATTTTCTTCTACAACTAATAGAGATTCTATTGTCCAAACTGCTTGTATAGCTTCCCAGAATGTAGTTGGCTTATGAGCTGGAACTTTAGCATTTACTTCTGAAATCTTTAATAATTCAGCTTTACGTTTAGGATTTGTTTCCTTTTCAGCTAATTCTGCAGCATAGTCTGACATACGTTTTGCATAAATCATAACTCCTTCTGCAGTATCTATTATTGATTTATAGAAATATATTTTATCTATATCTTCTGGCTTTTCATAATTTAATTTTGCTAATTTTTCTTCTGCTTCCCTCTTGATATCTAACATACCTTTTTTCATCAAGATAACATCATATCCAGGGTTAGAATCTCCACCACCATTTATTGCATGGTATGAACAATCTGAAACAAAAGACTCACCTGATAATTCCCATACACCTGCTTCACGATATTGATCTTCACAATATTCATCAACTGATTTTCCTTTCCAGAATGGAAATATCTCTTCTCTCATATATTTTTTATCTTCTTCTGATATATAGAATGGGTCTTGTGGACGAGTTGCTATAGTATCTAACTCATCTACCATCCATCTCCAAGCTATATCTGGAGAGAATGCACCTGCACGTGGAGCACCATTTGGAGCACCAACTATAAGTTCATTATCTTGAATAACTAACGGTGCAGTTTCACAACAATATTTAAAGCTCTTACCACGTAAAATTGCTTTAGGAGCTCCTGGATTTTCTTTTGCAATCTTTGTAATTGCCTTAGCACGATGAATAGTAATTTTAGGAACTTGTTTTAAATAATTTTCCTTTAACTTCATCAAACGTGTTGTTATTCCATCTGGAATTTGTCCATTATTATCACATACTACATTAGACTTAGTATCCTCATCCTTTGTTATCTCATTAGAAACACTCTCAAACATTCCTATCAAAGCTTCACGTTCTGAAGGAGACATATTTTGAGTTGCTTCCATTAATTTATTTGAAAACTCACGAATATCCAATTTACTACCTCACATTCTATTAATTATTTTTATTAGCTATTTTAATTCTTTAAGAATCTTCTTCAGTAGCATCTTTAATAGCTCTTCATTATCATTTTCATTATCATTTAATCTATCATTGCTACCTTGAGGTTCCTCTACATTAGTAATAGAAGTTATTATTTCATTCACTCTTCTAACGCCATAACCTACTTTACGAATATATATAAGATTCATAGGTGAAACATTATCAGATGTCATACCCTTTCCTGCTGAGCCACTTCCTAGTGTCATAGAAGGGAATAAATTTGTAGTTACTCCCATACTTCCAAATACTCCTGGTGTATTTACAAGTATCCTACCAACAGGTTTCTTTAAAGCAAATTGACGAATTACTTCTTCATCATTAGAGTGAATGACTAAAGTATGTCCTTGCCTTTCGCTTAGCAATAATTCAATACATTTTTCACATGCATTCATCCAATCATCTTCTATATACATAGATATAACTGGGCAAAGTTTTTCTTTAGAGTATGGATTATTTGCTGAAACATACTTTTGCTGTGAAATTAGAATTCTAATCTCATCAGAAATATTAAATCCTGCCCTTTTTGCTAAGAATTGTGGTGATTTACCTATATAATCTACATCTAAACTTCCATCTGCTTTATACAAAAGTGAACCAAGCTTTTCAGACTCATCTTCACTCATAAAATATCCACCATTCTTTTGAAGTTCACTTTTAACTTCTGATGCAATACAACTATCTACAACAATAGATTGTTCAGCTGCTGAAAGCACTCCATTATCGAAAGTTTTACTATCAATTATGTCTTTTACTGCTTGCTTAATATCTGCTGTACGCTCTATGAATGCTGGTCCATTTCCTGTACCTCCATATATTAATGGTTTTCCAGACTCATATGCTAAATCCAACATTCCAGGTACACCTGTATTCATAATTAGTGAAGTATCTCTATGGTTCATTAACTCCACAGACCCACTTCTCGTAACAGTATGAAGATACGATATAGCTCCTTCCGGCAATCCATATCCCTCTGCTGCTCTAATTAATATATCAATAGTCTTACTAATAGTTTTTTTACCTCTAGGATGAGGAGAAAAAATTATAGCATTTCCTGATTTTATAGCAATAAGTGCATTATAAATTGTTGTAGACACTGGACTTGTTGCAGGACAAAAGGCTACAATTACTCCTATTGGAACTCCAACATCCATAGTCTTCTGCTCTTCATCTCGCTTAATAATGCCTACACAATTCATATTCCTTAATCTTTCTCTTAAATAGGAACATATAAAAGTATTTTTTATTCTTTTATCTTCCCATTTACCATATTCAGTTTCTTCATGTGACATTTTTGAAAGCTCAATTATGTGTTTTTCAATTTCCTCAGTCATACGCTCAACTATTTCATCAAGCTTACTTTGAGGAAATGTTGCAAGTTTCTTTTGTGCTTCACGAGCATTTTCAACAAGTATCCTTGCTTCCTGCATAGAGAGTAGATCATTGTCAATAATATTCATTTTTCTCTCTCCTTCTATTTAAAAACTTTCTTTAATTTTGCTCTGGTATAAGATTCTTTATCGCATAACGTTCAATAATCTTTTCAAGATCTTGATGTGGTCTTGCAATAACTACTGAGCTATAAAGATTTCCATCTTCCATTTCTTTAACAACTTTAACCCCAGCATCAACTGCCGTCTTACAAGCACCAACATCTCCACGTACTAATACCGAAATATATCCAGAGGCAACGTTTTCATAACCTACGAGCTCAACATCAGCCGCTTTACACATAGCATCTGCTGCTTCCAATGCGAAAACTAAGCCGAAAGTCTCAATTAATCCTATAGCTTCATATCTCGCCATATACATCATTTCCTTTCTATATTAACTATCTATATCATGTACTGAAACAATATCTCCTACTTCTCTAATAGGTCTAGGCATAACATTCTTTGCTGTTAATTTACCAATAGCAGCAGCAGCTTCAGCACCTGCTTCAACAGCTGATCTTACGGCAGCTACATCCCCTTTTACTATTATCGTAACAAGGGTCGAACCAATATTTTCATATGAAATCAGTTCAACATCTGAAGCTTTTAACATTTTATCTGCAGCTTCAAGTGCTGGTACTAATCCTATGGTTTCGATAAGACCTAATGCCTCATCTCCATAATATCTCATGAAATTTCCTCCTTCCAAGCTGAGCATCTCTATACATACCCTAAGATTTTTTATATTAATAATCTGTTTTATTTTTAATTATGTTCTATTCCCTAAAGTGATTATAGTCCTTTCCCATAAGGGGAAAGTCAATATGTTTTTCTATAAATTTATTTTTTAGGGAATAAACATAATCTCAGTTAATAGCTAAGATTCAATGAAAAATTTATAGGTTTTATCATAGCTTTTATATAACTATTAACCATATAATATCTTTTTAAAAATTACCCTAAGGTAAATGTTTTAATCTTTTATATATTTATTAATTGTAGCTGCCCCTTCTTCATGAGCATGATAATAAACCCTTAGCTCTTCATTAGAATCAAGCATATACCTAGTTTCTTCTATAAGCCCATTTGCCTCCGCTGTCATTAAAGCTGTCGTTACATCTTTCTTGTTTAAAGCTTTAAAGCTTCCATATTCTCCTTTTAAAGCTTCAATAATATCTTCTGCACAAGCCTCTTTTACTTTAGTAAAATGTTTTAATATTGCATAATTAAGCGGTTTCATCAATTTCACTCCCTTTTTTTCTTCTAAAAATATCTAATGGATTCATGGCTATTGTTAAAATTCCAACCATCATTATGATAGCTCCAATCCATGCTACAGCTGGTAATGCCCAACCATCCATTCCTGCAAATACTCCTAATAATAAGAAGCAGAATAAAGGTCCAAAGAAAGAGTATGTCCCATTACATGCAGTACCAAGTCCTGCACCACACATACTATTACCAGCATACCAAGTCATAAAAGTAATGAATGTTAATAATCCGCTAAATACAAACCAAATCATAGCTGGTCCACTTGTAAATGCTTGAAAAGCTAAGTCAATTGAAATATCAACTCCTCCAGCCATTACACCTAATACTGGAACTATAATAAATAAGTTTGCTATTCCTGATGTTACTTGACGTATACATATTCCTATTTCTGGATCAATCATCGCTGTTCCATAACCAGCAACACATCCTTCAAATCCCCATCCTAATGCAGCTATTACTGCAACTAATAAACCTAATACCAATGTTGGAGAAGTTTCGCCTCCAAAACCTGTACTTCCTATTAAAAAACTTGCAAATACACAAATTAAAATTCCAACGCTCATACGCTTATTTAATTCTTGTTTATAAAGAACTCTACCTAAAATAGCAGCTATAGCTGGACATAGTGCAGATATTGGAACTACGATTGAACCAGCCAATTGAATTGATACAACATAAGCTGTCCCAGCTATTGGACCACCAATTAATGCCGCTAATATCATAATCTTACCTGGCTTTGACTTTAGACACCTTACAAAGTCTTTAAACTTTCCTTTAGCTATTGAATTTAATATTGCCCATACGGCACTGCAAGTATCATTAATAGCATTTCCTAAAGCTGCAACTAGATATATAACCACAAAAGTAGATAATCCTGCTGTATTTGCCCCTGTCCAATCTTCCCATACACCTTTTCTCATGGCCATTGTTAAGAAAGCTGTATAAAGGCCGTAAGTTACCCCCGAAAACAAAGCTAACGTAATACCTTTTTTAAAAAAGTTACTAGCTAATTTCTTTTTAGCTTCCGTTGCTTTTATGCTAACTTCTTTTATATTGACTTTATCTGTTGAAACTACATTCATGATAAATCTCCCTTCTTTTATTAAATTAATTGTATTGGTAAATATGTTTTTAGATCAGTAAATCGCCAGCTATACTTATCTCTCCAAATATACATCTTAGAAGATTGCTGCTTTGTATCCCTCCTATCATTCTTTTATTCAATTTCTGTTTGAGCGTAATTCTCAACACAACTTTAATATAAGCCTGAGCTAGCCATCCAAAGAAATATTCTAAATTTCCTTAACAAAACTAAAACTTATATCATATATCGTTTACAACACTCCCCAAGTGTTCTACTAAAATATAATAAAAATTAAAATTAGCTTTTAATAAGCTATTTAAACGTTTAACTCAAGGATATTAAAGCAACAAACTTGTCACATCTCTGCTTAAATAATTTAGAATAACAACTTATTTATTTCTTTGTGGACAACTATATCCTAATTCGAATTATATGCCTTCCCCTTAGGAGGAAGGTCAATAGAAACTTGATATTAATTTAACATTATTTTTATAAGTCCTTTTTTCCCAATTATCTTTTAAAATATGAAAAAGTGTATACTAAAAAACAACTTGATTTTTCAGTATACACTTTCATAATTTATCTATTATTTATTTTTTTATTTTAAAAATTACTTCTGTCACAAATTTTTCCGGTACTTGCGTTGTCCAATAATCAGTTACATATCTTTCATAACATTCATCCTCACATGTATAACCATGCTTTTTAATCCAATCACTCATCTTTTTGTAAGTTTCATTTATAGTTTCATGTGGGCCTATATGATAACAAGATACAACTGTACCTCCACCATATTCCACTTTTATCCCATCATAGCACTTTAAAATTGTTTCTTGCATTATTCTCATCTTTTTACAATTACCATTCATCTTATCTTTAAAAGACGGATATGATATTATAACTGGTCCGGTTATTGCATTCTTCTTACTTTCTATATAATTAGTAAATTCAATATTTATTATTGAATCCATATAATCATATTTAAAGTCTTGATCTAAAAAAATCATTTCTTTCTTTTCTATATATTTTACTCCAACTTGACAAGCATTACATTCCATTATCCCCTCAGCCTCTAGAATAAGCTTGTACCAATCGTTTACTGATCTTAACTTTAATTCAAGTTCACTTTGTAATGATATTAATTCATCTATCTTTTTTCTGAAACCATTTTCAATTTTAAAGTAAGATGCCCCTCCAAGATATTCCCTCATCTCGTCAAGTTTAAAACCACTTTGTTTATAATATTTTATTAAAGGTACCAACAAAAGATTTCTTTTACTATAATATCTATATCCACTATCATCTGATATCTTATCTGGTGATAAAATTCCTATTTTATCATAATATCGCAAAGCTTTTTTTGTAATCTTACACATTTCTTCAACTTTACCTATAGAGTACATATCATTTTCCATAAATAAGCCTCCAACTTTTATATTCTCCCCAATTTATTTATAAAAATGATCTATTATATTTACTTTTTATCTCTTTCCCCAAAGAAAAAAACCACCATATGGTGGTTTAATTTACTTTAATTTATCTATTATATTAGATAAATCTTCTCTAGTAACAGCCCTAGGATTTGCTTCTGTGCATACATCCTTTAACGCAGCTTTTAAAATATCTTCCATAGATTCTTCTAATAATCCAATATCTACCCCTTGCTTAGTAAGTGTAGTTGGAATCATAAGATTCTTTTGAAGTTCTTCAATTTTCCTAATTAAATTATTAACTCCAATATGGACATTAGGTGCATGAAGTTTCAAAAGCTTTGCTAATCTCTGATACTTCTTAGCTGCTAAACTATAATCCTTATTGTATAAACCACCATTTAAATTTGCATTAAATTTTATTATGTGAGGCAATATTATAGCATTGCTTCTTCCATGTGGGATATGCAATTTACCCCCTATAGCATGAGCTAAACTATGTGTAATACCAAGACCTGCTGCATTAAAAGCAATACCTGCTAGACAAGAAGCATTATGAAGTTTTTCCCTAGCTAATAAGTCATTACCATCTTCATATGCTAATGGCAAAAATCTAAAAGCAAGAGTTAATGCTTTTTCAGCTAAAGCATCTGAAAAATCAGTAGCTCCATTAGCTACATAAGCTTCAATTGCATGAGTAATTACATCCATTCCTGTATCCGCAGTTATATTTTTAGGAACTGATTTAACAAGTTCTGGATCTAATATAGCCACATTAGGCAACAAGGACTCACTTGTTAAAGCATATTTTATCCCCTCTTGTTTATTAGTAATTACTGCATACTCTGTAACTTCCGAACCTGTCCCACTAGTTGTTGGAATTGCATAAAATTCTTCTATTTTTTGTATACCGTCATTTAAATTATTGTAATACTCTTTTATTGATTTTGCTGCATCAATAGCTGAACCGCCACCTAATGCAATAATCACTTCTGCATTACATGCTTTAAGAGCTTGAATTCCTGATGCAATAAGTTCTACTGCTGGGTCTGGAACAACATCGCTAAATATGGATACTTCACAATTAGATAGTTCTTTTGAAACCTTTTCAACCATCCCTGAAGTTTCCATAAACTTATCGCATACAATTAAAACTTTCTTATTTTTAATATCATTAAGCTTATTTAATGATCCCTTACCAAAATAAACTCTTGTACGAATACCAAATTCATTCATTTTATTTTCTCCTTATTGAAAAGTTAAATAAAATAAATAATTTAGTTATTCTATTATTTAAAATTAGATTTGTGACAAGTTATATTTCTTTACTTTCCTAATTATATCATAATCTATATTATATTCAAGATTCTTACTTAACTAATATTGACAAAATATCCCCTTTTTCTCTGAACTTATTAGCATTATATATAATAAAATTTAACTAATTATAAAAGAAAAAATATATTTTTCTTTTAAATTATCATAAATTATATTATACTTTTCTAATTTCTAATATTCTAACTACATTTTCAGCTGATATCTCTAGATTATCTTTCCCTTTAGCTAATGCTTCATCTAAAGAAATTACCCCTGGGGTTATTCCTATTACAGAATCTATTCCTAATGAATATAATTCATCTATTCCTTCTCCAATTCTTCCCCCAAAAGCTATTACAGGAATGTTATACTTTTTAGCTACTTTAGCTACTCCTATAGGGGTTTTTCCATACTTAGTTTGAAAATCTATACTTCCTTCCCCTGTAAATACAAAGTCTGCATTTCTTACTTTTTCTTCTAAATTAGAATACTTAATTACTAAATCTATTCCTGATTCTAGTTTTCCATTACAAAAACCTATTAAAGCTGAACCAAGGCCTCCTGCTGCACCTGCACCTTCAACCTTATCAATTTCTTTTCCCATATCTCTTTTTACTACTTCTGCATAATGTTTTAAGTTACTATCTAAAGTTTCTAAAGTTTCTTTATTGCCACCCTTTTGAGCCCCAAATACATAGCTTGCACCATTCTCTCCTGTTAATGGATTCTTTACATCACAAGCTACTTCTATTTTTACATCATAAATTCTTTTATCAAAACCACTTAAATCTATTTCACATAAATCCTTTAAGGCTCCACCACCAAGAGCTATCTCTTTACCATCACTGCCCTTAAAGCTTGCCCCTAATGCCTGAAGCATACCAACTCCACCATCATTAGTTGCACTTCCACCTAAACCTATAATTATTCTTTCTATATTCATATCTAAAGCATATTTTATAAGCTCACCAGTTCCAAAGGTAGTAGTAAGGAGTGGATTTCTATCCTCTAATTTAACTAAGTGAATTCCACTTGCTTCTGCCATTTCTATTACAGCAGTCTTTCCATCACCTAATATTCCAAACTTTGCTTTCACCTTATTTCCTAGTGGAGCTGTCACCTCTACTTCATATATATTTCCATTGGTAGATTCTATTAAAGCATCCACTGTACCTTCGCCACCATCTGCCATAGGAACATGTATACATGTAGCATCATTAAAAACTTTTCTTATTCCATTCTCCATAGATATACAAGCCTCCTTAGCTGTCATACTCTCCTTAAAGGAATCTGGTGCTAAAATAAATTTCATATTATTCACCTCTAAATAAAATTATTGTAACTCTCTTAAACTTAGCTAAGAGAGTTACTAAACTTTTACACTAATTCAAAGTATATATTATCTACTTTATTTTTACTACAATTTAGTTTGCCAAAATCTTCTATATCCTCTAATACATCTTCTTTAAGATTAACCTTCTTAAAGTTACTTCCTTTAATGCTAAACTGAACCTTCTTTTCTGAATCTGTTCCATTGAAATATCTAAGAACTAGGCCTTTTTTATTTTCAGCCTTCTTTAATACACTTAAAGTCATACCATCATTCTCTTCTTTTAGTAGAGAGTAATTATATGGAGTTTCAAAGTCTACAGAATTTAGTTTCATAGCATTGTGAGGCATTTTATTGTAAGTATACACTGGAGTTAAGTACTCTTTTGCAACTCTTGATACCTTATCTTCCCTAGATACATATGGATATATTCCAAAGTCTAAACTTACTTTTCCAAGCATTTGTGAGTCAGGAGTTTCTAATTTAATTCCTGATGGTCTTCCAGGTCTTCTATACATTTCTTCTTTACCAAGGAAGCCTACCCCTCTAAATAAAGTTATGGCTATTGTATCATAATCTTCTCCAATTATTTCATACTCTCTAGTACTATTAGTTAAGACAGCCATTCCTCTTTCTTCATCCTTTAAAGTTACAAATGAAAGCATTGGATAAATAGAATCTGGTCTTTCATCCCAGTTTTCCTCTTCCCATACATCCATAGCACTATCATATACATCTCTTTTTATAACACCAAATTGATTATCAGAGAATGAGAAATTAGATTTTATTCCAGTTGGAATGTATGCTCTTACTCTATGGTCTTTTGCTCTATTATCTATATCCATCTTAACATTTAAATATGGACTACAATTATCAACCTTAATAATTATTGATATATCCATAGAGCCATCAATTTTCTTGTTCTTTCTGCTATCTAAATCCTTTGGTACATCTAGAGTATAGTTAATAGCTATCTCACTACTATTTGCATAAGTGTTTATACTGTAGTTACACTTAACTAAATCACTCTTAACTATAAAATCATCCTCTAATGGTGAGAAATCATATTCATCTCCATCATCTGCACCATCTTCTATTAAAAGTACATTTTCATATAATGTATTTGTATCTTTGTGTAGTATGTTTAATGAGCCATTTTCATTTACAGTTATATTAAAATACTTATTTTCAACCTTATCTGCTTTCTTGCCTTCTTCAGAATTTATAACTCCTTCTGCTTCTTTAATTAAATAAGTCTTATATCCCATTGAAGGAATAACATCCTTTAATTCAATAGTATATCTTATAAAAGGATCATAGTTTCCATAGTGAACAATTTGTCTATCAATTAGACCTGCATCAACTACTTCTTTATTTATAACTTGGAAATCATATTCTTTCCCATCCTCATCAACAAGGTTGAAGTTTTTCATCTTTGTAATGATTTCACCTTTAACTACAACTTCTCTTTCATATGGAAGAAGGTTAAATGCTGTTAATTTATCTAATGCTATCTCTTTACTCATAGCATCCACTATAACTCTCATATAGAAATCTATTAATCTATCTACTTTTTCTTCAGCTAAGAAAAATCTATTCATTATCTCTTTATGAACCTTATCAGAACAACAACATCCTATAGAGTCATGAGCATGGTTTTTCATTATCTCTTTCCAAATAAGCTCAATTAACCCTGAATGATATTCAAAACCTAATGAATAAGCAAGTGAAGCTAGAGGCTCTAATATATTAGTTATTTTATTTTCTATCCTTGTATTAGCAGCCTTAATATCCATTCTTGTTGAGAAGATACTTCTATGAACTCTCATATACTTTCCATCTAAGAATTCCCCTCTTAATGTTGGTAAATTCTTTTCTTTTTCTAGTTCTTCAAATACCTTTTCATATCTACTTAAGAAGAAATCTCTTTCTGGATATAATTCCTTTAACTTTTCTAATATCTCAAATATATTCTTTTGTACAGGCATTTGATCATGTCCATTTGGAAGTATGATATTTTCTGTTGTAGCTCCCTTATCAAGTACAGGGAAATACTTATCCATCCTCTTCTTAAGATCATCCATATTACTTGGCAAATACTTTCCTATTGCATATCCTAATGGGAATAATTGAGTTAATACCTTAGAATCCCCATAACCTTCCCAGTAAAATTCAGTTTTATCTGTTCCCATTCTTTCAGAAACACCTCTCCAGAATATAGAACGATTTATTCCAAATCCATTTAATATTTGTGGAATTTGAGCAGATTGTCCAAAAGAGTCTGGAAGATATCCTATCATCATAGCATCACCAAATTCTTCACAATCCTTTAATCCATATAGTAGATTTCTAGTTATAGATTCTCCACCTACAACCATTTCATCTGTTTGAGTATACCAAGGCCCTATTATTAATCTGCCTTCTTTAACTAATTTCTTTACTCTTTCTTTATTTTCTGGCTTTGCCGCGAAATAATCTTCTAATATAGCTGTTTGTCCATCCAATACATAATTAGGGTAGTTAGGATTGTTTTCTAACATATCCATTATTTCTTCCATATTATTAACTAAAAGAATTCTTGATTCTTCCGTTGTAAAATACCATTCTCTATCCCAATGCATGTGGGGCACAACATGAACTTTTTTACTCATTTATTACACCTCTTACTCCGATTTAACTTTATATTTTTCCATGATATAGCTTTGCGAGAGGAATTTCCTCTCGCAAAATATTATTTTAAAAGTCCTTGCTTTTTAAGTTTCATTTTTCTTGTTATTACTAATAATATTGCTGATATAATTGCTCCAAGTATTGCTGCTCCAAGCCATACAGTTATATTCATTAACATAGTTGAACCATCTTTAAGCATAAATATTGAGAATATACCTGCTCCTGGAACGTCAAGTCCTATGTTGAACATTGCTACTAAAGCACCAGTTACTGCTGAACCTGCACATAATGAAGGAATTACTCTTAATGGGTCTTCTATCATAAATGGAATAGCACCTTCTGTAATACCTGCTAGTCCTAAAATCCAAGTTGACTTACCTATTTCTTGTTCTTCTTTACTGAAATACTTCTTAGCTAATAAAGTAGCAAATGTTACACCAAATGCTGAAACCATTTTTACTGATGCGAAAGCTGCATATGGCATTATAATTCCATCAGTCATTGCACCTACACAGAAAGTATAAGCTGCTTTATTAACAGGACCACCAAGGTCAAATGATACCATGATACCAAGTATTGCACCTAAAAGTGCTGCATTTGTTCCACTCATAGAACCTAACCAATTAATTAGTCCTTGGTTTAATGCTGCTACAGGTTTACCAACTACAAAGAACATAAGTGTTGAAACTAATAATGTACCAAATACAGGGTATACCCAGAAACTAACGAATCCTGCTAATGTACCTTTTGCTGGTATATACTTCTTAAATAATTTAATTGTATAACCTGCTAGGAAACCTCCAAGCATACCACCTAGGAATCCACCATTTATCATATTAGCTGCTATACCAGCTGCAAAACCTGGTGCTAAACCTGGCTTGTCAGCAATTGAGTATGACATGTATGCAGATAATACAGGAACCATTATTGTTCCAAGTAAATTACCACCTAGCTTACGATACATCCAAATCCATGAACCATCTGTTTCATATAATTCTTGTAATCCAAAACCTTGAGATACTAATACTGCGAAAGCTAGAATCATACCTCCTGCAACTATTAAAGGAATTATATGAGATATACCTGTAAGAATTGACTTCTTAGCCTCTTCTCTAAATGAAACTTTTTCTTCATCATCAGAAGTTTCTACATATTCTCCTTTTCCTTTATTTTCTGCTGCCTTAAGTGCTTTTTCTATAAGTCCCTTTGCATCCTTTAAAGGAGTAGCAACCTTAGCTCTTACTGTAGGTAAATGCGAATATCTCTCTTCATTTTTTACAGCTACATCTACTGCAAATATAGCAGCATCTGCATTCTTTAATTGTTCCTTTGTATGTTTATCTTCTATACCGTTAGCCCCTTGTTTTTCAACATAAACAGCTACTCCCATTTCTTTACCTGCATTAACTAAAGCTTCTGCAGCCATATATGTATGAGCTATCCCTGCAGGACAAGCTGTTACAGCAACGATTGATTTTTCAAACTTACTTATATCTATATCTTCTTTTTCAATTTCCTTATCTAAATTATTGTAAAGTTCTTTCTTGCTCTTTGAATTCTTAAGCAAATCTTTATAAGATGGATTTGCTATTCTTGTAGCAAGCTCTGCTAATAGTTGAATATGAGTTGAACCTGCTTCTTCAGTTGGTATAGCTAATAAGAATACTATTTCAACTTCATTATTCTCATCTATACTTTCCCATTCTTTCATAGGTTTATTTAGAATTGCTACTGCAAATGATGCTTCTTTAACAGAACTAGATTTTCCATGAGGAACAGCTAGTCCACCTTCAAAACCTGTAGGAGAAAGTTTTTCTCTTTCTAATACATCTTTAAAAAATTCTTCTTTAGATGTAATCTTTCCCTCTTCATATAATTTTTCAACTAGGTGTTTAATAACATCCTCTTTTTTGTTTAAATCTAGACCAATTGAAATAAGTTTCTCATTTGTTAGACTTCTTAAATTCATTTTTATTCCTCCCATTCATATTCAACAAATCCGATTTGCTTAACGTTTACAAACTTATATTATCAAAAAAAAATAAGAAGATTTAATTCTTCTTATTTTTACACAAATATTTCTTTTTATTTTATACATTGTGTATTTATACACAACTATAATCTTTCCATAGGGCTTCATTAATTATTCTTATAATAAGCATTATTCCTATTCTATCTGGAGCATTATATTTATGTACCTCAACCCTAGGTGCCCAAAAGAAGAGATTTATATCAGCAATATTCATAAGTGAATTCTTATTAAAGTGAGTCATGCTAACTATACTTGCATTTCTTTCTTTTGCAATTTTGCACACATCTAATATCTGTTTGCTTTCACCACTTACACTTATAGCAATAAACAAATCCTTATCATCACAATTTTCTGCAGCATACATCATATCGTGTCTATGATTAAAATACTCAGCTTTTATTCCAATGCATCTTATATTCTTTGCAAACATCTCACAAAAATATATTGAATCCCCAATTCCTACGAAGTATACATTTTTAGCTTCTTTTATTTGACTTACTAATTTATCAATTATTTTATTATCTAAAATGTCTAAGGTTTTTTTAATTGTATCAGGAATTAATTCTAGATTTTTAAATGTCTCTCCTTTTAATTCACCAGTCTTTCCTTCAAGCTCTGCACGTAATGAAAACTTTAAATCTGAAAAACCTTTATAGCCTAGCTTCTTAGATAATCTCACTATGGTATTGGGTACAGTAAATAAATCTTCAGCTACTTTCTGGACAGATTGATTTACAAATCTATTATAATCTTCTCGTATATAATCTACCACTTGATCATCTGTATCCGTTAATCTCAACTCATTTAATAAAACTCTCTCCTCAAAGTTCATGGTCCCACTCCTACTTTTTTCTCTTGTTCGATACTTTGAGGATAGCATTTTTACTTAGCTTTCGCAAGGTCCATAGATATTTATATATTTTTATATTTATATGTTTTTATATTTATTTCTTTATATATTTAAAACAATACATTATCTATTTTTTAAGGTCTCTATCCATTTACTAAAATACTTTCTATGTTGGTTCTCCACCCACTGAGAAACTAAAAGATAAGTTTTTCCATAAGCTTTTATTGGAGTTTTGTAGTATCTACCATATCCTCTTTCATCTCTCTTAGCCTTATCAATTTCTTCTTCACCTGCATCATTACTTATTTCTTTTAATACAGGATAATTAGAATTTAAAGCCTTCTTAGAATATCTTTCATCCTTTAGCCTTTCTACTTCTTCAAGAGATATTAATTCCTTTTCTATAAGATCAAATAAAGTTTCTTTAATATATTTTCCTATTTTTTTCTCTTTCTTTTTTTCTACTACATCCCCTACTTTAGTTTCTTTTGTTTCTTCAATTGGTACTAATACATACTTTGGTTCATAATCAACTATTAAATATATATTACTGCATTTATTTAATAACTCTCTTATTCTCTCTGGTTCTTTAAAATCTTCTATTGATATAAATTGATTTTCAGATGAATACATAAAACTTTTCTCCTTAAAATTATTCTTATAGTTTATGTATATGTTTGTTTTGTATGGTTCATGGATATTTATTTTGTTTGTTCCGTTGCAGAGTCCATAGATATTTATCTTTCTCGTTCCGTCGCCAGCTCCAAGTCACAGAAAAATAAATATCTATTCCCCTCGTACTTAAAATAAGGAAATTATAAAATTATTATCTTTGTCTTTATAATTTTTTTATTTAAAAATGTCATCGTAACTCTAGATTGCAACCTATTAGAATTGCAGTATATGGTACACAAACAGAGATAAAATGTAATATAATATATATATTGTAAAAAAGGTGTAGCGGATATTTATTTTGATCGTTCCGTCGCGGGCTCCAAGTCACACCAAAATAAATATCCGTTCCTCTCCGTACTGAAGGTAAAGAAAATGTAATAATATCTTTAATTTATAGCTAATTAAAATTTTATATTTTTCAAAGCACTCTGGCTTTTGGAAATGCATGTGAGCAAAAGAACTTGTTTAACGAAAGGGGAATAATTATTTGAAAAAGAGAATTGCATATATAATATTATTTATAATTTTAATTTGTGAACTTATTGCTTATAGACATCAATATTACTTTATAAACTCTTTTTATTACTTATTTATTAACTTAACTATATTCCTAATATTCTTGAAATTAGTAAATAATAAGACCTTTACCAAAGTGGGTGTTATGTTATTAATATTAATGATTCTTTGTTCTGTAACTCTGAATAATCCTACATATAATTATCTTGTACAAAATGATAAGTTAAATTCTTCGCTAATTGTAACAGAAACTTCATCATTTAATGGTAAATTTCAGTATAGCTTTTTTGAAAAACATCTTCATTTTTTTAAAAAGCCCATACCAAAAGCTTATTTTGTGTCATCATATAAAATTGATATAGATAAAGATATTCAGTGGTTAGATAAAAATACAATTCAAATTAAATCTGGTCCAGATTTATTTAATAATTTAACATTAAACTTAAACTAAACTTCCCTAAAGCTAACTTCTTGGAATTTAAAATCCTTTCATACTATTAAGCCAATTAACTAGAATTCTATATTTATTTTCTAAAAATAAAAGGTTGAAGAAAACTTCAACCTCTTATTAGCTTTATGCTCTTTCTTTTATAAATTTATACATATCTTTATTTTCATAATCAATTTTAAGATTATATTTTTCTACTAACTTAATAATTGATCCATCAACTTCTTCTTTAACTTGTTCATATTTTTTTTCAAATGTATCAGTATCACCAATTTTATAAGCTTTATATGCATCTACTCTAATTTTAGCACCATTTAAATAATCTTTAATGCATTCTTTAAGTTCATTATCTTCTATGGCTTCAAAATCTAATTCATAAAAAAACTTATACTCATCTTCATACATAGCTATCAAGCTATTCCAAAAGTCTTCTTCTTGCAAACTAGATTTCTCCAATTCTTCAGATTTATTAAAAGTTTCGTTTATAGTTTTTTCAATACTTTTTATAAGTTCCTTATTATCATCCTGTGTTACTCCGCATGATACTAGTAAAATCGTTAATATCCCACATATCGCTATTATTATACCCTTTTTCATAAAAATACCTCCTATGTATTATTATGTTATTATACTATAAGAATTAAGTCTTGAATATAAAGTATGAATCAAAAAAAACAACAACATATTCCATGTTGTTGTTTTATGTGTTAGTCCATTTATATATCCATATATTTATTGTAAAACTCTTTATATACTCTATATTTGTGAGTATCTTTAGTATGCTCTAATGCTTTTGTTGAAAGCTCCTTCCAATCTAAAGAATAGACATTTTTTAAATCCTTCACCTCATTCATTTCTTTGACTAAATTATCATTATCATAAGGATACAAGAAAACCACATAATCTTTATCCCCTTTTATATATGAAACATTTCTATATAACTGATAATTGGAATAGAACTTGTCCTTATCATTAGCTAATTCTTTTAAATGCATGCTTTCTTCTAATTGCTTCATATAAACATCAGTAAATTTATGTTCATACTTCTCAGGCAGCTTATTAGTTTCTTTACTTTTGCTAATTTTTCCAAAGCCTTGTTCAGTATATTTAACTTCAAAATATATTTTTTCTCCTGTTATAAGCTCTATAAAGAAATCAAATGTTGTTCCATCCTTTCCTTTTGGATCTTCATATTCAAATTTTGAAAATATTATCTTTGTATGGTCTGGAATATTAATCTTTAGAGTATCTTTTAAAATATCAATTAGTAAATTATCTTTCATTATTGGCTCAAAAAAGTTTATACACATAATTTGAGATGAATTTAAGTGGTGTGAATGCATGTGATAATGTATATCTTTAGGTTGATTAACTCCTAAAAGAAAATTTAATGGTCTAAATCCGCTTGGTAATATGTGTCCATATTCTCTATTTTGATAAAGCCCATTTTTTACGCAACCCAAGGAGTTTAACTTATACTCCTCTAAATGATTTAATACTTTTTCTTTATAATCTTGATATCTCATAACATCCCCTCTTTCTTAAAGCATAATTTATTGCCTACTTATATCATAACACTTTTTGTAAACGAAATCATTACTTATAAAGGTGGACTAAATAATAATTTTATAATTTCCTAGAGGTTAAAAAAGAAAAAAAGGCAACCTCTATTAATAGATGTTGCCCTTTAATTCATTTGCTCCTGCCTTCATAAGAGAAGACATTAAACAAGCACCCTTAGCCCCTGTTTTCTTAACTAAATTTATATTATCTTTTGAAATTCCACCTATGCCATAAACAGATACATCCACCCCTCTACAGATATTCTCTAAAAAGGCTAGGCCCCTTGGCTCTAAGTCCTTTTTGCAGTCTGTTTGAAATATATGACCTGCTGTAAGATAAGTTGCTCCAAGGGTTACTGCCCTTTCTCCTTCCTCTAGTGAATGAATAGATACTCCTACCTTTTCAAAATTCTTAACTTCATTATGATATTTTTCTAACATTGAAAGTGATAGATGAATCTTGTTATGATTTAACTTTTTAGCTACACCTATAAAATTATGAAGAACGCACTCCTTATTGTACTTTTCACATATTCTAAGGACATTCTTAGCTAAAACATAATATTCCTCTTCACTAAGATCCTTTTCCCTTAAAATAATTGAATCCACCTCTGATTTTGCCAAAGCTTCAATTTGTTCTAAAAAATCAATATGACATAACTTCCTATTGGTAACAGCAATTATCTTAAACATATAAATAATCACTCATTACAGGCTGTAGGCCTTTTTCAACTATTGCATTATAAACCTCATCTACAGTACGTCCATCTGATATTTCGAATTGTTCATCACCCTTATTTTCTCCTGTGTGACCTCCAATTCCAACATCAACTCCAGCAGAAATTTTAGTTGCTGCAATATCTATAATATTATCTCTAAACCTTGCACACTCCCTACTTGAAATTGTTATATTCGCTGAAGGAATAAGCAATCTATAAGCAGTTATTATTTGTAATAATTGAGGTTCATGGACATCCTTAGGGTTAATTTTATCGTTATTAATTATTGGACGTAACCTTGGACATGAAAAAGCAATTTCAGCATGAGGATACTTTCTTTGAAGCATATATGCATGCATTCCTGTTGCAAAGGCATCCTTTCTAAAATCATCTAATCCTAAAAGTGCTGCAAAGCCTACTCCCCTTATTCCACCCATTATTGCACGTTCTTGTGCATTAAATCTATAAGGGAATATTCTCTTATGACCTTCTAAATGTAGGGTTTCATACTTATCAGAGTTATAAGTTTCTTGGAATACAGTAACAAAATCTGCACCACATTCATGAAGATAAGCATAATCCTCAGAGTTCATTGGATAAACCTCTAGCCCTATTACCTTAAAGTACTTACGTGCTATTTTACAAGCCTCTCCTATATATTTAACATCAGACATCCTTGGACTTTCACCAGTTAAGATTAGAATTTCTTCAAGTCCTGTATCTGCAATTATTTTCATTTCATTTTCTATTTCCTCTGCATTTAACTGAGCACGATGAATCTTATTGTAACAGTTGAATCCACAGTAAATACAGTAATTCTCACAATAATTAGATATATAAAGAGGAGTAAACATATATATTGAATTTCCAAAGTGCTTCTTTGTTTCTATTTGTGCTTTTCTTGCCATTTCCTCTAAAAATGGAAAGGCAGCTGGAGATAGTAATGCCTTAAAATCATCTAAATTAATGCTATCCTTATTTAAAGCTCTTTTCACATCACCTTCAGTATATGAATTATAGTCATAAGAATTCATTTCAGATATTACCTTATTAAAAATATCATGTTCTATTATTTCCATTCCAGGGGTATATTCCATATGATTTGTTCTTTCTCTCATATTAATCCACTCCTACTTTTCTAAAAATCCTGTTAATGGAGATGAGGCAGAAGCACCCTTATGTAAAACACGTCCAAGGCCAGCTATGTATGCTTCACGTCCTGCCTCAATTGCCTTCTTAAAGCTTTGTGCCATTAATGGTATGTTACCTGAAGTTGCTATTGCAGTATTAGCCATAATTGCATCTACCCCTAATTCCATAGCCTCACAAGCTTGAGAAGGTGAACCTATTCCAGCATCAACTATTATAGGTAAATCTATTTCTTCTACTAAAATTTTAATAAATTCCTTTGTACATAATCCCTTATTTGACCCAATTGGTGCTGCAAGTGGCATTATTGCTGACGCTCCAGCATTCATTAAATCCCTTGCTACATTTAAATCTGGATACATATAAGGCATAACTACAAATCCTTCTTTAGCTAAGATCTCTGTAGCCTTTATTGTTTCATAGTTATCTGGAAGTAGATATTTACTATCTCTTATAACTTCAATCTTTACAAAATCTCCACAACCTAGTTCCCTTGCTAGTCTTGCTATTCTTACTGCCTCTTCTGCATTTCTTGCTCCTGATGTATT
Source organism: Clostridiaceae bacterium OF42-15pH9A (assembly GCA_027692445.1). Classification (GTDB taxonomy): domain Bacteria; phylum Bacillota; class Clostridia; order Clostridiales; family Clostridiaceae; genus Clostridium. Next base: position 136,623 of record JAQEYV010000003.1, on the reverse strand, counting down.
AGGTAATAAAGTTACTCCCTTAGGAATATAGTCTAAAATATTTTCTTTTCCACCATTATTAACACGTCTTAAGGCAAGAGTTATAATTTCTGCTCCAGCATTTTCAACAGCTGCCTTAATTAAATCAAGAGAGTACTTTCCTGAGCCTAAAATAAATCTTGAATTAAACTCATGTCCACCTATAATTAATTTATCATCTCTATTTTCCATTTAACTTACACATCCTTTTCCCCTAAAATTAATCTTAAAATCATATTAGCCTGATGGCCAGCACATATACTTACGCGTGGTGCCATTAAGCCTCTACCAATCTTCGCTGATGTTTCTCCATCTCCACAAAGATAAAAATCATTAGTTATTTTTCTTGTTTTTATTGTGTTACTACTTTCAAATCCAGCCATACCAGAGGATGCAACAATCTTTTTCCCTGGGAAATGTTCTATAACTCCATTAACTAATAGAGCCTTTCCCTGTGGATTATCAAAGGCCTCACATACTATATCATCATCTTTAAAAAGACTTTCTAAATTCTCTTCTGTTACCTTAACTGTATCTATTATTACTTCTACAAAGGGATTTATTTCTGATATTTCCTTCTTTAAAGCCTCTGTTTTAAACATTCCTAAATGAGATATTTTATACTGTTGTCTATTTAAATTACTTGGTTCAACTACATCAAAATCAATTAAATGTAAGGTTCCAACCCCAGTTCTAGCTAAACTTATTGCTATGTTAGACCCTAAACCTCCAAGACCTGCAACTGCTACCCTAGCTCTCTTTACTTTTTCATGAACCTTTGGAGTATGCCTTGCTGAAAGCATATGTTCAAAAACTTCTTTTGAAGGAAGCTTCCCCTTTTCAATAAATGTTACTTCACTATTTTCATGTAATTCTGCATCATCATTTGTAGCAAAGCCTTCAATTATTGTTACTATATTATCCTTGATTCCATAGTACTCTCTTTTTAGTTCATGGAGAGTTTTACAATTAGTATCTATAGCTTGTCCATTTAATACTATTTTCATCTTTAGCCCCCTCCTACAAAGGTTACAACTTCTAAGGTATCATTTTCTTTTAAAATAATACTTTGATAATCCTTTTTTCTTGCTATTTCTCCATTTAATTCAACAGCAATTCTAGTTATTTCATATCCTTCATTAGATAGGAATTCACTTAAAGTCTTACCTTCATATCCATTAATAACTTCACCATTTACCTTAATCATCTTATTCCTCCTTCCATTGAAAACAAAAAAAGGTATCACGAAGGAATGACACCCTTGGTGGTGTCCCCCTTCGTGATACCTTAATCACTCTGTTAATATAATAACACACTTTGCATTCTATGTAAATATATCCATTATTTGATTATGTAGTTACTTTCTTCTATTGCTTTTACAGTATGATGCTTTTCAAAGTAATCTATTATAAGTTCACTCATCTCTTTTGTAATTTCCTTTACTACTTCTGCCCCTTCATAAGATGGGTAAATTGAAGTATTAGTTGCACGATAGTTATTCATAACCACTGTATAATATTTATCTAAATCTATTTCTTTTCCATCTTTCTTTATAGAAATAACTCTGTCATAGAAATCTCTTGATAAATCTATTTCATAAGTTATTCCCCCAAAAGTATCATAGTTGTAATTTTGCACCTTTGGAACTAAAAACTCTTCATTTATTTCTACCTTACCATCATTAACAACAAAGTAAGTAGCGCTCTTTTCCATTGCTTCCTTAAACTTATCCCCTCTTACCTTAAGAACCATCATTGTGTTAGGGTAAGGATAGTTAATTAGTACATCTCTAATAGAAACATTTCTTTTAAATCCAATGGCAGTATCAAATAGTGATAAAACAGAGAAATCAGCACCTGATTCTTCTAGTTGCACTTGATGTAAGAAGTTTATAAAAGGATGACCTTTTAATCTTCCTTCAAATATATCATCCATTAAAATGTCCTTATCAAACTCACCAATTTCCTTATCTAAGTACTCTTGAAGTTCCCCCTCTACCTCTGTAAAAAGACTTTCTAAATCTGGATTAATCTCATCAGTTAACTTGCTAACATCCACTAATTCAAAGGTAGCTTCTTTTGTTTCTGTATCAAAAATTATTTTAGTAAAGTTTTGACCATTATTTAAAGGTTGAGTACAAACTACCCCTTTAATTTTAGTAGCAAAAGATCTATGTTGATGTCCACTTAAAATCATATTTATAGAATTATAAGTTTCTAATAACTCACTTCCTTGGTTTTCTTTATTTAACTTCTCAGTAGGAGTCATATTTTCATCTAAGCTTTTTTCAAATCCGCCATGATAACAAACAATAATATAATCTGCTTTTTCTTTTAGTTCTTTTTCATATTTTCCATATACCTCAACAGGGTTTAAGAATTTAATTCCCTCAATATTTTTTTCATGCTCCCAGTTTGGTATGAATGAGGTTGTAAGACCTATACACCCTATTTTAAATCCATTAAAATCAAATATTTTATATGGTTTTGACTTAAATGCTAATCCTTCAATATTAGCGTTAATAACTTTTTCTGAAATAGGAGTATAAGCTTTAGTTAAATAATCTAACCCATAGTTAAATTCATGATTACCAAGTACATAGGCATCATAACCTATTTTTTCTAAACATTGAACTATAGGATTCACCTCAGGATTCTTCTTTGATAAATAATGAGTTAAGGAAGAACCTTGAACTAAATCTCCGCAATCTATAGTTAATGAAGCATCATAATTTTTCTTATCCTTTAATATATAGCTTCCTATTTTAAGTATTCCTAATTGCTTTTCAGTTACATAATTAGTTGGATAAACAAATCCATGTAAATCGCTTGTTTGATAGATAGCAATCTTCATAAAAACCTCCTATTTACAAAAGGGCTGTATCTCTACTGATACAGCCCTAAATTATTCTATTCCCAAATTGATTTTAAAGTAGTCTTAAATCCTTCTAAAGCCTTAGTTACATCTGCTTTATCTGGTTCAGCTAATACACTTTCCATTACTGTACCTGCTTCACGATATGCAGCATCTGCACCTGAAACAACTGGATTAGTGTAAAGATTCTTAGTTGCATCTGAAAGTATTGGAGCTATTAAGCTTCCTGACTTCTTGTACTCTTCAGAATCAATAGCACTTTGTCTTACTGGCATATATCCAGTTTGAGAAGCCCATGTAATTTGATTTTCTTTAGTTGTTAAGAACTTTAAGAACATGTATGCTGCAGTCTTTTGTTCAGCTGTTGCACTTGAGAACACATATAAATCTGTTCCTTGTTGTAATGAAGCACTTGTTGGGTATGGTGCAGCTGCTACTTCGAACTTATCACCAACACCTTGCTTAACAAAGTTTTCACCAGCATTTGAACCAACATACATAGCTACAGCTCCATTACCAAATGGTCCTGATAAATAGTTGTCTGTTCCTGCAATTCTGAAGTAACCTTCCTTAACACCTTCTAAGTAGTAGTTAACAGCTTTAGCTGATGCTTCATCTGTTACATCGAAACTTGGATCGAAAGTTTTTCCTTCTGTCTTTAAGAAAGTTGTATAGTAAGTGTTTAATGAATCAAATCCTGCACCAGCTATACCCTTCTTTTCTTTTACAGTCTTAGCAACTTGAACTAATTCTTCGTAAGTTGTTGGAGCCTTTAATCCTAGTTCATCTAATAAAGTTTTGTTATACCATAAAACTTCTGTAGATTTATTGAAAGGCATTCCATAGATTTTTCCATCTATTTTAGCTGCTTCTCTAAAGCTTGGTAATATGTCTTCATAGTTATCAAACTTTAAAGTTTCATTTTCAATATATGGAGTTAAATCTGTAACTAAGTTATCCTTTATTGGATTGAACATCCAGTCAGGGTAAGCTTGAGTTATTGTTGGTAAATCCTTAGGACTTGCAACTGTTGCTGTTATCTTTTGTTGTAAATCCTTATAGCTTGATTGGTTTTGTAAAGTTACCTTTATGTTTGGATTTTCTGCCATAAACTTTTCAGTTAAGCTTGTAAGAGATTTTTCTAAATCTCCATTCATGGCATGCCAGAAAGTAATTTCTACTGGCTCTTTAATTTCAGTTACGATATCTGCACTTGATGTGTCATTTCCTTTTGAACCACATCCAACCATAGCAGCAGACATAAATACTAGACCTAAAGCTAATAATCTTTTAAATTTCATGGTTTCCCCTCCACATAGTTATATTGTTTGTTTTTTCTCTGGTAATAGTCTATCGCCGTTTTCATTATAAAGCTTCTCTGGACGATATGAATGTATAGGCACTAAAAGCTTAGGCTTAATTAAGTTAATTATCTTAATTAAGTCATTTGGATGAGCGTGACCACTACATGAAGTTCTAACAAATTCAATATTGTGCGATTCAAGATTGTTTATGAACTTCTCATAAGCTGGATCAAAATCACCTAATGGAACAGCATTCGAGTGAATATAAATTCCACCTTCCTTAAGATTATCTATATGTTTTAAGGCAAGAGTATCTAATTGCCATAAGAAATCACCTTGGTCATTTAAAAGGGTATCAAAATCAATTTTATAAGCTTCATCTAATCCATAATCTTTATCATCTAGTTGATAGTAGTATGATTGATATCCAGTTGCTTCTTTAACTACATAAGAATAGTAAGCATCTAAAACAACCTTTCTTGGACTAGTTTCTATTATCTTTTTAATTCTTTCAATATTAGAAATATAATAATTGAAAGTTATTTGTTTGTCTGGATTGTTCTTAACAATTTCATTAATCTTATCTAATAATTCTGGTTCATTAGATATTTCCTTATCACTTACATCTTCATCAAACTCTTGGAATGATACTGAAACACCTTCAATTAGAAGAACATCACAACCTTCACTTTCCTTGCAGAAGTTTAATGTATCATTTTCTCTATATCCATGTAATCTAATATCACCAGTATAAGATATAACTAAATCAGGAGTTTTTATAAGTAAACCTGAAGCTCCATATGCATCATGGTCAACAGGCATTACCTTTACTTCAATTTCTCCTACTTTTATTACTTCATTTTCCTTAACACCAATTATGTCTCTTGTGTTGTTTTCTCCCTTAACATGAAGTGGGAATAAGAAATCATCCTTAATGTTTAAAGTGTTTAATAAAGACTTTGTTCCTTCTAATGTATATAAAGGAATTGAAGGATTTAAATAGTTAACTATCTTTGAATGGTCTAAGTGAACATGTGATAGGAACACTGCTGTATTCTTAAAACTATCTTCCTTTGATTCATATCCCTTTAAAGGAATTCTTGGATCATACATATTATTTAAATAAGGAACTAACCCTTCATCTAATAATCCTTGTAAATCTGTTGGTTGCACTGGTGCCTTTGGATTATATTCGCTACCAAAGTCAAAGAAGATATGACTATCTTCATATGCAATTTCTATAATTGTTCCACCAATAGTTAAAATACCATTGTGGAAAGTAATCTTAGTTTTCTTATCCTTTAACGCCACTCTTAACAACTCCTCTGATTATCTGCTTTCTAAATATCAAATATAAAATTAATATTGGAACTATAGCTATAGTTGAAGCAGCCATTTGTAATTGAACATTTGTACCACTTTCAGTAGCAAACGCACTTAACCCGTTACTTAACAATCTCATTTCCTTACTGTTTGTAACTAATATTGGCCATAAGAATGAATTCCAACCACTTATAAAACTTAAAATTGACATTGTAAATATAGCTGGCTTACCTAATGGAACCAAAATTCTTCTTATAAATTCTAAGTCTCCACATCCATCTACCTTTGCTGCCTTATAATAAGATATTGGAATACTAGTTAAATACTCTTTTAAATAGAATATATAAAATACGCTTGCAAGTGATGGAACTATTAAAGCTGTATATGTATTTAATAATCCAAATTGTGCAATTGTTTGATAATTTGTAAATACTGTAACTTCGTATGGAACCATTAATAATGCTGCCATAACTAAAACTAAAACATTTTTAAATCTAAATTCTAACTTTACTAAAGCAAAAGATGCTAAAACTGAAGTTAAAACTGTACCTATTGTTGATACTCCTGCAACTAAAATTGTATTAAAGAAATATCTAACAAATGGTGCTTGCTTCATTGCTTCTGAAAAATTGCCCCATTGGAAGTTTTCAGGAATCAATGTTGGCGGTATACTTGTTGCCTCTTGGTATGTCATGAAACTTGCAAGAATCATATATACAAAAGGAAACAACGTAATTAATGCCATTATAAGAATGAATGTTTTTGACAAAACTGAATTAAACTTTTTCATCTCTTCACCTACTTAGATATTCTTTTTAATACACGATTTTGAATTAATGTAAATAATAAAATTAGTATAAATAAGATAACTGCTGCTGCCATACCTTGACCATATCTATTTTCAACATAGAACTTATTAAAGATATAGAACACTGCTGTAGTTGCACTATCTGCTATACCTGCTTTCCCGTTGAATATAGAGAATACCTGAGCATATACCTTAAACGCATTAATGAAGTTAACCATTAATAAGAACGTAATAATTGGTATCATTTGAGGTAAAGTTATTCTAAAAAATTGTTGTCTCTTAGTTGCTCCAAACATATCTGCAACCTTATAATAACTATCATCAATATTTCTTAACCCTGAAAGAAGTATTATTATATTAAATGCAAGTCCTGACCATATACCAAATATAATTAATGTAATCATACTCATGGATGGATCATCTAAGAAATTAAATGGTCCTACATTAAATAATCCTAATATATAGTTAACAAATCCATACTCTCCATTTAATAAAAATCTAAATACAACACCAACTGCTATAACACTTGTTAAATAAGGTATAAAGAAAATTGTTTCAAATATATCTTTATGCTTAATCTTTTCATATACTGTAACTGCAATAAACATTGAAATAATTAATCCAACAGGTACAACAATAAATGCATAAAGGGATGTATTACCTATTGCTGTATGGAATTTTGGATCTGATAATACTACTTCAAAGTTCTTAAATCCATTAAACTCTAAGTTATTTAATGTCCCTTTTTGAAAGGCCATTATAAATGTTCTAATTAATGGGAATACGCTAAATATTCCTATTATTATTAAGGCAGGAAGTAAGAAAAACCATGCCTGTGGTGAATTCTCGGCTCTATACTTTAACTTTCTCATTTTAATACACTCTAACTCCATTCTCTTGGAATATGTATATACTATTGTAGTCAATTTCAAATCCTAACTCATCACCTTGAGATACATTACAAGTAATATCAGTAATTGACTTAGCATGTATGTCATTAGCATTGAAATTTACTATACAATCTTTTCCTATTAATTCTACTGATTCAACCTTAGCCTTGAATAATGGATTTTCGCTTAATTCAAAGTACTCTGGTCTAATTCCTACAAAGTACTTACTTTCATTTAATTCACCCTTGAATCTATCTTTCTTTAGTAAACTTAAATCAATTGTAAAATCTTTTGATTTAAGGGCATTCCCTTCCTTCTCCATTTCAAAGATGTTTATAATTGGGTTACCCATGAACTTTGCAACAAAAAGATTTGATGGTTCTAAGTAAAGGTTTTGAGGCACATCAAATTGTTGTACTATACCTTCATTCATTAATACTATTCTGTCACTTATTGATAAAGCTTCTTCTTGGTCATGTGTAACGAATACAGTTGTTATACCAATTTCCTTTACAAGTCTTCTAATTTCTTCTCTAATCTTTAATCTTAATCTTGCATCTAGATTACTTAATGGTTCATCTAGTAGAAGAATCTTAGGATTTTGAACTAGTGCTCTTGTAATGGCAACTCTTTGTTGTTGTCCACCAGACATTTCTCCTGGTTTTTTACTAGCAAGTTCTTCTATGCTTGTTATCTTCATATACTTTCTTGCTATTTCCTCAGCCTCTTTTTTAGGCATCTTTTTATTTCCAACTGTAAGAGGGAACATAACATTTTCTAAAACAGTCATATGAGGATATAATGCATAGTTTTGGAACACTAAGCCTATATTTCTATCCTTAGGATGCTTATCAATGACTGATTCTTTGTCAAACTTGATATCCCCATCTGTTGGGTCTAATAATCCAGCTAATAAATTAAGAATTGTAGTTTTCCCACAACCACTTGGTCCTAATAAACAAATAAGTTCTCCATCATTAATTTCGAGATTAATGCTTTTTAAAGCTTCATAACCGTTGTTATAAACTTTTTTTAGGTTTTCAATCTGTATCATGTTTCACCTCTAGTAATTTTTAGTTTTCTTTAATTCTTCCTAGTACGCTTGTAAAATTTCATAAAAACTTGTTACCGAATTGTAACAGTTCTACTCATAATATACTAAATTCAGCATACTTTTACAAGATTATATCCATTATTTTAACACTTTATAATTATTATTTAACTAATTAATAACATTAATGCATTTTTTCCGACAAATGCCCACTTCTTTTAATAAATTTGTAATTCTTTAATAATTTCAAGTAGCACATATAGATGTTATTGACCAAATAATACTTGTCTGTATACTACATATTGATTAATTAGTATATACTAATTAATCACCTCCTTTTATTTTTTATACTTTTTCATAACCTTTAGTATATGAAGTTACATTTTTTTAATTCAAAAATAAAAAGAAACTAAAATCAAACTTAATTTTAGTTTCTTCGAAAAAATAATATATTCATATTTTATTTACAAATTTATATTCTCATTACTTTCCTATAGGACATTCTGACTTAAACATTTCCTTCCTAGCCTTAAATCTTAGAAGTAATTTTTTAATTTATATTAAAGTCTTCTTCGCCATATCCCATACAAGTTACACAAAAAATAATTTTTACAACTTCAAAAACTTTCTTCATTAATATCAGCTCCTTAAGTTATCTTATGTACTCATTATAAGCTGATAATAACTTTTCACATATTTATTTATCTTACTTCTATCTTTCAATTTTGTAACTAATGGTTTCAGGGATATTTATTTTGCTGTTCCGTTGGCAAGCTCCAAGTCACTGCAAAACAAATATCCCTTCCACTCGTACTAAAGACAAGGAAAGTGTTTAATTATTTAGTTTTTCTTTATATGTTTTATACCAAGCTGTATTCCACCCTTTTTCATAGCATAATTTATACAATTCTTCCTCATCATTTACTCCCACTTGAGTAATTATGAAATGAGTATCTTTATTTACAATTAATCCATTCCATAGCATTTCTGCAAGCTCTGGAAACATTGCAACACTTCTAATATGGGAAAACTCAGCTTTCTTCTTATCTAAATGGTCATTAGTTAACTCATCCTCTTTTAACTTATAGCTTCTTATTCTTTTATTTTTTAGCTTTTTAACCCTTTGTTCCACTAAATTTTTTGCTCTTAACCTTAATAACTGTATCTCATCACTTTCATTTATTTCATTTAATATATCCATTACTAATGATAAATATCTGTTCTTAGGATTTTCTTCCCTTCTTCTTTCAACTATAGATATAAGACTTGACCACAATACATATTCTTCCTTTTCATAGGTTGTTTTATATTTTTGATCAATAGTTTCTAATAAATACCTTGCATCTACCTTTGTTTTTACCCTTAATACAGTATGGAGGGTTGAACACTTTATCCAAATAAGTCCTCTACTATCTGGTTTGCCACAATTTATTGCATTAGTAATCTTTTTAACAGTAGTTTTATCTAAATCCTTTGCTCTTTCAGGCATCTTATAATTTATATCCTTTATATCAGAATTAAACACAATCAAACTTTTATTATTCATTATTTACCATCTTATTATAAATGCTTGTTAATTCTGCCATTGCCTCTTCAGCACCATCCTCTTTACATAAATCAGGATGAATTTTTTTTGCTATTTCCTTATACCATTCCTTCGCTAAATCCTTGTTTATATAATGAGCCTTATAAATTTTAAGTTTCTCCATTCTAGGGGAACCTTGAAGTTCTAATAAATAGAAGATATATTTACATCCTTCATTTTTAAAGAATCTATCTTGGCTTTTCTCCTCTGATCCATAAAATTCATTGAACATTTTATTAAGGTTTTGAATTTTATTGTATTGGCCCTTCCAACTATTACTGCCCATTTTTATAAACCCTGTTAGATCTTTTAATCCCGTTACTTTTTTTATATCCTTATTAATTTCCCTCTTTACATCTGTTAACTTTCCTATAGATTTTAACTCATCTATTGTATTTGCCTCATACCATTTCATATATATTACCCCCTCATTAATATATATGAAGTGATCTTAACTATTTTTCATATTTATTTCTCCATATTCACTAATTTTCTTATGAAAATCTGGATAACTTCTTTTTAGTGATATTGGCCTAGAATCTTCATTTAAAAAACAATGTTTACTTTCTCCAACACATCTTACCTGTAAAGTCTTTTTATCCTTTATAGTATATCCTATTGTAAGCTTTACTCCTGTATATGCTAGGACCTTTGCTTCAATTAACACCACATCATTGAAATGAGTCATTGATTTATACTGGCATTCCACTGATACTACAGGGCTTATAATTCCTGCCTTCTCTATAACATCATAACCAATTCCTAATTGATCTAACAAATCAACTCTTGCCTCTTCAAACCATCTAATATAATTGCTATGATGAACTATTCCCATTTGATCTGTTTCATAATACTGTGCCTTATGTTCATATACTACTACTTCCACTTTTAATCCCCCTTTTTCTATCATTCTTACATTTTAAAACAGTATAAAAGAGATTGCGCGAACAACCTCTTTTTATTGACTATTATAATATATATATTTTTTATTCTGGTACTATCATAACTACACATTTAGCTCCCTTTACTACATGTGATGTTGTTGATCCTATCATTCTAATTAATGCATTCTTAGTTGACTTAGTCATTATTATTACATTTGTCTTATCTTCTTTTGCTTTATTTAATATTTCATCACCTGCATATCCAAAGGTAAAGTATGTTGATATGGAGTATCCCTCCATTCTTTCAGCTGCTTTATCAAGTATTTTTTGACCAATTTCTCTAGCATTTTTGATTTCTTCAGCTACTGCCATACCATTAATAAAAACTAACTCTTTAACATTCATTAGGGTAATATGTACAGAGTCCTTAGGAAATATACCTTTAATAAAATCTAGAGAATGCATACTCCTTTCAGTTCCATCAATAGGTATTAAAACTCTCTTCATTTCCATAAATATCTCTCCCTTCAAAATATTCTCTATATAAATATAGTTCTACATTGATATAGGAAATTCCTTTTTAAATTTGAGCTTTACATAGAAAAAACTACCTCTAATTTCTTAGAAGTAGCTTTATTACCTTTAAATATAAATTATTTCTATACCAGAGAAACTAACACTTCCAACTAAAGTTAAGATATTTTCTCCATTACCAATTCCTTTATTCTTTTCATCTATTCCACCTAAAGATACATTGGCATTAGTAACAACAGTCCATGTTTTAGGCACATATAATTCTACACCAGCAAAGTTAACATCTAGTCTAACAATAGCTTTTCCACCCTTTAGCTTAGCATTATCAAAATATACTGTGCTACCTCCAAAAGTACATTTTAAATCTACTTGTTCTAATGCATCTGAATTTACATACTTAACACTACCAGAAAATAAAGTTTCCAACTTAATATGACTATCATCTTCTACATCAATAACATTACAATCATAATTATGGTTTCTACCCCACCACTTCTTTTTCTTAGGGAATATAATTGATAACCCTATACTTCCTAATGTTGCAGCAATTAATACTGTCCATGGTGTTATTGCAGTAATTCCAAGCTGATCATCAAAAAGTATTCCTATAAATGCTAGGGGAAATAGAATACCTGCAAAATTCATCTTAAATACACTTTTTATAATAATTGCAACTAAAAACACTGTAGCAACTAAACTAAACAAATTAACACCTGCAAAATATCCAAGTTTACTAACAATAAGCGCTATTCCAGCTATTACAAGAAATAGACCCCAAAAAATTCTTTCTTTCTTCATTTTATCTCCTCATTTCTGACAACTTAATTTTTAATGGTTTATAATAATATCTTGAAACATACACCTTCTTATGTGTGTTCTTAAATTCAACAAGACTTGAGGATGTAAGATTTCTTGTTATGGAATAAATATAATTTACATTTAGTATTGTTGATTTGGAGACCCTCATAAAATTATTAGGCAATATTTCTTCCAGCTCATAAAGCTTATATTTAACCTCATAAACATTATTTAAGGTGTGTGCACTAATACTTGTTTCTTCTGTTTCGAAAAACAATATTTCATCTAAAGATATATAAAACTGTGTATTATCTTTATAGAATATTATTCTATTCTTTTTAGATAAAGCATCTTTAATTGCACCTTGAAGATTTTGTATCTCTTCATTTAAATTAGCACATCTTATGATAACTTCATCATCTTGAATATTCTCATCAACTTCAATCCTTATTTTCATCTCCTCACACTCCACAATATAAATTATAACTTATGGTACCTTTTTGTAAACAAAAGTAAAACAAGTGGTAATTTTTCAAAAGTAAGTGGTAAGTTTTTTATCTTTAGATACAAAAAAATTGTAGTATATTTTTGCTTTGCTTGTTCCGTCGCAAGCTCCAAGTTACAGAAAAATAAATATCTATTTCCTTCGTACTTAAGGTAAGGAAAGAAAAAAAACTACCTCTAATTTCTTAGAAGTAGTTAATGCAATCTTTTATTTATTAACTTCTACTCTCTTATAAATCTAAAGAACATCTCTTTTCCACCCTCATCTGCTGAATTACTAACCATTATTTGAAATATAACACCATTTATATCAAATTCGCCTACGTGATCTCCATCTGTTATATCATAGTGTATAAAGAAATTAAGATACTCCTCTAATGTTTTAAATTTTTCACTATTTACTCCAACTTTGCTTCCATTTTCAATAGCTTTATCAAGATCACTAATAGTACAATCCTTATTCATAACTGCGCTATATACATCATTTAAGATAGTATCTGAAACATTTATTTTCTTATTAGATTCCAAAAACTCTGGTGAAAACGTAATAACTAATAAACCATTCAACTTTAATTTTTTATCTTTGTCACTTTTTTCTTTATACATTCCTACATTATTATACTTATAATCTCCAATAGTAACCCAATCAGATTTTTCTCCCTTATCATCATATCCTTTAATATATATGGTATCTTCAACAACGTTGGTACGTTTCACTATACTTTTATTAGGAACATTATACTTTTCACTAAATCTTCTTTCCCCATTATTCATTGCATCATCAATCTCTTCTTCAGTTAATTCTACTTTTTCTTTATCTGAATCTTTAGCTGCATCTTCTACTAGAGTATCATTTGCCTTTCCTGGATCCTCCTCTTTTTCACTCCCACAAGCTACTAAGGAAAAAATCAAAAACCCAGATAATAATATTGCTAAAACTTTTCTTTTCATAAATTCCCCTCCCCTAACCTTTTATTGTAATTGTACCTTTTTAAGTATATGCAAAGCTTTTTTATAACTTGAAAGCATTAAAATTTATTAGTGGTAAATTTCTTAGGGTAATAGCTTTTCTCTTATCCTCTTTTCTTCATCACTACCATTAGTCTTCAATCTTAAATAAGGAATCTCATACTTTTCTAAAACAGAATTCTTAATCTTATCACGTTCTAGCTGAACTTCATTTTCATCATGATACTTAAATCCATCAACCTCAATAATCAAAACAGGAGATTTATCAAGCTTATTAAACAATATAAAATCCACATGAGTATTAATATTTCCTACATAGCTTTTCTCCCTATCATTAAGTAAGGAAGTATCCCTTATTAAGTTTCTCAAAGGATAATGCATATCATAGCCTATGCTTAAATATTTTTCATCCTCCAAAATACCCTCTAACAAACTTACCATAAGATTTTCAGAATCATACCTTGACTTATTTGTGTCTTTTAAAAGCTCTAACCTTCTATCATTATAGGATTTATATAAATAATCAAAAATGGAATTAACCTTGCTTTCTTTTATGCACTCCACATTGTTGTAGCTGATATATCTAATTAAATCTCCAATATTGCTATTAGTTTCAATAAACTCCTTATTTCCAGAAACCACAAGAATTAACCTGTTAACAGCTCTAGAAACTGCAACATTAATTAAATTAGCATTGGAAATAAAGTCATTCATCTCATTAGAAACTGTAGATATTATAATATTGTCCTTTTCCCTACCTTGAAACTTATGAACAGTGTCTGCTTCAATATCTAAGTCACCAATATACTTTCTAATCTCATCAGCTTGAAGTCTATAGGGAGATATTATCCCTATGGATTCATTTAAATTTTGTAGGTTTTCCTTAGGAATTACTTCATCAAAAATAACATCAAGCTCCCTTTGATTTAATTTACCCCTAGCATGATTTCCCTCCACTGTTTTATAAACCATTAGAGGATTATCTATATTATTTTCAGTTAAAGGAATAAGCTCTCCATTATAAAACTTCTCATTACAAAAACCTATTATCTTAGGATTACACCTATAATGCTCCTTTAAAAGTGTATAAGGAACCTCTGGATACAAGGTTTTTATAGAGGTAAGCAAGCTCTTTTCACTATAATTATAAGCTTCATCTAAATCATAGCTATAAAACACCTCATTAGTTCTTTCCTTCAACTCCTCAGATACCACATTAGGCAATTGCTTCTCATCCCCAACAATTACAACATTCTTTCCACAAGATAGGGCTAAAGCCCCTGAAACAATGTCAACTTGAGAGGATTCATCTATAATTACATAATCAAATAAATAGTTTTCTCCTATGGAATTTCTTAAAGAATGAGTAGTGCTTAAAATTACAGGATACTCCTTAACTACGTTCCCAAAGTTTTTCCATAAATCATCCTTAGAAAACTTACTTCTTGCACTTTTGTTTCCCTTTCTTTTATACAAGCTAGATTTAAATAACTTCATAGAAAGGTCAGTATACTCCTTCATCTTATCCTCAAACTTATATCTTTCTAGGGACTTGCTTATTTCAGCAATTCTTTTCTCACGCTCTTCAATTTTCATCTCATAATATAAGTTCTGTAATAATAAAACCACCTCTTCACTAGGGTTATCATAAAACTTAAAGGAATATATACCAAACTTAATTAAATACTTAACCTTATCTAAGGTAGTAAAATCCCCCTTATTTTCTATGTGATACTGGTAGTTATTCCATAAAGTAAGTATTCTATCTAGAGTTTTTCTATACAAGCTCCTATAAGGAAGTATATTAGACTTTTCAGTAGAGTTTAAATAATGCTCCTTCTCCACCTTTATTCCATCTAATTCTTCCTTTAGCTTTGCCAATTCATTTTTTCTATTTAGCATTTGGTTCAAATCTTTTTCTACCTGAAGTAGCGTGTTCTTAAGTTCCTGTTCCTCACTAAAATTAAGATTCCACCCCTCCATAGAAGGATAAGAGCCATCTTGTCCATCTATAAACTTCTCTTTATTTTCTGTATTTCCAAGAAAGGCAGCTATAAAACCAACACCATATTTATTAAGCTTTTCTATAACATTTGAGGTTGCAGAGTTATTGTTTGATACAACCCCTACAGTTTTATTATTAATTATTGCATTGGATATAATATTTAAAATTGTTTGAGTTTTACCTGTACCAGGAGGCCCCTCAATTATGCTAATTTCACTATTTAGAGCCTTTTCTGTACCCTCCTTTTGACTTATATTAAAGCCAAAGGGATATATAAAACTCTCATATTTTTTTCTTTCTTTTGGATGTTCACCATTAAGATATTTTGATAAGACACTATTAGGACTTATAAATTCCATTTTTTCATATTGTTTTTCTAAGAAATTTGTTTCTTCTATTTTTATTAGGGATGATAGATGCTTTAAATATTTGAAACAATTTTTAGATTTTGCACTGTCTAGAGATGACTTTTCTATTCTTATGTATCTTTTTTCATAGATTTCAGTGTAGTCATTTTTAAAAAAGAGTTTTATATATTCATTAAAATCTAGGATTTTTAATGCTCCATTTCTTGGTTCTCCTTTGTGGAATACTACATTTGATTTTGAATCTATTTCTGTAGGATCCTTAAACCATTTCACGTTGCTGTAGTTGTAGGTATATGATTTTTCGTTTGTATATGTAACTTTACGCTTCCACGTGTCCTTATAATCATTAATCCATTGTATCTTTTGGGTTTTGTCTTCAAATTCTCCATTTTTATTTTTGACCATTATTAGGTTTTTGTTTATATCCATAATTTCTCCTTAATATATATGTTGTATCTATATTTTACCACTTATTTGTTTTTATATAAAAAAATAAAGCATATCCTCAAATATGCCTTAATCCTCTTTATTTTTTATTCTTTCATAATAATCATCAAGTATCAGCTCTGTCGCCTTTATTGTACTAGTATGCTTTATCTGATATAATATACGATTCATTTTACTACGATCATATTCCAAACATATATTAATATTATCATTAATGAATGCATTCTTATGTTTTATTACTTTTTTCTCTATATCATTATAGAAAAATCCTATTTTCTTTTTAAACTCTTCTATATTATTAATATTAATATCTTCTCTATTCATTTTTAATAATATATACATCCTTTTAGATGTATACCCATTAGCTTTAAAAGGCTTTCTCCCCCACGGTATAATGTCCATTGACCTTAAATCTTTTATTATCACCCCATTTACAGATACATCAAACCCTTTTTTCTCTGTATTCATTCTATATATTTGAACAGATGTAGTTTCATTAATTTCTGTATCATTCTTATTTACAAGCATTCCATCTATGTTTGATTTACCACATTCTGTTCCAAACAAATTAATACTTGCACCTTTATTTATAATATCTCTATAAGAAACTTTTATTTCATTAATTATATTTCTCTTTATATTTATTATCTCGTTTAATGGAATATTATAAATTTCCTTCTCTAAGATTACAATTTCAATAGAAGTAATATTATCTATTTTTCCTATTTTACTATCACCTTCAATATATATATTATCTTTATTAATACTAGTAAAATTAAGTTTTGTTTTATAACTACTTTTTATTCCCAAAGCTTCAATATTACACTCTTTACATAAGTAAGCTAAAGCTGCCAACATTTTATTTTCATTTATATTCTCTATATCTTTAAGTATCGTTATATTTCGTAATTTTTTACCTTTAATCAAAATCCTTACTTTTTCATTATCATGCTCTACCATTATCTTTTCTATGAAATTTCCATGCACAATACAAGCGTTTATTATATAAACAAAGCATTGCTCTATCTTCATATTACTCCATAGATTTTCCGTTCTTCTTTACACTTAACACCCATTTCCTATTCCTTATGAATTAATACAATATATGTCTATGAAATAAGAATAAATGCTATACCTAAATATGATAAAAATCTATACTAGAAATGATATGATAAGATTACTATTTACTATCTGCAACAACACTTTCATCTATCCCCTTTGCTACAATTTCTTCTTTATTCCAAAAACTAGTTAACTTAATAGTTCCACTATTTACTTTTGTATTTTTTTCATCAAATTTTACTTTAACAATATTAGGTCTATTAAAAGCAGTCCCTGAAAAAATTGCTTGCCCACTTGTTAAAATTTTAAGCATTTCCATACTCATTTCATCAATAAACGGTACTGCATTTTTTATTATATTAACATCATTAGGATTTACTAGCTTATGAATGATATAATTATGTGCTTGAGATATCAAAGTTCCTGATATATCACTTGGTCTTTGTGTAGACATCGTTAAAAACACACTAAATTTTCTTCCTTCTTTAATTATATTTTCAAAAGTATCTATACAAGTCTTTGCAATTGCATCCTCTTTATCTAGATTTTGACTTGAAAGATAGTTATGAGCTTCATCAATAATTAGATGTAAGGATTTTTTATCATTTGTTCTATCTATAAATTGACTATATAGCTTAGAACAAATAAAAGTAACTATTATTCTTCTTATATCTTTTTTAGAACTAGATACATCACATACTAAAACATTATGCTTTTCAAACAAAGTAGATTCTATATCACTATCTTCTCCATCTTTATAAGGTGTAAAAATTCTTGAAAAGTCTTTTTTACTACTATTAAATCTCGCTATCATTGGACTAGTATTATTTTCATTAGTACTATATTTATTTTTTCTAAAGATATGTTCTAGTTCTAATAAAAATCCAAAATCCTCTACGGTGAATTCTTCCTTTTTAAGTGAAATATCGATTTCATTAATCTCCCCTATTATTTCCTTCGATCTATCTTCATAAATATCTCCAATATAATTTAACCTATTATTATTAATCTGTATTTTATCAATATAGGATAAGCTTTCACTAATTTTTTTATATAGTTCATCACTATAATATGTCATATCATCTCTTAACGAATTTAATGCATTTAATTTATTTGCAGGTGTATTATTAGAGTTAATAATTCCACACATACATACTTTTAAATAATCTAATATTAAAACTGATATACTTTTCTTATACTTACCTGCTTCAAATAATTCCCTTCTCAATGTATTACAAACCTTTTTTATAATTGGATACTGCGTCTTATCAGTTGCCTCTAGTAATAGCTTCCAATTCTCAGCATCAAGTAACTGTATAGGAATATTTATTTCATTGGAATTCTCAAAAGATGTATCTAATTGCTTCACCACTTTTCTATTTGTAAAAGCATCCTTATATTCACCATTAGTATCAATTATAAGAAATAAGCTTTTTGTTACATCTCTATCATTAAATAACTCAGAATATATTGTATTTAAAGTGTTAGATTTACCACTACCTGTATTACCAACAATTAAAGTATGACTAGCAAAAAAAGAATTTATATCAATATTAAAATCTAAAGAATCATTAAATAGAAACGTTCCTACTGATATACTTTCTTCTTGAATAGTTCCAGTATATATCTGCTCTAGTTCATAATCTGTAATAGAATATACATTTTCAAAAATATTAGGAACTTCCCCATTACTACCTTGATAAAATCTACCTTCTTTTATGTATCCAGAAATATTACATATTAAATACTTTTGGCTATTTATTCTTTTTATCTCTTTATCATTCTCACTATCCAATAATACCTTCTCATTTATAATTTCATATACTTTACTTCCAACCTTTACAAAATTGCTTACACCACCAACTCTTATTAACTCGCCATCTACTACTTTATAAGGTGTATCCATTTCTCTATTTATTGCTACTTTAATTTGAGAATTAGATATTTCAATTATTTTACCGATTTTTAAACTGACATTTCCCATATTACTCACCTTTTATATTATTTAATAAATCTGCCAGTACGCTAAAGTCAGCTGATTCATCATACACGTGTACATTTTTCATTTCTTTATACTTTTCTCTCATTTCTTCGATCTCATTAGGTAACGCCATAAATAATATTAAGGTAAATGAGTCTATCGTAAGTGCATTCTCAATAATTTTATTTATATGTGCATCTCCCATACTTGTCCCACTAACTACTAAGGTGGTATCCTTTTTACAAATAGAATCTGCAAACTCACGCATTAATGCAGAGTAGTAAGTAATTAAATTCGTATGTTCAAACTTTGCCACTGATGGATATATGATCTCAGGTAAAAACTCTTTTTCAAATGGATTCTTTTCATATAATTCACCATCTTTTAAACACCAAGATATTGAACCATGCAATTTATACAAATTCATATGGTTGCAACTAACTACTAATTCTTTCTTTCCAACGTTAAAACTATCAACATATTCATAATTATAATAAGCAATATTGAACTTTCGTTTTGTAATCCCATAAAATCCTGAATAATAATGAATATTTAACTCTTCCAAAGCCCTCTCATTTAACATATCATAGTTTGTTGTAAACACTTTTATACTATGTTTATTTTCATAAGCAACATCCCTTAATTCTATTATTCCCCTATAAAAGTTCTTAAATATATCTAAAACAGTATCTTCATCTGAATTCTTTATTCTATCTAATATTAATTTTTTTATATATTCTTGTATTTCTTTAACTTCACCCTTAAACTTATCATCAAAAATATATAAATCTGCCCCCTCTAAAATTGATAAGAATTTTTCTATGTTACTACCATCAGGTATTAAGTAATTATCAAATATTTTTTTAACTTGATCATATTGATCATTTTCTATCCTCTTACTATCATCTAGCATTTTAATAACTTCTTTTATTTTATCATCACCTGTTATAAACGTTCGAAGATCAGACATAATTGGAAAATTCAATTTCCCTCCTTCTTTTTTTGCCCTATATGAGCATCCTGCTCCCAGCAAAAAATTAATATTAGTATTCTTTATTATTTGTTTTATTAATTCCGTATTTCCACTCATAAGTTCTCCCCTATTTCCTATTATTTTAATATGAGGTTTTTACTACTGTCTCTTATTATTGTCTTTTTATATGTGTATTTGAAAAAAGGATGTAAAGTAATTATTTACATCCTTCTCTACCGTTACTTAGTATGAGCATCCCTGCAACAATGATAGCAACCATCTGAATTAGCATAGATAGTCTTAGCTTTTGTTACAGCTTCTTTAGAGTTTGAGTAATACCCTAAATACGTTTTATCTTTGGGTAGCCATGAACAACTATCTTTATGTACTTCATGTTGTCCTTCATTATCAACTCCATCATGAACATAATACAAATCCATCTTATACCCTCCTTTCAATAATTCTATCCCACATTACGTTCCTTCTATGATTCTCCCTCGAAACGCTAGTAGTATCATAAAAACAAAAAAACGAAAGATATCCAACATCTTTCGTATAATAACCTATTCTACTTTTTTTCTAAAAATCCTCTTTTATTACAAAATATCTACTCATTTATTTAAGCTCTCTACTCTATAAGTAATTTCCTTAGGTTCTATTTCAATCTCATTCTTATTATCTATGAACTCTTCTTCCCTATGATATTTTATATAAGGTAATTGTTTACTTATGAAATCTAATCTTACATATTTATCTATATTTAAAAGTTTATATTGAGCTTTCTCTATTTGTTTTGATATTATTATATATCCATTCTCTTTAAATGTTATCAACCCTTTGTCAAATAGCGCATCATGAGTAGGGCATAATAATAATCCATTATTAACATCCAGCCTTTCTTTATTGTTTGCTTTTCACCATGGCTTACAATGACTAGCTATCAACAAGCTTTTAATATTCAGTCCACATATAGCACATTGGCATGATTTCGTTAATAATTTATTTTTAAATAGTCCTTGTCCAACTCTTGATTTTACTAATCTTTCTTTTTCAGTTTCATCTTTAAACTTATCAAGTATACTATCCATATCCTCTATGTATTTTTTCTCTTCTTTTGATATTCTATTTATATCAATATTATTTATATCGTTCGCTAACTTTAGTAAATACTCTCCAAATCCTCTTCCTATCTCAAATAGATATCCTTGGCTTCCTGTTCCATTGACTGTAAATGGAGAATATCTCCTTGGACATAATTCTAATATTTCATCAATATTATCTGATATACTAACTGGATTTTCTAATACATTATATTCAGCTTTTAAAAGCCATCCATGCTCTTCCCATAAGTTAGTTTTATCTAAATCAGATGGTCTAATAGCATCAACTGCTCTACCATTAGCAATATTAATTGATACTAAATTTCTCTTATACATACTAAAGATAATATCTCCATCCTCAACTTTAGTCATATTAGTCCAATGAAAAATTTCATGTCCTTTCTTAGTTTTTTGAGGTGCCCATAAATATCCACCTCTCATTTCTTCTTTATATGATTTGTTTTGAAAAACTATAAAGTAATTCATTTTATCCCCCATTTCTCATTTAATACCTCATAACCATTTTACACTATTATTACTTTTTATTATCTATATTTCCAAAATTATCTCTAAACCATTTAAGTACATTATATATTATTTAACCTTTTAATGGATTCTTTCTTTTGCTCTTCAGCTATTACTAATACCTCCCAAACAAATAAAAAATGTAGTATCACTCAAATCTTTATATCTGCCAGGTAAAATAAAAAAGCTAGTTAAAATGAATTATCATAATCCATTCTAACTAGCTAGTACATTTATTAAATTTTCCAGCATATTCTCTATCCAGTTATCTATATAAACTTTTCCGCATTAAAAGCTATTATTAAAAATTTGATAAGTGTACCAATCTATAATTGTATACTACTTATTAAGATACCTTTTTCCCTCGAATACCTTTCTATATTCATCTTTAGTTTTAATTCTTAATTCAGATAATATCCTTGAATTATTTAATAAAAATTCACTTGTATATTCTGGTCTTCTTATTGATTCACCAACTACCTCAATCTTTTTGTGTAGCTTATTCCAATGTTCTATTTTTATTAAATAATATATTTCGTCTGAATTCCTAGGAATTTCCTTTATATCACTACGTTTAACCTCTTCTATTGATTCAATCTTACCATAATAAACTATACCAGACTCATCACCAAAGTATTTCTTTGATTGTAATAAGGCCACATAATCAATCTTATTTCTAATTAAATTTGTATTAGATTTTGGAACATGATAAAAATTATTTTCTAAACTCTTTTCTAATTGCACTATTCCCTTCACATTCCCAACTAAAACATTTCTGTTTGTAAATAATTCATCTGTCAAATAGTTTTCTCTACCTAATTGATCTAATGCTCTTTCAAATGTTGTGTATGATGATTCGTTTATTAGTTCGTCTAAAAATTCTTCCATTAACTTTGTTGTTGATGGTAAAAACGGTATTGCTCCTATATTTACTTCTTGGATACTTTTATAAAATTTATGATTTTTAAATTCTCCCTCATTGTTATAAGGGAACAATACAAAAGCTCCAAATATTCCATTTTCAAGTGTATTTGTTTTTTTATTTTGATATACTATAGCATCTCTATATCTATGCATTGTGTTTATATCATCTACTTTTGGTCCTGCACTACCATATGCATTTATATAATTTTCACTTGTATCTACCTTATATTTAGCATCAAATATAAATTCATAGGCTTTATGGTATCCATCCTTGTGTATTGACAAAATATTATCTGGATATTGACCTACTGTTCCTGAACTTCTATCACAATTGTATATTACTTCAAATCGTTCTTTTGTTATTGGATGTTCATATTTTAATGAGGATTTTGAACCTTTCTTTAACGTTACATTTATTCCATTCTTATTTATTTTCATGAAATCTGCTGATATTAAATTATACTTTTTCTTTAATAAAGAATTTATCTTTATAAAACACCAATATTCATATAAACTGCTTAGTTCCTTCATTGAAATATTCATTATATTACTTTTTATTGCCAAACCTTTTTGTAGCATCAAATAGTATTTATATATTTCCTTATATCCACTTCCCATTGTAAAAACTAATGATAATGATGCTTCATTGTATTGTGATTGAACATCTCTTAAAAACGATGTATTTATTTTCATTTTTATATTTCTTTTATAGCTTTCTAATCTCTTAATAACTTTAGGATCCATCGCTCCTCTTTTGTATTCATCATTATAAAGCTTTAAAAAAACATCTATCTTCTTAATAATATTTATAAGCATAAACTTAACAAATCTATTTTCCTTGGTATTAACCGTAACAGTCTTCTTTGTTTGAAGAGCTTCTATACCTAACATATGTGGTCTTTTTTCAAACCACTTTATTGTATCATTCCCGCAATTTTTCAGCTGATGAAATCTTACTATTGTATTTTCTTTTTCTAACTTATGATGAGGATTATTTATAACAACATCTACTGATTTAATTAACCTCTTAAATACATAATTTAAAATACTATAAAATTCTGTTTGCGAGTTGTTTATATCCTTTCCGATCTCTGATCCTAAATAAGTTCTTCTTAAAAATCCATATGCTAAATTATAAATCTCTTCATTAATATCCCTAAGAAGTTCAACGTAATCTTCCTTATAGCTTAACTTGCTAGGATAAACCTCCAACCTGCAGCAAAACTCATCTCTATTATTAACTCTAACAATAATATCTGTATATCCAATATCTCCACGAAAATTAATAATTCCACTAAGACTACTAAAGTTTTTCATAATAGGCGTAATCTTATTTCTAATATTCATATTTTCATGATAGAACTCAATATCAGTATTATTTTTACTCATTATAACAACTTCATAATTTTTATATTCTTTAAGATGCATATGTTCATTAAAGATTGCTACTATATTATTACCACAGCCATCAACCTCAATTTTTGCATTATCATCAACTCCAACACTCTCATTATCTCCCTTTAAAACAAAATGAAGGTTATCAGTTTCAATGCTAATTATCTCTATACTATTGCCAGAAGGTTGTGAAACCATCACGTATAAACCTCCTGATCATATATATAATTTTTTCATTAGATAACTTATACTCTCCAAGAGACTTAGTTTCCATTTCCTTTAAATTATTCTCGTCAAGGTAAGATACACACTTATAATTAGTATCATTTAGCTCATCAAATAAATCTAATAGCAAGGCTTGTACATCTTCATTACTTCCGCTAATCTTAGGAAGAATTTTTTGAGTTATAGACATATCAAAAGCAACTTCATATGAAAGTAAATTATATTTAGTTGCATATATCATATAAAATACAATTTCATCTCTAACTCTATATCCGAAGTGTTGATTATATTTTTGTAAAATATTATTTATTTCAATTAGTTTACTAATAACTTTAACTCCCAATTCTTTGTATTCTTTACAATCTACTATCTTTAAGAATTCTGATTTTAACAAATTATTATGATAATTTTTAGCTTCAACAGATTGTACATTACTATCTTCAAATGAATAATCTAAATTAACATAATTAAACTCAATAGTATTTGCTCTATCTAAAACCTTCTTACTGAATGGGAAGGTTGTCTCATCCATGTTAACAGTACCAACTATGTAAAGATTCTCTGGTAAATATACATCTCCATACTTATCCATAGCTTCTATATCTCCAGCAAATTGTTCTCTACTTAATAAAAGATTAGTTACTATCTTACCATCTTCATTTACTTTTCTCGTCTCCATAATAGATAAAATATCACTAAAGTAATATTCAACTCTTGCCAAATTCATTTCATCAAGACAAATAACATAAGGTTTCTCTGCATTCATCATTGCTTCATATGCTGTAAGTGTAATAATTCCAGGTGTAAACACGCCTTCTATATTTCTATATCCTAATAGATCAGTAGAATCTGACCAATCTGGTTTTACAGGTATTAATTTGAATCTGTTATTGTCACTATTTGCCCCTATAGCCTCAGCAAATAACTCAACTATCTTACTTTTACCTGTCCCTGAAATTCCTGATAATATAACAAATGGTTTAGTCTTTAATGATATATATAAATTCTTAATTATGTTCTCATCATAACTAAAACCTTTTGAACTAATATAGCTATGTATTTCTTTTATTACATCAATTGATGCAAAACTTGTTATAATATCCTTCTCTTCCTCTATATCTACTTCATCATCAATAATATCTTCCTCATCTATCTCTTCTGATGATTTTAGTTGATTTCTATTAATGAGCTTAACTATGAATGTGTCTATTTCATCCCCCTTATAAAAATCAATAAATTCTTGAACATCTTCTGGTATTTGCCTTGGTGGTTTACCATTGTTCTCTTTTTTATATTTTGTTATATAGCTATAACAAATATTAAGATTATCAACTAATAAAGATTTAAACTTCTTATCATTTAGCATTATCCTTATAACTGGCCCTCTATTACTTTTCTCTGAATAATTCACCCAATCAATCTTTGCATAATATTCTTTATCATTACATATTATCTTTATTTTATGCTTTTGACCCTTCATGAGTTTAACTGAAATGTTATCAAAAAACTTATCGTATAATCTATGTGGTATAACTGTTCCAGCCTCATATGTAGATGCATCTATCCTTTTAGTTCCTATGTAAGTAGAACTTTTATCTTTTTTTTCACTCCATGAGTCTAATTTAACTTTTGTCATTCCTATACCCCTTGTCCTTATATTTAATTAACTATATACATTAAATATTCTCTCTTTTCTATTCATTTCCTTTAAATTCTATTGCTATAATAATAAAATGAGGTACTTAAAAAAGTAACCTCATTAGTTTTACTAATTTTCTTTTATAATTCCAACGGCAACACCAATAATACTAAACTGTTCCTCTTCAAGCATAATTGGTTCATAATCATCATTTTCAGGCATTAACAAAATTTTACCACCCATAGTTTTATATGTTTTAAGAGTAGCATTTCCTTCTATGTCAACTGCAACTATATCACCAATATTAGCACAATCTTGCTTATTAATAACTACATAATCTCCATCATTAATATTCTTATTTATCATGGATTCCCCTTTTATTTTTAGAATAAAAAGATTGTTTGAAGTTCCTAGCCATTCTGAAGGAAGAAAATACTTCCCTTGAAATTCATTATTAATTAATATTGGCATACCTGCCGCTATTTCATTATAAACTGGAATCGATCTTATATTATCTGCCTTTTTTTCTACTCCATTATCTTCAATATAAATTTCTCCTGTAACAGTAGAATCTTTTATAAACTTGTGTGATATATTTTTTCTAATATCAATAAATTCTACAGTTTCTAATGTAGAAGGAATCATTGATACATCAAACTTAGGTATATCGCTTATTTCTTCTAAATCCCTATTTATAATAACAATTTCATTACCATCAGTGGCTATACCATACTGAACACTTGGACTGTTTGAAATATAGCTCTTTAATTGACTTAAAGCCCCATCTATACCCATTCCCCACCTTTTTGTTTCTACTAATATATAAGGAGCTTTTACTTTCTTTCTATAAATATTAACTGCTATGTCTGCTAAACCTATCCTTGAACCCATATTAATTTTTTCTTCCAACTTTATTAAATCTAATGGATACTTATATACTTCTTTTAGTTCTCTTAATATCCATTGTCTTATCTTTTCCTCTTCTGAATAGATATCTGGAATTTGATCTTTTAAAAGGTATTTTTCTATATTTATAGTAGAAATTCTTCTCATATTGCAATTTTCTTTTATTCTTAAAAATTGATAGTCTATATCCCTTATGAATTTAGATGGCGCCCCGTCAGATGACATATACAATTTTTCTGTAGCCCTTGTCATCCCAACATATAAAAGCTTTCTTTCCCTAGACTCGACCATATCTAAGTCTTCAATCTCTCTACTAGATGATATAAATGGCATTACCTTTGAATTTAATCCTATTATTATAACAACCTTGAATTCCAATCCTTTTATAGAATGCATTGTTACAAGCTTTACTGCATCTTCAGCAAAATCAAATTCTTCTTTTCCATCAAAAATAGAACATGGAATTCCAATAGAATCTAAATAAGTCTTTATCTCTTTTAACTGCCCCTTAAGCCTCCCAATAATAACTATGTCCTTAAGATTATACCTATTCTTAAGATTTGTATTTATAAGTTCTGCAACATATTTTCCTTCTTCCTCTTTATTATTAAAGCATTTATATATTGGATATTCTCCTTGTTTATCTATAAGGCTTGGTCTAACAAAATTTGAATCTTCTAATAAATCTTCATCCTTCTTTATTAAGCTAAATGCTGCTTGTGCAATTTGCGTTGTAGTCCTATAATTCTTACTTAAAGAATTAGACTTACCTGTCATATCATAGCCTATAGTGGTAAATGATCTATTCTTAACTAGCCAAGCTTGAGGGTAAATACTTTGAGCTACATCTGCTATAAAAGTGATACTTGAATACTTCTTTTCATTATATAAAGCCCTTAAGAATTCTAATTGAACTCTCGATAAATCTTGGCTCTCATCTATTAAAATATGAGTATATTTTTTAACTGCTTTCCTATTTGCTTGCTTTAAAGCTAATAAAGCCATATCTTGAAAGTCTATTTTATTATTGCTCTCAAGATTTTTATTATATTGAGTTAAAACTTCATAAATAGCATATCTTTGATCAGAATTTTTTCTCAGTTTCTGTGGTCCATCATTATTTACTTTAGTTACTCTACCTATCCTATCTACTTCTTGATACTCTTGCAATTCTGTATAATTACAAGACTTAATCCATGTAATTTCTTCTTTTATAAAACTTAAAAACTTAGGATCAATTATCTTTACATTGCTCATCTTCTTAGACACAGTAGTAATTGCATCTATTAATGCAGCTTGACACTCTTTAGCTGAAGCTAACTCTACTTTCATATGAGTATCTTTTTTATATAAATTAAAATAGTAAAACATTAGTGAATCTATTGTCTTTATTTCTAGCTTATTATCATTATCTTCATCAAAGAAACCACCTTGAACATTATGTTCTTCCTTTGTATTTTCATATATATAAGCCACATACTTTGAAAGAGATTTATTATATGTTGCCATTAAAACCTTGTCATCCTCGGCTGCACAGTAATGTCTAAGTAGTAGTGGAATTTTATTTACTGCTACCGTTGTTTTCCCTGAACCTGCTACCCCTTTTATTAATGTATGACCATTTGGTTTACTCTCTATGATTCTTCTTTGTTCTACGTTAAGTTGCATTTTTACCCCTCTTTGCAGTTTATTTTATCATTATACTTATTATTCTTATTTTACTATATTATGTAATTTAGTGCAAAAATAAAGAAGATTTAACCGAATTTTAGTTAAATCTTCTTTATGAAATACATTTATTACTCCTGTAGCTTACATATCTTTAATCTCATTATTTATGATGTTCTTAATTTAATATATATAGGACAACTATTATAAATTTCTTTACAATAATCTTCTTTATATCCATCTAGTACCGTGGCATACGAATAATATTTTTATCATTTTCTCATATCTCCTTATAAGTCCTGTTTTTCTTTTCAAAAGCCCTATTTTACAAAGGATTGGCATACTCCTCAAAATATATATTTTGAAGATATTTTTTCATATCTTCTTATATTTTCTTATGTTTTTCCCTTCAAAATTGGTAAATTCATCAGTAAAAATCCAATCTGTACCAATTGCTTGTTTTGTACTACTCGTAACAGTTCTTCTTTTGCATCATCAAAGTGTACATATGAATATGTGTTTAGAGTAACACTAATATCACTATGACCCATGATATATTGAAGCGTCTTAGGATTCATTCCTGACTTCGCCATATTTCAACAAAAAGTGTGTCTACATATATCAGGTGTAACCTTTGGCATTAGAATACGATAAATCTTATTGTATTTTTAAACAATCTGAGCCATATATTTTTCCCAATGCAAAGCGACCATAGGCATGTCGTTTTTATCTAAAAACAGAAAGCCTGTAGAACCATCTACTGTTGGTTCCACAAGAGGTTTTTCTCATTTATCAATAATACGTTGAAAGCATTAAATAACTTCTTCTGTCATTGGCACATGACTAACACCACTATCTGTTTTGGGTTCTTGAATCACATACTGCATTTTTGATGTCCGTTGCAACTGATGGTCTACCTTTATACGCTTTTCAGAAAACTCAATATCATTAATTGTTAATCCACAAAATTCAGAAATACGAAGTCCTGGATGAAATAAAATATAGATTGTATCATAATATCTAGAAAAGTGCTTATAATCAATTAATAAACTTCAAAAGTTCTCTTTCTTGTTTTCTTGTAATTGGCTCTCTTGTAACTGAATCATTTACAACAACAGCAAGCTCAAATCCAAAAGGATTTTTTCTAATTAAATCATCATAAACAGCTATTTGAAATGCTGACCTAAGAACACCTCGAATAGAATGAATAGATCTATATCCTCTTCCATCTTTCTGTTGCAATTTTATCAACAATGCTTTTGCATCAGATAAATGAACTTTATCTATTTGTATTTTTCCAAAAGATTCTTTCTTCAAAACATTTATTACTGTTTTATAACCAGCTCTTGTATCCATTTTAAGTGATATACATTCTTTTACTAACTCTAAAACAGTATAATTGCTACCATTGGTTACAATTTTGTCAAATAAATCAGCTTCAATTTGTTTTTCTTTTTCTCGTAAAGATAATTCTCTTTTCTTGCCTTTGCGAGTTAGATCATTTTTATCTAATCTCCAACTATATACGTTTTTTTATTTTCCATCTGCATCCAAATAACAAAAACGATAACATCCATCAGAGCGTTGATATTCACCTTCATGCAAAATTCGATTACGTTTATCACGTCTTTTTTCGTTCATTAACTTTCTCCCCCCAAAAAAGACGAGTCAACCTTGCAACATAATAATATCACAGGTTCAGCTCCCCGTATAGGTTGTAAATAATACAAAACGACACTTAATAAAATCAAACAACTGTCGCTTGATCCAAAAATCATTCGAATTTTTCTCGTTTAATCAAAGCTCTATTTCCGTTCATCACATAGAATTCATCATTTGGATGTTCATCAATAAGAATTCTAAGTTTACCTTCTCCAATATGATACTATTTCGCTGCTTCTTCTATCGTCATCGTATATCTACGTCAAATGGGAATTTCCGTATATACTCTTTCAATCATAGTTCCATTTACATTAGCCGCTAATATCACCTACCTTTGAAAACAAATAATCAAGTGAAATACTTCTGTAAAAACGAATATAGTATTCATAAAATTTATATCGCTGTTGCGATAAACCCAGTTTATTTTTGTCATTTTAGGCAACTTCCTTATCTTGGCTATGTACCGAAAAGCTGAATTTTCTTAACAGTTTTTATATTTATATACAAACCCTATATTTGTCCTAAACAGCCCTAGGGATAGATTAATAAATCTTGTTGAAAAATCATCAGATGGCTGTTAGTGAAACAGCTTTATAGGGTTTCTGCCATCTACCGGGTTCTCCGTCAACTCCGTAGAGAAGTATCATTATCCCTGTTGCTTTCATCGCCTTATAAGAAGCTAACTTATATTTACAAGCTGATAATACTCGCTCGTATATACTATGAGTAATCACTAATCTACTCACTTTGTATAGTCATGGCGTATCACTTGATGTGGCTGATGAAATAGCACCGGCAACAGGAATGTACCTGATGAATGAATATTCAATTTTCACAGATCTCGTTTTGCAATTTTTTTACTACACTTAAATTGTAATAAAGCTATTTACTTTACAACCAAACTGATTGGATTTTGTCAAAGTACTCAATCAATTTGATTAAGCTACAAATTTTCTTCTTATTTTAATTAGTCATATAATTGTTTCTGAGTTAAACCTTTCATTTTTTTATTTCAATTCCACATTCTTTTGCATCGTAATACTACAGATTTCATTCGCTTTAATATTACATTTAAATTTTATAATAACTTCAACTAAATTAACACGACGTAATATGACGTTTTTTTATTTTTATTTCACAAATAGATTTTAAATCATATAATCTAAATACCAAATGAACTGGTAGTGCTACTTTTAATATTCTAAATAACACCCTAAGTGCTAGTTGATATATCTTTACCACAATATTCCTTTATATTTTAAGCGAGTGAAACATATATTTTAATTACCTCACAGGCAAGATTTTTATACCTCTTAGGCATAGTTTAATTAAAAAAATAAAGAAAAATATGTTAATAAAATTCATTTCTAGCACATTTACATTTTATCATTAGTATTTTTTCTCTAAAGACACTAGTAGTGCCAATCTCTAACACCGTTAGTGCTAGTCAATACCATTTTTATTAATTTCATTACTGTTACATGTATATTTTAAATAAGCAATATATGCTGCACTAGAGCATTACGTGTCAAAAACCGGACATCCCTTGTCATTTTCGGTTTTATTATACAGAAAAAGCAGTCTCATACATTATGCATAAGACTGCCGGTTTTTAAATATCAAACATTAACTTTAACCAATTGGCAAGCAGTGTAAACTTGTCCAAGTTCACTATTTTTTCGATTTCTCGCTTTGCTTCAAATCTTCAAAATTTGCTTGTTGGGGAATACCCCAATCCCATTGAAACACCTACTTACAGTTGATGGCTACGCATTCAAAATGAATGCTGTAAAATATAAGCAACCTTATACTTTTTGTAAGACTGCTGTGTATTAAATTGTGCTATAAATTGAAATTTATATGACTGTCATTTTCAAAAAATCAAATTTAGTTCGTTAAAGTAATCCCACAAAATCTCAGCATATTCAAAGTTAGCAATTACAGTTGCTCTTAATTTTATCCTGTCCAATATTTGATTTATCATCAATTAAAATCTCTCTATACTTTATCACTCTACACACAAACATATTATTTATAATGTATATAATCAATCGAGTTAACAACATATTGGAAGTGCAATTTGCTAATAACTTCAACATTTAGACTCATATTTGCTCATTCAAGCAAATCACAAATACCAACCGTGTTCTCGTTTAAAAGCTGGACCTTGTGGTTGCTTTCCTGCCCAATCTCTTTTACTCTTTACTGAGTCGAACAAATCAAGTATTTTTTGAAAACGAGCCTTTGAATCAAAATCATATTCAGGTGAGCAAAACTTTTGTCTAACTATTTCTCTTTCTTTTTCCCATTGAGCATCTGTAAGAGATTGAATCCATTTAACACCATATTTAGGATTACCTCTATTGATTACAGCCATCAAAATTCCCCCTCCAACTAAAGCAGCACTACCAATAATACCCATCCACTTTTTTTGCACATTTATCACCTCATTTAAAATTTATCAAACTCTACAAAATACTTTCTATTTTTGATTTTAATTTGTCATCTGACAACTCACATAAATTAGGATTATTCTGTAGTTTTCTCTTACATTATGTTCTCGCATATATTTCACAATTTCAAATCTACTATAGCCTTTTTTTAAGATAACTTTTTAATCGATTATATGGCCCTACCTTCTTCAATATACATTATAGCTTCGGCTCTACTATCAATGTCCCAATGTTTGCTTAATATATCATATATTTTAGATTCCTTTATACCTAAATCAGAAATTTAATTACACTCTGCAAATTTTCGAAATCATTAAT
Source organism: Clostridiaceae bacterium OF42-15pH9A (assembly GCA_027692445.1). Lineage (GTDB taxonomy): Bacteria > Bacillota > Clostridia > Clostridiales > Clostridiaceae > Clostridium. The sequence continues at coordinate 103,430 of JAQEYV010000003.1, read as the reverse complement.
TTTTCATACCATTATAAATCCAATTATCAAATCCCATTTTTATGATATTAGCGGTATAATAAGCTCCATTACCCTCATCAAAATGATATGTAAACCAACTTTTAGGATCTTTTGATTCGTTTCTTTCCACTAACTCATCTATAAAATTATCATAGCTGCAACTTGAATAAACCAATGAAGAGTTTCCATTTTTATTTCCCAATGCAGAAAAATTAGATGCTCTCGTAACAGCTTTTCCTATCCACACCTTGCTATTAATACCAACATCTTTTCTTCCTGCTTTTACAACAAGTTCTTGAGCTGTAGACATGCCAATGCCAACTTTTATATTGGGTAACGAACGTTCATCCAATAATTTATTTAACATTTTCATATACGTATTAATATAGAATGTCTTATCTGCTAATTCATATATATCACCTTTCGTCGGTGTTGTATATATAGCATATACGCAATCGCCACGAATACCTATTTCTCTTAAGTTATCATCATCTCTTAAAATTTCGATTACCTCAGATGTGAAACTACGTATAACCTTAGAAACTTTTTCCATATTACTATCAGCAAACAGAGTTGAAGAATCGCGTATATCAACAAATATTCCTGTAACCCGACTATAGTATCCGTTACAAAATGTAAATGATTCGTCTTTAGGAAGCATGTTTTGATCAACAACAGTCAATTCATTATCTAATATTTCTTCTATTCTTTCTTTACCTTTTCGATAATCATAATCAGCCATAATTTCACCACCTAATAGATATAAATCCCAACTAATAAAATAACAACAAATCCTGAAAATCCAATGCTAGCATACTTAAAACCTGAATTAAATTTATTATACTTTTGAGTAGCAATATCTGCATTTATGTATATTTGAGCGATTAATTCATCCAATAATTCTTCCTTGGTCATAGAATAAAATTTTGAAAGATAAGTTTTATAATCAGCATTCTTTCGAATACCAGAAAAGAAAATTCGAGAATTTATTCCCTCTACTCCATTAGCCTCCTCTGACGTTTTTGCAATTAAAACACTCCCAAGTCTCCAAATCCCTAAAATCATAGCAAGAACAGAGACTAAAAAACAAATCAAATACAAAATATCGCAAAAGTTTTTGATTCTTATACAATTTTTAATGATGTTAAAGATTTCGTTTAATCCATCATTCGTAAGTATAATCGTAAGAAGTACTCCTATAGCAGTTAATACAATTGATGTTTTATTATCACAGTTTGATATAAACCCAATATTACGTTCAAGAGTTTGTGTTGCAATTCCAATTTTATATTCAAGATTATCTGAATTAAAATTTAAATTTTCAATTTTCTCTTTATCTATCAAAATAGCCATATCATATATTCTCCTCAATCCATCTATTAAACTCAGATTCGATAATATTACAATGATAATACTCTACACCACCATAACATACTGCTGAATGAGATTTTATCCAAATCTTATAATTTTCATTTTCTTCACATAGATGTTCAAAAACATTATTATAAAATAATGGACTCATTGCTATTGCTGAAATACCATTTCTATTTGCTACATCTGATAAATGTGCAGCATCAACAACTGCTTTACCTATCCAAATTTTATCATTTATACCACTTCCACTTTGTCCTGCTTTGATAATTAAATCTTCGCTACATCCTAAACCAATACCTGCACATATATTTAGATATCCATTTTTTGTAAGTAATTTATTTAACATACTCATAAAAGAGTTAATGCGATACGCATGTCTAAATATTTCGACTAAATCTTTCTGATAAGCAGCACTATAAATACAATATACGCAATCCCCTCTAATCCCAATTTCTCGATAATTATTATCATCCTTTAAAATTGATATAATTTCTGAGCAAAAACTTCTCATAATACGAGCAGTATCTTCATTTGCTGAGTTAAACAATTTGCTTGAATCTACAACATCAACAAACAAAGCTCCAACCCAAGCTTTTATTCCATTTTCATAAGTGAACTCAGAATCTGTGGAAGGAATTGTTTTCTTTTTTTCGATTTTAGTCGGTGATTTTAAAATTGATTCAATTGTTTCTTTAGATCTTTTATAATCATACACCTAACATTCCTTCTTTCTGCACGATATTATAATTTTTTCATCATATAACTGATGATTCTTTATTCCATCGGCTTAACTTTTTCCTCTATAAAAGCAATTTCCTCTTCGGATAGACTATATTTTTTATAAAGTTGTTGATCTATTTCAGAAATTGATCTACACCAATCCATATCTGAGTCAGTAGTAAAGCATTGGAGAGGTACATTAGTCCAAACCTTAGCATTTTTATTACCTTGAGTAACCTTCTTTGTCCCTAACATTAACCTAGCAAACTTTGTTTTAATAAATTTCAAAGCGTTCTCGGCTTCTGCTTTCGTCAAGAAACTTCCAAAAGTAACAAATGTTTCAGTAAATCCTACATTTGGTTCACCAACAAACGGTCCACTTATTACCTCACCAAGTACACCACTACCATTAGAACTAGGTAAAACAAGTTTAAATTTATCAAAGTTTGATGGAGGAATAACATAATCCTTCTTAACATATAACGATACTCTCTTAGAATTTTGTCTACCTATTATTTCGATATAATTATCTTCATCATTAGGACATTCAATAAAAGCCTCTGGAAATTTATCAAAACATGAAGATGATAAATATCTTTTAGAGCCTCCTGAAACTCGATCAGCAAAATCTGTATTTTCAGAGTAAAACAATGAACTATATCTGTAGCTTGTGTTAGAAAACATGATGTCAGAAAAACTCTTTTCTGCTTTTTCTTTAACTTTATCAATAATATGCTTTATTGTTTCGTTAGGGTTAAAAACTTCTATTGGATCATATTTTTCATTTTTATTCCAAGCCGTTATTGCTACTCCACCTTTAATATCAACTGTATCAAATACATATGAACTGTCAAAAAAATAATCTATAACTTTAAAATGAATGTCATTTAGCATTTTCTTATTCCATATAGACGGAGTTTTTCCCGCATCAAATAAAAATCTTGCTGGTGTTATTAATGTAACATAATTAGAAATATTCATAGCTGCATCATAAAACAAATGATATACAGGAGGCTGTTCTCCTCTATTCTCAATATTTTCTTGATAAGGCGGATTACCTACAACAGCATCAAATTTCATCTGACCCACATCTCCTTTCTTCCAATAGCTTGGTTTAAGCACACGATCAATAAACTGTTGAGGTTTATTTTTCATTTGATTGATTAAATCATCAAAATAATGTGCATTGATTTTTATATTTGAGTATCCTGCTAGAGTTCTTTGTGTTATTTGTTTTGCCATTGGTGTTTTACAAATAACAAATACATTCTTTTGAATTGTATTATTCCATATTTCTCTTTGTAACTCTGGTGTTAATTCATCATCTTTATAATGATTGCATTTTGCTCGATAAATGCTGTATGTAACATATAGTGGATATAATCCTGTTTTAGAATTAATTTCTAATATTTGTGATGATATATTACTAAATGTTTCTTCTGTTACTTTCCCTCTATCTATATATCGTGGCTCATCGAGAGTATTCTCATGCTTTTCATCCCAAAAGTCATATCCACCTAAACAGTCTGACATATGCATATTGACTACACGCCAAGGTGTCAATACCGTTTCTTTATCTGGATTTTTAAAATTAGAGAATAAAGAAGCTATCTTCTTTACACGCTCTGTTGGATTTAAAGTATCCGCTTCACGCGCAATATTTCTTATTCTGCGACCAGCTGCAATAAATACATCCTCATCATAATACTTCTTAAATTCTTGGAATACTTCTTTTGTTACACCTGTTGGCATAAATTCATTCCATGATGAATCATCCACTTTTTCTATAAAACGATCTAATGTAATTTCTTCATCATATGGAATATCTGCACCGTAAATCAATAATGGCATACGAATAGAAATACCTCTTAAGATAGAAATAGCATCATTACAAACTTTCTTTTTCTTCTTTAATTCTTCAAGGCTTGCTTTTTCTTCATCTGTAAGTTCTTTTTTAGGCTTTTTCTTTAATCTTTGCTGTTCTTCGTATTCTTCATTCGTAAGACCTTGGCCATTTACTGTAATGTCATTTGGTTTAGCTGCCGCTTTTGATTTACCGATAATACCTTTTAACTCATCAAATTTTTCAATATCTAAATCATTTAATTTAAGCAATTCATCATTATATAAATTACTATCATCAAAACCATTACGAACAACTTTATCTGCATAAGCCTTCTTTAACTGTTGTAGTAATCTATCTGCTTTATATTCTTTCATTTGAGAGCCAGATATAGATATTACAGGACAATAATTAAGGAATTTTCCAAGAATAATCTTATCTCCATCATTTGTTTTTCCTGCTTTTGCTGAAACCGATATAGCTTCAGAAACCATCTTTAATGTTCTATCCGGTGCAAAATCGAATACATAAGCTGTATCTTTAATCATCCCATTCTTATTACATGGTGACTGTACACGGAAAATAGTTTGTAGGTAGTTAGCTGCTGATGTTGAATAGGAACCTGCAAGCATAAATACTGCTGTCCATTCTTTAACTGTTACACCAGTTGTAAGCTTTCCACAAGACAGAGTAATTGTGTATGTATCAAGCTTTTCAGCTTTACTTATAGCATTTCTAACACTGTTTAATGCGTCTACTGATTCTTCGTCATCACTACCAGCAACATTTACAATATCGAATTGACCACTACCAAATACAGGGTGTTTAAGCATTAAATTTTTAAGTGCTTTTGCTTCACGAACACCGGGAACCATCCAAAGAGAATGTTTAAATAAATCTCTATATTCATCTTTAGAATATGGGTAACTATTCTTATCATCTTCTTTCGTCATTAGATTTAATAAAGACCAAATATCTTGTTCATGCACAAAACCTCCAATATTTGCTGTTGGTGGCATTTGTTCATAATCAATCTTGTAATCACCTGTCCAAGTTCTAAAGAATTCATGGAAATTGAATGCTTTATCTTCATAAGTGATACAACTACTATTATGTAATAAATCACCTAAATCATATGTATAAATATGGAGTTCTGGTAGTTCTTCATATGGATTAGAATCTCCAAAATATTGTTTATCCCATTCTGATTTACACTCTTGTTCCATGATATAATCCCATGTATAAATAGAATTTTCATCATATTCATCCAAGATATTAAATGGTGTACCAGATAAAGCCAATAGTTTAGTTTTTTGCTGTTCTTCTTTTAGAATAGCTTTTATTGTATCATCACCTAAAGCAGTCTTAGTTCCCTCATGGGCTTCATCAACAATGACACAATCCCAAACAGTGTTAAAGATTTCATCATTTTTACTGAATTTTCCACCCACTGCTTCAGAGCCACGCAAATCTTGAATAGAAGCAAAACATACGAAATTCTTACCTTTTCTATTCAAATTTTCAACTGTATAACCATTAGATTTTGAACTATAAAGATAGTCTGTATCATAAAAAATCTTTGTAAAATCTTCATACCATCCATCATTTACAACAGGTCTATGCGTAAGAATGATTGTCTTTTTGAATTTACATTGTTTTATAACCTCTAGGGCACTTAAAGTTTTTCCAAAACGCATTTTGGCATTCCAAAGCATACGATCATTCTTCTTAAACTGTTTAATTGTCTTATCAATCGCTTCTTTTTGTTCCGGTCTAAAGATAATAGGTGTATTCCCACTCATCTTAACATTACTTAAATTAGCATAATGTTTTTTTACTGCTTGAATAGCTTCTATAGCAGTTTCTTTATCAATTCGATACCATTCCCGACCTGTACTACCATCCATTTTCACTTTCTTAATACCTGAATTTTCTAAAACTCGATGTACTTCATGGTCACGGAATGCTTTTAGTTCAATGTTTCCATCTTCACCATAATATTCTTTTACAGCAAGTTCTGTATGCAAAAGAGTTGGTGTAATACCAACTGTATTGGTATAAGACTTAATTCTTGCTAAAGCCGCTTGATTTAACTCTCTGTAATTAGGAGCTAAACTATCAATTGATGATGTTGTATGCAATGTTGCATCACCAATCTTAATCAACCCTTGATGTTTTTCATCATTTACAGTAAAAGCATAAATAACTTTATAATTAAAAGCACTTTTGAATTGCGTATTATCTTTGCCATTCACTATTCATCCCCTCCATTCATCATGCTCTTAAATTCCAAACTGTTGTTTGATCTCCAATCATATATTTTACATGGAATAGGCTCTTTATCAGGTGGCTCCGTTTCATCCATAAGGTCAAATATTGATAATTGAGTAAGTGCTCTTGGACGTTCGCTAAATGGTGCATTCATTGTTATCCCATCCATTTGCCATATATTCCACGAAATAATCCTTGCTATGGTTTGTAGTTGTTCTTCGTTTGGTTTATGAGAAAATTTGTATTCCATATTTTCAATAAAAGTATATAAAAGATTTTCTCTTGCAATAAGTAGGCTATCTCCTTGATACTCATAACCATATGTACTTTCAAAAGCTCTTCTTACCCATTTAAACCACTCTTCTTCAGATCTAGTATTTTCGCCTACAATACGAAGTTTTCTATCTAATAAACCAATACGCTCTTCAATAGGAATTTCTTTTCCAGTTACCGTATCATATCTGCTTACAAGATATGGCGCTTCTCCACAACTAATTTCTAATCGCCTTGCATCCACATACTTTTGCCAGCTTTTATTGTCCGGAAATACAATTTTTTCTTTATTTGCTTTCCATGTTTGATTTTCCAATTTATTAAATACGTCTTTTCTACCAAACCAAGCTTCATCAATTAAATTATTTTGTTCATTACACACCCAAGAAGGTGTAAATACTTCTGCTTTGTCCTTTGTTCTTTTTGCTTGTTCTTCAATTACTTTTGCTACTCTTGGGCGAACAATATTCGTATTTCGACCTGTCACTAAATCTTTCGTAATCGGTTCTTGTGGATAATATGCATTACCCAAATTAATGTAGTGGTCTGTAGCCCAACAAATATTCTTTTTCGTTGTTCGATCCATCAAAAGCACATTAAATAGTTTTTCTGACAGATTAACAAGTTCTTGTTCAATAATATCAATCACTTATATCTTTACCACCTTTTAGCATTGTTTCTTCTGGTATATATTCAACAATATCTCCAAAATCACATTGAAGACATTCACAAATCCTTCCTAGCACAGCTAAAGAAACATCTTGTTCCTTACGCATTTTAGTCATTGTATTTGGTGCTATATCAACTACTTTTCTAAGTTCTGAAGCACTCATCTTCTTATCAATTAATAATTTCCATAATTTGTTATAAGAAATAGCCATAGCATCCTCCTCGTTTCCTATTTGATATAATTATACATTTTTTATCATACTTTCTCAATTGATACTCGCAATATATTGCGATTTTTTACATGTTTTTAATAGTTAACATCAAAATGATATGTATTAATTAAATGCACAGCAATAAATTGATATTTTGACAACTATATCTATATTTTTCACTTATTCATAAAACATTGATGCGCACCTCATAATATTTCCCAGTCCTTTTAAATATAAATAAATATTTTCTTTTATTTCTACACGAAATTATAATTTTTTCATTTTAACTAAGTTCAGTTAAACAAACATATCGTTGTACTTGGTTTCGGTTTTGACCGACTTGTTCGCTAAAAGTTCATCGGTTCTCAACTTTGTCCCAACTTGGGACGAAGTTAAATCCGTTCTTGCTCCTTAATATTTCATAGCTTCCAATTTCATTTTATAAGCAAATGCTCTTTCACTTGGTAATATGACTTCTCTTTGAAGATTAGAATCTACCATTAAAATAGTTGCTTCATCATCACTTACATTTCTTACAATAACAGACATAGTATCTTTACTGGCTAATTTACTTGCACGATGTCTTCTATACCCTAAATTTAATACAAATAAATTCATGTTAATCACCAATTTCCTCAATATACCTATATGTCTTTACCTCATCAGATTTTTTCCTCCATACAAAACACTTACATTTAGCTGATTGATTTTTATCAATCTCAAACTCACCTTTAAATTTATATTCTACCTCTCCTAAAGGTCCTATTACTTTACCAAAAACTATTCTTCTTGATAAAAACTTGTCACTTTCTACTTCTTTAAGTATATCTTCCTCACTAAATACTTTTTTCTTGTTAGATTCAAATATTGTATTCCCATCTTCTGATATTTTGTTCGAATATAAATCATTGACATATAATTTAGGAAACCATATTAATGTATTATCTTCTATTGGATGCTTTGCACCACCTCTTTGAAAGCCTTTATAATTTAATCCAAAACAATTACAAGCTTCATATATAGTTCTAAATGCTACTTTATCATCTTCTTTTATATATCCCAAGTTTATAAATCTTTCTGGATTTGATTCATTATCAGCATCCCATGGAATAAACTTATCTTTTAATAACCTTTTAGTTACATTAATATAATGAACTATTTCATAAATTTGATTATGTATCTCATCTAATGATTTTGTGAAATCAACTCTCATGACCTTACTATTTGTCATGTTTACTATATCCTCTTCTCTAATTTTATCTACTTCAATAAATTTTTTGTGGTGTGGTTCATCTATTTCAACATGCAAATTAAATTGTGGAAAATACATATCAGTTAACGCATATTTATTATTTCCTCTTGATACATACTGTTGTGTAATAAATTTTATATCTAGGTCATTTAATAAATTATATATCCTTGTTACAACATAATTTTCACAATTCTTTTTATTAGTTTTACTTATTTGCTTTAAAATAAAATTCAACTTTGTACTAATCATATATCTCATCTCACTTCTTATTTATACACGTATTCTTACAACAAGCATAAATTATTTAACTTTCCCCAATACTATCCCCTCTTCAAATCTACCACGTTCTCTCTTCTTCTCTTCCCTCTTCCTAATCAAATCCTCTTCACTATATCCCATCTCCCTAGCCAGTCCAAAAAGAACCTCCATCACATCCGCAAGCTCCTCTAAATTCTTATCTTCTAAGAACTCATTAACTTCTTCCATAAGTTTCTTCTCAAGTAATTCATACTTTTCCTTACCTTCGGCTATTCTAACCTCACATTCCTTACCATCAGCTCTTATAATTTTAGGAATCTTATCTCTAACTAACTTATTATATTCCATCATAATCCTTCTCCTGTTTACTTATCTCCTTATATAAATCCCATTAACCACCTTAAACCCTTGGTTAGCAGCAATATTATAAATAGGGCATGTCCCATCTTTATACCTTTTAAAGAACTCTTCATAACTTCCTTCGCCCTTAAAAGCTACTGCATCTGGAACTCTTAAAATTCCCCTGTACTCCTCAATTTCATTCTCCCTTTTCTCATCTACAACAAAACAAAAAGCATCATACTGCAATTTAGCTAAACCTTCTATATAATCTTCATAATTAAATAAGTTATCACTTTTTTGACTATTTATATTCTTAAAGGTAGGCACCAAATTCCACATTTGATCATGAAGTACAAAGCTCCATGGTATAAAGTGGTCCATGCTTAAGTTACCATGCTCTTTATAGTTTTCCTTTGTAAATGGTAGTCCTGTATATAAATCAATTATATTTTTTCTTTCAATAATACTAGTCCAAATCTTTGTTTGAGATATAAGCTTCCTATTTAGTGGTGCTTCAAGCTTCATAGCTATTCCAGGAACATTAGGATTCCTTTTTTGCAAGAAACAAACCAACTTATAATAAACCCATCCTTGAATCATCTTGTAGTTATACTTTAAATAATCATCCCAACCTTCTCTAATTCTGATACAGTTTTCTTCATCACTATTTCTATAAATTTCATATATCCATCTCTTATGCTCCTTAGAAAGTATCATTACAGTCTTTAAAGGAGGCTCCTTAGCTATGCCATCATAAAATGGTGATAAGAATTTGTGTGGAACATTATATGTTAAGTTTTTTATCATTTTGTTTAATTCTTTATCATCAGAATTATAAATAAACTTTATTAATTCACTTTTATTAATGTTTGGTTTCAAATTATATGTATCTGAAATATAATTAACAACCTTTCCTAGGTTATCACATGCTCCAAAGTATAATCTGAATTTTGATATAGGATACCATGCATAGGCAATCATTCTAGTTATTAATTTTCTAAATTCTATTTCCACATTACCTTCTTGAACTTCATCTAATATTGCTAGTAGCCAATACATTTTATAGCTGGCAACAACTCTATCATCCTTTAAAACTCTAGAGAAAGTTATGTAATCTACTTCTCTGCTATAGGGAACATCTACCCCCATGGCTATCTCTTTTTCTGCTATATTTCTCTCAAATTCTTTATCCATTTTTAATTACACCTTTAACAATTTATTCATATCATTAAAATTCTATACATGTCTCTATATTCCTTCTAAATCCCCTATTATATTCCAAAATATTTTGTGCAACATAAATAAGGAAGTTAGTTTCCTAACTTCCTAAACAAAAATATTCATAAACTAATCCCTTTTTCTATAATGCTTCACATAAACCAAAAGCAACACCCCAGAAACTGCAAATATCATAATATAAAATCCTATCCTCATTTTATCCCCTGTACCTGCAATTTCATAGCTATCACCATCACTATCAAACTCATTGGTAATGGTAATATGATTTTGATTTCTTTCACTTGTCATACGATAATTATCTGGAACATTAATCTCCTCTACATTCCAAACAACGTCTGTTGATAAATCATTCCAAGTATATGACCAGTTATTAAGATCATTTAAAACCACTGTTTCCTTTAACTTTCCGTCTCCATATAAGCCTACTTCAATATAATCTGGACGCATCTTGTCTTCGTTATTATTATCTTTCCATATCTTTACAACAGACAATTCATCCATGTCTTCATGATATATGACTTCATTTTTAGGATATGTTGTAACTTGATAATTTACATTTCCATCTTTATCTACAAAGGGAACCTGAACATAAAATGGTACAGAAGTTATTGTATATTCATCAGTATTGACTTGGCTTTGTATAACAAAGTAAATACCATCACTTACATTTGAAAATACAGCTTTTCCATTCTCATCTGTTTCAGTAGTAGCTAAAGGATTTATAGAATGCTCTTTAATAAAACTCTCACAAAGACGAGCACTCTCTTCTAAAGCATCAGAGGAAACCAATTTATCAATGTCTAATTCAAAACCTTTAAATGCATCTTTCATAACAATTTCACTTCTTGAATCATCAGTAAAATCTGCTACTTTATAAAGCTTAATATTAATATTCTCTAATAGCTTTCCTTTATAAGTCTTATCAATAATTGTAATTGAACCATTCTTGGCAGCTTGAACTGGTAATGCAAACACAGTAAGGAACATGAATGCAGCAACTATTAACTTTATATATATATTATTTCGCTTCTTCATTTTTTAGTTCTCCTCCTCCTTCTTCCTCTTCTTCCCCTTCTTCTTCTTTCTCTCTCTTTCTTTTTCTTAAAAATGATAGCTCCAATAATACCACTAGCAACAAATCCACTGACAAGTATTATCCATAACCAGTCATTTTTATGATTTTCATATGTAACTGAATATTCCTCAGATGAAAAATCAAAATTAGGATCATATTCTCCACGGACAAGTAATCTATGAGTATTAATTCCATATGGTGTACATGTTATCAATGTTATATATGTTTTTCCCTCTTCAATCATTAAATCACTAGTTTCTTCTGGCAAAACTACCTTCCTTTGATTTATTCTATAGGCAAAAACCTGATCCATAGTATGAATAAAGAAAACATCTCCATCTTCTAGTTCTTCTATTCCAGTAAACAATTCTTGAGACGGCAATCCAGTATGTGCAGAAAGCAGAGCATGTGAGCTTTCACCTGCAACAGGCAAGGATGAATTTTTAATTAATCCAACACCCTTCTTTAGCACTGCATCACTTGTTCCATAATAAATTGGAAGGTAAATATCAACACTAGGAATCTCTATATATCCAATCATTGCCCCTTCTTGTACCATGAAGAAATCTTTAAAATCACTCATGGATTTTCTAGAAATATTTTTTCCACTAAAGGGGTCTGCAGGGAATGCACCAGGTAATGAATTGTTATAATCATAAGCATCTTTCATTATTTTATCAATTTCCTCTTTATTATATTTTTCTACCTTGGTGTTATAATCACCTATCGTAGATATAGAAAATTGATTGTTAATAAAATTAGCTAAGCTTGGATAAACCATTAATCCTACCCCTAAAACCATAATCAAAATAATAAACCCCATTATTAAACGTCTTTTCATAACAGTACACTCCCATTAAAACTACCATATAAGCCGATGATTCCTCATCGGCTCTTATACACATTTACAATTTTATTCTATGCTTTTTTACTTTTCTTTGAGTAAACTACTAATATTACACCTGCCAATAGAATTAGTGCAGCTCCACCAATCATAAAAATTGTTGTACCCATACCTCCAGTTTCTGGCAAGTTGATACCTTTGTAGTTATATACATCAAATGAAATTGTTCCATTTTCTACTGTTACATTATCAACTATTTCATTATTACCATTCACAAGTTCTACTGTACAATTTGCTTTGTTGTTTACATCAGCAGTAATTTTAATAGTAATTGGGCCATCTAATAAGGCATATTCACTGCTAGGTGCTTCTATTTCAGTAATTGTGTAAGTACCTTCCCCTAAACCTTGGAAAGTTGCCTTACCATTTTCACCAGTTGTTACAGTTCCAACTAAGTTATTTTTATCATCTCTTATTTCAAATTTAGCACCAGCTAATGTAGTTGTTTTATTACTACCATCTAGCTTAAGCAAATCAAGTCCATAAGTGTAAGTTTCTGTTTCGTCTGTAATAATACCACCTGTAGTACTTCCATCTGGAGATGTAGTATAATCCAATTCAGCTTGGTTTTTATTTGGAGAATTAACTACCGCATTTTCATTAATTTTAGCTGTATAAGTAATTGTAACAGGTTGTCCAACTAATGCAGCTGCTTTTAATGCATCATAATTAAAATCAAATGTAGTTGTAGTAGTACCATCTTCATTCACTGTAATATTAAATGTCTTAAAATATGATTTAAATTCTTCTTTAACTACACCATCTACTATAACAGCAGTATTGCCAACCATAACATTAATTGAAGTATCATTTAATGTTAAACCTTTTGACATTTTATCAGTTATAGTATAAGTTATATCTTTATAATTTGATGGATAAGTAGGTACGAAAGATGTTATTTTATAGTTCTTTTCACTACCAATTTGTGCTACATTATCATTTCCTTCTTCAACTGATTTCTCAAGTGTAAATTCAGAGTCCTTAGGAAAAATACTTACATCTTCACCTTTAGTTATATTAATTAACATTGCCTGTGAAGGTACACGACCTGAATTTCCATTAGGTGTAATTGTTGTTTCATTTTCTAACACTAAGTAATATCCCTGATTTAATTCTAATTTAGTATTTCCATTTAATTTTGTAGGAGATATATTGTTTGCTAAAATAAACTCAGCAAGTGCTTTTGTAAGATCTTGCATTTCTTTGCTTTGTTTATAATCATCTGTACTGTTTTCTGTACGTAATTGGTCAGAAGATACAACTACTGTTTCTCCTTTTAAAATACCCTTATCACTTTCAAATGTATATCCATTAGCTCCATTAAAGAAATTTTTAAAGCTAGAATTTACTGAATAAACAGGAATTTCTTTACTTCCAATTGTTTCTGTTTTAGAATCTAAAATTTTGTATAAGTCATATGTAGCTCCTTCTCTATTAATCAGTAAAGAACCTTTCCCTACTACACTTGCAGCTGTAAATGTAGGTGAAACTATGTTTAACATCATAGCCACAGCTACTACTAGTACACTTACCTTTTTTAATATTTTCATTTTATCTTCCTCCCTTTCTTACTTAGAACCCCATCTTTTTCTATTTTTATTGAACTTCACCTCATATACTGTAAGCATTATAGCTCCAAAACAAGTAAGTAATAGCCCAATTTTCTTATATATATCATTAGTTATACCACCTGTTTCTGGGACCTCAATGTTTGGTGTATTTTCAACGGCAAATTCTAATTTAATACTAGATTCAGTGGATGTATGATTAATGTTTACTTTCTCCATGCTATCATTAGGAACTTTTTCATCTCCCATTAATTGATAATAACTTCCCTTACTATCAACATGAATAAATATAAACTGACTATCAACTACAAATCCCTCAGGTTGTTTTGTTTCTTGTAGAACATAATCACCAAAAGGTAAATCTTTTATTTTTAACAGTCCAACACTATCTTTACCAGTTTCTGAACCATCTGTTAATAATGTTTCCTTATCACCATTTTCATCGAATACATAATAACCATTATTTAATGAAAGCTTTAATGGTGTATTTAAATCACTTGATCTATAAAGTTTAAATTCTGCACCAGATAGATAATTATTATTACCGGTGCTACTCTTTTTCTGTATAGTCAAGTCTACTGAGGACACTTGATTTTTAACAGTAATGCATCCAAGAATAATTCCATCATTATTTTCATAACTTACAGTAGCATTGCTTGGTACATCTACTTCTTTTGCATAATAAGTAAAGTCATACTTTACTTTCTTTCCATCTTCTTCTACGATTTTTGATGAAAAATATTGATCTCCTTTCAAGGTTTGCTTCCAGCCATTATCATCACTTAATGTAACCTTTTCTACAAGGGTATTATTTTTCAAATCATTTATATCTATATTATCTACAACAGTATCTTCAGTTGGCTGAAAATCTGTATCTTTAGTTGTTTTTCTATGAATTTCAATTGACACTGGCTTCCAATATTGCTTGTCCAACTCATTTCCGTCTGCATCAATCCATTTCTTCTGAACTCTAAGCTCTCGAAGATTGTTATACAATACATCACTACCATTCATATCATGCTCTATTGTACATTCCTTATCATCATAAAAGCCTTCAAACTTTGCCGACATATTAGCGCCACCTACTGTACTACTTGATGGCAAAACAACAAATTTAACATAATATACATCATCATTTTTAATGTACTGATTATTTGTATATTCTTCTGAAATCTTGAAAATATACTCCCCTTGTGCTGTTAAGTTTGAAAGATCAAATGTAACCAAACCATTTGAAGTATTTTCAGCATACTGAATTGCAATATCCCCTGCAGTTTCAGGCTTTAAAATATTTTCTAATTTAAATTTAAATACTTCATTCTTATTTGGTATTGATCCATTTACTGTTTTTCTAAATACAAATGAAGAGTTAACCTTAAATGGCCACATATGCCCTTCTGCACTTGATTTAATACTATCGGCAATCATAGTACCATTAAAGTCACCACTATTTACTTCAACATGCGCTTTTGGTGCTACTAGATGTCCAACATATTTGTTCATACTTCCCCCTACTACAATCTTAGTTGCATTAGGGAAAAAACCAACAATATTGAAGGCCTCTTCAACCTCAATAGACTCAAATTGATAAGCATCTTTTATATTCCCATATCCAATAATAGCTTTATCTACTCCTAATTTATCAGAAACTGATTTAAATATAGCTGGCATAGTAAATTCTCCAGAATCTAAGATACTTATAAATGTTGTCATATTACCCACTTCATGTAAGCTTTCATAATCATAAACAATATAATCAATATCTTTAACTGAAGAAATTTCAAAGTTATATCCAAGCTTTAAACGAATTCCATAACTATAACCTGCTGATCCGTTACATTCCAAGGTATATCCTTCTTTTTCAATAATTTCACCAGGCTTTAAACTTTTCATTTCTTCTATATCTTTATCAGTAATTGAAATTTTCTTCATGTAATGTCCTGTTACATCAATTCCTTGAAAATCCATAAGTTCTTGCATTTGTTGAGTAATTTTTGCTTTTGCATCTACCATATCGATATATTTATAATTATCATTTGTATAATAATAATTGTAGTAAAGTGAAGTAGGAGATTCTTGCATTGTCCAATATCTCTTATTTCCTGCTATATTTCCATTAATAAATATTGGCATATTAGAAGTTGTAATAATTGTATTACCGCCCCCAGCGTTGCCCCCAATATAGGAAGGAACTGTATGTGGGTATTCTACATTTGTTGTAGTTCCACCTATAGAAACCTTAACATCTCCACCAGCTGCAACTGGCCCAACAATGTGTGTACCTTGATAATAATCAAAGGTAAAGGCATTGTACTTAGCTAAAATATTAAATATATCGTAGCTTTCTCCAAAATCACCAAATGTATATCTATTTAACTCCCCTTCATTTGAGTGATCCCTACTATTTTCATCTCTCCAAATTTTATAACGCTCTGGATAAATTCCTAATGATAAATTTGGATTTTCCCCATCATAGTTATAAGCTCTTGCTATTTCACCTTTTCCTTCTGCCAATACAGAAATACTACTAGATAACACCAATACCATGCAAAGTATGGCTAATAATATTCTCTTTCTCTTCTTACTTTTCATGGTTTTCCCCCAATCATCTTCTATTTACTCATTATTTATCAAATTCTAACAAAGAATTATATTTTTCAACTTTTATAGTTATAATATATTAACTAAAAGTCACATAACGGTCACAAAAAAGGTGGAGTGGATATTTATTATGCTTGTTCCGTCGCATAGTCCATAGATATTTATTTTTCGTGTTCCGTCGTAAGCTCCAAGTCACAGAAAAATAAATATCTATTCCCTTCTTACTAAAGGTAAGGAAATTATAAAATTGCTATCCTTGATCTTATACTTTTCTATACATCAAAAAAAGAACTGGCATATTTCCAGTTCTAAATAATAATTATTTTTTAAACCAATTTCTACAACTTATATATCATCAATTTTACCAACACTATATTGTAATATCACTTTATTTGTTTTTTCCATTTTATAAAACTGATCCTTTAACCGCTCAATAACCATCTTTGCATCTTCATATTTACAAGCTGGAAGCATTACTAAAAATTGATTCACACTATATTTGCAAATAATATCACTAGATCTCATACAATTAAGCAATGCTGTTTTTAAAACCTCCATCCCTTCTCTTATAATACTAAGATAGTTCTCATCTTCTTTTGATATTTGAAAATTAGGATGTAAACTAATCAATACCAGATGAACAGAAATTCCCATCCTTTTGCCACTGCGTGATTCCAATATATATATCTTCCTAAACACTCCATATTCACACAAAAATGCTCCAGAGGGAAGTTTTTGTTCTTTCAATTCTTCTTTAATAACATCTATATTACTTTCATGATTATGCTGTATCTGTTGCAGTTTTTCATAAATCTCCTGCATTTCTTTTGACGGTCGTACTCCTATTACATCATATAAATATTTTACTGTCTGTTTATAGTGTTCTAAAGCTAGTTTCTGTTTATTATTTGCAATCAAAGCTCTCAGCATAAAACAATGAATTTCTTCATCTAATGGCTCTGTCTTAAAAGCTTTTTGACATACCGTTTCTACTTCTGAATATCTATTTTCTTTTTCCATAAGTCTTACTAGTTTTTTCACTATATCCAAATACATAGAATGATAGTATGTAGACATAGATATTACCCAATATTCCTCTGACAATTTAGGAAGAAATACGCCTTGGTATAATTCAATTGCCTTTTTCCCCATCCACAATTGTTCTTCCATACTTTCAGCATCAATCATGTTCTTACAGCAATATTCAAATTTTTCTGTATCCACATGCAAAATAATTTCTGGATTCCACTTATATGTACCCTTTCCTGTTAATATAAACTCATAATCACCCCATACTTGTTTTAAGCAATTTCTAAGTCTATACATTAGATTTTTTAACGCTCCAGTTGGATTTTCACTTTCATTTTCTGACCATAGCACGTCTATAAGTTCCTGAGCTGTTAATCTTTTGTTTCTATGACATAACATATAAGTAAGTAACCTTGTAAGCATCTCTGAACGAATACTCTCTGTATTTAACATGCCATCTTCATTGTATATTCGAAACTCCCCAAACATTCTTACATTCAGTTCAAGATATAATTTACGCTCTTTCTTCATAATAGCCTACTCTCCTCATAAGCTTAAATTTACCTTTTTATACCTTTCTTATATTATTAAAATTCTATACAACTCTTCATATTCCTCCCAAATCCCCTATTAATCTCCAAATTATTTTATATAAAACAAAAAGGAAGTTAGTTACCTAACCTCCTAATCTAAAATCATATTTCTCTTTGAATACCTCATCACTACAATTCCATCCTCAACTGAATACTCCTGAAGTTTCAGATCTATTTTAGTGCCATTTCCCAGAAATAACTTTCTTCCTTCTCCTAAGATAGTAGGTATTATTCCTATAATATATTCATCTATAATATCATCTTTAATAAATGGATCAATCATTTTTCCGCCTCCAAATAAAAATATGTTCTTTCCTTCTGCCTTTAAATCACTTATTTGTTTGCAGATATCTCCCTTTATAAAATGATAGTTTTCATAATCATCCATATCCTCTGATGTTGTTATATATACATCTTTATCCTTATAGTCTTTATGAAAATTTTGATTATAGCAATTTCTACCCATAACTACAACATCAATACCTTCTAGAAACTTAGGAAAGTCAATTTTATTTTCTGTATTCAATGTAGGACTGCCATCTCCAACTATCCAATCAAATCCACCATCTTCATCTGCTATGTATCCATCTAAACTAATTGCTAAATTTAATATTATTTTTCCATTCATATATTAACTCTCACTTTCATTTTAACTATATCATCTACTTAATATAAAATATATTATACAATATGTAAATAAGGTAAAAAAATTATAAAATTATTATCCTTTATTTTATGTTTTTTTAATATGAAAATGTATTAATGCCTTTAATTTATAGTAATTTAAAATTTTATACTTTCCTGGGTCTTAAAAAACACCTAAAAATGTGATATATGCAACAATTGCATATATAATAAAAGAGGTGATGTTTATGGATTATAAGTATATTGAAACTTTGGTGAAGCTTGCAAAGGAAAAAGATATTGAAGCACAAGAAATTCTTGTTGAAGAATTCAAACCAATAATATATGGGCTTACTAAAAAGGTATTTGCTCCTGGATATGAAAGGGAGGATCTTATTAGTGAATCCTATAGAATCCTTTTTAGCTGCATAGCTAAATATGATACAAGCAAACATAGATTTGTTGCTTATTCTATTAATGCTATAAAAAACAACTTCAAATATATACTTAGGAAATCTACCAAAAGAGATGACCATGAGGGATTGCTCTCTGGTGATATTTCTACAGACTTAGAATCTCTTCTTAAACCTGAAGAGTGTGCATATGAGAAAAAGGAGTCAGATATTATAGATGCTGAACTTATAAAACATGTTTTCAAGGAGCTAAACAAAGATGAACTTGAATTAGTAAATCTTGTAGTATTTGAAGAACATACAGTTAGAGAATATGCTGCATTTAAAAATCTCAATTACTCCACTGCTGTAAAGAAAAAGAAATCAGCATTAGATAAAATGAAAATTCCTTTTAATGAATTTATAAATAATACTTATAATGTTTAAAACCTGGAACTATTCCAGGTTTTATTTTTTTATCTTAAATTTCACTTCCAAAATTTATTTTGAAATTCATTTTACGAATTCCTTTTGAGCCAAAATTTTAAGTACATATTTATATAAACATATATTTATATAAATATATGTTTTTTTCTTTATATATTTAAAACAATATATAAATATTTGTTTGTACATATGAAAGACCAGGAAAATTAACTTCCTGGCCTTCTTTACTTCTGATTATATTTAATTGACTAGTCTAATATTTCGCCATTTGATTCAATACATTTCTTATACCAATAGAAAGAGTCTTTTTTATAACGTTTCTTTGTACCTTTTCCTTCATCATCATGATCTACATATATTACTCCATATCTTTTAGACACTTCCATAGGGCCACATGATACTATATCAATAAAGCCCCACATTGTATATCCTAATAAGTCTACACCATCTATTACAGCTTCCTTCATTTGCTCAACATGTTCTTTTAAATAATCAATTCTATATGGATCGTGAATACTTCCATCCTCTTCTAAAACATCTTTAGCACCAAGTCCATTTTCTGCAATAAATATAGGTAATTGATATCTATCATAGACTTGATTTAATGTTATTCTTAGTCCAATAGGATCCTTTTGCCATCCCCACTCACTAGATTCAAGATATGGATTCTTATTAGCCATAATTAAATTACCGCTTGTTTTTTCCCATCCTTGTTCAACAGTCGATACTTGTGAGAAGTAATATGAGAAAGAAACAAAATCAATGGTATTTTCTTTAATAATTTCAGCATCTCCATCTTCCATATGAATATTAATATTTTGTTCATTAAAAAATCTATCCATATAAGCAGGATATTTGCCCCTTGCCATTACATCTAAATAGAACCAATTAGAATACTGGTCATCTAATATCATTTGCATAACATCTTCTGGTTTACAAGTTGCAGGATAGGTTGTAAATCTTGCAATCATCCCACCTACCATAGAACCTGGTAATATTTCATGAGCTGCTTTTATAGTTAATGCATTAGCTAAAAATTGATGATGTAAGCACTGAAATATTGTACTTTCATAATTCTCTTCTGCATCTTCTATTAGACATACTCCATTATAAGGATTAAACTTACCTGCATTAAATTCATTAAATGGTAACCAATAGTCTACCCTTCTTCCTAACCTTTCAAATAATGTCTTAGCATACTTCACGTAGAAATCTACAGTTTTTCTACTCTTCCATCCACCATATTTTAACACTAAATTTACTGGAATATTATAGTGTAGAATTGTAGCAAAAACCTTAATCCCGTACTTATGGCATTCATCAAATAAATTTATATAGAATTGTATTCCTTCTTCATTTGGAGATTCATCATCTCCATTTGGAAAAATTCTAGCCCAACTAATAGATGTTCTTAAAATTTTAATGCCTAACTCATGAAATAGCTTTATATCTTCCTTATAAGTATTATAAAAATCTATTCCCCATCTAAATGGATAATGAACTGAATCTTTGTCAGTTAATGCTTTTTTAAACTTTTCTTTATTAATTCTCTTATTCTTTTTATCTGCTCTTTCTTCCTTTGTCCAAGCTGCATCAAAATATCTTAAATCTTGAGTATCAAGGCCTTTGCCTCCTTGATTATATGCCCCTTCTGCTTGAGATGCTGCTATAGCTCCTCCCCATAAAAATTCTTCTTTAAAACCTTTTAACATTGCTCTACACCTGCCTCAATTTTTGATTCTTCTTCTACTGCCTTTTTGTCTAATACTTTAAAAAATGGTATATACATTGCTGTTGCTACTAATAAACATACTAATTGTAATAACATAACTCCTACACCCCCTTGTAGGAATGAATTAATAAGTGGAGGTGTTGTCCAAGGTAATGATGCTCCTGTTGTATAACCTACAAGTCCACTACTCATTGCAAAATATGCTATAGTTCCTGTTACTAATGGATTTAATACTAGTGGTAAGAACATCATTGGATTTAGCATTAATGGCATACCAAAGCATAGAGGCTCATTAATATTAAATAGTGATGGAATTAAAGCCATCCTTCCAAGAGATTTGTATCTATTAGACCTTGCTCTAAAGGCCATAAATATACACAACCCTACAGTTGTACCTAGGCCACCAATCTTTAAAAACAGAACCCAGTTAGCATACATATTAGGTAATTGAGCACCCGCTTGGAAAGCTTCTAAGTTTTGAAGATTAATTCCAACTACTATTGGTTGTACAGCTGCATAAACTGCTGCTCCATGTATTCCAAAGAACCAACATAAGTTCATAAACATATATAATCCAACAAAAAACCAGAATGAATTACCTAACTTAAGCATAGGTGCTTGTACCATTTCTGTAATGAAACTATGAATATTTCCATATGGTGTAGCTACAAAAATTGAATGTACCACAACAGTGAAAGTGATAGTTATTACTCCTGCTATAATAGAAGAAAAAGAATTAGCAACCATTGGAGGTACTCCTGCTGGCATCTTTATCTCCCATCCCTTTTCAGTTACAAAAATATATATTCTACCTATTACTAAACCAACAATAAGCGCAACAAATAATGAATTAGATCCAAAGTATGCTGTTGATATTGCAGAAATTGGCTTTTCTACACCTTCTACAGTTACAGTCATAGGTGTTAATATTAAAAATGAAACCAATCCTAAAAGTCCACATGCAGACTTTCCTTTCACCTTAAATTTATCCGCTAAACAAAAAGCTGCAAAGAATGCTGTAAATAAAGATATAGAATTTGTAGTTGCGTTTCCAACACTATTTAAAACATCATAAACTCCTACAGACTTTAAAAAGTTAATATAAGCTTTTATTGGAAAGTTAGCTATTAATGTAAATACTGAACCTATAATAATTACTGGTAATGTTCTAAAAAAACTTCCCGATATTGCTTGAAGGTATTTATTTTCAGCAAACTTTGCAAACATAGGACTTAGTTTATCCTCTAAAAAGCTAGTTAATTTATCCATCATTCTCTTCCTCTCCTTTTATATAAACTAGAACGTTCTTTACCATTATAATATCTCCTAAAACCTTTACACACAATTACCTTATATCTCTTATTGACTTACCAAACTTAAGATGTTACTTTTTAATAGAGGTGATCAATTATGAATGTAGATTCAATGGAAGAATTTTTATTTAATAAAACTGAAAGTGAGCTAAACCACCTAAACAATAATTGTTTATTATCTAAAAGATATAAAAATATACCTAAAGTACACATTAATGGTACAGATATGTATTTATTTAAATTTGATACTTTACTTAAAAATAATAATGTATCTATACATAAAGAATCAAGGTTTACTCACATTCCACTACATATTCATACTGTAATAGAGCTATTATACGTATATAGTGGTGAATGCACTCAAATAATCTCAGGTAAAGAGATACATATGAAACAAGGAAGTATTTGTTTGCTAGATACTAATGTGCCACATGAAATTAAATATTTAAATTCAGATGATATTATTATAAGTATAGTAATGAGAAAACAATACTTCTCAACAAGCTTTTTGTCACGTCTTGGTAAAAATAGTATTATAAACGATTTTCTTATAAATGCATTATCAGACAATACCACTCATGATCAATATCTTTTGTTGGATAATTGTTTAGAATCGAAAATTCATTCTATCATACAAAATATCTTATGTGAAAATTATGAGAATCAGCTTTGCAGAAATGAAATTATAGACTCTTACATGGTTATTCTTTTTTGTGAAATGCTTCGTCTATATCAAGATAAAAAATATAATATTGATAGTTCTAAATCAACTAACTTGCTATTTGAAATACTTTCGTATATTGAAAATAACTATCACGATATTACTTTAGAAAAGACAGCTCTCCATTTTTCATTTCATCCTAACTATTTAAGTTCTTTTATTAAAAAGAATACTGGACGCTCATTTAAGAGTTTGGTTATTATGAAAAAAATGTCTGAAGCTTGCTTTTATCTAACTAATAGTGATATGCCTATTTACGAAATTGCAAATACTATAGGTTATGATAATCTTGGCTTTTTTTATAAAAAATTCCAATCTATATATAATCTTTCTCCTCAAGAATATAGAAATAATTACTCTTAACTTATACCGCATATTCAGTTTTGTATATTTAAATATATACTTAGATAAAATAATACTGAAAGGTGGTTTTGTTTTAATGAAAAAAATTATAAGTATATCCTTAATTTCTTTATCACTATTATTTTGTGTCTCTCCTAAGTTAGTATCTGCTGCAAACATATTTGAAGAAGGTGTTTATAAAGCAACTGACTTTAACTTTTCATCTGATAATAAATATATAGTTCAAAATGTTTCTAAAGACAGTACTGTTTTTATTCAGCTATTTGATGAAAATCAAAATTTATTACAATCAATTCATCTTTCCCAGAATTCTGATAAATACAATCTACTGCCTTTGAAGCCAGATTATAGGATAGTAATAGTTGGTAAAGGTAATGTATTTATATCTTCTTAATAAGCAATATTCATAAAAGAGTAGAATCTATAGCATTCCACTCTTTTATTTTTTTAACATTCATAACAAAAAATACCGCATATTCTTTTTGAATAATACGGTATCTTATATTCATAGTTCATAAAATCTAAATCTTCATAACTCTATCTTTTAAATAAGAATTAAAATTATCATATTCAATTTCAGTCAAAAGATTAGGATATGACATAACTGATAGTGAATGACCTTTATTTAATTTGCTATATGGAGGATGGATATGATTGAATTTGTTTTCCTTATATCCAACCCTTGTATAAAATGACTTTCTTCTAATAGATATCTCATCTATAGGTGGATCAATTTCTAAGATTACTGTCTTTTTCTTTTCCTTAAGTAATTCAAGTGCTTTTTCTCCATACTTTTTATTACGCATATTAGGCTCTATGCAAAAATGCTCAATATATATATAATTTGATGTTTCCCAATAAAGAATAATACCTACAAAACTATCATTATCATAAATTAAATCAAAATAATACTCTTCATCCTTTAATATTTCTTTTTGAGATTCAATTTCTCTTTGTTCATGACAAGGAAAACTTTTTCCATATAATTTCATAGCTTCACTAAACATTTTATCATCTTTAGATAATAATCTAACAAACTTCATAATGCACCTCCAAATCGTTTTTAAATAATAACACCTTTTTATTAAATTTCGCACCTTTTTTTGGTAATTCCCATAGATTATAATTACATTATATAATGATTTGTGCCAAATCATTATTGGTTGTTTATGAAAAAGATAAGTTCCCCCCTGGTACTTATCTTTTCTTTTTTTACTGTCTAGTAAAGTATAAAATTTCAATTAGATATAAATCAAAGGTATTATTACATCTTCATATTAAAAAATATAAAATAAAGGATAGTAATTTTATATTTTCCTTACCTTAAGTAAGAAGGGAATAGATATTTATTTTTCTGTGACTTGGAGCTTGCGACGGAACACGAAAAATAAATATCTATGGACTATGCGACGGAACAAGCAAAATAAATATCCGCTACACCTTTTTTATTAAACTTCTCCATTTTGAATTCTAAGTGCAAGGTTCTTAACCTTTTCCTCAATTACTCTTGATACCTTAATAAATTCTTCATCTGATTTACCAGTTGGATCTTCCAAGCCCCAATCTTCAATGTGATTTGCTGGTAAATAAGGACATATAACATTACACCCCATCTTTATAACTATATCTACAGTTGGTATATCTGATAATAATTTAGATTTTTGAGTTTCCTCCATATCAATATCATATAAAGCTTTAATTATTCTAACTGCATCCTCATTAATCTGAGGCTTCTTTTCTGTGCCTGCTGAATATGAACAAAACACATCTCCTGCAAACTTTTTACCTAAAGCCTCTGCCATTTGTGACCTACAAGAATTGTGGACACATATAAATGCTACTTTTTTCTTCATGTTTTCTACCCTCGTTTCTCTAGTTCATTCTCTATAAAAGCTTTTGAAATATACATAGCCCTTATAATAGGAGCAAATCTTCTAAATTGGGTAGTTCCTTCTTCATATTTTATTTGAGCTTTTTCTGTTTTATTTATAATTGAAACAACAGGTGGCAAGGCTTTTTCCAAGTCTACTTTAGTGTACATATTAACATTAATATCATTTTCTATCAAAACCTTTGAAATATATAATGCCTTTATTCGATTTTTTAAAAGAGAATGTTGTGATGTACCTTCTGCAAATTTTAACTTCATCTTCTCGCAATTACTTATAGTAGAAGATAAAAACTTTAACGTTGTATCTAGTTCATTTTGTGAATATTTCTCCATCAGTATCTCCTATAACTTTTTATTAATCTATTATAGCATATATATTGTTAGTGTTAACAAAAAGGATAAGCCCCTCCTTGGAGCTTATCCTTCCCATTTTTTAATTAGGATTTAAAGTCATATGGACTTTTTTTCTTTCCAAAACAATACCCATTATAAGCTATTCCAATTATCATTAGAACAACACTAACAACCATCATAGGATAAGCTACAATGTCTGGATACTCACCAATAAAACGCTTTCCAATAGCATAGACTAAAAATATTATCATTCCTGCTGGTGATGATAAAGCAAGTAGTTTTCTTTTCATAGGATATACATCTCCATATATCTTTCTATTAAAGTACACCTTTAACTGGTGCACTGAACATCAAAGTTGAAAGTAAAACAAAAAATACTGTTGTAACAAACTAGCATTCTTATTCTTGTTTGCAAGTCATTTTTAAACTTATGAATTTTATATTTCCTCCACCTCTGAAAAATCAAATATTTCCTCTATGGTGGTACCAAAGTATTTGGCAATCTTATGGATACAGTATACTTTTCAACCTCTAAAGAGGTTATAGTTTGCCTTGTAAATCTCACAGCTAAAGCAAGTTCTTCTTGCGAAATTTTATGTTTCTTTCGCAATTCAGCAATTCTCGTTTTCAAAGTTACACATCCATATTCACTTTTGAATAATAGGATATTTTAAGTTCTTCACTATATTACAAATAATAAAATTGAAGTTATAAAAATAAATATTGCAGCAAATAAACTAAGCATTGCAACCTTTTTATTTTCCCCCCAATTCTCAATAGCTTGTATTAACGTTAATATACCAAGCAATGGTTGAAATACATTCATTGCATTTTCCCATATACCAAAAATCTGCATACACGCCAATATTATTATGCTTATTGAACAAATGGTACTCATTACATCTAGCACTTTTTTATTATTACCCATAATACCTCCAATAAAATTAATTAAAGATTATATATTCTATAAATTTATAATAATATTCATAATTACTGCTACCACTACTGCCAATACCCCTGCACCTACTGCTAAGAGAATTTTCTGATATGGACGTTTCCCATACTCTTGATTTTTTTGAGGCTCATCCATATTCTTTCCATCCATAAAAGCAAGAATTTCTTTATATGTTTGGATATCAAACTTCTTTTTGTATTTTTCAACCTTCAAGGAATAACAAACTGCAACTATTGCAATTACTCCCCAAATTCCCATTCCAATCTTCCCTAAAAAGTACCTAAGTGGAATAGGTAATAAAATAGTTGCTAATAACAACACAGCAAAGATTTTACTTAGGTGGTTAAATTCCTCAATATCTTCTGATTTAATTTTTTCCTTCATTTCTTCAAGGTCTCCTTTAATTAATACGTCAAGAGAGACATTAAAAAGAGAGCTTAGCAATAATAAGCTTTTCATATCAGGGTAGTTCTTATTGTTTTCCCAATTCGAAATAGTTTGACGAGACACAAATATCTTTTCAGCTAGTTCATCCTGTGAAAGCTCCATCTCTGTTCTATATTTTTTTATTTGTTTTCCAATCTTCATATAATGTCCTCCTGCACTATCAGTCTATAACCTGAAATGAATTTTTACTATCAAAAGTCTTTGATATTGGCTATTTTCCTCATGTCAAAAGTATTTGACATCCTAAAAATGCTCATTTATATAGCCTAATTGATAAATTCCACATATTATTATATCACTTTAATCATTTGGTAAATAATAACTTTCAAGACTTTATTAAAATTAAACAAAAAGATGCTTCATCCAGCAAAGATTAGCATCATTTAGTTTATATAATATATTAAATTTTGTATCTACCTTGCAACTTAGAATTTATCGATTAAATTCTCTAATGTACTTAATATTTTTTATAATAATATCTGACTTCCACCAGTTTTTACTTATAGCCCATTCTTCAGAATAATCATCCCACTCCCATGTAACCCCCCAAGAGCCATCCTCATTTTGAGTTTTTAAAATAAATTCGTATTCAAAGTCACATATCTCCTTGTTTTCTAAATAAAAATCACTTGATTTACTATTTATAAAAAATGATGGTTTACATATATAATCAGTACTCCATATTTTAGTATCGTACGTTATAACTTGCTTAATTTGCTTTTGTAATAATTTTTTAAATTCTTCCATATCCAATAAATTAACAATAGAGCACTCTTTCATATAATGGTATAACTCTACAAAACAAGCACTTTCATGCATAGATTCCAAAGGATAATTATTTTTTAAATAATTATAAGCTTCTTTTGATAACTCACATGCTGATCTATATATAGCAGTATCTTTTTCTGCATATTTCAATATAAAGCCTATTAGACTCGCCGTAGGATTATATGTTGATTCTTGTTTTTGTCTATAAGACCACCAAGGTGCATGAGGATAATTGTCATTTGTTACTACTGTATTTAAGCCATGCCACCTATGTCCATCAAATTCATCATTAGAAGATAAATAATCTAAAATTCCTTTTATTATTGGATGAGTTTTATCCTCTAAATTAATTTCTTTAATTATTTGAGTTGCTACCCATGTTTGCAAGGGTGTTGAGTTAATATTCCAACAATCAGGTTCCAGTGCATTGGCAAATCCACCATCATCATTTTGGTATGTCTTTAAAATACTAATTACATCTTCCTTACTTCCATTTTCAAATAAATAGTTCCATCTTGCCATATCAAGTGGTCTTGAATTCTTTAATATAAACTTTTTTGCAGATGTATAATAATCCATGACTTGCCTCCAATAAATTAGTAGTGAAATTCCTACTTAACTGTTAGTTTTGCACTTTCAATTATACCATATTTTGTAATTCAAACCATTCCAAATGAGCCTTTATATATTGGTAATAATAAGTGCTCCTAAGACAGTAATAATTAAAACTGTTCCAATTAGCGCTAATATATTAAGAATTTTCACAGCTTTTTCCCCTATTATCTTTGATAAAATAAAGAATATACCAATCCCAATAACACCACCTAATGTATTTCCTATCAAGTCTGTTATATCGCTAGCACCAATTGCAAAAACATACTGAATTATTTCATATACTAGACTTACAGTAAAAATTGGAGCAATCTTTTTTGCTATCCCCCATTCTTTTTTTAACATAGATATGTAAAGTCCGAATGGAATAAATGCAACTATATTTAAAATAATTTCTGATATATCAATTTTCCCATTAACTATAACAGATTCATAAAACGGTATTAGGTTAACACTCCTAAAATTCATATTTTTTAAAATCGTAATATCAAATTCCATCTTTAATAATATAATCCATGATAATACTACCAAATATATTAAGAGAAGTCCTGCAGTTAGTTTTTTTTGATTTTGTCTTGCTTCTAAGTTCATTTTTAATTCTTCCTTTCAAATTACAATTTATCTATCAGCTAAATAAGAGTATTCTGATATTCTTATAATATCAAAGCAATCTATGGAAATTTATTTAGTAAATCTTAAAATTTTCTTATTTTGTTTCTAATCTCATTATTAAATTAATAATTCTTATAGAAAAAATCTCAAAAAAATAGTAGCCCCACTGCAATTGGAATGCTACTAATTTTTTAGTTATACCAGTTGTCTTAACAACTAGAATTGATGTATTTGTAGTTATTTATTTGCATCATCCTTACTATTTATTTTCTCATTCCGTTTAGAACAACCAAGACAAATATATGCACAACCTAATACTATATACGTAGCATGTTTACTTGCTATCCCAATTATAATAAAACAAACTGCTGCAAAGAACCAAATTTTTGATACATTATTATTCACCAAACCACCCCTAATACCATCTTTTATCAATTAATCATACACTAAAAATTATTGCCATTGCAAAATAACCAATATTGGTTCCACCTAATCTTCCCCTGTTCAATTTTGTTTTCAATCTGTAATTTTATGTATATATTAACTTAATATCACAGTTTCTTCAATACTTTTATAAACCCCTTTTGTATATTTGATGAAGAATATCTCAAAGGCAAGCTTCCTAGGATTATTTTTGAGGAAGCAGGATTTGACTTGAATATTATTGGTGTTAGGCAGCTAGATGGATTAGAGCTTATAACCTATCATAAGAAAATATGATATTAAATATCCTATAAGGAAAGCTAATCCCTATCGCCCAATGGCAAAAGCAACAAAGGAACATAGGGTTGTTTGAAACTTATTAGAACGTAACTTCAAACAAGGTATACCTAGTAAAGTATCATTAACTGATATTACATTACATACCATATGGAGATAATCATATGGCTTATTTGTCTACCATCAAAGATAGTAGTAGCAACGAAATACTTGCTTATCATGTCTCAAATTCAATAACTCTTGATATCATAGCAACTACAATCGATAAATTAATATCAAAACATAAAAGCAATTTGCATAATGAAACTTAAAAAAGATGACTCCTAAACAATTTAGAAATCATCTTTTATTAGTTTCTTAACTTTTTTATTGTGTCCTTGACTTAGGGTCCACTTTAAAAGCTTTTGTTCCATTTTATCTTTCTTTTAATATATCTTTAAAATTTTTGTGCAATTAACTTGGCCTTTTCTATTCCTTCTTCAATTTTACCTTGAACATCTACACCTGCAACATCTAAATTTTCTATTGCTATAGTTTCTATATCGTGGATACCAAAGAATTCAAGGATAGTTCTTAAATATCTATCTCCCATTTCATATGGAGCATCCCCATATTCTCCACCTCTAGATACTATATGCACAACTTTTTTATTATTTAAAAGTCCTACTGGACCTTTTTCTGTATATTTAAATGTTATTCCTGTAACACTTACATAATCAATATAAGCTTTTAATATTGCCGGCATACTTAAATTCCACATAGGTGCTGCAATTATATATTTATCTGCCTCTGCAAATTGATATGCATATTTTAATACTGGATGCTTCTTGCTGTCCTCATTTTTAGGTCCAAATACTACTCCCAAATCCTCAGGTCTTAAAAAATCTATTTTCTCCTTATATAAATCTAAGACAATTACCTCATCTTGTGGATTATTTTTCATATATTCTTCTACAAAGCTATCAGATACTTTAAAAGTTCTTGACTCTCCTTCATTTTTAATATTTGCCTTAATATATAGTACTTTACTCATTTCTTTAACTCCTTTTTAACTTTATTTTTGATTAATATTTATTTTAAAAGTTTTCTACTCCAAATTTATTATTTCTAAAATCTTCATACGCTTGATATATTTCATCCACTGTATTCATTACAAATGGACCATGTGAAACAATTGGTTCATCTATTGGTTCCCCACTTAGTACAATAAATAAAGATTCTTCAGTAATTGATTCAACTAAAATGTCATCATCAATGTTGTCAAATATAATAAAATCAGTTTCTTTACCTGTATGATTTTCATTTATTTTAATTTCGCCTTTTAATACTAATATTCCCGTATTAAAATTACCAGGTTCTTTTAATATAGTTTTTCCATAATTCTTTAGATTTATATTATAAATATTTATATTAGTAAAAGTGCTTGCTGGACCTTTTATTCCATTAAACTCTCCAGCAATAATGCTCACTTCTCCTTGATTATCATCAAGTTTAAAAGCTCCCATGTTCTCCTTTAATAAAGTTTGATATTTTGGCTCTGACATTTTCTCACTCTTAGGAAGATTAACCCAAAGTTGAATCATGTGTAATATTCCACCATTTTCACTAAATTCTTTTTCATGGTATTCTTTATGCAAAATTCCTGATGCAGCAGTCATCCATTGAACATCACCAGGGCCTATAATTCCATGATTCCCCTTATTATCATGATGTTCAACACTTCCCTCATAAGAAATTGTTACAGTTTCAAAGCCACGATGAGGATGTGCTCCAACCCCTCTCCTAATTGATGACGGTTCATAATAATGTGGGGCATGATAATCTAATAATATAAATGGAGATAAGCGTTTTATATCCCCTACTCCTACCGGTAAATATTGTGATACTCTAAATCCATCCCCTACCATATGAGGTTCTGGTCCTCTAAATATATTCTCTATTGTTCTAAACTTACTCATAATTATCGCTCCTATCTATTTTATTTGAAATTTTATTATTATCTTAATCTCAACATATCACTAATTAGTGATATATGTGTAAAATTTTTTTTTTAAATATCTTTAAATTTTTTTAATATATTTTTTAAAGTAATTTGCTCTTCTTTAGTTAAAACACTAAAAATTTCATTAATATTTTCAATATGTTTTGGCAAAATATCTTCAATAATTTTTTTCCCACTATCTGTTATTGATATTATAGTAGATCTTTTATCCTTAGGATCTAAGTTCTTTTTCACCAATCCATCCTTCTCTAAATTTTTTATAACAACAGTTATATTCCCAGATGTGGTTAATATTTTTTCTATAATCTCGCATATTCTTAAATCACCTTTGTTATATAATGCTTCTAATACTCCAAACTGAGCAGTAGTTAATCCACTTTCTTTTATAGTTTCTAACTCCTTTTTATGAATGGTATGTTCTGCTCTTGTAAATGTGATTAATGTAGATAATGCTAATTTATTCTCATTAATTATATCTTTAATTTCTTTCATTACTTTCATCCCTTTATATCTTTTATGAATTAAATATATCACTAATTAGTGATATTGTCAAACATAATACCTTCCTTTTAAAATTTCTCTTTTCTTCCTCTCAATTTATCATACAATTATAATAATAACATCAACTAAGCTTATTATTTACAACATAAAAACTCCTACTTTAAATTTAAGTAAGAGTTTTAATTAAAACTTATTAACTATTTTCCTTTAATATATTTGCTATTATTTCTGCTTCATCTTCAAAATTATCATATCCATATTCTTTTTTTATATCATCTACACTTTTTTCACTATTAACCAAATTCTTTTTAACTTCCTCTTTTAGAATATCATATATTAACTCATTATTTTCAACTCTATTTTTCCACTCAACTTCCAATTTATCTAAATATGTTTCTTGTATAGATCCTGTATAGTAATATAAATCTTTATCTATAAAACCATTTAAGTTCACAAACGCATTTAATGTTTTCTCATTAAATACATCTACAAAGTTATAATTATCTCCATTAACTGTAACAGGTGGCTTAACCTTATCTTGTACCAAGTCTGAATATTTATATTCTATGTACTGTGCTGTTCCTTCTAAAGTTTCAACCTTTTTCTCTTCTTCCATATAAGCAAACTTATCATATCTAAAATTTCTTATAGTAACAAAATCATTTAAAATATTTCTTAATTCATCTTTTGCACTTGCTTTTTCTGCTTTATCTAAAATTGCTAACTCAGTTATTAAAAGTTGATATTGTTCTTTATTTCTTTCTGGTGTATATATACTTGAATTTAAACTATTAATATTTTTCCAAATTGGAACTTGCCTATATTCATGAAAAACTTCATGCATTAAAAAATATTTAAAGGCTTCCTCAGTGTCTTCAGATTCAGTATTTACTGGATTATACTTAAAGAATGCCACATGTTCATCGTCTATATCTGAAAATATAAAATTTATAGGTAACCATTGTTTAAATAACGCTGGGGATAGAAATGATACCTTGTATATTGGAGGTAAGTTCATTTCTTCTGGCACTTCAATCTCTTTAGAAAATATTGAACTTTTAAATCTATCTACTCCTATTACATATGAATATAAATGAAACATACCATTTTCTTTCTTTGCAGGTGTCAACACAAGGGGGATATCATTTACATTATAATCTTCTTTCCATATATCCTTTGAATTATTATTATATGTTTTATAAACTTCTGAAAGTTGATTTAACATTTTTCTATCCATATTATTTAATGACTCATACTTTGTATTAATTAACTTATTAAATATAATTGCACTAATAATAACTACAATTATAAATACTACAATTATTTTAGTGAATTTTCCAAACTTCCTTTTCATTTTTATCTCCTTCTAATAATTAAGTTATACTATTACTTTAAAAGATATTAAAATTATAGTTATTGCTGTATATTCATTTATTGTAAATAAATCTCTTAACATATATAACTACTGGTATTATTATAGCCTATAGTAATTTTAAATATAAAGTTTCTCTTCTATTTTTAAAAGATAATATTAGTTAAATCAGCTTTATACAATCCTTCTTCATCAATTTTATCAGAATTTCAGCACAAACGACAATTCAACTCTTTATTTACACATTCAATTTTCTTTAAAGAAAAAAGTCACTATAACCATTGTTATAATGACTCTCTATATTATTCATTTAAGATTTGCTCTTTCATGTAATGATGTTTCTTATCTGAATAATTCTAATAACTTTTCCCAGAAAGAAATTTTTTCCTTCTTTATTTCTTTTTCAACTATTACAGCTTTTTTAATATCATTGGTTTTAATCACAAATTGTACAGAATCTACATTTACATTTTTTTCAGAAACAAAAGAAGTTGTTTCTGTTTCTTCTCCTTGGATAGAAGCAACAATCTCATCTACTTGATTTTGCACCTTTTCATTCATGTTAGATGTTTCTTTATTCATTTTTTCTGTTCCATTTGCCAATTCATTGGCACCATCACATAATGAAATAATCCCATTGTATAGTTCTGCCGAACCATCAGACAATGCATAAGAACCTTTTAATAAATCTTTACTTCCTGCTGCAAGAGAAGACACTCCATTTGTCATTTGCTTATATCCAGCAACAATCATAGCAACACCATCTGTATATACATTGATTCCTTTGTCCAATTTTTCATACTCTGAAACTAATAAATTTATTCCTGAAGTAAGTTCAGTCATATTAATTAAAGTTTCTTCTAGTGTATTTGCTAATTTATGAATTGCAATATCAAATTCATCATATTTTGCTTTTAAAGTTGAAATTCCCTTAGATAATTCACTTACAGCACTAGAAACTGAGTTCAAATATATTTCTGTTCCTGTAATAGCTCCATTATTACCCTTTAATAATATAATTGCATTTTGTAGATTTTTAATCTGTGCTGTTAATTCCGTAACTTGTTCTTCAAAACCTGGAACATTTTGAATCTGAGATAAGGTTTTGTTTAAAGTTTCAATTGTAGTTGTAAGCTCATTAATTGCTTTTTGATTTCCCTCTTTAAGTGAATCAATATCCACACCATTTTGTTTCATAACGCTTTTATATTGTGAATATCCTAAATTTGCTTTCAAATTAGCAATACCATCATTCAAATCAGAAATTCCTTTTTTAATATCACTAGATGCAGATGTCAACTTATTAATCTGATCAGTTGAGGCAGAGATAGAATTCAATTTGCCTTGAATAGTTTTTAATGCTACTTTCATTTGACTTGACCCTTCAATAATTGAATTAGATTGATTGTCTAATTCATTTAGCCCATTTTGCAAGGAAAACATACCTTCCTGTAATGTTGTAATACCTGAATCTAATACATTTACCCCACTGTCTAAAGTAATTATTCCATCATTCAAAGAACTACTACCTGATTTAAGATCTTCGCTTCCACTAGAAAGAGTTAGTGCTCCATCATTTAACTTTTGCATTGAGCTCATCAATTCCTTCACTTTTGCAGTTAACTCTTCATCATCAATATCCACATTCAAATTTAGTTTCATTCCATTTATAGATATTGAATCCATTTCAAAATTTTCTACATCTGCATAAATAGAGGTGTTAATTCCTTTACCAGGAAGTATTGTATAGGTAATCTGCTTATTAGAACCTACGTTTGCCAAAGTAGCACCATCAGTTTTTATATTTTCACAAGAATTCATATTAAGAATTAAATTAGCTTGTAAAGCATATTCATCAAAGAATGATGTATCACTTTTTTCATTTTTTGTGATAGATAGTTTTATTTCTAATGCACCACTCTTTCCTGCAATTTCTTTACTGGTATATTCTTTCCCATTCATAAAATAACGTATTGAAATATTCCAGGGAATTTCTACTTCTTTCATTGTCCCTTGATAATATACCTTTTTAGCATCACTAGAGAATGTAATTGCGTCATTGTTTTGTATAATTTCATCGTTAGTTGTTAGCATTTTTACTGAAGAATATTCTCCATAATCTGTAATATTACCTCCATTGAAAATATTTACAACATTTATATTGTCCACACCACCATCAGCTTCTGTTGTAATATATATTACTTCTTCTTTTGATAAAGAGTTCTCAGCGGCAAAAACTGGAGTTACCATAGATACTCCCATAAGTACTGATAGAGAAAACACAGTTATTCTTTTTGTATTATTCATTTTGAAATGACCTCCTTATATTTTTTTGTAATTAAACCATCAGATAAATATAAAAATGCTGGTAATATAAATAACACAATAATCAGTGAACAAAGAGTTCCTTTTCCAAGGAAAAATCCAAGTTGAGAAAGTAATCCATGTGTTGATATATCCCCTAACAAGAATCCTACAACTGTCAGTACACTTCCTGATGTTAAAATAGAAGTTGTTACAGTTGATATTGTCTTAATAATTGACTCTTTTCTATTAAAATCCTGTCTCATTTCTTTATAACGCTCTGTAAATAGAATTGCATAATCTACTGTTGCTCCTAACTGTATTGAACTAATAATAAGATAAGCAATATAGAAAATTGTCTGATCTGTAAAATAAGGAATAGCTAAATTTATCCAAATAGCTGTTTCAATACTTAATACTAAGATAGCTGGCAATATCAGCGATTTCATTGTAATAAGAAGAACTAAGAATACAGCACCAATTGCTAAAAGATTAACTGCTATCATATCTGAAGTTATAGTATCCATTAAGTCCTTTGTTGAAACACCTTCCCCAGCTAGATACCAATTACTATCATAATACTTAGATGCAATGTTACGAATATCATCAACTAAGGCAAATGTTTCTTCCCCCTCATAATTAACTTTTACGGAGATTATCATTCTTGTATAATCTTCCGAATTTAACTTAGATAAGGTTTCAATATCAAGGTATTGTTCTGGGATTTCAGCGCCTACTGTATCCACATAAGATATGATATTTGTAACTTTTGGTATTTGATTTAATTCATCTGATAACTTCTTTTGAATGGATAAATCATCTTTCGGAACAATCAATACGTAAGTATCGCTCTTACCAAATACTTGTTCAATTTCTTCTGTATCAGCTCCAAGTTTGGTTTCTATTCCAAAAATATGAGATGCTCCATAATAAAAACTATTTGAGTTGGATGCCAAATAACTTGGCACAATTAAAATAAGAAATAATAATAGCATAGGAAGCATTATGCGGTATACTGCATTTCCAAATCCTTTAAAAGATGGCATAAAAGAACGATGATGAGTTTTATCTAACCACTTATAAGTATAAAGAATCAATACTGGCATAAAAATAAATACGGATAACAAACTAATAATAATTCCCTTAGCTAAAGCTAGTCCTAAATCTGGTCCTATTTCAAATCTCATAAGACAAAGTGCAAGAAATCCAATGACAGTTGTTAATCCACTAGAAAGAATAGAGGATGTTGACATGCATAGAGCATTAATCATTGCTTTTTTTACATCACTTTCCTCCTTACGACATTCTTCAAATCGATGAATCAAAAATACAGAATAATCCAGTGAAACAGCAATTTGCAATATACTTCCTGCTGCATTTGTAACAAATGATATTTCACCAAAAATCAAGTTGCTTCCAGCATTAATCATAACAGCAATCCCTAGTCCTGCTAAAACAATGATTGGTTCAATCCAAGATGTTGTTGTAAAACACAATACAATTAGAACAAATATTACAGCAATTATAGCAATCTTTGAAATTTCACTTACAGTACTCTTAGTTGCTGTCACCGTAGAAACTGCACTTCCTGTCATTGCATTCTCATCCCCAATAATCTCTCGTATTTCATCAACGGCTTGCATATTCTTATCATCTTCAATAGTAACAGTAAGAAGCGCATTACCATCCTTGTAATATGTTTCTACTGTTTCCGTATCCATTATTTCTAAGGGTTGTGCTATATTAGTTACATTATCTAACCATGTAACATCGCTAACACCATCTACATTTTGGATTTTATCCTTATAAACCAAAACCTCAGGTACAGACACATCATTCAACATAATACGAGCATTAGGTATCCCCCCTGTAAACTCTTCATGCATCTTATCTAAGGCGATTGTTGATGCAGTATCTTCTGGGAGATAAGTATTCATATCATAATTCACTGATACAAATGGCTTACATAATGAACAAATCACAAACAAAGTCATAAAAACTGATAAAATTAATTTGGGATGATTTACAATATATTCATATATTTTTTTCATTCTTCCCTTGCCCCTTCCATATGAAATAGTTTCTCATCACTGTAGAAATCAAGTTTAATCCATTTAGCGTGAATTTCTCCAACAGCACAATAGATGATTGTTTTTGTAAGAGAAACAATCTTTCCTCTAATTTCACAACATCTATCCGGTTTTAAAAACCCTGTAAGTTCTTCAGTGTTTCCAAGTAAACTTAACATTCCATTTAACCGTCCATTATCCTCATTTATGACTATTGTGCCTTCTCTTTTTCCAAGAGGAAACATCATTTGAACATTATATTTATATTGATTCATAATTCTATAGTCTCCTTTCTTTTTACAGACTTAAGTATAAAAAAAGGATATTACTCAAACAATGGTCAAGTATATTCGAAATGAGTAAATATACACAAATTCATAAATTTGATGGTCAAATCTTCTCTATTATCCATTGAAGTTTTACTGGTCAAATGTATAATATTTACCGAGGAGTGATTTTATATGACACATGAGGAGACCACATTAAATACAAAAAAGAAACTTGCCACTTCTTTAAAAAAGTTTATGACTATCAAAAGTTTAAATAAAATATCCGTTACAGATATTATTAAAGATTGTAATTTGAATAGAAAAACTTTCTATTATCATTTTGAAAATATCTATGATTTGTTGAAATGGATTTTAGAAGAAGAGGCAATTGAAGTTGTAAAAAAATTCAATATGATGATTGATTATGAAGAGGCAATTTTATTCGTTATTGATTATATAGAAAAAAATTCTCACATATTAGTCTGTGCTTATGACTCATTAGGACGTGAAGAAATGAAAAGATTCCTCTATAATGATTTTATTGAGATTATTCGTGTGGTCATTGACGAAACAGAAAAAGAATTAAAAATAGAAGTACCTCAAGATTTTAAAATGTTTATTTGTAACTTTTATACAGAATCGCTTGCTGGTATGATAATTAACTGGTTCAAGGAGAAAAAAAATAGAAATAAAGAACAAGTCATTGAATATTTGTTAATAACGCTTCGTTCTTCTATACCTGTTGTATTAAAAAATGGAGCATTAAAACTTTAACAAACAAATTTAAGAATTGGTATACAGTTTACGTTATATTCTCTTAATTACCATTCATAAGAAAAAAAGCCAAATCAAGAACTCTCCACTAAAAGTGGTATACAGTATCCTTGATTAAGCTTTTTTGTTATTATGTCATCTAATAAAATTGCAATTTTGTCTAATTTCATTAAAAACTTCATTTATTTTCACTCTGTGTAAGTTCAGCTAACTAAATCAAAGATTTAGAGCTTTACTTATGATACGTTTCCCCACACCGTAATTAAAAAAGTTTAGACTTTCCAATATACATCTTAATCAGTATTATTTCAAATACAAATTTTGATTATATATTTTTATCTATTTCAATTTTCTATCATTTTCTTATATTATTATATTTTATCTCTTTGCCTATTTATTAAGTCCAATATGAATTTGCTATCTCTCTTAAGATACTATTCTTATCTTCATTTTCAATTAAATAGTCAATAAATAATTCTTCAATCTCAGTATCATCTTTAATATTGGATAATATTTTAAATGCCTGTACCTTCAACTTACAATCACCTAATTTTTTAGCACAAATAATAGCTATCTTTTTAAGACGAGCATCCATCCTATTACTAAGATAAAAAAGTATTTTTTTCATTCTTTTTTGATTCTCATTATTAAGATTTTCAAGACATTCCTCAATTAATTCATCTGAAATATTGTATACCTCACTTGATATCATCTCAGCATACTCTTCTACTGTAGGATAATATTTGGAAGAATCCAAATACTTTTGCGCCCAAGCTGTATCCCTAAATTTTCCTTCACTTAATTCCACTTTATTTTTGTTAACAAAAAGTTCCTTATTAGGCTTTTGAGTAAGATATTGTGCTGGTATATCATTGCTATTTATTCTAATATTAGAAAAGCATAAGCTATCTATAAGCATTTCGTCCCCATTTTTTTTATATTCATATGCTGAAACTGGTATTATAGCTATACAATTTACTGGTCTTCTTAAAACAGATGCAGCACAAGTCTTATGATGACCATCAATAATGAAACTCATAAACTCTTTAAAGTTATAAACTATTGCTCTTGGCGGTGATTCAGAATTATTTATTGTATTTAGGTAGTATTCAACCCTTTCTTCATTAAAACAACTTGTATCTTCAGTTGGATACAGAAATACTGGCTCACCATCAACATAGTTATAGTCATCTTCTGGCAATAAAACACCTGCTGTTCCTGAATATTCAGTTGGTCTGTTTGATATATTCCAAAAGAAATTTCCATCTCCGTCTGTCGGATAGCATAAAATATCTGCTATTACATATAACCCACTTTCTAATAATGATAATAATGGTTCTAAATCATTCATTGATTTTTCCAAACTAATAAAATTACTATTAATTTTATTACTAATTTCTATGAGTTCATGTGAATTTGCTTTATTAAGTCCTAAACCAAGAGATAATATACTTTTGCAGGTTGGGCAAGATGGAGCATTAATTTGAACTAAGGGAATATCATTAAGAGTTATCTGTTTCAAGTAACGCATTCCATAATATGAATCCTCCACACTGCTAGTAGATGTCTTTAACTTACCAGATCCATTAACATATATTAGTTTTGCATCATTACACATCGATAAAAATGAATAATCAATCTTATCATTAATTATTGTTATAATATTTTTTTTATCCAAATCCATCTCCGGTCTCCTTAAGCCCCCAAATATATACATATTTTTTTGCATATCTGTATTCAAATAATTACCTTTTAATTATAACATAAGCCAATAATCCTATTGGTATCATTAGCTTTATATCTTTTCCATATTTCTATTAATTTGGGTTCTCCATAGATACCCTTCACCACACCGTAAGTAAAAAAGTTTAGACTTTCCAATATACAATATAATTAACAATATTTCAATTTCAAGTTTTGATTGTATAAAAGTAGCTAGTAAAACTTTTATTATTTTACTAGCTACTTTTATAATATATTATTTGCCCAATTAGGTATTTTTTTATCTCTCCATATTACCTTACCTTCTTTTAAATATATAACTTCTCTTAATACTTCTGTATTATCATATATATTTACTTCATCACATATTTCAATTACATCATTTAGATTTTTTAATGAATCATAGTATCTTCTTTCTATATCTTTATCAGGTATTCCATGTCCACCTTTGCTTACTCTAATTTTAACTCTTTTCTTAG
Organism: Clostridiaceae bacterium OF42-15pH9A; assembly: GCA_027692445.1. Classification (GTDB taxonomy): domain Bacteria; phylum Bacillota; class Clostridia; order Clostridiales; family Clostridiaceae; genus Clostridium. Next base: position 61,764 of record JAQEYV010000003.1, on the reverse strand, counting down.
CAAGTTCTGGATTTTCTAACCCTATATAATTCATAACAATATAAAAACCATTTTCTTTTGCAAATTTTATATTCTTTACTATGCTTCTGCCAGATAGTGTTGTTTCTTGATTAAAGGATATCCCCTCCAAAATGTATTATTTTATTAACTTAATAGTTTCTCTTGCACATTTCATTTGAAGATTATTGTCTTTCCAAGAACCAATTCTAGCTACCATTTCATCAGTATTTATTCTTTTTTCATTTTTATTTTCATTATAATAAATAGATTTATATATTGAAGTTTTACCTGCTCCATTAACTCCTGCAAAAATTGTATAAGTTGGCATACTATTCGCCTATAACCTTAGCTTGCTCTTTTTGTAATACTAAATTAGATAAGGTCATATAAAAGTCTTGCTCTTCTTTTGTCTTCGCATTTTTAAATAATTCCTTCAATTGACTATATGAATAATTTATAAAAATATCATATAAATTAATATCCCTATTTACCATTAAATTTCCTCCTAAAAAAGCATTTATATGAATATAATATACCAAATTCAATGTATTATAAACCTAATACCTTTTAATTTTGGTTCTCCATAGGTATGCTTCACCGTATCTACTCTAAATGAGGTTTTTCCATTTTTTCTTATGTATATACTCTAAATAAAGGAAACTCCTATATGTAATTATGTTACAAATAGAAGTTTCTTATATTAAGGATTTAATTCTCTTTTTTGTAAACGTAAAGGTAGTGCTATACTACATCCATCTTCTATCACACTATCTAACAGCTTACATTCAGATTCAACTATTGACTTAGTTTCTGTTGAATCAGTAATATATGCTATTGCCTTTTCCAAATCAGCATTAATTAATATATTTAATTCTTTTCAATAATAATTTTTATCTACTTTAATTATTCTAATTACATCCTCAAGCCTTGAATAAAATATAATAGTTGTTGTGAATTATCTCATTTCCCTTGTTCCATAGAAATACTAACAGAAGTGTTATTGATGTCTGAAATAGTTATCCCCTCACCAACTTCTTTATCTGTATTATTTCCTAATGAACCTAGTTCTATAAGAATAAAACTCTTTTTCGGTAAAACTTGATTTAGCTCCTTAATTATCTCAATAACTGATTCTAAGTCTTCTTTGCGCTCTAATTTTGAATACTCTATAGAACATATATAAATAACGGTCTTAATGCCTTTTACTTTGCCATTTAATATATTTTTATTATTAGTAAATATAGTATCCTTATATTATATTTTATTTGGAATTGCAGCTGGTGCATTATCGTATATAGCATCTTTTGGCATATTTACACCCAAATTCATCTTACTGATCTTATCTGAAATTTTATTTGCAACTGTTTTTAAAAGTCTTATTTCTTTAGCTAAGAATATAATTTCTCTCTTTAGAAACGTATTCTCTGGGTATGCAACATGAATGAAACCACGTAAAATAATATCAGCATCTTGTTCAAGCCATGCATCTCCTTCTAATAACTTATACCCAAGTTTATTAACTGCCTTCTCTTTATCAATACTTCCATAAGAGTCCTTAATCATTACCATCTTTTCAACATCTATACCATCTAAGTTTTGGATTGTATATGCCTTCTTATCATTATTATCCCGATATGATATAGCTACAATTCCTTTAAAAACATTAAATCTTCATAAGATTCTTCTGTGTTTGATCCCTTGAGACTTTCATAACTATTTGTTATAGCAAGTGTACTGATACTAGGCCCTAAAGTTATTGGTAATAAAATATAGATTGTTATAATTTTTTTAAATACCTCTTCATTCAACACCTCATATTACTATACTTAATAACAGTTTTAGATTTCCTTATACATTTATTAAAACTAATCAAAAAACTTCCCCTTATAAAATTTCTCTAGGTTCTTAGCCGAACTATAACATATCTCTCCATTTATCATATGAATTATACGATTTTTCCTATCTATTTCTGAAATATTATTCTTATTAACCAAATATGCTCTATGAAATCTTACAAAACTTTCATCTAAAGTTTCTTCTATATCTTTCATTTTGCCATAAAACTCGACTTGTCTATTAATTGCGTGTAATATTATCTTATGAATTGTGTCAGATGTTTCAAAGAAAAGCATGTCCTTATACTTTACATTTATAACTTTATCTTCTTTTCTTATAGTGAAAACTTTACCTTCTTCTTCATCACTCTTTAAATATCTCTTTTTAGCTTCTAAAATGCATTCCTTTATTCTTTCAGCCATATTTGAATAATCATCTTTAATTATATAATCCATAGCTTCAACCTTGTAGGTGAAAGTCAAATAACTCATTTCCCCATGAGTAGTTATAAATACTATAAATCCCCTCTGGTCAAACTCTCTAATTTTACTAGCTAGGTCTATACCATTAATATTAGAATTTAAATCTACATCGAAAAAGTACAATGAAATATCCTTATCATTTTCTTTTGCTTTATTTAATATCTCCATAGGATTAGGAGATGCTATCTCAATTGTCATATCTAATTTTTCTTCTAATATAATATCTTTAACTAAACTTCTTATCCTATTCCTTTGCTCTTCAATATCTTCACAAATATATATTTTAATCATAGAGTTATTCTCCTACTTATAATCTTAATATTTTGAGTGAATAAATTATCTTCTACAGTAGTATCAAGAATAGTATTGTAGTAATTGCTAAGTATGCTTTTTAAATTAGCAAGTCCTATTCCTCTCCCACTCCCCTTAGTTGAAAATCCTCTTATAAATATTTCGTGTATTTTAGGTGTTTTTCCTTCAAATGAGTTAATTACTATAAAATCAATAGACTTTTCTTTCTTAATAACCCCTAGCTTTAAAATTGGATTAGCACATAAAACCGCTGCTTCAATAGCATTATCTAGTAGAATACCTAAAACTCTGCACAAATCAATAGTATCCATCTTTATATCCTCAATAGGTTCAGCTATATCTATAAATATATCTATCCCCTCTGCCTTCGCTTTTAAAACCTTTGAAGAAATAAGTCCTTTTAGTTCTGGAATTTTTATATTTGAAAGTAAATGTAGTTTTAAAGAATCCTTATTCAAATTATCATTAATTGGTAGTATTTTATTAAAGAAAAAACTTTTCAATTCACTAAAATTATCTGTATCTAAATATCCTCTTATACAAGACAGTATATTTACAAAATCATGCTTAAAAGCTCTAGTATCTTGATTTAAAACTTCTATATTTCTGGTATATTCTGTGAGTTTTTCAATTTCTAATTGTCTAAATAATATTTCTTCATGTCTTTTACTTAAATATATGAAAGCCAAAATTATTGCAAAGACAACAACAATGGTCATTTCACTTAAAATTAGTAATGCATTAAAAATACTTTTGTTAAATTCTATAATTGAAATCATATATACTATAAATCTATCAATAATTAAAGTAAACGAAAACAAAGATATTATGCTGTAGTATAAAAAGTTATTTTTAAATATATCCTTAATGTTATAATTATTGAGTTTACTATACTTTTTAATTAAAAATATTATAACTATTGTATATAGATAACTTACAAGGGTTGATATAAGCATAAAATAAATATTATCAATTAGCTTATCATAATTATAAACACTGATAAAAATTATTTTAACTAAATTTACTGCAAATCTGTTAACTATAAATATTATAAATACTGAAAATAGTGATTTTTCTAGACATTTATATTTTTCTTTATAATAGGCTAAAGAAAAAGCTATAACTAAACTTACACTCAAAATAAGCTTTGAATCTAAAATGTAGCTAATGTCTTTTAATTTGTCCTCAAATATAAAAAATATAATTATAGAACTAAGAACGCTTATGCTTATGTTTAAACATTTTTTAACTTGAAATTTGAATAATCCGAGAAAGTAAACAAAATATATACTTGCTAGGCAAGTGCATATTTCCAATATATAAATCATTCCAGCATCAACTCCATAAAAAAACTTTGAACCAAACATATTATATATAAAATTACAGGTAATTTATATATAATATATCTAATTAATTGTAATTTTAGCATAATTAGCTATTTATTCTATAGTTTTAATTTCTCTTATCTTCAAATATAGACTTGTGTAGCCTATTGTCATAATTGAATTAATGACAGATGATATAATTATACCTACTCCCGATGATATGATTGAATTAAATAAATTGTTTAATAACCATAATAGTGTATAATCATTAATTAAATATATAATTATTTCAATTATGAGCATTTTAAAAATGCAGCCTCTAAAACCTTCACTAAAACTAATACTGTTACCTATAGAATCAATTACCCCATTATTTTCAAGGGTAAAAACTTGAAGATAAAATGCTGTAAATATGCAAAATAGCACTCCTGGTATGATTACTAATAATGTTCCAATAAGGGTTAAAATAACCACTGTTAAATATAGCACTAAAGCAGGAAAACTTCTTGGAATCACTTCCTTAATAATATTCTTCACATAAACTTCTTCTTTTTTATATTTTTTCTCTACTATCTTAATTATTGTCATATATCCAATTAAAGCTATAAAGTCACCAAGAACAGCAAAGACAATATCTTTATCACCAGCACTGCAAATTATAGATAAAGATGTTCCTACTAATACAAAAGTCATAGTTGCAATTAAAATTTCCATATTTTTAAGCTTTCTAAGTGACTCTTTGAGAATTTGTAAAATTGATATTTTTGAATTTTCTTCCATTTCGTAACCCTCCATATTTAGAATATATATTTAATTAACTTCATAACTTTATTCTAAATACAAACAACCTATATTTCATTAAAAAAGTAATGAAATATAGGTTATTTGTACTAAAATGTTAAATTTATGCAAGTTTTGTTCAATCAGGCAAATTATTATTTGCCTATCACTAAAAAATTATCTTCTTCTTTTATTATAGTATATTTTGTTAATTAATCATTACTTATGATACGGTATTTTTATCTGTAAAAATAGACTCAGACAAGTTATACCAATGTCTAAGGCTGTAAACCTCATTTATTTTCACTCTGTGTAAGTTCAGCTAACTAAAATCTTCTGCCCCACATAAATCCTATTTCTATCCTTAATTCCGTTAATCTCAATCAGCTTATCAACACTAACTCCATACTTTCTACTAATTCCCCAAAGAGTATCCCCCATCTGTACAACATAATACTTGGGAGAGTTTGTCCCACCTTGATCACCTGAAGCACTTGTCCCACCAAAACCTCCAGTATTTCCCAAACTGCTTTGACTTCCACCACTCACACTTATTCCATAAAACCTACATACTCCTCTAAATATAACTTCAGCCATCTTTTCAGTATCATACCCATTCATATCTCTAGCAGAGTCAACAAACGCACACTCTATTAGTATTGCTGGCATAATTGTATTATTTATTACGTAAATATCTCTTCTATCCTTAACTCCCCTATTCCTAAATCCAAGCTTACAAACCTCTTCAAGTATTACTTTACTTAACCTTTCAGATAAAGCATTCTGCTGCCCACCCTTAATACATAAACACTCACTTCCATATCCACCAGGACAAGCATTATGATGAATAGAAATAAAAATATCAACCTTCCCATAGTTAGCAGCTCTACACCTTTTACTTAATGAATCCCTATGACTACTTGCTGAAGAAGGTAAACATTCCACCACCTTAATTCCTATAGCTCTAAACTTACTAATCAAAGCTTTTCCCACTAATAAATTAAGCTCATCTTCCCTTCTTATTCCTACAGCTCCAATATCACATCTTAAGTTATGACCAATATCAATTCCAATACATTTTAAACTCATAAAAAACACCTCCAAATGTGATATATGCAAGGTTTAATGAGGTGGTATTTATTTATAATATTTAAGACCTGGACTATAGCCAGGTCTATTTTCACAATAGTTTCTTTAATTTTAATTCTTCACTAACAATATTTTTCTTCTCAATAGAATTATAGCCATCCCATTCCTTATGTGTGACATAATGTAATTTAACTTCTAATACTTCATCACTATTGTTAATATAAATAACATCATTACTTAAACAAACTTCTTCATCTGCTTCATATGATTTTCACTATCCTTAATACTTAGTTTTACTTAACTTACATTATAACTCATTTTACAATATATGGATTGAATTTAATTTTATCTTCCATGATAAATCCCTTCAAATCCGCTTTCTTACTATAACTTCTTAAGTTCTTAAAAACTTAACAACTTATCTTTTGGCATATAAAATTTATAAAAAAGCAATTTGGAGGTTTGAAATGGCTATAAGAATTAAAAAATCTTCAATTTTACTTATCCAACATCTTAACTAAAAAGTTATATATTCCCTCTTCTTTTACACTACCAGTTGTATAGTTTACCTTTCTAATTAACTCACTATTCCCTTCTCCCATAGCTACTCCAACATCAACCAATTGAAGCATTTCTAAATCATTTAAATCATCTCCAAAAGCTAATGTATTTTTAATATCTATTCCTAAATATTCAATTGTTGCTTTAACTCCACTTCCCTTAGAACACTTTCTATTATATAAATCATATGAATCTAAATCTCCATGTCTTAATAAATTAAGGCAAAAAGAAAATTTATCTTTAATTATTTCTATCTTCTCTTTAGTATCTAAAAACACCACTAACTTATTAGCTTTATACACTTGTTTTCTTCTATAATCTACTATATCTCCTGACTTTAATGAAAACTTTCTAGAAAAGTTTTCTATTTCCTTTTCACTCATGCCTACTGAAATGCACTGGTTTTGACCTTCTAATATATATTTTATTTTGTACTTATTACAAGATTCTCTAAATTCATCTAATACTTTTTTATCAATTAGATTATTATAAATTTCTTTACCTTCTACTTCAATATAACTACCATTAGATGTTATTAATACATCTGGATTTATATTTTTAAGTATTCTATCTGGTATAAATAACTTTGGTCTCCCTGTTGCTATCCCTATGTAATATCCTTCATCTCTTAAAATCTCTAGAGCTCTTTTTGTCTTTTCTGTTGGCTCTGTTATACCCTCCGAACAATCTATCATAGTACCATCAATATCAAAAAAAGCTATTTTTTTATTCATAATGTACCTCCTATTTTATAAAGATATAATAAAGCACCAATCTTGAATGACTAGTGCTTTATTTTCATATCTATATTTTTAATTTCTAACGAAAGCTTTAAGAACTTTTATACATTTACCATCACTTTCTTTAATTGGCTTTATAGTATAATCTCCTACACAAGCAGGGATAATAAAAGTTTCAGCATAATGAATCTCTAAAGGTTCAAATTTACCATCTATACTTTCTACAATAGCACATTCACCTTCTACTAAATTTAGAACATTAACCCCTCCGTCAGTATTATGAAGAGTTTCTTTACTTGATGTTATAACTCTTGTTTCAATAAATTCAAGTTCGTGTAATCCTGTTTTTACTTCTGTATAATTTTCATTTTCTTCTAAGACTTCAAAGTTATTAACTAAATTTTCCTCTACCCACTTTGTTCTTCTATCCCACTGTATTACTTGCTTTCCATCCTCTATATGAATAGGTCTTGGTAACCCATCTAAACCAACTCTATCCCAATCCCATAATTTAAAAGTGAATATATATGGAGTTGCACTTACCTCCAACACCATACAATTTGCAGTAGAACAATGAATAGTTCCTGCAGGTATTAGGAAATGATCATGCTTCTTTGCAGGAAATAAGTTAATGTATTTATCTGCATCAAATTTAACCTTACCTTCTTGTGCAATTTCTAAATCCTTTATCATTTCATCTGGAGATACATCTTCTTTAATTCCTAAGTAAACTCCCCCTCCCTCTTTTGAATCTAGAATATAATAGCTTTCATCTTGAGTATACATCATACCAAATTTGTTTTTTATATATTCAGTCAAAGGATGTACTTGTAAACTTAGATTTTGTCCATCCATTGTATCTAAGAAATCAAATCTAATTGGAAATTCAGCACCAAACCTAGAGTAGTTTTTTTCTCCTAATAATTCTTTAGGCTTATATTTAACTAAGTTCATAGCAGGAGATTCAATCTTCACATCTCCATATCTTAAATAAATACTATTCTCTTCTGGAACTCCATCAAAGCTCCATGCAAAGTTCTCCTCATCTTTATCCAATCCACAAACTTCTTTCATCCATTGTCCCCCCCATACTCCAGGGTCAAAATAAGGAACTAGTCTAAAAGGCTGTTTGCTAACTTTATCTAATCCAGCTAAAAAGGCTCTTCCTGTCACCATTTTAGGCATATTAGCAGTATTCGTATCTAAATAAAAATCTATTTCTTCATATAATTTTTCTTTATGTTTATCAGCTATTCTCCATTCAATAAAAAATGCTCTTTTATATTTTCTTAATACATCTTCATCATAATTTTTTTGTTTAAAATTAGGCATACCTTTTCTATATCTTAATTGGATTTCCCACCTAGCCATATCTGCATATACTAAAGTAGTTCCTTTTGATATTAAAGATGCACCAAATCCATATATTAATGTTAGCCCTTGACTATTCTCAACATTTTTCTTAGCTTCCTCAAGTTTATTTACATCTATAAAGTCCATTATAGATCCATAATACATTACACCTCTTACTCTATCATCAGTAAGATTTCTTTCCATTAATTCAGTAAGTTTATCACCCTCATAAAAAATATCTTCGCTGTAAATAATTTTATCAGGTCTTAGCTCTTCTACTATGGAATTTAACACCTCGTTATCATCAACTCCTGGATAACAATCCACAACTATGCACTTATTCTTATCCTTATTATTTACTATTGCATTTACTATATCTTTATATCCTGTATATACTTCATTTTCAAATCCATATACTATAGTTTCAGGATACTTATTATAATTACTTTTTCTCATTTTTCACCTCTAAAACTAATTAAAGAACCAAAACTTTACTAAATAAAGTTTTGGCACTTATTAATATTATTACGCTTCTTCTTTTCTATATTTCTTATCAATCATTCTTACAAATGGTAAAAATAGTAACACACCTGCAATTAAGCATACAATTTGAACTACTGCACCCATTATAGAATTTGTAGCTAAAAATCCAGATATTATTGGAGGTGTAGTCCAAGGTAATGCAACACCTGTTGGTGGTGGACATATACCAAAATACATAAATACATAAGCTATTAATCCAAAAAGTGGTCTTGATAAAACCCAAGGAATAAATAACATAACATTCATTACTATTGGTACTCCAAATACTATAGGTTCAGAAATACAGAAAGTTGCTGGTACTAAAGCAACTTTACCTACTTGCTTTAATCTATTACTTCTACTTACAATAACTACTGCAATAACAAGAGAGATAAATGCTATCATAACAAATAATGCTCTAAATTGTTCTGTAATAATATAAGGTAATTCTTGTCCAGCTTGATATGCTGCCAAATTTTCCATATCTGCTGTTCTAAGAATAGGCTCCATAACTGATCCTACTATTTGATCCCCATGTATACCAAAGAACCATAATAATTGAACTAAACCTTGTGAAATTAATAATGCTGGTAATCCTGTACCAATTGAAAGTAATGGTTTTTGTAATAATTCTCCTATCATAACATGAATATTTCCGTATGATGTTAATGTAAAAACATATTGAATAATACATGCTACACCCAATACAAGAACTATAGGTATTAAAGCTTCAAATGAATTTGATACCATTGGTGGAACACTTTGTGGTAATTTTATCTTTAAATTTCCGCTAATAATAATACAGTATAATTTCGCAATTAAATAACTTACAATTAAAGCCACAAACATTCCTTGTGCTCCCATAAATGTAGTTGGTATAACACCACTTATAGTTTCTTCACCTACATTTATTGATAATGGTGATATTATGAAAAATGATACAAGTGTAGTTAACCCAACATAAATACCATTTATATCTTTTTCCTCTGTCTTTGCATAGTTATATCCCACTAAGAATGCTAAAAAAATTGATATTAAACTTAAAGTTGTTCCAGATAAAGGTGCCAAAACATTTCTTATAACATCTAAAACTGATGCTGGTAATACTTTATCAATATAAGGGAATGAACTAATAACTAGTGATAATGAGCCTGCTATAATGAATGGTATTAATGGCATCATTGCCATTCTAATTACTTTTAAAAATCTTACATTTTCTAACTTTTCTCCTAATGGAAGTAATTTACTCTCAATAATTTCAGTTAACTTTTCCAAAATGAACATCTCCTTTTCCCATTTTAAATGTTATAACATTATAACATAATTATATTTCCCATTGAAAAGCTTGTCAATATAAAATAAATAAAAAAAATTTATAGAAGTTAATAAACTTCTATAAATTTTCATTTCTACATTAAATCTATAACTAATTCATATCCAGTACTTAGATACATTGAATATGTGTACTCAACTCCTCTTTCATTTGAATATCCCCTTCTTTCACGACACATAATTGCCTCATCACAAGAAATATTAAATAATAACTTCTGACTTTCATCCATTAAAGAGCAGCTTATTTTTTCATTTATACTTGTTATAACAAAATTAATTGATTTTAACTTTTCATATAAAGATCCGTTAAAATCTTCTTTATCATCTAACGGTACAATAGGATTTAAGTAAGTATCATGTATTGAAACTATTTTATCTTCAATTACATTTTGTCTAACTATTCTAAGAACATCTTTACTTAAATCAATATTAAAAAATTCTGCAACTTTTTTAGAAGGCTTACAATATGTAACTGATATAACTTTTCGATTTTTATGATTATTTTTTTCTGATATTCCTTTAAATGTCGACTTTAGAGTTGTACCAATAGTATAATCTTTTTTTAAAACTACTGTACCTTTTCCCCTCATTCTTTTTATAAAATCATCTGATATTAATTTATTCATTGCTTGCCTTACGGTCATTCTAGATACTCCAAACTCATCCATAACTTCCATTTCAGTTGGTAGCATTTCACCTTCTTTATATGTACCATTTTGTATTCTTTCTACTAACTCATCATAAAGTTGACTCCATAATGGCTTTTCACCCACACCTGATACAAGCTTCATAACATCCTCCACAATTCATATTTTATATAATATTATATACTAACCGACTTAGAATGTCATTACATTATGCTTTATCTATGTTATATATTAGAATTTAATTCTTTCGCTATTGACTTTTAAAGAGCATAATTATAATATAAAACCATAAATGTTATGACATTATAATAAATTTAGGAGGTATATTATGCAAATTCTAAAATTTCCTGAGAATTTTTTATGGGGAGGTGCAACTTGGGCTCCTGGATGTGAAGGTGCTAGAGATATTGACCAAAAAAGCCCTGATGTTTGGGATACATGGTTTAAAAATAATCCAGAAAGATTTTATGAGCAAACTGGACCAAATGATACTATCGATATGTATCACAGATATAAAGAATATGTACAATTATTAAAAAAAATGCATATGAATTCTTTCCGTTTTAGTATAAGCTGGGCTCGTTTTATGCCAAACGGTACTGGAGAAGTAAACCAACATGCAGTTAAATACTATGGTGACTTAATAAAAGAACTTAAAAACAATGGTATTGAACCTATTTTATGTTTATGGCACTTTGATTTACCTCAATGCATGCAAGATATTGGTGGTTGGATAAATCGTGAAGTTGTAAATCACTTTGTTAACTATTCTAAGCAAGTATTAAAATATTTTGGTAATGAAGTAAAATATGTTGTTGTTCATAATGAAGTTGGTGTTTTACCTCAAGGTGGTTATCTATATGACTTTCAACCTCCTAATGTAATTGACTTTAAGCAATCAATTCAATGTGGATACAATCTTCTTTTAGCACAAGCAATGGTAATAAATCATTACCACGAATGTAAATATCCTGGAGAAATAGGAACTGTTTTAAATCCTAATCCAGTTTATCCAAAAAGTGAAAACCCAGAAGATATTGAAGCTGCACGTTTCTTAGATATGATTAGAGAACGATTCTATTTAGATGTCTCTGTCAGAGGTAAACTTCCAGCTGATTATTTAGAATTCTGTGAAAAGTATAACCTAACTCCAGAAATGCACGAAGAAGACAGTGTTATATTTGAAAATGGTATAGTTGATATTCTAGGTGTAAACTACTATCAACCTTGCAGAGTACAAGCTCCTATTGAAGGTTTCAAACCAAAATGGTATCCAGAAAACGATAAACAAGATACATCATCTAAAACAGCTAGCGAAGGTCAACTTATGCCAGAAAATTTCTATTCAATTTATGATATGCCTGGAAAAAGAATGAACTTCTCTAGAGGATGGGAAATATACCCTAAAGGCTTGTACGATACACTTATGAGGCTAAAAAATGAATATGGAAATATAAAATGCTTTATCGGTGAAAACGGAATGGGAGTTGAAAATGAAGAACAGTTCTTAGACGAAAATGGAATTGTCCAAGATGACTATAGAATTGAGTTCTATGAAGAACATCTTGAATGGCTACATAAAGCAATACAAGATGGTTCCAATTGTATTGGATACAATGTTTGGGCTCCATTTGATGTTTGGTCACCATTAAACGCATTTAAAAATAGGTATGGCTTCTATCGTTATAATCGCAGCGATAAGACTATGACCATAAAAAAATCTGGTAAATGGGCAAGTGAATTATTTAAAACAAATGAACTAAACTTAAAATAAAATTCTTTTTATTTGCACCAAAATTTATATCAATAAACCTCATCAAAATGAATCTGATGAGGTTTATTTTCAAATAAAATATATTCATTATTAGAATTTATCTTGTCCCCCTCAAGCCCGCATTTTTACTATAACTTCTTAAGTTCTTAAGAACTTAACAACTTATCTTTTTGCATATAAAATTTATAAAAAAACAATTTGGAGGTTCAATATAGTTAGAAGAAAGAATTTATCATGTCTAAGGATGATTTATGTTATGAAGAACCAATAGATTAAATCTGCTTTACATATAATTAAAGTCCTATTTATATATATGAACAAACAGAGATTTTTATAAATCAATATCTACTTTATAATCATTCTCTATCAAAATATATTTATAACCATACTTTTTACACATCTTTAAATTTTCAACATTTTCATTAATCATGGACTCTGCTGAGTAGCACGAATCATCAAGCCTATGTTCAATTGCATTAGCAAATTTTTTTATATCTGAAAAATGGTCCTGAATATATTCTTTTGTCATAATCAAGCAATAATATTGGATTTCTTTTAGATATTCATTATCAAAATCATCTTTCCAGTCAAAAGGAATATATATCCCTTCAACCACTAAATTTTGATGATTTTCAATTGCTGTCTTTACAATTTCTCGAATAATCGGCCAAAGATAATTTACAAGTTCATTATCATCCTCTGGTTTTAACTCTGTGTTACCACTTCTTATAAGTCCCATTTTTATATGATCAATGGACAAGTATGGAAATTGGTATTTTTCTAATATCTTTTGAGCCAATACAGTTTTTCCTGTATGGGAAGCTCCTGAAATCAAAATAACCATTATTACTTCTCCTTTAAGTTCTAATTTATCTGTCTATAATTATAGCATTTTGTATAATACAGTATTTTAGTTAATCTGATTATTTTTTACTTGTTTAATACCGCCTTTATATAACTATTTAATAAACTTAATTACTCAATAGCTCAATTACTTTCTTAATAGAATCTTTATCTTCAAAGTTATATGATATCTTAAACATCAATTCAGATCCATTTTCTTCTCCAAATACTTTTTTCATTTTTTCTTTATCATTAAGCATAGTTTCTTCTATCTTAAGAAATAAATTTGCAAGACTTGTAGACCACTCATCTGAAGGAACACCTTTATTTTCACTTAATGTAATATATGCCTGTTGTGCAGTAACAATACCTGCATACTGTTGCATATATGCTGTCTCGTCTTCTATAACTCCAGCCGTAGTTGCAAATCTTTGAATATATTTTGTCGTAATACTTGCTAATCTTTCTTCATAATTATTAATTTTATTATTCTGATAAAAAATATATCCAAATAAAATTGTGAATACTATTCCTATCAGAATAAATTTCCATTTCTTTTTCAACATATACCCTCCTATTAAAAACTTATATAGTAATTACAACATTATCTGAGATAATTTCAATGGCTTTTTCCACACTTATATCGGAAGTAAATTTAATCTCATCAATAATCTTTATATAATCTTTTTCATTCCACCAGCTTCGCATGTCATCTTCACCAAATTCATTACAATTAGGCTTCGTTTTATGTCTCTTAACTGTCTCTTCAAAAGGGATATCATAATAATAGGCATGAATATTTGAACCATATTCTAAAATTGCAGTTTCAAACAGTGGTTTATACCATTGTGAATTCAGAATCCCCTCTAAAATGGTAACTACACAATTTCGTCGTCCATATTTTAATAGTTCAATCAAAAGTGGTAATGCTTTTGTATCAAAACCATCCCTTTCCATAAGCATATCTCTGCGAATAACATCTTGCGAAATCACCATAGTATTTCTTCCAAATTTTCTTTGTAATTTCCTTGCAAGAGTAGTCTTTCCACTACCAGAATTTCCTCTAATAATAATCAGTTCTGCCATATCAACCACCTCTATAAATTCCCATTTATCTTTTCTTTATAAATTAAATTATAACATTTATTAGTACAGTACTATTGAATTTTCAATAACTTTTTGTCACACTTTCTTAGAATTGCGACAAAAAAAATACTGTAAATTCATTTTTGAATAATACAGTATTTTTAGCATATTTTTAGTTTTCTTCTCTTTATCTTTTCAATAAGCAAATCAACAAACTGAAATTTATAATGTATCAATATATTGCTTTGCCTGTACTAAATCCATAGAAGTAACGTCTCTTAACTTTTTAACCGCTTCAACTTCTTTCCCACTATTTTTTAGATGAACTATATATTCTTTTTCTTCATCAGAAATAAAATATGTGGCTAATTGCTGATTTCCAGTTTCTTTACACAAGTTATCAATCTGTATTTGTTGAGATTTTACTTGCTTCTTTAATTTAGTGATTTCTATATAAAGTAAGATTCCAACAATAAGCATTAAATATAATATCCAATTTTCCACAAATTTCACCTCCTCTACAAATTCTAATTTATCTATCAAAAATTCAATCCTATTATAACATATTTTTCAAATACTGTATTATTCAACTTTAAAAGAACATTTATGTCACACTTTCTACATAGCTTGTACTTTCTTAGTATTGAGACATAAAAAAATACCGCACATTCTTTTTTGAATAATACGATATTTTCATAATTTAATATTTGTTTTTATCAAATGACTAATTATAATATATTTTATGAACTTCATTCTCTTGTTCACTGCCTAATAATGTAACCTCAGCATAATTTTCAAACCATTCAACTAAAATATTTCCTTCTCCCGCAACTGCTCCATCATTTTGAATATAAGTAGGAATTGTTTCTACCTTTTTCTTTTTATCATTAAGTAGTGTTATTTTGACATGAGTTTTTCCAAATGGCCATTCAGGCTCTCCAACTTCCTGAAATAAAATAGTATAATTATTAATTGGGTTTACATGTTGCGAAACATCTGTAACTTTAAATTCAGTAACATATATAAACCAAATAATAAACATACATAAAATAGTAAATATTGTAGCAATAATTTTCAGGATAATTTTTTTCATACTTCTAGCACCTCATGTATCTATCTTTTAATAAATTGATATTTAATTTTAATTAATATATACATAATATATTAATTAAAAACTTGGATTACATCATACAAAATAAATAATACTATGTAACCATTAATTTAATATTGCTATTAATATATTTAAGTCATCATTTTAAAATTCATTTTGAATAATACAGTATTCTTATCATATTTTTAGTTTTCTTATCTTTTCAATAAGCACATCAACAAACTAGAATTTTATAATTTCAAATTTTCAAAATACTGTTTTTTGTCTATGATAATTTTATATCCATCAGACAATACTTTATAAGTTCCAGTATCTAAGGGAATTGAAATCCATGACGGTTCTACAATTCCAAATTCAACTTCTTTTCCGTCCTTGTACCACACACGAATAGAAGTACAAGCACCGTAATATTCAATTTGTTGTTTATAAACCTCTCCAAAATCTTGGATAAAATCTTGATTTACAATCATTCCCGATTTATTTGATGTGATGATAACAATATCTAAATCTGAATTTTCTTTATTCGTTCCTCTCGCATAAGAGCCTACAATAATAATGCTCTCAATATGTGAAGTATTTCTTGCATATTCTTTAAGTTCGTTAAAAAAATCCTCAAACAAAATATTATCACTCCTATAAATTCTAGTTTATCTATCTATAACTTAATATAAGAATAGGCTTACATATATAAGCCTATTCTCTAACTTAATTAATAGTATTTATTGATGTAATTGTATCTGTTCTTGTATCATAAGAAAAAACATTCCATACAGTTCCTTTTTTCTCTGTTGGTACTACAAATGTTTGTAATTCTTGGTCTCCTTTGTAAACTTTAACTACTGCACGTGATTGCGATAGTTCATATGAATTACTATTCCTTCTATTTGTATAGTCATTAACTTTAAATGTATATACTCCTGGTGTATATTCGTAAATAGTAGTAGTTTCAGGTCCCCATCCACTAGTATCATCAATATCTAAATCTATAAACTTCTTATATTCATTAGACTCATCATATCCATACTCATACTTATTTCCATAGTAAATGTGATTACCCTTAGAAGTATATAAATGTGAATCTAAGTCTCTTGGTAAATCGCTCCATGTCAAAACTATCTTTAAATCATCACTAGTTCCTATTCCTTTGCTCCATAATACCCAAGGTTTTACATACTTAAATTCTAACACTCCTAAGTCTGTTGCTACTCTGCCATCTACTCTAACTCTGATACCTAACTCTGCACCAAATTTTCCTTCAAAACCTATATCAGAATTTTCACTACTTATTAGGAAATCCCCCTTTAAGTTAGAATCAAATTTTGCATATCCTGAAGCTCTTACCATTCCAGGCATTATTCCCATAGTAAAACATCCTATTCCAACTCCTAATCCAAAATCTACTGATGCTTTACCTTCTAAAGAACCTTTTAAAGTTGTAACTGGCTCCTTATCTAATTCATATCTAGAATTACATTCTTTATCATATACATCAGCAACTCTATCAAAAGCTAGATCATAAGTTTTTTGCCCCTTATTATCTTCAACACTACCACCTTTGCCCACATAGCCATCTTTTTGTATATTAAATCCTTTCTCAACATAAGAACTAGTATTTGATTCTATAGAAGCCTTAAGTGAAATTTCTCCACTCATATCCATTACAATCATCAATGATATGATAGGGTCCAACCTTCCTGATGATGATTCTGCCAATCCATCTAATGTGTATTTAGGAATAAGACTTATAGATGTACCCGCGTTTGTTCTTACCCCTACGCAACCCAAGACAATAGTATCATCTAGTTTAACACCTTCTATATCAAAGAAATTTAAGAATTCTATTTTATTTTCAAAACTTGAATTAGTTAAACTTTGTATATCATCTACTACTTCCTCTAAATCTTTAGAGTATTTATTAAATGTTAATCCATTTGTTTTTGTATCGTCATATGAAAACTTGAATCGTATTTGCTTTGGTAATACATCACTAATCTTCATATTCCAGTCAAAAGCTGAATCAATTTGAAAATTAGAATACTTTTGTTCTGCTTTTAACACAACTTGGTCTCCTTTGGTTTCTCTTAAACCATCCTCATCATATATGACTAGACCATCTTTGGCATCACCAAATCTTAAAGATGAACCATCAAATTTAGGGACAAGAAATCTTACTAATTCATTTAACTGAACGCCTTTCTTAACTTCTTCACTTGCTCTTAGCTTGGATTTCTGAATAGGTTTATCAACCCTAGTTCCATCTGGAGCTAAAATATATGCTATATCATTTTGAAAATCTATATTATTGTCTAAATCAAAGCTTACATAATCATTTATCATTTCATTAAATTCAGCTTTTTTAAATCTAAACTCTATACCATCTGATACTTCATTATAGCTTTCTAATTTACCACTAAATCCTGATGGAAGAACATCACAAGGATCAAAATAAAGAATTTTATTTACTCCAAAGTTCCCCTTGTTTATAGCATCTAACAATATATTATTTTTTGTTAGTTTCAATATTATTCTATCATCTGCTGTATATCCATCAGTCTTATTTTGATCTAATTTTTGATTTATAAATTGATCTTTCAATTTAGCTGCATCATTTTCTGTAGCGTACACAACATCATCACTAAAATTAATTTCTGTGTTCATTCTTTTAATATTAATTACTTTTTCAACAGAATTATTACTTGTATCGTAAGCTATAACTTTTAAATAATTCATTCCTAATTCTAGCGGTATGTCTTCTACTGCCCAATTCTCAATTCCAGTAGCTTGTCCACTAATTTTATTATTTGATTCTTCTGAAACAATTTGATATTCAACTTTTTCTACTTTTTTATTATCTTTAGCTATACCAGTTATATCTATATCTACATCTTGTGTAACTAGATAATCATTTTCATAGCTTGGTGACAATATACTTAAATCTGGTTTAACTTCATCTTTAATAAAATCAAAATCATCATCATTTTGTTTGATTTTTGCTTTACTACCATTTATGATTATCTCATTAGCAATTATTCTACCTTCTATATTTATATCTGAACCTTGTATATTTACAACTCCATTTGGAGCATAAATTATACCTTTAAAATTAAAGTAGGCTGCATTAACTGTTATATTGCTGTTTCTTGAAGCTATAAAGCTTTTATATTCTCCACTATTTACAATCGAAGAATTAAGTGATATTTCCCCATCTGACAATAAACTTTTTTGCAAGTTAACTTGTGAAGCATTTACTATTGTATTACCTGTTGAATTATAATTATTGTTTACATCTATAGATGCCCCATTCAAAAAATTTAACCCATTAATTTCTTGTCTATTATCCTTAGTTTCATTTAATATATCTTCATATACATCATCAGTTTCTATCTTATCTGTATTCTCTCTTATATTAATATTTTCTTCACTTGCTACTATATCTACTTTTTTAGATGCCTCTAGTACTCCATTAACACTTAGCTTAGTAGAATTTGACTTTATGTTTCCATTAGAATGAACATCAGAAGAAATTTCTAAATCTTCTACATTAAGTATCATATCTTTATCTGATACCGATAGTATTCCATATTCACTCCATTCTTTTGTTTCAGTATCTCTACCTTCAGTAGCATATACCTTAGACGGCATTAAGTCTAAAATAAATAAACCTAATACAAACATGCTAATAATACGAATTACTTTTACCTTTTTCTTCATAAAATCCCCCTCAAAAAATTTTTTTAACCTTTTACCTTTCATTCTTTTAAATTATAATATTGTTTTACATTTTTTTCAATATGTGTTATATTTTATATACATTATTACTTTTATGGTAGGGGTGGTTTTGTGTACAAATTCAATGAAAATCTTTATAAAAAAACTAAAAAACCTTCGTTAATGGATTTTATATTTATCCCATTGTTATTAATAATTATTATTTTTGTATTCTTAAATTTAAAAAACAAAACTGGTAATGATAAAAATCTATACCTTATAGTTTTGTTTATGTCTACTATTTTCTTATTGCTTATCTTATTTGAGCTTTTAATTCCAAAAAGAATGAGTCCATTAACTAAAAAGTTATTAAAACCTGAAATAGATAAATTAATAAATGAAGGAAAATCTTTAGAAGCCATTATATTAGATAATTCAATAGAATTTAGAGGTATAATGAAGGTAGCTGTTCGTACATCAAGTAACAATTATGTAGGAAAATCTTTTTCAGAAATAATTATTGATTTTAATGAAATAAATGAAGTTTTAATAAAAAATGATAATGTAATAATAAATTACAAGAAAGGTTCTTCTATCTATAATTTTGGAATATCTAATTACTTTGAAAACTCTATAGATTTTGCACAAGAGCTAAAAGAAAAGCTTATAAGAAATCATGTATCCGTATATTTTAATTACTAAATATATAAATAATACCTCGATTTTATCGAGGTATTATTCATTTTAATTTAATCCTTCAATTTCTGTAGATATATTGAAATTATATGGTTCTTGAAAATTACTCATTATCATATCAATGCTATCAATTCCTAAATTAGAAAATAGCCAGCTATAATCATCAAGAATTCCCTTTATCTCTCCATCAATGTAAATTTCTCCTTCTAGTGTATCTTCTACTATTTCTACCTTACCATCAACTATGCTTTTATTTATCTCATGTATAATTTCATTAGTATTCTTTTTTTCTTGTAATAAAGATAAGAATATTTTATTAAAATCTGGATATCTAACTATAGCTCGAAATGATTCGTTTCCTTCTATTATTTCAATCTTTGTATTATCAACAAAATAATCTTTTATGGTTTTAAAAGCTTCATTTTCTAAAACTTTTTTTCTTACATTGTCTACCTTCCATGAAGACGCCATTGAGTAGTAATTCTTTAAATCATCTTCCTTTAATAACTTAAGACAATCATTTAAATATTTGTTTACTTTTTCACATTTATCCTCATCAGAATCTATTTTTCTTATACCAGGATTTATTAAACTACCTGTTAATGCCTTTCTGATATTATTATTACATATATATATGACTTCATTATTATCTTCAGCTTTTTTATAATTTAAAATATAAGTTCCTTCTTTATATACTGGATTTTTTTCAAAAGTATCTTTTATAAACTGTAAATTTATATTCTCATTATCTTTTAGTTCATTATTTTTTATAGCCTTATAAAGAGGAAGTCTCATATCTGGATACTTAATATTCAACAAAATCTTAGCATTATTGTTATCTACAGTTTGAATATCTATTACTTTAATATCTGTTTTATTTGCAACATATTTATCAAAATTACCATCTTCAAAAAATGTATTACTAGTAGAATTAAAAATTCCCATTCCTGAAATAGTTCTATTTAGAAATGTATTTATATTTCCCTCACTATATAATTTAATATCATGATTTATCTCCTTTTTAACTTCTTCTAAGAAGCTTTTTTCATCTTTTGATAAATTTGTACTCTCATTCCATGGTGTATTTTCGCTTATAGTTACATTTCCTAAACTATAATTATCACCACCATTATTAGTATCACTATGTTTTCCTGTACAACCTATTGTAAATAAAGATAGACAAATAATAAAAAACCCACAAATTATTTTCTTATACACCCTTTATCCCCCCATAATTCAATTTTATATTCGTTATATTCAATATTTTCTTATAAATATCCTCCTTTTACTTTACATTCTTAACAATTTATGTAACTTATTATTGCACAACTTCTTAGAATTACGCACTAAAAAACACCGCATATTATTTTTAAATAATACGGTATTTCTTATTAAATAATATTTTTTCTAAGTATTTATTTACGATTATTTATTGCATCAACAATTAGTAATGTACATGTAAATATAGTAAATATTATGCCAATTCCAAAAATAAATAGTGTCACAAAAATTTCGTCACCATTGCAAAAAGATAGAAGAATACAAAGTATAATGGTTAAAATTATAGTATATAGCAGCGACTTTCCTAATAATCTATAGTTCATAACTACCTCCAAATAATATAATACATTTATCATATAATTATAACATTTTTTTACTTATAAACCATTTTTTATTTTTTGATGATTTCACTTTTCCATATACTTTGGACCTTAATTTCATAATCTAACTAAACACTCATCTCCTATGCATATATGAGTATTAGGAGGTGATTTTTCATGGAATTAAATGAACTTGTAAATTTAATTGGTAATGTTGGTTTCCCTGTTGCAGTAAGTGCTTATCTATTAATACGGCTAGAAAAACAAATAACCACCCTTACCTCTTCTATAAACAAGCTAAATACCATAATATCAACTAAATTAGGTGTTGTAATTGAAACTGAAAAAGATAATATATCAGCTTAAATTCAGAAAATATTACACACAAAAAGTTAAGTAAAACTTAAAAAATACCGCATATTCTTTTGAATAATACGGTATTTTTACTTTAACTATTTTTTTTCAAAATAAAAAGCAATCTCTCCACCTACTACTATTATAGTATTTTTATTGGTTATAGTCCCACCATTACATCTTCTATTACAATTAACATTTTTATAGGTAATATCATAATTCTCATCTAAAATAATAATAGCAGATTTTTGTCCCTTATTTACAAATTCATAAGTTAAATTGTAAGAATTTTTGTCACTTTTATTCAAAATATAGATGCCTGGTTTATATGTATTATTAATTGGATAAATTTCTTCATCTGCCTTTACTTTAGAGCTTGATATTACTAAGCATAATAATATTATTGACACACAGGTTAAAACTTTCTTTTTCACAAAATCACCTCAACTATATTATTTACTTATACAAAAAAAATATTATTATTTGTTCATAATAAGAAAAATCATGCATCTGTACATTTTTAAATACATGAATAAGATATTGATGCTATAGAGTTCTTACTCATATTAATTTAACCCCTCAATTTATGAAAAAAAGAGGCCTGCATATGCAAGCCTCTTTTTCTTAAATTAAACCACTACTCTACTTTAATCTTTATTTTTTGCTTTGATTTATTGTATCAACAATAATTTCAATTCCTTTACTAAAGAAATTGATTTTTCGCTTACTGAACACATCATTATTTGAAGAAATTGATACATTAGCAACTGCCAATTGATCTTTCTCCGTATATTTGGGATTTCCCATTAAAGTAGTCCATTCTATATTTACATCTGATTTAGAAATTGGTTTATCATAATCTAATACATATTGTGTTTTTTCAAAAAAACCAGAATTAGAATCTGCATTAACAATGATATCATAATTTTTTGTATTCTGATAAATTTGTATTGTATAATTCACAATATCCTCATCTGATGTTACATATTCTTTATTGGGAGATATGGTTTCCTCACATATTAATTCATCATTTGCAGTAGGTATGAATGAGCTATTATCCTTGTTGCTATTTTTTGATGAACAACCAATAAAAGTAGTAAATATCAATAAAATCAAAAGAACTGATATTCTACATCTCTTCATTTTATTTTCCTCCCCTATTTATTTTTATCTACTATTTACTATTGTTCTTATAACTCTTTCTATATAATCTTGTTCGAAATTCACCCGAACAGTAAAATCTTTCATTTGATTGTTTTTAAGTAAATTATAGCATACATTTTAAATTTTCCTTATTCAAAGTTAATCATTCTTGTATTACTTTACATATTACTTTTTTAACTTCTGCATATATCATTTATGAATACTTTGAAAGGAGGAATTTATTATGGCAATTACTAAGGTTTTAGCTAGTTCTGCTTTAGTTATTGAAGTAGAAAATGGATCAGACAAAAACGGAGCTCCAACTTACAAAAAGAAATCTTTTGCTGGAGTTAAGGGAAATGCTGCTGTTGAAAATGTATATGCTGTTGCAGATGCTGTGAAAGCAGTAATGAAAAATCCAACTAGAAACTACTACTTAAATGACTCTAACTTACTTGATAACGACGAAGAGTAATAGTGGTAATTTCTAAATCTTAAAGAAAGGGGGACTAGGTTATGGAGTTTACTTTATCAATGACTTTCACTACTTCTAATGGAGATAAGTCTACTATTTCTATTGAAGGAGTTAAGGAAAACTTAACTCAAGCTGAAGCTTCTACTTTAATGGATGCCATCATAGAAAAGGATATTTTCCTTACTAAGAATGGTACATTAACTGGTAAATATTCAGCTCAGCTAGTACAAAGACAAGTTACTAAATTTGATGTAGCTTAATATAAAATGTGGGATAGATATTTATTTTGCTTGTTCCGTCGCAAGCTCCAAGTCACATCAAAACAAATATCCACCCCACGCGTACTAAAGGTAAGGAAATTATAAAATTACTATCCTTTATTTTATATTTTTTAATATGAAAATGTAATAATACCTTTGATTTATTGCTGATTGAAATTTTATATTTTCCTATTCATAAAAAAGGCTTGCATGTAACTGCAAGCCTCTTTTTTTTATATCTATTCTACTTCATTACAATCTACTAATCTTTTTGCAACGCTACAAATATTCTTAAAAGCCTCTCTAAGTCCACTCTCTCCCTTATTAGGTGTCTTAATAATTGTAATTTTATCATTATACATATCAATTACTTCTGAACTATCTGCTGAAATTGCTGCTAAAGCTTTTGTATTAGTTGTTGTTACAATATCATAAGCTACTTTTGCACACATAGAAGCAGAATCTGCATAACTTAATGAAGGTCCACATATTACAACATCTGGATTTAACCTTTTAACCATGCCACAAAGCTTACGACTAACCTCCTCTGGATTTTCAAGATATGTTCCAGTTCCACAATAAAGTGTTGCAACTATATTACCATCTATTTCTTTTAAATAAGGCTTCATAATTACTCCTGGCCCAATTATCTCCTTAGTTCCAGT
The DNA here is from genome assembly GCA_027692445.1 of Clostridiaceae bacterium OF42-15pH9A. GTDB lineage: Bacteria > Bacillota > Clostridia > Clostridiales > Clostridiaceae > Clostridium. The sequence goes on along the minus strand of JAQEYV010000003.1, from coordinate 37,069 downwards.
AAGAGGAATCATTTTATCATTTTTTGTTCCATATCCAGATTGAACTTGATCTAATATCATTATAATCTTCATAATTTACTTCCCCATCCTATAAATCGTCAAATGATAAATCATCAAGTGAAATATCATCATCTGAACTTTCAATTGCCTGTAATTCTTCCTTTTTATATTGCTTATCCATCATCTTTACAAATGGCATATAAATGAATACACCTAAAATTACAAGAATTAATTGAAGAAGTGCTCCTCTCCAACCAGTTGTTAAAAATCCAGATATAATAACAGGAGTTGTCCACGGCATACTTACTCCGCTAGTAAATGGAACTAGTCCACTAATCATTGAAAAATATGATATTAAGATATTTATAAGTGGTGTTAATAAAAATGGAATTAAAATTGTTGGATTTAATACTACAGGTAATCCAAATATAACAGGTTCATTTATTCCAAATAATGCAGGTACAACTGAAATTTTACTTAAGTTTTTAATACGTTGTGATCTACATACAATAATCATTGCAATTAACATAGATAAAGTTGATCCAGCTCCTCCAAATGTAGTGAACAAGTCATAGAATTGTTGGTTTATTACATTTGGAAGTGGATTTCCTGCTTGGAAAGCTGATAAATTCTCAATTGAAAGTGGTGTTAATATTGGTTGCATTATACTACCAACAATAGAACCTCCATTTATTCCAAAGAACCAGAAGAAATGTTGGAATCCCATTGCAACTAATACTGCACCTAATGTATTTCCTAATACTAAAAGTGGTTGTTGTAAAAATTTAAATATAAAGTTAAATGCGTTATCATATGGTGTAAGTGCTAATAAACTATTAGTTAAAAAGAATACTCCAAGTACTACTGCTGAAGGAACTAAAGCTGCAAATGATTGAGTAACTGCTGGTGGAACACCTTTAGGCATTTTAATTATCCATCCTTTTTTAATTACCCATGCATATATATGAACTGATACAAATGCAGTTATTATTCCTATGAATATTCCTTTAGAACCAACCCAGTCTAATGGAATTCCGTTTAATGTTACACTGCCATCTGTAACCTTATATGGCATTAATATAAACCATGATACTACGGCTACAGCAGCTCCTGATAATTTATCTACTTTTAATTCTCTTGAGAAAGAATATGCAATTCCAACTACAGCTAAGATAGCCATAATATCAAATGTTGCATTTGTTGGTTTAGCCATATAGGCTGTCCAATTTTCTCCAAAAAATCTTGCCCAAAACTCTGTCCAATTATTAATTGGGAAATTTGCAATAAGTAAGAAAAATGATCCTATAATTAATAGCGGTGTTGTAAGTAAAAATCCATCTCTAATAGAAATTAAGTATTTATTTTTCCCAATCTTTTCAGCAAGTGGCATAAAAATTGATTCTAATTTATCTAACATTAATAATCACCTCGCTTTTACTTATTACTTTTTATAAGCTTTATAGCATGTTTTAATATTTTTTCTCCATTCATCATTCCATAATCATCAGAATTAATTACTTCAATTGGAATTCCACTATTTTCATAACGTTTTGCAATTTCCTTATATCTATACTTTACTTGAGGTCCTAATAAAATTACATCTGGATGTTTTTCTTCAACAACTTCATCTATTTTTCCATCTGGAAAAGCTTTTATTTCTAATGGAAGTTTATGTTCATTAGCCACCTTTTGCATATTATTAGCTAACATACTTGTTGACATTCCTGCACTACAAAATAAATATATTTTTTTCATTCTACCCTCTCACTTTCTTTATAAGTTTTTCTTGAATGTAAATATTTTTCTAGGTTCCATATAATCAAGTAAAAATAATTCTTCCTTTGGTATATGCCCAATTACATTCTTTCTTCCATCATTAGGCATATCTTTTAGTACAATATGAAGCTCACCTTTATATCTTGAATATTCATCATTTAATATAACAACGTCTCCTCTTTTCATATCAACAGCATTTGCTTTTGGAATAGATTCGTTAGCAAATGTTCCTCTTGGAGCACTAGAACGAGCCATATATTCACTAACATCTCCTCTATTTGCATGATTTTGCTTGTAATATAAAATTTCATATTCTACTTTAGTTAATTCTTTATCTAACTCAATTCCAAATGTTAAAATTCCAGGATTAATTTCTGAACATGCTTCTAATTCTTCTTCTGAAGCATAAGCATTTCCTATCATAACGTCATCAATCATTCTAGTAGCAAATAGATGTCTTACTTGTAAATCTATAGGCAAATCACGATGCATTTCTAAAGTACATAACCCTTCTCTCACTGGCCAAGGCCCAAATGTATCATTATTATTGCTAGATACAAATGCTGCTGTATGTAACCCATAATCTTTCATTGCCTTATTACAATTATTAAAATGCTCTAAACTTAAACCTGTATATCTTTGTGGGTAAAAATTATGACAAGTAATAACCTTATCTTTGTTTGGAAAATTGCTCATTACATTATCTAAATACCCGCTACCCCCACTTGCATTTAGCTCTATTTTTAAACCACCTTGGTTATATGTCATAAGACTTTCTTTTACTCCATCAAAGCCTTCATCTAATCTTATTCCATCTGCATGTATCTCACTAAATAAAGATAAATCATCATAAGATACACCAAGATCTTTAAAAACTACTGGATTAACATCAAGAATTACTTCCATGCCCTCTTCATGTGCAACATCGATTAATTCTCTAAATTCATCTATAAGCTCTTCTCTTGTCTTTTTTCCTATACTTAATAGACATGTAAAAACTCTTTTAAATCCATATTTTCCAGCTAAACGAATGTATTCAATATCTTTTTCCTTTGTTGAATGTTCTGGATATATAGAAATTCCAAGTCGTGCCATTTAAACTCCTCCTGTTACCTTTCTTCAAACTTTAAGTAGAAATTAAACTTCATAGCTGTTTCATTTAATCTGTATTTATGATCTAATTCTGGACCACAACTATTAGACCCAATTCCACTTTGTTTGTAATCAATTATTAAATAGGTTGCATCATCTTGAACTAATTCAAAGTTATGCTTTTTATTTGTTAATTCTTCAGTTGAAAAATGAGATACGTTAAAACTGAAATCATCCTGTGATGCTACATAAATACTTGAATTTTCATTATATATTTCAACTTCCTTACATAAACTTCTGCTTCCATTTTCTTGTGGACGAATATAGTCTTCATGCATTTTTGAAACACTTGTATTAAATCTTCCTAAATAGCTAGCATAGTGTTTATCTTGATAATTCTCATAAGGCCCTAGCCCAAAATAACTTAAATTCTCATAAGATTTATCTAGTTTAATTTCAACTCCAAACCTTGGTAGGAAAGGTGAATTAACATTTTTAACTGCATCAATTTCAGATTTTATTAAACCATTTGGTAATATACTCCACTTAATTGCAATATCTAATACTTTTTCACGGTATATAGGAATCAAGCTCATATGACTGGTAATTGTTACGAAACTTTCTTTATTTTCTATTGTAGTTTTGTATACTCTTGACTCTAAATTATTAAAGCCAGCTTCTATCCACTGAAATTTTATTTTCCTATCATTATCAGTAGGAGCACGCCATACTTTAAACTTCATACAATCTTCAATAAACCTACATTTTTTATTTTCTATTAATTTGAATAATGCAGTGTTTTTATCATAAACATAGTTAAAATCTTCATTGACTATATTTATTTCTTCTGCACTTTCATTTACTATAAATTCTTCTTCACAATTTTTTACTTCTGTAATACTTTCAAAAGATTTAAGATTTCTTACATTATTTGACCAAACTATTTGGTCATGTCCTAATTTCAATCCTTCTTTATATAATAGAAAATCTGCTTTTACAATGTATTCAAATAATATAGTTACAATTGTATTTGGTATTTCTGGCAAATCTAAAGAATACCACTTTTCTTCCTTAGATTTTAAAGTATCAATAAGCAATTCTTTTTCGCTAATAACATTTCCATCAGAAAAAAGCTTATATTTAACCTTTAAAAAGTTACCTATATCTTTGAAATCCATCATATTTTTAAGCTTAACTTTTTTATTAATTTCATCTGTCTCAATTAGTTTTATTGGTCTATTGATGTTTTGATATTCCAAAAGTCCTGTATGAGGAACACGATTTGGATATACCAAACCATCAACACAGAAGTTTCCATCATGAGATATTTCTCCAAAATCACCACCATAGCCATACATTGTTTTTCCGTCTTTACTTTTTCCCATATCTATAGCATGATCGCACCATTCCCATACATAGACCCCTGCAAATTCTTTATGCTCTTGAATTAATTCATCATATTCTTTTAATCCACCAGGACCATTTCCCATTGCATGTGCATATTCACATAATATAAATGGCTTGTCTATCCCCTTTTTGAAATACTCCTTTATTTCATCAATGCTAGGATACATTCTGCTTATAACATCTATGTTACTAAAATCATTTTCTCTATTTTTATCAGCATAAAATGCACCTTCATAATGTAATAACCTAGTGTTATCTAAATCTCTAGCTCTTATTAAACCTTTCTCAAAATTACATCCAAAACCTGATTCATTACCAGCTGACCACATAAAAATACATGTTCTATTTTTATAAGGGATAATAGACGCTTCAATTCTATCTTCTATAACTTTTTCATAAACAGGATCATTTGCTATCATATTATAGTTTTCAAGATATCCAAGGCCATATAATTCAACTACACCATGAGTTTCAATATCTGCTTCACTAATAACTAAAAATCCATACTCATCACACATTTCATAAAAAATTGGTGATTTAGGATAATGAGCTGTTCTAATTGAATTAAAGTTATATTGTTTCATTAGCCTTAAATCTAAAAGTAAATCTTCTTCTGTCATAACATATCCATTTAAAGGATGGCTATCATGATGATTTACACCACGTAATTTCACATTTACTCCATTTAGTTTTAAAACACTATCTTCAATTGAAATTACTCTCATTCCAACTTTTTCTTTAATAACTTCATCCTCTGTCTTAATTAATAAAGTGTACAATCGTGGATCTTCAGGATTCCAAAGTTCAACATCCTCTATTTTTAAATTAACAAAATCATTATTTATAAAACCTGACTGAATCACTTCACCCTTAGGATTTAATAAACTATAAGTAATATTAGGATTATTTACTTTATCTATAACTGTAAAATTTAGAAACCCTATTTTATTTGCTAAGTTAATATCAGTATCTATTTTATAATCTATAATCCTTGACTTAGCTCTCTCCAAAATATATACATCTCTAAAAATACCAGACATTCTAAATTTGTCTTGATCCTCGAAATAAGTACCATCACACCACTTTAAAACAAGAACTGCTATTGTATTTTTTCCTTCTAATACTTCTTTTGTTATATCAAACTCTGAAATACTATGAGAAATCTGGCTATATCCAATAAACTTACCATTTAACCAAATATAAAAGCATGAATCTACTCCTTCAAAGTTCAAGTGATAATCCTTATCCTTAGAGAAATCCTCTATTTCAAAATCCCTTATATAAAACCCACATGGATTATTGCTTGGCACAAATGGTGGATTAAAACCGATAGGATATTTAACGTTTGTATACTGATGATTATCATACCCCTGCATTTGCCAAACAGAAGGAACTTTTATTAAGTCAAAATTTTCATTTTTATTATTTAAAAGATTATCAATATTAATATTTCCTAAGCTATTGAAGTACTTAAACTTCCAAGTACCATTTAGTGATTTAAAACTCTTTTGATTAGCTCTACTAATCTCTTTAAGTGATTCATTAACACTTTCAAATGGAACATAATAACTTCGTCTAGGCATCATATTTACATGTAAAAAAGAAATATTTTCATGATATGAATTTGATAACACCTTTACCCACCTTTCTTCAAATATATATATTATGAAAAGTCATCATAAACATATATTTTTGTTTTAAGAAAGCGCTTACTTAAATACATTTATATTATAATTGATAAATATTTACGTTTACATAGAACTATAGTGCCAAAATATGTTATAATGTTTCCAATATTTCATGGAGGTAAAAAGATGCAAATTTTATGGAATAAATATAAAAGTAATAACTTTGAAGCAAATTTAGATGAATGTGGAATTGAACAAGGCACCCCTGGAGCTGGTTATAATTATAAAGTAGAAAAAAATGCTGTCATACATTATATTTCTAAAGGTAGTGGGACCTTTAAGATTAATGATAAAATTTATACATTAAAAAAGGGGGATGGTTTTATTCTATTAAAAGATATGAATGTAGAATATATCCCTTCTATTGATGATCCTTGGAAGTATTATTGGATAGGATTTAGCGGACAAAGTTTAAATGAATATCTAAAAAGAACTTCAATCATAGATTCATGCGTTATTAACTTTAGTAAAAAATCAAAAATTCCTAATCTGATAATTGATATGTGTAATATTTCAAAGAAATATGATCAAACTTCCTCTGATGATATATTACTATTAAGTAAATTACATCTACTTTTATACTACATATCATCAGAATTTCCTAAGGCTTTTAAATATAATAACAATCTAACTCATACTTATATCCAAGAGGCTACTAAATTTATAAACAATAATTATATGAACCCAATAACAGTACAAGAGGTAGCTGATCATGTAAACTTAAGTAGAAGTTATTTATATAAGATGTTTATTAAACATTTAGGTGAGTCTACTCAAAGTTATTTAATTAATATTAGAATGTATAAATCCTCCATATTATTAAAAGAAACTAGTTTATCTATAACAGAGATTGCAAATAAAGTTGGCTACAGTGATCCCTTATTGTTTTCTAAAATTTTTTCTAAACACTTTTCTATGTCAGCTTCAAAATATAGAAAAAGTCATCAAAAAAATAAAAAATGTTAGAATCATAATTTATAGGTTTTAAATGACTATATAAAAAATAGGATTGCAACTTATTGAAATCTTATTTTTATTATTTCCTATTCTATTTTATCAAAATATATAGATATTTCTCCACAATTACCACATACAGCAGCCTTCACTTTTCCTTTGGTATCAGAAAAAATTCCAGTTCCTTTACCTAACATAACTTAATTGCTTTAATAATTTTTCTTACTCATCGATCTAGGAACATAATAATCAACATAAATGCAGATGCTAATGCAGCTATGAATGCAATAAATACAGTTATTGTTTCATATTCACCACTATTTTGTAAATCATCTCTAAAAAATCTTGGAATCTTTGCATCTGTATATTTAACATCAATTATCGTACTTTTCTCTTCTCCACCATCTGGCGAAATAATCTTGCCATGGACTACAAAATCTCCCAATAATGTTGGGTCATTTACTGCTCCATATGGCAGATTTCCTACTAATTCAATATAATATGGTTCTATATCTTTATCAGGATACTTTTCTTTTAATATATTCTTAAGTTTATGTTTATCTTTACCTACTTTAAAAACTGGTCCTGTATTTCCACTAGTCCTTTCAACTTTTATACTAATATCTTCACTTGTTAAAGAAACTTTTGGTGTTATTCTCATGGGAGTAAAATAAAATGCTAATATTCCTATACTAATTAATAAAATACTAATTGAAACTTTCTGTATCTTTTTCATCTTATCAGAGCTCCCTTCAAGCCTAATAACTTCCTAAAATTATTTATTAAATTTCTATTTTTCACTTATAAACTAATACCATTACGAATTAATTATATCATTTTCTTCTATATACACAGCTCAAAGTCACTAAGTTTCATTTTATTAGTACCACTTCTTTAGCTCTATTGCATATTCTAGCCATTCTTTCCCACTGGTACAGCCAATATTAATAGTTTTTTATAAAAATTAACATATTTTTTAAAAGAATAGGTTTACATATAAACATTCATACTTTATAATTGGTTATATAAAATAATTAACTAACGCGTTTTTTAATGAATTTTATTAATAAAAATTATAAAATATTATTAATAAAAGAGATACTTTTACTACACTATTAACAAATTCTATGGCTTAAAGGAGATTAACTATGAAGAAACATAAAAAAGCATTATCTTTATTAGTTCTATCAGGTATTGTTGGAGGATTAATTACAAATATACCACTTAAAGAAGTATCAGCATCAACAGTAAAACATCAATATGAACTAGCAGACTTACAAAATAGTAACTTCATTAAGAATGGTAATTTTCAAGAAGAAAACAACTATTGGAATATAGTAGGACAAAATAGTTCTGTTATAACAGACAGTGATAATAACAAATATGGAAAACTAGGAAAAACTACAGATCCTCATGCTAATGGACATATATGGCAAGACGTTACATTAAAACCAAACACAACATATATATTAAAAGCAAAAGTTAAGGTTTTAAGTGATGATGAAAATAGCTATGTAACTTTAGATGTAAAAAAAGGAGGAAGTTCTGAAGCTAAGTATTTTAAAGATAAAAAAGTAACAGCAATAAATAATGAATGGCAAGAAGTTTCTTTAGAATTTACTACAGATGCAACAACTAAATATGCAGTAGGTATTGGACGTTGGGAAGATAATGCTTCAGCTTCATTAAAAGATTCAGAAGCATATATTGATGATGTAAGGGTTGAATATAAGGATTCTATTGATAAAGAAAAATATGATTTTGTATGGGCTGATGATTTTAATAATGAAAATTTAAATTTATCTAATTGGGAATATGAATTAGGTTCTATTAGAGGAATTGAACAACAACATTATGTTAATGATCCAGAAAATGTCTCTATAAGAAAGAATGGAGACAATGGAGAATTAGTTTTAAAAGCAACAGACAGACCTAAAGAATTACAATATAATAACCCTAGAAATAATGAAAGAAAAGTTATTTATAATTCTGGAAGTGTTAGAACTCATGGTAAGCAAGAATTTTTATATGGACGTATTGAAATGAAAGCTAAACTTCCTAAAGGTAAATCTGTGTTCCCAGCCTTTTGGACACTTGGATCTGATTTTACATTAGATGGTGATGTAAGTTCTAAGCAAGGATATGGATGGGCGCGTTGTGGAGAAATAGACATCATGGAACTAATAGGTTCTGAAGAAAATCAAGCTGGTAACAAAACTGTATATCAAACTATTCATACATCAAATAAACCAGATTCAAATACTGACCATAAACTTTTAGGGACAAGCCATACAATAGATGAAGATTTTTATGATGACTATCATATCTTTGGAATTGATTGGTCAAAAGGAAAGTTAGATTTCTATGTTGATGATAAAATAGTTTCGTCAATTGATTATTCAAATGATGAAATTGCAAGAAAATGTTTAGATAGACCACAATATATTCAATTTAACTTAGCAATGGGAGGAGCTTGGCCAGGAGAAATTTCAGAAGGCTTAGCTGGTACTGAATATGCAATTGATTATGTATACTATGCTCAAACACCTCAACAAAAAGCTGATGCAGAAGCATATTATAAAGATGCTCCTAGATTAAGTGGATATAAAGATTTAACAATATATGAAGGTGAAACAGATGCTATATTAGAAAATGTAGTTGCTGAAAATGGAGATGTAGATTTTTCAATAACTGACCAACCACAATTTAATAAAAAAGAACAAAATGCAACATCTGATAATCCTCTTACAAGTGTAGACTTATTATGTACAGGAAAAAATGATTTAGATTCTTTAGCTAAGTTACCAGCTGGTGAATACACATTATATTACACTGCTTTACCAAAGAACATGCAGTTAGAAAGCTCAAACCCAGAAGACCCAAATAGTCCAATGGTTCCATTAGCAAGTGAAGAATATAAGTTTGATAGAAAAGCTGTAAACTTAACAATTAAAGAACGTAACTCAAATGAAGAAATTCCACTTACCCCTATTAAGCCTGCTGATCCTGTAATTACTGACAAGCCAAATAATGATAACAACAATAATAATGGATCAGGTACTGAAACCCCTGATATTCCTAAAACAGGAGATACTTCTAAGACAAATTTATTATTTTATATATTAGTTGCATCTGGAGGATTAGCAATATTTTCATTCAGTAAAAAAGCTAAAAAGAAAATAATAGAATAGATACTTAAAAATAAAAAGCATTTTCTAAAATTTTAGAAAATGCTTTTTTATCTTTAAATATTATTTGCTTTTTTTACTTTTACGATTATTATATACACCTATGGCAATTGCTGTAATTATACAATAACTTAAGGTGAAAACTTGCCATGAAGACCACCCTCCAAACTCCATAAGCTCATCCCCTCCATACTTAATTATAACTTAGTGCTATAAAAAATATTATAACTTATTTTTATATTTCTCATATTCTTCTTTATATTTTATGTAATATTCCCCCAATACACCATGATAATTCTTTTTCCATGGTTTATTTTTGCCACAATAATGAATTATGGCAGTATGTTCTTCCACCCATTTTATATCAATTGCCTTCTCAGGAATCAGTTGCTTTGAAGCCATCTGAAATGTTCTATCACTTAAATTGTAACGAAATCCATCTATTTCTTTAATCTGTCTTCCATAAATCATAGTGATAATATCCTGATCTGGAAGTAGCAATATTTTTTTACAGTTATTTATACTATGTAAAATTTCATTCATATCCTGAATTTTTCTCAATAATTCCGCATTAATTAAAAGCACCCCTGTATTTACGTAAATATCACAATGCTCAACACCAAGACGTAATTCATTCAACCTCTTTAAGAAACTTCTAATATGTGTAGCTCCTCCAAATAATTTTCCTTCAAAATCAGAATTATAAAGTTCATTCAAATCCCCTTTTACAATAATATCAGGATCTAGATATAAAATACGGTGAACAGTTTCTGGTAAATAATGAACTGCAATTAGACGATCATACATTTCTTCTGGATAACGGTCTGTAACTACTGCATTTTCATAATTGAAAGGAAGCTTTACATCTATTATTTTCATTTGTTCATCTTCTAAATATTTTTTTATCAACTGAATATGCATATCCGTTAATTTTCTATTAGCTAAGTATATCTGAAATTCTGTCTTTGGATTACTGCTTTTCAATGAAAAAAGCATAATTTGAAGCTGTTCTATATAATTTTCATCAACTGTAACTAAAATATTCACTTTCACTTTCTCCCCTTTTTCATTTTTATGCTATTCTTCAGTTCTTCTAGCCTTTCAGGATGACTTTTATTTTTCATCTCAGGAAATGCTTTTATTAACCTACGTTCAAAAAATCCTACATTCACCTGCTTTGTCTTCATCTTTTCAAATAATTCATCTTTTATATTCAATGCAAGTAGCTTTTCTTCTAATTTAGAAATATCCAATTTTTCATTAAACTCATTGTATTTCTCCAATATCTGTTCACGTAGTTCTGTTAACACTTTTAGACGAATATTGATTCCCAATGCACTTTTAATAGAAATCACCAAGTCTACAATAAGATATAAAGAAAAAGCCATCAAAAATCCACACTTAAAATCAAAATTAAATTTGCTAATAAATTTAAGAATTAATGGATTTAAATCAAAATATAAAAACAAGCATAATAATCCAAATAATGTAGAATTTAACAAACATACACGTCCTTGAATATTAAATGGACGCTCTGAATAATCCCACCAACGTGCATTGAATATTTTCTCCATAACCAAACTAGTAACATATTCAAGAGAAGAAGTAATAATTATTCCCCCCAAAAAAACAATCAACGCACTACTTGGCAATAATTTTAGAAAAGCAAGGGTTATAACTGCTCCAAATCCATAAATAGGACAAAATGGTCCTGTTAAAAAGCCTCTATTAATCCATTCTCCTCGTCCGAAAGAACAATAGATACATTCACAACACCACCCTAAAAAACTGTAAATGATTATTTGCAAAAAAATATCAATCATGTCATCCTCCTTCAGAAAATAATGTAATATTTTAATTTTATCACTAAAACTCTTTCTTGTCTTTTCACAATACCAAGCCTTTGTACAAAAAGAGGATAAAACCTTATATATGTAAGATTTTTTGACAAAATCACTTTTTTATAAGTTTTCACAAAAGATAATAAGTAGTATAAGTTTGCATATAAGGTAAGGAATTTATTATGAAAGGATATGACAAGTTATAAGTGATTTAGGAAATGAAGTAAAGAAAATTTTCTTAGCTAGAGTTGGTGCTGTAGCATTAACAGCGGAAAAATCTAAAAAACTATTAGATGATCTTGTTGAAAAAGATGAAAATGCTTTAGGTTCTGCATCTATAGCACAGGTGCAGAAAGCAATACTATTGGATTTTTCTTGCTATGATTCTTAGAGCAATTTTAACATATGATATATTACATAAAAAAATAAAGGTGGGATTGATATTTATTTTGTTTATTCCGTAATCCCTTCCAAGTCACATAAAAACAAATATCCATCCTTAATTTTCACTTATATTTGCTAATCTATTTTTTCAACTATTTCTCCTCTTCATCATCTAACTTTGAATCAATTTTCATTTGTTTTTTCTTATTTATAAAGTATAATCCTTGAAGAACTACAAATGTTGAAGCTGATGCACATATAAAAGTAATTAGTGATGCAAGTAGCATATCACCCATCTCATTTTTGAATAGATCTCTGAATTTAATATAATTAAGAGTAGTATTTATAATAGCTACTATGATTCCACAAATAATACTATTTATAATTACAAATCTTTGATTTACTTTATTAGACTCAAAAATATTATTTCCAACTGTTATATTTCGTACTATAACATACAAAGCACCAACTATAAGTAGAATCACCTCAACTGCATATTGTGAAAAGTCAGCATTAAATATATATGATTGCACAAAAATAGATAAAAATAAGCCTAAAAAAATTATTTGAAAGGCATCATTTCCAATTTTTCTTTTTTGTGATAAAACTCTTTCATCTTGAACTATTTCTTTCTTCATTACTATTCCTCCCAAAATAAATCGTTTAATGTTTTTCCAAGTGCTTTACATATTGATACACAAAGATTAAGTGTAGGGTTATAATCTCCTGATTCAATTAATCCAATAGTTTGCCTTGTGACACCTACAGCCTTTGCTAAATCTTCTTGTTTCATATCGCACTCTATACGTGCTATTTTCATTCTCTTATTTTTCATACACACCCTCCTTATATTGCATATTGTAATATATATATTATTAAATGTAAACTATATATTGCATTTATTGTGTGATTTTATTTTTTATGAGCATCTTTTCCCCATACTTTTTAGTATTAAGAGCAAAAAAGTGGAGTAGATATTTATTTTGCTTGTCCACATCAAAACAAATATCCACTCCATTTATACTAAGGGTAGGAAATTATATAATCTTTTTTCTAGAAATTTATTTACGCTTATTTACTGCATCAACAATTAATAATATACATATAAATATGTACATATTAACGACTTTCCTAATAATTTATAGTTCATAACTACCTCCAAATAATATAATACAATCACCATATTGTTATTACACTTTTTACTTTTTTTTAAATTTTCAAAGAGAATTTCTTTCTTACTTTAGGTATTAATAATTTCTTAGTATTGAGTAAATAAAAATACCGCATATTCTTTTTTATTTTACGACATAAAAAATGGATATTTATTTTGCTTCTTCTATCAACAAAACAAATATCCATTTATACTTAAGATAACAAATAGCTTACTCATACTACCTTTATCAAATGACTAAGCTATTTTCTTTCTAAAAACTTAAATTATCTAAGTCTTCTCCATTAGTTTCAATAACTTTCTTATACCAATAGAATGACTTCTTCCTTGATCTCTTTAAGGTTCCATTACCTTCATCATCTCTGTCTACATATATAAACCCATAACGTTTTGACATTTCTCCAGTAGAAGCTGAAACTAAGTCAATACATCCCCAAGTTGTATATCCAAGTAGTTCTACTCCATCTATTTCAATGGCATCATGCATAGCTTTAATGTGCTCTCTTATATATTCAATACGATAATCATCATTAATTGAACCATCCTCTTGAATTACATCTTTAGCCCCTAATCCATTTTCTACAATAAATAATGGCTTTTGATATCTATCGTAAATAGAATTTAATGTTATCCTTAACCCTAATGGATCTATTTGCCATCCCCATTCGCTTGCTTTTAAATGTGGATTTTTTAGAGATGCAAATACGTTACCTGCTGTGGTTTTATTTATTTCTGGGTCTGCACTTGTAAGTCTTGATGAATAATATGAAAATGATACAAAATCTACAGTATTATTCTTTAATAACTCTAAATCTTCATCTTCCATTACAGGCATATTGTCTTCTCTTTCCATTTTCTTTAAGGCATAGTTTGGATAATATCCTCTAGCTTGCACATCTATAAAAAAATACCCTTCCCTATCTTTTTCTAACGCCTTCCATACATCCTTTGGATTACATGTATTAGGATAAGTATTTCCTGCAGCAAGCATACATCCAACCATATTATTTGGATCAATTTCATGGGCTATCTTTGTTGCTAAAGCACTTGCCACTAGCTCATGATGAATAGCTTGATATTTATCCTTCATTTCTGCTTCTTTATTTTCAATTAATAATCCTGCTCCCATAAATGGCAGATGTAAAATCATATTTATTTCATTGAAAGTTAACCAATACTTTACTAGTCCTTTATATCTTGTAAATAAAACTCTACATAAATTTTCATAGAAACCTACTAGCTTTCTATTTTTCCAACCACCATATTTCTTAATTAGACGAATAGGGCAGTCAAAATGTGTTATTGTAACTAAAGGCTCAATTCCATATTTATGACATTCTTTAAATAGGTCTTCATAGAACTTTAGCCCTTCTTCATTAGGAGTTTCTTCATCTCCATTTGGAAAGATTCTTGACCAAGCTATAGACATTCTATAAACCTTAAAGCCCATTTCTCCAAATAAAGCTATATCTTCTTTAAAATGATGGTACATATCTATACCAACCTTAGCTGGATAGTATTCTCCTTCATGAAATTCTAATGTATTATCTAAACCTAGCATAACAGGAAAACGATTCTTTCCATGTGGTGTTATATCAACATTTGCTAAGCCTCTTCCACCCTCGTTATATGCTCCTTCACATTGGTTTGCAGCTGTTGCTCCTCCCCATAAAAATCCTTCTGGAAAACTCATATTATCCCCTCCTTTAATTACTTTTCATATAAAAACTTTTCAGGTAATGTAACATTAAAATCCTTAGCTAGTTCTCTAAACTCATCTGGTAATATTGTTTGTAACTTCTTTCCACCCATAGATAAAACTTTTACTAATATTTCAGCTGATTTCTCAACTGTATGGGCTAATCCAAATGCTATGTCAAAGGATTCTCCAGCTGCAAATATTCCATGATGTGCCCAAATAGCTACATCATATTTTTTCATTAATTCAGAAGTAGCTACAGCTATATCTCTTCCTCCTGGTACCATCCAAGATACAACACCAATACCACTTGGGAATACTACTGGACATTCTGTTGCCATTTCCCATAACTCTCTTGTAAACACCTCATCCTTTAAAGGTAATACAAATGTTAAAGCTATTACATTGGTAGTATGGCAATGATATATTACTCTGCATAGTCCATTTGTTTTTTCCTTCTTAACTTCGTGGTTCATTAAATGTGATGGAAGTTCACTGGTTGGCCTTGCTCCCCCTTCAAATCCCCAACAAATCTTATAGTTTTCCCCCTTATTATCTATTTCTATAATTCCAATATTTTCATTAGGATTTAAACATACATTTCTAAAAAACTTTCCTGATCCTGTTACTAAAAAGAACTCTCCTGCAAGCTTTGGAACAATTGTTCCTATTGGTGTAAACTCTCCATCAAAAGATAATCCTTCTTTAACAGACTCTATTTCCTCTTCCTTAATACGATAAGATAAGTTTCCCCCATTTCTTTCATGCCACCCTTGATTAAATCCATCATCACACATACGTATAAAACCTTGAACAAATTTTGCATCTAAAACCTTCATATCTTTTCCCTACTTTCTCTTTGATAATACTTCCTCTTCGTATTTCTCTACTTCCTCAAACCATTCTTCATTTAATGGTTTATTAGAAGCTTTGCAGTAATAGTTCCATACATCGCTAAATGGATAAGTCTTCATTTCTTCTTGTAACATCATTACCTTTGTAAAATTCCCCTTATCTTGTAATTCTTTTAGCAATTTGTTCGGCTGTAATAAAGCAAATAACATTGATTTTTGCATATTTCTTAACCCTACTGTCCAAGCGCTAATTCTATTTATACTAGCATCAAAAAAATCTAACCCTAAAAGTACTCTATCTAAAGCATCATTTCTTACTATTTCTTTAGCAATTTCCTTTGTTTCATCATCAAATAATACTACATGGTCACTATCCCAACGTACTGGCCTTGTAACATGAAGTGCTATTTTATCATTAAATAGTAACATTGAGGATATTTTATCTGATACTACTTCTGTAGGATGATAATGTCCATTGTCCATTAAAGGAACTATCCCTTTTCTACTTGAATAACTAACTGTAAATTCACTTGAACCCACTGTATAAGACTCCATTCCAATTCCAAATACCTTTGATTCAAGACATACTAGAACCTTTTCTTTATCATAGTTTATATCTAAAATTTCATCTAAAGATTCTTTAAATCTCTTTCTAGGTCCAAGTCTGTCCCCAGGGATATCTTTTAATCCATCTGGTATCCATATATTCATTAAGCATGGCGTTTTAAGCTCTTCTGCAAAGTATTCACAGATTCTTATACATGCCTTGCAATGATCAATCCAAAACTTACGAATTTTATCATTGGGTGAAGAAAGGGTTAATCCCTCTGCTTTAGGATGTCCAAAGATTGTTGGATTAAAATCTAAACCTAAGCCTCTTTCCTTAGCAAACTCAACCCATTTCTTAAAATGCTTAGGTTCAATCTTATCTCTATCCACCTCTTCTCCATCTTCAAATATTGCATAACTTGCATGAAGATTTATTCTATGTTTACCTGGAACTAAAGATAATACCTTATCTATATCATTCATAAGTTCCTTTGGAGTTGTAGCTTTTCCCGGGTAATTACCTGTTGTCTGTATTCCTCCTGATAATGAATTAGATCCATCAAACCCAATTACATCATCCCCTTGCCAGCAGTGCATGGATACTGGAAAGTTCTTTAGTTTATTTAGTGCTTCATCAACATCTATTCCAAATTTTTGGTACATTAGTTTTGCTTCTTCGTATCTCTTTTCAATATTCATTATTCTTCTCCTTTATAAACCTTAACTTTAAACGATTCTTTTACTTTTTCTCTTCCTTCTTTTAAGTCCTTTATTTCTTCTGAACTTATCATTTGAACTAATAAATTACCTATTGCAGTAGCTTCATCAGGACCTGCATAAACTATTTTTCCAGTTTCCTTAGCAGTGATTTCATTTAAAAATTCTGCATTACTTCCACCACCAACAATTAATATTTCTTTATATTCTTTTCCTGTAACTTCTTCTATTTCCTCAATAGCTTTTTTATATCCCTTTGCAAGACTTCTATAAATAACTCTAGCTATTTCACTTGGTGTTTCTGGAATTTCTTGATTTGTGTTTTCACAATAATTTTGAACCTCTTTTATCATGCTTTCTGGTGCTAAAAATGCATTATCATAAACATCTACAATTGATGAAATACTAGCTTCCTTTGCTATATTGCACAACTCTCCAAAAGAATATTTATTGTTATACTCTTCAGCTATACACTGAATCATCCATAAGCCAATAACATTCTTTAAGAACCTAAATCTATAAGCATATCCCCCCTCATTTGTAATGTTATATTTCTTACTCTTTAGAGAACAATTCGCCTCCTTAAGTTCAGTCCCTATAAGAGACCATGTTCCAGAACTAATATATAAAGACTCTTCATTCCCCGTTGGAATTGCTACTACTGCTGAGGCAGTATCATGACTTCCAGCTAGTATAACATTACATTTAAAGCCTACTTCTTTTGCAATTTCCTCTTTTAATGCTCCTATATTTATACCTGGCTTCTCTATTTTTTGAAACATATCTTTTGGATATCCAAGCTTATTTATAAGATCATAATCCCAATCTTTAGTTATAGGACTAAGAAGTTGTGTAGTTGAAGCATTTGTGTATTCATTACACATAACTCCTGTTAATAAATAATTTAAATAATCAGGTACCATTAAAAAGTACTTTGCCTTATTAAAATCATTTTCTTCCTTAAGTTGCATAGCCTTAAGCTGATATATTGTGTTAATCTTTTGCTTCTGTATACCAGTTCTTATATATAAATCATCTTCCCCAATTATTTTAGATACTTCCTTATCCATATCATCAGTACGACTATCTCTATATGCAACCACTTCTCCAATTCTTTTTTTATTTTCATCTAACAGTGCATAATCAACTGCCCATGTGTCTATTGCTAAGGATACTGGAATTTTATTTATCTTTTGACATTCCTTTATTCCTTGTACTACTTCTTTAAATAAGTAATCAATATCCCAACATAGCTGCTTATGTACTTTGTCCATTTTATTTTTAAACCTATATATTTCTTTTGTTTTAATAATTCCATCTTCTAGCCATCCTAATATATGTCTCCCACTAGAAGCGCCAATATCAATTCCCAAATAATAGTTCATAATCGCACCTCCTATATAATTAAAGTATAAAAAAAAACAACCTTAGATTTAATATCTAAAGTTGTTTAATAGATTATCCTATTTTGCAATTTGCTTAACTAATTCTACTTTTCCTACTATACCTAAAGGTTCTGTTGGAATATACTGTGACATGAAATCACGTTGATTTCTATCTAATGTATTCACAACATTAATTTCTATTGTATTTTTCCCAAGCCTTAATCCATTAGATAAATTAAAAGTATATGGATTGCATATTCTTGTTCCACAATCTACTCCATTAACCTTAACATTTACTGTCTCATACACATCACTAATATCTAAGCTATAATTTATAGAATCTAGTTTAACAGTAGTCTTATAAAGTATCTCTCCACTGAATCTAGGATACTCTTCTCCCATATATCTTAGTTCATTCATTTCAAAAGTTCTTGTATAATTTTTTTCATTATACTCTTTCATGCTTACTTCATAGTTCTTGTCTAAAATTAATCTTTCCTGTGATAGAATAACCTCTTCATTATTTGCTTCTCCTGTAACTAAGACAATTGATTCATAAGGTTTTAATTCTATATTTATATACTCTCCATCCATCCTTACTTTATAGGTTACATTATTAAATGCATCATATTTAACTAAATTTCTACCCTCTGGTATAAGTACCTTTGTAGAAATAGTATCTTGTATGCTCTCATTAAAGAATATGTATACATCTCCATCATCATTTAAATAATGATAGTAAGCAAGGTCCTTATGAGATTTTTCTATCTTTATTTCTTGTAAGCCCTTTTCTTTTAAATAACCCCCAAGGTTTTCTAAAGAAACACATTTACATCTTGATTCTAAGGAAACCTCTCCACCTAAAATAACTTCTGGATAGTTGTTAATAAATATAATCTCTATATATTTTGATAATTCCATCAACTTATTTGCAATAGTTGAAAGTAGCTTTTGAGCATATGGTACTACTAAAACTTCTATTTCTTTATTATTTATAAACACTTTATTATCTCTAATCTCTGCATCCATTAAGTAGTCTTCACTTAATATTAAAGAATCTATTTGATTTGTAGTTAACTCTTTTAGTGGCTTTTGTATATACATATATTCCCCAGTCCACTCATTAAATGCATGATATAACACTACTACCTTAGCTGCTGATATTCCTCCGTTAAATAAGTGACATAACCTATTTGCATATAATGACCAGTTTGAGAAATATTTAAATTGAGGATTCATCCCATGTGCATAAAAATGTGGAGGACAATCCCAATCTGGGAATTCAGCTGGATCAAAAGCATGAGGAACTATAAGGTTAATTCCTCTAGATATCATATGATCAGTTATCCACTTCATCATCTTTAAACCTTCATTCCATCCATAAGCTCCAAATGCCTCACACATTGCCTGTTTAGTTTTCTTTTTAGGATCAAATACTGCACTTGATGCTCCTAATTTACATAATGCATAATGATAGAACTCACCATCACTTCCACCTGTAGAAAAAGCATCATGATAATATGGCATTCCTGGAACTACTTGCCCCCCTATAATATCTATACCAGACATATGTTGACCAGAAATAGCTCTAAAATAATGTCCTGCTCCATACCCTAAACGTGAGTGAACATTATTATCTTCAATTACATGTCCAACGTAGTCTACTCCTCTATCTTCACACCACTTACCAATTCTTTCAGTAAAATTTTTCTCATATAGTTTAGTTATTAAATCCATATATTGAAATCTTACTTTACTACTTTCATCATTATTGTTTACAAATAGTAATGGTAGTTTATTATCATCGAAATTATATTTATCCTTTAACATCTCTAATAAATTACTACTCCAAGGTAATACCATTTCATCTCTTCCAATAGAGCTTTCAGTTCCTTTTTTATTTCCAAACCTAGGTTCATCAGAGAAGAATCCCATTATTGTTTTACCAAATTCATTTTTATAATGTTTATAATGAGATTCATATACTTGTTCTAAAAGTATATCTGTAGCTTCTGGAATTAGTGGATTTAGATAATCTTTTGTGCTATCTTCACCACCTACTCTAGTTTCAAACATCACAAATATGCTAAATCTACCACTATCAATACTAAGCTTTAAAAATTCCTCATCTAAACAATCTGTAATATCTCTTAATGTATCTTCTTTTATATCTTTTTCATTTCTTAATGTATCTGATTCACATATTAATACCTTTATTATTTTATCTTTACTCCTATCAGACTGTGGACCAAAAGGACGTCCCTTTAAAAATCTCAAATTAATTTCAATATTAGGATTAGGTCCAATCACATCAAATCTACGATAGTCTAAATAAGTCTTTTTCAACTCTTCTGGAACCTTTCCATTAGCAAATCCTGTAGGAAACCTTGCATCATCTAAAATCCATATTTTCATATCTCTTTTTTTAGATTCATCTAAAATTAAATCCATAGTATTCCACCATCCATCTTCTAAGAACTCTGGATGTGGTCTTGATTCTATACATAAAGCTTTTATTCCTTGATTATAAATTTGATCTATATATTCAATTATAGTCTTATCATTTTGTCCTTTTTGCCAGAAAAAAGGGTATAAGTAGTTCTGTCCTTTATTGTTTAATACTTCATTTAATCTTTTCATCTTTATCTCCTTTAAATTATGGCAATAGGAAAATGCATAGCATTTTCCTATTATTTATTATAAACTTTAGTTTTCTCCAGATTCTTGAGACTCTTCCCTTAAAGCTTCCTTATCTAGCATCTTGAAGAATGGGAAATATATTAAAGTAGATGCTATTATAGTAAATACTTCAAATGCTGCCATTCTCCATCCACCAATCATAAAGCCTCTTATAATAAGTGGTGTTCCAGCTGGTGCTGAAATACCAGACGCCATTGGTAATATTCCAATGTTTGTTAATATATATCCTATTATGATAAATACTACTGGTGTAAATACAAATGGTATAAATAATCTTGTATTTAACATACATGGTAAACCAAATACTACTGGTTCATTTATTGAGAACAAAGAAGGTACTGTTGCAATTTTGGCAAATGTCTTATACCTCTTACTCTTTGCAAATAGAATTATACATATTATTAATCCAATTGTTGCTCCTGCACCACCTGGTGATGAAACTATATTTATCCATGAATAAGTTATTGTATTAGGTACTGCTTGTCCAGCACTTGAAGCTGCTAGGTTAGCTGCATCTGCTGCCATCCATATTGGCATAATTGCACTTACTATAGCTATACCATGAATACCTAAGAACCAACATAACCCTGATAATATATATATTAAACATGCTGTCCAAACACTATTACCAATACCAGTTAGAGGTATTCCTATAATTGTATATATAGCATTGTGTAAATTTCCATAAGAAGTTTTTGCAAATATAAAAGTTACTGAACCAAATACTACTGCAACAAAAATACCTGGAATAATTGCAGTAAATGATTTTGAAACAAACTCTGGAACACCTGCTGGCATTTTAATAATTAACCCTTTATCAGATAATTTTATATATATAATTGCTGTTATAATTGAAACAATCATTGCAACAAATATTCCCTTTGCTCCTAACCAATCCAATGGAAGATTTGTAACTGCTGACCATCCTTCACCAACTACAGTCATTGGTGTTACTATAAAGAAACCTAGTAAAGATAAAATCCCTGCAACTAGTGGGTCATGTTCTGTATTTTTTGTATAGGCATAAGCTATTGTAAACGCTGCATATAAAGCTAACATATTAGTTGTTACATTCACAAATGTATTAAATACATTGTACAAACCACATTCCTTTATAAATATTTGGTATGCATCAATAGGTAAATTTAATAAGATTGAACCTATTGCACCAACTATTAAAACCCCCATAGTTGACATAATACCTTTTGATATAGCTTGTATAACCTTATTTTGACTTAAGAAACCTGCAATTGGACTTAGAACCTTTTCTAACATTTCCATAATATAAACCTCCGTTTTTTGTTAATGTTTACAGTTATAATATTACAATGGTTTACACTATATAAAAATAACCTCTATTGACTTATACATTATCCTTTTTTGCACTTTCATTTATATATTTAATTCTATATTCATTAGGTGTTAAAGAATACTTTGCTTTAAATATCTTATAAAAATATGTAATATTCTCATATCCAACTTCATTCATTATTTCGTTAATAGACATTTTAGTAGTTAATAATAATTTACTAGCATAATTTAACCTAGTATCTTGCACTAACTGCTTAAATGTACGACCAGTATACTTTTTAACCACTCTACAAATCTTGTATTCGGGTTGATGTAATCTACTAGCTATTTCGGCCAAAGAACCTTCATTATATTCTTTCGAAATGTACTCTAATATTTTAATATTCATAACATTATCATAACTACTTCCCCCTAATAACTCTACGCCATCTACACAATTAGTAAACTCTGTTAATAAAAGTCCTACATAAAGCTTTATCTTTACATTTCTAGAAGGCTCATGACTATATAAAGTTGTTATTATGTTCTCAATTATACCCTTTATAGCTTCATTATCACTTACTCTAAATAATAAGCACTTTCCATCTATATAGTTTGAATACATAGATTCTAAAATAAAATTGAATATCTCATTCTCTGAATCCATTAAAGTAGAAATATAGTCAAAAAACTCTGGTCTTATTATAAAGTTAAAAATAATATCATTCTCACTAGATTTTAATATAGAGTGTGATACATTTCTATTTAATAAAGCATATTCTCCTTCCTTTAATATAAATTCCTTTCCATTAATAACTTGTCTTAATTCCCCATTGAATACATACATAAGCTCAAAATAGTTGTGAAAATGTTCAGGATAATCTATAAATCTGGTATGTTTTCTTACAGATATTAATTCTTCAGGTAATAGAAGTTTATCTACATCTATTGAATTCTTTCTCTCCTTATCATATATAGATTCATCAATATGTATATCTCCATTTAAAATATCAATTTCTTCTTTGCTAAATGTTATAAGTTTTTCTAAAATCTCATCTTTTATCATAGTTATTCCTCCGAAAACATTTACTTAAAACATATATACAATTTATCACAGATGCATTATTAATACTAGACTCAAAAATTTTGATATTGCTTATATATACATTACTCATATTAATACTTATAATATTTAAGACCTGGAATAGTTCCAGGTCTATTTTTTACAAAATTTTTCTTCTTTTTAGCTCATTATAAATCAATTCTTTCTTTGCTCTGTTATTAACTCATTCCACTGATGATGAGTAACAACTGGACAAAGTACCTCTTTATTTTCTAAATCTTCTTTAAGGCATATAATATCTTCAGATGCACAATAATAGCATGTGTGTCTAAATCTTGAAGGGTCTATCTTTTTCCCATTAACTTCGTCATAGCATACTCCAAAGACTGCAAAAAAACTCATCTACTAGCTGGTTGTCTTTCCTAAATGGATAGAACTTTTTTAGCAAATTCGAAAATTCTTCCTGTACTTCTTCCTCAAAATTATTCATGTATACTGACATGCTTTCATCTTCAGTTAAATAAAAACATCCATCACATAAATCTTCCAGGCAACTTTTTTACTCTAATTATATTATACTTCTTTAGGTTAAGAAGAAAGTAAAGAAAAAGAGTCAATGAAGCTAATTTTTTTTAGTTTCATTGACCCTTTTTATGGGCTAGTATCAAAAGTTATAATAATTTCTTAGTTATACTTGTAATATGACCAGTTAAAGGAAGTACTGATGCTGAAAAAACAAGATAAAGAAATAATCCCCCTGTTTGGTGTGTAATCATCAAAATAAATATAATATGAAAAATAAAAAATACTATAAAAGCTCCTACAGCTTTCTTAATAATATCTATTCCAACTTTTAATTCTTTTAAAGTCATAAAGTATTTTCTTATGAAATTAAATATTAATAAATATAATGCAGCAAAAAATATATACTCATATCCTTCAAATTCTATTAGGATAAAACAAAAAAACTGAACTATAAACAAATTATTACGCAAAACTCTAAGTTCCTTAAGATTTCCTTGTATTTCTGAATCTAATAAATCATACTTCTCATCAAAATCATTACAATGATTAACAATAAGATTTTGTTCATTCCCTTCCTTATAAATATCTACAATGATCTTAGTTGTAACTAAATATATAATTAATAAAATCATAGAAAATATTAAAGGATAATTGAAAGCATGATAGATTGTGTATGTAATTAAAAATCCTAATATTTCAACTATGCAAACAAAGTTAGACTTCTGCTTTACTCTGCTATTGTTATTATTTAAAGACCCTAACAACAATACACCACATAGGAGAATAGCAGAAATTAAAAAACAACTGCAAAACCAAATATAGTTATTAGCGCTTATAATGTTTCTTGTATTAACATATAAAACGTATATAAGAAAAATAATTGCATTTATCTGAAGAAGAACCTTTTTTTCTTTAACCATATATATACCTCATTATAATATATTAAAAAGGGGGAATCCCCCTTTTTTATTTATGCTCCCCAATTTAATCCAAAGTTACCAAAAACATTCCAACTCCAATACATATTTACACCTCTACTATGTGTAGACCCATATGCAATTTCTTTATAAAGATAATTATAAGGGCTTATTTAATATTCATCTTTTCCGCTATTTTTCAAGTTTTTATGGATAACTTCCTATTTTTCTCTTTTTGTGTTAAACCCTTTTAAATATTTAACACATTCATCATAATCATCATTTCCGATTAATCCCTTTAATATAAATCCATCTTTTAAAACTAGTTGAAATTTTTCAGATGTTACATCTTGAATTGATTTTAATATAGAATATATTATTGTTCCTAATCCTGATATAGTAAATAATATCCCTAAAAACTCAATTCTTAATTTTCTAGTTATAAAGAATCCTATTATTGCAATTATTGACCATATTATTGCTGCAATTTTTACTTTATTCATTTTAATCACTACCTTTGGAAATCCATTTTCATCTTCTTTAACCTTAACTATTTTATTAGTAAAAAGTATTCCTAATACATCTTCTAACTTCACAAACTTGTGTTTTAATTCTTGATTTATTACGTTTGTATCTACAAAGAAAATTCTTTTATTAGTAAAAAATAAATCGTCAAATACTCCGTATTGTAGTGAACCACCTAAAGTACCTCCTGCAACTGAAGCCACTGTAGTTGCATATATAGCTGTTATATTTCTTACTTTAATTATCTTTTCTATTTTTTCATCATCTTCTAACTCTTTTTCAATTTCATTAGAAATATTTTTCAAATTATCAATTATAAATTTTGATTTAACTGCACCACTAATCCTTTTATATTTCTCCTCATCCTCTTCTGGTAAATTCATATATTTTTCTACTTCAGATTCTTTATAATTTATCTTGTTAAAGCTATTTATTATCTTGTCCGACATTTCTTACACCTCCTAATTCTTCTTTTATTTTTTTCCTTCCCCTAGATAATCTTGTATATATATAATCTTCACTTTTATTTAAATTCACTGCTATGGCTGCAATTTCTTCATCAAAATAGTATCGTCTAATAAATATTTCCCTGTCAATATCACTTAAACAACCCAATAATTCATCAAATTTCTCTTGCTCAATTATAGAATCATAGTTGTATGTGCAATACTGTAAATCATTATCTAATTCTTTTTCAGAATAACTCTCTCTTCTTCTTGATACTTTTCTTATATAATCTACGGCTGTATATTTAGTTATACTTATAATAAAATTCTTCAGCACACTTTTTTCTTCATCATATTGAATTATCGAGTCCCATATCTTCATTATTACCTCATAAAATATATCCTCAAAATCACTCTCACTATCCCTCTTTTTTACAGTATATTTTATTACTCCGTATATTAATTTACCGTACTTATCAATAATACTTTCGATTCCTTTTTGTTCTCTTTCTTTTAAAGCTCTTACAATTTCTTTATCATTCATTTATCTTTCTCACCCCTATACATATATTCGTTTTTTGCCTAACAATTTCTGTCACTTTTTCTATATTAATCAAATATATAATAATAATCCTCTAATGTTTTACCAGTAACCACTTTCAAAGCATCCTCTGAATTTTCCTTTGCCCATATTTCAATGCATTTTTCTATGCCTTCTAACCCCACTTCTTTTATTATCTCATCCACTATTTTATAGCAAGAACCATAGTAATTACTAATTTGTAATTTTGTAGTGCCATAAACTTCCGAAGTTAAATCAACTTTATACAGCCCTTCTTCATCAATTTTCTCAGTGCCCACATTTACAGCTACCCAAGTACCTAATCCCTCTGCAAACCAAGATGGCATATCTCCAAATCCAAGTCCACCAAACTGAGCCAGCTTTTCCATAGTAATTACGTGAGCATATTCATGTAGTATTACATTTGTAAAATACTTTTTATCATATAAATTTTCATTAAATGGCTTAATTACAAGTATATTTGCACCATTAACCTCTGACACACTGTCTGAGCTACTATCATACCTAATTACAATATTTATTTCACTAGGAGTAGTACAATTAAATATTTCTTCTATTTTATGAGAATTCTCACTTAAGATTTCCTCTACAAGCTCCATGGTTTTTATATTTTCCTTATTATCATCATAATGGTATATTTTATTTCCTTTTTTCTCTACTATTTCATAAGATGATAATTTACTAATTTCATATTGTTTTTCGTTATTATAACTCCTTACTTTTTTCTCCTGGTTGCTTAACTCAGCTTCTGTCATTATAATATTTAACCTTTCTTCTAATGACATTGCTGCACCTTCATCACCATAGGCTTTAATATTTACCTTAGTAAATGTATCAATTACAAGTATTAGAAGAATGGTTAATCCAATAACATAACATCCCCTTAACTTCTTTTTCTTATAAAATGAATAAATGCTTAAAGGCATAAAAACAAAAACCACAGCTAATACAGCATTAACAGTCTCTGTCATACCTGATAAAACTATAAAAGTAGATGTTCCAAATAATAAAAGAATCGTACCTAAAATTATTGCTCCATACTTAAAATTTTTCTTCATACTATCCCCCAATTAGGAATATAATCACAATTTATATTTTACTATATATATTAATATTATGTAAATTTTGTCAATATACCTTAATTGCATTAATCTACCCAGCATATCAGCACTCTCCCACAGCTCCTACTTATTCCTAATAAAACTTAAGATTTTCTTCAATATAATCATCAGTTGATCTATCAATCTTCTCACAAATTATTTCAAATTACAGTTCTTATAATCAGAAACAATATTCTTACCCCAAGTCCTGCAAGCCTGCATTTTTACTATATATTTTTATATTTTTATATTTTTATATTTATATATTAAAAACAATAATTAAATATATATTTATGCAGATAAAATTTCTAGAAAAACAATTTGGAAATTTGGCGTTCAATCCCTTGGAGATAAAACAACAACTTAATTATCACTAACCCTAAAAATAATATTTACTCCATCAACTATATCAGCAATTGATTTTCTAACTTGGCATTAGCCAAATGCTATCAATACTCTCTTACTTCTTAAAGTAAGAAGTACAAAGATATATGGCTTGGAACAGAAGATATTCTAGATAGAACATATAAATTTGCTAAAACTTTAAAATAAGTTTTGGTGTGAAATTATTGGAGATAGCAGAAGTAAGAGGCTTGCTAATGTAAGCCTCTTCTTTTATCAGATTACTAAAGCCTTTCTTAGAATTGCAACAAAAAAAATACTGTAAATTCATTTTTGAATAATACAGTATTTTTATCATATTTTTAGTTTTCTTATCTTTATCTTTTCAATAAGCAAATCAACAAACTGAAATTTACAAAAATCATTTTAATTTGTGAAGTTTAACTTTGCAAATGTGATTTATATTTTTTTTCAAATTATCTGGTCTAAATGGTTTTCCATGTGCAGGATAAATCCAGTCTGCTTTTTCGTCAATCAGTATATTTCATGAATTTTGAAAAGCATTTTTATCCTCAATCCATATCGTAATTTTTTTTAAACTCGGTATACCATTCATTGTAGCATCTCCGCAAAAAATAATATCACCTAATTTAAGAGAAATGGAATCACAAGTATGTCCTGGTGTAAATAAAATCTTTCCTTGTAATATGTTCTCCAATTCAATTAAATTTTGAGGAGTTATTTCTATAAACCTATCAATATATTTTTTGTCGATTGCAGGGAATAGATGATTACCATGACCGACAATCCCCATGAACTTACAAAATATCAATGCAATCAAACTGCTACAACCACCAACAAATGAATTCTGTCCTCTTAATAGTGTGGGCATAGCAAGATGACTTATGATAACCTTTATATCGGGGTATTTCGATAGTAATTCCTTTAAGAAACCTGCATGGTCATCGTGAGCATGGGTTAAAAAGATATATTTAATTTCAGAAAATGCTATACCTTGCTTATTTGCTCTTTTCTCTACGTTTTTCATACTGTGTTCATATCCTGTGTCAATCATAATATATCCATTTACCGTACGATAAATGTAAGTGTTCATTACCCTGCTTCCTGCATTATATATATCCATAGTTAATTCCTACTTTCCCACTTGACAAATTCTAATTTATCTATCTAAAACTTAATCCTATTATAACATATTTTTCAAATACTGTATTATTCAACTTTAAAAGAACATTTATGTCACACTTTCTACATAGCTTGTACTTTCTTAGTATTGAGACATAAAAAAATACCGCATATTCCTTTTGAATAATACGGCATTTGGGGCAATTTAATATTTAATTTTATCTTTGTAATAATTTAAAGCCTATTCTTCAAATTGGAATTTAACTGTTATTCATATAATTATTAAAACAAAAATACTCTTAATATTCTTTTATTGTTATTTATAAATTATATTTGATAAATCCAACCACATTAAATTTTTCAAATGGTACCATACCATTTCTTTTGTAAAATAGCTTTGTCTTTTCAGTATTATCTGTCATCAATACAATTTGTCTAACGTTATTGTATCTATTTAGAACTAATTGTAATAAATTAGTTCCAATTCCTAACCCCTGATATTTATCTTTAACCAGAATATCTTGTATATAAATAATAGAAATATTATCTCCAACAACTCTAATTAATCCAACAAGTTCCTCACCATCAAATGCACCTATATTAAATAGTGAATTTTTAATTGCTTCATTAAGTTCACTAGGTTTGTTTGAATAGCTTATCCATCCAACATTTTCATATAACTCTACTAACTGTTCCAATTTAAACGTACTATTTTCTTTATATTTTATATCCATATTAATTCTCCATTTCTATATTCTTTTAATTACGTTAAAGTATATAGAAAATCAACTTCCATATACCCTATTTATTCCATAACTTAACCATAAATAAATGCCTCCTTTTTATAGGCTTATATTAAAATTTATATTGTCCTCAAAATTAACTCCCATTGTGAGTTGTATTCTTGATAAAAGTATAAATTATAATTATATTTCACTTCAACCTTTTCCATACATATACTTCCAATCTAAAAATGTCTTAGGGATACTTTTTTTATCTTTCAACTTTATTCAATTAAGAAAATAGCTTATATTATATATTTAATTTTGATATAATTAAATATATAATTCAATTCTCTAAAATTCTCTATTAATAATATAAATGTTAAAGGAGTTTAATTATGGATACTGAATTTAAAAACCTTTTTTCACATTTAAACTATTTAAACACATTAGATATAGAAAAAAAACTTATTGCTATTAGAAGTTATTTTAATACTGATTTGAATAATATAGATACATTAAAAAAATTATCTTCCTTCCCAATAACTAATCCAAATGACAAATTCATAAACTTTATACTATCATTATCTGACTTTTACATAATTAAAATTTCACATAATTTGTTAAATATCCAGCTACTAAAAAAAGATTTCTCTCTTTTCATAGAAATATCTCTTTCCTCAAAAATGAATATTACGTCTAATTATCAATGCAATAACTATTATGTAGAATTGCTATACTTAGTCCCATATAAAAATGACCCTAAAATATTGGTGACAACTATAGAAAAATTTATTAACTTCCATAATGAAACTAATATTCCTATAGTACTGTATTGTCCTAAATATAACACCTACTTTTATGAAAATTATGGTTTTAAAGTACATGATAAAACCTATAACGGATTCTATATAATGCTATATAAATAGATTATATAGCATTATATAATTTTAGAATTCATATTAATTTTTCTATTCACTGCTAAAAGCTCTTTAAAGCCCACCTCGTAGTAGGTAATATTCAAAATACAAAAAATACTGCATATTCTTTTGAATAATACAGTATTTTAATAATATTTTTAGTTTTTTACTTATACTTTCAAGAAATTAATCAAAAAAGAGACTAGAATTTATTGTATTTATGTATCAAGTGAAATATCATTCCAATCGTCTACTTCTTTAATAAGCCACTCAAGACCTTTTCTTCTTTCCATAACAACTCCAGGATTAAGTTCTCCAATATTTGTGTCTGGTCTTATACTTTTTTCAACACAAGCCCAATGATAACGATAGTATAAATCCAACATATCTAAAATATCTTCCACATTTCTCATTTTACATTTATTTTTGAATTCTTCATAAGTATCACAATCTCCAACAATGATAATCGCTTTTTTACAGTCACAAATATCATTTGACTTTTTAATATCATCAATTAATCCTAAGGCCCAAATTAAACTCCAATAAGATTCGTAAGTCCAACTAACATCTACTACATCTTGTTCACTATAGTTGTTATCAAATAATCTTTTTTCTTTTTCTAATAATTCATTTTCAACATTATATTTTTTTAATAATGTTAAAAATAACTCTTTCGACTCATTATAATCATTATGTTCTGCTATATCACAAGCAAGTTGAATTGATAATAAACAAGCAATTGCTCTTTTACAAATAGTATCTATATCTTTTAATCTTACAGAAGAACTTGGTTCCACAGTTGGTAAATTCTCAAAACAAGCAATTCCCATTTGTTTTATATATTCATTATTCTTTTTTCTTCTATCTTCTGGCAATACTATTTTATTCTTTCTCATTTTATCAAATAACCCCATAATCAATCTCCTTTACCAACTCTAATTTATCGAATAACTTAATAAACAACTTACTCATATTATAATAGGTTAATTATAGCATATTTTACAAATATCACATTATCCAATTTTCAAAAATCATTTACTTCGCACTTTCTACATAGCTTGTACTTTCTTAGTATTGAGACATAAAAAAATACCGCATATTCTTTTTTGAATAATACGGTATTTGGGGCAATTTAATATTTAATTTTATCTTCTTAATATTAATATTGTTCACTAAATATACTCTACAAATTGGAATTTATCTTTTTGATTTATCTTTTCTCATTTTCCATACATTGTATAAAATATCCTTTAAAACCAGTAAGCTGTCTAATTCACTGTATTGATATTCCTGCTTTAATTCATCCAACATTATACACAATCTACGGGCATAGTTTGGATGATTAACTTCACTTTGGTATCTTAAAAGAATAGGGTACTTTTTCCCCCATGCACTTGTCCAGTCAATTTTTTCTTCTACTTCTTCACTGGTTTTATCAATAATCTCCTGAATCTCATTTATGTCAATGTCAAAATCAATCAGTTCATCCAAGGACATATTGTACAGCACAGCCATTTTTTTCGATTGATAAATGTCAGGAATCGTTTCATCTGTTTCCCATTTTGAAATGGTCTGCCTGCTTACCCCCAGTTTCTCTGCTACATCCTCTTGAGAAAGCCCACATTTTTTTCTTGCATGAAACAAACTGTTTCCTAGATTCATCATTTTTCCTCCTTGTCAGTTTATATTTTTATTATAATGTTTGACAAAGACAAACTCCACCAACTATACTTATCATATTTGCCCGTATTCTTAACATGATTTAATTCACCGATGCATATAATGGATTTGCTTCTCTAACCATACCTGAATATACTTCCTTTAACTCTAAAAATGCCTCTTCAACTTCATTTGGTATATCAACATGAGCAATGAAACCTTTACCCCTAGGACCATATCCATCTTCATTATCTGCTAACCTTGGAATCTCCCCCATTAAAAGAGTTATATATCTATCCATGTCCCACATCCCCAAAATTTCATCTTCAAAAGCAAGTTTTGAGTTTTTAACAATAACTTTTGCTGAGTAAACTGCGTAATTAATAATTGTAATATTATCATTAATATACTTGCGAAGTCCTGCTTCCATACGATGTTGCATAGTTGCATCTTGAGCTAATAATATACTATTAAAAGAAATATTATTTTCTTTTAATAGCTCTAGAAGAAATGTTATGTTGTTGCCACAATTTGTAGAATTGCACTCTAAATAATCTACTTCTAATTCATGTTTATATTTTAAGTATTTAGCAAATATTTCTGCTTCAGATAGTCCATTCGTTCTAATACCCGGAAATTCTTTATTTATTTTCATACGTAACGTTTCTGTTGTATGACCTACTCCACCTACGATTATATATTTCTTTGCAATATTGTTCTTTATTGCACTTGCTAATACATCACCGCCATATATAATACTTCCACCAAATAGAACCATTACATCTACTTTAGAAAAATTATATTTTCTTTCTAATTCTTCTGTGGTTAAGTATGCTATATCTCTCTTTCCACAAAACCTTCCTAATACATTTATGCAATGGGCAATCCTCTGTTTCATAAGTAGATCTCCTTTAAAACTTGCTAATTAACCTGTTTTATAAACTGTAATTTAAACGTCCTTTTCTATAAAATGAACTTCATAGTTATCCCAATATTTTTTATATACTCTGTCATCTTGTCCATCAAAATTTAATTGATACATTCTAAATGTTACTAATATGTCTTTAGGTTGCCATTGTTCTTCATAAGAATATTTATAGCTCATACCTAATTGTTTCATAACTCCACCACTACGAATGTTTTTGACATCATGTGTGGCTGTAACATATAAAAATCCATCTTTTTTTAACTGTCCTATAACAGCTTTACATGCTTCTGTTACAATTCCATTATGCCAGAATTCTTTCCTTAATCCATATCCCAAATCATGACTATTATCCATGCTTACGTTAACATAACCAATAGGTAAATTATCTGTTTTTAAACAAATAGCATATCTATATGCCCTATCCTTTTTATATTCTTTAATATATTTCTCATTAAAAAATATTTCTGTTTCTTTCAATGATTTAAGAGGAAACCAGGGAAGATATAAATTTACTTCCTCATCTTTATAAATATCAAACAAAGCTTTTATATCATTCTCAGTAAATTTTCTTAATATCAATCGTTGAGTTTCTAATACTGGCGTATTCTGATTATTCATATTCTTCTCCTCCTAAATTTTAATTTAACAAAAAACA
Organism: Clostridiaceae bacterium OF42-15pH9A; assembly: GCA_027692445.1. Taxonomy (GTDB): domain Bacteria; phylum Bacillota; class Clostridia; order Clostridiales; family Clostridiaceae; genus Clostridium. Next base: position 2,846 of record JAQEYV010000003.1, on the reverse strand, counting down.
TAGCGAATATTCTTTTTTGAATAATACAGTATTTTTAGCACTCTAATATTTAATATTAACTTTGTGATATATTAAAATTATTCTATACACAATTGCTTTTTATCTCAAATACTCATTAAAACCTTTTTAAGAATATTGATGGAATTCTTTGCGACTGCTTCACAATTAATTTCAAAATTCTCTATCCCACATTCACTTTCTGTATCTGTTATAGACCTTATTGCTACAAACGGAATATCATTTACATAGCATACATGGGCAACACTTGCTGTTTCCATATCTACACAAAGCGGATTGTACTTTTCAATTATTTCTTTTCTTCCATTTTCACTTATAAATGATTCACCAGTTGCAATTTTCCCAAAATATATTTTTTGAGGAAATGTATTTTCTAATAATACTTTTCTACTTAAGGTTAAAATGTTACTATCACACTTAAAATAAATACTGTCCATCCATGGATGATATTCTGTTAATATTCCATCATCAACATCATGATACACTACCTCTGTTGAAATGACTGTATCACCAATACTTAATCTATTATCAATTCCTCCTGCCACTCCTGTCACAATGATATTAGTTACATTAAATTTATCAATTAATATCTGTGTAGCAATTGCAGCATTAACTTTACAAACTCCACAATACAATGCCACAACATCAATATTATTAAATTTCCCACTATAAAATTTAAGCATTGCAATTGACTCTACCTTTTTATTTTCTATTTGCTCAATAAAAGGTATAATCTCATCCTCTGATGGACCAATTATCCCAAATCTCACTATTTTACCTCATTTTTACTTTTTTATTAATATTATAATTTGTATTATTATTTTAATTTCATATGCAATATGGGGAATGGATTACCTTGTTCATCAAACTTAGATTTTTTAAAAACTTGAAATCCCATATGTTCATAAAAGCCTACTGCTTGTGGATTTTGTTCATTTACATCAACATAATTTACATTTAAATCTTCTATTGCATGTTCCACAAGTTTTTTGCCAATTCCTTTTCCTCTACTTTCATTACTTATAAATAACATTTCAATTTTAAAATCATGTACTCCCATAAAAGCTTTTATCATATCATTTTCATCTCTTACGCATAAAAGTTTACTAACATATTTAGCCCCTTCTATAACGTGAGGCTTTATTGATGTTATATCATCTTCACTTAAAAAGTTATGTGTTGCTCTTACCGATGATTCCCATGTATCTAATATTTCATCTATATCTTTATTTGTAATATTATTTAAATTTTCTATTTTTATCATTTAACGAATCCTCCTATGTACATACATCACTTACTATTATAAGTGAAATACGAGTTAAAATTTTTATTAAGAATACCTATATAATAAATATATTTATTTTTATAGGCATATAATATTCTTCTAATACTGAATTACATAATAATGTAGATTTAATTATAGCATATTTCTCTAATACTCTAACATTCAATTTTCAAATATCCTCTTAGTTCGTAATATTTACATAGCTTGTACTTTCTTATAATTGAGACATAAAAAATACTGTAAATTCATTTTTGAATAATACAGTATTTATATCATATTTTTAGTTTTCTTCTCTTTATCTCTTCAATAAGCTAATCAACAAACTGAAATTTATCACAATGTTTGTGCTATATTAAAGACACATAATAATCCATCCGATATTGTCCCTTTGAAAATATACTGCAAATAATTTAAATCATGGTCATGCTTTGGAAACGTAAATATATGCAAGTTTTTCTTGCCAGCGTTGTCAAAATCAGCTCTGATTTTATCAATATCAGATATAGGAATGTTTGCGTCATCTTCACCTTGAAAAATATATATTGGCACAGCAAGTGAACACATTACACTTGATATATCTGGTAAATCAAAATGTTCCTTACACCATTTTGAGGTAATGTGAACAGAATAATTTTCTCTTAGCCATTCATCATTATTATCCTCTATGGCTTGAAATACTTTAGCTTTGTATTCTGATAGTTGTAGTGCAAAGTCGTTTTGTGTTATTTTTCCGTCCCCATCTATATCTAAATCCTCAAACTCTATATCAGGAAAAATAGAAGAACGGATATTATGTTTGTCAGAAATAAAATCCTCTTTCTCAATAAATCCTTTTTCTGAACAACCAAAGTATTTGCACATATTTACCATAGAACTTCCACCGCTTAATTGCCAATCAAGAGTATCTTTCATATTCTCATAAGAAAATCCTAATAGCAACAGTCCTGCAATATCTTCACAATGTGTCATGGCGTAAGTAATAAGAGTAGCCCCCTCGCTAATTCCCATAAACAAAATTTTAGAATGTTTAAATTGCGGGAGTGTCTTAACAAAGCTCTTTATAGTCAGAATATCTTGAATAGACGTGGACGGACAATAGGTTTCAAACTCTTTTTCATTTATAGAAACAAACTCTGGTGGAACATCTGATATACTACAACCTCTTGTGTTCCAACGACAAAATGCTATATTACGTTTACAAAATTCATCTGTAAATAAATCAAAATAGTCGAAATGTTTTCCATCAATCTCCCTATGATTGTCATAAGTATTAGGACCACTTCCATGGCAAAAAACAATAATACTTTCAGTATTTAATGGATAGTCTATTTTTACATCAAGCATATATCCATCATAAGCTTTTACAGAAAATAGGCTTGTTTGCTTCAACGCTTATCCCCCTCTCAAATTCTAATTTATCTATCTTTAATTTAATACTCTTATAGCATTTTGTAAATACCGCACTATTCAATTTTCAAAGAACGCTTATGTCGTACTTTCTACATAGTATAAGTTAAACATCTTTAGAGAATATAGGCTTTCC
>JAQEYV010000028.1:0-938 GCA_027692445.1 Clostridiaceae bacterium OF42-15pH9A | reverse complement strand
AGTTCTTTAAAAGGACTATGTAAGCATAACAAGGATAGAATCAGCAATACTAACCCTGATATTGATAAGGATAAAAGCAAGGATAATATTATATTGGTTGAATGTAATAGTACTTACAACAAGAAATTTAATGAAATTACTAAGGAAATGAGAAGACAACATGATGAAAGAATGAAAACTATGAGAGCCGATCGTGTTAAGAGCTTTGATAAAAGCCTTGATGATTCATCTAGCGATGTGGCTTGTGAAATGTTGTTTACTTCAGATGAGAAGTTCTTTGAGAACATGAATAAGGATCAAATTAGACAGTGGGCCCAGGAATCATTAAATTTTGTAACTAAGGATATTGGAATAAAGAAAGAGAATATAATTCATGCAGTAGTACATATGGACGAGAAAACTCCACATCTTCATGTGGTAGCCGTACCTTTAATTGATACCTACGATAAGCGTAGAAAACAAAATATGCTTAAAATAAGCCGTGCAAAGTATATTCAAGGTGGAAAACATCTAACTAAGCTACAAGATGTTTATAACGAGCGTATGAACGCTTGTGGGTACAAGCTAGATAGAGGTGATATAGGAAATCTTAAAGTGCATGAGAAAACGGCTGATTATAAAGCAAGGCAAGTTAAAGAGCATATAAAGATACTGAATATTAAAAAGGCTCAATTAAATAGTTCTATAAAAGAAATTGATAATAAATATAGTAATTTATTAGATGATAAGTGTGATATATACTATGTTGATAATATACAAGCTAAGAAAAGTATTGTAGGACAAAATATAACTATCAAGGAAGAAGATTTTAATAGATTAAAAGGAATCGCGATTGAAGGTTTAAAAAACAAAACTAAAATTACTGATCTGGAAAAAGAAAATAGAATATTAAAAAGTTCTAATGCCAGGAAGGAAGAATCAATAAATAGATTTCATGA
>JAQEYV010000027.1:0-1009 GCA_027692445.1 Clostridiaceae bacterium OF42-15pH9A | reverse complement strand
CACGACAACCAGTGCCACAAACTGGCGCTCTACCAACTGAACTACATTCACCACAAAATGGTGCGCCATCAGGGATTCGAACCCGGGACACCCTGATTAAGAGTCAGGTGCTCTACCAACTGAGCTAATAGCGCATAAATGGTGCGTCTTAAGAGATTCGAACTCCTGGCCCACGCCTTAGAAGGGCGTTGCTCTATCCAGCTGAGCTAAAGACGCATATTTTTAATGGAGCGGGTAGTGGGAATCGAACCCACCTTTCCAGCTTGGAAGGCTGGAGTATTACCGATATACGATACCCGCACATTATGGAGCGGAAGACGGGACTCGAACCCGCAACATCCACCTTGGCAAGGTGGCGCTCTACCATTGAGCCACTTCCGCAACTTTTTCTATTTGGTCGGGGTGACAGGGATCGAACCTGCGACCTCATGGTCCCAAACCACGCGCGCTCCCATCTGCGCCACACCCCGATATGGTGCGTCTTAAGAGATTCGAACTCCTGGCCCACGCCTTAGAAGGGCGTTGCTCTATCCAGCTGAGCTAAAGACGCATGTTTTTAATGGAGCGGGTAGTGGGAATCGAACCCACCTTTCCAGCTTGGAAGGCTGGAGTATTACCGATATACGATACCCGCATATTATGGAGCGGGTAGTGGGAATCGAACCCACCTTTCCAGCTTGGAAGGCTGGAGTATTACCGATATACGATACCTGCATATTATGGAGCAGGTAGTGGGAATCGAACCCACCTTTCCAGCTTGGAAGGCTGGAGTATTACCGATATACGATACCTGCATATAATGGAGCGGGTAGTGGGAATCGAACCCACCTTTCCAGCTTGGAAGGCTGGAGTATTACCGATATACGATACCCGCATGTTATGGAGCGGAAGACGGGACTCGAACCCGCAACATCCACCTTGGCAAGGTGGCGCTCTACCATTGAGCCACTTCCGCATATGGTGCAGATGAAGGGAGTCGAACCCCCACGCCAAAGGCGCTAGATCCTAA
>JAQEYV010000026.1:0-1099 GCA_027692445.1 Clostridiaceae bacterium OF42-15pH9A | reverse complement strand
ACTCCAGCCTTCCAAGCTGGAAAGGTGGGTTCGATTCCCACTACCCGCTCCATTAAAAATATGCGTCTTTAGCTCAGCTGGATAGAGCAACGCCCTTCTAAGGCGTGGGCCAGGAGTTCGAATCTCTTAAGACGCACCATTTATGCGCTATTAGCTCAGTTGGTAGAGCACCTGACTCTTAATCAGGGTGTCCCGGGTTCGAATCCCTGATGGCGCACCATTTTGTGGTGAATGTAGTTCAGTTGGTAGAGCGCCAGTTTGTGGCACTGGTTGTCGTGGGTTCGAGTCCCATCGTTCACCCCATACGTAGGGATATCGCCAAGCGGTAAGGCACCACACTTTGACTGTGGCATTCGTAGGTTCAAATCCTGCTATCCCTGCCATGTGGTTTACTAGCTCAGTCGGTAGAGCACTTGACTTTTAATCAAGGTGTCCGGGGTTCGATTCCCCGGTAAGCCACCAAAATGCAGATGTGGCGGAATTGGCAGACGCACTAGACTTAGGATCTAGCGCCTTTGGCGTGGGGGTTCGACTCCCTTCATCTGCACCAGTTGCGGAAGTGGCTCAATGGTAGAGCGCCACCTTGCCAAGGTGGATGTTGCGGGTTCGAGTCCCGTCACCCGCTCCATAATGTGCGGGTATCGTATATCGGTAATACTCCAGCCTTCCAAGCTGGAAAGGTGGGTTCGATTCCCACTACCCGCTCCATAATATGCAGGTATCGTATATCGGTAATACTCCAGCCTTCCAAGCTGGAAAGGTGGGTTCGATTCCCACTACCTGCTCCATAATATGCGGGTATCGTATATCGGTAATACTCCAGCCTTCCAAGCTGGAAAGGTGGGTTCGATTCCCACTACCCGCTCCATTAAAAACATGCGTCTTTAGCTCAGCTGGATAGAGCAACGCCCTTCTAAGGCGTGGGCCAGGAGTTCGAATCTCTTAAGACGCACCATATCGGGGTGTGGCGCAGATGGGAGCGCGCGTGGTTTGGGACCATGAGGTCGCAGGTTCGATCCCTGTCACCCCGACCAAATAGAAAAAGTTGCGGAAGTGGCTCAATGGTAGAGCGCCACCTTGCCAAGGTGGATGTTGCGGG
>JAQEYV010000025.1:0-1186 GCA_027692445.1 Clostridiaceae bacterium OF42-15pH9A | reverse complement strand
CAATGGCAAAGGAAAAATTCGAGAGAAATAAACCCCACGTAAATATTGGAACAATCGGTCACGTAGACCACGGTAAGACAACACTTACAGCAGCAATCACAACAGTATTAGCAAACAGAGGATTCGCTGAAGCATTCGATTACGCAGAAATCGATAAGGCACCAGAAGAAAAAGAAAGAGGAATCACAATCAACACTGCACACGTTGAATATCAAACAGATAACAGACACTATGCACACGTTGACTGTCCAGGACACGCTGACTACGTTAAGAACATGATTACAGGAGCTGCACAAATGGATGGAGCTATCTTAGTATGTTCAGCAGCAGATGGTCCAATGCCTCAAACAAGAGAACATATACTACTAGCATCAAGAGTTGGTGTTGACTATATCGTAGTATTCTTAAACAAAGCAGATATGGTAGACGATCCAGAATTACTTGAATTAGTAGAAATGGAAGTTAGAGAATTATTAAGCGAATACAACTTCCCAGGAGATGATATTCCAGTAATAACTGGTTCAGCATTAAAAGCATTAGAAAACCCAACAGATGAAGAAGCTACTAAGTGCATAATGGAATTAATGGAAGCTGTAGATAGCTACATTCCAACTCCAGAAAGAGCAACAGATAAGCCATTCTTAATGCCAGTAGAAGATGTATTCACAATCACTGGTAGAGGAACAGTTGCAACAGGAAGAGTTGAAAGAGGTATCCTACATGTTGGAGACGAAGTTGAAGTAGTAGGATTAAAAGAAGAAAAGATGAAGACTGTAGTAACAGGAATTGAAATGTTCAGAAAGTTACTAGACGAAGCGCAAGCTGGAGATAACATCGGAGCATTATTAAGAGGTGTTCAAAGAACAGACATCGAAAGAGGTCAAGTATTAGCTAAGACAGGATCAGTACATCCACACAGCAAGTTCGTAGGTCAAGTATACGTACTTAAGAAAGAAGAAGGTGGAAGACATACTCCATTCTTTGATGGATACAGACCACAATTCTACTTCAGAACAACAGACGTTACAGGATCAATCAAATTACCAGATGGTATGGAAATGGTTATGCCTGGAGACCACATCGATATGAACGTTGAATTAATAACTCAAGTAGCAATGGACGAAGGTTTAAGATTCGCGATCAGAGAAGGTGGAAGAACTGTAGGTTCAGGTGTTGTTACTAGCAT
>JAQEYV010000024.1:0-1703 GCA_027692445.1 Clostridiaceae bacterium OF42-15pH9A | reverse complement strand
TCCGTACTTTTCTAATAATTCATTTGGCTTTCCACTTTCACCAAATGTATCCTTAACACCAACTCTTAAAACAGGTACTGGACAATTTTCTGAAACAACTTCTGCCACTGCTGATCCTAGACCACCTATTATACTATGCTCTTCAGCTGTTACTATAACCCCAGTTTCCTTTGCAGCTTTTATTATTAATTCTTCATCTATTGGTTTAATAGTATGTATGTTAATAACCCTTGCATTTATTCCTTCTTTAGCTAATTCTTCCTTTGCCTCTAATGCAGCTTCAACCATTATTCCTGTTGCTATTATTGCTACATCATTTCCTTCGGCTAAAGTTATTCCCTTACCTATTACAAAGTTATAGTTTGCTTCATCATTAACTCTTGAAACTGCCATTCTACCAAGTCTTACATAGCAAGGCCCTTCCATTTCTGCAACTGCCTTTATTGCAGCTTCTGTTTCTATATCATCTGCTGGATTTATAACTACCATATTAGGCACACTTCTCATTAAAGATATATCTTCAATAGCTTGGTGAGATGCTCCATCTTCTCCAACTGTTAAACCAGCATGAGTTGCACATACCTTTACATTTAATTTAGGGTAACATATTGAGTTTCTTATTTGTTCAAAAGCTCTTCCTGCTGCAAACATTGCAAAAGTACTTACAAAAGGTACTTTACCACAAGTTGAAAGTCCTGCTGCAACTCCCATCATGTTTCCTTCTGCTATTCCCATGTTAAAGAATCTTTCAGGAGCTACTGCCTTAAAATCTGCAGTCTTTGTTGACTTTGAAAGGTCTGCATCTAATACTACTACGTTCTCATTTGTATTAGCTAATGCTGCTAATGCTTTACCATAAGCTTCTCTAGTTGCAATCTTCTTACTCATTATATTTCTCCTCCTAATTCCTTAACTGCTACTTCACATTGTTCCTTGCTTGGAGCTGTTCCATGCCATGAAGCCTCATTTTCCATAAATGAAACTCCTTTTCCTTTAACTGTGTTACAAATTATTGCTGTTGGCTCACCTTTATGGTTCTTTGCTTTTTCTATAGCACCTAAAATTTCATCGTAGTTATGTCCATCTATAACTAATACGTTCCAACCAAAAGCTTCAAACTTCTTATCTATTGGACAAGGACTCATAACCTTAGTTATATCTCCATCTATTTGTAATCCATTAAAATCTATAAATATAGTTAAATTGTCTAAGTTATAATGAGCAGCACACATACTAGCTTCCCAAACTTGACCTTCTTCTAATTCCCCATCTCCAAGTAACGCATATACTCTATAGTCTTTTTTATCTACCTTACCTGCTAAAGCCATTCCTACTGCTGCTGAAATACCTTGACCTAATGAACCAGTTGACATATCTATTCCTGGTAGATCATTCATGTTAGGATGCCCTTGCAAATCTGAACCAATCTTTCTTAATGTCATTAATTCTTTAGGGTCGAAGAATCCTCTTCTTGCTAATGCACTATATAGTACTGGAGCTGCATGACCTTTTGATAAAACAAATCTATCCCTATTTTCATCCTTTGGATTTTCAGGATTAATATTTAGCTCATTAAAAAATAGTGTAGTAACTATGTCTGCTGCTGAAAGCGAACCACCTGGATGACCTGATGCTGATTCTGTTAACATTTCTACTATGTCTTTTCTAATTTGTTTAGAAATTTGGATTAATTCATCTTTATT
>JAQEYV010000023.1:0-3783 GCA_027692445.1 Clostridiaceae bacterium OF42-15pH9A | reverse complement strand
TATATTCTGTTCAATTTTCAAAGACCAATTTGTGTGTCGCACTCAAGCGACTTTCTTATCTTATCACCTTGTCGAAATCTTGTCAACAACTTTTTTCATTTTTTTGTTGTTTACATATTTCACATCAGCGACGTGTTTTATATTATCATATTCATTTTATCCTTATTATCACTTTACTGCTATTATACTAATATATTTCTCATTTTCTGCTTAATTCTCAATAATTTAAAATTCTACATATATAGATACACTTGGTCTAGTTTACTATATAAACCTGATAATCCTCATAATATACAACCAATTGGCAAATTATAGTGATATCAATCTATAGAACTTTCTAAGACTGCTACTAATCCATCAACTTTATTATCCTTTGCTCATTTTGCAATGATGATAAGATAATGCTTTTTAAGTATAAGTGCAAGCTATTCTTAGATTCTTCAATAATATTAATGTCCTAAAAAATAAAAAAGATGCATTAATGCATCTTTTTTCTCATCGTATATTAGTTATTATTTTTGCGCCCTAATGATTCTAATATTATAAGTGCAGTATCCTCTATTGCTCTTTGTGTTACATCTATTGTTTTACATCCTATCCTCTTAATTATTCTATCTGCAAAATCAAATTCTTCTAATACTCTTGCATCTCCTGCATATTCAATATCAGCGGAAATTCTATGAAACTTATCTAGTCTTCGTTTTCTTATCTCTATTAGCTGTAGTGGATTTATAGTAAGACCAAATATTTTCTTTTTGTCTATTTCAAATAATTCATCTGGTACGCCGACCTCAGGTACTAATGGAATATTAATAGCTTTTAATCCCTTGTTAGCTAAATACATACATAAAGGTGTTTTTGATGTTCTAGATAACCCTACAAGAACTACATCCGCATTCTTTAGGCCTCTATAATCCTTACTATCATCATATTGCATAGCAAATTCCATAGCTTCTATTCTCTTAAAGTATTCTTCGTCAGTATTCCACATAGCACCAGGATTATAATTTGGAACTTCATTTAACAAAGTAGATGCCACATTTATTATAGGACCTAATACATTAATTACAAATATATTTTTTGCAATAGCTTTCTCTGTTAAGTATTCTCTTACATTAACAGTAATTACTGTAGATATTATCATTGCCTTTTCACATTCTGAAACTGAACTAATAACATCCTCTACGTCCTCTAATGTTTTTACATATGGAATCCTTCTTACCTCTACCTCTTTTCCAAATTGACTTGCAGCTGCTACAGCTACTTGATTAGCTGTTTCGCCAATTGAATCTGAAACTGCAAAAATTGTTAACATTCTCATTCCCTCTTTCGTAATTTTCTTTTATACTCCAATTCAATTATACCTTAAAAACCATTTATAGTGAATTTTCTAACTCCTTATGTTAAACTTTAAATATACTTGAATACTTAAAAACTTGGAGGTCTAAATGAGAAACTTAAAAAATCTTACTATTAGTATTCTTCCATTAATGTGGAGTGTATACTTCTTATTTGAAATATTAACTGGTAGAGTAACAGATTTACCTACCATATTAGGGAATATAGCTCTTATTATTCTATTTGCTTTAGTAGGTTTCTATTTCCATAAACTTAGCGAAAAATACCCCGAAGGATTTAAAAGTAAAACACTAATCATTATCTTTTCTATATTGATGGTAATAGATCAAGGAATTAAATTAGTAATAAAATTTTTCTTCTTTGAAGACTATATAGATATAATTAAAGGTTTTTTAAGCTTTAATCCAATTATTAATACTGATGGCTCTTGGTTGAATGCAAGATTTGGTACTGGTATAAGCTTTCCTTTACTTATTTTGGTAAACTTCATTGCTATCCTTCTATTTTTTGAATTATATAGATACTATCTTTCTAAGGGGAATAATAATTTTTACGGAGATATGTGTTTTCTATTTATATTTAGCGGATCTTTATGTTCTTTAATAGATAAAATCTTCTATGGAGGAAGTTTAGACTTTATTGGTATTAGCAATCTATTTATTGCAGATATAAAGGATATTTATATTAATCTTGGTATATTGTTCTTCATAATATCAATTGTAGTAAGTGGGTACTTAACTGAAGAAGATAACACTTCTTTTAAAGAAGATTTAGCTAGTATAAAGAAGTTTCTTATTTTCTCAAAAAATGATATTTTATCACTCTTTAAAAAGTAATTAATAAAAAAAAAGGATTTTACAAATGTAAAATCCTTTTTATATATAATGCTAAGCAAGTTCTTATTAGAGAATACTTCATCGTGAAGTGACCCTTTGGTGACCTACCGGGGAATCGAACCCCGGACACCTTGATTAAAAGTCAAGTGCTCTACCGACTGAGCTAGTAGATCATATTACCTGGCAACGTCCTACTCTCCCACACGGTCTCCCATGCAGTACCATTGGCGCTATAGAGCTTAACTTTCCTGTTCGGTATGGAAAGGAGTGTTTCCTCTATGCCATCATCACCAGATCTTTTTAAGCAATAATTCTTGCCTCAACAAGTCCTAATTATATATGTGTTAGTTAAGTAAGTCAACAACTTTTTATATAAAATTTAAAAATAGTATAGTAATAACCCTAGTTATTACCATACTTTGTCTATTTATGATTATTTTAGTTTAGAAATGTATTCTCTTATTACATTACATGAATCAGTAAACTTATCATATTCTCTATCTGTCATATCTATTTCTACAATTTCTTTTATTCCTGATTTATTTAATACAACTGGTACCCCAGCATATATATCTTTCTGATTGTATTCTCCATCTAAAAACGCTGATACAGGCATTATCTTATTCTCATCATTTAATATAGCCTTTATAATAGCTACTATAGCCGTTGCGATTCCGTAATAAGTAGTGCCTTTTCTATTATATACTTCCCATCCTGCTCTTGCAGTATCTAAAACTAGCTTATCTAAGTCTATATCTCCAAACCTTTGCTTATTATCTTCAACTACCTTTAAAAATGGTTTTCCCCCTATATATACATGAGACCAAGGCACCATTTGAGAATCTCCATGTTCCCCCATTGAATATGCTTGAACGCTTCTAGGATCTACATTAAATAAATCTCCAATAAAGTTTTTTAATCTTGCAGAATCTACGGATGTTCCAGTTCCTATAACATGACTTTTATCTAGTCCAGATAATCTGTAAACATAATAAGCTATTATATCTGCTGGGTTTGATGCTACAACAAAGTCTCCCTTAAAACCACTCTGCATTATAGGATTAACTATAGATTCTACTATCTTAGCTGAAAGTTCTAATGTATCTAATCTTGTTTGCCCCTTTTTAGGAGGTGCTCCTGCTGTTATGACTACAACATCAACATCGCTACACATATCATAGCTACCTACTTCAATCTTTGTATTCTTATTTAAGTATTCTATACAATGTTGTAGATCCATTACCTCGCCTTTTGCTTTTTCTTCATTAATGTCTATCATTAAAATATTATCACACACACCTTGAGTTATGAGACTAAAAGCTGTACTTGACCCAACTAATCCGGTTCCAACAATTGCCACTTTCTTGTTTTTAAAAGACATGTTCATCCCTCACTTCTCATTCGTTATTTATTAATTTATTATACAAAAAAACCTTAGAATAATATTCTAAGGTTTTTGGTGCGCCATCAGGGATTCGAACCCGGGACACCCTGATTAAGAGTCAGGTGCTCTACCAACTGAGCTAATAGCGCATATTACTTGGCAACGTCCTACTCTCCCACACAGTCTCCCATGCAGTACCATCGG
>JAQEYV010000022.1:4927-5207 GCA_027692445.1 Clostridiaceae bacterium OF42-15pH9A | reverse complement strand
AGAAAGAGAATATAATTCATGCAGTAGTACATATGGACGAGAAAACTCCACATTTTCATGTGGTAGCCGTACCTTTAATAGATACCTACGATAAGCGTAGAAAGCAAAATACGCTTAAAATAAGCCGTGCAAAGTATATTCAAGGAGGAAAACATCTAACTAAGCTACAAGATGTTTATAACGAGCGTATGAACGCTTGTGGGTACAAGCTAGATAGAGGTGATATAGGAAATCTTAAAGTACATGAGAAAACGGCTGATTATAAAGCAAGGCAAGTTAA
>JAQEYV010000022.1:4562-4917 GCA_027692445.1 Clostridiaceae bacterium OF42-15pH9A | reverse complement strand
GCTTAAAATAAGCCGTGCAAAGTATATTCAAGGAGGAAAACATCTAACTAAGCTACAAGATGTTTATAACGAGCGTATGAACGCTTGTGGGTACAAGCTAGATAGAGGTGATATAGGAAATCTTAAAGTACATGAGAAAACGGCTGATTATAAAGCAAGGCAAGTTAAAGAGCATATAAAGATACTGAATATTAAAAAGGCTCAATTAAATAGTTCTATAAAAGAAATTGATAATAAATATAGTAATTTATTAGATGATAAGTGTGATATATCCTATGTTGACAATATACAAGTTAAGAAAAGTATTGTAGGACAAAATATAACTATCAAGGAAGAAGATTTTAATAGGTTAAAG
>JAQEYV010000022.1:4210-4552 GCA_027692445.1 Clostridiaceae bacterium OF42-15pH9A | reverse complement strand
ACATGAGAAAACGGCTGATTATAAAGCAAGGCAAGTTAAAGAGCATATAAAGATACTGAATATTAAAAAGGCTCAATTAAATAGTTCTATAAAAGAAATTGATAATAAATATAGTAATTTATTAGATGATAAGTGTGATATATCCTATGTTGACAATATACAAGTTAAGAAAAGTATTGTAGGACAAAATATAACTATCAAGGAAGAAGATTTTAATAGGTTAAAGGGAATTGCTATTGAAGGTTTAAAAAACAAAACTAAAATTACTGATCTGGAAAAAGAAAATAGGATATTAAAAAGTTCTAATGCCAGGAAGGAAGAATCAATAAATAGATTTCATGA
>JAQEYV010000022.1:0-4200 GCA_027692445.1 Clostridiaceae bacterium OF42-15pH9A | reverse complement strand
GATATATCCTATGTTGACAATATACAAGTTAAGAAAAGTATTGTAGGACAAAATATAACTATCAAGGAAGAAGATTTTAATAGGTTAAAGGGAATTGCTATTGAAGGTTTAAAAAACAAAACTAAAATTACTGATCTGGAAAAAGAAAATAGGATATTAAAAAGTTCTAATGCCAGGAAGGAAGAATCAATAAATAGATTTCATGATGAAAATGTTAAGTTAAGAAAATCTAATAAAAAATTAACTAATGAATTAGAAAAGTCAGGCATTACAAATAAGGCTTTATATACGGTTGCTAAAGAGAATGATCTTTTAGGACAAGCTAAAAAGATATTAGAAGAATTAGTAAAACCAAAAAATAAAACTAGGTCAAAACAAAGAGAGTGGGATAGAGATAGATAGGTGCGAAATGAAATGGCTCTTTATATTGTACGTAGTACTGTAGGTTACACCAGGAATATTCCTGGTATGATATTAGGAGGGAAATAGATGAGAAATATTGATGAGAATTTGAGAATGGTTGAAGGTAATATTAAGCATGAGGGAATGATCCTTACAGATGATGAGCGAAAATTAATAAAAAGGTTTGCCAATAAAGAACTATCAAGAAAAGAATTAATTGAAGAAACTATAAAATTGCATACTAAAAAATAAAGGGACATTAAAAGATATAATATAAATTTATACTATATAATATTATATTACCTTAATTAAGCTAGGAAATAAGCTGATCATGAAGAAAAGTACAAAAGTTACTATAAAACTAAATTTTAATATGTAATACATAGCAAATAAATTAGATTAAAAAAAGTAATATTTCGCGTAGGGGTACGCGAAATATTACTTTTTCTTATTTTTATTTAGAAATACTAAACTAAATTCTTTAATTTTATAAAATTTCATGCCTTACAAATGGCATAAAACCGTTATGATCTTCGACTTCGCAAAAATTACTTTTTGCGAAGTAACACTAATTACACATAATAACACATAATAGTTATATAATGTACAAAAATGAAATTAAATGATATAATGTAAAAAAATACAAGCTAAGGGTGTGACTTTATGAAGGTATTTAAACATTTACTATTATTTATAATTTGTTTTATTGCATCTCTGTTTTTATGTATGTATATTTTTGATGATATATTAATTAGAGTTACATTATCAGAATATGTATATTTAATTGCAAGAATATTTTTGAGTATAGTATTATACTTTTTAGTTATTTCTATAAGTAATAAAAAAGTAAGTAAGCGTCAGATTAACATAATAGCAGTTTTGTATATTATATGTATTATAAGTGTGACATTTTTTAAGGGAATGTATGGGGGTGGAGTTTCAGGATTAAATTTTAATCCACTACAAATAATTAGAGATTTTAAATTATCTAGTAATACAACATTATTGATAATTGGTAACGTTTTTGCATATGTTCCTATTGGAATTTATATTAAATATGTATCAAGAATAAAAAACATAAAGCTGTATTGTTATTTTATTCTATATTGCTTAATTATAGAAAGTATTCAGTATATTTTTAAATTGGGTTCTTTTGATATAAATGATATTATAATGAATTCTGCTGGATTTATTATAGGAGTCATTATAATTTCTATACCACATCAGATTTAAATTATGTTAAGTTTACTTTTAGAGGATCTGTATATGATGATCTTTAAAATATAGGTGAAAATCTATCCAACTTGTAAGAGTTGGATAGATTTTTTTAGTCTAGGTATATTTATGATAAAATGATAATGTTAATAATATAAATAAAAACTTGCATTATATAAAGTAACCATTTAGAATATAAACTATAATAAATAAAATAAAAAAAGCTCTTATTCAACTCGTATATTGTAATTGACCGTTACAATAATACGCCAAACTTTAAAGGTATTGACCGTACCTAGAAAGCCGTTAGAAAAGAACTTCTTTTACAGTAACATAGTTACTAAATAATTTACTAAATTATGAGTAGATTATAACCGATAAAGAAGAAGATTTCAATAGCCTATAGTATGGTAATACCTTACTATAGGCTTTTTTTATTAATAAATAGGTCGCATATCACCTATATGGTATGTAGTGGGACAAGCCATATAACCACTTGAAAGAAGATGACAGGTGAGTTCAGCCAATGCAGAAAGTGAACCTCCAAACAGTAGAGCCATTCCCCTATTATATGGTTGTTTGGGTTTGAGCGTGATGACAACGTAAAGGTCAGGTGTGGGAGTTCTAGGAGCATAGGTGCTCGGGAACCATTAGCAGATTAGCATTAGGATAGAACCGTAATGTAGAAAGCTTATGGGTGTTAATACACGTAATAAATAGGGTGCAGATAGTGAAGGCGACCGAGGTTATACCTCGTATCCTAAAATATTGATGTAGTTAATTCCTTATTGATAGTCATAATGTATTTTATGACTATTGATAAGGGAATAACTGCGTCCGTTTCGGCTCCCTCAGTTGCCCTCGTATTCTAACGCTTCGCTACTTAATTGCAAGTGTTTAGTAAAATATAGTTAAGAAAGCTTGGGAGCCAAAGAGTACAATAAAACTATAAATTTATATATTCATTGGATGGTTTGAAATGAGTAAAGAGAGATATGTACAGGAACTTGATCTTGATGATTTAATGGTTTATATCCAAGATGGAATAGATAGATTTTTTATTCAAGATAGTTTAGTTGAACCTTTAAGTGATGAAGAAGTGAAACAGATCTATGAGATCTCATCGGAATATGCAAAGAGTATTGGTGAAGATGAAGCTTCATTGGAGGGAATAAGAAACTACATGATGGAGAGAGATGTAAGAGAGGATTATTGCTTATTAGTAGATAAAACAATAACTTACTTTGATTTTATTTTGGCTGATATTAAGTATGGAATTTTAGTTGGAGAAGGAGCATGTTTTTAAGATAAAAATAAAGGAGTTTAAAGAGTTTTAACGAATTTCTTTAAAGGGTTTAAAGTGTTAAAAGTGAGGTAAATAGCGGTGTTAATGAGTGTATCAGAGATTGCAGATTTAACTGGTTTAAGCAAAGTTAGTATATATAATAAACTTAAGTTAAAAGAGATAGAGCCTTTTATCGTTAAGAACAAAGGAATTACCTATGTTTGTGACGAGGGAGTTGCTTTAATCAAGGAAGGTTTAAACTTAAAAGAAGAAGGTTTAAACTCTTTAAACGAGAGCTTTAAAGAAGAAGAAAGTGAAGTAGCTTTAGACATTGAAAATACACAGTTTAATAGCTTTAAAGAAGAGTTTAAAGACTTAAATAAAGATTATATAAATAGTTTAAAGCTTGAAATACAGAACTTAAAAGATCAATTAGAAAAAAAAGATAGTCAAATAGAAGAATTGATTAATTTAAATAAGAATAATCAGATACTTTTGAAGCAACAACAGGATAAAGAAATTAATCAAAAATTACTTGAGGATCACTTCCAGGAAGTAGACGAAAAGTTAATGTATCTTAGAGAGCGAATGGACGAAAAGAAAAAATCTAAAAAAAAGTTTGGATTTTTTTCAGAATAGGTTTACAAATCCAGGAGTAAAATACTTTATATATTAATAAGGGAATTTATTCTTGGAGAAAAAGTGGGGCATAAATCCCACTTTTTTTTATTTTAAATAGAATAGCTGCCATTGGATCATTGGCTTACTATTCTATTTTTTTATGTGCAATTGCACATAAAAGGAATGGGGCATATGCCCCAAATCGAAAGCTCCGCAGGACGAACGGTGATTGATGGTACGTCAATTATATAGTGAGTTATATCATTGACATAGGGTGCCAAGTAAACTAAAATTTAACTATAGACTTTGGTTCGATATGTCGGAAGTGTTTTTGAGCCAATAGATAAAGTTGCCTGGAACGTTTGGCTTGTATTGGAGGAGAAAATGAGTTATTCAGTATTTCGTGTAGAAGGCGTAAAAAATACTAGTTCTTTAAAAGGACTATGTAAGCATAACAAGGATAGAATCAGCAATACTAATCCTGATATTGATAAGGATAAAAGCAAGGATAATATTGTATTGGTTGAATGTGATAGTACTTACAACAAGAAATTTAATGAAATTACTAAGGAAATGAGAATACAACATGATAAGAGAATGAAAACTATGAGAGCAGATCGTGTCAAGAGCTTTGATAAAAGCCTTGATGATTCATCTAGCGATGTGGCTTGTGAAAT
>JAQEYV010000021.1:0-6724 GCA_027692445.1 Clostridiaceae bacterium OF42-15pH9A | reverse complement strand
TATTTTTATTTAGAAATACTAAACTAAATTCTTTAATTTTATAAAATTTCATGACTTACAAATGGCATAAAACCGTTAGGATCTTTGACTTCGCAAAAATTACTTTTAACGAAATTAAAGAGTGTCTATTTTAATGGTAAAAGAAGTTATAATTTGACTGTTTTTTACAAAAATAATATAATATTTTAAAATAGGAGGTATTATGAAGATAGAGAAAAAAATACTTATTTTAATTGTAGGAATTATTTTTATTTTAAGTTTCATTGGGTGCGAGGAAACAAAATATAAAGAAGAAAATTTAGGAAAGGGAATTATATTTACTAAAGTTACAGAGGACATGAAGGATCATTACATATTAAATTTAGATGGTGTTAATTATAATCTTGGAACTGATGAACACAATACATTCAGTACAAGTGCATTTTATAAAAATACACTTTATTATACTACTAAAAACTCTAAAGGAAGATCAGACCTGATTCAGTATGATTTAGGTAATAAAAAATCAAAGGTTTCAAAAATTGGAAATGAAGTGGATAGTATAGATACAATACAATCTATAGGTAATTTACTTTTTTTACGTGTAACTAAGAAAAATGAGCATTCAATGGGATTAGTTAAGTATGATATGGATAGTGATAAATATGAGTTCTTCAACTATGATAACGCTGATGATATGCTAATGGATTTTGATGTAAAAGGGGATTATTTAGTTAGTGTTAAATATTCAAATAAAGAAATGCAAAATAGTCTTGAAGAATTTAATATGAACAAAAGTGAAGATAAAGTTTATAATACACCACCACATACAATAACTGTTTATAATATTTATTCTGGAGATAAGATATATGAAAAAGTCATTGATGAGATGGTAGGTGCTGTTACTATAAATAATAAAGGAAATAAAATAGCTTATATTCATTCAAATATGAAAGAAGGATATGCAAAATTAACTATTCTAGATTTAGAGAGTAATGTTACTTTAACACCGAACATAAATAAGGGTGACTATAAGGCTTTAAGTCAGGTAAGATTTGGAACTGATGATAATGAACTTTATTATATTGCAGAGACAAAGGATATTAAGGGGAAAGATGGTAGTCAGTACAATCCGGCAGAAGTAATAAAATATGATATTGAAAAGAATAAAGTTGTAGAAGCATATTCGACTAAGGATGGGTTATTAAAGTATTTTACAATAATTGAAGATGTTATAGGAGATAAGAAATTACTTAAAGAATATGAATCAGAGCAATGTATTGAGTTTACAAAGAATCCAAGTAAAGCTGATGAAATTACAGAAGGTAGCATAGGGAATAATCCAGAGGATGCAATTCAAGTAGAGGATGAAACGATAGAATCAGATATAAAAATACCATATACGTTGGAAATGGCTAAATTAAATAGTAATTATGTGATGAATGATGAAGAGTATATAAATGAAGATGTGGCAAGAGAATTTGTAAATAAGGTAAAAAACAAAAAGAAATCTTCAATAAGGTATGTTACTTATCATGAAGGGATATTAAGCTCTATGCGTGATATTACATACGATGGAGAAAAAATATTTTTAAGAGAATATGTTGTTTTAGGTGCGACAGGAGAACATTATAGATATATTGAGGATGAGGATACTTCAATAGTTGAAAATAATGGACAATATAGATTATCAAATGGAGCAAAATTATTTTATATAAAAAATAATAAGTGAAAGGATGGAGAATAAATTAGAAGAAAAGTATTAAAAAGGAAAAGTGTGATTTCAGTTTCAGTTATTGCTATGAGTTTATTATTTGGAGTAATTAATGTAAGTGCGAAGGAAGAAATACCTCAATACATGGAGCCTGGTACAATAATTAAGGTAAATGAGAATGAACAAATTGAAATAATATCTGGAGGTTACTCTAATAAAAGAAATAAAATATCAGATAATATTGTTTTACCAGAACTTGAATCAGGTATGATTATATCTTATGATGGTAGGGGATTACCTAATAAAATACTTAATAATGGGGTTAATGAGTCATATAAAATAGATTATATTGGAACAGAAGAAATACAAGTAATAAATGATGGTGGTGAAGATTTTCCAGAGCAACGATTTGCACAAGGAACAACTGTTTGGAAGTATTCAGGTTGGATAACATGGTTTACAGATAGAATAGGACAAGAAGATCATGTTCTACAAGATTGGGATTGTGCTACAAAAATGACTCTTGATAATCCAAAGTGTGGAACACCTATTAGATTAAGGGATGAGTCTAATTATAATAATGAGGCATTACTTTCTAAGTGGGATGTAGGAGCATTACCAAATGCTGTATTAGATATTAGACCAAATAAATTTAAACAAATGGGTTATGTATTAGATTTAGGGCATTTTAAGGGGAGATATGGACATTTTACGCCATATCAATAAATTTATAGGTAGCTAAAATATTTTTGGATATAAATTATAATTAAAAATAACCTATTGCATTGGTTTGCAATAGGTTATTGTATAATATGAGAAAAGTATAAAATTTTTTAAAAATTAAAAAATATTTAATTACATAATAGAGATTTAAGCAATATTTTTCTTGCATTATGTAAATTAACCAATTACAATTTAAATATAATTAATAAAAAAGTAAATAAAAAAAGCTCTTATTCAACTCTTATTTATAAGGTTCCAGCCTTATAAATAAGCCAAACTTTAAAGGTATTCCAGTACCTAGAAAGCCGTTAGAAAAGAACTTTAACAGTAAGTAACGATAGTTACAAGGTTATATCTCACACATACAACCAAGGAACAAAGCTACTTTATAAATTTACTTTATTCAAATTTATGAATAAAGTATAACTGATTAAAGAAGAAATTTCAAGCTTTTAAGTATGGTAAAACCTTACTTAAAAGCTTTTTTTATTATAAAAATAGGAGTTGGATTATATGGAAAAAGAAAGAAAAGTTAATAACGAATGGGCAAGAAAGATAGATCATGAGGAGTTTAAAGAAATAGATATAAATAGAGTTAGGTTGGTAGAAGATGTACATTTAAGTTCTAGAATATCTATTTTTAATCTTAAGTGGTATAGAAGGCATAAAAGAGTACCAGTTATAGCAGTAAGGGAGAGTGAAGATGGTTGGTATGATCTTGTTGTTGGATTAAGGGGGTATATAATAGGGAAACTATTTTGTACAAATCCAAAAGCATATATAACTACTTTAAGCAGAGAAGAATTTAAAGAAAAATATGAATTAGAAAAGTAATAAAAAGAATATGGACAAGCCAAGATTATAGACTTTAAGCTAGGAAGTTGCCTATAACTTAAATAGGAGCATATAAAACTGTTGAGATAACATTAAAATTTATATGAGTGAAAACGTAAGATACACTATAAACTGATGGGTGACATGTAGCCAATTACGGAGCAGAATACATGGGGTGGCTTATATACGTCTATTATATAAGCAATACCTAAGGGGTTAAAAGTCCAAGCAAGACCTCAATAAGCCTAAGTAACATAATTATATTATTGTTATAAGGTTAAACAGCGGACGGGGGAACGTAGGAGATAAATAGTCTGTAAAGGCATTATGTCCTAAGCCACACTGGTAGGCGAAAGTCTACGGGACATAGTAAATACTAGAAATGGTATGCAGTTAGGGTTGTGGGGTACCTTATTAAGGTACTGGGATAACTGTTAAAGCTATGGAAGGGTAGAACCTTCAAAAGCATAGATAACTTGAAGATAACGGATACCTAATTCGACGGGGGGATAAGCCTTCCAGAGGAAAGGAGTGGTTCGGAAGTTCGCTTTTCATCTATAATTCAATAGGTGAATTGCGTCCTTTCGAGCCGTATTCCTTTTCTCTGGGGGGATAGTGCCTTCGGCTTTTACTTGCAAGTGTTAACTTGAATTTAAATAAAGACTTACAAGTTGAAGGTAAGCGGGGTGAATGCGACTTTGGAGCAGAGGGGTTAAGACCCCTTTATATTTACTATAAAGTTTTAAAAATATATTATTAATATAAGCTTATTTTTTAACTTTTAGTAAGTAGAGGGTGAATAGGAATATGTCTAAGAAGAAGTTTTATGCGATTAAGAGAGGAAAAAAGGGAACTAAAAATGTGATATTGGAGAGTTGGGATGAATGTTCTAAATTAGTTTTAGGATTTGATTCAGAATACAAAGGATTTAAAACAAGAGAAGAAGCGGAAGAGTATTTGGGTATTAGTATTAAATCAAGTGATAGTATAGATAATGAAATACAGGAAGAAATAAGCATTGATAATATTGAAGAAGTAAAAAAGGTGGCTAAGCAGAAGAAGAAAAAAACAAAAAGTAATAGAAACAAGGAAACTTTAGTTGTTGAGCTTCCAAAGGATCTATATAATGCATTTAGTAATAAATGTGTAAAACTTAATATGACAGAAGATACTGTTATAAAAAATATGATTATGGAATGGATTATTTAGTAGCAGAAAAAGTGGGGCGTAAATCCCACTTTTTATTTCTTTGAATTTATAGTATAGAGTGTTATAGTTTATGTGTACAAAAAATTACAAGGTGGTTACAAGGTTATGATTTATGAAGAAATGTCTATAGAGGAAGTTGTTGAGTACATCAATAAAGAGCTACTAAAAGGTAGAACTATGAAAGACATAGAAGTTAATGACTTTGGAGTAAATGAGAGAGTTATTGGTAAAAGATTAGCTAGAAAGAACGTAAAAAAGGTGGATGGGCAATTTGTGTTACAAAGTGGTTCTAAAATGCCCGAACATCAATCAAAGCAAGTAATAGTCAAGAATACAGATGATAATATAATTAGTTTATCTGATAATATAGAATTTATAGAGCTTAATAAGAGAGTTAATAATTTAGAAAAAGCCTTCAAGGAAGTTCTTTGTGTACAAAGTGGTTCTAAAGTGGTTACAAATAATTTTGGATTAAAAATATACTCAAATGAAGATAAGCCAGTAGCTAAAACTATAAGATTATATAAAGAAATTTGGGATAAGATAGATAAGGTTAAAGAGCTTTATCCTCATTTATCTTACCAGGTAGTATTAAATAGTTTGCTAGATGAAGTAACAGAAAAATATTTAAAATAGGTTTACAAATCCAGGAGTAAAATACTTTATATAATAACGGAATTTTTTAGTTAATAAAAATGGGGAATAAATATAGGCTCATAAAATCAAAAGAAAGATACTTTAATATACGATACAAATAGACTATAATTTAAAATAATAAGATTAATATAAATTAATCACACTTTGTTTTGAGATATTTCTTACGGTTGGTTTTGGTAAGTCCTTTTTGGGATGAGGGACAGTAACCTTCCTTTTTTGGTGGCATGTTTGAAGTGGTGATGGTCACATGTACTATCAAATTCAAACCAACCGTCTTTTTGAGTATCTTTATTATTTCTTAGAAGAAAATAAGTAAGTTAATAAATAACTTACTTATTTTTTTTATTAAACTGTATTGCTGCTAATCTAATTAAGCTGAAATATAGTTTAATAAATTAGGACGAAGTCCTAACACTAAGCTCCATGCAATGGCACGTTCTTGCTTTGCAAGAGTATAACGTGCTATACTCTTGATATGAAATATCTGCAAGAGTATGCTAATTCGGAGGGGTAATATGAGTATGGAGTTCGCTTGGAATACACAAAAAAATAAGATAACTGATATTAAGGGAAAAGAGAAAGAACAGGAACGAGAAGGGAAGATTACTAACGAAGAAATTGATTTAGATAAGACCCATTTAAATTATGATTTGGTTGATAGCAATAAGAATTTATATCAAAGAGTAAAAGATAGAGTTGAGGAAGTAAGATCTGTTTCCAGAATACAAAAAAATTCTGTGGTTGATTACTCGAATATAATTACTGTTCCTAAGGATCAAGCCGAAGAATGGGGAATAGAAAAATCAAAGGAATATTTAAAAGAGGTTTATAATTACTTCTGTGATGAGTTTGGAAAAGAGAATATTGTATCAGCTAAAGTACATTTGGATGAAACTGCACCACATATGCACCTTCATTTTGTACCTGTAAATAAAGAGAATGGTAAATTACAAGCAAGAGTAGTAATGACGAAGGAAAGAATCAATAGAATACATACAGAAGCTCCTAAGTATCTCCAAGAAAAAGGGTATGATGTTGTCAGGGGGTCTGGTAAAACCGAAAATAGCCTTGATATCCATAAATATAAGGCAGAGAAGCTTAAAGAGGAGATACATATACTAGAAAAGCAATTTGAGTCATTTAAGAGCATTGAGGGACGTACAGGAGATATAGATGTTATTGAGGTTAAGGAAAGCTTAATGGGATCAAAGGTAACTGTATCTAAAGATGATTATGAAAGGCTAGTAGAACTAGCTAAACAAGGAATATATAATGCAGATAAAATAAGGAGCTTGGAGAAAACAGTTAATGAGCTTGAAGGAGATAATAAGGAGCTTAAAAATATTAAGTGTGAGAATAGAGAACTTAAAGATAAAGTTAAACAATTAAGCTCAAAAGTTAAGAAGGCAAATAAAATAATTGCAAGTTTAAGTCCAGAGTTTAAAGAAGAATATTTAAAGGCTAAGGATTTAATAGAGAATAAATCTAAAGCTCCTAAAGTAAAAACTAATATTAATCAAATGGTAAGATAAAAAAGTAATATTTCGCGTAGGGATACGCGAAATATTACTTTTTCTTATTTTTATTTAGAAATACTAAACTAAATTC
>JAQEYV010000020.1:0-7260 GCA_027692445.1 Clostridiaceae bacterium OF42-15pH9A | reverse complement strand
GAGATAGATAGGTGCGAAATGAAATGGCTCTTTATATTGTACGTAGTACTGTATTAGATATAAGTAAAATATATAGAATATAGCATTTTGAAATGATATACTTATAGTGTTTTAATTTGCGAATTTTCCACTGAAAATTCATTCGAGAAGGACACCGTCAAGGTGTCTTTTTATGTTATAATTATAAAGCAAATTAAAACACACTATTATAACAAAAGGAGGAATTTAGAGTGGAAAAAGAAATATTAGAGATTTTAAGAGAAATGCAGCAAGATATTAAGAGCTTAAAGGAAGAACAACAAAAAGCTAATGATAAGTTAGATAGAATTGAGAATAAGATTGATATAACTTATGACCAGGTAGCTAGAAGTGCAGAAGATATTACAAGCATTAAAAAAGATCTTACTTTTGTTGAGGAAGCTACAGCAAAAAACTGGACTGATATAGCTAGATTAAAAGCTATAAAGTAAATTTCAATATATATAATTGATGATAAAAAAAGTAATATTTCGCGTAGGGGTACGCGAAATATTACTTTTTCTTATTTTTATTTAGAAATACTAAACTCAATTCTTTAATTTTATAAAATTTCATGCCTTACAAATGGCATAAAACCGTTAGGATCTTTGACTTCGCAAAAATTACTTTTAGCGAAGTCTTTAAATTTAAAAGTGGAGATATGATATAGTTTTTTATACTCAAGTATTAAATAATTTAGTAATTGAACGTTTTTTAAAGATAAAATGGGAGGGAAATTATGAGTTTTATAACAATATGGACTTTAATTAATTTTATATTATTAGGAGTCGGAATATATATTTCTGTTTTATTAATAAAAGCATTACGAATATATATAAATAAAAACAAATAGATAAATTTAAAGATTGAAAAGCCAATGCAATATTGCATTGGCTTTTATTCAATAAAGATATTTTTTGCGAGATAATAAATAAAAATATATTATACTATTTCTAACATTTTAGATGGAAAATATTTTTTATTAATATCTCCATTTAATAAAGCTTCATAATAGGCTTGACACATTGAATTGGGGGAACAAGGATCTTTTGTTAATTTATATGATTCAAGTCGACAAGCACCTACACATAGATCATTAACAGGACAGTCCTTGCAAATTCCTTTTAGGTCAGTTGCATTAAACTTTCTTAAATTATTAAAAAGTTTTGAGTTCTTCCATATATTAAGAAAACTATCGTTATTTATATTTCCTGCTACTAATTCAGGGGTACAAGAAGCAAGACCACATACTGTTACATCACCATTTGCTAGTACTCCAACTACATTTATAGGCCAACCACAGGATGGATTAAATTTAAACTCAAAATTTTCTGGGGTAAGTAGTGGGGGAATGCTTAAATAAATATTATTATTATCTTTTTTCATATCATTCAGTTTTGATAATACAGTATCAAATTCAGATATTGTTAATGCTCTAATGTCTCCATGTCCATCATTAAATGCATCTTTATAAAAATTAAATCGAATACGAATATCATATTTTTTAGATAAGTCATTTAAGAAGTCTACTGAATTTAAATTATGTTTACCTATTACTGCATTTAAATTAAATTTAATATTATATTTTTTTAATAATTTAATAGAATTGATAACTTTTTTATATGTTCCAGGAACTTGAGTAATAAAACTCATTACATCTTCATTCCCATCTAAGCTGATTTGTACTATTGCATCTAAGTCCTTGAATTTTTTCACTAAATCTTCATTTAATAATGTTCCATTAGTACTTATTCTGACAGTTATACCTTTACTTGAAAAGAGCTTGGAAATTTCAAACCAATTTTTATTTACAGTAGGTTCTCCACCAGTTATTACAACGGATTCAAGTCCTAACAATAAGCAGTCTTCTGATAGTTTTTTATAGGTTTCTAATGATTGACCAGATGAATTATCAACGTTTTTTGATTCTTCATCATAGCAATATCTACATTTTAAATTACAGTGATTAGTTATGTTTAAATACATAAATTTTAATTGGTTATTATTACTCTCCATAAAATCCTCCTAAAAAATAATAAGAATTATACATATGTATAATTCTTATTATTTAATTTATGTGCTTTAATTACCATGGTAAAGCTGCAGCACCACAACCCATTGAGCCGTATAGATCTTGTTTCATAGACTCCCTTATTTTTTTAATATAAATATTATTTCTTTTTAACATTAAAATCACCTCCTTTCATTGTTTAATATTTATATAGCAAGAAATCTTAGGACAGCCACAGCTAACATAAATTTCTTGTCCATATTTACTACAATCGAAAATATACCATTCTAAATCATTAGAAATAGAAATTATATTTTTTAAGATATCAAAACAATTACCGTTTATTGTAAAAGGTGTAATTCTATCTTTTATAGTTCCATTTTTAATTATGTAAGAAGACGTTACATGTAGAGTAAAATTTCCATATGAATCTGTAGTTCCTATAGATGATTTGTGTATATAAACTCCATATGTAATATCTTTTAACATAGAATCGAAAGATTGTTCACCTGGATAAACATATGTATTTCTCATTCTAATCAATGGTTCTGAGAAAATGTTTTGACTTCGTGCATTTCCAAAAGCAGTTTCTCCAAAAGAGTTACTATAAATTTTATTTGTTAAAAGATTGATTATTTTTCCATTATCTACAATTTTTAAGTCTTTACATAAAGATCCTTCAGAATCAATAAAAAATTTAATAGGACAAGATTTTATCCTAAAATTATTTGCTAAATCATATAGATTAAATTTTGAGTCCAAGGATTTTAGAGCAGATGTTTTAGTTTGATTTTCATTTTTATAAAAATTATCTGCTTCGCTAATATGACCAATAGTTTCATGAATTAATAAGCAAGACACTTGGTTTGATAAAATACAATTATATAGTCCAGGATTAAGTATATTTATACTTTTTTTATTTAATTCAAAGAAGATAGTATCAATAAATGTATACACATGATATGGATTATTTATAATAAAATTTATAGGTTCTCTTAAATATAAATAATCACCAAAGCTAATGTTAGTATCAGTATTTTTAATATTTACATAAATTTTCAGTGC
Source organism: Clostridiaceae bacterium OF42-15pH9A (assembly GCA_027692445.1). Lineage (GTDB taxonomy): Bacteria > Bacillota > Clostridia > Clostridiales > Clostridiaceae > Clostridium. The sequence continues at coordinate 4,166 of JAQEYV010000020.1, read as the reverse complement.
ATTAAATTTTCTTAAATAGTTACATTTTTTGAAATGAGAGGATAATTCAATGTCTGAAATATCTTTTAAATATATTGAAAAGTCATATTGAAAGGATATATTTTTTTTATTTTCTAAATATGAGTATATTAAAGTAAGTAAATACATTAGTAAATCTTGATCAATTAATCTAATTTCTTTTATAAAATACTCTAAATCTTTATTAAAAGATTTAGAGTAGTACTGTATTATACTGTCATTTAAAAATAAATCTAAATTTTGTGTAGAAGTTTTTATTAAATATTCAATTAAATTATCTTGTTTAATTGAAGTAGAAGTAGAAGTTATATTATTGTTAAGCGTAAATATACATTTAGCACCGGTATAAATATGGTTATTTTTCTTTATGGCACATTCATTTTTTTGTGTTAATTCAATAGTTTCTTTATGACCAAATGTAATAAAAAAATCTAAATTATTTTTCATAGGCATTGTCTTCATTTTCTGAAATATTCTTTAATTTATATTTGTAGAATAGTATGGAGAATATTAATATAATAATTGAATTAACTGTTAATATTAATGTAATATCTATATGACTTCCAAGGAAGCCTCCTATTAAGCTACCAATTCCGGTAAAAAAGAATATTATTTGAAATATTATAGAAAGGGATTTTGCTCTATGTTCGCTTGGTACTAATAATACGATCTTACTTTCTGTTAAAATATTATAAATACTAAGAGCGAATCCTACTAAAAACATAAAAATAGGAATTAGATACCCGATATTTATATTAGATATAAACAATAAAGGTATTACTAATGTTATTAAGGAAAAAAATAAAATCTTACTTTCTAATAAATGTTTTTTCAAATATATTAAAGTGATTCCACCTATTAACGTGCCGACAATTTGAAATGAATTACTAAGACCATAAAGTAATTCATTATATTTTAATTTAAATAGTGGAATAATTAAAATTATATTTATTTGCAATAACATTCCCAAAATACATCTGATAATTACAAAATTCATTAAAGGTTTATTATTTTTACATAAAATAATGCTTTCAAGTAATTCGGATTTTAAATTTGCTTTTGTTTTAGCTTTATTTTTAAAAGGTATTGTTAAGAATGAACTGCTAAAGGCTGATATGAAAAATGTTAGACCATTTAGTATGAATAGTATTGGAGCAGATAATATACTAAGTAGAAATCCAGCTATTGAAGCAGCACAAATTTCAGCAAAATTAATTATAGAATTAGCAATTGAATTAGATTCAATAAATTTATCTTTTTTAAAAATATGTATAAGAGAAGCATTTATACTAGTTTGATAAAAACAGTTAGAAATAGCTAAAAGTATAGAATTTGCTATTATAAAAGTAACGTTATTGATGCCCAATATAGTTATAAAACCGAATGAGCACATACTTATTCCCCTAATGATATCCATAGATATCATTATTTTTTTATTATTATGTTTATCAACATACACGCCAATAATAGGTGAGAAAAACAATTGAGGAATAATTGAAATAAAGCTTATCCAGCCCATAAGAAATGTAGAATTTGTTATGTCTAATATCCAAAAACTTAAAGCAGTAGAATAAATAATGTTACCAAATTCGGAAAAAACCATTGCACTTGTTAAAAAGAATAGATTTTTTGTAAATAGTTCAATTATTGAAGTAAAAAAGTTTTTTAAACGGCTCATAAACCCCACACAACCCCTAAAATGAAATTATTGTAAATTATACAATAAAAATATGTTTTTGTAAATAAAAGGATTTGAATTGTGTTGATTTCCAAAGTCTGAATAAAAACTAAATTTGAGTTTCTGAAAAGTAGTGCAATAGTATATTTTTATTACATTATGTATTAAACTTACAGATTGAAGTTATGTGGTAAAATAATCTAATTAGTTGGCAAAAGTTTTATAAAATATGAGCTTTGACACTTTAAAAAAGTATTGTTATAATTTAACAAAATGGGGTAAAAAAAACTCATTGATAATATATCGTCCTTATTATATGCATTTAGGGGGTTTTTTATACATGGAAAATATACTTACTAAGTATTTATATACTTACTATGATGAGCTAGAACCAAAGGAGTTTTATAGAGCTATATTTCCTAAAGGAGAGTTACAAGAAAAAGGAGTTTATGAGAAGGGAAAATATAATGCTATTGTTGTAGAAGTTACTAAGGAGAAAAAAAAGAATGGTAAGGATAGAATATTAAGACATACTATAACAGATGATTTAGAGAAGATTGATGAAATAGTAGAGAGAGATAATTTTTGTTTGATTTCTCCAATCAGTTATATAGGTAAAGAGAGAAGAAGTGATAATGCTAGAGTATTGTATGCATTAACAATAGATTTAGATGGGGTGATAATTAAGAATGGAGATGATCCATTTGGACTTAGAACCTTATTTCATCAAATAGAAAATATAAATAGAATTCCTATGCCTACATACATTGTATCTTCGGGAACTGGATTACATTTGTATTATGTCTTTGAAAAGCCCATAATGTTGTTTCCGAATGTTATTAAACAACTTCAAAAGTATAAGAGAGAATTAACTAGAATAGTATGGCAAGGTTATATTACAGAGTTTGAAGATAATGTGCAGTATGAGAGTTTATTTCAAGGTTTTAGAGTTGTTGGAACTATAACTAAGAAAGGAGAGAGAGCTAGAGCTTTTGAAACTGGTAAGCGAGTAGATATGGAATATATGAATCAGTTTGTTGACGAAGAATTTAAAACTGATGATTTTGTATATAAAAGTAATTTAACATTAGCAAAAGCTAAAGAAAAATATCCTGATTGGTATGAAAAAAGGATTGTTAAAAAGCAGCCTAAAGGAACTTGGGTATGCAAAAGAAATTTATATGAATGGTGGAAAAAAAGAATGCTCCAAGAAGCAAAAACAGGACATAGATATTACTGTCTTATGATGTTAGCTGTTTATGCTAGGAAATCTGGGATAGAGCAAGAAGAACTTGAAAATGATGCCTTTACTTTAATGGAGATATTAGATACATTACCAGCTGATAAAGATAATCCATTTACCGAAAAAGATGTTATAGACGCATTACAAGCTTATGATGATAGGTATATAACATATCCAATAAATAGTATTTCTTATTTAACGGACATACATATTGAGAAGAATAAACGTAATTATAGAAAACAAAAAGATCATATTAACTTAATGAATACTATGAAAAAGTTTAAAAAACAATTAGGTGAAGAAGTTAAAGAAGGTAGACCCAAAGGAAGTACAAAAGAGCAAATAATAAAAGACTATAGAACAAATAATCCGACAGCTCGAAAATGTGATTGTATTCGAGATACTGGATTATCAAAACCGACAGTTTATAAATGGTGGAATAATTAAAGGATTTTCAACTTGTTTAAAGAATTTATTAAACATGATTAAAGCTTAAAAATGAGGTAGATAGTAATGTTGAGGAGTATTGAGGAAGTTGCAATTCAACTTGGTGTAAGTAAAACTTCAATTTATAATAAACTTAAGTTGAAAGAGTATAAAAGTAGAGTTGTTAAAAAGCAAGGAAAATCAATGGTTGACGATGAATTATTCAACTTGATTCAAGATGGTTTAAAGTTGAAAAGTAAAGTTGAAAATCAAAAAAATGAAAAGTCTGCAAAGCAAGAGATAGCAATAGATGAGGATGGTTTATTCAACTTTAATCAAGAGTTGATTAGAAGTTTAATTGAACAACTTAAGGAAAAAGATAAACAAATAGAAGAATTGATTAATTTAAATAAGAATAATCAGATACTTTTAAAGCAGCAGCAAGATAAAGAAATTAATCAAAAATTACTTGAGGATCACTTCCAGGAAGTAGACGAAAAGTTAATGGAGCTTAGAGAGCGAATGGACGAAAAGAAAAAATCTAAAAAAAAGTTTGGATTATTTTCAAAATAGGTTTACAAATCCAGGAGTAAAATACTTTATATTAATAAGGGAATTTATTCTTGGAGAAAAAGTGGGGCATAAATCCCACTTTTTTATTTTAAATAGAATAGTAAGCCAATGGCAGCTATTCTATTTTTTTATGTGCAGCTGCACATAAAAAGAATGGGGCATATGCCCCAAATCAAAAGCTCCGCAGGACGAACGGTGATTGATGGTACGTCAATTATATAGTGAGTT
>JAQEYV010000002.1:0-853409 GCA_027692445.1 Clostridiaceae bacterium OF42-15pH9A | reverse complement strand
AGGATTTAAGAATGACAGTAATTTAGGTCCTGCATGTTGGGAGTATATTTTAAGTAAATAATTGGTTATAATAGTTCTGTACTATACTTATAAATAATAAAACAAAAGAGCGAATAATCTTACTTGTGGGAGGATTAATCGCTCTTTTTGTTTATATATGAATTTTGGAGTATTAATTTAATTAAAACTAATACCAGACTAATATATTAATTGTAAAATATCATAAAAAGGGAAAGAAAGTCAATAAAATTGTTTAATTTATAATAAAATTTTAACAATTTTATTTATTTGAATAATTGGTTATAATTATTAATAGCATTGCACTATATTTATAATGAAACAAAGAGACAGTAATCAGGGATAATTTCCTTGGTTTACTGCCTCTTTGTCGTTTAGTAAAGTGGTAAAGAGCAATTATAGAATAAAATAACAAATAGCTCTTTTTTATGAATTATGTTGAGAATCTTACAGTTATAAAATACAATAATTTCTATTATTAATCAATAAATGTAAAAAAATATATTAAAAATAGATACATAAAATATAAAAATAGATATATTACATAGTTTTATAGAAAAAATTATTATTTTTATATGTATAAAACAAAAATGATAGATAAAACTATAAATGTGTCATGTTGTTAACATCTAAATAAAAAGGACTAGATTAATCATATTGTTAATCCAGTCCTTTTGCGTTTTAAATAAATAAGTTTATATCTAGGAGTTCTCACTAATAATAATATTAATATTTAAGAAGAAAAAGAGCCACTAATCAATAAAGGGGCACTAATCACTATATATGCTTATTGTTAATATTAATATGATTGTTATTTTGTTGAATAAATAAAAAATTAGTAGGAAATCATAAGTTTGAGTAATAAAAATGGAGGTGTTTATATTGTTTGAACATAAAAAGCAATTATTGCATGAAGTTAAAGTAGAGAGACCTAACCCTCAATATGCAGTATTAATGCAAGAACAGTTAGGAGGTGGAAATGGAGAACTAAAGGCAGCAATGCAGTATATTTCTCAAAGCTTTAGAATAAAGGATCCTGAAATTAAAGATTTATTTTTAGATATTGGCGCAGAAGAATTAAGCCATATGGAAATGGTTGCTCAGACAATAAATCTTCTAAATGGGCATGATGTAAATAATCAGTCAGTAACAAATGGAGAGATACAAACACATGTACAATGTGGGTTATCTCCAGTGTTAATAAACTCGTCTGGAGCACCATGGACAGCAGATTATGTTACGGTTACAGGAGATTTAGTTGCTGATTTATTATCTAATATTGCTTCTGAGCAAAGAGCAAAGGTAGTTTATGAATACTTATATCGTCAAATTGAAGATAAAGAGGTAAGAGCAACTATAGATTTTCTTCTTAATAGAGAAGAAGCACATAATGCTTTATTTAGAGAAGCTCTAAATAAAATTCAAAAAACAGGTTCCAATAAAGATTTCGGAGTAACAGAGGATTCTAAATTATATTTTAATTTATCAAATCCAGGACCTGAACATATGGCTCCAAATCCAACACCACCATCATTTGAAAATCCAAGACAATAATTTAGTTAAAAATATATAAAGGCAGGTATAAATATGAGAAAACTTTCAGAAATCGAAAATTTATCATTAGCAGCAACTTTAAAAATGGAGTCAGATGGCTTAATTATGCAAAGAGCAATAAATTCTTTAATTTCAGATGAAGATTTAAAAAGATTGTCAGAAGCTAGTATTTTAGCGGCTGAGGGAAGAATTAAAGGTATACAACAATTTATAAATGAAAATAATGTATTAATTAATAAGGGAGAATAGGAATATGAAAAATATGATAGGGAATCTAATTAAAAATAATGTTGATATAAATGATTCTATAATAGCAATGAGTATGCTTTCGGCTGCGAAAGAAGCAGCGGATATGTATCTTAATTCAACATTAACTAGTAGTACACCTGAATTAAGAGCTATATATTCAGCTTCATTAGGACAAATTGTTGAAGGGCATACTGCACTTACAGAATTAAGTACAAATAAAGAATGGATTAAGCCATATAATGCGCCAACTCAGCAATTAAGTTGTTCGTATGATGAATCAAAAAGTGTTGTTAATAATGATTAATAAGAATTTAGACTAATAATAAATAAGAAGTAGCTAATATTTGCTACTTCTTATTTATTGACAATATATTAAAACATAATTATAACTATTAGTAACATAATAAATTAAATAGGAAAACTAATTACATGTAGAGGAAAGTTAGTATAGTAACTAACTTTCCAATAACAATCTAATATGAGATTAATTACTTAAGGCCATTTTCGTATTGTTCAACCATTCTTTTAACCATTTCTCCACCAACACTTCCATTTTGTTCAGAAGTAAGATTACCTTTATCAACATTTTCATAATCTTGTAGTCCAAAGCTTGAAGCTATTTCATTTCTTAATGAATTTAATCCCTTCTTTGCTTCCGGAACTAAATTTCTATTACCACTATTGTTTGAAGACATATTTCTCTACCTCCTTGTAAATGATACTTGTACAATAACTATACAGTAATATCTTAACCAGTGAAATGAAGAATATTCTATAAATATTATTTCTATTATAGGAATTAAAAAAACAAAATAGATATTTATATTAAATATATTTTATATTGGTAAAATTAAAAAAATTATCATGTATAAATAATTGTAGAATTGATAAGTATAAACATGTATTATAAATTTGTTATTTGCTTTTAAATTTACTTGATACAAAGAAGAGAGTAAATTTAAGTAATAAAATACTAAACTTCTTTTTATACATGAGAATTAAAAGTAAATATAGTATAATATAACTAATATTCTAGTATTTTATTTTATAATTAAATAACAAAATATAGTACTCTTGAATAACATATAAAAATAGGGTACCTCTTAAAATTGTATTTCTTTTAAATTTGTAGAATCTCAGAAAACCTAGTTGGTAAGATTAATCTTATTTGCTAGGTACTTTTTTTATTAAATAAGTGCTAATTAAAGAACAATAAATTATATCTTATTAGTTACAGAGATATTAGGGAAGTTTTATATTAGTGTAAGAACAAAAATAGAAAATATTCATAGAATAATAAAGAAAAAAACTATTTGATACGCCATAAATACAATTTTATAAGGAAATATATCTATATATAATATATAGCATCTTAATATAAAGTATTTTATTATAGATAATTCTATATTGTTACAGGCTACGTAAAACAGGGCTAAGAATTGGTTTTTTCTAACAATAACTATCCGAGCTATATCAACGCTTTAAAGAGTTTTGATATAGCTTTTTTACTTAGAGGAAATTGTAAAAAAGTTAATAGAATTGAATCATTACAATGGAGAAATAATAAGTAGAGTAATTCCTAAAATTATATTAATTTTAAATTTGTAGAATTCAAGAAAGATATTAGAAAAATTAATTTCTGCTTAATAGCTTTTTTTATGAAATATTTATTAAAAATAGATAAAAATTATTGACCTGGGTTTACATTTATATAATAATCTTTATAAAAAATTTAAAAAAGCTTTTGCTACTTTATTTCAACATTAATTAATCTTTTTATTACAACAGGAGGGTTAAAATGAGAAAAACAAGTGAAGCACAAAGGAATGCAGATAAAAGATGGAGAGAAAAAAATAGAGATCATGCAAATTACTTAAAGAATAGGACTAGTGCAAGATGCTTTATCAGAAATAGAGCTACATTAGAAGATATAGAAGAATTAAAAGCTTTAATGGAAGAGAGAGCAGAGGCGTTAAAAAGGGGAAATAATAAATTATGTTAAAGACTAGGATATAGTTATTATCCTAGTCTTAAATTTTTATCACATTTTTAACACATTAGTTGTGTTAAAGTTGATAATCACAAATTAATTGTAAGAAAGTGAATCGTTATAAAAAGTAGTGTTAATAAACATAAAGAAATTAAAATAATCACAAAAAAGAAACCGCGAAAATGGCTGTTAGATCTGCGATAACAGGTCATAAGGTGTATTCTACAATACATACAAAATCACCAAGAGAAGTGTATTTAAGGCTTGAAGAAATGGGTGTAAAGGGATACCTAATAAAAGATGCTTTAGTAGGGATTATTTCTCAAAGATTAATAAAGCTATTATGTAAATGCAAAGAGGAAATTGGAGTTATAGATCTTAATGGAGAAAGTATAAAAATATACAGAAAGGGTGGCTGTAGTATTTGCAATAATAGTGGATATATTGGTAGGCAACTAATTGCATCTGTTTATCATGTAGATAAGAAGTTAAAAGGCGAGCTTAGCAAAATATATGAAAAGGAAGACCTGCTTTGCAATTGTCAGATGGTAAATAGCTTAAGGAATTTACTTTTAAAAGGGGTAATTGATTATTACGATTATTTAAGTATTTTAGAAGGGGAAGAATTAAATGAAGATTAGCTATGTAGATTTAACAATAATAGCTGAAAACTTGGGAAGCTTGTATGAAGATGGTATAGCTATAGTTGATGGACTAGAGTTATTAAAGGAATTGCCTTTAAGTAAAAATTATAAAAACAGTATAACTTATATTCGTAATGATATTTTACTAGGAAAAAGCTTAAGTGAAGCTTTTAGTAAGTTTGGTGAACTATATCCAGGACTTTTTATAGGTGTATTAAAGGTGGGGGAAAACAGTGGTCAGCTAGGAAGAACCTTTAATAAGCTTGAAATGTTTTACTCTAAACTAGGTAACATAAAAAAAGAAGTAAAAAATGCTTTGATATATCCTAGCTTTTTAGTAGGTACTTTGATTTTATTAGGAGTTTTTTTAGCATTTGTACTTATTCCATCATTTTATGAAAGTTATAAAAATGTAGGAAGTGAGGCACCAAAAGTTGCCGAATTCTTATATAATTTAAAACTAAGTTTTAATAATAATCCTATACTGTTTATAGTAAGTGTTCTATGTTACCTACCTATAATACCATTAATAATTATTCAAGCTTCAAAATGCTATAAAGGAAGATTCCAGTTTATTAGAAAAATAAAAATCGTAAAAGAATTAGAAGAATTTATATTTATGCTGATTTTGTCCTTAATTTTAGATAGTGGCGTATCTTTACCAATAGGTTTTAGTTACTGCTCAGATTCAAATGATATAAAATTTCTAAGTGATATTTTAAAAGGAATAAATGAAGAAATATTAAAGGGAAAAGAACTTAGTGAGTGCTTGTGTAATTTAAGCTTCCTGTCTAAGTATTCAATATCAATGATAAAGCTTGGTGAGAGTAGTGGCTCACTTACAGTAAGAGTAAAAAAGGCAGAAGAGAGATTAGAAAAGAAAACAAAAGAGAGCATTTCAAAACTTTTATCATTAATTCAACCAACTTTAATTATAACTATGGCTCTTGCAGTTGTGGGATTTATATGGGTATTTGTATTACCTATGTTTGATATGATTTATGGAGGAGTTATGTAGTTGAAGAAGGGATATACGCTTATAGAATTGGTAGCTGTAATGCTAATACTTGGGATTATATTTTCATTTAGTTTTAGTGGTTATAACCTGTATAAAAGTTTTGAGGAAAATATAAAAGTAGAGAATTTCTTATATGAATTAGAGGACACTTTTTGTTATGGAAGAGATTATTGCAAGAACAATGGTGTTGTTGGAACTATAAAATTAAGAGAATATGAAGATAAGTTTATTATTTTATTTAGCAGTGGAGGTGACACTAAGATTAAAAGGGAATTGGAAAAGAGCATAATGATTGATAATGATTATGTTTTAACTTATCCAATAGTTGATAGTTATGATATTAATGGATATGGAATAGTACAATCGAAAACTACACTCCTTAAAGATAGTAGAAACAATAAATATCAGCTCTCTATTAATCCAACAGTGAATAATATTTATGTGGGTAAAAGAAAAAATGGTTAGAAAAGCAAAGGGAAATATACTTTTAGAATTAATAGCTGGCCTTTTTATATTAAGTATAATTGGACTTTTAGCCTTTAATTTAGTAATTTCAGTAAATAAATATCTACAAAATGAAAAAGAAGAGAGAGAAACTTATGAATGCTTTCATGCAGTAGTGAATGAAATAAGATACAACTTAGATAAAGAGAAATTTAAAAGTAAGGCAATTAACAATAAGGTTAAGATTCCATATGATAAAAATTTACTTGAAGAGTTAATAGATAAGGACTTGTTAGATATTGTGTATAGTGAGGAAAGCAATTTTCTGCTGATAGAATTCAGTGATGAAATGAAAGAGTTTGTTATAAAGTTAGAGGGTGGTGAAAAGGTATTAGAGCAAAAGGTAAGGGGAAACTTGTAAATACTAATTCTAATAAAGGATTTACTTTACTAGAAACAACAATTTATCTAAGTATTTCCTTAATAATAATTTCCATTGCAGTAAGTACCGCTATAGAAGCTTATAACTACACCCAAAACTTAATTATTAAAAGTAGAGAAATGAATCAAGTTTATAACGCTTTTAGTACAATTGATTACTTTTCATCTAAAGAGGGTGTGTTTAAAGTAGATAAAAGTGAAGATACAGTTGAAATTTATGAAAGCTTAGGAAATGAAAATTATAAGATAAAAAGGGTTTTAAAAAGAGGAAATAATTTAAGTATTGTTCATTACAATGAAACTAACGTTCAAGAGATAAGCAATAATCCAATAGCGGAAAACATAGAGGATTTTAAGGTTTATAAAAAAGGAAATTTGGTATATACAGAAATAACTAAAGGGGGAGAGAGGTATATTAAATGCATTTAAGAAAAGGTTATGTATTAATTAATCTCATTTATATATTAATGTTAATATCTTTCTTTTCTACAGTATTAGTAACGATGATATTAAATGGTGTAAAAAGAGAAAAAATTGATCAGTATTATAGCAAAGATAGTAAAAGTTATAATTTAGAATGTGAAATAGAAGAGTTAGATAATTATTTAATAGTGAATAATACTGCTATAAATTACTTGAAAAATAATAGTGACGACAAGGTATGTATAAGAGAGAATATTTTTTTGAAATACGACATAAATAAAAAGGTTTTTCTTTTAGGTAATGATGAAAACTATACAATTTTAAAAGAAGACAGTAGTGGAAAAAGTTTAATACCTTATAGTTATAGGTATTAATACGGAGGGGGTTTAGTGGAAAATAATTTAATAGAAATATGTAATGAAAAAATTTTTTATAAAAATAATACATATAAGTTTTCCTTAGATAATTTAAGAGGAATTAAATTGGGTAAAAAGAGAAAAGTAGTAATTTTAGGTGAAGATTTATATACAAAAAAGATAAAGCTAAATAAAAGAGTTAAAGTTAAAGAAGAAGAAATTCAGACTGTAATAGAAAGAGCCTTTGGAAGTAGTGAAGATTTTTTATTTCATTATGAATTCTCTAGAAGAAAAAGTGAACTTATAATATATGCTGTTAAAGGTGGAATGAAAATACGTGAATTATGCCAAGGAGCAGCATCTATTAAAGTAGAACCTATTCAGATGTATTTTTTTAAAAAGTTTAAAAAGAAGGTAAGAGAAAAGAGCTGGGAAACTTTATTTAGTTATAAGGAAAACTACTATTATATTTCATGTAATGAAAATTTTATAGTTAGAAGTTTTGTAGATACTAGTCTTTCAAGGTTTATCGAAAAATATCTAGAAATGGAAAGAGAAGAAAATCTAAAAACATACATTGAAGAGGACATTTCAAAAGAGTTTTCAAATGGTTATAACTCCTTTGTCATAAAGGATTTTGGAGAGGTATTAAATGCAAAAAAAGTTTATAAATAAAAATTTTCTGCCAACAGAATATATAAATGATAAGGTGATGAAAGATTCAAAGGATGAAAAACGAGGATTATACATTTTAATAATCACAGCACTTATCTTATTACCATTTTCATTAAGTAGTATAAATACTAAAGAAGAGGTTAAAATAGAAAATGTAGAATCTGCGAGTACAAATGGTATAAAAAAGGATGAAGTTATATTTTGGCTTAGTTTGAATAAGAATGGCATAAAAGGAAATATAGCTAAAAATAATGCCTCTTTAGAAATAAGTAACAAGGAAACTTTAAAGAAATTAAGTAAAGATGATAATGTATCTATAAATAATGTATATTATCTTTGCGATGATAAATATAAAATAGAACTTACAAAGAGGTAGTAGTATGAAAAATAAAATATTAGCTATAGTTTTGTTTGTTTTTATAGGTATTGAGTCCTATCTTATATTTTATTCTAAAAAAGAAGAGGTAAAACCAGTAGTTACAGAAAAAGTAATAGTAAAAAAATACTCGCTTACAGAAGTTTTAGAATACTTAAATGATAATGCAATAGAAGTGAAAAATATTTATAAATCAGGAGAAGAGTATATTATTAATGCCGTAATAAGTGGAGAAAATAGGGAGTTTTTGAAGAAAATAAATTCTTTAGATAAGCTAAGTATTTTAGATTATTCATTAGAATTATATTCAGATACTATATATGGAAATTTTACATTTAAATATTCATAATAGGAGAATTTTAGGTAGAAGTGGCTAAAATAATTGCAATTCTAGTTTTCTTCTGATAAAATAAATTTGTTGTGTATACGGAAATTGTTAGATGCAATAAGAGTATCGTATATTTTAGGTATTTACATTTGAAACTTATACATTTTGGAGGGATATTTAAATGATATCAGCAGGAGATTTAAGAAAAGGTACGACTTTTGAACATGAAGGACAAGTTTACACAGTTGTAGACTTCTTACACGTTAAACCAGGTAAGGGAGCAGCTTTCGTTAGAACAAAGTTAAGAAACGTTATATCTGGTGGTGTTACAGATACAACTTTCAACCCAACTGCAAAGTTCCAAGAAGCAGTTATTGAAAGAAAAGAAATGCAATACCTTTATAGCGATGGAGAATTATACTACTTCATGGATCAAGAAACATATGAGCAAATTCCACTAAACTATGAAAAAGTAGAAGATGCTATAAAGTTCTTAAAGGAAAATATGTTTGCAATAATTAAGTTCTATAAGGGAGAAGCTTTCTCTGTAGAAGCTCCAAACTTCGTAGAATTACAAATCACTCACTGTGAACCAGGTGTAAAGGGTAATACTGCTACAAATGCATTAAAGCCTGCTACAGTTGAAACAGGTGCAGTAGTTAATGTTCCAATGTTCGTTAATGAAGGAGATACTATAAGAGTAGATACAAGAACTGGCGATTACATGGAAAGAGTTTAATATTAAGAAAGTTGCTAAGTTCAATTTGCTTAGCAACTTTTTGCTATCTATGAAATACATACAAGGAAGTGTTTGTATGAAGGAAATAAGAAATAATATAGAAAAATTAAAAGAAGAAATTTCAACTATAGATAAATCAGAGTATAAAAGCATTTTTAATAATATTTCTTCAATTTTAGAGGGATTAAGTAATAAAATTGAAGAAGTTATGGTAAATGAAGCTGTACTTTCTGAAAACTTAAAGTATATGGATGATGATATATCAGAAATTCAAGAAGAATTGTTTGAGGAAGTATCATTAGAAGAGCTAGATGAATTTGAATCAGAGTATACAGAAGTTAGCTGTAGTAAATGTGGAAAACCTATCTTCATTGAAGCCTCTGCATTAGAAGAAGATAATATACCATGTCCGTATTGTGGAGAAAATATAGTGAAATGATTTTTAAGAATCCTGTTTAGGATTCTTTTTTTTATTCCTTACCTTTAGTACGAAAGGAATTGATATTTATTTTTCTGTGACTTGGAGCTTGCGACGGAACAAGAAAAATAAATATCCACCCCAACTTTTTTATGCAAAATAATTAGTTCACATATTTTTATAAAATAAGGTTATAATTTTTAAATTACGTAAATAGAAATTATATAGGAATCAAACTAGGGAGGAGGAAGTGATGGATATTTTGGATGAGGGAATAGTGAAATTATTTCCACCTAGGGTTGTAGAGGCTTTAGGAGAATATTTGAAAGATAATGCTTTACAAGAGATAAGGTTAAAAATAGAAAAACCAATAATAGTTACATCATCAAAAGGTGAGGTGGTACTTAGCTATATATTAGGAAGAGAGGACATAAAGTACATACTTCAAAGAATTTCTAACTATTCATTATATGCCTATGAAGAAGAAATAAGGCAAGGATTCATAACTATACGCGGAGGGCACAGAGTTGGACTAGCAGGTGAGTGTGTTATGGATAATGGAAAAGTAAAAACTATAAGAAATATTTCTTCGTTAAATATAAGGATTTGTAGGGAAATACTTGGGTGCTCAAAAAAAGTTATGAAATATATAGTAGAGGATAAAAAGGTATTAAATACCTTGATTATTTCACCACCTAAGTGTGGTAAAACAACTATTCTAAGAGATATTGCAAGGAACCTATCTGATGGTGGTAAGAAGATATCGATTATAGATGAAAGAAGTGAAATTGCAGCTAGTTATCTTGGAGTACCTCAAATGAGAGTTGGAATAAGGACTGACGTTCTAGATAATTGTTTAAAAAGTGAAGGGTTAATTATGGCCATAAGAAGTTTATCACCAGAGATTATTATATGTGATGAAATAGGAACATTAAAGGATATTGAAGCACTTATTATGGCTTTTAATTCAGGAGTAAACATTATTGTAACCTTACATGGAGAAAGTATTGATGATTTAACAAGCAGAAGTGTTTTTAAAGAGCTATTGGAAAATAACGTTGTAGAAAGAGTTATTTTACTTAGCAACAGAGAGGGTGTTGGGACAGTAGAGAATGTTTACTCATTAAGCAAAGGAGGAGAAAAAAAGTGGTCAAGATTATATTAATAATTAGTATTTTCTCTGTGTTTACTTTTGCAGGGTATATTTATGGTGAGAGTTTTAGAAAAAGGTTATTAAATCTTAACGAATGCTATAAGGGGGTATTACTTTTACAAAATGAGGTTGTATTTAATACCACACCACTACCAGAAGCCTTGTATGAAATATCAAAAAAAAGCAAGGAGCCATTTAACAAATTAATATCAAATGTTTCAAGTGACTTAGAAAATGGGGAAATAGGAGATGTTTATATAGCCTTTAAAAGAAATTATGAAGATGTTACAGAAGAGGTTTATTTGAATAAAGAAGATAAGGATATCTTAGGAGATTTTCTAAAATCGTTAGGTTACTCTGGGGTTTATGGGCAAGAGAAAATTTTCAATCTAGCATTAGAAAACTTAAAGATAAATATAAAAGAAGCTGGAGAGGAATCTAAAAAGAATAGAAAGCTTTATAGATATTTAGGAATGTGTTTTGGGGCAATGATATCCATATTTTTATTGTAGATTAGGAGGAAGATTATGCTGGATTTTAGTATACTTTTTAAAATAGGTGGGGCAGGAATTATTTTAGTGATATTGGACAAGGTTCTAACTAGCAGTGGAAAAAGTGAAATAGCAGCTATCACTAATATAGCAGGAATAGTAATTATATTAATAATGATAGTTTCGTTAATTAGCAATTTGTTTAATACAGTAAAGACCATGTTTATGTTCTAGGTGATAGTAAGATGATGATTTTAAAGGTTATTTCCTTTGCACTTGTTGCCCTATTTTTATATTTACTTTTTAAAGATAAAAGAGGAGACCTAGCAGCCTTAATTCTTTTAGCTGCTGGTGTAGTAATTTTTATATATTGTATTTCACAAGTTAGTGAAGTAGTTAATTTCCTGAAGACCATAGCTGATAGAGCTGGTATAGATACAGTTTATATACAAATAGTACTTAAGATATTGGCTATAGCTTATCTAGCTAGTTTTGCAAGTGAAATATGCAAGGATGCAGGGGCTGGAAGTTTAGCATCCAAGGTTGAGTTTTCAGGAAAGATGTTCATACTAGTTTTAGCAATTCCAATATTAATGGCTGTATTAGACTCTATATTACAAATTTTGTAGGTGTAAATATGAAGAAATTTAAGAGACTTATGATTTTATTAGTGATAAACATATGCATTTTTTCTATCATATCTCCAACAGCTATAGTTAATGCAGAAGAAGAAAATAAGTCAGCTATTGAGACAATAGTAGATGAGGGAATGATAGATCCTGAAACAAATAAAGATTTAATGGGACTTTATGATTATATCAATAAGATGAAGGTAGATGTTGAGCTTATGAATGATCTTGACCCTGTTGAATATGTAAAAAGCTATATAACTAATGGAAAGGGTAACCTATCCTTTTCGCAGTTAGGTAAGGCTGTAGTTTCTCTTCTATTTAAAGAAGTTGGTAGTGTGTTAAAGCTTGCTATTTCAATGATAGTAATAGCTATATTATGTACCTTATTAAAAAATCTACAGGATGCCTTTAGTACAAAAAGTATATCTCAGATAGCTTTTTATGCATGTTATGCAGTGATGGTTATGCTTCTTTCAAAAAGCTTTTTAATATCAATATCTGTAGCAAAAGATGTTATTAATGGTGTGGCAGATTTTATGGCAGCAATTTTACCTGTTTTAGTTACAATGATAGCTTTAGCAGGAGGTGTTACACAAGCAGCAACTATAGATCCAATTGTAATGGCAGCTGTTGTAATAATACCAAGGATATATGTAACTGTAATAATTCCATTAATTATGGTAGGTTTCGTTCTACAATTTGCTAACAACCTTTCAGAAGAGCATAAAATAGATAATCTGTGTAAATTATTAAAGCAGTGGACAGTATGGCTCCAAGGAATAATAATTACATCTTTTATAGCTCTTTTAACTATAAGAGGTATAACTAGTACAACAATAGATGCTGTTGCTTTAAAAACAACAAAGTTTGCAGTAGATAATTTTATACCTATAGTAGGTAAAGCCTTTTCAGACGCAATTACATCAGTTGCTGGATATTCCTTAATTATAAAAAATGCAATAAGTGGAATTGGACTTATGGTTATAATACTTATTATTCTATATCCAATAATAAAAATGGTTCTTATGACATTTATATATAAAATGTCAGCAGCGCTTGTAGAGCCAATAAGTGATAAAAGAATAACAAGTACAATTGCAGCAACAGGGGATTCATTGGTATTGCTGTTATCATGCGTTTTAAGCGTAAGTTTAATGTTCTTTGTTCTGTTAGCAATTATGGCCTCTGCTGGAAAGTTTATTGTGGGGGGATAAGAGATGGAATTAATTAAAGGTTTTATAACTACACTTGTTACTACATTAATATTTATTACTGCTATAGAGCTTGTTGGACCAGATAATAGTATGAAAAAATATTTGAAGTTTGTAATGGGGTTAATACTAGTAGCTGTACTATTAAATCCAATTGTAAAGTTTTTTACACAGGGTGAAACAGCCTTAACATCTATTATTGATCAATATGACAAAGAGATAGAGGAAGGTATTAATAAAGATGATCCTGCTATAGCAACACAGGAGCTTAGAGAGGACAGTTTTAAGGAGAATTTTAATAAAAACTGCATTAATAAGTTATCAAAAGAATTTAAAGATATGACTTTTGAAAGTGATATTGATTGTACAGTAGATTTTGATAATATGACTTGTCAGATTAATGAATTACGTATAGGAATAAGCGACAAAGGGATTAAGAAAGTAAAAGAAGTTAAGATTGGTGAAGAAGAAAAAGAGGTTAAGGAAGAGGATAGCACTCAAAAAGAGGTGAAGGATTTTCTTTCAGATGAATTAGAAATAAGTAAGGATAAGATAGTAGTGTATTATTTGTAAAAAGGAGGGGTATCAATGGATTTTAAGAAGCTAAAGAATGAGGTTAATAAGTTGTTTAAAAACAAGTATATGGGCAATATTCTTGCGGTGCTTTTAGTTATTGGCTTTATATTAATTGCCATTACCATTTTAGCGCCAGGACTTTTAAGTGGTAAGAATGAAGTTCTTACTGAGGAAAATAATACAAAAGTAAACACTACAGTATCTACTTATGAAGATAAACAAAAGACTGAACTTACAAATATTCTAAGAAAAATAGATGGAGTTGGAGAAGTCGATGTAATGATTAACTTTGAGAGTGGAGAAGAGAAAGTAGCCGCATATGATAGTACAAATCAAACAACAAAAACAGAAGAAACAGATACAAATGGTGGAAAGAGGGTTAGCGATCAGCAAAATGACACAACTAAGGTTGTAATGAGTAGTGAATCTGGTGGGAATTCACCAGTAATTTTAAAAACATATAAGCCTAAGGTAATAGGTGTTGTTATTACTGCAGAGGGTGCAGAAAGTAGCAAGGTTAGATATGACATAGAAAAAGCTGTATCTAGTTTATATGGGATATCAGTTGAAAAGGTTAATGTATATCCTATGGGGATTTAGCATATAATTCAATAGAAAGTTGATGGGAGGAATAAAAAATGACAAAAAAACAAGTTGGGATTATATTTACTTTATTAGCATTAATAGTGTGTACTGCTATTTTAGGAGCAAAATTAAATAATGGTGGTTTAAATGATGCTAGCGATTTAGCAGGGGCATTAGTTGAAGGGGAGAAAGATGAAGACAAGGATAAGGAGACAATCAGTCAAACAGATTTCTTTATAGATGCAAGAAGCACAAGAGAAAATAATGATGCCTCAGCTATCCAAGGTCTAAAAGATGTAGTTGAAAATGATAAAACTTCACAATCACAAAAAGATGCTGCAACTGCACAGATTACAAAAATAACATTAAGACAAAGTCAACAAAAAACAATAGAAACAAATATAAAGAATAAAGGTTATAGCGATGCTATTTGTGAAATTTCTGATGATAGTAAGAAAGCTGATATAATTGTTAAGTCAGATAACCAACTTACTGAAAAAGAAGGAGCTATAATCCAAGAGATAGTTCAAAGTGCTTGTGGAATTAGTGATGTTAATATTTCTGTGAAAAAATAATACATTGTAATATATTTTCTATTTTGATATAATTAACGTAAGATAATTTAGTTTTGTTTTACAAAACTTAGGAGGGCGAACAAAATGCAAGATTTCAACAATGAAGAAAATGTTGGGGTTGTAAAAATATCCGACGAAGTTGTAAGTGTAATAGCTGGTATAGCAGCTGAAGAGATACAAGGAGTTGTAGGATTCCAACATACTGGAGTTTCTAATAATATAACTCAAATTTTCAAAGGAAAAAAGGCAGTAGGTAAAGCTGTAAAGGTTACTTTAGAAGAAGATAGAGCTACTATTGAACTTGAAGTTTCAGTTGAATATGGTGTAAGAATAATGGATGTCGTAGGCCAAGTTCAAGAGAACGTTAAGAAAACAGTAGAAGCTATGACAGGTTTAACTGTTAGTGGTGTAAATGTTTATGTACAAAATATTTACTTACCAAAGGAAGAAGAAAAAGTAGAAGAATAGTTTATAAAAGGAGTTATGCTTTATAGTATAGCTCCTTTTTTACTTTTAGGAAAGTATCAGTTAGGAGAGTTATGGATAAAAAAGATATTTTAAAAGAAACGAAGAAATATGTAAAAGATAAATTTATAAATGAAGGTAGTGGACATGATTGGTTTCATATAGAGAGGGTATATAATACCTCAAAAGCTATTTATGAAAAAGAAGGGGGAGACATATTTATTATTGAGATGTGTGCTTTGCTTCATGATATTGGAGACTGGAAGTTTTCCAATGATAATAAAACAGAAACTGAGGAAATAGAAGATTTATTAGAGAATCTTCAAGTTGAAAAAAGCGATAGGGATAAGATTATAAAAATAATAAATAAGATTTCATTTAAAGGTGGAATTGTTGACTCTACCCAAGAGTGTATAGAAGGGAAGATTGTTCAAGATGCTGATAGATTAGATGCAATTGGAGCTATTGGTATAGCAAGAACCTTTACTTATGGCGGATATAATAATAATCCTATTTATAATCCAGATATAAGTATTAATAATTATAATTCTCTAGAAGAAGTGAAAAATAAAAGAAGTACAACAATAAATCATTTTTATGAAAAACTATTAAAGCTTAAAGATAAGATGAACACAACCGAAGGAAAAAGAATAGCAGAAGAAAGACATAAGTTTATGGAAAATTATTTAAATGAGTTCTTTCGAGAGTGGAATTTTGCTAAAAATAAATAAAAAAGATACAGTTATAGGAAAAATATGGTAATATAGTAGTGGGATTATATGTGGGAGGTATATTAAATGAGAAAAAAAATTTCTATAGCTATATTACTGTGTTTACTTATGATTACTGCTACAGGGTGTGGCACTGAGAAAGATAATGTGTTATCAACTTCAGAAGTAAAAATTGAAACGTTAAAGAAATACGAGAATTCTAAATTAGCAGATAACAAAGCATATGATATATTAAAGAAGCTACCAGGTGAACTTTATATAGATAAAGTTCAAAGGGTAAGGGATTCAAATGATATAGAAGTTGAATATGCTATTAGGGCTAATGATAAGGATGAGTATGCTAGCTTTTGGGAGAATCCAGAAAATGTGCTTCAAAAGAATAGTGCAATTTTATTTACATTAATAGATGACGTTGATAATATATCTTTTAAAGTAGAGGATATAGATAAAAAAAGTTATAATTATTCAAGATCATATATAGAAGCAGTATTAGGACAGTATATGGATAAGATGCTTGAAGATGAAGAAACATGGAATAAATTTAATGAGTTAAAAGTTATGGTAGCAAAATAAAATTGGTGGAGAAACTACAGTGATGTAGTTTCTTTTTTTATAAACTTTAGGTTATAAATATATGTTTTTGTATTTATATAAATATATATTTTTAACTTCTTATATTTATATAAATATGATGAATAGAACTTGTGTTGTAAAGAATTGGATAAGTGATTTATAATTAATTGTATTGGAAGAGGCTAAGGGGGATTGTTATATGAAAATTAATTTAAGAGATATTAATGAAGAGAATTGGTTAGAGTGTATAGGTTTGACAACAGATAAATGGAATCAGCATTTTGTATTTGAAGAATTTATTCCATCCAACACTTTATCCCTAGCTCAATCTAAAATAGAAAATGGATGGATTACAAAAGGAATATATGATGAAGATAAAATTGTTGGATTTACTATGTATGGATATTGCTATGAGGATAATTTTTATGAGTTATGTAGATTAATGATCCATCATAAATATCAAGGAAGAGGTTATGGCAAAGAAGCCATTAAAATAATAATAGGAGAAATGAAAAAGCTTGAAGGCTGCAAGGAAATATTTTTATCATTTTATCCAGAAAATATAAAAGCTAAAAATCTTTATGAAGATATTGGGTTTAAAAATACAGGAGAAATTATAAATGGAGAGTTGTTATATTCCTTAAAGCTTAAAGAATAATTTGTAATAAATATAACTATATGGTTTAGAGGATAAGAAAATAGTTAAATATGGTTGATTTTTTGTGGAAAGCTTAGTTCCCTTGTGATAAAATAATAAAAGTCGTTTATTATATTTTTATAAAGTCTATAATAAAGGTAATAAATATTTATATAGATTTAAATTTGGAGGAAATAATGAGTAGAAAAGATTCAAGAGAAAAAGCATTAGAATTAGTATTTGGAATGACATTGAGTAAAGATACACCACAAGAAGTTATAGAAATGTTCAAAGAGAACAGTGAAGAAAGTCTACAAGGTATAGATTTTGGTTACATAAATAATATATTAGAAGGAATTAATGAAAAGAGAACTGAGTTAGATTCAATAATAGAAAAGAATCTACAAAATTGGAAGCTTGACAGAATTTCAAAAATTAATCTTTGCATTTTAGAAATGGGAATATACGAAATGCTTTATGTAGAAGATGTTCCAGAAAAGGTTGCTTTAAATGAAGCATTAGAATTAACAAAGAGATATTCAGATGAAAAGTCAGTTTCATTTGTTAACGGAGTTTTAGATAAAGTTCTAAAAAACATATAGGGGGAAATAAAATGGGGCAAATTATAAATGGTAGAGAAATTGCAACTAATATAAAAGAAGAAATAAAGAGCTACGTAGATAAAAGAACAAAAGAAGGAAAAGATATTCCTCAAATAGCATCAATTCTTGTAGGAAATGATGGTGGTTCAATTTATTACATGAATAGTCAAGAGAAGGTTGCTACATCTTTAGGAGTTCTTTTTAAGAGAGTTGAACTTCCAGAAGATACATCCAAAGAAGAATTATTAAATACTATTGATAAATTAAATGGAGATAAGAAGATTCATGGTATTATAATTCAACTTCCTCTACCAAAAGGTATTGATGAAAAGGAAGTAGTAGCTAGAATATCTCCTAAAAAAGATATTGACTGCTTAACTTTTGAATCACAAGGTAAGTTATATATGGGTGAAGATGGTTTCTTACCTTGTACCCCGAATTCAGTTGTAACTCTAATTAAAAGTTTAGGTATTGATTTGAACGGAAAAGAAGCAGTTGTTATTGGTAGAAGTAATATAGTTGGAAAGCCTGTAGCACAACTGTTATTAAAGGAGAATGCTACAGTAACTATATGTCATTCAAGAACTAAGGATTTAAAGGAGGTTTGCAAAAGAGCTGATATTTTAGTTGTAGCAATAGGTAAACCTAAATTCTTAGATGAAACTTATGTAAAAGAAGGTGCAGTAGTTATAGATGTTGGAACTTCATCTTTTGAAGGTAAAATAACAGGAGATGTAGATTTTGACAAAGTTATAGATAAAGCTTCATATTTAACTCCAGTACCAGGAGGAGTAGGAGCATTAACTACAACACTTTTAATAAAAAATGCTTGCAAGGCGGCAGAAGAGTATGAAGATTAAAACTTTAACTGTTAGTGAGGTTAATAATTATTTAAAACGAATAATAGATAATGATTTTATACTTAATAATCTCTCTGTAAAAGGAGAGATTTCTAATTTAAAATACCATTCTAGTGGACATATTTATTTTTCTCTTAAGGATGAAGGTGGAAAAATAAACTGTGTTATGTTTAGAAGTAAGGCAATTATGCTTAAACTTACTTTAGAAGAAGGAATGGGAGTAGTAATTGGAGGAAGAGCTTCTATTTATTCTCAAAACGGTAGTGTACAGCTTTATTGCGATACTATTGAACAGGAAGGTAGAGGAGAACTTTACATAAAGTTTGAAAGATTAAAAGAAAAACTTAGTAAAGAGGGATACTTTGATGAAGAATTAAAAAAGGAAATTCCTAAACTTCCTAGTAGAGTAGGAATAGTTACATCTCCAACTGGTGCTGCAATTAGAGATATTATAAATGTTTCTAGAAGAAGAAATAGCTTAGTAGATTTAGTACTTTATCCAGCTAAGGTTCAAGGAATTGGAGCTTACATGGAAGTTATTCAGGGTATAAAATACTTTAATAGAACTAAATCAGTAGATGTAATAATAATAGGTAGAGGTGGAGGTTCTATAGAAGAACTATGGAACTTTAATGAGGAAGAATTAGCAAAGGCTATATTTAAATCTAAAATACCTATAATATCAGCTGTTGGACATGAAGTGGATTTTACTATTTCTGACTTTGTAAGTGATGTAAGAGCAGCTACTCCATCACAAGGGGCTGAAATAGCTGTGCCTTTACAATCAGACATAAAAGATACAATAGAATATATGAATAATAGAATGGGAAGTATTATAGCTAATAAGCTTCAATTAGAAAAAAATAAGGTGGACTCATTAAGCAGAATACTTAAGTTAAATTCACCTATGAGTAGAATTGTTAACAACTATATGATAATAGAAAAGCTTAAAGAAAGGCTAAATTCTAACATAGTTAACAAGATTAATATTGAAAAGGAAAAGTTATCTGGACTAAATAATCTTTTAATGGCACAAAATCCATGTAACCTACTTAATAAAGGTTATGCTATAATAGAGGATGAAAGTGGTGTTATAAATACCGTAAAAAGGATGTCAGAGGAAAAAGAAATAAATGTTTTCTTAGCTGATGGCTTAGTGAAAGGTAGATTTAGCCCTGATAAATAGGAGGATTTATGGCAAAAAAAGAGAGTTATGAAGAAATGCTTCAAAAACTTCAAGGAGTTTTAGGTGAACTAGAAAATGGAGAACTTTCTCTAGAGGAATCTATGAAATCCTATGAAGAGGGAGTAAAAATAGTTAATAAATTATATAAAACTTTAAATACACTAGAAGGCAAAATTTCTATTATAAAAGAAGAAAAAGAAGTGGAGTTTGAAGATGGTAATTAAGATTGACCAGTGTAAAAGGGACATAGAAGAATATTTAAGTAATTATTTTTTACAAAAAGGAAGTTATAATAAGAAAATTTATGATGCAGCAAGTTATAGTTTAAATATTGGTGGGAAAAGAATAAGACCAATATTACTTCTACTAACTCATAGTTTATATAAAGAGTCTTATAAAGAAGTATTACCTATGGCAGCTGCGATAGAGATGATTCATACTTATTCTTTAATTCATGATGATCTTCCAGCAATGGATAATGATGATTTAAGAAGAGGCAAGCCAACAAATCATAAAGTTTTTGGAGAATCCATAGCAATATTAGCTGGTGATGCATTATTAAATGAAGCTATGATTTTAATGATAGATTATTCACTAAAATCAGGCAAGAATGCATTAAGAGCTTCAAAAGAAATAGCTAATGCAGCTGGTGCTGATGGAATGATTGGTGGTCAAGTTGTAGATATATTAAGTGAAGAAAAGGAAACACTATCAGAAGAAGAGTTAAAATATATGCATTTAAAGAAAACAGGAGAGCTTATAAGAAGTTCTATTGTTGCAGGTGCAATATTAGGTGAGGCTAAAGAAAGTGATATTGAAAAGCTTGATATTTTTGGACAAAAACTAGGTTTAGCTTTTCAAATTAAAGATGATTTATTAGATGTTTTAGGTTCAGTAGATAAATTGGGCAAAAACACTAATAAGGATGAAGATAAAAATAAGAGCAACTTTGTTACAATGTATGGTATAGGCAGATGTGAAAATCTTTGTAAACAGTTAACGGAAGAATGTATTTCTATACTAAATGATTTGACAGTAGATGCTAAATATCTAAAGGAGTTAACTTATAGTCTTTTAGATAGAGAATATTAGTATAAAGGAAATGATAATATGACAAAGTTTTTAGATAATATGAAGTTTCCTGAAGATATTAAAATTCTAAATAATAATGAATTAGAATCTTTAGGGGAAGAAATAAGAGAGTTTCTTATAAATAGTGTATCTAAAACTGGAGGGCACTTAGCATCTAACTTAGGTGTGGTTGAACTAACACTTAGTCTTTTCAAGAGTTTTAATTTAGAAAAAGATAAGATAATATGGGATGTTGGGCATCAAAGCTACGTTCATAAAATCTTAACTGGAAGAAAAGAAGGGTTCAATGTTCTTAGAAAGAAAGATGGAATGAGTGGATTTCCTAAGAGGAATGAAAGTAAATATGATGCATTTGATACAGGACATAGTAGCACATCAATATCTGCAGCCTTAGGTATGGCAAGAGCTAGGGATTTAAAAAAAGAAGATTATAAAGTGGTTGCAGTAATAGGTGATGGAGCTTTAACTGGTGGAATGGCATTTGAAGCATTAAATGATGTTGGTTTTAATAAGACAGATATGACTATAGTTTTAAATGATAATCAAATGTCTATATCTCCTAATGTAGGAGGTATGTCATCATATCTTAATAAACTAAGAATGGAACCAGGATATAATAAACTTAAGATGGACCTTAATTCAAGCTTAAGCAATAGCTCTGTAGGAAAAGTAGTTATTCATTCATTATCAAAATTAAAAGATAGTGTTAAACAATTAGTTGTCCCTTCAATGTTATTCGAAGATATGGGAATAAAATATATAGGGCCTATAGATGGTCATGATATACCAACAATGGTTGAAATGTTTAATAAAGCAAAAGAGATAAATGGACCTGTAATTATACATACCATAACTAAAAAAGGTAAAGGATATGATTTTGCAGAAAAAAGTCCATGGAAATACCATGGTGTTTCTCCTTTTGATTTAGAGAGTGGAGAACCTAATATATCTCCATCAAATAGCTATTCAAAAGCCTTTGGAAAATCTTTAATAGGAATTGCAAAAGAGGATAAGGACGTTGTAGCAATAACAGCAGCAATGCCAGATGGTACAGGTCTTAGATGCTTCTGCAAGGAGTTTCCTGATAGATTATTTGATGTAGGAATAGCAGAACAGCATGCAGTTACTTTAGCTGCAGGAATGGCTTGTAGTGGCTTAAAGCCTGTATTTGCAGTATACTCAACTTTCCTGCAAAGAGCTTTTGACCAAGTTATACATGATGTATGTATACAAAATCTACCTGTTATTTTTTGTATTGATAGAGCAGGTATTGTTGGAGATGATGGTGAAACTCATCAAGGAATTATGGATATATCATTTTTATCAATGATTCCTAACATGACAGTTATGGCACCAAAGTGTCTAGAAGAAGTTGATGTGTTACTTAGATGGGCCTTAAATAAAGGAACACCAGTTGCTATAAGATATCCTAGAGGTGGAGATGAAATAGATGGTTTAGTTCCTATAAATAAAGTAGAACTAGGTAAGTGGGAAACATTAAATAAAGGTGAAAATGTAGCAATAATAGCTACTGGAAAAATGGTTCAACATGCTTTAAAAGCAAAGAAAATATTAGAAGAAAAAGATGTTAACCCAAGTATAATTAATGCTACCTTTATTAAACCAATAGATACAGATTTAATAAGAGAACTATCTAAAGAAGGTTACCATATAGTAACTGTAGAAGATAATATGAAAAATGGCGGTTTAGGTACTTTAGTATTAAAAGAGTTAACTAACTGTGGTCATAAAGGTAAATTTATAAATTTAGGATACGATGATAAATTTATAAATCAAGGTAATGTAGATCTTCTATATGAGGATAATGGTTTAGATGGAAAAGGAATAGCAGATACTGTGCTTAAACTTATATAATATAAGGAGTAGATTATGGCAGATAAGAAAGAAAGACTAGATATTCTATTAGTTGATAGAGGAATAATTACATCTAGAGAGAGAGCTAAAACATCAATAATGGCTGGTAAGGTTTTTGTAGATGGAAGAAGAGTTGATAAAGCAGGAGAAAAGGTTCCAGTAACAGCTAATATTGAATACAAAGGTGAAAAATTACCTTATGTAAGTAGAGGAGGATTAAAGCTTGAGAAGGCAATGAAAAACTTCCCTATTACACTAGATGGTAAAGTATGTATGGATATTGGTGCATCAACAGGTGGTTTTACAGATTGTATGTTACAAAATGGTGCAAGTAAGGTCTTTTCTATAGATGTTGGGTACGGTCAGTTTGCATGGAAGCTTAGAACTGATGAAAGAGTTGTTTGTATGGAAAGAACAAACATAAGATATGTTAAGCCTGAAGACTTAGGAGAACTTGTAGATTTTGCTTCTATAGATGTATCATTTATATCATTAAAAAAGATAATGCCTGCAACTGTAGAACTTTTAAAAGATAATGGTGAAGTTGTAGCTTTAATTAAACCACAATTTGAAGCAGGTAAAGAAAAAGTAGGAAAAAAAGGTGTTGTAAGAGACATTGAAGTACATAAAGAAGTAGTATTTGGAATTATTGATTATTTACTTGAACATAATCTAAATGTATTAGGAGTTAGTTATTCTCCTATAAAGGGACCTGAAGGAAACATAGAGTATTTAGTTTATTTCACTAAGGATATGGAAAGAGAAAGTACTTTTGTTAGAGAAGATGTGGATAAGGTTGTAGAAGCATCTCATACTGAAATATAATTTTCTTGGGGGAAAGTATGAAAAGAATAGGGATAGCCATAAATCCTACTAAAGATAAAAATGATGAGATATTAAATATGGTTAAAGAGAAGTTTGAAATGAATTTCGATTTAGATGAGATAAGAATTTTTAATTCATTTAAGCTTAAAGATGAAGAATTTAAAACCCCTTTAGATTTACTTGTAGTTTTAGGGGGAGATGGCACACTTCTAAATGTAGCAAGAGAAATTAGTAAAAAAACTTCATTACCTATTTTTGGTATCAATATTGGAAACCTAGGTTTTCTGTCTAGTACAGAAATTTCAGATATAGATAGAGCAATAGAAAGATTAAAAAGAGATGAATATAATCTTGATGATAGAATGCTTCTTAAGTATGAAACCATAAAAGATGGGGAAGTTATTGAAGAACATGCATTAAATGATGTAGTTGTAGCAAGAGGAACACTTTCGAGAATGGTAAAGTTTCAAGTCTTTGTAGATGGAAAGCTTTATTCAACTTTTAAGGGTGATGGATTAATTGTTGCAACTCCAACTGGGTCAACAGCATATTCATTTTCTGCAGGGGGGCCATTTATTTATCCAAATCTTGATTTAATAACATTAACTCCAATTTGTCCTCATACAAAAAGTATGCCAACAATGGTTTTAAGTGGAGAAAGTAAAATTGAGATTATTCCTGAAAATGGGGAAGAAGAAATTTATTTAACAGTAGATGGTCAAAAAGCTACTAAGGTTGAACAAAGAACTAAGATAAAGGTTGAAAGAGCAGAAAAAAGTGTTCAAGTTCTTTTGTTTAAAGATTATGATTATTTTAAAGTGTTAAGGACAAAAATCTTAAATAATTCTAAGGAATGAGATGGTGAGAAAATTTGAAATCAAAAAGACATTTAAAGATTTTGGAAATAATAGCTGAAAGAGATATTGAGACACAAGAAGATTTAGCAGAAGCGTTAAAATCTGAAGGTTTTGATGTAACTCAAGCTACAGTATCTAGAGATATCAAAAACTTAAAGCTTATAAAAATGCAAGGACCTTCGGGAAAGTATAAATATGCTGTTCCAAAGACACATGAAAATAATATGTCAGATAAACTAACTAGTGTTTTAGCTAATTTAACTACTTCGGTTGAAAACATAGATAAAATGGTAGTTGTAAAGACTGTATCTGCAGGTGCAGCTCCAGTTGCAGAAGCTATTGATAGTTTTGGATTTAATGAGATTGCTGGAACAATTGCAGGTGAAAATACAATATTTATAATGCTTAGAACTACTGAAGGTGCAGAAGAATTAGTAGTTAAAATAAGAAATTTAATATCTTAAGGGGTAAAAAGGTGGGGTAGAATGTTAATTAGATTAAACATTAAAAATTTTGCTCTAATTGAAGAAATAACTGTTGAATTTAGTGAAGGATTCAATATACTATCAGGAGAAACTGGTGCAGGTAAGTCTATTCTTATTGATGCTATTGATTATGTTTTAGGTGGAAAGTTCTCAAAAGACCTAATAAGAACAGGAGAAGAGAGAACCTTCGTTGAGGCAATTTTTTCAATAGACAATGAAAATGTTAACCATGTATTAGATGAGTTAGGTATCGAGTATGATGATATGCTAATAATATCAAGAGAAACTTTATTATCTGGTAAGAGCATAATAAAAGTAAATGGAAGAAGTTTAATTATAACTCAGCTTAAGCGAATAAGAGAAAAGATATTAGATATTCATGGACAGCACCAAAATCAAAGTTTATTACAAAGAAGTAGTCATATTTTATACTTAGATAATTATATTGGAAAAGATATAGAAGAACCTTTAAGCAAATTTTTAAATTTAAAAGAAGAACTATCAAAGATTAAAGAAAAAATTAATAAAATTAAAGGTGCTGATGACAGAGATAAGTTAATTGACTATACTAAATTCCAAATTGAAGATATAGAAAAAGGTAAATTAAAAATTGGTGAAGAAGAAGAACTAAAAGAAGAGTATAATGTTTTAAATAATGCAGAAAAAATAAATAATGCTCTTAGAATAAGTTATGGACTTTTAAGCCAAAGAGAAGATGGAAATTCAATTTTAGAATCTCTTTCAAAGGTAATAAGTGAAGTTTCTTCAGTGGAAAATCATCTTGAAGCTTTAAAAGAAAAGAGAGAACTATTAGAAGGTGCCTATTTTAGCTTAGAAGAGGCTACAAGAGATATTAGAGACCTTGGTGATGAAATAGTCTATGATGATATTAGACTTGGTAAAATTAACGAGAGAATCTATGAAATTAATACATATAAGAAGAAATATGGTGGTTCAGTAGAAGAAGTATTAGCTTATCATGAAAAATTAAAAGAAAAATATGATGAATTAATAAATTCTGAAGAAATACTAAATGAATTAATAGAAAAAGAAAGCTATATTTTAAAGGATATGAAAAATGTAGGTGAAAAGCTACATGAAATAAGACAAAAATATAGTCCTTCATTAGAAGAAAAAATTCTTAGAGAACTATCTTACGTTGGATTAGATAAATCAAGAATGAAAATAGAGATAACTTTAGAGGATAATTATAATGAAAGAGGATTTGATGATGTTAGCTTTATGATATCTACAAATCCAGGAGAACCTTTAAAACCTCTTGAAAGAGTTTTATCAGGTGGAGAATTATCAAGAATAATGCTTGCACTTAAATGTGTATTTGCTGATAAGGATGAAATATCAACTTTAATTTTTGACGAAATAGATACTGGGATTAGTGGAGCAGTTGGACAACGTGTTGGAGAAAAGATGTACCAAGTATCATTAGGACATCAAGTTTTATGTATAACACATCTTCCTCAAATAGCTATACTTTCAGATCATCACTATTTTGTTTCAAAAGAAGTAGTAAATGATAAAACTTTTACAAGGATTAGAATGTTATCTATAGAAGATAAAATAAATCAAGTGGCATCAATGATGGGTGGTAATGGAGTAACAGAAGCTACCATACAAAATGTAAAAGAGATGCTAAAGTTTGCAGAGTCTAAAAAAGATGAAATTAAAAATCTTTAATATACATAAGTTATAACATATTGGTAAAAATAAAATCACAAGAGTTTGTGGTTTTATTTTTTTTGTTTTCCATAAAAAGAAATATAATTTTATAAAACCTTGCAATTAGGTATCAATTTTTTTCAAAAAGAGATATTTAAAAATTATATATTTAATTTTTGTCTATAATAGAAAAGTTACTATAGAATATAATGCATGTCCAATGGGTAACTTAAAAACAGAAGCAAAGGAGGAGAAGGAGGAGATAGACATGAATAAGAAACTATTAAAAATAGTAAGCGTAATAATTACTCCAATCTTGATTTTGGCTCTGTCCACATGCATTATGCTAAAAGATGTACCAGATCATCTTTATACAAGTAGTGAAGTGGAAGTAATGTCGGCACTTCCAAATGTGGGACCTTTTAACAAGGTAGAATATAAAGAAGAAAAGTTAAAGGTTAATTTACTTGGACTAATACCAATCAAACAGGTTTCAGTACATAAAGTCAAAAATATTGAAGTTATACCTGGTGGCAATTGTATTGGTGTAAGGCTTTCATCTCAAGGAGTCTTAGTAGTAGGGTTTTCTGAAATAGCAATAGCTAATGATAGAAAGATTAGCCCTGCAGGTGAAGCTGGCATAGAAGTGGGAGATGTAATTTTAAAAATTGATGGAGAGGATATTGAAACATCACATGACTTAATAAAAAAAGTTAGTTCAATTAATAAAGAAAAAATTAATATTGAACTATTAAGAGATGGTAAAAATTTAAACAAGGAAGTAACTCTTGTTAAGGAAGGTAATAGTGGATACAAATTGGGTCTTTGGGTAAGAGATTCAACAGCAGGAGTAGGTACAATGACTTTCTATGATGAAAAAACAGGAAAGTTTGCTGCACTAGGTCATCCTGTAACTGATGGAGATACAAATAAACCATTCACAATAAAGAAAGGTGATCTTCTACAATCATCAATAATAAGTGTAAGAAAAGGTGAAAAGGGTGCGCCAGGAGAACTTAAGGGTATTTTTGTGAATGATGATAAACCAATAGGTAACATAGTTAAAAATACTCAATGTGGTATTTTTGGAGAAGGTAAAAAATCAGAATGTAATCCTATGAGGTCTTCACCTATGAAAGTGGCTTTCAGAGATGAAATAAAACTTGGAAAAGCTACAATAATAACCACTATAGATGAAGAGGGACCTAAGGAATATGAAATAGAAATAGTAAAGTTGCTTCAACAAGATTCACCTGGTCCTAAAAGTATGCTAATAAAGGTTACTGATGAAACCTTATTAAGCAAAACTGGAGGAATTGTTCAAGGTATGAGTGGAAGTCCAATAATACAAAATGGTAAGTTAGTTGGAGCTGTTACTCATGTATTAATAAACAAACCAGATGTAGGTTATGGAATTTACATTGATTGGATGCTTGAAGATGCGGACATTTTAAAGTAGAATACTAAGGATATCTAAATTATTAGATATCCTTAGTTTTTTGACGAAATCCTGTTAATAAAGTGTAAATAGGAAGTAAAGAACAGAAATGATTACCAATAATTGTAAAAGAGCTTATTTATTTTAGATAAAAGTATTTACGAAGATGCAAATATGGTGTATAATTTACAAATAGTGGAAGATATAATTATAATATTTAAAAACAAAGAAGAATATTATATACTAAAGTAATATTAATAAACCGTATATACTAAGATTAAGAAATCTTATAATTTAGATTAATACATTTGATAGTTAAAAAGGATTCTTTTTAGTAATGTCGAATTTATATGATAAATAATGAAATTATAAAGTCTTAGTGAAAACTTTCTTGGTGAAAGAAGGAATAAATAAATAAATGGCGAATTAATAATTACGTGGTAAAAAATGGATAAAGGGGAGAAAAGCATGGAAGATTCAAAAATATCAGTTTTAATCGCTGACGATAACAAAGAATTCTGCAGCATACTTAATGATTATTTATTAAACCAAAAGGATATAGTGGTAACAGGCATAGCGAAAGATGGTAGGGAAGCATTGGAGTTAATTCAACAAAAGCAACCTGATTTAGTAGTTTTAGATATTATAATGCCACACCTTGATGGATTAGGAGTTTTAGAAAAATTAAATGGAATGGATTTAGATAAAATGCCAAGAGTAATCGTATTATCTGCGGTTGGACAAGATAAGATTACTCAACAAGCAATAACTTTAGGTGCTGATTATTATGTCGTAAAACCATTTGACATGGATATATTTACAAAGAGAATAAGAGAGATGTTTAACACACAAGATGTTGAAACTAAGAGAAGAACTGTTTCAACTCACGTTGTTGAAAGAGAAGCTGCAGCAACTAGCAGAGGCCCTATTGATCTTGAAACTGAAATTACAAGTATAATTCATGAAATAGGTGTACCAGCACATATTAAAGGATATATGTATTTGAGAGAAGCAATCACTATGGTTGTTAACGATATGGAATTATTATCAGCTGTAACAAAGGAATTATACCCATCAATAGCTAAGAAGTATAACACAACTGCTTCAAGAGTTGAAAGAGCTATAAGACATGCTATCGAAGTAGCTTGGGGAAGAGGACAAGTTGAGGCTATAAATAAATTATTTGGTTACACTGTTCATAATGAAAAGGGTAAGCCAACCAACTCAGAGTTTATAGCTATAATAGCTGATAAATTAAGATTAAAGAATAAGGTATCTTAATAGCTCTATGACAAGTTTTAAAGGAATATAACCTTTATAATGTCACAGCAATAAATATATATTTATATGATTAATAAAGACATCAACTAATTGGTTGTTAAAAGCTGATTAGGAGGTGTCTTTTTTATTGTAAAAAATTCTAAAAAGCACTAAATTTTGATAATACCATTAAAAAGATATTTTTAACTAAAAATTTTAAGAAAATTCTAAGATATTGCTAAGATTAATATAAGTTTCCATAAATTAATAATAAGAACTTATTGATAAAGTTAAATAGTAGTTAATTTATGGGAGGTTTATATGAGAAAAATTAAATATATAATATCGATAACACTAGCAATAATACTTATTATAGGAGTTTATATAGTTATAAAAAGACCTGATATTAAATATGGAATTATGACTTTATTTGATAAAAGAGAAAGTATTACACTAGAAAAAATTGATATTGAAACACAAAAGGTAGATATATCAGATATAGAAAAAGGAAAATATAAGAATATAAAGTATACCAATAATATGTGGCTTGTAAATAATTATAATAAGCTAAATTATAATAGTAATTTGAACTTGGTGGAATTTAGAGATACAGGTCTTTTAGTAAATAGAGAAGTTGTAGAGCCATTAGAGGCATTACTAAAGGACTCAAAAGAGTATACTGATGACAAGCTCTTAATTATGTCTACCTATAGAGATAAAAACGAACAAGAAGATTTATATAAGGAGGATAGCTCTCTTGCTGCAAAGGTTGGTTATAGTGAGCATGAGACTGGACTGGCTTTAGATCTATATGTACATACACTAGCACAGAAGAATTTTATAAAATCACAAGTAGGTAAGTGGGTTAATAGTAATGCTTACAAATATGGTTTTATAATAAGGTATCCTTTCTTAGGGAAGAGTAAGACAGGCTTTACTTATGAACCATGGCACATAAGGTATGTTGGGTTGCCTCATTCTAATATTATTTATAATAATAGATTAACTTTAGAACAATATTACGATCTTTATGAAAAAGATAAGTTCTATAAATGTGATGAATATATAATTTCATATCAATCTTCTCATAATAATTTTTTAGAGATTCCAAAGGACTACAAAAACATAGATGTATCTAAGGATAATAAAGGGGAATACATAATAACTTCAAAGATAAAATAAAAATTTATCATAAATATAGCACATATTATGTGAATTATACATAATATAAACTATAATTAAATTTTGTTTTTGGAGGATATCAGAATGTACAAAGAAGATTATGAATATAACAATAAACATGAAGATAAATGTGAAGAGAAGTGTGAAGTTAAGGTAAAAGAGGGTACTACAAAGTGCTATGATAAAGAATATGAAGTATGTGGCAAAAAGGAAGCTATCGTTAATAAGCATTACCATAACAACCACTTTACTAGATTCAATGATATTATGGTAACTGATTGTCACTTTGTTAAGAATTATGTTGAGGACTGTAACAGAGTTCATCACAAGGTAGAAACAATAGATTTAGGAACTAAGTATTTAGGATGTTCTACTATTGAAGAAAAGAAATGTGAATGGAAAGAACCTAAGTGCCATGAACCTAAGTGTCATGAACCAAAATGTGAAGAATGCAAGAAAGAATGCAAAAAAGAATGTAAGAACGAATGCAAGAAAGAATGCAAAAAAGAATGTAAGAGATATATTGATGTATCTGAATGGGAAAAGAAAGATGAAGATTGTGGTCATAGCTACTGGTGTGATTGCAAAGAAGAGAAGAACGAAAAGGATTATGACTGTTGGTGCTAAACAGAAGGATTATTTTGTAGAGGAGAATGTATTCTCCTCTTCTATAAAACTAAATAACTATAGGCATATGCTCAATTTAATTCTTTGAATTAATTTGGGCTTAATTTATATAAGAAAGGAAATTTCTATGAAGTATGAAGAATTAAAGAAAGAGGATGTAAAAGAGGATTTCTATATAAATATTCAAGGTGAAAAGAAGAATATAAGAGTTAATCATTATCATAATAGATACTATGTAAATAATAATGATATTTTTATTACCGATTATGTAGATGAATGTGGCAAAGTAAAGTATAGAGATATTCAGGTTAAAAAGAATGGCTGCACACTTTATAAAGAAGAGTATGTAGGAAGTAAAATAGTAACTGAATAAGAATTTAAGGAAGGGGCCTAGAATGAAATCTAACCCCTTTTTATAAAATTCTTACATTTAAGTATGAGAATAGTGAATATTTTTTAAATAATAAGAAGTATTTGTTAATAAAAGTTTAAAAAACTATTTCTAATTGAAGAAAATTATAGTAGAATATACGTGGAAACGATATAGATTGGCAAATTTAGAGAAATCTAAAGACGCAAAGCTAAAGGAGCTAAGGTTTAAAACTATGCTAGCCAGTTGCTAAAGAAGTATATTTCTTGATTTCATAATAATTAGTATTTAAAAAATGAAATTCTATGGCAACTATCCTTTAGTGGGTAGTTTTTTATTTTACATTATAACGATTGGAGGAAAATTTAGTGAAAAGAAAGGCTTTAGCTATTTTAATTGCTACTGTAATGGCAACTGAAATTATATCAACTCAAGCAGTATCTGTTCATGCCACAACAAAAAGTAGCAATGTAAGCATAAATAGCAGTTTACAAGGGACATTAGAAGTAAGGTTAAAGTTTGATGTACCACTAAAACTTAGAAAAACAGAAGAAACAAAATTAAATTTAAGTTTAAAATTAGGGGATAAAGAGGTACTTAAGGTTCCTGTTGGAAATAATGCTAAAGAACAGTACGTTGGAAATATAAGCTATAAAACATCAGCATTAGATTATTATTTAGAGGAAACTAATGATAGTGATGTGTATTATTACAATACTATTATTAACAATCTTCCAAAGGGGAAATATACTTTAGAGATTAATGGAGAAGGTTTTGCTCCAATAGTATTAAAAGAAAAAGTTGAAATAAATGATTATTCAAAGAGAATTTATATAGGAAATGATAGAGATATCTCTTTAGTAGTAGACTTAGATGGTGATAAGGTTACTACAGAGAAAGATTATAAATTATTTTTAGAGAATATAGGGACAAGCAACTTATTATATGATCTAAATAGAGATGGAGTAGTTGATATTGCAGATTTAGCCATTGTTCATGAAGCTATGAATAAGAACAATGAAGAGAAGAAGGAAAGTATATATGATACTTCTGCAATAATTGATCCATCAGAGGTTGTAATCCTTGAAGAGGAAAAGGTTGGTGTAGTTCATGGTGAAGTAAAGGATCTTTTTGAGGATTCTGAGAAAGGAATTACAATTGAACCAAGTAGTAATCCAGAAGTAGATGAAGATGGTGAAAAAGTAGTTGGAAAATTCTCTATTGAGGTTCCTAAAATAAAGGCAGAAGAAGTAGTTGTTGATGTTAAAGGAATTACAGAAGGTACTATATTAGTTGAAACTGAAGATGGTAGAGTTATTAAGCAAAAGATTAATAAAAACGCAAGACTTGCTAGATCAGCTCAAAATCCAATATCAGATAAGGTAGTAATTAATTTAGAAAAGCAAGTTGCAGTTAAAAAGATTACTATTAAGGTTAATGCTACAGATCCAACTAATAATAATCTCGCTCAAATAGGTAAGGTTGAATTTTTAAATGATGTATATCAAGAAGTTCCAAAGGCAGAAAGTACAGCTCCTACAATTTTAGAAGTGGAAACTGATGATGAAACAGTTAAATTAAAATGGTCTGAACAAGTAAATATCGATGGATATGAAGTTTCTTATAAAACTAATACTGGTAAAGATACATCAGAAAAGATAACTAAGGTTGGAGGAAATTCAATAGAATTATCAGAACTTGAAAACTTTGAAGAGTATGAAATAAAGGTAAGAAGTTATAGTGGTGAAACATGGAAGGGTGAATGGTCAAAAATAGTAAAAGCCACTCCAGCGCCTAAAAAAGCTCCAGATGCTCCAGAAAATATAAATGTTGTTGGTGAATATAGACAACTTAGCATATCTTGGAAGAAGATGAAGGGGGCAGAAGGATATAATCTGTTCTATAGAGCTAAGGGAGAAGAGAACTTTAATAAGGTTTCTAATATAACTGGAGTTTCTACTGTATTAACTGGACTTGAAGATAATGTTACTTATGAGGTTTATTTAACTTCATATAATAGCTTTGGTGAAAGTGGTAAATCACAAATGTATACAGGAACGACACTTTCTTTAATAGCTCCAGAGATACCAAACTATAAGCTTTTAAATACAGTTAATGAAATAGGAGAGGTTACTAATCACATTTTAGATGTAACATATCCTAGAGGTGGAATTGATGGTAATGAAGTAACTGATGAAAACAAGTTTGCTATAGTAGATGGAGATTTTACATCTGCATGGGTACATAATGACTGGGATAGTTCAATGTATAGTAAATCGGCTCCAATAGTTGAATTTGATGATACATATGCAATGGATACTATAATGTTTTCTCCAAGATTTGATAAGCATACTAGAGAATTTTACAATTATGTAGTTAGATATTGGGATGAAGAAGGAAATGTTCATCAAATAGAAAATGGAGATATAAGAGCAACTAAAAAAGTTAGTAATGGAAATCCATATTATGTAGTGAAATTACCTGAAGCTATTAAGGCAAAGAAGGTTCAATTAAACTTAAGCGTATATGGTGGAGGAATACTAACAGTTTCAGAAATGAAATTCTATCATTATGATTCTATTGAGGATGATGTAAGAAACTTATTTAAAGATGATTTATTAATAGAATTAAATGATAATGTAACTCATGATAAGATTAATGAACTAAGAGAAAGAGCTAACACTAGTGATGTAGTAAGTGGTGAGTATCATCCAAATCAATCTATTATATTAGATGAGCTTAAGCTTGCAGAAGATATACTTAATGATGAAAACATAAGTAAAAATACATTTACAGTAAATCAAAACATAAACAATAGTGGTAATAATTTAGGGCTTTCAAATGATTATCAAGCTTTAGGATACACAGCAAAAGCTGGGGAAGAAATTGTTGTTTATGTTGGAACAGAAGGAAATGTATTACCAGAACTTGCATTTACTCAACATTATGGAGAAAGTGGAAAGTTTATTAAAACAGTAAAACTTCAAAAGGGTAAGAATGTACTACAAGTGCCTGAGATACATAATTTAGATGTAGAAAAGGGTGGAAGTATATACGTTAGATATCCAAATGGAAATCCTTCTAATAATGAAGTGAAAATAAGAGTAAGTGGAGCTAAGAAAATTCCTCACTTAAATGTTTATGGAGACATAAACGATAGCAGTAAAGAAGGGGAAGTTAAGGAGCGTATTAGAGAATATATAAGAAGCTTAAAGGATCATGTTGATACTATGAAGGATGATTATCCAAAGTTATTTGCGAATAAGTCAAATAATAAGTACAAATATGATGAGAAGACAAGCATTGTAAATACTACTGATATAGAAACAACTAAAGCTACTTTAAATTTACCTGCTTCGGCTATTTTAAATGGTATAACATCAGGTCTTGCAACAGAAGATGAACAAGTTGATAGACTATATGATAGCCTTCAAGCTCTAGAACAAATAATGGAGTTAATGTATGCTCAAAGAGGTGTAAGTGAAAACCCTGATTTCAATAATGATGGAACTTTAGATACATCAGAGAAGAAGCATTTACAACCAAGAAGTAGGGTTAATATTAAATATCAAAGAATGTTTGCAGGAGCATTTATGTATGCATCTGGTCACCATGTTGGAATTGAATATGGTTCAGCAAGTGGATTAGTTAATGGAAAACCATATACATTTAATGAAGATGGAACTGTTAAAGAGTCCGGTTCTTTATTTGGATGGGGAATTGCCCATGAAATAGGACACGTAACTGAAATGAATGGATTAGGTAAAGCAGAGGTAACTAATAACGTTATTGCATTACTTGCTCAAACATTAGATGATAAAGCACCTTCAAGATTAGAGAATTCAGATAAGTATACAGATATATATGAAAAGGTAACATCTGAAACAATAGGTTTACCTGGAGATGTATTTACTCAACTAGGAATGTTCTGGCAGTTACATTTAGCATATGATGAAAATCCAACATCAGTAATGTTTATAACTGATAGAGATAATGATTTAACTAATGATTCCTTCTATGCAAGATTATCTAAAAGAGCTAGAGAAGCTTCTGCAGAAGACTCAAAGTTATCTTACGATCAAAAGATTGTAAGATATGCATCAGATGTAGTTCAAAAAGACTTAACTGATTTCTTTAAGTCATGGGGAATAGTTCCTTCAGAAGAAAATATAGCTTACATGGCTGAAAAGGGATATGAAAAAGAAGATAGAAAGATTCAATATCTTAATGATAATGGAAGAAGACAAATCCTTGCAGGAGTTCAATCAATGTCAAAGGATACAAATGTAGAAGCTTCATTATCATATGATGATAGTACTAAGTCAAAGAGTGTAGAATTAACACTTGGAACTAATAAAGATTCAGATAAAATATTAGGATATGAAATTTATAGAAATGGAAAAGTTATAGGCTTTACTACTGATTCTAACTTTACTGATTATGTTTCAGCTAATAATAGAGTATTTACATATGAAGTAGTAGCTTATGATTATCATTTAAATAAAACAGAAAAATTAACTCTTGATCCAATAAAGGTATCACATGATGGAAGTTTAACTAAAAACTTATGGGAAGTTGAAACTAATACATCATCAAGTGAAGATGTTAATGACGAAAATAACACAACAGGACCAGTAGATAACCCAGCTATAAATAAGATTAAAGATAATAAAAATAATACAATCTTTAAGGGTGATAGAACTAATAATCAAGAACCATATGTAATTGTGAATTTAAATGAAGTTCAAAATATTGTTGGATTAAGATATACAGCTGGTATTGAAGATGGAGCTTTATCAAATAATACAATTTCAAATTATCAAGTATTTGTAAGTAAGGACAAAGAAAATTGGACTTTAGCTAATAGTGGTAAATTTGATTTAAGTGTAGATAAGAATTCAGAAACTATATACTTTAATGAAGAAGATTCTACAGGTGGTAAACAATTATGGTCATATGAAGCATCATATGTAAAAATTGTTGCTCCAAAGGCTAGTGGAATATCAATAGCAGAACTTGATATTATTGCACCTCCTGGAGATAATGTTGATTTAAAGGAATCTGGCGTAGGTACCCTTTCTGAAGACTTTATTTATGGAAAGAATGAAGGAGAAGTTATTCCAAAGGGATCAATTGTATTTACAGGAGAATACAGAGGAAACCCAGCATTTAATGCAGTTCTTTTAAGAGATAAGAAGGATAATGTAATAGAAGGTGAACAAATTCTTCTTGCAGAAGTACCTGAAAATGGACACCTTGGAGAAATAAGTAGTGGAACATGGATATTCTACTTAACTCCAGACAAGCTAAATACATTACCAAAGGAAATAAGAGCTGAATTATATAGAGTAAATGATGCTGAAACTCTAGAAGGTCAAAGATTAGTAAGTGATACTTTATATGTAAATATACCTAAGGTGTTACCTGAAATAAAATTTGAAGGTGGAATAATTCCAGAAAACATGAGATAAATAAAGCTTTATATAGGAGGATACTATGAAAAACATAAAAAAAGTAGTTGGACTTTTTATGTTGTCTGCTATGATGGTAGTTATGCCATATAAAATAACTTCTGCATCAGTAGAAACAAATATAAAAAGAGTTGAAGAAAAAGCAAACACTGTAGAAATATCCGTTGATAAAATAAATTATGAAGTTAAATCCTTTAGCCTTAGTTTAAAGATAGATGGAGATGTAACTCTTGATTCTTTAACATGGAGTGATACTTTAAGTGATAAAAGTGTAGTTAAAAATTATAAGTATGATAGTGTAGAAAACGTAGTGGATATCTATGTTACTTCAAGTAAAAACTTAGTTGAATATAGTAATCTTAAAGTAGCATCTATTAAGGTTAAAGGAGAAATGGATGCTAACTATAATATAAGTGGTAAGGGTAAATTTAAATTTATCTATTCTGATAAAAATAGAGATGGTGAAATGGATAGCTTACCATCAAACAATAATGAAGAGTTTAAATTTATTAAAGCATCTAATATACCAGATAATGATAATAATTTAGGACAAGACGGAGAAAAACCAGGTACTGATGATAATTCAGGACAAGACGGAGAAAAGCCAGGTACTGATAATAATTTAGGCCAAGATGAAGAGAATCCAGATAATGATAATAATCAGAATAAAGAGGAGAACTCTACTGATAGTAAAGAAGAGTCTAATGAGTCATTAGAAAATAATGATTCAAATAATAAAGAAGATGCATCATCTAATGAAGTACAAACAAGTGATAATTTATTAAGAAATATTTTTATTGTGTTAATAGTACTTTCAGGTGGAGTTATCTTAATATATAATTTTAAAAAGAAAAGAGCTTAATTTTAAACTAAAAGAGTAGTCATAGGAATTATGACTACTCTTTATTATATAGAAAAGTGGATAGCTAACATATAATTAAGTATAATAGAAATAAGAAATTATATTAGAAAAGAGGAAGATAAAATGGATATTTCAGAAAAGATTTTAAAAGAAGAAGAAAGATACACAGGAAACTTTTTAAAAGTAGCTAATATAGATGTTGAGTTACCTGATGGAAACCTAGCTAGTAGAGATGTTATTAGACATCCAGGAGCATCTGCGATTTTACCTCTAACTGATGATGGTGAAATAATTTTAGTTAAACAGTTTAGAACAGCATTAAATAAAGTAATTATTGAAGTGCCAGCTGGAAAATTAGAAAAAGGTGAAGAACCTATTGTATGTGCAAAAAGAGAATTAGAAGAAGAGACAGGATATAAAGCAAAGGAATTTAAATACTTAGGAAAGATATGTACAGTACCAGGCTTTTGTGATGAAATAATTCATTTATATCTTGCAACTGGAATATATGAAGGAGTTAAAGGTGGAGATGAAGATGAGTTTACAGAAATCATTAAGGTCTCAATTGAAGAAATGAAAGAAATGGTTAAAAAAGGAGAAATAATAGATACAAAATCTATTAATTGTTTATGTCAATATATGCTTCAGTGCGAATAGTAAACAGGTTAGTGTAAATTTAATATTTTACGCTAACCTGTTTTTTATGTCTAGGAAATTATAAAATTTTAATAAGTAGATTATTAAGAGTACCATAATTACTAAAAAACTAATATTTATAAATTACTCTCTTAGTGGTTCTATAAGAAAATATTAAGGCAAAAGATTCTTTTAATAATAATTATATTTACATATTTATGGTTAGGTCTTATGCATAAATTTACTTTTCTAATCATATTATAGGGTATACATACTTTAGGAGGAGTAAGAGATGAAGGGTGCTATGGAAAAAATTAATGAAACTTTTAGGGAAAACAAGATTTACTATTTATTAGTCTTATTGTTCTTTTGTGTAGGAATTGTAATAGGAGTTTATTTAGTAAAGTATATGAACGAAGGAGATAAAAATGATTTAGCAAATTACTTTACTGTCTTTGTTAATGGTATAGGTGAAAGGCCTGTAGACTATGGAGTATTATTGTTGGATATAGTTAAAAAGAACTTTATATTAATAATTCCAATAATCGTTCTAGGTTTTACATTCTTTGGAACACCTATAATATTAATATTAGATTTAATAAAAGGATTCACCTTAGGATACACTTTTGGTTTTCTACTTACAACTTTTGAAGGAAAAGGAATTGGACTAGCCTTAGCTTCTACAATTCCACAGAACTTAATTTACATTCCATGCTATGTTGCTTTAAGTGTATTTGCATTATCAATGTCTACAGAAAAATTAAAAGAAAAGTTTTCAAAGAAGTCTATTCCTGTAAATATTAATCTAAATGGTATAGGAAGTTATCTTATTGTTTTATTAGGATTATTTGTTTTAGGAGTTATACTTGAAACTTATGTATGTCCAAGCATAGTTAAATTTGTGGTTACTAAATTCTATTTATAAAAAGAAAGAAACATAAGAAGAGAAATGAAGGGAAAAAGATTAATTTGTCGAATATATAATATAAATAATGGTGTAGGAGAGAGCAATGATAGAAATTATAAATAATTATAAAGATTATTTGTTACAAAATGATAAAAGTGAGAACACTGTATATGCTTATGTAACTGATGTAAATCTTTATTCTAAGTACCTAGAAAAGAAAGAAATGAATCTGTATACCTCAGATAATGTAGCAATAATGGGTTATATACAACATCTCTTAAACCAAGGTAAATCTGAGCGTTCTATTAATAGAATAGTTATAAGTTTGAGAAGCTTTTATGGCTATTTAAAAAGTAGGTCACTAGTTAATGATATTCCAAAGATAAGTTATAAGAGTAGTAGAACCACAAAGAAGTTACCACAAATTTTAACTGTTGAGGAAGTAGATAAAATAATAAGGTCTGTTGATAAAGATGGACCAAAGGGAATTAGAGATAATGCACTTTTAGAATTAATGTATGCAACAGGAATGAAGGTATCAGAATTGATATCTGTAAATGTTGAAGATGTAAATTTAGATTTATCATTTGTAAAATGTATAGATAATAAGCATTTTGAAAGACTTATTCCTATAGGAAGAAGTGCTTGTAGGGCAATTGAAGAATATCTTGCAATAAGGGATCAAGTTGCAGATGCAGGAGTAACAAACCTTTTTGTAAATCTTAATGGTCAAAAGTTAACAAGACAAGGCATATGGAGAATAGTAAAAGAGTATTCCCATAGAGCAGGAATTAATAAGGATGTTAATCTAAATACATTTAGACATTCTTTTGCAGTACACTTACTTCAAAATGGAGCTAATGTTAGGGCAGTGCAAAAGTTACTTGGAAATCAAGTGTTAACTTACATGGATACCTATT
Organism: Clostridiaceae bacterium OF42-15pH9A; assembly: GCA_027692445.1. Classification (GTDB taxonomy): domain Bacteria; phylum Bacillota; class Clostridia; order Clostridiales; family Clostridiaceae; genus Clostridium. The sequence goes on along the minus strand of JAQEYV010000002.1, from coordinate 812,975 downwards.
ATGAAATAATAAATAGTGATAAAATTAATTTAATCTATCGTAATACTCATCCTAGAGCATAATAATTTTATCAAATTTACAAAAGATAAGTATAGAATAGAAAGGAGTTTTACTTATGAAAAGAGTAGTGCTTATAGTTTTAGATAGTGTTGGAGTAGGAGAGATGCCTGATGCACAAATGTATGGAGATAAAGGAAGTCATACTTTAGACCATACTTTTGAAGCTTGCAACGGACTTAATATACCAAACTTAAAGAAGTTAGGTCTTGGTAATATTGAAGGCGTTAAGGCATTAGGAAAGGAAGAAAGTGTTATTGGTGCCTTTGGAAAGGGTAGTGAGAAATCAATTGGTAAAGATACAGTAACAGGACATTGGGAAATTGGGGGAGTAATTCTTGATAAGCCTCTAAATACCTATCCTGATGGTTTCTCAGACAAAATAATAAATGAGTTTAAGGAAAAAGCAAAGATAGATGGGATTTTAGGTAATAAGGTCGCCTCTGGAACTGCAATTATTGAAGAGCTAGGAGAAGAGCATGTAAAAACAGGATATCCAATAATATATACATCAGCTGATAGTGTATTCCAAATAGCTGCACATGAAGAGGTTGTTGGGTTAGATAACCTTTATAAAATGTGTGAAATAGCAAGAGAAATGTTAGTTGGAGAAGATGTTGTTGGTAGAGTAATTGCTAGACCTTTTGTTGGAGAAGTTGGATCATTTAAAAGAACTTCAAACAGAAGAGATTACGCTTTAGATCCATTTGGTAAGACAGCTTTAGAATATATAAAAGAAAATGGGATGAGTGTAGCTGCCGTTGGAAAAATAGAAGATATATATAATGGAAAAGGTGTTACAGAGGCTGTTCACATAAAGAATAACATGGATGGAGTTGATAAGACTCTAGAATATATGGATAAAATTGATAATGGGTTAATATTCACAAATTTAGTGGATTTTGATATGCTTTATGGTCACAGAAATGATCCAAAAGGATATGGAAAAGCAATAGAGGATTTTGATGGCAGACTTAATGAAATATATTCAAAGCTAAGAGATGAAGATATTTTAATTATTACAGCTGACCATGGGTGTGACCCTACAACAGAAAGTACGGATCATTCTAGAGAGTACATACCAATACTTGTATATGGTAAGAAAGTTAAGGGTGGAACTGAATTAGGAATAAGAGATTCCTTTACTGATATAGGAAAAAGTGTTTTGGATTACTTAGGAATAGATAATAACTTAGAAGGTAAATCCTTTATAAGTGAAATTATCTAAAGATAGGAGGACTGTGGCATATGAGAATGTATGATGTCATATTGAAAAAAAGAAGAGGAGAAGAACTATCTAAGGAAGAGATAGACTTTTTCATTCAAGGATTTACAAAGGGAGAAATACCTGATTATCAAGCATCAGCCTTGCTTATGTCAATTTTCTTTAATAGTATGAATAAGAGGGAAACAGCAGACTTTACAATGTCTATGGTTCATTCTGGAGAAACTTTAAACCTAGATAAAATCCAAGGAATTAAAGTTGATAAGCATTCAACAGGTGGAGTTGGTGATACTACTACTATACTTTTAGCACCTATGGTAGCTTCATGTGGAGTGCCAGTTGCAAAAATGAGTGGTAGAGGACTTGGTCATACAGGTGGAACAATTGATAAACTTGAATCATTTAAAGGTTTTTCAGTAGAGCTTTCAGAAGAAAAGTTCATGGAAAATGTAAATGATATAGGAATAGCAGTAATTGGTCAAACAGCTAATTTAGCACCTGCTGACAAGAAACTATATGCATTAAGAGATGTAACTGCTACAGTTGACAACATGCCTCTTATAGCATCAAGTATAATGAGCAAGAAAATAGCTTCAGGTGCAGATGGAATAGTTCTTGATGTTAAGGTTGGAGATGGAGCATTTATGAAAACTCCAGAGGATGCAAAGGCTTTAGCAGAAGAAATGGTTTCTATAGGTAAAAATGTAGGAAGAAATACTATAGCAGTAATTTCAGATATGGATCAACCATTAGGATATGCTATTGGTAATGCCTTAGAAATAAAGGAAGCTATTGATACCTTAAAAGGAAATGGTCCTAAAGACTTGCTTGAATTAGCATTAACTTTAGGAAGTAATATGCTTATTTTAGCTAATAAAGTTGAAAGTTTTGAAGAAGGAAAGAAGCTTCTTTTAGAAAATATTAAAAATGGTAAAGCTTTAGAGAAGTTAAAAGAATTTGTTAAGGCACAAGGTGGTGATCCAGCTTATGTTGATAATACAGATCTTTTACCTAAGGCTAAGTATATTATAGAAGTTAAAGCTAATAAGTCTGGAACAATTTCAAAAATTCATGCTGAAGAAATGGGCTTAACTGCAATGGAGTTAGGTGCAGGAAGAGCGACGAAGGAAAGTGTTATAGATTTAGCTGTAGGAATTGTTTTATGTAAGAAAAGAGGAGAAAAAGTATCTGAAGGAGACATCTTAGCTAGAATATATGCTAACGATGAAAACAAAGGACATAAAGCTGTTGAGAAGATACTTAGGGATATCCAAATTTCAGATGAATATGAAGATAAGATTCCATTAATATATGATATAATACGTTAATTGAGTTAAAAACTGTCTCGTAGATGATTAAAATCATCTGCGTAGACAGTTTTTATTTTGTTTGAATTTATATAATTCGACAAAGTGTGATATTTTTTTATTACTTGGAAACAATATTCTTGAAGGGAGGAAGATAAATGAATAAGAAAATAATTAAACAAATATCTTTATCATTAATGATTATACTTTCTATTTTATTATTACCTGCAGGAATATTAACAAGTGCTAAGGAAGAAGAGTCAAAAGGTGGCGGAGTAAATAGTATAGAAGCAAAATCATATTTACTTATGGAGCCTATTTCAGGGAAAATTCTATATGAAAACAACGTAGATGAAAAGTTTGCTCCAGCTTCTGTAACAAAAATAATGACAATGTTATTAACTATGGAGGCTGTAGATAGTGGTAAAATTAAATTAGATGACAAGGTAACATGCAGTGAAAATGCAAAGAAAATGGGCGGAAGCACAATGTTACTTGATACAGGAGAAGTTAGAACAGTAGAAGAGTTATTAAAAGGTGTAGCAATAGCATCTGGTAATGATGCTGCTGTTGCTCTAGCTGAATACCTAGGTGGCACTGAAGAAGACTTCGTAAATATGATGAACAAAAGATGCCAAGAATTAGGTATGAAAAATACTACATTTAAAAATTGTAATGGACTTCCATGTGAAGGGCATCTTTCAACAGCAAGAGATATAGCATTAATGTCTCGTGAATTATTAAAACATCCAACTATATTAAAATATTCAGGAACTTATATGGAAACAATCTCTGAAGGAAGAAAATCTCCAATTGAATTAGTTAACCATAATAAGCTTGTAAGATTTTTTGAAGGTTGTGATGGACTAAAAACTGGATTTACTAATGAAGCTAAGTATTGTATTTCAGCCACTGCAAAAAGAAGTGGAGTAAGAATGTTAGCTGTAATTATGGGAGCACCTACATATAAAATCAGAAATAGAGATGCAGGAATATTAATGAATTATGGATTCTCTAAATATGAAGGAAAGAAGCTTGTATCTAAGGATGAAGATGTAGATAAGGTGCAAATGGGTAAACAAACTGATAGATTCTTTATGGCTAAGGCTAAGGATGATTTAGAAGTTGTAGTACCAAAGGGAAATAGCGGCGAATTAGTTAAGAAGGTCGTTATGGACGAAGCTAAGGATGAATACAAAGCAGGAGATATAGTAGGTAAATGTGAAGTATACCTTGGAGAAGAAAAGGTAGGAGAAGTTAAAATTTATTGTGATAGAGATGTTAAGAAGGGTGGAATCTTTGATTCTATCAAGTATAATATAAAGAATATATTTAATTAATTTAAAGGTGATAGAAGTATACTTCTATCACCTTTTTAGCTTGTCTAATTAGCTCAAAATTGGTATTATAATATGGTATGACTAAATGTATGAAATAGAAGAGTAAGGTGGAATTTTAATGGAATTACCTAAGATTAAAGTGGCTGACTTTGAAGGGCCCTTTGACTTATTGCTACATTTAATAAAAAAGAATAAAATGAATATCTATAATGTTGAGATATATAAGGTTACTAATCAATATCTAAGATATTTAGATGAGATGAAGGAAATGGATCTTGAGATAACTTCTGAATTTATAGTGGTTGCTGCAACTTTAATAGAGATAAAATCTAAGACACTTCTTCCTAAGCATAAGGTTGAAGAGGAAGATGAAGAAGATATAGAAAAGAAGTTGTTAGAAAAGCTTATTATCTATAAAAAGATTAAAGAAGCAACTGAGTTCTTTAAAGGAAAGTATACAAGCTCTGGTAATATTTATACCAAGAAGCCAGAAGTAATAGAAGAGATTAAAGGACCAATAGATAATGATGAATTATTAAGAAATGTAACCTTACTTGATTTATATAATATTTATAATAATCTTCTAGAGATATATTTAAATAAACAAAATAAAGGAAATGTAATACAGAAGAAAATATATGTTGATAAATATAAGATAGAAGATAAATTTGATTATCTTTTTGAAAAGTTAAAAGAAAAAAAGATTACAGAGTTTTCAGACCTTATGATGGAATGTGAATGTAAACTTGAATGTGTTGTTACCTTCTTAGCGCTTTTAGAACTTATGAAACAAAGAATGGTAAAGGTATATCAAACAGGAAGCTTTGGAGAAATATTAATTGAAAGGAATGAAGAAGAGGTTGAATAAATTTGACATAGGACAGTTCGAGTTTAAGGAAGTATCAAGAAAAGATACTCAAAAAGGAATAATTGAAGCAATGCTATTTGTAAGTGGAGAACCTCTATCATTAAGAGATATAGCAATTAACCTTGAAGCTACTCCTAAATATGTAGAAGAGTTATTAGAGGAAATGACTAAGGAATATGATGAAATATCAAGAGGAATAAAACTTATATCTATAAATGGTGCATATCAGTTAGTTACTAAGGCAGAACATAGCGATTACATACAAAAATTATTAAAGAAGAATAAAAGACAGTCTCTTTCACAGGCTTCATTAGAAAGTCTTGCAATAGTTGCATATAAACAACCTATTACAAGAATTGATATTGATGAGATAAGAGGGGTTAAGTCTGATAGTGCCCTTCAAAAGCTTATAGAGAAGGATTTAATAAAGGAAGTTGGAAGATTAGAAGTTCCAGGTAGACCAATTCTTTATGGTACTACAGAAGAATTTTTAAGACAATTTGGACTACATGACCTTAAAGAGCTTCCATCTCTTGACCTTTATGCTGTAGAAGAAGAGGAAGAGATTGAAGAAGAGATTGTTTTAGATAGTGAAGAATAAATAATTAGGGATATTAGAATTATTAATTGTAATTCTAATATCCCTTTAATATTGAGAGGAGAATTATTGGTTATCTAAATGGATTGATTTATCTGTTGATTCAAAATCATCAGGATATAGGTCTACATCAGGTGTTGTATTACTAGTAGATTGTTCATTGCAACTTCCAGACTTTTTAAATAAGTCCTTAACCATATCTATAATTTGTGGTACAGTATCAACAATTCTATCATATGTATTATCTTGTTCTACAGGCATTAATCTAACAGCATTATCCTTTACTACTAGAAAAGCTACAGGTTTAACTGATACTCCAGCACCTGAGCCACCACCAAATGGGTAGTCGCTGTTAGAATTTGCTTTTGTGTTAGCTTCTCCAAATTCAGAACCACCAGATGCAAATCCAAAGGATACTTTAGAAATTGGAATAATACAGCTACCATCTTTAGTTTCTACAACATCACCTATAACGGTATTTACATCAACCATATCTCTTAAGTTTTCCATAGTACTTTTCATTAAAGTTTCTACTGGATGTTCATTATTCATTGTCTTTTACCTCCTTTTTGGGCACTGACCCTCTTGCTATTAAAAATAACATATATATAATTTGGGCTAGTGATAAGAAAATTATACTTTTTATATCAAAATTTACTATAAAATCATCTTTAAATTGAGGAGTAATAGGAAATTTAAATTTTTTTGATTTAAAAAGTACATTTATTACTCTAAGTATTAAAGGCATTGTTGCAGAGATAGCTCCATATGATATGGCAGTTTTAGCTGCATCATTTAAGGAGTATGAAAGAGAGCCTTCAAGTCTTAGTGTTGGCTTAAATTTATTCCTATCTAGAGCCTTAATTATTTTCTTAGGATCAAAAGATCTTGTGAAAAAGAAATTTGAAGTCTTTTTCTTTTTTGTTTCATTTACTTTTTTTTGATCAATTTTCTTCTTATTATTTTCTACCCCATTTTTAGTGCGTTTTTTCAAAATTGTAAACTTATATAATTTTATATAATAATTTTCTTTACTGTAGCAAATACTAAGTTTAATAGGAATAGGGAGCAATAAAATAAGAAGGATAATAATTAGAAAAATCTTCATAGTACTCCTCCAAACATATAACATTTATATTATTGCCTATTTAAACCAAAATAAACTTCTTATTTTTTAATGGTAAGAGGTTTATTTTTTAGTTATTTAGACAAACTACACTTAGAAAAGAGAATTAGAGGGTGGTTTTGATGAAACTTTATGCGAGAAAATTATCAATATTATTAAGTACAGTATTATTAAGTTCTTTATTCATGCAAGTGAATGTGTTTGCATCTCCAAAGGACAACTTTAGAGTAAGTGCAAGAAATGCAATTGCTATGGATAGAGAAAGCAAACAAATTTTATTTAATCAAAATGGATATGAATTAGTACCAATGGCAAGTACAACTAAAATATTAACTGCTTTAATTACCATAGAAAGAGGAAACTTAGATGAAAAGTTTACTGTAAGTAAAAATGCGGCTTCTATAAGAGGCTCTAAGGTTGGTTATAAAGCGGGAGAGGAAATTGCCATAAAAGAATTACTATTTGGATTAATGTATAGGTCAGGTAATGATGCAGCAATTACTTTAGCTGAAGGAATTGGTGGATCAGTTGAAGGCTTTGCAGAAATTATGAATCACTATGCAAAGAGCTTAGGTTTACTTGATTCCCATTTTGAATCTCCTCACGGTTTAGATTCAAGTGGTCACTATTCATCTGCATATGATTTAGCTGTTTTAACAGCTAAGGGGATGGAGTATGATATGTTTAGAGAAGTGGTTGGAACAAAGGAAATAAGAAAAGATACTTATGGCTTTTCAAGAGACTATAATAATATAAATAAAATCCTTTGGAAAATCCCAGGAGCTAATGGGGTTAAGACTGGATATACCGGTCAAGCTGGAAAGTGTCTTGTATCATCAGTTAACCATGATGGAAGAGATATAATTATAGTAGTTTTAAATTGTCCTGATAGATGGAATCAAACTGATAAGATTTATAAGCATGTTGCTGAAAAGATGGCTTTTCAAAGTGAGAATATGAAAGAAGTGGTAATGACAGAATAGGATAAAGTTGGTTTGCCATTATTAGTTTTTTTTGATAATCTAAAAGTGAATAAAAATTAAAGGAGTAATGTTATGGATAAAAAGAAAATTTTAAGCACTGTTGATCATACTTTGTTATCTCAAACAGCTACATGGGAAGATATTAAGAGAATTTGTGATGAAGGAATGAAGTATGAAGTTGCTTCAATTTGTATTCCTCCATCTTATATAAGAGAAGCAAAGAATTATGTAGGAGATAAATTAGCTCTTTGTACAGTAATAGGATTTCCTAATGGATATATGACAAAAGCTACAAAAATCTATGAAACAATGGATGCTATTGCAAATGGTGCTGATGAGATAGATATGGTTATTAACTTAGGCCATGTAAAGGATAAGAAGTATGACCTAATTGAGGAAGAAATAAGCGAAATCAAGAAGGCTTGTGGTTCTAAAATACTTAAGGTTATAATAGAGACTTGCTTCTTAACTGAAGAAGAAAAGATTAATATGTGTAAGGTTGTAACAAATGCAGGTGCAGACTTCATTAAAACTTCAACTGGATTTGGAACAGGTGGAGCAACTAGAGAAGACATAGAACTTTTCGTTAAGCATGTTGGACCAAATGTAAAGATTAAAGCAGCAGGAGGAGTAAGAGATTTAGCTACTGCAGAAGATTTTATTAACCTTGGTGTTTCAAGACTTGGAACAAGTTCAATTATAAAGATAATTAACAAAGAAGAAGTAACAGGATATTAATAATAAAGAGCTGTTTTAATTAACAGCTCTTTTATTTATGCTTTTAACAAAGTTTTGTATTAAATATATTATCTAAATTAAGTTTAGTTACTTTATTCTTGATTTCTTTTATATCAAGTGTATATAGTCCTAATTCTTGCATTCTCTTAAAGTAGCCAGCACCTGCAAAAGTATATCTTACCTTTCTTCCATCTCTAGTTTTAGATTGTTCATTTTCATATGAAATTATATCTCCAATGGCAATTGAACTTGGAAGAATAAGAAGTGGCAATCCAAGTGCTAGTCTTACTGCATTGTGACCAGCTAGAGTGCCTGTACATATAGCCTCGGTATGTCCAACAAAAAGACCACTTTTTTCTCCAGCGCAGAATAAATTATCCACTCCTTGAACCTTCATATCATTAGTTCTAGGAGCAACAGATAGATATCTCATTGAGTTACCTTTACTTCCTGCATATGGGTCAACATACTTAGCATGTTCTAGTCCTGGTATCTTCCTTAATTTTTCTAAAGGATAATAGGTTGTCATTAATTTGGCATGACCTGTGTCTAAAAGTACTACATTTTCAGCAAATTCTTTTAAGGCGTATTGTTGGCAAACCTTTGTATCTAATTTACCGTAGTTAACATCTTCAGTAGGAACCTTTAAAACAACAACACCTTTTTCATTTAATTCTTTATTAATTTCATCAGAAAGACTTTCTTTTGCTAATTTACAAGAACCTGACATAGCACCTAAAGCATCTTCAGCTCTTTCTCCTTGTATATCAGGAACACCACATCTTTCACTTATTGAAATTCTAGGTCCAAATGACGGACATCTTAAAATACACATTGAACATCCATTTCCGTACCTTAAGCAGTTACCCATAGGACCTGTAGTTCCTGTTGTTTCAATAAAAATATCCCCGTCCACAAAGCTATCATCAGCTAAGTATAAACCTTTTATCTTATGGCCATCGAATTCAACATCTCTAACTCTTTTCTCCATGTGAATTATTATTCCTAAAGATTTGATATGGTCTCTTACAGCACCTTCAATTCTATTAACGTCATAAAGGTTGGCATGTGCATGATTTACTGTATTGCGACCTAATAGCAAACTTACCCAGATGGGGAGCAATTTTCTTGGCTACCCATAATATCAATAACAACCTCCTTAGTAAAACCATTATAACTTATCCTACTAACCAATCTATTAATTAAGTTCCTAAGAGCAATTTTAATATTTTCATCCTCTATATTTGAAACATCCTTAATGGTAGAACACAATTTAGTAAACTCAGAAAAAGAGGACATTATTATTTCAATATTGCGCATTTCAATAGAATTTTGTTCCTTTTTCTTATGAATGCCATTTAGTTTATTTTCTAAATCCAGGATCTCATTGCTAAGAGAATCTGCTTTCTTTAAAATAAAGTTTTGAGTAGCAGGGTTGTTAGTCTTACCAAGTTGAGACATTAAAGTATCCATTTCTGACTTCTTTTCATCAATAGACTTATCAATATTTTTAATCATATCATTAGGGGTACTACTTTTAAGTTCATCAGCGTAAGAAGTTAATTTTCTTAAAAGAGTTTCCTCGTTATAGTTTATAAGTCTATTAATTACCTCTTGTTCAAGTTCCAAACCTTTAGCATTAGGGTTTTCACATCTGCTTTTACAACTATGAGCCTTCATAGTGCACATATAGTAATGATTCCTTTTACCATCTTTCCTAAGTCTACCATAGCAAACCCTCATAGGAGCGCCACAAATTGAACATTTTAGAACACCTGAAAGTAAGGCTTTAGCTGATGTGCCTTGTCTTGGATTATTCTTCTTAGAATTTCTGTCTAAAGAGTATTGTACCTTTAGCCAATCTGAAGAGGAAATTATTCCTTTATGTTTTCCGACTGCAGCTATCCATTCACTCATATCTCTTAGTTTACCCTTTGAATTCTTTTTGTTATAAAGCATAATGCCACATCCATTAGGTTCACCAAAGAAATTAACCCCCAAACTTTCATAGTATTCTTTTATTGAAGAGTCAGATTGAACATAAACAGGATTTTTTAGAATATCTGCAAGGGACATTGAAGCAAAATCACCACCATGTTTACCTTTTATATTAGAAGATAGGAGCTCCTTTAAGGCCATATGTATTGAACTTGTAGCAAGGTATTTAGAAAATATAAATCTAACTACATTCATTTCTTCTTCTAATGGACTTAACTTAAACATGGAACGCTCGTTATATTCGCTATCAACATAAGTAATCTTCTCACTTGTAAAACCTAGGGGGCATACACCACCAAGCCATCTTCCTGTTTTAGATAATTGAAGCATGTTATCCCTAATTCTTTCTGCAATTGTTTCTCTTTCTAATTGGGCGAATACAGATGCAATATAGACCATAGCACGCCCCATTGGTGTAGAGGTATCAAATTGTTCTCTTATAGAGATAAAGTCTACATTATGCTCTTGTAAAAGTTCCAAGGTAGTAGAAAAATCAGCTACATTTCTTGATATTCTGTCAAGTCTATAGCAAATTAATGCGTCAAAAGAATTCTTCTTTATATCTTTAAGAAGTTGTTGGAATCTAGGTCTATTGATATTGCCTCCAGAGAAACCTTCATCTTCATAAATGGAATATTCAACATTATTTTGATTAAGCCTTGAAAAATATTCCTTACACATTTCAATCTGATTTTCTATACTTTCACCTTTACCAGTGAATACAGATTTTCTGCTATATATAGCAACCTTCATATGGTTCACCTCCACAATTAGTATATAAATGAAGATTTGATAATATCACTAGTATAGAAGATTGCAAGATATATATAAGGGAAGTGAAATAGCTATAATAAAACTCTAAGAGGGTGAATTTTTTCTTTGAGTTTATCTAGCATAGTAACTTGCTAAATGAATAAGGGCAAGAAAAGTTTTATAAAGCATATAATAAACTAGTGCTTTATTAGGAGGGGTTATGGCCAAGAGCAAACCTTTATACAAAGTTACTATTGCACCAATGTGTAAAGAAGAAGAGGAAAGATTTCAAGATCTAGTAGCAGATGAGGTTGCTAGATTTGTGGCAGATCTACTTCCTAAGGACATTATGGTGAAGCTTGGAGAAGAAATTGGACAAAGGTTAGAGGGAAAAAGGGAGAATAGTATATAAAATTTGATTTACTTTTAATTACAAACATAGATACAAAAGATGAATGAAAGGGGGAAGTTATGAATCTATGTATATTTAGAGATTATATAGAGAATTGTAAGAAATGTAGGGAATGTCCTAGCTGGGAAGGATTAAAGAAGTTTTATTATAAGATTTATGGAGGAAATAAGGATGGATAATAATTTGTTTTGGTTTAAGTTTCATATTAATACTTATGAAAGTGAAGCCTTTAAGCTTATAGATGCTATGCCAAAGAGGGATGCTATCCATTTTGTTTATGTAAGGCTTATGATCCTAGCAGCGAAAACAAATAAGAACGGATATATTTACTTTGATGTTGATACGCCTTATTCAGAGGAGATGTTATCTACCATTATGAATAGACCTATAGGTATAATTAGGCACTCCTTAAAGGCATTAATCAAGGTTAAGCTTATATCTATTGGCAGTGAAGGGTATATAAGAATTAATAATTGGGAGAAGGAACAAGGATCTTCTTTTATATCTAAGGTTAAGAGTGAAGAGGAAATTTTGGTTGAAGAAAAAGAGAAGGCTAAGGAAAAGAACAGAAAAAGAATGGCTGAATATAGGGCGAAAAAGAAGAATGTAACAACTACAAGTGATGATACTGTAACTGCTACAGGTAATGAGGGTGTAGATGTTACAAGTAACAGTGATGTAACAGAACAGAAAGAGAGTAAAGAGTTAAATTTAGATAAAGAAGATAAGATAAAGAGAGAGATAGAAAGCCAAAGAAAAGAGGCAGAGGAAGTGAATGCTCTTGGCTACAAGGTGCTTTCTTATTACGAACATGTAACAGGAAAAATAGGAGTTTTTAACTTGCAAGCTTTGTGTGCTGCAATAAAAGTTCATGGAGAAAAGAACGTTAGATTAGCAATTGATAGAGCATTAGCTGTAAACAAAGTTAGTATGACATATGTAAATGGTATTTTAAATAATTGGGCAAAGGAAGGGTACCCAAAGGAGAAGATGGTTAAGGATGGAGGAGAATTTAGTGGATTTAAAGCAAATGAACCAGAAGGATTGTCAGAAGAAGAACGAAGAAGAGCAAAGGACCTTATATAAGTGCGATAAGTGTGAGGATAGAGGGTGGATTATAATTCCTAGAGAACGTAAGCAACCTTTGTTTGTAAAATGTGAATGTCAAAATGTTAGTAAGGTAAGAGGACAGTGGAAGGAATCAGGAATTAAGGTGGATATGTGTAAGTATACCTTTGGTAATTATAAGATTTGGAATGAGTTTTCTAAGAGGGCTAAAGATAGTGCTTCTTCATATTACATGAAATTTGATGTTATAAGGTATACCAGGCAGAACAGTATTATGTTTTGTGGTCAAGTAGGCTCTGGTAAAACTCATTTAGCTGTAGCACTAAGCTTAAATTTACTTGATAGAGGATTAAATGTTGTGTATTTACCTTATAGGGATGTGGTTACTTCAATAAAACAGAATATGCTGGATGTTGAGTATTATGCAAATATTATAAATAAGTATCAAGTATGTGATGTACTTTTGATTGATGATCTTTTCAAAGGAAAGATTAATGAAAGTGATATTAACATAATGTTTGAGATTATAAACTACAGGTATTATAACTGTTTACCCATTATAGTTTCTACTGAATTTACTGTAGATAAGCTCCTGGCTTTTGATGAAGGGGTTGGATCTAGGATATATGAGATGTGTAAGAGGTATGTGGTGGAGATACCAAAGGGGATAGAGAATAATTATAGGTTGAGATAATAGGAATTACAATGAGATTATTTAAGGTGAGAATGTAAGAATGTAGGAAGGGGTAGACAAGCTTTAGATTGTAGGGTGCTGCGGTGGACAAGCTTTGGGTTATGGGATACAAGGATGGAGGTACTGCGGTGGACAAGCTGTAGATGGTAGTGTACGAGGATGGACAAGCTGTTTGTAAAATGGGTGAGGGAAAGGGTGGACAAGCATAATATTGTAGGGTACTACGGTGGACAAGCATTAAGTATAAGGATGGGAGAATTTTATGGTTAAAAAGATGGGGGAGGAAGATAGAATAAAGATGTTAGAGGTTGCTCTTAGGGGATATGCTAATAGGAATTTAATATTGGCTATGGAGAATAAGAGATTGATGGAGGAGAATGAGGGATTTAAGAAAGTGCTAAAGGTATTGGAAGAAAGGGTTATTGAGAATGGTTAAGAAAAAAGATCCAGGGATTTTTTGTATCAATGAAAATTATAAATAGAAATGGTAAGAAAGTTTAATAAAAAATAAATTAATATAGTTTTTATATTTACAAAAAAAGATTCATTTATTAAAATATATATGTTTGATAAAAAAGATGAATATTACAAAAATACTTGATGAAATTAGTGCTTATTACAAAAAAAGATGTTATAATTAAATGGAAAATAATTGTGAAGGGTGATAATTATGGGAAAAGAATTTAATGTAGAGGCAATAATTTCATTAGAGGATAGACAGACTTTGTATAAAATATTGTATGTTGGTGTATCTGCGTATAATAGACTAATAAATGAAAATAGAGATTTAGTTGTATCAAAAGCATTTGGAGAAATTAAAACAAGATTATTGAGCTTTGTTGTAAAAAGACAATTTGATAAAGACTTATTTCCTTTAGATTTTCCATATAAGGCTGATTTTGAAAAGGTAAATCATTTTGGAAATGTTGCTTTATTTATAAAGAACGATAAAGCTAAAATCCATATAAATAAAACTTCAAAAGCAAGGAAATTATATAATAGTAATAAACCATCTAATTATATGTTAAAAGAAGCTAAGATAAACTCAAAATATACTAATGAAATTAAATTTTTTACAGATAAAGATGATGAGATTGGAGTAAAAGAAGATAGTAGAGTATTTATGATATTAGGATATGGGCTTAAGGCTGAAGTAATAGATCATTTAGATTTTCTAATTCCTGAATCTAATATGAGAGAGTGTTTAGATGTATTTGATGCATTAGATGAATACAATAAATATATTATGGATGATATTGAAGAAGAGGAGATTGAAAGTGAAATAGTAGCACTTAAGGATGAAGCTCTAAAATTCGTAAATAATTTTGGAAGGTGAAAAAGTTATGAAAGTCATACAATTTGGAGAGATAAAGGGGAACAAGATTAATCCTGATAAATTAAAAGAGGCAAGAATAGCAAGGGGGTTATCGCTAGCAAAACTTTCTGAAAAGATAGGGGTTACAAGTCAAGCATTATCCCAATATGAGACAGGTAAATGTAAACCTAACCCAAGTGTATTTTTAAAGATAGTTGAAGAACTTGATTTTCCTATATCATTTTATACAGATATAAGTATGTATGACAATGAGGAAATGGTATATTTTAGATCAAATAAAAATATAACAAAGAAACTAAAGGATGCATGTATTGCCAGAATAGGATGGGTAGATAGAATGTATAATATGATTGATAGCTATTTAACTATTCCTAAAATAAATATCCCTTATTCCAAAACTAAAGATATTGAAGAATTGGATTTGTTAGAGATAGAAGATGTTGCAAACGAATTAAGAAAAAAATGGAAATTGGGAGATGGGCCCATTTCCAATATAGTGGATTTATTGCAGAAAAATGGATTCGTAATAACTAGATTAGAAATAGGAAGTAAAAAAGTTGATGCATTTTCTGTATGGAAAAATGGTACTCCATATATTTTTCTTGGAAGTGATAAGGAGTCAGCTGTTAGATCTAGGTTCGATTTAGCACATGAATTAGGTCATTTGATACTTCATAAAAATTTAGATGTAGAAGATTTTGAAGAAAATCAAGATAAGCTTGAGAAGCAAGCAGATATGTTTGCAATATCATTTTTGCTTCCAAGAGAATCATTTAATAATGAAATAATATCATCATCAATAGATAGTT
This sequence comes from Clostridiaceae bacterium OF42-15pH9A, assembly GCA_027692445.1. Lineage (GTDB taxonomy): Bacteria > Bacillota > Clostridia > Clostridiales > Clostridiaceae > Clostridium. The sequence goes on along the minus strand of JAQEYV010000002.1, from coordinate 797,663 downwards.
TTATTTTATTAAAAAGGAAATGGAAAGTATCTTTAGCGGCTATGATTAGAAGAGCTCAAGATACTGAAATGTTAACAGATAATCAAATAAGGTATTTAAAATCTCAAATGATTAAGTATGGATATTATAAGAAAGAACCTTTAGATGATAAAATCAAATATGAGAAACCCTATCTGTTTAAACAAGCATTTGAGGTTATGGTTAGAAATGGCATAATGACTGCAGAAGATTTGTTAGAGAAAATTAAATTAAATAAGAGTGAAGCAATTTCTTTATTTTCGCTTGAAGAAGGTTTTTTTGACAGAGATAAAGATAACTTTAGATTAATAGAAATATAAAATATATAATTATAAAAATAAGATAAAAAAAGCACTTAAGCTACGTAGATAAGTGCTTTTTTTGTTTAATAATTTAAAATATGCTTATTATTATAATTTAGAATCTATTAAATATATCTATTTCAATTTCATCTAAGATCTCTGATATAAGTTCGGATACTACCGTATAATCTTCAATTAATCTCTTTAAAATATAATTTGGTGGATTTTTAAAATTAAAGTCAAAATCACTCATAGAAGTAATAGATGGTGAGTTACGATGAGTCATTTTATTTCTATGATTATTTATAAATTTATGATTTCCTTTCCATTTTCCATCTATATAAGTGTTATCATCTTCATTAATGTAATTATATATTTCATTAGCCTTATCTTTAAATTTATTGCTATGATTTGAATTGGGATTAAATATCTTATTATAATAAACCTTATCTGTTCGTACATTAATTTTATAAAATAATCTATATAATTTGGCAAGAATATCCCATAGAGTTGAAGTTCTAAATAGAGCATTCTCTAAATAGTAATATGCATAGCTTTCTTCTTCTGAAGTGGATTTAATAGGATTAAAACCTTCTTGTACAGATTTGGTGTAAGCAAATTTTAGTGACTTTTCTAATGAAACCTTTATTTTCCAATCTAAATCTTTTAAAGTATCATATAATGTTTTAATTTGCATTAATCTACTAATTACTGTTTCTTTATCGTCTGGAGATAAAGTACCAAATAAGTACCTGTCATTATCGATATATAACCTGAAACGATCAGGTTGATAGGAGACTGATGAAATCAATTCTTCTAAGTATTCTATTTCACTCTTAAAATTATCACGCATATAAATTATAAACTCCTATAAAGAATTATAGAGGTATTATGTAGAAACATAATACCTACTACAATAATTATATCACCAATTAGAGGAAAAAAATGAAAAATGCAGAATAATAAACTTAAAGAAGTTTAGGTTAGAGAGGGAATTATATGGGGATAGAAATAATAAGAAATACTTTATTAACAATAACAGCAGCAGCAACAATGATAAGTGTGTTGATTAAAGTCTTTAATGATTTATTTATAGAAGTGATTAAATCAAGATATAGAAATGTGCCTGGACAACAGTCTATAATTGAATGTGTTTTGAAATGGATATCTGCGATTACTCTAGTAGTAGATGCAATCTTTGTTATTTCTTGTAGTGTAATGGTTATATTTTCAATAATTAATTTGTTTAATAAGGAATCAGTTAATAATTATATTATTAAATTTACACGAGTTAATATGTTTGGGGTGATAATTTTATTATTACTGATATTTGAATTTATAGCGATTGTATATGTTTTTTTAAGTTTAAAGATATATTTATAAGTAAACTTGAAGGAAGTGAAGAGATTAATATTGGTAAGGGTTATTTGTATGTTATTGTTGGATCTTTAATAGTAGCAGCTTTATTTTTCCTGATGTATACTCTATACATAATAAGCACATATGAAAATATGAGTTATAGATATTTAGTTGGAATACTTTCTTTATGGCTACATAGTTTAGCTGTTATTGTTGTTTCATCAAATATGATTAAGATATTTTGGGATATCAATAGTAAAGAAAAATATTGTATATATTTAAGAAATGAAATTAAAAGCTGTAATCTTTATTTAGAATATAAGGATTACTATATGATATATGAAAATTATACTGAAGTATATATAAGAAAAAGTGAAGTTACTAAAATAACTAAATTTAATGAAGAAAAGCTTAGGGAAAGTATACGTATTGATGAATTATTATCAGAAATAAATATGAATAAAGATAAAAGAATAAGTTTGTATATTAGTAAAGTATTCTATAATGAATTGATAAATAGAGGCAATAAAAACTACAATATAGATAGAAAAAATAAAAGGATAAATGGAATTAGCTTTAAAGTGAAAAAGAATCAAAAAGAGAATTTTAAGATAATAACACAATGAAAATAGTATTTATATTGTAAATATAAAGAAGAATAGGTGTCAGTTTTAGGTAACAAAGTTACAACTTGAATTTATTTGTACTAGTTAGTAAAGATAGAAATTAGGAGAATGATGGACTTAAGAAAGTGCTAAATGTATTGGAAGAAAGGGTTATTGAGAATTGGTGAAGAGGCTTCTATGTGGGTCTTCTTTTTTGTATTTGTAGATAATTTGAGAAAGTACGACATAAGTGTTCTTTAAGAACTGAATAATGTGTTGTTGGAAAAATATTATATAATAGTATTAAGTTTCAAATAGATAAATTAGAAATTTGCTAGTGGAATATAATTAAGTTTCTTATAAAGAAGGTGAAAATTAATATGAGTAATAAAGAAATGGATAATTTGAAATTATATTTAGAAAATAATAACTTTAAAGATATGAAAATAGTAGCAAAAGATGGTAAATATGAAATAGTTAAAGAAGATAATAAGAAAGTACTACGTATATATGACATAGAAATTAATGATTGCAATAATTGCAATTATAAAAAATATCATTTTAAAATTACAGGTAGACAAATGTATATTGCACGGAACAAAATTTCGAATTCTTTTTATGGATATTATGTAAAGGAAGGACAAAAGTTTTATCAAGTGGGTTGTGTATTACCTACTGATCCTACAATGTTTTTTGACGAATGTTTTGATAGGTGTGAAAAAGCCTTTGCGCTTTATAAAGCAGTTTATGGAGATAAAATAACCATAAATGAAAATAAGAAAGATATTATTTATAAGTATAACGATAAACAAAATATTGAAATAAGTGGAGATTGTGATTTTAATTTTAAATCACAACATATTTTATATTTGCAAAATGTTCTTGAGACAACATATGATTTGCCAGAAAACCAGAGAAAAAATCTTTGTAATCTTTTGTGGAGTAAGTACTCTGAATTAATGTATAGTCCATTTAATATTTCAATTATGCCCATAAGTGGAGGGTTGAATAACACAAAAAAATCTATTGGTAATGATAGATTAGATACTTTTATATTTGCACTTAAATTATATTATGAATGTGGTTATACATCTTTAATCTTATCATCAGGTAAACAGGGAGTTGTTTGTTTAGAAAATATAAAAACATTGCAATCATTTTTAGATTCTTTTAAAAACAAGAAAGATGGAAAAGGTCTATATGAATATTGTGAAATGATTTATCATATAAAACCAGATCTTGTTAGAGGGTTGTGTGAATCTGGTCAAAAACCACTTGATTCGTCAAAGCGAGTTAATGAATATCTTGAACTAGCAGATAAATTTTGGTCTCAAAAAATGGAATATTATGAAAAAGCTAATAATAAAATTCAAAGTTGTTACCAAGAGATATGGAAAATGATTTGTGAATCCAAAGGTAAGAAGTATATTAATTCTTTTACTGGTAGTGATAATATGAAATGCGGTACATTTATTAAATCTAAAGAAGAAAAAAATGAAATTCAATAACCTTATACATTCCAGTTTGTTCATTAGCTTATTGAAGAGATAAAGAGAAGAAAACTAAATTAATATGTATTTCTAAATAAAGAAGGAGGGAGTAATATGAATAAAATTACAAATAAAACTAAGGTTATTGTTATTATAACTATAATTGTTTTATTACTATTATCTATATTTTTAGTAACTAGACTTCAAAAAGAAAAAGAGTCAGAAATTACTTCTTCTAAGTCAAATATTACTTTAATTTATACTGACTTTGAAGAAAAAACTGAAATTAATGAAAAATTTGAAATTCTAAATAACTTAATTTCTTCATTTGAAGAATATAAGAATGAAGATGATACTTATTCAGAAGTTACTACAGAATATGAAGACAAAATAAAATTAATGAAGGAATATTTTGTATCGTATTATGATGAAACTTTAAATAAAAATACTTTAAAAGAGATTGAAAATATTTCGGATACTGATAAAATTAATAAATCCAAGGAAAATTTAAATAAGTTAATTGAATTAATTAACACACAAAAGGATGTTACTTTAGATGAGAAATCATATTTGAAATATGAAGAAACAATTAAAAGCACAATAAAATCATATGATGATAGATTGGACAGTTTAAAACAGAAGGCTGAGGAGGAAGCTGCTGCTAAAAAGAAAGCAGAAGAGGAGGCTAAAAAGCAAGAACAAAGCAATTCTAATAAAAATAATTCTTCTAGCAGCAATAGTTCAAATGCTGCTAGCAAACCAAATAATAAACCAAGTAAACCATCAGGTTCAAATTGGAAAGATTCAATGAGTTATATGTACTCAATTGATGAAAATGGCAATAAGAAAGAAATATGGTATAATCCTTCAACTGGAGAAGCTTATGATACAAATAGAAATTATGTAGGTAATGTATATGATTGGGTTTTACCATAATAATGGAGTAATATAATGAAATTTTACACTGATGGATTAAGAATTGGTTTACACGAAGGTATAACTGTAATAGGTTGGGCAGCTGTTTGTGATTTAGGTGTAATATGTTCTGATGCTAAGGTTGGAGGATCAAATGTAAATGCTGAAATGTTTGTAATTCTAAGAGATTATGTATCGGATAAGATATTTAAATAATAAAAATAAGAGGATCACAATGATGTGAACCTCTTATTTTTATTAAGCTACTTCAAATTTAGTAACTTGTCTTTGTACTAACTGAGCTGAATACTTACCAGTTAATGTACCATTTTTAGTAAGGAAAATATCCTTTTCTATAATGGCATCCATTAAAGTAGAAGCTTCAGCTTGAGTTAAGTTTTCCTTAACTCCTTCAATAGAAATAGTAGATTTATCTCCATTAGAAGTAGTAAAAGTCATTGATAAAGTGTATTCCATAACCTAGTCCCCCCTTTCTTTAAGATTTAGAAATTACCACTATTACGCCTGGTCGTTGTCAAGCAAGTTAGAGTCATTTAGGTAGTAGTTTCTAGTTGGTTTCTTCATTACTGCTTTTACAGCATCTGCAACAGCATATACATTTTCAACAGCAGCATCGCCCTTAACTCCAGCAAAAGATTTCTTTCTATAAGTTGGAGCTCCATTTTTGTCGGATCCATTTTCCACTTCAATAACTAAAGCAGAACTAGCTAAAACCTTAGTAATTGCCATAATCAATTCCTCCTTTCAAAGTATTCATAAATGATATATGCAGAAGTTAAAAAAGTAATATGTAAAGTAAAAAGGCATAACTATGTATGCCTTTTAGAAAAGTTAATTAAGCTGCTGTATCATCTTTTTCAGTTTCTATTACAACACCTAATTTAGTAGATATTATGGTGTTTAGCTTGTTTATAGAAGAGGTAAGGGTGGTTATTTGTTTTTCTAGTCTTATTAAGAGATAAGCACTAACTGCAACAGGGAAACCAACATTACCAATTAAATTTACAAGTTCATTTAGTTCCATAAAAAATCACCTCCTATTAGTCATATATGCATAGGAAGGTGATTATACTATTTTGGTGAATAAATTAATTGAATTTTATAAAAAGGTGATTAAATTACTTTAATTATGTTAATATAGAAATATAATAAATTTAATTGTTTAGGAGATTACTATGTTGGTTAATAAAGATGATAAGTTTTTAAAAGCATTGTTAGATACAAAAGATTTAAAGAATTCATTATACAGTATTTTAAAGCATAGTTTTTTATATCATTCTAATAAGATAGAGGGGAGTACATTTACAACAGAGGCACTGGCTTTATTGCTTGATAAAAATGTTGTTACAGGACAGCATACATTAGATGATGTTCAAGAGACTGTAAACTCTAGTTATGTGTTTGATAGAATTTTTGAAACAGTTGGTGAAAAAATTGACCATAGATTCTTAAAGGATTTACATGCAAGATTAATGTTTAATACCACAATGCATACAAGAGGATTTTCAGGCATTTATAAAACTATTCCTAATATGATAATTGGAACTGAAGCCAAGGTGGCTCAACCTTTTGAAGTAGAGAGCAAATTGGATGAACTTATAGAATGGTACTATTCTTTAAAAGATATAACCATAGATGAAATATCAGAATTCCATTATAGATTTGAGCTTATACACCCTTTCCAAGATGGCAATGGTAGAATAGGAAGATTTCTTATGCTTAAGCAAATGATTGAAAATGGTATGGAGGTAAAAATAGTTTCTTGGGATACAGAAGATTTATATAGGAAAGCATTAAATCTTTGTAGGGAAAATAATTATTCCCCATTAACTAAGTATTTAATTTCTTTGCCAGACTTTAAAAAAGAATATGAAGGATTTTGGAATATATAAAAAAGTTGAGGGGATTTACTCTCAACTTTTTTTAATTACATGATCATAGTAAAAGCAAATAGCACTATCAATAATTGTATTCATATAGATATTGTAGTCAGAACTAGTACCTTTAATTTGATTAAGCTTTATTAAAGTAGATTTTCTAAAAGAATAAGATCTACGGACTTCAAAAAATTCTCCATCTATAGGAGGGGTAATACCATTTGGTTGGGGTTTATGTCTATTATCTTCAAGGGAAGGAGGAGTAAAGTTTATTTTAGTCATAGGTTGAACTTCTTCTTTAGCTTCATCGGTAAAACAAAAACTAGCAACAGCATCCTTTGATGGTGGAACATAATCTGTAAAACAGATTTCATCTATTGGTTCTTCGTAACATAAATCGTCTTTTGACATTACAAATTCTTTTTTTCTTCTTGCCATCTCAAACCTCCAAATTGTTTTTCTATAAATTTTATATGCAAAAAGATAAGTTCTTAAGTTCTTAAGAACTTAAGAAGAAAAGAACTTAAGAAGTTATAGTAAAAATGCGGGTTTGAAGGGATTTTGATGAGATAAATTCTAAAAATGCATATATTTTATTTGAAAATAAATTTTGGAGGGATTTATCATGGAAGATAAAATCAAATTGAGAGCTGAAGAGTTTGAGAGCTACGATAAAAAGGAGATAGCTTTGGCTATAAGAAATTCAACATTGGATGATGATATGGGGTGTTCACTATTAGATAGGAATATTATTTCTGATTGTAAGAGCTGCAATTTGAAATCCATTTGTGAAAAAATTGATTGGATAACTGATGAGTATATCGAAGAAACAACAAAGGTTGTTGGGAGTTTTAAGTTTTAATTAGAAAAGACCTGGAGAAGAAGTTCCAGGTCTTAAATATTATAGGTATTATTTAAAAATTCATTAAAAGGAATTTTTATCTTCTCTAAAGCAAGTTTCTTTTTCTTTACAGCCATGGAGTAGTTAAGTTTTTTAAGTGCAGCATATTCCCTAACTGTATAGTCCTCAAAAACTATAAGATTTATTAACTCAAGTTCATCCTTAGTTAAATCTTTGAAGATATGTTTAAGGAGCTGATTATCTATAATATCTGATTCTTTCTTTTCATAGGTTCCTTCTTCATGAGGAATCATTTTTTCTAAGTCTGTAGCTATATCCATAGAGATTAGTCCTTCATGGTCACCTCTTCTAGTAGATTTTCTAAGTATATATTTAAAATTGTTTTTTATAGCATTAATAGAGTAAGCTACAAATCTGTGCTTTCTTAAATCATATTTATCAATGCAGTTAAAAAGGATCCTATAGGATTCACTAATAAGATCTTCTCTTTCATATCCAGAAGCAGAGATTTTTTTTGTTAGTCCATATATTATTGGTTTAAATTCTTCAACAATAAGCTCTTGGGCTTCAATATCCTTTTCCTTTGCTAATTTAACTAAGCTTTCTATATACTTATAATCCATAAATACCACCTCTTTTATTATATATGCAGTTGTTGCATATATCACATTTGGAGGTGTTTTTTATGAAATTAAATTGTATTGGAATTGATATTGGCCATAACTTAAGGTGTGATGTTGGAGCTGTAGGAATAAGGAGGGAAGATGAACTTAATTTATCAGTTGGAAGAGCTTTAATTAGTAAGTTCAAAGGGGTAGGAATTAAGGTGGTGGAATGTTTACCCTCTTCAGCTAATAGTCATAGGGATAGCTTAAGTAAAAGATGTAGAGCTGCTAATTATGGGAAGGTGGATATTTTTATTTCTATTCATCATAATGCTTGTCCTGGAGGATATGGAAGTGAGTGTTTATGTATTAAAGGTGGGCAGCAGAATGCTTTATCTGAAAGGTTAAGTAAGGTTATTTTAGAAGAAGTTTGTAAGCTTGGATTTAGGAATAGGGGTGTTAAGGATAGAAGGAATCTTTATGTAATTAATAACACAACTATGCCAGCTATCATTGTGGAGTGTGCATTTGTTGATTCTGCTAGGGATATGAATGGGTATGATAGTGAAAAGATGGCTGATGCTATATTTAGGGGAGTTTGTAGGTTTTATGGGATTGATTTGAGTGGTGTTGAAGGGAATCTAGGTGGGACAAGCACTTCAGGAAGTGGTGGAAGTCAAGGTGGTGCAGATAGTTCAGGAAACCAGGGAGGGACAAGCTCTCCTAAGTATCATGTGGTACAGAAGGGGGATACTCTTTGGGGGATTAGTAGGAAGTATGGGGTAAGTGTTGAGAGATTGGTTGAGAGGAATGAGATTAAGGATAGAAATAGGATTTATGTGGGGCAGAAGATTGCAATATAGCTTAAATAGAATATGCTAAAGAGATGTACTTTACAAAATATGTATTTGAAATGTATCATATTAAATAGGGGGATATAATAATATATTGGAAATATATTATTAAAATAGATTTAATGGGTGAGTAAATTGAAGAATGTTAAGAATACGAATAGAGGTAAAAAAACGAATAACTTATGTGATTTAAAAGGAATAGATTCAATTATATGGTTGTATTTAAAAGAGGTGGAGGAAGATGAGATATACTCATTTATTCCAATAAAATATTTAAGAGAAAGATTAATTGATTATGGGTATAGCAAAACTATTAAAAGAAAAAGTGTTTGTAAGATTGTAGAAGAAAAGTTAAAAGAATATAAAGATATAATGAATGAAGTAGGCCTAGAGTATTCACAATTCTTTAGTGATGATATTATTGATATTTCTATTAATATAGATAAAATAATTAAAAAGCGTAAGGGGTTAGATTTTTTTGTTGATGACTTAATATGTATATATGGATTTGAAAGACTTCAAGACAAGTTATTCATTAAATATTTAAGTTTGATTGTTAAGTTTAAAAATTATTTTACAGGTGATATAAATATAAAAAAGTATTTAGATGAGATGTTATTTGTAGGAAAAGTTATCATGGTGCCGAGTTTGGTCTGTGGGAGCTCAGATATTATATTACATAATGAAATCATTATAGTTAACAAAAAAAAGATCCTTAAATTATATGATGAAGAGTATTATGGACAAATAGAAATTTCCATAAAGAAAATTAGTAAGTATGGATATGATATGAAAATTAGTAAGTATTCTATTAGAATAAATGAAGATCAGAAAGAAATGATACAGAAATATTATGAAGAGATAAATTTAAAGAGGCGTATAAACTATCAAGAGAAACTTGAACAAGAGATAGAAGAAAGAAAGCAGGAAGAAATAGAGAAAAGAAAGCAGGAAGAAATAGAGAAAAGAAAGCAGGAAGAAATAGAGAAAAGAAGGCAGGAAGAGATAGAGAAAAGAAGGCAGGAAAAGAAAAAGTATGAGAGAGATATGATAATTAATGCAAACAAGAGAGCACGTAAAGTTATAAAAGGTAATACAAGTAGTATAATAATAATTAATTTTATAAAAAAAATATTAACTTCTAATGTTTATTTGGATTTAAAAAAGATGGTAAATGAAGATGAAAAAATAAAACAGCATGTTTTTGAAGGAAACATTAATAATGATAATTTAATCAAAAATTTATATAAGTTGAAAAATCTTTTAGAAGAAGAGGCTGGAATAAAAAATTACAATATATTAGATCTATGGATGTCTATAGTTTGGGGAATAACTTTGTATAATAGTAATAACTTTATCAGTAAGTATGGTGAGATGTATGAAAATAATGAATTTTTATATGAAAGATTTATAAGACAGAATTACTCTTATATTACAAAGAAAAAAATAATTGAGTCAATGTATGTAATTATAACTTATTATTTGATAGACAAACATACAAAATTCAATCAAACTATAAGTATCGAAAATATTATTTCCGAAAGTTCTAATGTTAAGAGAAGATTACTCGAGAATTATGATACTATCTATGAGGAATATGAGAGTAAAAGATTTAGAAATTTATTATTAAATTGTGAAAATTCTTTTGAAAAGTATACCATTGAGGATATAGACAAAATGAATGGACACGAGTTTGAAATATTTATAAAATATTTATTTATTCAATTAGGATACGAAGCAACAATTACTAAAGCAACAAGAGATCAAGGAATTGATGTAATAGCAATCAAAGATAATGAGAGTATAGGAATACAGACAAAATGTTACTCGGATTCAGTAGGAAATAGTGCTATACAACAAGTTGTTGCAGGTAAGAAAATATATAATGTTAATGAAATAATGGTAATAACAAATAATTATTTTACACAACAAGCTATAGAATTAGCACAAGTAAATGACGTTATTCTATGGGATAGATATGAGTTGAAAAAGCAATTAGATGAAAATTTTATTTTTAAAACAGACTATAATGATTAAATGAAAAATTAACAAGTTTTGTAAGGAAATCTATTTGATTATATTATAATGAAACTTAGAAGTTAAACTTAATAAGAGTTATTATATTGGTGGTTTATAATAATATCTAAGAAAGAGTCTTTTAGAGGCAGTTAAAATTATAGCTTTAATTATCTATAGTAGTATCTGCCTTTTTTATATCCCTCTATTACTTAAAACTAGTCAAAAATTTTGTTTTACAATAAAAATGTATTTTGTAAAAAGGTATTATACTATTATTATAGAATATACAATTATGTAGAAGATAAAAAATAAAGTAATAATAAGGGTGGGATTTTATGAAGGCAGATAATATAAATTTATTAGAGTTTATAAGTGCTTCCAAAAGAACATTTACAATACCTGTTTACCAAAGGAATTATGATTGGAAGAGAAGCCAGTGCGAAACTTTATTTCATGACATTGAGAAAATAGCAATGGATGAAAGAAGAAATATTCATTTTTTAGGTACAATAGTATATATACAGGGAAACGATACAGCAAATTTTAGAGAATTTATTGTTATAGATGGACAGCAACGTATAACTTCAGTAATGCTTTTACTAAAAGCTTTACAAAATATGATAACTGAGAAAGATACTCAGGATGATATATATGAAAGTTTTTTAATAAATAAGAGAGCTCCAGAAGAATTTAGGCTAAAATTAAAACCAATGAAATCAGATTATAGTATTTATAAGGAAATAATAAATGGAGAAATTAATGAATTAGAGGATTCAACAATTTCTACAAATTATAAATTATTCATTGACTTAATGAAGGAGTCTCATTTAACTCCAGAGGAAATATATTTGGGGATTCAAAAGTTGGAGATAGTATATATTCAACTGTCTAGAGAAAGTGAAAATCCACAATTAATATTTGAAAGCTTGAATTCAACAGGATTGGATTTAACTCAAGCTGATTTAATTAGAAATTATTTATTAATGGGACAAGAGTATAAAGTACAGGAGAAATTATATTCTAATTATTGGGTTAAAATAGAAAAAATACTACCTGATATGCTAATTTCAGATTTTGTTAGGGACTATTTAACTTTAAAAACAAATATAATTCCAAATAAAGATAAAGTTTATAGTAGCTTTAAGGAATACTATGGCGTTTTAGAAAATTATGATGCAGAGGGATTGCTAGATGAATTAAAAACTTATAGTGAATACTATAGTTGGTTTAAATATTGTAATTCACCTGATGAAAATATTAATATAAGATTAATGAAGTTACAGAAATTAAAATCAACAGTAGTATATCCATTTCTATTAAGCATCTTCGAGGATTGTTATTATTATAATAATATAGATGTTGAAGAATTATGTAGTGCTTTAGATGTTGTTATTTCTTATGTTTTTAGGAGATTAATATGTGATTTACCAACAAATGCATTAAATAAGATATTTGCAACTTTGGCAAAAGATGTGAGCAAAATAGAGTATGATAACTTAAGTCTGGCTGAAAAAATTAGTATTGTTTTAATTAATAAAAAAGGTAAGGTTACTTTCCCTAATAATATTTTATTTAAAGATAGTTTCCTTAGTAAAGATTTTTATCATTTCAAACAAGGTAAGTTTTTACTAGAAGAATTAGAAAAAAATAAGAACAAAGAAGTTGTTTGTTTTGATAATGTGACAGTAGAGCATATAATGCCTCAAACATTATCACCTAAATGGCAAGTAGACTTAGGAAAGAAATATAAAGAAATTCATGAAACATATTTAAATAAAGTTGGCAATTTAACTTTGACAGGTTATAATTCAGAGTTATCTAATAAAAGTTTTGGTGAGAAGAAACAGTATCTCCTAGATTCCGGCATTCAATTAAATAGAGAAATTGCTAAATGTGAAGCTTGGAACGAAAATAGTATAAAGGAGAGAAGCAATAAATTATTATCAGTTGCATTAGAACTATGGTCATACCCTAATGTTGATAAAAAGTACTTAAGTAATGAAGTGGATACCGGAGAATATGAAATAATGGATGACATAGATGTAACTGGAAAAAGCCCATATGAAGTTGAAATATGTGGTATTAAATTTCCTGTAAGTAGTTGGAGAAGCTTCTTTTTACGAATATGTTGTACAATGTATGAATATAATTCACAAATATTTATTAGTCTACTTAGACATAATGATTTTCAAGGTAGAAAAAAGAGAATTATTACAGATGACATAAATACTTTGAGAGAGCCTGGTAAAGTAGCAGATGGAATATACATTGAACAAAATTTAAGTGCTAATGATGCTTTAAATTATTCAAAATTGGTTGTAGAAAAATTTGAAGGAATGGAAGAAGAGGTAGTCTATAAAATAAGATAAGAGGAATTTTTAAATGAAACTTTGGACAACCTTCAAGAAATAGAACCAATAGTCAGTTACAATTATAGATTTTATTATCTATAGTAGTAGCTGCCTCTTTTTATATCCCTCTATTACTTAAAACTAGTCCAAAGCTTTGTTTTATAATGGGCCTATTCCCATACCCTTGGCGGCACTACAGATGCTAGTAATATAGATCTTATTCTGATACTAAAAATATTCTTTTAACTAGCTCCGCCAAAGAAAAGAGGGGACAAGCACTACGTAAGCTAGTCACCCTCTTTCCCTTTGCTCCGCCTGTCCCACTACTCATGGGACATATGGGTGTCTTTGGACAATCTTTAAAAAATAGATTGTAGTAGCTATGAAATCTTATATGTGCTTTGCTTTGAATGTAATTTTTAGTTTTGATATTCCTCTATTATATAAAACTTGTCCAAAGAAAAATAAAAGGGAGTAGCGTATTGGCTGCTCCTAATTTTTGTTTTCTTATTAATGAATTATTATTCTCATATCTGAAAATAAGGGTCGAATTAATTATAATCTAAATAGTAGTTAGATACAATTAAATAATTGTTAATCTTATTATAGCTTTTATATTGCTATAGTACCTATACCATATAATCATAAAAATAAGGGCACCTGGTACCTGCACCCAAAAAAGCACAGGCTATTACCCTATATTTCTAAGCTCCTTTAAGTCTCTCCAAAGTAGAGCCTTAAAGGAGCTTAGAAATATTAGGGATTAAGCTAGTTCTTTTTTAGGTACCCGCAGGGGTGCATATCATATAACTATAGATGTTATTTGTACTTATGATTTAAATAGAGGATTAGATCTAAAAGCTTAAGTTAATGTCTTCCTCTTCAATGTCCATCTATCAATTAAAGTATATTCTTAAGGCAATAGAGCTGCAGCATTAAATGAAATCATAGGTGTACAAGGATAGCTGGACACAACCCACCCGCCCTCCATTCTTAGATAAAACTTTATATGTTATTCCTATAGGCTCCAGGCTGAAGTTTTCGATATATCTTGAGCACAACATCTAACGAAAGCTTCAGTCCATAGCCTTATTTTATTTAACTAATCATATTATGCCTTCTACTAGGTCCACTTGCTAAAACAAATATTCCTCGATAAATCCTGAGGCACAGCATTTAACGACCATATTTACATAGCAAGTGGACTCTGAACCCACCCTCCACCCACTGTTATTAAATTAGTAATGTAGTTTTAACTTTAGAATACAAATAAATATTCTGGTGTAATAATTTTAGAGGTAATAGGTATGTATGAAGCAGATGTTATTGTTGTTATATTATTTTAAAGAAATATTACCAAAGTGTGGATAGTGTATAGTGAAATCAATTATTATGTCGAGAAGAATAAAGTTTTCTTGTATAATGAAGTTAGAAAAAAGTGTAAAAGAAAGAGGTAACCATTTATGAAGAATTATATAGGATTCTTATTACGTCAGGCAAGATTAAAGAAGGATTATTCCCAAGAAGGAATATGCAAAGGAATTTGTGCGCCTTCCTATTTATGTAAGATTGAACAAGGAAAGGCTGAGCCTAGTAAAGAAATCCTTGAACAACTATTTGGTGCTTTAGGTATAGAATATTGTTCTGATGTTGAGTTTATAAAAAAAGCCCAAGAATACTTTTTAGAATTCTTTTCTATGGTTGAAGTAGAAGAAAGCTATGATCAATGTGAGGCTTTTTTCAATGAAAACAGTTATAGATTAGAAGCAAGTGAGTTACACTTAGAATATCATTTGTATTTGTTTCATTCTTATATTATGGATCAATCATGTAATGGGGTAGAGGAAAAGAAGTATCTTGAGAAATTTTTATCCTACATGGATCAGAATTTAAAGGCAAAATTCTACTACTTTTGTGCTTTGCATATTGGAAAGAATAGAGAAGCAATTGATTATATGTTAAAAGCAATTAGATTATCATCCTTAAGTCTCTATTACTATCATCTTGCTAATATTCAATTTCATATTGGTGAATATGAAGAGTGTGTTGCTAACGCAGAAAAGGCATATCGCTATGCAACAGAAGATGGAAACCCTTTTGTATTAATTAGTGCAAGTTTTTTACTTGGTTCATGTCAGTGTTTTTATCATAACCATATTATTGCAAAGAGGTTTTATGATAGGTCAATTGCTTTATCAAGAGGATACAGAATTCCAGTAAAGAATTATGCATTTTATAATTTAGGAACAAGTTATATGGAAAATGAAGAATATGAAGTTGCACTTCAATATTTTCAAAAGATAGAAAAATTAGATGAAGAAGAAATACATAGCTTTATTTATAATCAAAAGTTAGTGATTCTATATATAAAAATGAATGATAAGAAAATGGCATTAGAACATCTAATGAAACTAAAGGAAGTTTATAATAAATTAAAGAAGAAAGATGATATATCATTAAAGATAATGGAAAATTTAGAACTTCTTATGAAGGAAAATTATTTAGATATTCCTGAATATGAAGCAAGTTTAAAATGGCTTTATTCAAAAGTAGAAAAAACATTTGGATATGGATTTAGAAGATACTATGGTGTACTTCTAGTAGAACTATATAAACACCAAAGAAGATATAAAGAAGCTTTACGAATTAACGAAGAAATGAATATTTCCTAAATATTTAAAGAAAGGCATGCTTAGTGCTATAATTTCAGTTCATATTTCCCATATACACTTACTATTATTCACTTAATTGCTTTGATAGAATTAAATTAAGCGAAAAGGAGGTGTAAATAATGAGGTTATGAAACAAGGATTTTACAATTATTACCCTTGGAACATTTATCAGTATTACTGGTTGTACGGCAATGTCTTTAGCATTGAGCTTAGTTATCTTTGACAAGACATCTTCCACATGGTTAAGTGGGATATATACTGCCGTTTCTTTGATTCCAAGTATGATTCTGCCATTTTTCTTGGCACCCATGATTGACCAAGGTAATCCGAAGAACTTGATTGTAAGAATAGATCTTTTTACGGGAGTCTTATATCTATGTTTTTTGCTTTATATTAAGGAAGTAGGTTTTCAATATCATGCATATCTAATATTTAGTTTGATTATTAGTAGTGTTGATGCAGTTTATGATTTATCTTATCAATGCTTATATCCTGAGTTGATTCCAAAAGGTTTAAAACAAAAGGGATATGCAGTATCTGCAATGGTAGAACCTCTAGCAACGGCTATTGTTGCACCAATAATTGCTGGTGTTTATTCTATCTTTGGAATAGAAATTGTTTTCTTGATAGAAGGAATTCTTTTAATAACAGCTGCTATATTTGAATCAATGATTACTTATGAAAAAGCAGTAAATAAATCTAAAAAAATGACTATAAGAGAAAGATTGAAGGTTTACAAACAGGAATTAATTGAAGGATTGCGTTACATAAAAAGAGAAAAAGGGATTAGAAATATATATTCTTATCTAGCTATTAGTAATGCCACTACAAAAGGTAGAAACCTAATGACAATGGCATACTTTCAATCCTCTAGTCTATTAACAACTACTATGTACTCATTATTGATATCAGCAGAAACTGTAGGGCGGTTTATTGGTGGATTATTTAACTATATATTTAAAATTCCAGAAGAAAAGAAATATTCGATATCAATTAAAATGTATATGCTTTTTGAGATTTTTGATGGAATTTTATTGTTTATGACATATCCTATTATGATTATTTTGAGATTTATATGTGGTTTTATAGGAGTTAACACAGGAACCTTAAGGGAAGCAACAATACAAAATTATTTTGATAGAGATATTCGTGCAAGAGTAAATGGAATTAATAATATTGTGATTTCCTTTAGTATGATATTAATACAATTAATAGTAGGAGCATTGGGGAGGTACTTTCCATATCCCAATATTGTATTAGTGATGTCTATAGTAACCTTAATATGTATGGCGGTCTTCTTGATGAGAAATAAAAAGGAAATTGAATATGTATATCAATTTAAATAAGATGGAGGTAAAGACAGTGAAGAAAGTTGAAAAGATTTGGGAAAAAGGTGGGTTTATATTAAGACTAGCAAAGGAAGAAGATGCAGAAGGATATTATGAACATAACTTTAATCCTTTAGATACTGAAGTAGCAAGACTGACAGGATGTAAGCCTAATTTTACACATGATGAAGTGGTTAACTTTTTTAAAAAATGTGTTAATGCAGAGGATAGATATGATTTTATGATAATTTCTCCGAACGGTAAAATTATTGGAGAAAGTGTGATTAATGAAATAGATGATGATTTAAGAAGTGCAAACTTTCGTATTGGGTTATTCCACTCAGATGAATGTGGGAAAGGGATAGGTTCTTGGGCAATAGAAGTAACAAGAGATTTTGCCTTTGAAGAATTAAAGCTTCATCGTTTAGAATTAGATGTATTTTCATTCAATTCTAGAGCCATAAAGGCTTATAAGAAGGCCGGGTTTAAACAAGAAGGTGTATTAAGAGATGGGATAAAAGATGGTGATGAATATGCTGATGATGTTTTGATGGCCATTTTAGAGGATGAATGGAGAGATATTAAATATAATAAATAAAACCCGCCCTTGAGACAAGCTGTAGCTTGTACAAGGTGGACACCCCTGGGGCAGTCCATAGCGGGACAGTGTATAATAGATTCCTGACTTTGGACAAAAGTTTGTCAAAAGTAGACCAGCCCTTGGGCTCGTCTAAAGGAAGTTAGTGCAATAAAATCTATTGTTGGCGTAGCCAAAGCATATAGTTAAAAGAACATAAGCTTATAAAAAGTAGTGGAACAGCCTTATATGGCTAGTCCATTATTTTTTATAAGCTCTTTTTCGTATATAATGTTAGAGCAGTACTAGTCTAAAAGATAGAATTGCCTTATAGGGCATGTCTATCTTTTGGAACAGTACATATTCATGGGAAATACAAAAGATGCACCCCTGCGGGTACCCTAAATAGAACTAGTCTAATGCTAGCAGATACTTATAGGATTTAGGGTTGGAGCCTTTAGCGTAAAATCTAAAGACTATTAGTAGCTGCAGCTGATGACCTGTACTATTTCGGGTGCAGGTACCAGGTGCCCCAGGTATTAGTTTTATGTATAGTAGCTATAGGAGTATGTAGAGAGATTTCATATAAATATAATTATTGAATTAGTAAAGATGAAATAAGAAGAGCATTAATATAAGGAGTGGCGTTAGCCACTATAGGCGTAGACTATAATAATAAGTGCTTTGGATATTTTACTTAGGGCGAGGGAGGAGCCTTGGGTAAAGTAGCCAAAGCTTCCACTATGTCTACTGAACAGGTGGACAGGGCGGAGCAAAGGGAAGAGTTAGGAAAAGCTTAATGTTGTGCTTGTCCTAACTCTTTCTTTTGCGAGCTAGTTAAAAGGAGAGTTATAGATTAAGAAAATCTATATATCGTAGCGCCAGGAAAGATAACCAAGGGTGATGGGGAATAGGCCCCATTATGAATAAAGCTTTGGACTAGTTTTGAGGAATTGGGAGTATATGAGGGTGGGAGGGATATGGTGAGATGGTTAAATTGTGGCTGGTGATATGGGTAAAGGGTATTTCTTAAAGGTTGTCCAAAGCTACATTTTGATTAATATCTATAAGATATGATTAAAGAAAATTTTAGATTCCACCTCATCATGTTTATCAATATCATCAACTAAAATTCCACTTGTGCCTTGAGCAATAGGCAAGGAACCATATATTTTGATATGAGAATTAATTAAATATCGTTCTAGGTATTTTCTTTCTTCCGTTGTAGTAGGCTTTAGGACAAATATGTCAAGTGCTATTTTAATCCCATTCCAATAATATTTATGAAGTGTATAGTTAATATTACGACCTCTGCTACCATTTTCAACGGATGCAATATGTTGAGAAAATCTTAATCCGGTAGGATTAGAAATTTTGCAGGCTTCACCTATATATAATACTTTTCCAGCTGAATTAGGATAAGCAATGTATGAATCTACTAAACTATATATGTAGATTACATTAACTCCCTTACCTATATAACTTTCTTCTTTAGAATTTTTGAGATTTTCTAAAATTTTTCTATCGTTTGGAGTGTTAAGTTTAATTTCATAGTGAAATCTATTTGCAACAAGATGGTTATATATATGATTCATTAATAGTCACCTCATATAAAAGTATTATTATAAATATTATATAAGGCATTATTAGTTGATTTCAATTATACTTATCCAGAGTTTTATTAGAAGCTATCTCATGTAATGAGTTTAATCTACAGTTGTAATATGAAAAAGTAATAAATATGGTTTTGTTATGGAATATATGGTGGCAAATGGAGTCAGTTTTGTAGACAACCTCATAATAAGATAAGTATTTAAAGTAATATAAAAATTGCTAGAAGAAGTGGCTTTAGCTACCATAGGCTGAGCCTATGATAATAAATGTGTAAAGTAGTCCAAGCTTTCATTATGTCCAATGAACAGGTGGATAGGGTGGAGTATAGGGAATAGTTAGAAAAAACTTAGCAAAGTGTTTGTTTTAACTCTTTCTTTTGTGGAATAGCAGTAAATAACTTTATTCGTTTCAATAATGAAATATTAATTGTATACGCAGATATATAAATAAAAAGTATAATTAATATATAATAAAGTGTAATAATTTCAGTTATAAAAAATATATTTTATGGAAATAGTTAATAATAGATTATTAGAAAGTAGTGGATTGCGATATGTTAGTTGAATTTAGTGTTGAAAATTTTTATAACTTTAAAGAAAAATTACACTTTAAGCTTGATGATATAAAAAGATATGAATTTAGTTTGAATGCAATAAAAGATGATGTTATTAAAACAGCATTGATATATGGGTGCAATGGTAGTGGTAAGTCTAATTTAGGAATTGCAATAATTGATGTATCTAAAAATATATCAGATAAAGAGTGGAATAAAAAATATGATAATAAGCCATTTTTAAATTTGTACAGTGATAACAATGCGAAGTTTAGATATAAATTTAAATTTAATAAATCATATTTAATTTATGAATATGAAAAAGATAATGAAGAACACTTAGTAAAAGAAGAAGTGTTTATAAACGGTAAAAGTGTGATTTATTATAACCATATAATACATGAAGGAAAGACATTGTTAGAAGGAACAGAAACATTAAATAGAGGTTTAATTGAAAAAAATATGTCATTTATTAAGTATTTAAAAAGTAATGCTGTGTTGAGTAAAAGTAATGATAATATTATATTTAAGAAATTTCTTGACTTTGTTGATAATATGTTGTTATTTAATCCATTAGGGAATATTTATTTTAAAGAGTTTTATGATGTTAATACACCTTTTCACACTATAATAAAAGAAGGAAAACTAAAAGATTTTGAGGAATTTCTTAGGGGGATTGGGCTAGATTACAAGCTATTTCCAAAAGAAGTAGATAGAGAAAAACATATATATTGCAAATTTAATGAAAAAAGTGTAAATTTTGAATCAATAATTTCAAGTGGGGAATATTCATTAGTAAAATTATATTATAACCTTATAATGAATAAAAAGAAATTATCACTAGTATTTATAGATCAATTTGATGCTTTTTATGACAATGATATATCGCGAGGTATTATTGAAGAGATATTAAGATGTAATATGCAAGTGATTATTACTACACATAATACGAGTCTTTTAAATAATGATATATTAAGACCAGATTGTTTTTTTATTATAGTTAATGGTAAAATTAATTCTTTAGCAAATAAAACTATCAAAGAATTGAGAAAGTCTCATAATTTGGAAAAAATGTATAGAGCTAAATCATTTAATGAATAGAGAATAAGTAAAACTATTTAAATTAAGCCGTAAAAAAAATACGGTTTGTCTTGAAATTGTATTAATAATAAAGTAAAGTAAAGTTATAGATAAAGTTTATGGCAATATTGAGGTAGTGAAAATATTGTATATAGAGTGATGGGGGAAGTGGAATATGCTAATAGAATTTAATGTTGAAAATTTCAAGGGCTTTAAGGACAAATTAACATTTAAACTTGATGATGTAAAAAGTTATGAATTTAGTAAAAAAGCAATAAAGGATAGTGTGGTAAAAACTGCATTGGTATATGGAAAAAACGGAAGTGGTAAATCTAATTTGGGACTTGCAATTATGGATATATCCTATAATATTACTGATAAAGAAAAAAATAGAGAATACAACATAAAGCCATTTTTAAATTTATATAGTGATAAATGCGCTAAATTTAGATATAAGTTTAAGTTCCATGAATCATACTTAGTATATGAGTATGAAAAAGATACAGCAGAACATATTTTAAGAGAAAAAGTATCTATAAATAATAAGTGTGTAATATACTACGATCATACTAAGCATGAAGGAATGACGCTTCTAGAAGGAACGGAAACATTAAACACAGATTTAAGTGAAAATAGTATATCGTTTGTAAAGTATTTAAAAAGTAATGCTGTATTAAGTAAAAATAACGAGAATACTATATTTAGAGATTTTACTGAATTTGTAGATAATATGTTATTATTTAGCTCTTTAGAAAATAATCATTATCAAGGATTTACTACAGGTAATGGATCTATTTCTCAAGGAATTATAGAAAAAGGTAAACTTAAAGAATTTGAAGAATTTTTACGTAAAGCTGGTTTAGAGTATAATCTCTTTGAGAAAGAAGTAGATGGAAATAAGCATATATATTGTGATTTTAATGGCAAAGATACTAACTTTTATAGTGTAGCTTCAAGAGGTACTTGTACACTAGCCCTATTTTATTATTGGTTAATTGAACTAGAGAAGGTATCAATGGTGTTTATAGATGAATTCGATGCTTTTTACCATAATGATTTAGCAAGATATGTAGTTGAAAGTGTGTTGGAAAGTAATGTACAGGCAATTATAACTACTCATAATACAAGTATAATGGATAATGATTTATTACGACCAGATTGCTATTTTAATATTGATAAGGGGAATATAGCTGCTTTTTCAAATTCAACAAAAAAAGAATTAAGAAAGGCGCATAATATTGAAAAAATGTATAGGGCAGGTTCTTTCAATGGATAAAACATATATACTTACGATATCAGAAGGAGAAAAGACAGAAAAACAGTTGTTAGAAAATATTCAAAAACTATTTTTTGAAGATAAAGGTAAAAATAGTGAGTTAATTATTAAATCATACAAAACAAACATATATGCTTTGTGGCAAGAATTAAAAAATGACTTTGATTTAAATATAATTGATATATTATCAGATAGACAAGAAGATATAAGGGAAGAATTGCAAGGTATAAAAAATAATATACAGGAAATATATCTATTTTTTGATTATGATGGACATGCTTTTAAGCAAGATGGTGGTGATGAGATAATAGGGGAAATGTTGGACCATTTTGATAATGAAACAGAAAATGGAAAGTTGTATATAAGTTATCCAATGGTAGAAGCCATAAAAGATTTGAAAACTGAAGATAATTGTTCAAGAAGATGTACAGTAAAGGCTAAAGAGAATATTAATTATAAAAGCTTAGTACATAAAGAGACAGATTTTCAAGATTTAACTTCGTTAAAAATAGATGATTGGAAATACATAATTGATTTTTCAATAAAAAAAGTAAAGTGTATATTGAATTCTTCTTTTAGTAAAATGGAGTACGGGGAATATCTTGAGAAAGTTACACCTAATATTATATTTCAAAAACAATTAGATAAGTTCATAAATTTAAATGGTATTGTTGCAGTAATATCAGCTTTTCCTTTTTTTTTAATAGACTACTTTGGAGAGTCCTTTTTCAATAATATAGTAGAAAATGAAGTCTATAAAAATTTATCCCAGCATGAAGTTGAGTGTAAAAATGTTTAATTAAATTTTATTGGTTAACTATAATTGTATATAAGTATTATAAAAGAAACGGAATCAAATTTGACATTGTGTTCAATTTGATTCTGTTTCTCTTTTGTTTAAAAGCTTTATTCTAGTTTGTATATATAAAAATGTTAAAATAAATAAATTCAATCATTTAAATTATTACTACAAATTAGCTTGATTTATTATAGTAAGTTATATTAATTATGGAGTCTATGTTAAATGATTATGTTTAAGAAATAAATAAAAATTATAAGAAGGACCATATTTTCTATGTACAATCCTTTATGTAATCCAAGTATCATAGCACATTGAGAGTAAGAGTAATTATTATCTTTTTTTCATTTCAAGAAAGCCTCTTCATAATTACTGTAGTACCAAGAGTAGTATTCATCAAAATAGGATAGTTCAATTTTGAAATAATTACATATCTTTTTAACAGATTTAGCACTAGGCATAACCAAATCATGTTCCCAATTATATAAATCATTAAGCTCTATTTTAGTTCTCTACAAAATACATTTCTATCCATGTTATGTAGTTTTCTAATTTTAGTAATCTTTTCTCTTATAGTGTTCTCAGAAAGAAAATTTAAATTTTCAATATTAATATCTTTAGATATACTGGAGAATACTTTCTTAAATGTTGAATGTGATTTTATGCTGCTTGTTCAAGGCGGAGGATTAATAAGTACAATAAGCAATAAACAAGAGGAATTGTTAATAGAGACAAATGTACCCTCAACTGATAGGCCAAGAATACATACAGGAGATGAAGTGCCTATGAATTAAAAGAATAATAATTTATTTCATAAAAAAGGTTTGATGTATACAATTATTTTAAATACTGGAATTATTTTGTTGTATCTTTTAAAATAATTTTATAGGGGTATTTTAGAATGAGTACTTTTGTATTAAAAAAAGAATATGCATTAGAGTTACCGACTATTTATGTAAATATTGACAATGAAGAAATGGAGTATGTTGATGGAGGTTACTATATCACAAATAATCAATTAAAAGCAGCAATAGTAGGTGCAGGAGTAACTGGACTAATTAATGCTGCAACTATTAAAGCTGCATGTTATTTAATTGGAGCGACACTAGCAACAACAGTTCCAGGATTAGGCTGGATAACTGGTGGATTATTATGTATTTATGCAGGTACTTTTGCAGTTAATGCAGCATATGCAATTTATGAAGGAAAAGGTCTTTATGTTAGACTTTCTTTCCCATGGGGATTAAGTTTTGAAGTAGGTTAATAAATTTAAATTACCACTTGAGTATATTTCAAGTGGTAATTTAAAATTGAAAGAGATGTGTTGTGAATGAGAGAAAAGCAATTATTGATCAAGTTAAATGTACTATGTTATCTTAATAATTATATTTATATTGTTGTTAGTAGAAAAGTAGAAATAGAGGGGATTTTAGCATTTTGGATATTATCTCCGTTTTTGTTTTTATTTTTAACTTCGTTTATATTAGAAAATAAATATCATAATGAAAGAACGTATTTAAAAAAGTATGCTTATTGTGATTTTGGATTAAGGTTTTTAGGTGCATGTAGCGCTTTTACTGAGTTTGGGCTAGATTTTAATATAAAGATTATTTTATGTACAATCTTATTTGTGCTAAATCTGTTAATTGAAGTGAAAATGGTATTACTTAAACCATTAAATGATAGAGTATTATCTATAACTAATTTTGAAGAAGAGTTAGATATGAATGAAGCGGGGGGAAGTGTTACATTAGGAATATTTTTATTTTTCTTTTGTTGCTTTTTCTTTGGAGTAATGATGGTATTCTCTTTAAAAGCTATATATATTGCTATTAGTTTAAATGTTATTTTGTATCTTGTTTTTTGCAAATTAGAATATAATAAAATCTTTAATTGCTATAAGAATAGAGAAAAAGGAAAAAAGGATTACCTCATTAATGTTACTGCATTTGGGATAGGTATAGTGCTTTGGAGCATTCAAAAGCTATATTTCTTAGGGGATATTCAAAATAATATTATTAATTTTGTAATAGTATTTTCCTTACTACCGTCTGTTTTAAATACCCGCAAAATCGCAATATGTTATCGAAGATATTTTGAGAGGAATAATGAGTAATTTAATTGTAAATAACTCTTTAGTATAGAAATTCTATTAATTGTATGTGTTTATCTTTGTCATAATAGTATCTTCTTCTAAGTCATCAGATACAATTAATAATAAAATAAGAAGTAATTAATATAGCAAGGAGAAGAGCATGGAGGAAAAGCAAGATTTTTTTCTGAATTCAGGATAACTGAGGAAAGGGTAGAGTCTGTAATTAGAGAAATGCCAAAAAGTTATTTTAAGAATTTAAAAAATGTATCACTTATAGACTATAAAGTCGAATACAAATTGAATTTATGTTTTTTGGGTAAGTTTATAGCATTCAGTATATTAGTTTTAAAAATATTACATCTTTTTAGAACTAGCAATTTAAATATCTTAATTTGGGCTGCTATAGGGTTTCTTCTAGTTGGTATATTTTCTAATCAGTATATCTGGATACATGAATTTTTTCATTGTGTAGTTTGTAGGAAACTAAATATAGACTGTAAAATTATAATAGATAAATCTAAAGGAAAGCTAGG
Source organism: Clostridiaceae bacterium OF42-15pH9A (assembly GCA_027692445.1). Lineage (GTDB taxonomy): Bacteria > Bacillota > Clostridia > Clostridiales > Clostridiaceae > Clostridium. Next base: position 771,858 of record JAQEYV010000002.1, on the reverse strand, counting down.
ACATACACATAGGATAGATTGGGGGTATGCTACCAAGTGGAAGTTTGCAATTCACTTGCTTTTGCCTGTAATTATTTTAGGCTTCTTACCATTATTTTTATCTGTAGTTATTACTTCAAGCATTAAGGGAATATTGATAATATTTGGCTGGTGCCAAGTTATAGGATCAATATCTGATATTTTTGATGGATTAAATATTATTTTAAAGGTTAGTGATAATGAAGTTGTTGTTTTACCTCCTAGTGATTTAGCACAAAATTTCTTCCTGAAAGGAAAGAAAATTTAAATATGTGGTAATTGTCAAACCGAGCTTTATAGTAAGCTCGGTTTCTTTAGTTCAGTATCCTAAGCTTCCTTTATGTAATCCAAGTATCATAGAACATTTAGAATAAGAGTAATTATTAGAAAGTTTTTAGTGATGACAGATATAAAGATATATATTAGTAGGTTAGTATGAATTGAAGGAACTAGGGGGGATTCCTAGTTCTTTTAATTTAGGTTCAATGGTTTTATATAATCTTAAGGTAATATGTGTAGTTCTTTCAATCCTCCAATAAGCTTTTTCTGAAAGGTTAAATATTTTAAATGCATCCTTAGATTTTATATTATTCTTTTTTCTCCATTCCTTAATTTTTATATTGTTATCTGATAGAACATATCTAGAATAATCATCTACAATAATACTATCTCCAAAGAAGTTATGTAACTTTAGAATAGTTGTATATGTAGGATTGAATACTCCTCTTTCAAGCTGTAAAATAGAATCAAGTGAGATATCAATAATCTCTCCAAGTTCTTTGCAGCTTAGTTTATTTAACCTTCTTAATTTTCTGATTCGCATACCAAAGGTATCATCATCTGATAGAGCATCAAATAAGTTCTCATTATGGATATAATTTATAGAATCTTTATTGGTTGCAATATAACACGGAATGCATGTTTATGCCCTGGAAAATCTATACCCTTGTGTCTTGAGTTTGCATCAGTGATATTAATTAAATCTCCACCACCTAAAGCAATAAGTTCTTCAGATGCAGTATATCTTCCGTTGTTCCTCATTATGCCGCCAACATTTCCAAGTCCAAGTAATAAATCTGTTTTTTCATATATATGAACTTCTGCTCCTGCTTTTTTTGCACTAATAGCAGCTGCACATCCTGCCCAGCCACCGCCAATAATGATAATCTTCATATAAACCTTCTCCCTTCAAAAATATTTCTTGGATCTGATTGCAATTTACAGAACCTCTTAACTCTATGCCCTGAAAATCTAGCAGTACAAGCACCACAGATTCCTTCACCACAACACATCTTAAAATTATTACAGCATGAAAGTGTAATATCAGCTCTATCAAGTTCATCTAAATATTCAATTACTGAATAAGTTAAAATATCTGCACCAGCTAAGTGAATATGACTTATATTCTTATCTTGGATAGATTGGGAAATAATAAATTTACCTTCATCTGATAATTTACCTTTGTTAAGTAAGCTAGTTTCTTTAGGAAAGATATTAAACTTATCTAAATATTCACTTGCAAAAATATTCTTGAAAGGAGCTTTATCAATAAAAACATCAACTTCATTATTTGAGGTTACAAGCTTTCTTATGACAGGCATCATTGGCGCCATTCCAATACCCCTTGCTAAAACTAAGCAATTTTGTTCTTTCTGTTTTGAGATATTATCAAAACCAAAAACTCCATTCCAATAAGGACCTCTAATTACTATTTCTTGTCCAACTTTTGTTTCTTTTATTTTCTTTGTTTTAATTCCTCTGACTTCAATTACAATCGTAATAATATCTGTTTCTACATCAGATTCCATAATGGATATTGGAACATCGAAGAAATTATTCTCATCTGTCCTAATAAAAATATAGCTACCAGGTTTAACTAGATCTATTGCTAGTTTATGAGGTGCTATAAATTTAATCATAATTACTCCTTCATCTATTTCTTCTGCAAATGTCACTTCACAATTGTATGTTTTTCTTCCTTCTTTAGCCTTCATTCCATTATTAAAAAGTTCTTGATAAACACAGACACCTTTCCAATTTACACAGTCACAAAAGCATTCGCCTTGAAGTTGTGAACACATAATACATTCTCCTGACTCTGCCAGATGACAAGGACAATATTCAGTGCCACAATCTATACAGTCCATTCTTTCTTTTATCATTAAGCACTCCTTTTATAAAGAAAATTACTTCTTATACTAAGGTATTTTCTCTGGAATATTTTGTGACACTGTTAATGTTTAATTCACAAAAGTGGAAGAAAGTTAATTTTATTAAGTGATTATGTTTTTAATAGAAGAGGGTAGAAGGGGAAGGACTTTGGTATTTTAATGAAGTTAATATAAAGTAAATAATAGGGATGAAACTTGTAAATATCAATTCAAATGAAGTTGTATTTGATAATAATAAGATAGAAGTAGAAAGCTGAAAGACTATGAATCGTATTGAAACTGAAAGTTATATACTATCATCCTATAGCATTAATGGAGAGAATAAATATTTCTCACCATCTATAGGAACTAAACAAGGATTATATTTTATGGATATATCAGATAATGTTTTAGAAGAAGCTGTATCAAATTAATAAGTTATAAGTGGTCTTATAAATACAGAGAAACCCACCCGTTTTACGGGTGGGTCTAATTATTTAACAAGTAGTTCATTTATACAAAGAGCAGACGCAGCTAAAGCACCAGTATAATTATAATAGTTCTTAATTATAACATCTTTATTATTCTGTAATCCTAGTAAATTCAATTCTTTATCTAAGTATTCTTTCAATAAATTGGATAATAAAGGTTCTTTAAATAATTCTCCATGAATAATAATTTTATTTGAATCAATCATCATAGATAAATTATTAAGTGTAATTGCAAGATATTTAATTGCAGAATGAAGTATATGTATTATACCTTCATCACCTAATAGATAAGCTTTTAATATAGTATCTATTGTTATCTTATCCTTTTCACTAACCAATTGTTTTAGATAGGTACTTTCTGAGTTGTCAAAAATAATCTGAGCTTTCTTTATTATCCAAGCTTCACTTGCATATGTTTGAAGACAGCCTCTCTTACCGCATTCACATAGTTCTCCATCAGGATGGACAACTAAATGCCCGATTTCTCCAACAAGATAATTATTTTTAGCATATAATTCACCATTATACATGTAAGAACAAAACATTCCTCTACCTACATGGAAAAATATAAAATTATCATCATTACCATTATTAAATAGTAATCTTTCTGCTAAAGTCATGCATTTAACGTTATTTTCAAAAAAGATTGGTAGTTGAATATTATCTAGTAAGATTTTAATATTAAAGTTTTTCCAAAATGGATTATTAGTAATAATGGATTTACTTTCATTATGGAAGTGACCTGGAATTGCTATTCCAATCCCTTTTGGGCTATATTCGGTGCAAGATTCTATGAATTCTTGCAATTTATTAACATAAAAATGTTCGCTTAAAGTGTTATTCAAATCATAGTGGCTTAATACAAAGGAATTTTCTTTAACAATTTTACCTGTATTGTCTGTTAGACAGAAAGATATGTATTTTTGAGATAATTCACTTCCTATATAAAAACTATGATTGGGAGAAATGTCTAGTAGTATTTTTTTTCTCCCAGATTTACTCTGTTCAGGAATAGCTTCTCCAATTTCGTGAATAAGCTTTTGATTAATCATTTCTCCAGTAATTTCACTTACAGTTGCAGGAGTTATGTTAGTTTCTTTTGAAATATCTATTCTAGAGATAGGTCCTTTAGAATAAATTTTATCTAAAATTTTAAATCTTATGTTTTTTTGTGTTTTAGTAATTTTCATAATTGTCTTCCTTTCAATATTAATATTGCTATTAATATTAGTATATATTAATTATAATTTATAAACAACTATACCTAAAAACTTAAAAATATTATTGACAAATTATAACTCATAATATATTATTTAGTTAATAAATAATTATTTATTATCAATACACCTTTTGAAAATGTTTAAATATAATTAATATATTATATTTTGTAATTAATTAAAAGAGGGAGAGGTTATTATGAAAAATTTTAGTGAATTTTTAGAAGAAAAGTTGATGCCTATAGCATCAAAATTAGGTTCAAACAAAGTGCTTATCTCAATACGTGATGGTATTACATTAAGCATGCCTTTAATTATCATTGGTTCTTTATTTATGATTATAGCAAGTTTTCCAGTAAAGGCTTGGACTGATTGGTTAACAGCTATAGGCGTTGATGCTTATTTATGGAAGGGCGTTGATAGTAGTTTTGGATTAATGGGGTTAGTTGCAAGTTTTGGTATTGCTAATAGTTTAGCACGTCAATATGATGTTGATGGTGTTTCAGCAGGAATTATCTCTCTTTCTTCTTTTGTTGTTGTAACACCTTTTGTAAGTGGTGAAGCAGGAGCAGGAATCCCAGTAGGATTTATGGGAAGTAAAGGTTTATTTGTAGCTATGATTGTCGGTATTATTTCATCTTTAATTTTTAAGTGGTTCATTAAAAAGGATATACAAATTAAGTTACCAGATGCAGTTCCACCTGCAGTTGCAAGAAGTTTTAGTGCCTTAATTCCAGGTGCGGTTATTATAACACTATGGTTAGTTGTTCTTGGAGTTATGGATAAAGCTAGTATTGGAAATATACATGATTTACTTTTAAAGGTCCTAGGAGGTCCGTTGGGATTACTTGGTAATAACATTTTTGGAACAATTATCGCAGTATTCTTAAATAGTTTATTCTGGATGGTTGGTATTCATGGTGGTAATATTGTAAATAGCATTCTTAAGCCAATTTGGCTTATGAATTCAGATGCAAACCGTCTAATATTCCAAGCTGATGCTACTGCAAAATTACCTAATATTATTACAGAACCATTTATGGATAACTTTGTATATATTGGTGGTGGGGGAGCTACATTAGGTTTAGTAATAGTTATTGCTATTGTAGCAAGACGTAAGAGGGCTAGCCAAATTAGTAAGATGATGGCACCTTTAACATTAACACCTGGTATCTTCAATATTAATGAGCCAGCTATGTTTGGATTACCAATAGTAATGAATTTCTCTTTATTAATACCATTTGTTTTAGCACCAATAGCTAATGCAGTAATTTCATATACAGCAATGGCTTCGGGATTAGTTGCTACTACCACAGGTATTGCTGTTTCATGGACAATGCCACCAATCATTAGTGGATTTCTTACAACTGGAGGGCATATAAGTGGTTCAATTTTACAAATAGTATTAATACTTGTTGACATAGCAATTTATTGGTTCTTCTATCAAGGTGTTGAAAAGAAGAATTTAGAATTAGAAGCAGCTGAAATAAATTAAGTTAAAATAAATGCAGTTGATTTAGATAAAGTTTTGGAGGAATAGTTATGGGTAAAAGATTAATTAGTGCAAATGCTTCAGAAATATTAGGAATGAACGCAGAAGAGTTAAAGCAAAGTATTAAAGCAAGTGAAGGAAGGGTTATTCTTTCGGAAAATGTAGCGACAAGGGAATCATTTATAGGAGATATCACCAATTCAGAAATTGCTAGAGCTTTTGGAGCTGATTTAATTCTTCTTAATGGAGTAGATGTTTTAAAACCATATATATTTGGACTAGAAGTTAAGGAAGAATCTTTTGTAAAGGAACTACAAAATTTAGTTGGGCGTCCTATAGGGGTAAACTTAGAACCAGTAGATTTAGAGGCAAAAATGGCTGAAGATCGTTTAACAATCAGTAAGGGTAGACAAGCTAATCTTGAGACAATTAAAGAGATTGAAAGACTTGGAATGAATTTTGTTTGCTTTACTGGAAATCCTGGTACAGGTGTAACAAATACAGAGATTGAAAAGACAATTAGGTTGGCAAAAAAATATTTTTCTGGTTTAATTATTGCAGGTAAGATGCATGGTGCTGGTGTTGATGAACCAGTTGCTGATATGAAAGCTATTGAGTCCTTTATTGAGGCTGGTGCAGATGTTATTTTGGTTCCGGCTGTTGGAACAGTACCTGGTTTTGATGAAAGTGAATTAAAAGAAGTAGTTAAACTCGCACATAGTAAAGGTGCACTTGTATTAAGTGCAATTGGAACTAGCCAAGAAAGCTCTGATGAGGATACTATTAAACAAATTGCTATTCGTAACAAGATTTGTGGGGTAGATATTCAACATATTGGAGATGCAGGCTATGGTGGAGTTGCACCTTATGAAAATATTTTTGCTATGAGCAAGGCTATTCGTGGTGTTCGTCATACTGTATCCATGATTGCACGTTCAATAAATCGTTAATCAATTTAATATGAGCTTATAAAAAGTAGTGGCAGAACCTTATATGGTTAACAAATTATTTTTTATAAGCTTTTTCTATAAGAATTAAAAACAATTATTACATGCAGGTAACTGTTTAGATTCATATTCAATAAAGAAATATTTATATATTGTTATAAATATATAAATATATAATTAAAATGAGTCTTTGCAGGACTTTTTTGAGAGGCATTCTAAAATCTATTTTTTAAAAATCAGAGTAGGAGTTATTGTTAAAGGATTTAAATTTTAAATTAAAATATAAAAATAGAGGATAGCAATTAGCTATCCTCTTACTTTTATTATACGAGGAAAGTATAAAATTTCAATTAGCTATAAATCAAAGGTATTATTACATTTTCATATTAAAAAATATAAAATAAAGGATAGTAATTTTATAATTAAGGAGTGTATACATATGGCGTAAATAAAATATAAGTTATAGTATCTTTGAGCCATCCGAATCCAAACAAACCAGCAGTACAAGCATAAAGAACAGCTATAGCAGGCTTGCCTTCATAAAATTTATGTGCTCCTAAGAAACCAAAGAATAGGCAAAATAAAAGGGCAGTCCATTTACTTTTTTCTTTTTTAGGTAAGCTATTATATTCTTCATAAGGCTCTTTTAATATATCTATAATTTTCATATGTATCCTCCAATCTAAAATACTATTTGCTTATATTATACACCATTAATTGTAAATTTATAAAAATAAAAAGGAAAGTAGATAGAATAAGTTTATAAAACTATCTGCTTTCCATATATTATTTGAAAATTAATTTTAGAAGCTGCCGCCGCCTCCTCCATGAGTACTTCCGCTGCTACTAGTATGAGTTGTACTATGACTTGAGTTATTAGATTGCTTTTGAATCTTTATTCTAGTGGTATTTTCTCCAACAAATATATCTTGTTTATTAGTTAAGGAGAAAGATCCTTTATCTTCGTAAGTTCTATTGTTAACAGTAACATTTCTCTTAGATCTTAATGTAACTACTAATGTAACTAATAGTGATATTATTAAAGCAATAGCATAAGTTGCTGGAGATGTAATTTTCTCTTTTAATCTACTAGAAAAAGGAGGTGGGGTAGAGTTCTCTTCAGTACTTAAATCCCCATCATCAGTAACTACTCCTTTAGTACCATAGTAATCAATGCTTTCTAGGAATTTGCTACTAGCACCTTCATAATCTCCATCTGATAAATAAGGTGTTATATCATTTACCATAGTATCTATTCTAGTATCACTAAATATATTAATTGCATTTCCTGTTGTAGAAATCCAAATTTCTCTAGCATCCATATTTACTAATAGTAAAACACCAGATTTTTCTGAATCAAAACCATAATTATTGTAATCATAAAAATCATCTGCATACTCCATTGAAGTTTTACCCTCTGTATTATCAGTAATAACTATTACTGTGTCTAAATTATATTTATTTGCAATTTCATCAATACTACCTTGTAATTGTTGAACTTCAGGTTCTGATAAATAATTTAAATAGTCCTTTATATTTTTAGTTTCAGTTGCCTTAACATTAATGGGGGATAAAGTTATTAAAAATATAAATAAACAAATAAGTGATTTAAATTTTCTAGACAATTGCAGCACCTCCAAACACAATAATTAACCAAGTTATTATAAATATAACTGATGCATATTTAATCTGACTGCCATGATCAGTAGGAGCTTCACCTATAACTTTCCCAGTTTGTCCATTTATAATAAATTCATATTTTTTACCTTTGTACTCATTAACTAGTAAATAAATTGGTAACATTGCATAACTATGTTCAGTTTTAGTTATTGTAACTCTATTAGAGCTTTGTTTAAAAGTGCTATAGCCAGATACTGTTTCAGCTAATCTAGAGCTTAGATATTTTTCAACTTTCTTACTTGCAACGTCTTTTGCTTCTGTTGCATCTACATTATATTTTTCAGCCATAAATCCAGACATATATTTTATAGAGAAATCTGTTAGTTCACCATAATTATATGGCTCTATTTCCTCCATTAAGGAATCATCTAATTTTTTTAGTCCATCTACAGGTATCCCGTTATATTTAGAAGTACACTCTCTTATAATACTGTAGTACTTGGTTTGTGTATAATTGTAATCACCATCTGACCAAGTATGAACTTTTGTACCTTCACCACTAAGTTCTCCACTTACATTATTATCAAATAACCAAAATGGTACATATATACCAGTGATTTTTTCAATACTTTTCTTTTCCTTAAACCCTTTAGGGGCAAATTTCTTTTTCTTAATCCAGTCTCTATAGATTTCTTGAGCCATTTCTTTACCTATTTTAAATGGAATAACACTTTTGGGTGCGAATTTTCCAGAAAATCTAGTTTTAATTATAGAGTGACTTCTGCAATAAATACAAAATGTTGCTGCTGTTGTATCATCTGCTATTAATTCAGCACCACAATTTGTACAAGTATAACTATCTAAATCACCTATATGTTCTTCAGTGTGATTCTTATTTTCCTTAGTCATAGCATCAACTTCATCTTCATTAAATTCACTAAAGCAGTAATTACATTTCCATTTTTGAGTTTCAGGATTAAATTCTAATCCTGCATTACAATTAGGACAATTATATTCCGTTATAGTACTCATATTTTCTCCTCCAATAAAATAAACCATAGTATACTAAAAATCTATGTTAAATCAGTAATATATTCCAAACAAATGGTATCATAATCTTATATGTGGTGTAAATTGAATTTAGGACTATTGTATAAGTTTGAAAAATATTTTAATAAAAGTATTGACAAGCTATCAAAAAGCTGTTATCGTATACATTGTAAGGACTGTTACTGATTCGATCAGGCATGACCAAAAATTAATGTGATTATCTGTGGGTGATTATATTAATCTTTGGTCATTTTTTATTTTCAAATATAACAAGGGATGGAGATAATAAAGATGAAGATAGTTAAAAAGTTAAATAATAATGTTGTTTTAGCTTTAAATGATAAAGATGAAGAAATCATTGTTGTTGGAAAGGGATTGGGCTTTCGTAAGACACCATATGTTTTAGAGGATTTATCGTTAATTGAGAAGAAGTATGTAATTCCTGAAAACACAAAGGCTTTTGATATATTAGATTCTATCCCAAATGAAGTGATCAAAGTAACAGAAATGATTATGAGATATGGATATAAAGAACTTAATATAGGATTTAGTCCAGATATCTTATTAGCCTTATCAGATCATATTAATTTTGCTATTCAAAGAAATAAAGAAGGGATAGAAATGAGAAATCCACTTCAGTGGGAAATAAAACATCTTTATCCTAAAGAGTACAGTATAGGAAATAATTCTTTAGATATTATTGAAAAAGAATTAGGTATTAGACTTCATAAAAATGAAGCAGCTTTTATAGCGCTACATTTTATAAATGCCCAGTTGGGTAAGCATGATATGACTGAAACAACTAAGATAACAAGTATAATGGGAGAAATCCTTAATTTAATAAAGTATAAATTCAAAATAGAGTTTGATGAAGATTCATTTGAATTTACAAGGTTTGTAACTCATATAAGATACTTTATAATGAGGCAGGTAAATAATAAACCATTAGAAAATGAAAATAGTGATATGTTTACTCTTATGCAAGATAAACTGACTGAAGAGTTAGAGTGTGTTGAGATGATAGAGAAATATTTAAATAAAAATTATGGATGGAAGTGTACAAATGATGAAAAATTATATTTGATGCTTCATATTCAAAGAATAAGAAAACAAAATAACTAGGACTGTTACTGATTCGATCAGGCATGACCAAAAATTAATGTGATTGTATAGCTATAACTACAATTATGTTAGTCTTTGGTCATTTTTATTTTAGTTTAATAACTAATAAATCAATGCTAGCTAAGATTTAAAAGTTTTAAATATATATTATAAACAAAGGTGGAGAGATACATGAATAATAAAGAATTAGCTCAAAAGATTCTTGAGTTAAGTGGTGGAGAAAAAAATATTACATATGTTACTCATTGTGCTACTAGATTAAGACTTGTAGTGAAATCTGAAGCAGAAGTAAATTTAAAAGCAATAGATAGTTTAGAAGGTGTTTTAAAAGCACAACATAGTGGTGGTCAATTACAAGTTGTAATTGGAGCTAAGGTAAACAAGATTTATGATGAATTCACTCAGCTTGGAAATTTTACAAATAATAATGAATCTGATATGCCAAAGGTAAAGAAAAATCCAGTCAATGCCTTTATTGAAACTATTTCAGGAATATTTACTCCAATACTTCCAGCACTAGTTGGATGTGGTATGATGAAGTGTTTATCATCACTAATGACATCAACAGGAATGGTAGATCCTTCTACAGGTTTTATTACAGTATTTAATATGATAGCTGACTGCGTATTCTATTTTATGCCATTCTTCTTAGCTGTAAGTGCAGCAAGAAAATTTAAAACTAATGAATATTTAGCAATAGCTTTAGCAGGATGTTTATTACACCCAACAATTTTAGATGCTGCAGGTAAAATTGCTGAAACTGGCATTGATAAAATAGACTTTTTAGGATTACCTATTTTATTAGTTAAGTATACTTCAACAGTAATACCAATAATTTTATCAGTATGGCTTTTAAGTTATGTTTATAAGTTTGTTGAAAAGATAGTTCCAGATTTACTTAAGGTATTACTTGTTCCAATGATAACTTTATTAATTATGGTTCCAGTTCAATTGATAGCAATAGGACCATTTGGTTCATATGTAGGTACATGGATAGCTGAAGGATTAAACATATTGTTTGCAAAAAGTGGAATTATTGCAGGTGCTTTATTAGGATTCTTTAGACCTATACTTGTTATGTTTGGTATGCACTATTCAATTATGCCAATGCAAATTCAACAAGTTGCAGAAACAGGAGTTACTGTATTAACTGCAAGTGCTTTAGCAGCTAATATTGCACAAGCAGGTGCAGCATTTGGTGTATTCTTAAAGACTAGAAATAAGACTATGAAGGCAGCAGCAGGTTCAAGTTCATTAACAGCTCTTTTTGGTATTACAGAACCAGCTATTTATGGTGTTACTTTAAGATATAAGAAACCTTTCTTTGCTGGATGTTTAGCTGCAGGTTTAGTAAGTGGATTCTTTGGATTAGTAAATGCAAATGCAAATGCTATTGCTCTTCCTGGTATTTTATCACTTTCAACTTATAATGCTGATAGATATATTTACATCATAATTGGTGTTGTAGCAGCATTTGTTTTAGGATGTGTATTTACACTTATTGCAGGGGTTGATGATTCTGTAATGGGTGAAGATAAGAAAGTAGAAGCTAAAGAAGAAACTGTAGTTTCTAATGAAGGAATTATTGTAAAGAGCCCAGTTGAAGGAACAGTTAAAGATTTAGCAGAAGTTAATGATAATGTGTTTGCAGAAGGTTTAATGGGAAAAGGAATTGCAGTTGAGCCTAAGGTTGGTAAAGTTGTAGCTCCATTTGATGGAGTAGTAGAAGCAATTTTTAAAACAAATCATGCTATTGGTTTAAAATCTAATGATGGTGCGGAAGTTTTAATTCATATTGGATTAGATACTGTAAATTTAGAAGGTAAACATTTTAAGAGTCATATAGAAAAAGGTCAAACTATAAAAGCAGGAGACCTACTAGTAGAATTCGATATAGATGCAATTAAGAAAGAAGGTTATGATGTTATAACTCCAGTTATAATTACAAACTCTGATAACTTTAAGGATGTTATGGCAATAAAGAATGGTGAAGTAACCAATAAAGACGATTTATTAAAATTAATATAAGTAGAAAACGAGGTGGATTAATATGAAAAAAGGATTTCCAGAAAACTTTTTATGGGGAGGGGCTCTATCAGCTTGTCAAGCAGAAGGTGCCTACAATGTAGATGGTAAGACACTTACTGTTCCAGAAGTAATGCAATTTAACGCTAAAAACGACAGAAAAGTAACTAAACAGCTTAAAATTACAAAAGAAATGATAGAGGAAGCTAAAAATGATCCGGATACAGTTAAGTATCCAAAGAGAAGAGGAATAGATTTTTATCATACATATAAGGAAGACATGGCCTTATTTAAAGAGATGGGATTTAAGGTGTTTAGATATTCAATTTCTTGGGCACGTTTATTCCCAAATGGTGATGATAAAGAGCCAAATGAATTAGGATTAAAGTTCTATGATAGTGTTATAGATGAATGCTTAAAAAATGGAATGGAGCCATTAATAACAATATCACATTTTGATTTCCCAATTGTTCTTATTGAAAAATTTGGTGGATGGTACAACAGAGAATTAATAGATTTATATCTAAGATATTGTGAAGTGATATTTAATAGATATAAAGGAAAAGTTAAGTATTGGGTAACATTTAATGAAATAAACATGAGTATTAAAGCTGGTCCTAAAACAATGGGAGTAATTGATGAAGGGCAAGAAAACTATGAAGAGATGTTATTCCAAGCTTTACATCACCAATTTGTTGCAGCTGCAAAGGCTACAAAACTTGCTCATGAAATAGACAAAGAAAATAAGATAGGTAGCATGGTGGCTTACTTTACTACTTACCCTTATACATGTAAACCTGCAGATGCTTTAGCAATGCAAAAAGATGACCAAATGAAAAACCTATTCTATTTAGATATCCTAAATGGTGGTAAGTACCCTTATTATTCAAAGACATATTTTAAAGAACATAACATTAACCTAGATATTAAAGATGGAGATTTAGAAGTTATAAAGGAGCATACAGCTGATTTTGTAGGAATGTCATACTACAATTCTATGATATCAAGTAATGATGGAGATCAATTAGAACTTACTGCTGGTAATGTTCACAGCGTTTATAAGAATCCACACCTTGATGCAAATGAGTGGGGATGGCAAATTGACCCAATAGGTTTAAGATATACATTAAATCATGTATACGATAGATTTGGATTACCAGTCTTTATACTTGAAAATAGCTCAGGATTCTTTGATGAATTAACAGAGGATAATAAAGTTCACGACCCATATAGAGTAGATTTCTTACGTAAGCATATTGAACAATTAAAGCTTGCTATTGAAGATGGGGTAGAAGTTATTGGTTACACAATGTGGGGACCAATTGACATGATTTCATCAGGAACATCAGAAATGTCAAAACGTTATGGATTTATATATGTAGACCAAGATGACTATGGTAATGGAACAATGAAACGTTACAAGAAGGATTCGTTCTATTGGTATAAAAATGTTATAGCTACAAATGGAGAAGAGCTATAGTATATGAAAATACTAAAGAGTATTAGGAAAGTACCAGGGGGACTGCTTATAGTTCCCATGATACTTACCGCAATAATTAACACTTTTTTTCCTAATATCTTTCAAATAGGGAATCCAACTACAGCACTTTTTACTAATAGAAGTACTATGGTTTTAGTAGGTCTTATGCTATTTGCATCTGGTACGCAATTTAATATAAGAAATATAGTAGATGTTATAAAAAGAGCTGGATTGTTATGTGTTGGAAAGTTAATAATATCATATGTTATTGGAATATTAGTAATTAAAGTGTTTGGAATAGAAGGAGTGTTTGGAATATCAGCAGTTGCTATTATTGCTACAATAACAAGCTGTAATCCTGGACTATATCTAGCTTTAGTTAATGATTATGGAGATGAGATAGATGGAGCAGCTTTTGGATTTTTAAATCTAATAGTGGTACCTGCAGTTCCAATAATGATTTTAAGTTCAGCTAGTGGACAAGGAATAGATTTAAAAACAATAATAGCAAATCTATTTCCATTTATATTTGGAATGATTTTAGGAAATTTAGATAGTGAGTTTAAGAAACTTTATGCACCTGCTACAGTAATATTTTTACCTTTCATGGGAATATGTTTTGGTAGCAGCATAAATATTGTTGTAGCTTTAAAATCAGGAGTATCAGGAATAGTTCTTACAGCAATATTCTATTTAGTATGTTTATTTCCTCTATTAATATTAGATAGAAAAGTTGGAAAACGCCCTGGTTATGCAGCTATTGCAATGTCATCTGTAGCAGGTTTATCTATTTCAGTGCCTTCTTTGGCTGCTGAAATGAGTAAAGTGTATGCTCCTTTTATGGATGTTGCAATGTCTCAGATAGCACTAGCATCAATAATAACAAGTGTAATAACTCCAATGATAATTAAATATATAACTAAGAAATAACAGATACCTTTATTTTGGGTATCTGTTTTTATTACAATATTAACCGTTATTTTCTTTTATAATTTCATTTATTATGCTATCTTCAAAATTCATAGCTTCTAATAGTTTTATTGCATTTCTTGTTGTTGACGGACCTATTATAAGTTTATAGTCAAAAATACCGTTATTATCTATGGGAATATAGAATAAGATGATACTTTGTCAAAATTATAAGTAAAGGAAGAAGGAAAAATAGTTAGAACACTATACCTTGAAAACGAGACTAAATTGCCTTATGTTAAACATGGATAATAGAATTTTTTACTTATAGATAATCATTAAAATTATTTACACTCTATTCATAAGCTTTATTTGGAGAGATACTTCTATCTAATGTCTACATCTTTTTAGGCTCATTATTCTCTCCTAGAATTACTTTTAAAGCCTTAAAAATAGGAACCATAATTCACACAAATTTAAAAAACAGATAAGGTGACGTGAATTGTTCTTATAAAGTTAGTATATAGATAAAAAAAAGACTGCTAAAATAATGGATAGAGAAAAAACATCCTTATTTATTATAAATGTGTAAAATTATGCATAATACAAGAAAAAGTTATCTGTATTTATAATATAAGACATAAACTGTATAATATGGTAGTGGTAAGGGGGAGATAGTATGAATAGTAATGCAATAAAATATAACAGCGAATTTATGATGAACAACGAAACAATAAATGAATTAATAAACTCCAAAAATATATTTGATAATTTAATGTGTGGTGTTTGTATAAAGAATTTAGATGGAGAAGTGGTTTATTTAAATAGATATTTAAAAGAACTACTTAATGATAGCAAGTTGTATGGAGAAAAAGAAAGAGATAAAGAGATTATAAAAAAAGAAGAGTTTGGAATAATTCATAATGACGATAATATTAGGCGTGAAATTACCATGATAAAAGGTGGTAAAGAGATACAAATGAGTATAATCAAAAATAGTGTTAAAGATAGAGAACAAAATATAATTGGAATTATAGGAATGTTACAATTATTGCCTGTAGAGATAAATATTAGACGAGAAATAGTAAAAATGATTAATGATAATAAATTAGATACAAAGCATTTATCAAATAAAACTGACTTAATAAAGTCTCTTAATTTTATAGCCTCAAGAATCCAGAATTACATAGATTGTGAAGGAATGAGTATCTGGTTACATAATCATAAAACCAATTCTATGGAAAGGTTTGCAAAGTGCGGCAATGTTAATGATATAGATAGTATTAAATACGATGATATAAATATAAAGTATAAAGAATTTTACTTTATAGAGGATGGTCTTTTAAGTAATAGCGACAAACTTAATTTACAAAGAAAAGCAGGAATCATTATAGTTGAAGATAATATTGCTGTATATAAAATTGTATTAAAGGAAGAATTAATAGGTATTTTATGTGTGAAGTTTAATGATAACGATAGTTTTATGAATTTTCAACATGATTATTTAAAATCTATTTGTTCAGAAATAGCTCTTGTTGCCAACAAGTGTAAAATACAGAGATGTGTAGTAGATGAATCTGAAAAAAGGGTTTATAAAGAAAAAGAATTAGAAGATTATGTAGAAACATCAACAGACTTAATAGGTGTTCTTGACAGTAATGGAAAATTTATAAAGGTTAATGATCAATGGACTAACATCTTAGGATGGAGTGTTGAGGAAATGCTAGGGATGAGTTTTTATGATTTAGTCGATCAAGAAAGTATTGATAGGTATAATTTTTATAAAAACAATCTGCATAATAAAGATGATTTAGTAGATTTTACGGATAGATATTTGGCAAAAGATAATACTTATAAGTATTTAATTTTAAAAAGTAAATATGTTCAAAGTAAGGAAGAGTATATTATTATAGCAAAGGATATAACTCAGGATGTAAATGTTAAAAATAAGTTAGAAGAAATGGAAAAAGCTATAGAAATTGAAAGCAAGAAAAATGATTTCTTTACAAATATATCACATGAGCTTAAAACTCCTATAAATATAATTCTTGGAAGTAATCAGTTGATGGAATTAAACTATAAAAATCATAATATAACAGATGAAAAGCTTAAGAAATCTATTAATTTAACAAAACAAAATTCCTATAGGTTATTAAAATTAGTAGGTAATTTCTTAGATATAAGTAAAATGGGAGCAGGTTTTTATGAAATAGACCCTATAAACACTAATATAGTTAGTGTTGTAGAAAATATAGGCCAGTCTGTTGAACCCTATATGAAAGCTAAAAAAATTCAATTTATATTTGATACAGAAACAGAAGAAGAAATAGTGGCGTGTGATCCAGATAAAATTGAAAGAATAGTATTAAACTTATTATCTAATGCTATAAAATATACTGATGAAAATGGAAAAATATTTGTGAATATAGTATCTAAAGAAAGCGTGGTTGAAATATCAGTAGAAGATACAGGAACAGGAATTCCAAAGGATAAGGTGGGGATAGTATTTAATAGATTTGAACAAGTTAATCACTCACTTGTTAAGAAAAGAGATGGTTGTGGAATTGGTCTTTCTCTTGCTAAGCATCTAGTAGAAATGCATGGTGGAGAAATATGGGTTGAAAGCGAAGTAGGAAAAGGTAGTAAGTTTATATTTACAATTCCTAAACAGTTAGTAAATAATAAAACAGATGATGTAATGGATATTTTAGATGACTCTACTAGAGTAGATAAGTGTAGAATAGAATTTTCAGATATTTATAGTATACAATAAATATTTTAAAATAATGCTGCTTAACAAATTAGTTAAGTAGCATTATTTTATTAAATTTTTATTTTTCTAAATTCTAAGGGGGTCTTTCCGTGAACTTTTTTGAACATCTTTATAAAGTTTCCACTATAATTATATCCAACTAATTTAGCTATTTCATCTACACTTAATTGTGTAGTAGATAGAAGGTTTTCTGCAATAGCCATTCTTATAGAAGTAGTATATTGGCTAATGGACATATGATATTTAGCAGAAAAACCTGCCTTGAGTTTTTGCTCATTTAGAAAAACCATCTTACTTAAGCTTTTTATAGTAGGGGGATTGCATGCCTCTTTAGTTAAAATTTCATGAGCTTTTTGTATTGCACTTGCATCTGAAGCTGTTAATGTTACATATCTATCTTTTCCTATTTTTATTTCTCCGTAATTTAATTGATTAGTAAAAACATTTCTAGGAGATGAATCTATTTCTTTATTAATTAATGCGATACATTCTAATATCTTACTTTCTAAATAGATAAGGCTAAGTTCATTAATTTCTGCCAAGCTTCTTAGATTTTGAATAATTGTAGCTATTTCAAGAGGAAGATAGTGATAAGTATAGTTTATGATAAAACTATCAAAACTAATGCTACTTGGAAAGTTTGGCTTAATTATTTCATCAAAATACTTTTTATATATGGTTATTTCCGCTCCGTGGAAGTGCTGACCTTTTTTCCAAGCCTGTTTTCCCTTTAAACCTCTCTCTGCTACAAAGAAGGATGAAGGAGAAAAAGAGGAAAGAGGGCTATCTTCAATTTGAAAATTAGTTTCACCTTTATATACTGTTCCAAAACGTATTAGTTCTTCATTATGATCAAAGGAAAGTGAAAAATTAGAGGGGATTGTATAATCTCCAATACCAAAGTCATAATATCCTTCCCTTGAATATTTAATAAAAAATCCAAGCTCAGGTTTTTCTTTATTTTTGTATATGGTGTAATGTCCCGTAGGATAAGGGGTAAAGCTCATATATTCTAAAACTTTATTTTGAAATTCTTTCGTTGTTTTGCAAATCATATCTTATTCCTTTGTTAAATTATTTATTTAGCTCCTGGTTATAATATTCTTAATAACTTAGATTATTATAGCAGAAAATAATTAATATGGATGATAAAATTATTAAATTAGGTGAATAGATTGAAATGAGAATCAATCTCATATACAATTAGACCAGTAAAATAAAGATAGAATTTAGTTATAGATTAATACGGAGGTATGATATGAAGAAGAATATATTAAAGACATTAGTTGTTTCATGTTTAGCTGCAATGATGTTAGTAGGATGTGGAACTAATAGTGGGTCAAATAATGATAAGTCATCAGAAAAGAAAATTACTGTTACTGATGTAAGAGGAGAAGTTGAAATACCTGCAAACCCTGAAAGAATAGTAGATTTAAGTGGGAATAGTGATATATTATCAATTTTAGGATATAAAGTTGTAGGAACTGCAAATAGTGATGCTTATGATTACACTAAGTTTCCAATATATTTAGAAGAAACATTAAAGGGAGCAGAAATTTTAGGATATAGTATGCAAGATACTATGGATGTAGAAGCAGTTATGAACTTAAATCCAGATTTAATTGTTATATCAACAGTACAAGAAAAGATGTATGATCAATTAAGTGAAATTGCTCCAACAGTTATGATTCAATTAGAAGCATTAAATTGGAAAGATGATGTTAAGGCTTTTGCAAAGGTATTTAATAAAGAAGATGTTGCTAATAAGTGGTTAGCAGATTATGAGGTAAAGGCTAAGAAAGCTGGAGATAAGATTAAAGCAGAATATGGCGAAAATACAACTTATCTTTCATTCTTAGCAAGTGGTGGACAATTCTTTATCTTTGATGGAGCAGGATTTGGTAGCGTATTATATGAAGATATGGGTCTAGCTAAACCTGAAGGAATGCCAGAACAAAGCGATATTAGTTTACCAGTTGTAACTTATGAAGGATTAGCTTCAATTAAATCGGATTATATCTTCTTAATTTCAACACCAGAAGATTTAAAACAACTTGAAAGTAATGCTATATGGAATAGCTTACCTGCAGTAAAAGAAGGTAAGGTTGTAGTATTAGAGTCATCACCTTACTTTAACCAAGGATATAGCTCAATAGGTAGACAAATATTAGTAGATGAAATAGGTGAAATGTTAAATGGAACAAAGTAAGAAACATACAACAATTTTTGTAATTGGTAGTTTGTTACTTTTAATAGGAGGACTGATTCTGGCTATAAGGCTAGGATCTGTCCATATTAATTTTTCAGACATTTGGAATAGTATCTTTAATTATAGTGAAACATTAGAACTTATGCTTATTAGGGATGTACGAATTCCAAGAGCACTTTCTGTATTATTAACAGGAGGTATTTTAGGAGTAACAGGTGCCATGATTCAAGGCGTTACTAGAAATCCAATAGCTGAACCATCTATATTAGGTGTAAGCCAAGGGGCAACTTTAGTAATAGCTATTTTTTATGCAATGGGTATTGCAATAAATACTCAAAATGTAATGATAGCTTCTTTTATAGGAGCATTAGTAACTGGGATTATAGTTCTAGGATTTATATCTAAGAAAGCAAATAATAATTCTATTGCAAAGATACTTTTAGCAGGAACAGCTATGAGTACATTTTTTATTTCATTAACAACAGTAATAGGATTATTATCAAATCAATCTCAAATGATAGGTTTTTGGGTATCAGGAGGCTTTAGAAATGCAAGCTGGTCTGACTTTAAACTTGTATTTATTGTAGGAATAATTGGACTTATTATAGCAATTTTATTATCACCAAAAATAAATATTTTAAATCTTGGGGACGATGTTGCCATAGGTCTTGGTGAAAATCCTGAAAAGATAAGATTTCTAACTCTTATGGTTATGATACCAATGTGTGCAGCAGCAGTTGCAGTAGGGAAAAATATAGCCTTTGTTGGACTTATAGTTCCTCAAATAGTTAGAAAATTACTTGGTGAAGATTATAGAAGAAACATACCTTGTGCCTTTTTACTAGGAGCAGTCCTTTTAACTTATGCAGATATTGCAGCAAGAATGTTATTTGCTCCTTATGAAACTCCAATTGGTGTGTTTACAGCCTTAATAGGAATACCATTCTTTATATCAGTAGCTAGAAAGGAGAGAGGATAATGAAGAAAAAAAGATTTAAAATTGCTTTAATAGTTTTACTAGCTTTATTAGTTCTCTCTTTTGTAGTTACCTTATGTTGGGGAACTTATAAGGTTTCTGTAGGAGAAGTCATAAATACCTTACTTGGTAATGGTACAAGACTTCAAAATACAGCAATATTAAATATTAGGTTACCTAGACTTTTAGTTGGTGCATTTGTAGCAATTGCCCTATCAACAGCAGGAGCAATTCTTCAAACCATAACTAAAAATGATTTAGCAGATACAGGAATAATAGGTATAAACGCTGGTGCAGCAGTAGCAGCAGTTTTGTTTATTACATATCAAACATCTAATTATTACAGTGAGCTTGGGCAACTTTCAATTTTTGTATTGCCACTTATGGCTACTATAGGTGCAGCTTTAGCTTCATTTGTAATATATATGCTATCTAGTAGACATGGAATAAGGCCTAAAAGACTTTTATTAATAGGTATAGGACTAAATGCAGGATTAAATGCCTTTATAACTTTCTTCACTTTTAGAGGAGGTGTTGGAGATTATAATAGAGTATTAGTCTGGACTTCAGGAAGTCTTTGGGGATCAGGATGGAGTTATGCTAAAGTAATTATTCCAATAGTTACACTTATGTTTGGGTTAGTTATGTTAAATAATAAGAAACTAGATGTTTTAAATCTTTCTGATGAACTTGCCTTATCTTTAGGGCTAAATTTAGAAAGGGAAAGAAAGAAGTTCTTAAGCTATGCAGTTATATTAGCAGGTACAGCAACAGCTTTTGCAGGAAATATTGGATTTTTAGGACTTATATCTCCTCATATAGCTAAAAAGTTAGTTGGTCCATATCATAAGAACTTTGTTGTAATATCAGCAATGATTAGTGTAATAATAGTTCTTCTTGCAGATTCAGTTTCAAGAAATCTATTTTCTCCAATAGAAATTCCAGTTGGAATTACAGTGTCTATATTTGGAGTACCATATTTTATTTATTTAATGATGAAGGAGAAATAATTATGGAAGCTATTAGTGTAAAGAACTTATCAGTATCATATGAAAATAATACAATAATTGAAAATATGGATTTAAGTTTCCCAAAGGGAAAAATAAGTATAATAATTGGAGCAAATGGATGTGGAAAATCAACTTTGCTTAAGACTATATCTAGAATTAATAAGCCTAAAGCAGGAGATATCTTTATAAATAATAAAAATATAAAGAAGATAAAGGAAAAGAATATAGCAAAGGAAGTTGCCTTTCTTCCTCAAGGACCAGTTTGTCCAAGTGGTCTTACTGTAAGAGAGCTTGTAGCCTTTGGTAGATTTCCTCATCAAAAAATGATAGGTGGGCTTAATAACCATGATAAGGAAGTTATTGATTGGGCTATAAAAGAAACGGGTCTTAGTGAATTTGCTGACAGAGAAGTTGAAAATCTTTCTGGTGGTCAAAGACAGAGAGCTTGGATTGCTATGACTTTAGCACAGGAAACAGAAATTATAATGCTTGATGAACCTACTACTTATTTAGATATGTCTTATCAACTTGAGGTATTAGAGGTGCTTCAAAAGCTTAATAAAGAAAAGAATATTACAGTAGTTATAGTTTTACATGAGCTTAATAATGCATGTAGATTTGCAGATAACATTATTGGACTTAAAAAAGGTAAAGTAATATGTCAAGGAAAACCAATGGATGTAATTAATAAAGAAACATTAAAAGAAATTTATGGGATAGATGCCAACCTTAAAGAAAGTGAAAATGGTGAATATCCAATATGTACAGAGTACGAGCTTTTTAGGGAGGGTGCATGAGAAATAAAAACTTTATAATAATAGTTATAGGGCAGATCATTTCACTTTTTGGAAATGCTATTCAAAGATTTAGTATGTCCCTATACTTATTAGAATTTACAGGTAGTACAGCTGCCTTTGCTAATATATTAGCAATATCAACAATACCTTATATACTATTTGCACCAATTGCAGGAAGACTTTCAGATAAAATAAATAGAAAAAAGATAATGGTTTATTTAGATCTATTCTGCTCAATTTTAATAGGGATATATGCACTTATATTACTTAGAGAAAGAGATAGTGAGTTAATAGTAGCCATAGTAATGTTTATGTTATCCGTATGTTATACTCTATATGGCCCAGCAGTAGTGTCTTCAATTCCACAAATAGTTGAAGAAGATAAGCTAACATCAGCAAATGGAATAATTAATCAAGTAGGATCTGTTGTTAACTTCCTTGGACCAATACTTGCAGGAGTTCTTTATGGATTAGTAGGTATAAAATTAATAGTAATAATAAATGCTATAAGCTTTTTAGTATCAGCAATAATGGAGCTATTCTTAGATATTCCAGATGTGGTTAAGACAGATGAGGATACAGATAAGGGCAAGGTGTTATCTATTGACTTTATAAAAAAATCCTTTATAGATATGGGACATAGCTTTGTATACTTAAAGAAAGAAAAGAAGATAATATTAGGAATTATAGCTTCATATGCTTTATGTAATATATTCTTAGTACCTATATTATCAATAGTAGCACCATACTTTATAAATATATTACTTGAGCTACCTTCACAAGTTTATGGAGTAGTAGAAGGGATATGTGTCTTAGGGATGATTTTAGGTGGTTTTTGGATAAGTATAAAACCAAAGATGTTCTCAATGAAGAAAGTACATTATACATATATTCCTATGATAGTAGGGGTTACTTTAATGGCTACGTTAGGATTTATTAGATTAAATAATTACGTTTTGGCTGGACTTTTTGGTGTTAGTGGTATGGCAATTATGCTATCTCTATCATTATCAAATGTACTAACATTAACTTTTATTCAAAAAGAAGTGCCTTCTGATATGCTAGGACGTGTATCAGCCTTTTCTACAGCAGTAGCAACTATAAGTGTAGCTCCTGGACAGTTATTGTTTGGACAAGTAATAGATATGGGAATACATATAGGAGTTATATTGATAATAACAGCCATAGTTAACGTTGGGCTTATTTTATTTGTTAAGTGGAATGTAAGAGAATTAAATTAAACATTTTACTTATATTTAGTATAAGTGGGTGGATATTTGTTTTGTGGACGGAACAGCAAAATGAATATCCACTCTTTTTTATACTTTACTAGATAATTTTTTGTATGTGCTTAATTTATAGTTAACGTTTTTTTCATAGTCAAATTTAAAATAACAAGTATATATACAATCTAAAAGATACAATAAAGATAATCTTGTTGAAAATGATGAAATTTTATTAAAGTGATTTTCATTTGAACTTAAATACAAATGATAATCAGCATATTTAGTAATTGGATTCTCATTTGTAGAAGAAATTAAAATGATAGGGGTATTATTCTTTTTTAAAATATTAGCTAAGTTTTTTGTTATTAGTCCTCTACCTTCAAAAGAAACAATTATTGCAACATGCTTTTCATCACTAGTAGAAGCAGTTAAAAGCTGATGATATTCTTCTATAGGTACATTTATAAAAGTTCCGATTTCTTGCATTTGAAACTTAAAGTTTTCTGCAAAATATATGTTTCCAGCAGAAGTATAAAAATCAATATATATAGCTTTTTTTAGAATACTTGCTACCAGTTTTAATGTATTTAAATCTATCAAATTTAAAGATGACTGTATAGTTTGTTCATATAGTTCTTTCATTTTTAATACAACTTGATTTTGTGTTTCGTTTTGTTTAAATGGATAATCAAAATTAAGTGAATTTTGTTCCTTTAAATACTCATTAATTGATAGGGAGACTTGTACTTTTAATTCAGCCAAGCCAGCCAAACCTACCTTTTTACATAGTCTATAAATGCTTGATGTTGAAATAAAGCAAGCTTTACTAATTTCAGAAGCACTCATTCTTATAAAGTCTTCAGAATTAGTTTGCATATAGCATACTAATGTTTTTTCATTTTGAGTTAAATCTGTTAATTTATCTAGTTTACTAAAAATGTTCATGAAGATCACCTCATGAACATTATACAACATATTATTTAACTTTCTAATCCTTTTATATATTTGCTTAGAGTATAAGCAATGCCATCTTCTTCATTAGATAAAGTAATTTCATTAGCTATAGCCTTTAAATCATCTACAGCATTCTCCATAGCAACTCCAATACCAGCATATTTAACCATTGAAGCATCATTGTGGCCATCTCCAAAAGCAATCATTTCATTTTTTTGATATCCCATAGGAATAAGTACAGTGTCTAATGCCTTTGCTTTATCAATACCTTTTGCAGTAAATTCAAAATAGAAAGGTGCTGTAAACATACAGTTTAATGTATCCTTAAAAGGCTCCATCATTTCTTTATAATGTTCTTGTAAATAGTCAGGATCTCCAGCAGTTAAAATTTTATTTAGTGGATAGTTTGCAAAAGCAGCTAAATCATCCACTTCACATAGTTTAAACTTACCACCACGAGATTCGTATTTAATTACATTAAAAGGTGCTCCATTAAATTGGATTTCGTTATCAAAAACATTATTAACATACATGTAGTCATCTTTATCAATCATAGGCTTCACCTTAAATTTCTTCATGTGTTCAAGAACTGCTTGTCCTTGTTCTACGGTCATGGTTTCATTAAATAGAACTTTATTAGTTTCACAGTCAACTACCTTTGATCCATTAAAAGAAACTAAAAGGCCATGATTTTCATCCATTTTTAATTCCTTTGCAAAATCAATTAATCCAGATGTAGGTCTTCCAGAGGCTAATATTAAGATAGCTCCTAGCTCTTGGGCTTTAATTAGAGCATTTTTAGTTTTTTTAGAAATTTCTTTTTTGCTGTTAGTTAATGTACCATCAACATCCATAATAATTACTTTTATGTTACTCATATATCTTCCCCCTTTGTTATATATTTCATTATACTAATAGTAATTTTATGAATAAATAGGTTAACTTAAGATTGAATAATATATATCAAAAATAATAGAGTTATCTAACAAAACAATGGAATAAATTTTTCATTGTAGAATAATCTTGTATGATGTTTATATTTTGTTAATATAGGAGTATAGTATATAATAGATAAGGAAAAGGAGCGATATGGATGAAATTAAGTAGAAATGACGCATGTTGGTGTGGTAGTGGAAAGAAATATAAGAATTGCCACCTAAACTTTGATGAAAAAATCCTATCTTATGGATTAAGAGGTGCTATTGTTCCACCTAGACAAATTATAAAAAATGAAGCTCAAATCCAAGGGATAAGAGAAAGTGCTAAAATAAATACAGCTGTACTAGATTTAGTGGCTGAAAATATAAAGGCAGGAATGTCTACAGAAGATATAAATACATTAGTACACGATTTTACAGTTTCACAAGGTGCAATTCCTGCACCATTAAATTATGGTGGATTCCCTAAGAGTGTTTGTACTTCTATAAATGAAGAGGTATGTCACGGAATTCCAAGCAAGGATATCATACTTAAGGATGGAGATATAATAAATGTAGATGTATCTACTATATATAATGGATATTTTTCAGATGCATCAAGAATGTTTATGATAGGTAACGTGCATCCAGAGGTTGAAAAGCTTGTTAAAGTAGCTAAGGAATGTTTAGATTTAGGACTTCAAGCAGCTAAGCCATGGGGATTCTTAGGGGATGTTTCAGAGGCTTGTCAAACACATGCTGAGAAAAATGGTTATTCAGTAGTTAGAGAGTTTGGAGGACATGGGGTAGGAATACAATTCCATGAAGATCCATTTGTTGCCCATGTAGGTAATAAGGGAACCGATATGCTTTTAGTTCCAGGAATGATATTTACAATAGAGCCAATGATTAATATGGGTAAGAAAGATATATATGTAGACTCTGATAATGATTGGACAGCTATTACAGAAGATGGTTCACCATCAGCTCAATGGGAATATACAGTTTTAATAACTGAAGATGGAGCAGAAATATTAACTCATTAATAATATGAAGAAAGCTAGCAGTTTTGCTAGTTTTTTTATTCTTTAGCAAATTATGCCTATTATTTAATTGTGGATAATTTCAACAATTTGGCGATATATTAGTTCATTTCTTCCTAAAGAATAAAAAATAAAATTATATGCGCCTGGTCTTTTGCTCACATGCGTTTCCAAAAGCCAGAGTGCGCTGAAAAAAATCGACGACTCGGCAAGCTCGTCTTGACGATTTTTTTATTCTAAGTATTATGTATAATAGAATAAAAAAACAAAGGAGGAGAGTTATGGAACTTAGAAAAACTAATATAAGTGACGTAAATAGTGTTATGAAAATAATATCTCAATCACAAAGCTACTTTAAATCAAAAGGTATCGATCAATGGCAAAATAATTATCCTAATGAGAATACTATAATGGAGGATATTAATAATGGATATAGTTATGTACTAGAAAAGGATAATAAAGTTATTGCAACTCTAGCTTTATCCTTTAATGGGGAAGTAACTTATAATAAAATATAT
Organism: Clostridiaceae bacterium OF42-15pH9A; assembly: GCA_027692445.1. GTDB lineage: Bacteria > Bacillota > Clostridia > Clostridiales > Clostridiaceae > Clostridium. The sequence continues at coordinate 744,914 of JAQEYV010000002.1, read as the reverse complement.
GAAGGTGAATGGTTAAGTAATGAAAAATACGCTGTAATACATAGAATAGCTGTAGATAATGACTTAAAGGGTAATGGTATATCTTCCTATTTAATTAAATGTGTTAAGAAGATAGCATTAGATTTGAATGTCCATAGTATAAAGGTGGATACACATGAAGATAATATATCTATGCAAAGGTTATTAGAAAAGAATAATTTTAAATATTGTGGAATTATATATTTAGAAGATGGAAACAAAAGAATAGCATTTGAAAAACTAATATAGGACGAGGTTGAAAATGAATAAAAAATTTTTACAAAGGATAGGAATAATTTTATTATATGGAATACTAGCAGGAATAGGAGTAAATTGCTTTTTAACACCTGCAAAAGTATATTCAGGTGGTGTGACAGGGTTATCTATGCTTTTATCATCAATAGGAAATGACTTTATAGGAATTAATATTGATATATCTGCTTGGGTATTAATAATTAACTTACCACTTTTATATTTATCTTGGAAGAAGCTTGGCAATAAATTTACTATATATAGTTTATTTGCTGTAATTTCAGCTTCATTATTTATTAAGGTTATACCAGAGACGTTAGTAACTGAAAATATTTTCTTAGCTGCAATATTTGGAGGTGCCTTAACTGGAGTAGGATCAGGACTTTGTTTTAGAGCAGGGTTTTCAACAGCTGGAACTGATATAATTGTTTTAGTTGTACAAAAGCTTACAGGTAAATCAGTTGGAGTTATAGGGTTTATTTTAAATGGTATTATAGTTTCTCTTGCAGGAATAATGTATGGAATAGAAATGGGGTTATATAGTCTAGTATCTATATTTGCAACAACAAAGCTTGTAGATACATTTTATGTTCAACAATATAAGCTTACAGTAAATATATATACAAGAAAAGAAAAGGAAGTTGTAAAAACATTATTAGAGAATAATTTAAGGGGAGTTACTGTTCATACAGCATTAAAAGGTGGATATACAAATGATCCCTTATCTTCAATTGTTACAGTAATTTCAAAGCATGAATTGCTTTTTATAAAGAAAATTCTTATGGAGGTTGATGAAGAGGCATTTATTAATGTTCAACCTACTGTAGAAGTTATAGGAAAGTTTATAGATAAATCCCTTATATAAGTTAACAAAAGAATTAATTTGGAATATAATATTATAGATAAAATATTTGCGATAAAAGTATGGGGTGTCGTATAATTATAAAAATTGGCAGTATAGTGCTTGGTACTGCCAATTTTTAATATATTAATTAAATTTATAAATATCAGATAATTCTATGTTAAACCTTTCCACTCTTGAATCAAAAGATTTAGTTTTAGAATTGATTACTTTACTATTACATTTTTTAATAGGAAGATAAAAAATAAATTCTGTCCCTTCAGTATAGTTCTCATTTAAATAAATCTCTCCACTATGCATCTCTATAATAGATTTTACAATGTTTAAACCAAGGCCACTACCTTTATTAGATTTTGTTATTTCGTTATTAACTTGAGTGAATCTTTTAAATATATTATTGGAATTTTCTTTTGAGATACCAATGCCATTATCCTTTAATGAAATATATAATCTCTTATTTTCCCAGTCAGTTGATATAGTAATATTTATAATTCCATTATCACTTGTGTACTTCAGAGAATTAGATATTAAATTTAGCATAACCCTTTCAATTTTTTCAAGGTCACAGCATAAATACACTTCTTCTTCGTCAGTATCAAAAATTATATTTTTACCAAGAGTATGTATATAATCTGCTATAGAAGTTACAATGCCTTCTAAAAACTGTACTATATTTACATCTTCCTTAGATAAATTTATAGCTCCATCTTCTAATTTTGTTACATCAATTAAATTATTAATTAAACGTAAAAGTCTATAAGAATTATGCTTTATACTTTTTAAATAATTATAGTATTTATCGTTAGTTGTGAAGATACCGTTTTCAAAACCTTCTGAAATTAACTGAGAAGCAGATATAATTATATTTAAAGGCGTTTTAAAATCATGGGACATATTGGCTAAAAATTCAGATTTGTGAGCTTCTAAGTTTATTCTGTTTTGTAAAGTTAATAATTCATCCATATTTTTTCCTATTATATAAATCTGTTCAGTATTTTTATCATAGGAATAACTAAGCTCTATTAATCTTGTACTACCATCCTTTGCTAATATGTTGCAGTAAATATGGGTGTCACTGCATTTTTCTTTCATTTCATTAATAGACGGTATATAATTTTTATAAAATGGACTTAATAAAGAAGTTAATTTACTATTTTCTACATCTTTATATGACCATCCTAAAATAGTTGAAAAGCCGTTACTAACTTTTTTAATGATACCATTAACATTAGTTATTATATATAAATCTGTAGATATATCTAAAAGATATTTAAATTCATTTTCTATTTCTTCTTTTGATTTTAATTCTTTTTTTAGTGAATGTGCTAAATATAAATTATCAAATGATAATTTAATTCTTTTAATTATGCTAGTTATATATTTGTTAACAGTAGAGTTAAAGTTACCTGCTGTAAAATAAATGCTTACTAGACCTAAAATTTTAGAATTAGATATTAATGGATAAACATTTACATACTCATCTTTAAACAGCTTTTCATAATAAGGGTCTTCAAAATTATAATTATCCTTAAATAGATAATATTCTGATAAGTTGTGGGGTGTATTAGTGATATTGCAATCTAAAAGTGTTTTTTTTATATTATCATCTAAGTTTATACAAATATTTTGTGGGGTAAGTTCTGAAATTCCTAATGCATATTCCTTTATTAGCTGTTTAGCAGTAGTGTCATATATCCATAAAGTAACTCCGCTTAAGTTAAGGTCTTTATAAATATCAGATATATATTCGTATATTTCACTTACAGAGTTTGAACTATTATCACAATGGTTACTAAAGTAAATATTATTGATATTATCCACCTTATCATGTAGTTCTAACATATAAGTCACCTCCCTTTGTATGTAATCTTTTTGATAGAAAATCTAATATAAATAAGGCCTAATACTAGTATCCTATTTTTAGAAAAACAGATAAAGGAAATTTAAAAAAATTAACCAATAATTAACATTGTATTTTATTTATAGAAACAAATGAGATATATAATAGCATTTAAATATTTTAAGAATATTCATTATTGCTGAGGAGAGTGTATCATATGCCGCTGATAAAAAAGATTAGTCCAGGCAGATTAATTGTATTAGGATTTGCACTAGTTATAATCATGGGAACCATATTATTAATGTTACCAATTTCTCTGAATGAAGGTGTAAAAATATCCTTTATAGATGCATTATTTACTTCTACCAGTGCTGTATGTGTAACTGGTTTAATAGCTGTTGATACAGCTGATACCTTTAATGTTTTTGGACGAACTGTAGTAGCCATGCTTATTCAAGTTGGGGGGCTTGGGGTTACTTCGGTAGGGGTTGGTTTTATACTTCTAGCAGGTAAGAAGGTAAGTATCAAAGGACGTAAATTAATTAAAGAAGCTATGAATTTAGAGAGCATGAAAGGATTAGTTAAAATAGTTAAAGCGGTACTTTTAATGACTTTACTATTTGAATTAGTAGGAGTAATACTTAGTTACATTGTATTTTCACAGGATTATGAACCATTAAAGGCCTTAGGAATAAGTGTTTTTCACTCTATAGCTGCATTTAATAATTCTGGATTTGATATATTAGGAGGATTACAAAATCTAATACCATATCAAAGTAATGTGCTTTTAAATTTAACAACATGTTTTCTTATTATCTTTGGTGGACTAGGTTTTTTAGTAATAAAAGAAATGTTTGAAAAAAGATCTTTTAAGAAGTTTTGTCTTCATACAAAAATTGTATTGTTAATGACTACTTTATTACTTATAGTTGGTACCATTCTTTTAAAGATTACAGAAAATATATCTTGGCTTGGAGCTTTCTTTTTTAGTACTTCAGCTAGGACAGCAGGATTTAGTACATATAACTTAGGTACCTTTACAAATGCAGGGCTATTTACATTGGTAATCTTGATGTTTATAGGAGCATCCCCAGGATCAACAGGTGGTGGTGTAAAAACCACTACAGCATTTATTATAGCTAAGAGCTTATATGCTAACTCTACTAATAAGCATAGTGGAGCATTTAAAAGGAAATTTCCTATAAGTGTAATATGGAAGGCTTTTAACCTTATGATTTTAGCTTTCTTGGTAGTTATAATAGGAACCTTTATCTTATGTATCTTAGAGCCACAAAGTTCATTTATGCAATTACTATTTGAGGTTACAAGCGCTTTTGGAACTGTAGGATTATCTACTGGTATAACTCCACATCTTGCCTCATTAAGTAAATTTGTTATTGTGTTAATTATGTTTATTGGAAGGCTTGGACCTATTACCATGGCAACGATTTGGTATCAAAAGAAGCTTCCAGAAGCACGTTATTCAGAAGAGTCTGTAATTATAGGATAGGAGGATTTTATGTTTAAAGAGAATAAATCTATGGAGTATGGAATAATTGGCCTTGGGAGGTTTGGGTTTGCTCTAGCTAAAACCTTGATAGAAGCTGGAAAGGAAGTATTAGTTATAGATAGTGATGAGAGCAAGATAAAACAAATAAGGCAATATACAAGCAATGCTTTTGTGGTAGAGATGCTAGATAGAGAAACATTAGAGGAAACAGGAATACAAAACTGTGAAACTGCAGTTGTATGTATTGGTGAAAAAATGGATGTTAGCATCCTTACAGCTTTAAACTTAATTAATATGGGAATTCCAAGAGTTATAGCAAAGGCAGTAAGTTTTGACCATGGAGCTGTGCTAACAAAGATTGGAGCAGAGGTGGTATACCCAGAAAATGATATGGCTATAAGGGTTGCCAATAGACTTTTATATTCAAAGGCTTTAGATTTTATAGAGCTTAATGATGATATAAATATTTATGAAATTGAGGTGCCTAAAAAACTTAACGGAATTCAAATAAGAGATTCTAACATACGAAAGAAGTACAAGCTTAATATTATTGCTATTGAAGGAGAGAGTGGAACCATATTAGAAATATCACCAGATTATATATTAAAGTCTGGTGAACTAATAGTAGTAATAGGGAAAAAGAACAATATAACTAGATTCGAAGAATATTTACTTGATTAGTAAGAGGTATAGTTTATATGATTTACTTTAAGAGAAAGAGTTGACAAAAGAGTTATATAATAGTATTATCTAAGTGATAAGAATAATCAATAGTGATTAGTAATTATAACAAGTATAACTTTTATCAATGTACTTACACACTACATTGACTTAACTGAATACATGGTAAATTATATAAATTGTACTGTATTATTACCAATGTTTGGAGAGCTATACACTATGTATAGGTCTCCTTTATAAAATAGCTAAATTTTTATTTATATAGATTAAAGGAGTGATATTTATGAAAACTTATGTAGAAATAATCGATATAGTTGGAAGACAAATTCTAGATTCTAGATGTTTCCCTACTGTAGAGGTTGAAGTTTACTTAGAAGACGGAACAGTAGGAAGAGCAGCTGTACCTTCAGGAGCATCGACAGGTATATACGAAGCTGTAGAACTAAGAGATGGTGACAAAGATAACTATCTAGGAAAGAGCGTAGAGAATGCTGTTAAAAACGTTAATGATATAATTGCAGAAGAATTAATAGGTTGCAACGTATTTGACCAAACATATATCGATAAAACTATGATTGAATTAGATGGTACACCAAATAAAGGAAATCTTGGTGCTAATGCTATCTTAGGTGTATCTTTAGCATGTGCACAAGCAGCTGCTAACTCATTAGGATTACCTCTTTACAAGTATATTGGAGGAGTTAATGCTAAGACTTTACCAGTGCCAATGATGAACATTATAAATGGTGGTTCTCATGCAGATAACTCAGTTGATTTACAAGAATTTATGGTTATGCCAGTAGGGGCTAAGACTTTCTCAGATGCTATGAGAATGTGTGCTACAGTATACCATACTCTTAAAAAGACTTTACATGAAAAAGGATATTCAACAGCTATTGGAGATGAAGGTGGATTTGCTCCAAACCTTAAGTCAAATGAAGAAGCTATTGAAGTAATTATAGAAGCTATAACTAAGGCTGGATACAAGGCAGGAGAGGATATGTTCATAGCTATAGATGCTGCATCTTCAGAATATTATAAAGATGGTAAGTATGTATTAGAGCATGAAGGTAAAACTTTAACTGCTGAAGAAATGGTAGACTTCTTAGAAGCTTGGGTTAACAAGTATCCAATAATCTCAATTGAAGATGGTATGGCAGAAGAAGATTGGGAAGGATGGAAGCTACTTACTGAAAGATTAGGTAAGAAGGTTCAATTAGTTGGAGATGACTTATTTGTAACTAACACTGAAAGATTAGAAATGGGAATTGAAAAGGGAGTAGCTAACTCAATTCTTATTAAATTAAATCAAATTGGTACATTAACTGAAACTTTAAATGCTATTGAAATGGCTAACAGAGCAGGAATGACTGCAGTAGTTTCTCATAGATCAGGAGAAACTGAAGATACAACAATAGCTGATTTAGTTGTAGGAGTTAATGCAGGTCAAATTAAGACTGGAGCACCAGCTAGATCTGAAAGAGTTGCTAAGTACAATCAATTACTTAGAATTGAAGAAGAATTAGAAGATGTAGCTGAATATAGAGGAAGAAAAGCTTTCTTCAATATAAAATAGTAAAGAATTTTAAAAGAACTGCCTTAGGCAGTTCTTTTCTTACGTCTATAAAAGTATAGTTATTTTCATTCCTCTACCTTCAATACTTTCAGCATAAATAGCTCCTGAATGTGCTTCTATAATATCATGAGCTATTGCCATACCTAATCCAGAACCTTCTATCTGGCTTGAAGTATTAGTGCCCCTGTAATATCTTTCAAAAATGTATCTTAAGTCTTTTTGAGATACACCTTTGCCATCATCTTTTATTACAATTTTCACCCTAGACTTATTTATTCTTTCAACCTTTACTTCTACATTAACCTTATAGTCGTTATGAAGGAAGGCGTTTATAATTAAATTAATAAAAACTCTTTTAATTAAGTTTTCATCTAAATTAATCTTTATATCTTTCTCATAAAAAGTAAAATTAATTGAGCCATTATTAAATTTATCATCATTCATTATATCTATAATTACATGTCTTATTAAGGAAATAATATTAACTTCTTTTTTATTTAATAGTAAGTTTTTATCCTTAAGATGAGAGGAAAGGTTTAAATCTTCAACTAAATTTTTAATGTAATCAACCTTATTAATAATTATGTTGGAATACCTAATTCTTTGTTCGTCATTAATTTTATAATCTTTTACAGACATTATTTCTGCATTTCCCCTAATTGAAGTTAGTGGAGTTTTTATATCATGGGATATATTTGAAATCCATTCTTTTCTCATTTCCTCTAGTTTATTTCTTTCAAGTTCATTAGTATACAACCTGTTTGAAAGTATATTTAGGCTTTCTCTAACATCTGAATATATTCCTTTTCCAACATTCTCTATAGAATATTTCCCTTTGGATAGATTATTAATTCTATCAACTAATCTCTTAATTGGACGGGTAATATGTATTAAATATATGCAGCTAATAAGTAGAATAAAAATTATAACTATTGCTATAAACAATGGGAAATTATGAGCTTTAATTAATTGATCTTTATTATAAGCAAATATTAATCTTTCAACTTTATTAGGACTAAAAAACAAAAGAGTAGTATAATCATTTCCTTGGAAATAATTGGTAAACAAAAACATGGTTTGATCTGGATTTGTATATAGATTAATTAAGATTTCATTATTATATTCTGTTGGATAGTCCTTTGGTTTATTATAGCTATAAACTTCTTTATTATTTTTATCTAGTATTTGTAGTTTTACATCATTGCTATTTAGTAAAGCTAACCCTTCAGAATCTACATAAATATTATCACTATTATCTAAATGTATATGTGTTTTAAATGAATCAATAAAGTCAGAAGGGTAATAGTCTGAAGTAAAGCTATGTTTAACACTTACATCATATAGTCCTATTGTTATGCAAATTAATATTATTGCAATTATAGAAGAAACTATAAACTTCAATGAGGGTCTAAATATCATTTTTACCCTCCTTTATAAATTTATATCCAAGTCCTATTACTGTAGTTATATATTTAGGATTTGAGGGGGCATTTTCAATTTTCTTTCTAAGCTTTCTAATATGAACAGTTATAGTATTGTCATATCCAAAGAAATCTTCTCCCCATACCTCATTACAAATCATCTCTTTACTTAAAATCCTATTAGGATTATCAATAAAGTATAAAAGAAGCTTTAACTCCTTTGCAGTAAATTCTAATAGTTTACCATCCTTATATACTGTTCCTTTATCTTTATGTATTTCTATATTGTCAAATTTAATTACTTTATTATCATCTATACTAGTTTTACTAAAGGTTCTAAGACGAGCTTTAACTCTAAAAGCAACTTCTCTTGCACTAAAAGGTTTTGTAATATAATCATCAGCTCCTAAGGCAAAGCCTAGAAGTCTATCTACTTCTTCTGATTTTGCTGAAAGAAAGAGTATTGGAACTTCACTTATTTTTCTTATTTCTTTAAAAACATCATATCCTATAATGTCTGGAAGCATTATATCCAAAAGTACTATATCAGGATTTTCTTTTCTAAATAGTTCTATTCCTTCCTTCCCTGAAGTTGCCCTATATATATGCTTAAAACCTTCCATTTCTAAAACAGTAGTTAAAATATCTAAAATTTCAATTTCATCATCTATTAATAAAATTTTATTCATTTCAATCATCCTTTGTTTTTTATAGATTATAACATAAATAGTTTTACCTAAAATATTTAAGTAAATTAATTAAGATGGATTTAAGACCATTTTTATTTAGAATAAATATCTCTCCATTAAAGTAGTAGTGACAAAAGAAAAAAGTGAGGGAAAAACAATGAGAAATAATTTTAAAATAGCTTATAGATTTATAAAGTCTAATAAAGCTCAAACAATTTTAATAGCATTAGGTATTGCTTTAGGAGTTACAGTACAACTTTTCTTAGGGTTACTTATTAATAACTTAAATGATAATTTATTAAATAAAACAATAGGTAATACCTCTCAGATAACAGTTTCTTCAAAGGATAAGGGAATATCTAATTATCATGAGATTATAGCTGATATAAAAGATAAAGAAGAAGATAAGATTACTAATATAATGGGTGTATTAGATAGTCCTGCAATAGTAGAAGAAGGAGATTCTAATAAATCAATTTTAGTTAGGGGAATAGATTTATCTAAAGAAAATGATATATATGATTTAACTAATAAAATAAGTGAAGGGAAGTTCCCTGAAAATGAAAATGAAGTGTTAATTGGTAAGGGAATAAGTGAAGATTTAAATTTAAAAGTGGATGATGAATTAGTGTTTTCATCTCCTAGCATTGGGGAAAAGAAGGTGAAGGTAACTGGCATAGTTGACTTAAAAGTAAAGGGAATGAATGATTCATGGATAATTACAACATTAACTAACTCTCAAAAGATTTTCTCTAAAGAGGGGGAAGTTTCTTCTATAGAAATGAAAATTAGTAATGATTATGTTTTTGAAAGTGATGAAATTAGTAAAAATATATCTTCCTACATTCCTAGTGATTTAGAGATTGTAAATTGGAAAGAGGACAATGAAAGTTTATTAGATGCATTAAGTGGGCAGAAAACATCAAGTATTACAATACAAGTATTTATTATAATATCTGTAACCATGAGTATTGCTGGAGTGTTGGCTATTTCAGTTATTCAAAAGTCAAAGCAAATAGGAATACTTAAGGCAATGGGAATAAAGGACAGAAGTGCAGCAACTATTTTTATACTTCAAGGATTAATTTTTGGTGTAGTTGGGGCATTTACTGGAGGAATATTAGGAATAACCTTATTTAAGATATTTACAGTTATGGTTAAAACATCTGATGGAAGTCCATTAGTTCCAGGAAATATGTATTATGGATTTATTTTAATGAGCATAATTATTTCAATATTAGCAGCAGTTTTAGCTTCAATAATAGCAGCTAAAAAGTCACTTAAATTAGATCCAATAGATATTATAAGAAACAATTAGGAGGAAATTATGAGTGCATTAGAGCTTAAAAATATAACAAAAGTATATGGAGAAAAAGTAAAAACTAAGGTATTAAATAATACAGATCTTACAATAAATGAAGGAGAATTTGTTTCTATTATAGGACAAAGTGGAAGTGGTAAAAGTACATTGCTAAACATAATGGGAACTTTATCTAAAGGAAGTAGTGGGACACTTTATATTAATGGTATTAATGTAGAAGGTATGAACAAGAATGAACTTGCTGATTTAAGAAATAGTACACTAGGATTTATATTTCAATTTCATTATCTTTTGCCTGAATTTACAGTTCTTGAAAATATATTAATGCCTTATTCTATATCTGGAAAGAAAGTAAACAAGGAAATCCTAGAAAGGGCTAATGAGCTTATAGATTTAGTTGGATTAACTAAAGTTAAAAATAACATGGCTACAGATTTATCTGGAGGACAGCAACAAAGGGCAGCAATAGCTAGAGCGTTAATAAATAGTCCTAAAATAATTTTGGCAGATGAACCAACAGGAAATTTAGATTCAAATACGACTAATGAGATATATAATCTACTTAGAGATATTAATAAAAAGTATAACACAACCTTTGTAATAATAACTCATGATAATAGAATAGCTGAAAAGGCAGATAGAGTTATAGAAGTATTAGATGGAAATATAATAAAAGACTATTTAAATTAGATGAAAAAATAATAAAATAAATAATTGATTTTATTATGAGAAGAGAGGGTATTTATTTTGAACAGAATAAGCAAAATAAATACCCTCTCTAATTTTATTGTCTAATCCACTCCACAACACCAGGTGTAAGTGAAGCTAAATCTTCTTTATCAACTTTATTTACAAAAATCATATCTTTTTCTTCTAAGAAGTCTTTTAAGAATGAAACTATTTCTTCAGAATTCTTATCAGTTTTTACTAAGAAACTTGTAGGCATTAAATGAGCCCATGCTCCTAATGTTTTTATATGTGCTGTTACTTCGTAGTCATCACGTTCTTCATGATGGTGGTGGTGATGATCATGGTCACCGTGGTCTTCACATCCACAAGAATGAGATTCTTCTTTTAAATAATAAGTTATTAAATATGTATTCATTTTTGTACCTACCTTTAATTAATGTTTAAATTAATAATAATATAGATAGCTTTTAAATGCTAGTTAAATATAAAATAAATAATTGGCATATACACCATGTAGGAGTATAATATCTAAGGAATTACATAAAGTAGACTAGCTTAAGAAAGAATTTATATAGATAATAGGAGAGGGATATGGTTAAGATACAGAAGCCTAAATTTATAGATTTAGAAGACGTTCAAGATTTTTATGATGAAGTTATATATGCAGAAGAGATAGTAAGTAAGATTGTTGAGGGATATTCTATAGAAGGAAAAAATGAACGAGGATTAACTATAGATTCCTGCAAGTTTAAAAATGTTGTATTTACAAATTGTTCTTTTGAAAATCTTGATTTAATAGATACTAGATTTGAAAGCTGCGATTTATCAAATGTTAACTTAAGTAATAGTGGAATTCATAGAGTGGAATTTGTAAATTGTAAGCTTGTTGGTACTAGATTTGATGAAAGTAATATAAAAGATGTACTAATTAAAGATTCTATAGGAAGATATTCTAATTTCTCTTTTTCAAAGGTAAATGGAATGCATATATTAAATAGTGATTTTGAAGAGGCAACCTTCCAAGAGGTTAAACATAAGAAGTTAGCAGTTGAGGAAAGTAGTTTTATAAATGCATATTGCAATAAAACTTCCTTTGAAAAGGTGGATTTAACATCCTGTGATATAGATGGTATAAATGTAGATATTGAAGATGTTAGGGGAGCTATTGTTACAACAATGCAAGCATTACATTTAACCAAGTTATTAAATTTGCAAATTAAATAGGATTTTTAACTGACTATAAGCGCAAATTTTGTTATAATAAGACGAAAAAAACTAAGACATATGGAGGAGTTTATGACAATATTAAGTATTATTGCTTCATTTTTTATAGGGTCTATACCTACAGGATTTATTTTAGCTAAGAAGTTTAAGGGAGTAGATATAAGAACTGAAGGTAGTGGAAATATTGGTTCAACAAATGTTAGAAGAGTATTAGGTCATAAATTGGCAGTAGCAACACAGGTTATTGATGTGTTGAAGGGGCTTGTACCTGTAGCAATAGCAATAGGAATACATAAAAGTGGACTTATAGATATGGATTATTCGCTATATGTTTCATTAGTAGCATTAGCTTCTATACTTGGACATAATTTTACACCTTTTCTATCTTTTAAGGGAGGCAAGGGAGTTAACACAACTCTAGGAGCTTTCTTTTTATTAAGTCCTTTATCAGTAGTGGTAGGAGTAGCTACTTATTTTATATTAAAGTATTTTACTAAAATTGTATCTATTAGATCCATGGCTCTTGGAATATCTATGCCAATCACTTGCTTATTGACAGGAGCAGATATGACAATTACAATTGCAGCACTTTTATCTACACTATTATTAATTGTAAGGCATAAAGCAAACATTATTAGAATAATGAATGGTACTGAAAAATAAGTTTATAAGGTATAGTAAAAAACCATCTAAGTTTAGGTGGTTTTTAATTTTCCTATAAATAAATTGAATTTATTACATTTACTTGAAAAATACCATGCCTATATACAATATTTCAAGTATTTAGTGTATATTGGTGATATGGAAGTAATAGGAATTTAAAAGTGAATAATTTCAAGGGGGAAGGTTATGAGTGGGATGTTCAAAATTAACTTTATTTTTTCAACTTTATGCTTATTTTTGGGGGTAATATTAATATTTAATTTTATAGGTTGTGCAGATAATAATGAACCAACTGTTAAGGAAACACCTAAATTAGTTAATTATATTTTACCTAAACCTTTAAGTTATAAAAAAGGAGAAGGGAATTTTTCATTATCAAAAGATACAATTATATATGTAAAAGGAAATAGTGAAGAAGAAACAGAAGAGATATATAAAATAGGGAAATATTTTAAAGATAAGATTAAACCATCTACAGACTTTGAACTAATTATTGATAAGTCATTAGATGAAATGAGTAATAGTATAACCTTTACTACTGTAAATGGGGAAGAAAATTTAGGTGATGAGGGCTACAAGTTATCTGTAACAAAGAAAGGGATTGAAATTGTTGCATATACCCCTGAAGGAATATTTAGAGGAATACAAAGTTTAAGACAGCTATTACCAGTGGAGATAGAGTCAAGGGAGGTTGTAGAGAATAATAAGTGGAGTATTCCTTTTGTAGAAATAGAGGACAAGCCAGAATATGAGTACAGAGGGATAATGATAGATGTAGCAAGGCACTTTTTTCCTGTTGAAGATATAAAGAGGCAGATAGATTTAGTGGCTCAATATAAAATTAATAAGCTTCATTTACACTTAAGCGATGATCAAGGGTGGAGGTTAGAAATTAAAAAGTGGCCTGACTTAACTAATATTGGATCTAAAAGTGAAGTTGGTGGAGGAAAAGGTGGTTATTACACTCAAGAGGATTTTCAGGAAATAGTTAAATATGCTGCTGATAGATATATTGAGGTTATACCAGAATTTGATATGCCAGGTCATACAAATGCTGCTTTAGCATCCTATGGGTTCTTAAATTCTGATGGTAAGAAGAAGGAGCATTATACAGGTATAGATATTGGATTTAGTTCTTTAATGTGTAGAGATGAGAGAACTTATGCATTTATTGAAGATATAATAATGGAAGTTTCAGAAATATCGCCTTCGAAATACATTCATATAGGTGGTGATGAGGCTGATAGTACATCAAAAGATGATTATAAGTATTTTATGGGGAGAGTTTCTAAAATAGTAGAGAAGTGCGGAAAAGTTCCAATTGGATGGGATCCAGCAGATACATCAGAAGATATATCTTCTAACTTCATTCTTCAAAACTGGTCTGGTTCTAATAAAGCAGCAAGGGAAAAGAATTTAAAAATGATAATTTCAAGAGCTAAAAAATCATATTTAGATATGAAGTATCATGAAGATATAAAGCTTGGGTTAAAATGGGCTGGATATATTTCAATAATTAAGGGGTATGATTGGGATCCTACTAATTATGCTCCTAAGGAGCTAATTTTAGGAGTTGAATCTCCTCTTTGGAGTGAAACCTTGAGAAGTCAAGATGATATGGATTATATGATTTATCCAAGAGTTTTAGGATATGCAGAAATAGGATGGACTCCTAAAGATGGTAGAAATACTGGAGAGTACATTCAAAGAATGAAAGAAAATGCAAAGAGATTAGAACTTCAAGGAGTTAATTACTATAAAGATCCAAGCCTTTGGAAATAAAAAATAAATGGGTTAAATTCTCATTGTGAGAATTTAACCCTTAATTATTATACTATTTAGTATAGTTATCAAAATATCCTTGGATGTATATAATAGGAGTTCCTTTATCACCACTACCAGATGTTAAGTCAGATAAAGAACCTATTAAATCAGTAAGTCTTCTTGGAGTTGTTCCTTGAGAAGCCATATTACCAACTAAATCTGCATCTTTATTCTTAATGTATTCAGAGATAGCCTTCTTTAATTCTTCACCTTTTAAATCAGCAAAATCATTATCAGCAAGGTATTTTAATTTGATTTCATTTGGAGTTCCTTCTAATCCAGCAGTATAAGCAGGAGATACAACTGGGTCAGCAAGTTCCCATATCTTACCTACAGGATCCTTGAAAGCACCGTCTCCATAAACCATAACTTCAACTTCTTTTCCTGTTTTTTCTTTTAATAGAGCTTGAATCTTATCAACTATTGGTTGACAGTTACGAGGGAAAAGCTTAACTTTGTCCTCTGTAGATTTGTTAGAACCTAAAAGACCATAAGCTTCATTACATCCACTTCCATCAATTGATTCTGATAATATGTTGTCAAGGCTGTATATCTTTTCTCCACCATTAGCCTTTAAGATTCTCTTAGTTCTAAATCTTGAGTGAATATCACAAGCTAGTACACTCTTTGTATAATTTAGAATTGTCTTTGCATCATTAGAGAAGATTACTTCACATTCTACACCATATTCTTCAATTAATGACTTGTAGTATTCAACATAGTCAACACCAGTGAAAGGATGTTTATTATATCCAAATAACTCACGGAATTTTGCTTCTGTTAAAACATCAGTCCATGGGTTAACTCCCTTTTCATCTAACATGTCTAAATCAACTAAGTGATTTCCAACTTCATCAGAAGGGTAGCTAAGCATAAGAACTATTTTCTTATGAGCTCCTTTAGCAATTCCTCTTAAACATATAGCAAAACGGTTACGGCTTAGAATTGGGAATATAACACCTATTGTATCGTCACCAAATTTAGCTTGTACATCCTTAGCTATATTATCTATTGAAGCGTAGTTTCCTTGAGCACGAGCTACTATTGATTCAGTAACTGTAACTACATCCTTATCTTGAATTTCAAATCCTTCAACTTTAGATGCTTTTAATACGCTTTCAACAACTATATTTTCAATGCTGTCACCTTCTTTAATAATAGGGCAACGTAACCCTCTAACAACAGTTCCTACTACTCTTTCCACTTTACAATCTCCCCTTATTTAAAAAATATAATAATTATTTCCATATGCTTGTAATATACTCCATATAATGATATAAGTAAAATAAATAGATTAAATAGTAGGTATAAGGAGTGCTTATATGATTACAAAGTTAGATTTATATAAAGTATTTAGCCAAGTAGTAAAAAGTAAAAGTTTTTCTAAAGCAGCTAAAGAATTGTATATGACACAACCAGCTGTTAGCCAAGCTATAATGGCTCTTGAAAGAGAGTTAGATATAAGATTGTTTAATAGAACTCCTAAAGGAGTATCTCTTACTAATGAGGGGACTTTATTATTTGAATATATTAATTCAGCAATGAATTTGATAAAACTTGGTGAAGAAAAGATATTAGAGTTTCAGAACCTTGCAATTGGAGAATTAAAGATTGGAGTGGGAGATACAATATCCAAATATTTTCTTGTACCTTTTTTAGAGAAGTTTCATAATAAATATCCTAATATAAAGTTTAAAATTAACAATAGTACAACCTTAGAACTTTGTGAATTATTAAAATCAGGAGATATTGATATTGCTATATGTAACCTTCCAATAGAAGATCCTTCAATTGAATCAAAGTCTTGTTTTGAAGTAGGAGATATTTTTATATGTGGAGAAAAGTTTAAGCATCTATCAAGAGAAAGTATAGAACTTAGTGAGATATGTAAATATCCTCTAATATTTTTAGAGCCGAATTCTAATTCAAGAAAGTATGTTGAAAAGTTTTTGCTCTCTAAGGGAGTTAAGATATCTCCAGAGTTTGAGCTTGGTTCATATGACTTACTTTTAGAATTTGCAAAGATAAACCTAGGAGTAGCATGTGTTGTAAAAGAATTTACTAAGGAATATTTAGAAGAAGGCATGGTCTATCAAGTGAAATTGAAAGAGGATATTCCAAGAAGAAGTATAGGTATTTGTCATTTGAAAAGTGTCCCTATGTCCATAGCCTCAACTAAGTTTGTTGAAATAATTAATAATGGAATATAGAATTGTAAATAATATAATACTATGATATTATAAAATCTCAATATAAGATACAAAGGAGAAATGTAGAGTATGAGCGATTTTCCAAATTGTCCAAAATGTAATTCTGAATACACTTATGAGGATGGAAGTCTTTTTGTTTGTCCAGAATGTGCTCATGAATGGAGTAAAGAAGGAAATAATGAAGCTAGCGATGATGTTTTAGTTGTTAAAGATTCTAATGGAAACATTTTAAGTGACGGAGATACTGTAACAATAATTAAGGATCTTAAAGTAAAAGGTGCATCATCTGCTTTAAAAAAGGGAACTAAGGTTAAAAACATAAAATTAGTAGAAGGTGACCATAACATAGATTGTAAGATTGATGGATTTGGTGCTATGAGTCTTAAATCTGAATTTGTTAAAAAACTTTAGTATAAAAATTAACTGGACAAAGTAGATGTCCAGTTAATTTTTTGTTTTATATACATAAAATGATGAAAGTAGAGATATTAATTGAATTTTTTACATTTTACTCTTTAACATAAGGTGTAATTTGGAATATAATAATATAAAATACATTTTTGAAAGGTGATGAATATGGGGTTAGGTAAATTTGTAAAGAAGACAATAAATGTTGTTGGAACTGCTGCTAAGGTGGGTGTTGAACTTGGGGCTGATGCTGTTGGTGCAATAGCAGAAAAAATTGATGATAACCCAGAGAGCAAGGAAAAATATCAAAACATGGGAAAAAAACTTGGCGCTAATATTAAAAGTGGTGCAAGTAAAATAGCTGATAGTTCAGTAGATGTAGTTGATAACGCAGTAGAATCAGGAAGTAAGATATGCAAAAATATTGGAGACGAAATTAGTGAAAAGATAAGTTCTGTTAAGGCAAAAGGTACAGATACCCAAAAAGATACTGTTGTTAAGAATGTAGATTTTGAAGAAGTAAAAGAAGAAGGAAATTACGGAGTAATAAAAATAGATAATAATAATGATATAGATAATTAAGATAAAAAGGATAAGGAAGAGACACTTTCATATGAAGTGTTTCTTTTTTTATTGCAAACTTTTGGAAGTAATGGTAATATGAAAACATAACAGTGTTATAAAAAGTAATAACGTTATAAAATAGGAGAAGAGAATGGGTAGAGAAGGACAAAATAAGAGAAGTGAACGTATGAAGCAAGGGATATTAGATATAGCTATGGAAATAGGGATAGAAGAAGGATTTGAAGCTCTAACAGTTAGAAAAATAAGTGATAGGATGGATTATACAACAGGAGTTATATATCATCACTTTAAGGATAAGCAAGAAATAATTGATGAGATTCAAAAAAATGCTAACTTAGAGATGAAGAAAAGAATTTCAGCAGTACTAAAGCCAGATGGGGGATTTATAGAGAATACTACTAGAGTTTTTCATAGCATAATGGAATTGGCCATTAATGAAAGGGAAAGATATAATCTTATTGTTTTGGATAAGTATTCTACAAATAAGAATGAAGAGAATAGTCAATTTCTTCATCTACTAGAAGCTAATATTGAAAAGGGGATAGAGCTTGGAGAAATCAAAAAGGTAGATGTGAAGAAAACAGCTATTTGTATCTGGAGTTCATTTTTAGGATTCAATTTAATTATGAGTAAAACTAAGAGCATAACTATGGAAGAAGCAGAAGAGTTATTTAATGTTCAAACATCATTAATTTTTAATGGATTAAAAAAATAAGGGAGAGAAGGGAATTGAAAAGAATGGGAAAGATTATTTTAATTATTTTAGGGATTTTGGTTGTACTGTTTATTGTAGCCATGTTATTTTTTAAAAGCTATTTAAATATTAACACTAAAGAATTAAGTCCTATGGAAAAGATATTAAATGGAAACACTGATAAGAAGGCTTTAGTGCTATATCAAAAATCAAAGCATGACTCTGCTACTAATATTACTATGGCATTAGCTGAAGAGTTAAATGAAAGTGGATACACTGTAGTTATAAATCATCCATCTTCAAGATTGAATTATAATGTTGATGATTATGATCTTTTAGTATTTGGTAGTGCTGTTTATATGGGAACAGTATCAGAGCCATTACAAAAATATATGGATAATGCTTCTTTAGAAGGTAAGGACGTTATAGTTTATTCTGTTGGAGGTTCTCTAGATGAAAAGCAGGAACTAGAATTGCTGAAAGATAAAGCTTCTAGAGCAAAGAGTGTTAAGGGTATTAAAGTGTCTAAGGGACAAGAGGATGTAATAAGAAGTTTTACAAAAAAATGCATAAACAAATAAATATTTAAATATATATTTATATAAATATAAATATATAAATATGGGAAGCTCTAGAATTATTCTAGGGCTTCTTGTTTTATCTTTAGGAAATTATAATTGCAATTAAATTGTGATAGTTGCAATATTTTAATGCTAATGAAATTTATTCTTTATGAAATCACAAAGTAGTTTGGAAAATATTGTGTGAATTTTCTGAAAAGAACTTGAATATGAACAAAATAGTTTTTAAAATATAAATTGTATACAACATTTACCAAAATGTTGGTGAATAAAAATACTAAAGGTATAAAGGGGGAATATGCTGTGCATATTAAAAAAAGAATTAAAAGAATGGCAGCCTTTGTAGTATTCATAGGAATACTTTTTACACTAATGCCATGTAAACTAACCAGCGCTTCGGCTTCGGGAGTACCTGGGAAACCAACATTGTCATCTGATCAGTATGGAGTTGATTATGATGGTGATTATAACATTACAATGAACATGTATTATGGGAATAATGCAACAAGCTATAAACTTTATGAGAGGTATGGAATTAATGGAGAATATAAGGTTATCTCAGAAGGTGAGTTAACAGATGGTACACCTGCAGTTCAATCAAAGGTTCTAGAGGTAAGAGGAAGACAAAATATAGGTATTTACAGTTACTATGCAGAGTTTATAAATAGTTATGGAAGTACTTGTAGTGATGTACTAGAGGTAAGAGTAGGAAAAGATGGAGATGCTAATATTATTATAGATAAAGTTGATAATGAAGGCATTCAATATCAAACTACAATTGCTCAATGTAAAGAAAGTTATAAAATAACTAATAGGAAAAATACTTCATCAAAATTTAGTGTTATTTCAAGTAATACTTCTGTTGTAAAAGCTTCAATTGAAGATGGTAATATTTTAGTAGTTGAAGGAGTATCAGCAGGAAGATCAGGAATTAAAATTGTAGATGAATCTACCGGTGATATAAGACAAATTGGGTTTAGAGTAAAGAATTCTGATGGATCTTTACCTGGTATGCCAGATTATTTATCAATTGGACAAGTATCAGAGGATACTGATAATGATTTGAACTTTTGGAAAGATACAAGTAATAATGATACTAATAAACGTTGCGACATAAGATATATTTATGTTAATGGAGGGCCATTTGGTGGATGGAGAAGTTGGACAACAGAAGATGGAGATAGAGTAAAAAGCTACGTTCGCGAAAGTTTAAAGCTTGGTATGATACCATTCTTTGTTTATTACAATATACCAGATAGTGGTGAAAGCTATGAATTAGATTTAAAGCATATAAATGACAAAGCATATATGGAAGGATATTACAAAGATTTGAAGTTCTTTTTAGATATTTGTAATGAGTATGCAGGTGACGAGACTGTTGGGATGATTTTTGAACCTGATTTTTTAGGTTATATGATGCAACAGAATAAGAAAGATCCATCAACAATAAGTGCACTAGTAGATACAGCATACACTTCAGGAGTCCTTGAAAAAGGAAAAGATCCTACATTTGAAAATTCAGTTAAGGGATTAGTAGAATCTATAAACTATACAGTAAGAAAAGAGTATAAGAATGCATATTTTGGATGGCAATTTAATATTTGGTCTTATGATAGTACAGAAATACCTAACCAAGGTTTACTTCATAAAACAGAGTTTATTGGCTGGGATAATGGTAGACAGTTTATAAAACAAGTTGCTCAAGAAACTGCAGATTACTATAAATCAGCTGGAATTACTTCATATGATGCTGACTTTATATCTATTGATAAATATGGATTAGATGGTGCATACGAAGACAACGCAGCAACAAATCCTGAAGGGTCAAAATGGTTGTGGAATGCAGATATATGGAATAACTATTTACTATATACCAAGACTTTACATGAGGTTACAGAAAAACCAGTTATTCTATGGCAAATTCCAGTAGGGCATTTAAATAGTAGTGAAGAGCCTAACCCATATAATGGAGGCAAATTTGATGATTTAACTAACGCTGTAGGAAATTATGAGGACTCTGCACCAACTTATTTCTTTGGAGATACTTTTAATGCTACTTCTGATGCAAGAAAAGAATATTTTAGTAAAAATCTTGCTAATGATTCAAAAATAAAGGTAGAAGGAAATAAAATTACTTGGGGAGACCATATGGAAGAGACCAAAGATGCTGGTGTAGTTTCAATTTTATTTGGTGCTGGCGTTAATGCAAGTACTGATGCAGTGGGATCACCAGCCCCAGATAATTATTGGTGGATTACAAAAGCACAAAGATATTTGAAAAATCCTTTAAGTCTTGATATTACAATAAATCCACCAACACCTTCTGATGAAAAACCATTAAGTCCAGAGATATCTTCATCATCATTGGAGAGTAATGGTAATTATACTTTAAATGTTAAAATTCCATCAAATTCTAAAGCTAAAGAGTACAAGCTATATGAAAATGGTAAGGTTATAAAGAATGGCTCTGTTACTACTTCTGAAACAATAATAAGGCATGAAATATTAAATAAGCCAACTGGAACTTATATGTATCAGGCTGAGCTTATTAATGGAAGTGCATCTAGTACAAGTCAAATTATAACAGTAAAAGTAAGTAATAATGTGGTTCCACCTATAGATGTTCCGCTAAAAGCTACATTAACAGTTGATAAAAGTTCTAATGATGGTAATTATAATTTAACTATTTCTATACCTGAAAAGTCTAATGCTACTTCCTACAATTTGTATGAAGATGACAAAATTATAAAAACAGGAGATGTTTCAACTTTTCCACAAGTAATTAATGTTAATTTTACTGATAAGA
Source organism: Clostridiaceae bacterium OF42-15pH9A (assembly GCA_027692445.1). Taxonomy (GTDB): domain Bacteria; phylum Bacillota; class Clostridia; order Clostridiales; family Clostridiaceae; genus Clostridium. The sequence goes on along the minus strand of JAQEYV010000002.1, from coordinate 723,059 downwards.
TTAAAGGCACATATGTTTATAGAGTGGATTTAATTAATAAAGATGCCACAACTAAGGGGGATACTATAACTGTAAATTGTAATCCTACAGTAGTTGAAAGTGGAGTAAAGGTTGAATATGCTACAACAGCTGACTGGGGCACAGGTGCAAACTTTCAAATTACTATATTTAATAATACAGATATGGATTTAGTAAATTGGACTTTATGTTTTGATTTTGATAAAAAGATAAATTCACTTCCAGATGTTAATTTTACTCAGAATGGAAAAAATTATACTATAACACCAAAATCATGGAATAATGTTATACCTAAAGGCGGAAAACTTGTTTTGTTTGGTGGATGTGAAGGTAATGTAAATAACTTAAATATATATAATATAAAAGTAAATTAGGAAAAGAGCTTATACTAAAGTGTGATTTAGTATAAGCTCTTTTTATTATTTAATAATTTCTTTTGAGAATATTAATAAGAGTAATTTTACCAAGTGATTTTTAAGTGGGAAATCTTGAAGATATTGATATTACAGTGGTAGGAGTTGAAAGAAGAAAAACTATACCCAATATTCATTTACCTGGTAAAAAAAATGTGAAGCTTGAATTAATAAGTGATTAGGGAGATAATAGATTTATGGAATGGCTTATTTCCAATGGATTAACATTAACATGAGATGTATTTAAATGTTTTATGTGTTAGTCCATTTATATATCCATATATTTGATTAACATTAACATGAGATGTATTTAAATCAAGCTATGGTTAACTTACAAGATGACATTAGAGGATTAACATTAACATGAGATGTATTTAAATAAATAATAAATTACCTAAAAAATATGTATTGATAACGATTAACATTAACATGAGATGTATTTAAATAAAGCTTTCTAAGGCAGGAAAGAGAGATTTAGTGTCAGATTAACATTAACATGAGATGTATTTAAATAAGGAAGAACTAATGACAAAGATTTTAGAATTAAGATTAACATTAACATGAGATGTATTTAAATCCTTTTATATTTATTGACAAAGATAGTAGTGGAGAAGATTAACATTAACATGAGATGTATTTAAATGTGCTATTGGGGACGGAATTACTGATGATACTGTGATTAACATTAACATGAGATGTATTTAAATGAAATTAGATGCAGAGTTTTCCGCAGAGGAATTGATTAACATTAACATGAGATGTATTTAAATAACAATTCTTTGAAATTAATGATACAGATTTTGAAAGATTAACATTAACATGAGATGTATTTAAATGCCTTAAAACTTAAATTACACAGATTAAAGAAAGGGATTAACATTAACATGAGATGTATTTAAATTTTGTTAAGAGAAAAAGAAAGGAATTTATAGTTGGATTAACATTAACATGAGATGTATTTAAATTCATATTGCATTGAAGATGGAGAAATAAGCGAGGTGATTAACATTAACATGAGATGTATTTAAATGTAAGATCGGCTATTGGTGGAAATGGTGGTGGAGGATTAACATTAACATGAGATGTATTTAAATACTGTTCCAACTTGCCACCTTGTGCCACTTAAAGGATTAACATTAACATGAGATGTATTTAAATAGCTTCTTTACATTAACAAATCTAGCCACTTTATATGATTAACATTAACATGAGATGTATTTAAATTTATTTCTAAGATTGCAAAATACTTCAAATCCTTGGATTAACATTAACATGAGATGTATTTAAATGCAATACTTTTCTCGTATGAAACATCACCATTTCGATTAACATTAACATGAGATGTATTTAAATTATTTTTATTTTGAAATCTATACAACTCCCCATTATGATTAACATTAACATGAGATGTATTTAAATTCTAAAATCTTTATCCCATTTATCTGGTGTTTTGATTAACATTAACATGAGATGTATTTAAATTACCTACATTCATAAAATATAAAAACTTTGATTATGATTAACATTAACATGAGATGTATTTAAATCCATTATTTACATTGCCACCACCAGCTTCTATATTCGATTAACATTAACATGAGATGTATTTAAATATAATATTATTTACTACACTAGGATTGGATTGTTTAGATTAACATTAACATGAGATGTATTTAAATCCTGTAGATAGTTCATTTTTAGATGTTTTTTCATGATTAACATTAACATGAGATGTATTTAAATTGTACTTAAATACCTCTGCATACTCTCCAGGACGAGATTAACATTAACATGAGATGTATTTAAATCTAGAATTGGGAACAGTTAATGTAAGGAAATACAAAGATTAACATTAACATGAGATGTATTTAAATCTTAATATTGCATCATTAATACTCTCATTACCAACTGATTAACATTAACATGAGATGTATTTAAATCAAGCTTTCAGCTCTGCTCTTGTCCTTGTAAGGTTGGATTAACATTAACATGAGATGTATTTAAATAAAATGATATGCGTATTTTTCTTTCTGCTTTATTCGATTAACATTAACATGAGATGTATTTAAATATTAATGGTGGTAAAATGAGCTATAACGAGGTTACGATTAACATTAACATGAGATGTATTTAAATATTAGATACAAGGTGGGCGAATAAACCATATGGGGGATTAACATTAACATGAGATGTATTTAAATCCTTCCACATAATCTAAATCCAACGTAAGTAAAGTGATTAACATTAACATGAGATGTATTTAAATAGAGAATAGAGATGCTTGGGTGAGGGAGTACTTAAGGATTAACATTAACATGAGATGTATTTAAATCTTGAGCTTGCTAAACCGTAAATAGAGTTAGTCTTGATTAACATTAACATGAGATGTATTTAAATTTTTTAGATATGTTGATAATCCTAAAGAGGCTTATTGATTAACATTAACATGAGATGTATTTAAATGTAAAAGTAAAGACTATTCCAACTAAAGAAGGAGAAGATTAACATTAACATGAGATGTATTTAAATGTAACTATAGCGAAACAACCTTTAACACCTTTACTAGATTAACATTAACATGAGATGTATTTAAATAGAGTAAATAATGATGAAATAAATAGCGTATGTTCAGATTAACATTAACATGAGATGTATTTAAATGAAGTTTACTAAAAGAGATGTAGGAGAAAATAAAGCTGATTAACATTAACATGAGATGTATTTAAATCTCATTTTTATACATTGAATATATTATCATGAAAGCGATTAACATTAACATGAGATGTATTTAAATTTCATTTTGCACCTCTCTTCTTTTAATTTTTTGTATGATTAACATTAACATGAGATGTATTTAAATATAATTTGCATATCAATGTTAATCATTACTTTTCGCGATTAACATTAACATGAGATGTATTTAAATTTAGCTTGTTCTACTGTCATAGCACTTGCCTCGTATGATTAACATTAACATGAGATGTATTTAAATTATCCTTTCTAAAACGTAAACTCTTATAATCAAAATGATTAACATTAACATGAGATGTATTTAAATTGTCAAGTGTATAATGGTATATATTAACTGTAAAAGATTAACATTAACATGAGATGTATTTAAATGAATAATTATGTTCATTAATATAGCTTAATGAATTAGATTAACATTAACATGAGATGTATTTAAATCATAACTTCTTCCGTTTATATCTTTTCTTACCAATTGATTAACATTAACATGAGATGTATTTAAATATATTAGTTGAGGTAGCTATAGAATAAAGAATGAACGATTAACATTAACATGAGATGTATTTAAATAAGTCTACAGTTGCAAATTGAAATATATCTCCTATGATTAACATTAACATGAGATGTATTTAAATCTTGAAATGCTATTTCTAAACATTTATCTCACCATCGATTAACATTAACATGAGATGTATTTAAATACTGAATAAAAGAAACAAATATTAGTTAACAGAAAATATTACATGTATAGATTTACAAATATATGAATTAAATGTAAAATTATATATAAGGAGGTGGTATGATGAATGTTTTTGAAATTAAATTAAAAGTATTTTTATTAAAAGATATAGAGGTCAAGGAGATTCAAACAGTAATTTCATCATTTATTGATAAATCTCTTGCTAAAGATAAAGAATTATTAGAGTTACATAATAAGAATACTTTCAAATATTATTGTTTTGATAGTTTATATCCTATAGGTAAAAATAATTTATACAAAAGTGAAAACGTTTATAGCTTTAGGATTAGAACGGTAAGTAGAAAACTAGCAGATTGTTTCTATAATAATTTACCAAATGAATGTGGTGAAAACTTAAAGGGATTAGTTGCAGAGATAAAAATATTGCCTAAGAAACATTTAGATAAGATATATGCATTAACACCAGTAGTTATAAAGAATAATGAAGGATATTGGAAAAATAAGATTGCTTTAGAAGAGTACGAAAGAAGGTTAACTGAAAACCTAATTAAAAAATACAATAACTTTACTGAAAAACAAATTGATGAAGAAGTAGAACTTTATAATGGCATTGAATTTAAGAACAAAAAGCCAATAAGTATAAAATATAAAGGAATTTCTTTACTTGGAGATAAAGTTTCTTTAAAAATTGCGGATGATAAATTATCACAGGAGCTAGCATATATGTGCCTTGGAACAGGGCTAGGAGAAATGAATGCTAGAGGATTAGGGTTCGTAAATTATAGATGGTTATAAGGAGGTGAGTTTAGTGCTTAAAGAGTGTTTAGAAATATTTAAAAGGGAGTTGGATGAAAACGGTGATAAATTAATATTAGATGAGTATACCCTTAGTGATGGTACTTATATTATTGTAACTCCTATTGAAGATTATTTTTCAATAAAAGAAATTATAAATATTAAATTTGATAAAAAAAATAAAAAAATAGATAAAAGCAATAAATATTATGAGCAATTGTGTTTTTATGATTATAATAGTTGCTATTTAAACAGTAATAAAGCAATTAAAAATAAAAATATATTTAGTAATAATTACTATACTTTTTTTATAAGGAAAGAGAGTGTTTATTCTGGAAAAATTACTGATGATGTAATTGATAGTTATTATGATATACTAGCAAATCCATATTTAAAGTATTCAAAACCTAATAAAGGCTCTTATGAGGCTTATAAAAGTATTGAGAGTGAACTAGGACCTGTTAATGTAGAACTAGTGGAAAAGATAAGAAAATGGATTAAAGAAAATATTTTTTCTATAGCAAAAGAATACGAAGGAAAAGATTATCTAAAAATTTTCTTTGAAGCTAGTGATAAGGATTATGAAAGAGAAGGCAAAAGATACTTTGTACCTAACATATATAATTCAAATGCTTATAGTAAGAAGGTTAGAGGTATAACTATTGGTTTACCTAATAATAATATGGGAATGAATTCAAAGAAACCTTATCTAGAAAATAAAACTAGACCTGAAAAAGTACCTTATTTAATAGATAATGATGAAGTTATGCTTCAGAAAAAGTTTTTTGATTATCTATTAAATCAAGCAGCTTTAGGAAAATGTAATATATATTTAGGTGATAAGATTATCTCTAAAGATAGTAAAGAACTTTTAGATAGAGAGTTTAAAGGCGTATTCCTAAGAATTAGTAAGGGAATGGAGTTAGAAATACAAGGTTATGATGTAATAACCAGCTATACTCCTAATCTTTCAAAGAAATTTAATTATATAAATATATTAGGTGATGAAATAGATGAAAAATCATTAGACCTATATGGTAAATGTGATGATAGGAAGAAGATTCAATTAATTTTAGATAATGTATTATTCTCTAAATATTTAATAAATAACTATTTTACAGAAGCAAAGAATATGTCAATTAAAGATAATGTAATAAAGAGAAATTTGTTAATTTCGCGGGAAGCTCTTTTTAGTTGGATTCATAAAGGATATAAAAATGGTGTAGATAAAGTAATTAGTAAAGTAACTTTAAATATAGTTAAAGGTTCAGTAGAAAAAGGGTACTTTAATAGGGCAAAGGATCAATTTAATTTAAGGTGGTCTTTTAAAAATTATTTTTATGGAGGTATTAGTATGGCAGACATAGTTTATGATATGCAAGAAAGTCTTAGAAATAAGATTAATGCATTTAATACAGAGTGTTTTACATCAGACAATGAATACTATTTTGCAGTGGGGCAGTTAGTTAATTATTTCTTATCTTTAAGTAAAGGAAAGAGCAAGCCGCAATCCCTTTTAAATCCTTTTATAAATGCAAATAGTAACGAAATTATAAAAGAGAAACTAAGAGCTCTTTACCTAAAATACAGTTATGGAATAGAGCAGCAATCAAAAAGATTTAATAACCTTTATGGAATGATTGTTTCTTATAACCCTGAGGAAGAAGTTAATCAAGATATGATTTTAGCAGGATATTTACGTAGCAATTTAATATATGAAAAGGTAAATAAGGAGGATAAATAATATGGATAAGCGAGTTTATGGTGTTATAGGTATTTCTTCAAAAATGGCAAATTGGAATGCAGATTTTACTGGATATCCTAAAACTACATCTGATGGTAGTACTTTTGGTAGTGATAAGGCATTAAAGTATCCAATGAAAAAGATGTGGCAAAATCAAGGTGAAAAGATTGTTTATATTAAATCAATGAAGATTTCAGAAGGAAAAAAGGGTGAGGTAACTGTTGTACCTAAATCTTTGAAAGAAAGATATGAACAACTTTTTGATGTAGATGATTTAAGTAAAGTTAAAGATACGAAATCAGTTATAACTAATTTATTTAAAGCAGAAGATGTTAAGAACTTTGGAGCAACTTTTGCTGAAGCTGGTAATAATATTTCCATTACAGGTGCAGTTCAAATCGGACAAGGATTTAATAAGTATGATGAAACTAATCCAGAGGAACAGCAAATACTCTCTCCATTTAGAGATGCTTCAAAAGATAATGCTAAACCAGATTCAGAAGAAGCTAAGAATTCAACGCTTGGTAGTAAGATAGTTAGTAATGAAGCACATTATTTCTATCCATTTGTTATAAATCCATTAGCATATAAAGAGTTTATTGAGCTTGGTGTTACTGATGGATATACTGAAGAAGACTACAAGAAGTTCAAAGAAGCTGCACTAGTGTCAGCTACATCATTTGCTACAAATGCAAAGGTTGGGTGTGAAAATGAATTTGCTCTATTTGTTGAAACGGATTTAGATTTATATCTTCCTAATTTATCTGAATATGTTGAATTTAAAAAGGGTGACATAAAAAACACTATTAAAATAAATTGTTCAAATCTTATAAATGATCTTTCTCATAGAATAAAGAATATTGAAATTTACTATAATCCTTATACAACTTTAATTGAATCTGATATTAAAGGAGCAAAAGAATATAATATATTCACACAAAAAGAGGTGTAGAATATGAAGATTTTAAAGTTTAAGTTATATGGAGAAACGGCATTTTTTAAAAAGCCTGATGTAAATACATTTATTTATTTTACTTATGGATGTATTCATAAGGTTGCTTTACTTGGACTATTTGGAGCTATAGTCGGATATAAAGGTTATAACGAATTAGAGTTAAAAAAGAAAATGAATAAAGATTGTAAAGATATATATCCAGAGTTTTATGAAAAGCTTAAGGATCTGAAAGTATCTATTGAACCTTTAAATAAAGAGGCAGTAATTAGTAAAAAGGTTCAAATATTTAATAATTCCGTAGGATATGCTTCAAAAGAAATGGGAGGCAACTTAATTGTTAAAGAACAATGGCTTGAAAGTCCTGGGTGGAATATTTACTTATTAATAGATAATGATGAAGCAGAAAAAATTTCAGAGTATATTTTAAATAACAAAGCTATATATCAACCTTATCTTGGTAAGAATGACCATTATGCTAATATATCTGAAGTTGAATTATTAGATAATTGCATTGAGGTAAGGAATGTATCTAGAATAAATTCTCTTTGCTTAAAGGATGAAGTTTCCTTAGAAATGCCAGATATAGACTTATCATTAGATAATGAGGATGATGAAGAGAATATATTCAGGTATTGCGAAAAATTACCATATAAATTAAATGAGGAGACTAGTTTATATGAAGTAAGAAGTTTTGTGTTTAGTAATATGGATGTAAGAGAATTGAAGTCAGATTATGTTTATAGGGTTAAAGATAAGAACATTGTATTTTTTTAAGAGGAGGGGTAACCCTCCTTTAAATATAGGAGGAATTTATGAATTATTTCAATAAATTAGATATTATAGATATTTCAACTATAATTAGTCAAAGTATAACCTTTTATGCTCATTTAAATGAAAAAGAAAAAGAAGAATTAAAGGATCATATTAATTTAGTTAATACATACTTCAGTAAGATAGTTGAGTCTAAAGGGATTGAAAGTATAGTTAAAACTTTTGAAGAAGAAACTTTAAATGAATTAAGTACAGATGGTAAAAAAGTATTTAGGAAGCTATTTATAAATATTTATAATTTTCATGATATAGGTAAAATCAATGCTAAGTTTCAAGAAAATAAAATGAAAAATAGGATTGGATTTAGCGATAAATTTATAAATTTAACAAGTAAACATTCAATAATATCTTCAATTTTATATATAGATTATTTTATAGAAGATGTTTTATCACTAGATGAAGTAAGTAAATACATTATGCTTAAAATTTTATTTTTAAATGCTTATATTATATCCAAGCATCATGGTAGCCTTGATAATTTTGAAGAATTTTTGGATAGGTTTTATGTGGGAAGTAGCTCTGAAATAGATGAATGTATAAATATATTTAAGAGAGAAGATATAGGTTTATATAAAAGAAAGCTAAAAATAAGTTATAGGTATTTAGAAAAGTGTGTAAAAACTATAAAAAATAATCTACATAGTGAAGATAATAATGATTCAATTGATATTTATATATACACAAAACTTGCATTTTCTCTTCTTGTAGCAAGTGATTTTTATGCTACGTCTGAATTTATGAAGGGAGTAACAATAGAGGAGTTTGGTGAAATACATAATATCGAGGAGTTTTATAAGGATTACGAGAACACAGAAGTATTGAAATCTATAAGAAAATATGAAACTCAGGAATACAAAAAAGAAAAAGATTTATTACGAGAAAATAATATTAATGTTTTAAGGACAGAAATGTTCCTTGATTGTGAAGGAGAACTTATAAATAATATTGATAATGATATTTTCTTTCTTGAAGCTCCAACTGGAAGTGGAAAAAGTAATGTATCTTTAAACTTAAGCTTTAAGCTATTTGAGGAGAGAAATTCATTAAGAAAAATCTATTATGTTTATCCATTTAATACACTTGTGGAGCAGAATATAAAAAATCTTAAAAAAATATTTGGTGAGAATAGGGAAGTATTTAATAAAATAGCTGTTATTAATTCAATAACTCCTATAAAAAACGAAGATAAAGAAATTGACGATAAAAGTGAAGATGGAAGATTAGAATATTATACTAAAGCCCTATTAAATAGGCAGTTTTTAAATTATCCAATGATATTAACAACACATGTAAGTATTTTTAATACAATGTTTAATTCATCAAAGGAGTCTACATTTGCATTTCATCAACTTGCAAATAGCGTAATAGTTTTAGATGAAATACAAAGTTATAAGAATATACTGTGGAGTGAAATAATAACTTTTTTAAAGAGATTTTCAAAAATAATGAATATAAAAGTTATTATAATGTCTGCAACTTTACCTGATTTAAATTATCTTACTAACAGCTCTAAAGACACCTGCAATTTAATTAAAGATAGAGAAAAGTATTTTTCAAATCCTCTTTTTAAGGAAAGGGTAAAGATTGATTATGAGCTTATAGGAGAAGGCGTTAATGAACTTTATGATCATGTAATAAGTAATAGTAGAAAAGGGAAAAGAATCCTTATTGAGTTTATAAAAAAGCAAACTGCTTATGATTTCTATAATAGGCTTAAAGAAGATAATAGTTTAAGCTCTAAAGTTGAATTAATGACAGGAGATGACAATGTGGTTGAAAGAGAACGAATATTAAAATCTGTAGAAGAAAATCAAGATTTGATTTTAGTAGCCACACAAGTTATTGAGGCAGGTGTTGATATTGATATGGATATCGGATATAAAGATATTTCAAAGCTTGATAGTGATGAGCAATTTATGGGGAGAATTAATCGCTCATGCAAAAAAAGTGGTATAGTTTATTTCTTTAATCTTGATGAAACAAGTGGTATATATAAAGACGATGTAAGGGTAAACAAAGATTATAGTTTACTTAATACAGATATGAGAGAAATATTAATTAATAAAAATTTTGAAAAATATTATGAATTAGTTCTTAAGGATATAAAGGGAAAATATAATGATTCATTTAGTGAGAGCAATCTAAACGATTTTTTTATAAATTATGTAGAAAAACTCAATTTTCCTATGGTAGAGAAGAGAATGGAGCTAATAAATGATGATATGTGGAGTTTATCAGTATTTTTAGCTAGAACTATAGAACTGAAAAATAACGTAGTACTTGATGGGTCAAAGGTGTGGGAAGATTATAAGAATATTTTGATGGATACAAAAATGGAATATGCAGAGAAGGAAGTAAGGTTATCTAAACTTAGGAGTCTTTTAAATTATTTTATTTATCAAGTTAAGAAGTCTGATTTGTTATATAACGATAGAATTGGAGAGCTTTATTATATTGAGGATGGAGATAATTATTTTAAGGATGGTAAGATTGATAAAGATAAATTAACTACAGGGATAGGTGATTTTATATAATGAAGGTTAATGGTACATTAATAAATTATTATTTTCACTGTAAGAGGCAATGTTACCTTCATGGTAATAGGCTTAATCTTGAGGATAATAGCGAAATTGTAAAAATAGGAAAAGCTATACATGAAGAGAAAAGTCAAGGGAAAGATAATGCTGAAATATCAATAGACAATATAAAATTGGATATGCTTACATCAGAATATTTAACAGAAGTGAAAAAGTCTGATTCAGATCTTGAAGCTGCAAAGTGGCAGTTGCTATTTTATTTAAAGGTTCTAAAAGAAAAGGGTATAGTTAGGAAGGGTAAACTTCAGTGTATAGAAAAGAATAAAGGTGATAAAAAAATATTAATTTATGAGTTGACCGATGAAATAGAAGAGGAATTAAATGTATATATAAAAGAAATTGAGAATTTAATTATGAATGATAATATACCTGATACTCTAAATAACTCTAAATGTAAGAAGTGTGCATATTACGAGTATTGTTATGTATAAGGAGGTATTATGGGAAGTACAAGATATATAAGTTCAATGGGTGAACTTACAAGAAAAGATAATTCTTTATGTTTTAGAAAGGATGGTAGGAATGTATATATTCCAGTTGAGAATACAAAAGAAATATATTGTTTAAATGAAGTAACTATAAACACAAAACTTCTTGACTTTTTATCTCAAAATAATATAATAGTTCATTTTTTCAACTATTATGAGGGGTATAGTGGTACATTCTATCCAAGGAATCAATATAATAGTGGAAAGTTACTAGTAAAACAGGTAGATAAATTCAATAATAATAGAATGGAAATAGCTAGAGCAATAGTTAAGGGAATTGGTATTAACATAAGAGAAGTCCTTTATCATTATTATAAACATAATAAAAAAGAGGTTAAGGGAACTATAGATTGGATTAAAAATGAATTTTTCATAAGAGTTGAAGGCGCAGGTGATATAAAATCATTGATGTCTATTGAAGGAGAAGTTTGGCAAAGATTTTATAGTGATTTCAAATATTTTCTTCCTGAAGATTTTATAATGAATAAAAGAGTAAAGAGACCTCCAGATAATCCTATAAATGCTTTGATTTCTTTTGGAAATACATTACTTTATACAAAAACAATATCAGCTATTTACAGAACACATCTGGATCAAAGGATAAGTTATTTACATGAGCCTTCAGAAGGAAGATTTTCTTTAAGCTTAGATATTAGCGAAGTATTTAAACCTGTTATTGTATATAAAACAATTTTTGATTTAGTAAATAATAAAAAGCTTCAGGTTAGTAAGCATTTTGATAAAAAGGTAAATTATTGTCTTTTAAATGAAGAGGGAAGAAAAATATTTATAGAAGCATTTGAAGAACGAATGGAATCAGTATTTAATCATGCTAAACTAAAAAGAAGAGTTAGCTATAGAACTGCAATTAAATTAGACTGTTATAAATTAATTAAATTCATAATGGAAGACAAGAAATTTATTCCTTTTAGTTTAAAGGAGGGAATATAATGGGCAAGCTGACTAATTATAATTATGCTTTTGTTTTTTATGACGTAGGAGAGAAAAGAGTTAATAAGGTTTTTAAGGTATGCAAAAAATATCTATCACACTATCAGAAATCAGTTTTTAGGGGAGAAATGTCCCCATCTAAGTTAATAAGATTTAAGAAGGATATTAATAATGTTATAGATAAAAGCGAAGATTTTATTTGCATAATTAAATTAATGAATGATAGCATATTTGGAGAGGAAGTACTTGGAGTTAATTATAAAATAACAGGTGAGGACTTAATTATTTAGATTTTACCAAGTGAAGTGTGGAAAAAATATATGTAAAGCTAGATATAATCAATGTTCTAATGGAATTTTATTAATTGTATTTTCATTCTATTAAATGCTTGGTAAAATAATTAAAAAAGATAGATTTTATAATGGCTATACTAATATTAATAAGTATAAGAATGCCATTAAACCATTGGATTAACATTAACATGAGATGTATTTAAATATTACTGATGTAATAAAGGTTAATAAAAATAAATATGATTAACATTAACATGAGATGTATTTAAATAAAATCACCCAAAATGATACCGACATACCTTCTGTAGATTAACATTAACATGAGATGTATTTAAATAAGAGGGAGTTCCTTACATAGATATTAGTAACAAGATTAACATTAACATGAGATGTATTTAAATTCTACATAGAATTGATTATTACCTATTACAGAAGGATTAACATTAACATGAGATGTATTTAAATAACTTTAATCCCAATTCTCTTAGTTTGACACTAAAGATTAACATTAACATGAGATGTATTTAAATATGGAGAAGTGTTTATAAAGGGAATTACTAATATTCATTGGCGATTAACATTAACATGAGATGTATTTAAATGTTATTAGATTGGGATTACGCAGAGCCTAGTACAAAGATTAACATTAACATGAGATGTATTTAAATCTTTTATACAAATTGAAACTTTCTTTTCTTATTTGATTAACATTAACATGAGATGTATTTAAATGATGGAAAACCAATTAGTATTGGAGCTTCTATTGCAGGATTAACATTAACATGAGATGTATTTAAATGGTGGTAAAAAAACTTTAATATCAGCATTTCTTAGATTAACATTAACATGAGATGTATTTAAATTCAAATGAATCTTCTATATTCAAGAATGGGTAATCGATTAACATTAACATGAGATGTATTTAAATAAAGAGAGGGTGGCGGTTCCATTATGAGTTTAGGATTAACATGAGATGTATTTAAATAAGGTAAGTTATCTTTAGAAAATTAAAGATATATAGAATAAGATAGCATGTCTTCATTTATCATAAAAGAAAAACCTAGAAAACTAGTTTTTTCTTTGTGAAGGAATATAACCAATAAATTAGTTAAGGAGAGAAAGCTGTATGTTTAAGATATCAATTTAGTCTTTAAAAAATTATGTAATAAGTCTTTGCCAGTTCTAGTCCTTATAATTTCTTTCATCCTATCCAAACTAATCTCATAATATCCTTCTTCAAAAACATTAATCATAAGATCAGCTTCAACTAAAACTTGAAAATCCATTCTATCAATTTTTTCATAGCTGTGATGCATCTTTATTAAATAAAGTATTCTATGAATTGCTTTTTCTTCATATCCAGCATCTTTTAAGAACTCACGAGCTAATAGGGGAGCCTCTTTTCTTTGAAGTTCTTGGCTTGCATCTCCATATTTTTCCTTGCAAATTTTTATTCCTATATCATGCAATATAGCTGAGGCATGTAGTACTAGCTTTTCTTTTTCTGAAAGACCTTCACAGTCTCCAATGGTTTTTGCTAGAGCATAGACTTTTAAAATGTGATTGCTTCTACGGTTATGACCTTCTTCAAAATTAAGTGCTGAAAGCATAAGTTTAGATTCTTTGTTCATATGTCTTCTCCTATTCACAAAATGAATTTAATGGGATTAATTATAATACAATGATGGATAATATTCAACAAATAGTAAAATATTGTATTATGAAATTTAAATGCTAAAATTATATATATATACAAAGTTTTAGGAGGGAAAGTAATGAACACAATTTCTAGAGAAGAAGGATTAAATTTATTAAAGAAATATAATAAGGAACCATTTCATATATTACATGGGCTAACTGTTGAAGGGGTAATGAGATACTTTGCAAAAGAACTAGGATATGGGGAAGAGGAAGACTTTTGGGCAATGGCGGGACTTTTGCATGATATAGACTTTGAAATGTATCCAGATGAACATTGTATTAAAGCTCCTGAACTATTAAAGAATGCAGGGGTAAGTGATGAGTTAATACATGCAGTATGTAGCCATGGTTATGGAATTACAGTTGATATAAAGCCTGAGCATCAAATGGAAAAGGTTCTTTTTGCAACTGATGAATTAACAGGGCTAATTGGTGCAGCAGCAAGAATGAGGCCATCAAAGAGTGTTATGGATATGGAAGTATCAAGCTTAAAGAAGAAATTTAAAGATAAGAAATTTGCAGCTGGTTGTTCAAGGGATGTTATAAGACAAGGTGCTGAAATGTTAGGATGGGACTTAGAGAAGCTTATGGAAATGACAATTATGGCTATGAGATCTTGTGAAGGAAGAGTTAATGAAGAAATTACAGTATAATTAAGGGGGAAGTATGAAAAAAGGGTGGGGAAAGATATTTGTTATATTAATAATATTAATCACTTCTTTATTGTTAATTTTAAATGAGGGTGGGAAGTCTACAGGACTTTCTAAGAAGGAGAAGGTAGAAGAAGTTGAATATCTTTATAAAACCATAGAAGAGAATTATCCTTTTTTAGAGGTTAATGAACGGCTTACAGGTATAGATTGGATTAGCCATAAGGAAGAATATTTAGGAAAGGCTAAAGAAACAAAAAATGATGAAGAGTATTTGGAATTGTTAAATATTATGGTGTCAAGGTTGTATAACAGGCATACACATATCATTAGTGAAAAAGAAGAATTATTGGGAATGTATAAATTTTACAGTAATTGTTATGGATGGCTAAGAGGGCAGTTGGATGTAATTAATAATGATAAGGTCTTAAGTAGATATGGAATTACTGAAGAGGAATTAAATGATATCTCTGAAATAAGCAAGGAAGAAATTAAGTTAAATGATGCTAACAATGCATCAGTAAAAGATATTATTGAGGGTACGGTTGGATATATAACAATACCTTCAATGTTAAATTACTATGAATTAGATAGGGATAGGGACTTGATTAATACTTATTTTAATAAAATAAGTAACTATGAAGCATTGATTATTGATATAAGGGGGAATAGAGGTGGAGGCTCAGCTTATTGGATGGATTTAATTGTGCCAAAATTGATTAATAAACCATATAGCCACACAGAATATAACTTTATGAAGGATGGAGAGATAATAAGAGAATATCTTTCAGCTCTTGAAAAAGATGAAGGGAATCCATATGAAACTATAGATAAGTTAGAAGTAGATAAGCTTTCTAATATTCCTCCTGAAGTAAAGGAGAAATTTAAGTATTATGATGAGGTTACAATTACAATAAACCCTAATGATTCAGTTAATTTTAAAGGAAATATATATTTGTTAGTGGATGACGTAGTATATTCAGCTGCTGAAACATTTGCAGTTTTTGCTAAAGAGTCTGGCTTTGCTACATTGATAGGGAAGACAACAGGTGGAGATGGAATTGGTAACGCCCCAGTATTGATATCTTTGCCTAATAGTGGGTATATATTTAGAATGTCAAAAGAACTAGGAACAACTTCTGATGGAACGTGTAATGAGGAATATAAAACTATTCCAGATTATGAAGTTACAATTTCCAGAAAGAAGGAGAATTACTTGGATGATGAATGTATACAAAAGGTGTTAGAACTTGAAAATTTAAAATAGTAAAAAGGACTATGTAATAAATAATCATAGTTCTTTTTTATGAGCTGTTTTTGGTGTTAGTGTATGGATACTTAAGGATATGTCAAAACTTAAAATGGTGGTAAAAGTATGTGGGTTAGAAAAAGATAAGAGGTGTAATTGTGAAGGGTTGGGTAAATTTAAACTTAAATGAAATAAAGTTCGCATGTAATAGTAAATATAGCAAAGTTAACTTTAGGTGTATGTCTTTTTATGAGCAGATTCAGTTTATTTTACAAATGCTAAAATATTATGGATTTAGTAGTTTTTCAGTAGAAGATGTAAATACAATGTACCAATTGATAAACATAAAGTCTATTGAAAATACTAATGATGTAGGAGATATACTAACTAAAGTTAATACTAATGATATTGAGACAAGGCTATATGAAGAGATATTGTTATATGGATATAGAAGTGAATATATTGAAGATAGTAATATATATATGGGTGGAAAATTAAATTATAGAGAAAGAAATGATTAGATATAAAGTAAAGGTTTAAAAGTTAATTATTAATATTGATAAATATATAAAATTTGTATAATATGTAACTGTAATTATAAACATTAAGCTATAGGAGGGGTACTATGGGAATAGGTATAAGTGTTTATCCACTATTAAGTTCAAAGGAAGATAACTTAAATTATATAAAAAAGGCTTATGATTTAGGGTATTCAAGGATCTTTACATCAATGCTTGAGGTAGATTCTGAAAAGGAAAAGGCTCTTGAACAAATAGAGTGTTATAGAGAAATAATGAATTATGCTAAAAACTTAGGAATGAGAGTGTTTATAGATATAAATCCTCAGGTTCTTAAGAATATTGGAGTAGATCCAACTGATTTGAAGTTTTTCCTTGACTTAGGTGTTACAGGAATAAGGTTAGATGGAATATTTAATGGAATTCATGAAATGATGATGACTTTTAATGAGTATAACTTAGATATAGAAATAAATGGTTCCTTAAATACATCCTATGCAAATAATATAGTTGATTTTGGATGCAAAAAAGAAAAGCTAGTTGTATGCCATAATTTCTATCCTGAAGAGTACACAGGTCTTTCTTTAGAGTTTTTTAATAGCTGTATGGACAGACATAAAGCATTAGGATTAAAGACAGCAGCCTTTGTAAATGCAACTAAGGGTGGCAAGATGGGACCTTGGCCTACTAATGATGGTCTTCCAACATTAGAAAAACACAGATATAAAGATATAATAGCTCAAGCAGATGAATTGTTTGCCTTAGGTGTTGATGATGTAATAATAGGAAATGCCTTTGCTACTAATGAAGAGTTAGAAGACTTGGCTAATCTAGATAAAGATATAATTAAGCTTAAGTTTGAAGCATCAAAGGAATTAACAGAAGTAGAAAAAAGCTTCTTTAATAAGGTCCTTAATGATAGGCATGAAAGTAGTGAGCAAATAATAAGATATTCTATGGGAAGAGTAGAGTTTAAGAATACATTAATTCCAAGTGATAATATTGGAAATAAGGTTGTTAAAAGAGGTACTGTTCTTATAAATAATGATGAATATCTAAATTATAAAGGTGAGTTAATAATTGCAAGAGAAGAATTAAAAATAGATAATAGAAGAAATGTTATAGGTACTATTAAAGAGGATTACTTAGATTTATTAGATTATATTAAGTATGGTAAAAAGTTCATTATTGAAAATTAAAAGTAAAAGGACTAACGAAAGTTAGTTCCTTTTTTTATGGGCAAATATGTTAAAATATATGTAATATTAGCGAAATAAAAGTATAAATATATCAATCATAAAGTTAATATTTGGTTAATATAATGTAAACAAAAACATAAAAAGATTCATAAAATATTAAAAAATCTATACTAAGAGAATAAATATGAGTATCTATATAAATGTATATATATGCTAAAATATAAAATATAAAATCTTTAAAAATTAAGAAGGAGAAATATTATGAGCAGGGGATATGAGGGGATATACAAATTAATTTCTATTGATAAAGAAAAAGCTTTGTACGCATATTCAGGGGATAATTTTAGTTTTCAAGTTCAAGAAAAGTTAGCTGACTCATTAGATGGTAGACTTCAAATTAATTTATGTGTTTTAGAAAGTAATGAGTGTTTTGATTACTTTGAAAAAGGAAATGTTAAGGTTCTAAAGGAGTGTTATTATGCCCA
The DNA here is from genome assembly GCA_027692445.1 of Clostridiaceae bacterium OF42-15pH9A. Taxonomy (GTDB): domain Bacteria; phylum Bacillota; class Clostridia; order Clostridiales; family Clostridiaceae; genus Clostridium. The sequence goes on along the minus strand of JAQEYV010000002.1, from coordinate 704,721 downwards.
AAAAAATGAATTCGGAGTGGATATTTTTGCTTTTAGAGCAGTTCTTAATATCTTAAAAAGGTATGATGAAAGCAAAGAATTACCTAAGGACGGTCATTGGGTAGTATAATAGGTATAAAAATTTAATTATAGAACATACTAAACCTATTAAAGGAGGTTTTTTGTATGGGATATAATGGTGAAAAAAATACTTCTGGTAGTAATACTTTTTTAAGGTGGCTAGGAAGAATGGTAATAGTAGCTATTATTTTAGGAGTTACTTCTTTCTTAACACCGGGATTTACTATCTATGGATTATGGTCATATTTAATTGCAGCAATTGTAATATCTGTTCTTGACTATTTAGTTGAGTCTTTTATGGATGAGAATATATCACCTTTTGGTAAAGGGATAAAGGGATTTTTAATTTCTGCTGTTATTATTTATGTAGCGCAATTCTTTGTTCCATATATGGGAGTATCAATAATTGGTGCAATATTAGCAGCAGCTGTGATTGGCATATTAGATGCTATTTTCCCTATAAAAGTTTTATAATTGTACTTTAGTATAGGATTAGTGGATATTTGTTTTGATGTAACTTAATCAAAATAAATATCCACTTTACTTTTTCTTGGTAATATTTAATATATTATGTTGTAAACATATGGTATAAAAGTTATAATTATCATTAAAAATATTATGGGAGGCATGGAAATGGCGTATTATTTTAATGAACCATCACATACATTTAGTGAGTATTTATTGGTACCAGGATACTCATCAACGGAATGTATACCAGCAAAAGCAAGTTTAAAAACACCAATTGTAAAGTTTAAAAAAGGTGAAGAACCATCTATCACCATGAATATTCCTCTTGTTTCTGCAGTTATGCAGTCAGTATCAGATGATAAAATGGCTATAGCCCTTGCTAAAGAGGGAGGAATATCATTTATATATGGTTCTCAAACTATTAAAAATCAAGCTGAAATGGTAAGAAGAGTTAAAAACTATAAAGCTGGGTTTGTTACTAGTGATTCAAGCATAAAACCTAACGAAACTCTTGAAGATATACTAAATTTAAAAGAAAGAACTGGACATAGCACAGTTGCAGTAACAGATGATGGAACATCTACAGGAAAATTGGTTGGAATTGTTACAAGTAGAGATTATCGTATAAGTCGTATGGACAAGTCTACTAAAGTTTCTGAATTTATGACACCTATAGATAAGGTTATTTATGCAAAGGAAGGAATAAGTCTTAGTGAGGCAAACGATATAATTTGGGATAATAAACTTAATGCACTTCCAATATTAAATGATGAGCAAAGGCTTGTTGCTTTTGTTTTTAGAAAGGACTATGATTCTCACAAAGAAAATCCAAATGAACTTTTAGATGAACAAAAGAGATTTGTTGTAGGTGCCGGAATTAATACAAGAGACTATGAAGAAAGAGTACCAGCATTAATAGATGCAGGAGCAGACATTCTTTGTATAGATTCATCTGAAGGATTTACTGAATGGCAAAAGAGAACTATTACCTTTATACGTGAAAAATATGGTGATAAGGTAAAGGTTGGAGCTGGGAACATAGTAGATAGAGAAGGTTTTAGATTTTTAGCTGAAGCAGGGGCAGATTTTGTAAAGATAGGTATAGGCGGAGGATCTATATGTATCACTCGCGAGACAAAAGGTATTGGAAGAGGACAAGCTACAGCTGTAATTGAGGTTGCAAAGGCACGTGATGAATATTATAAAGAAACAGGAATTTATATACCAATATGTTCTGACGGTGGAATAGTTCATGATTATCATATTACTTTAGCTCTTGCCATGGGAGCAGATTTCTGTATGCTTGGTAGGTATTTTTCAAGATTTGAAGAGAGTCCAACTAATAAAGTAATTATAAATGGTAACTATATGAAGGAATATTGGGGAGAAGGTTCTGCAAGAGCAAGAAATTGGCAAAGATATGACATGGGTGGGGCAAACAAGCTTTCTTTTGAAGAGGGAGTAGATTCCTATGTTCCATATGCAGGACACTTACATGGTAACTTAGAGGTTACCTTAGCAAAAATTAAATCTACTATGTGCAATTGTGGAGCTTTAACTATTCAGGAGCTTCAAGAAAAGGCAAGGATAACTTTAGTTTCTTCTACAAGTATAGTTGAAGGTGGAGCACATGATGTTTTGTTAAAGGACAAAAATGGAATGACAGTTAAATAATTAAGACTAAAAAGTAATAAGAATATAAAAAAAACACCACTAATGTTGGTGTTTTTTTTTGCTTTATTCCTACTTAAAAAGTTACTATCCATTTTATTTAATTAGTGAAGGCTAGTTTTCTATAAATTATGCTATAAGATGTACAAAGATTAAATAAAGAATTAAATACAGTAGAGCATACCTCTGTAGCATTTGTATAATCCCAGCTATAACTAGGGTCTCCAAGTCTATATGATTTAATTTGTTCAATAATATAAGAATTCAAAGTTTCTGGTTCGTATAATATATTTGAATTTTCAGTGTTTATATTATCAATCGCCAATTCGCTACTTTTCCCATCAAGTATAAACTTTTCTAATTCATTTTCGTATTTAAGATGTTTTCTTAATGAATCGAAGTTTCCCCTTATATGTGCATGACAACAGAAATCACATAAATAATGAACTACTATACCTGCTCTTATAGAATTAAATATATTAAGTTTACCAGAGTTTGAAATTTTTTCTATTTTATTATAAATATAATCTGATGATTCTTCAAAGTAATGTGGATGAACTTTATAAGAAGCAATCAAGTCGGGTAATATTGTTCCAAGATAAAAAAATGGTGAGTAATATTTTAATAAAACATTATCCTTGTTATTATTAATTATCTTTTTTGCTATAAATAAATGCGTTTTTAATTTCATAAAATCTAGCTCCCGTAAAAATTTTGTTACGTGGTTTTATTATATGCAAAAGTTCTTAAATTACTAACTTAAATATAACGGAGATAATTAAAAAAGTAAAACTGTAATTGTTACCTATAAGGGAATTTATTGTCCTGTAAAGTGTTCAAACAGCAAAATTTAATCTTATATTACTAAGTTTTGAAACATTTCTCATTTAAAAAATTATACATAATGTGGAAAAATATAAAAAATTTATATTATTATTGACTGTTGTGTATATAGGTGTTATTATCTGTATATAGAGAGTATATACACTTTAGGAGGAAAAATGAATATATTAATTAGTAATTCTTCATCAGTTCCATTATATGAACAAATTTCTAGTCAAGTAAAAAATCAGATATTAAATGGCGAATTAAAGCCTAGTGAAGCTTTACCTTCAATAAGAATGCTAGCAAAAGATTTGAAGGTAAGTATTATAACAACTAAAAGAGCATATGAAGAACTTGAAAAAGAAGGTTTTATAAAAACAGTAGCTGGAAAAGGAACCTTTGTATCAGAAGGTAATTCTGACAGACTTAAGGAGGCAGCTATATGTGAAATAGAAAGTAAGTTAGATGATGCTATTAGCCAAGCTAAAGCTATTGGATTAACATTAGATGAATGCTTAGAAATATTTAAAAGTTTATTTTTGGAGGAGTAATTTTTATGAAAGCTATAGAATTTAAAGGAGTTAAAAAGAGAAGAGGGAACTTTCAGCTCTCTATAGATGATTTGTTAATTGAAAGTGGATATATAACAGGTTTTATTGGGCCGAATGGTTCAGGTAAAACTACAACAATAAAATTAATAATGAATATGCTCAAGATGGATTCTGGAATCATAAAGGTTTTTAATAATGATATACAAGACTACTTCGCTTATAAAAGTGAAATTGGTTATGTTGGGGATGAAGCAGGTTTCCTTGATACTGTTAAGGTAAAGAATATAAAAAAGTACATGAGTAATTTTTATAAAAAATGGGATGAAGATTTATATAAAAAGTATATAAGTAAGTTTAGAATAGATGAAAATAAGGTATATAAAGATCTTTCAAAGGGACAGAAAAAACAGTTTGAACTTATAATTGCCTTATCTCATCATCCAAAGCTAATTATTATGGATGAGCCAACTGCTAACCTAGATCCAAGGGTTAGAAGTGAATTGTTAGAAATGCTTCAGGAGCATATTGAAAGAGAGGAAGCAACAGTTTTTTATTCTACTCATATAACATCTGATTTAGAAAAGACAGCAGATTATATAGTTATGATTTATGAAGGTAGAATAATTTTAACTGGAATAAAAGATGAAATATTAGAAGAGCATGCCATTATAAGAGGAAAAACTGAGCTTTTAGACATAGAATCTGAGAAGATTTTAAGAGGAATAAAAATAAATAGGTATGGATTTGAGGGGATGACATCTGATAAGAATAAAGCTTACGACATATTTGGTAAAGAAGTGGTTTATGATAAGGCCACTTTAGAAGATATTTTATTATTTTATACTAGAGGTGATGAAAATGCGTAATGTTATAAGTCTTGTTAAAATGCAATTTGAAAATTTGTTTTCATTAAATAAAACTTTTTTAGCTATGATTGGAATAAGTGTACTTATACCCTTTGTAATTCCAGAGATGGCTACATATGCTGTTGGAATAATAGTTATAGCATTTACAAATATTACAGTTGGAAGAGAGAAAGCATGCAATATAGATAATCTTGTAAGAGCACTACCAATAAAGGTAAATGAATATATTTTATCTAGGTATGTGTTTGGAGCAATAGGAATATTACTTTCTATCTCAATTATGAGCATAGTTGCATTATTGCTAAAGGGAAGCCCATATATATCAGTGGAAAGTGTTATAATATCAGCTCTTGTACTTGGAAGTGTATTAGTAGGAATAATAACTCCTATTGTAACAATAATAGGTCCTGAAAGGGGTAAGATAGTCGTAATCCTTCTTACACTTTTACCACTTATGTTTATAATGAAATTACCTGAGCTATTAAGTGATATAAACATAAATTTATTAAATAAGAATATATTGTTTTTGCTAATTATGTTGGTTACAATATTGATAATGTATATATCTTATTTAGTAACAGTTAATATATATAAGAGAGTAGAACTTTAATTCTAGACGTGCGTCCTTATTGCTGCACGTCTTTTATAATTTTATCACAAAGAAAAGAAGCAAGGCTATATTAATAAGTAGGTAGTAATCTTTAGGAGAGGCAAGGTGGAAAACAATAACTTTTATAATCTTACAGATGAAGATGTAGAAACATTGAGGCTTTTAGATCTGCAACTATATGGAAATTTAGTATTTATAGTGTCAGATGTTTTATCATATATATCAACTATTGAAAGTATAAACCTAGTTTATAGTAAATATGAGAATACATCAGAAAACTTGCCAGACCCAGATGTACCTGCTTTACAATCTGCTTATTTAGCAGTGATAGCAAGAAGTATTCTTTTTGATATAGGTTTTGCTAGGTATGGGCATTTAGTAGAAAAATTTAATAATGGTGAAATAGATTTCTCACTTAGTCCTGATGAAGATATTAATTTAGGAAATATATTTGGAGTGATTTCATATATGTATCTTCTAAGGGGAGCTATGGGAATTTACGAAAGGGATTTAAGCTTACCTGTATTTGGACTATAGTTATGTTATACTTAGATTAATCTAAGTTATTGAAAGGAAAGTATTACATGTTAGGAAATATAAATACAGATGATAAAAAGTATCTATATGTTGCAAACTATCCTCCTTATGAAAAGGAATTATATAAAATGGAAATGAAGTCTTTATTTAAGGATGACATAGAAGGAAAGTATTTTTTCTCTGATATATGGGTTGATCCTTCAAGAAGTCCATTTATAAAAGAAGCTTTAAAAGTTATTTATGAAGGAGATAGTGTAGAAGAAATTTGTCATATGATAAAGGAAGAAAAATTATCTTATGATGATTTTAAGGTTGTTTATGTTAAAGCAGAAGAGAAGAACACTACATATGAAGAGAGGTTAAATAGTTTAAGGGCTGTTGGTTTTGTTATAACTGGTGAATCTGATATTCATAACCCTAGAGTAAGAATTGGAATTAGCAAAATGGGGAATAGGTGGTATTTTGGTGAATATGAAAAGAACGACTTTGAATGGCATATTCATGATAAAAAGCCTTACTCATATTCAAATTCATTAGGGGTAAAACTAGCAAGAGCCTTAGTGAATATAGCTGGAAGAAATGACTTCAATATAAAAATGGTGGACCCTTGTTGTGGAGTAGGAACTGTTGTTATAGAAGGGATGTCCATGGGATTTAATATTAAAGGTTTTGATATTAATAGACAAATTTGTAGTAATGCTAGAAGAAATTTAGAGTTCTTTGGTTATAATGATGTTGTTAAAGGGATGGATATTAAGGATATAGAAGAGAAATTTGATGTAGCAATAATAGACCTACCTTATGGACTATTTACACCAATAAGACCTAATGAGCAGATGGATATTATAAATTCTGCAAGGAAAATAGCAGATAAATTAATTTTAGTTACCTTTGAAGAGATGGATGAATTTGTATATAATGCTGGATTCAAAATTATTGATAGATGTAAGGTATCAAAGGGAAAATTTATTAGATATATAAGTGTTTGTATTTAAATAGAGGGTGCTCACCAAAAGTGATGCACCCTCTAAAATTATAAGTGGTAGAGATATAGATTAGCTTATTTTTTCCCAAGGCCCCCATTGTGAGGCCCCTGGAGTTTCTCCTAATGTCCACCATTTTGCTTTATATTGAACACCTTCGTATATTACAATATCCCCTGAAAGATAAATTTTTAATGAGTCATATACAGGGATAGATGTATCTATTACTGTAACCTTTGAATAAGCTATAGCGCTTCCACCTTTGCTATCAGTAACAGCATAAGTAATTGTGTAAGTTCCAGCCTTTGTAGTATCAACAGAGCCACTAACAATTAGTTTATTAGTTAAATCTCCATCCTCCTTGTCAGTTGCAGTTATACCATCTAATGGATTAAAGCTATCACCAATTAGAAGTTGTTTGTCTGCAACTCCTGAGATTACAGGTAAGGTATTGCTTGGATCAACTTGAGAAGATCCAAATGTTGCAAAAATTTTAGAATGTTCATATTGACTAGAAATTCCTGAATTATTATCAAGTAGTGCATCTCTATTTAATGACCAATATGAAGTCATTCCTATATTATTTGCTTTTGCATGATTAGCAACAAGTTCAGACCATGCTGGAGTAAATATAGGGTCTGAACCACTTTCATATCCAATAGAAACAGTTACACCTAATTTAGCATAAGCCTCTGAATCTGATAGAGTAGTGTTTGCATATTTTTTGTAGTAATCTTTTATTTGATTTTTAGTAGAATCCATGGCTCTTACAGAAGCTGTACCATAGTTTTCATTAGGTTGTAGTACTCCACTTCCATAGCACATTGCCATTATATTAATGTATTTTAAGTTTACATTATTAGATAGATAAGCTTCTAAAACATCTAATTGTGTTTGTGTAAGTCCTGATGGAAGAACAGGTAGAGTTAAAGAAACTTCAACTCCTGTTTCATCTTGTAACTTCTTTATTGCTTTTGCATTAGCAATATTATTTTGTTTGTTTTGAGCTCCACCTTCTACATCTAAATCTATTCTTGTTAAACCATATCCATTTACAATATCAAGATAAGTGTTATATAAAACATCAATATCTTGAGATGTTTGCCAAAAAGCAACTCCATTAGCTCCACCAAAAGAGATTGTAGCATCTCCACCTAGTAATCTTAATTCTCTTAAAGATTGTTTAATTGCATCATATTGAGAATCTATCTTACCTTCAGATAAAACAGAGTATCCACCCCATCCCCAATTAACCTTGCCATTAGATACTGAACCAGTAGACTGAATAAATGCTAAGTTAAAGAATTTAATTCCTGTGTCTTGGGATAATTTACTTAAATTCGCAGGTCCTCCAGTATCTTCGCCTACATAATAGCCTTGTTGCGTTACCCAATCTACCATATCTACATATGGGGCATTTACTTGGGTTGGCCAATTTTTAATTCCTACTCCAGCACCAAAAGAACCAGTAGAAGTTGCTGCATTAACTTTTAAAGACATAGGTAACAAGAGAGATAGTATCATGATGCATGGACAAAAAACTTTCTTAAAGAAGTTTTTTCTCATTATTAATACGCCTCCTAATTTAATTAATATTTTTTATGTTAATAAAATTCAGGTAAAAGTTTGTAGGTAACACTTAGATGTAATTTTCGAGTTAATTTTTGAAATGTCATTTAAAGAATTTTTATAGCTAGGAATAGCTTATATTGAAATAGATATCCATTTATTTACAGTATAAGCCTGTTTGATAAATAAATCAAGCTAGCTTTTATAAAAACTTTAATGAAATATTAATTGATTTTATATTAATAAAATTCAAGTAAATAATTTAGTGATTGAGATATATAATAAACTACGAATAAACTTTACTAAATTTATCAAAGTATATAGGAATGATGGATAACTTAGTATATAATGTAAAATAAGAGTGATAATATTCGATAAATAATTACAATATAGTTATTAAGGAGAGTATTTTGTATGAATAAGAAAAAAATACTACAAATAATTTTAGCTAGTGCAACTTTTTCAGGAGGAATGTCATTAGCTAATAGTTCTGTAGCTGCTACTGAATTAACTAATGATAATATTTTAGATATAGAAAGTATTATGAATTTAAATGATTCATATGAAGGAAAAGTTGTAAACGTTAATAGTAATTTGAGAGTAAGAGAAGGTGCAAGCTTACGATCAACAGTTATAGGATATTTAGTAAATGGTGAAGTAATTAATATAAAGGGTGAAACTGAAGAATGGTATAGAATTGACTTTAAAGGACATGAAGCATATGTGTCAAAGGAATATATAGAAGTTAGTACTTTGTCTAAAGCATCTAGATTAGTTCAAAAGGGACAGGTATATAACACAGGTGGAGTAGGGCTAAATGTTAGACAAGCTGCTAGTTCAACTTCAGCCAAAATTGGAATGCTAAAAGATGGGGAAGTTGTACAAATCAATTCTAAAAGTGGAGATTGGTATAATATAAGTTATGGTAATAAAACAGGATTTGTACATGGTAAATATATTAAACTTATTAAAACAACTGAATCTGCTACAAATACTAACATAACTAAAGGAAAAGTAAATAATATTACAAGCAACCTTAGAGTTAGACAAGCTCCAAGCACTAGTTCTTTAACTATTGGCTACCTTTTAAGTGGACAAGAGGTTGAAATAACTGGTGAAAGTGGAGATTGGTATAAAATTAACTTCAATGGGAAAGCAGGATATTCTCATAAAGATTACATAACAAAAATATCTAATGGATCAACTGGTTCATCCAATAATAATAGTGGTTCCACTGTTACTGAAAAAGATGGAACTGTAAATGCAACAGATGGATTAAGAGTAAGAGCAGGAGCTGGGACAAATACTAAGATACTAGGAGTATTAAATCATGGCTCAGCTGTTAAAATAGTTGGTACTAATGGAAGTTGGCATAAGATAAAGTATGGTTCAGGATATGGGTATGTACATAAGGATTATATAAAAGTAACTTCTTCAGGATCTACTGGGTCAACAGGTTCAGGATCTCAAAACAATAATTCAGCAAATAATAATAATGGTTCCACTGTTACAGAAAAGAATGGAACTGTAAATGCAACAGATGGATTAAGGGTAAGAGCAGGAGCTAGTACAAATACTAAGATACTAGGAGTATTAAATCATGGCTCAGCTGTAAAGATAGTTGATACTAATGGAAGTTGGTACAAGATAAAGTATGGTTCAGGATATGGGTATGTACATAAGGACTACGTAACAATTAAAACATCAAGTAACGATAATAATACACAAGAAAAACCTGATAATAAACCTGAAGTAGTTGTAAAAAAAGGTGAAGTGTATAATACAGGAAGCAACTTAAGAGTTAGGTCAGCAGCGAATACTAATTCTATTGTATTGGGATATTTAGTTGATGGAACAAAAGTAGATATTATAGGTAGTGAGGGTAATTGGTATAAAATCAATTTTAAAGATAAAACTGGTTTTGTAAGTAAAGATTATGTAAGGCTAGTAGATGAAAAACCAACTACTCCAGTAGTACCACCTGTAACTCCAGAAGTTCCAAGTGTTCCAGAAGACAAGCCACAGATACCTGATGAAAAACCAGAAGAAAATCTAAAGGTTATATCTGTTGGATCTGTTAATGTATCTAACCTAAATGTTAGAAGTGGTGCTGGGACAAGCCATACTATAAAGGGTACAGTAACTCTTAATCATATAGTGGAAATTGTTGGCGAAGAAAATGGTTGGTACAAAATAAAATACAAAGATAATACTGCATATGTAAGTTCAAAGTATATTAATATAAGTACTGGAGCAAGTAACTATGGATTAACTGTAGATAAATTTGCTGAGTTACAATTCCCTAAGTTAAACATGGTCCAAAAGGATGGGAAGTGGGTTAATGCTTCTCTTGAAGATATTAAATATTATATGAATCCAAGTAACTTTATAAATGATGTTAGTAAGTATATGTTTATGAAGCTAAACTATGTAGATGGACTTCCTATGTCTGTAATTAATGAAGTTATACAAGGAAGAGGAATTTTATCTGGAAAAGGTAATGCATTCTTGGAAGGTGCTAAAAAGTACAATGTAAATATAATGTATCTTCTTTCCCATGCTAGACTTGAAACAGGTAATGGTACATCAACACTATCAAATGGTGTATTAGTAACAGAAGTTGATGGCGTTCCAGTTGAACCAAGAGTTGTTTATAATATGTATGGTGTAGGAGCAATTGATAGTGATCCATTAAGAGGTGGATCAGAATATGCATATAAACAAGGGTGGTTTACTCCAGAACTAGCAATTTCAGAGGGGGCTAGTTGGATAAGTAAAAACTATATAAATAGTACTAAATATAATCAAAATACATTATATAAGATGAGATGGAATATGAGTTCTACAAGTATTGGATGGCATCAATATGCTTCAGATATAGCTTGGGCAGAAAAACAAGCTAGAATAATGGCACCATATTTAGAAAAGTGTGGAGTAGCCTTTGAATTTGATATACCAACATTCATGAATTAATTATTATATTGAAAAGAGAAATTGTTTTGCAATTTCTCTTTTTTGACGTTTAGGAAATTATAAAATTTTAATTAGCTATAAATCAAAGGTATTATTACATTTTCCTTACCTTCAGTATGTGGAGGAATAGATATTTATTTTTCTGTGACTTGGAGCTAGCGACGGAACGAGAAAGATAAATATCACCCCACCTTTTTGGTTGCATAATACTTTCCTATATTATACAATTAAACTAAAATATCGGGGGTAGTGGAAAATATGAAAAAATATGCTTTACAAATTATAATAGGGATTCTTATCTGTATAAATATTATTTCATTAAGTTATATAGTTAAGCTTAATAAAAAAATAGATAGTAATAATAATTATATAAATGGTTTAAGTGGGGAGCTAAACAGTATTAGATTTCAAGCAGAAGATTATAACTCTCTTATAAGTGAAAGTAATGTTGAAATGATTAATGAGGACTTAACTTCACTAAAATGCACATATAAAATAAGCCTAGTGTTAAAAGAAATGACAGATACCACTGAAGTCATATATAGAATAAATAATAAGGATTATAAACTTGAGAGAGATGGAGTTAATTTTACTGGAACTATAGATATGTTTCTTTTAAATAATTATGATCCTTCTTCATATTTAATTATTAAGAATGGAAATACAGAGAAACTTGAAAATGCTAAAGGCTTATTTAATTATGATAGAAGTATGAGCGAAATTATTAATTATTATGGTTCCATTAGCTATAGAAATGAAATTTTAAAACTAAAAGGAAACTTAGAAACTAATATATCTTACTTATTAGGGAGCTATCAGGATGGGGTTTCAAATGAAATTCATATAGATAAGTATACAGTTGATATTCTTGAGAATAATAAGGTCATTTCATCAAAGGAGTTTGTAATTAATGATGTAGGTACTAATAATAATCTTTCTATGGAAGAAAATGTAGAGAGGAATTCAAATTATGAAATACAAGTAAATATAGTAGATAATTTAGGTAATAAGTACAAGTATTCTTTAGTTAGTGGCAAAGCGACAGAGGTTAATTTTACTGATTTAGATCAGCAGTATAGAGGAGAACTTGTAGATGTATATAATAAGGATGGACAAATATTATATGAATCAAATAATTAGAAAACAAAGAGCACAAAGTATTGATTTTATAAATTAGTTGATATATACTATTTAAGTAAATTAAATAGAGACAGTTCGTGAGCCTCCTGTCAATAAACAAAACTACGGCAACAAAGCATAGGATTTATATTGCTTTTTATTGTCGTGGAAGAATTTCTTCTACGACTTTTTTGTTTTGCATGGCTTGAACTAATTCTCGAAGAATGGGAGAGTAGTTATTATGACAAATGAATTAAAAACAAAAAGACTTGTAAGAACAGCAGTAATTGCAGCTTTATATGCATTATTAACTGTTGCACTTGCACCAATAAGCTATGGGAATTTTCAGTTTAGGGTATCTGAAATTCTAGTATTATTAGCATATTTTGATCCTTTCTACATAGGGGGATTAACTCTAGGATGTTTCATAGCTAACTTGCTTGGACCAAATGGAACAATGGATGTTATTTTTGGGACTTTAGCAACATTTATAAGTGTTGGAGCTATAAGCTTAACAGCAAAATATATAAAAAACAAAGCTTCTCTAGTTATAGCTTCATTATGGCCAACAATATTTAATGGATTAATTATTGGATGGATGTTAAATATAACTGTAGGAGCACCATTGTGGATAACTATAGGAGAAGTGGCATTAGGTGAATTTGTAGTTATTACAATAGTAGGTATTCCAGTATTTAAAATGATACAAAATAGATATACTAAATTACTTAAAGCAGAATTTTAAATATAAAAAAGTAGTAGAAGACTCTAGTCTATTTTTGCTAGGGCCTTCTTTTTTTATTCTTTAAAAAATTGTAAGTGAGAAATACTTGAGGAAAAAGTAGATAATAAAACTTTAAAGTAATCCTAAAGATCATTCACTTTCACAAACAGGACATAAAATCTATATCTTAGTAGAATTTTATACATGGATGCTGCTGTGGGAATAATTTACACAGTTACTTAAAGCAAGTAAAATGAGTTTGATAGTAAAATTAAGGGGATGATAAAGTTGAAAAAGAGGAAATATTTCTCGTGGTTACTTGTAATCGTTTTTATTGCGTCGTTAATCAGAATACCTATTTTTGCAAGTGCTTCACCTGAAAATGAATCAGTTTTTGTAAAAATCCGTTATAGTAGAGAGGATGCTATCTATGATGGATGGAACCTATGGGTTTGGGAGCAAGGTAAAGAAGGTAAGAGAGTAGACTTTATTGGTGAGGATAATGAAGGTAAATTTGCAGTTATTGAGACTAGTAAAGATGCTGAAAAATTAGGGTTTATCATTAGAAAGAGTGTTCAGGGAAATGACTGGGCGGAGAAGGTATTCAATGATGATAAGTTTGTAGAACTAAGTAAAGGCGATACAGAAGTAGTAGTAAATCAAAATGCTTCAGAGCCAGCATTAACAGAACGTAATATCAAAACAGATTTTGATAAGGTTACAGTAAATCTTAATTATTTCAGATTTGATGGCAACTATACTGATTGGGATGTTTGGGGATGGATTGGTAGCAAAGATGGACAAGGATATCCTTTTGTTGAAAGTGATTTTGGAAGAGTAAGTACAATGGCATATAATAATGTAGGTACAGATGATAAGATAGGTTTTATTATAAGGAAATCAGACTGGTCTCAAAAGGATTGGGAATCAGATAGATTTATAAATAAGGTTTATGCTAATAATGATGGATTAATTAATGCTTATGTTGTACAGGGAGAAGGTACTATATATTATTCAGAAAAGGATGTAGTAAAGGACCCTAAAATAACATCTGCAAAAATTGACACTCTAAAAGATATAACTTTTAAAACTAACCTTAAGTTACCTTCAAAAGATATATTAAATAAAGTCGGTTTAAAAAAAGGTAATAGTAATGTTGAAATTGAAAGTGTAACAGTAAAGGATAATTTAATGGAAGGTACTATTAAGGTAAGAGAAAACTTAGATCTAAATTCTAAATATCAATTGTCCATAGAAGGATTTAATAGTAAAGAACTTTCATTAGGTAAGATATATGATAGTAAAGAATTTGCTGATATATATACTTATTCTGGTTCCTTAGGAGCAAATTATTATAAGGATAAAACAAGATTTGTTTTATGGGCACCAACAGCAACAGAAGTTAAGCTTGCTTTATATGGTAAGAATAGCAATAACTATACAAATGGTGCTGAAGAAACAATAGTTATGAATAAGGGTGAAAATGGTACATGGTATGTTGAAAAATCAGGAGATTTAAATGGAGAGTATTATAACTATCTAGTAACAATTGATGGAAATATTAATGAAGTTACTGACCCATATGCAAAGGCAGTAGGGGTAAATGGTAATAGAGGAATGGTTCTTGACTTAGCATCAACAAATCCTGAAGGATGGGAAAATGATACTAAGCCAGAATTAGTAGACCCAACAGACTCTATTATTTATGAAATGCATATTAGAGATTTTTCAATAGATGAAAAATCAGGTATTACTTTGGAGTATAAGGGAAAATATAATGGAGTATGGCAAGCAGGTACAACTATTCCAGGAAGTGATGTAAAAACTGGTGTTGACCACTTGAAAGAGTTAGGAGTAACAACAGTTCATATACTTCCAACATTTGACCATAGGTCAATAGATGAAACAAAATTAGATACAAAACAATATAACTGGGGGTATGATCCTCAAAATTATAATGTTCCTGAAGGGTCTTATTCTTCAGATCCATATGCTGGAGAAATAAGAATAAAAGAATTTAAGAAAATGGTTCAAGAATTGCATAAGTCAGGAATTAGAGTGGTTATGGATGTGGTTTATAATCATACAGGTGCTACTTTAGATTCTAATTTAAACCTAGCAGTTCCTGATTACTACTATAGACAAAATTCACAAGGTGGTTTCTCTAATGGATCAGGTTGTGGTAATGAAACAGCTTCAGAACGTTCAATGGTTAGAAAGTTAATTGTTGAGTCTGTAGTTTACTGGGCAAGTGAGTATCATATTGATGGATTTAGATTTGACTTAATGGGATTACATGATATTGAAACAATGAAACAAATTAGAACAGAACTTGATAAGATAGATCCAACTATACTTATGTATGGTGAGGGATGGACAGGTGGAGAGTCACCATTATCTTTAGAAGAAGCGGCTATTAAAGCTAACACAACTAAGTATGGAAATATGCAAATAGCAGCTTTTAGCGATGATATAAGAGATGGTATAAAAGGTCATGTATTCACAGCTACTGCACCTGCATTTGTAAATGGTGGTCAAGGATTTGAAGAAACCATTAAGTTTGGTATAGTGGCATCTACTGAAAATCAACAAATAGATTATAGTAAGGTTGCAAATGGAACCAAGGCATGGGCTAATCAACCATATCAAACAATTAACTATGCATCAGCTCATGATAACTTAACTTTATGGGACAAACTTCAAACTACTAATCCAAATGCATCAGAAGAAGAACTACTATTAATGAATAAAATGTCAGCTGCAATAGTATATACTTCTCAGGGAATTCCGTTCATGCAAGCAGGAGAAGAGTTCGCTAGAACTAAGGTTAACCCAGATGGAAGTCTTAACGAGAATAGTTATAACGCTCCAGATAGCGTTAACAAAATAGACTGGGAGAGAAAGGTTGAATATGGTGATTTAAATAATTACTATAAAGGGTTAATCTCTCTTAGAAAATCACATAAATCATTTAGAATGAATTCTGCCAAAGATATTCAAGATAATCTTAAGTTCATAGATGTAGATGATAAGAATGTAGTTGCTTATACTTTAGATGGGACAAATATAGGAGATTCTTGGGATAAGATAGCAGTATTGTTTAATGCGAATAAGGAGGCAAAAGAAGTAACTTTACCAGGAGAGGGTTGGGTTGTAGTAGTGGACCAAAATAATGCTGGTATAGAGAAGTTAGCAACAATTGAAGGATCAAAGGTTAAGATTCCAGCTCAAACTTCTTATGTTTTAGTTGATAAATCAAGCTTTGATGAAGGAAGCATTGATAATGGTAATAATTCTGAAAAACCATCAGAAGATACTAATAAGCCAATTATTGATAGTAGTGAAAGTGGTAATCCAAGTAAAACTGGAGATGAAACTACTGTTTTACCAATAGTAATAATATTATTAGTTTCAGGATTAGCAGTAGGAGTATTTGCTAAAAAGAAACAATCCTTAACTAAGTAAATTTTATAAAATTATACCCCTTTATATAAAAAGTTGTAATAATTAATTTATAAAAAGAGAAGTTGATGTCAACTTCTCTTTTTTATTTAATAAATATTATAGTGAATCATTATAAAAGGAGTAATTATGATTACATTTGTAAGGAAGAATAAGATATTCATATTTATAGCCATAATTTTTATTATAATATCAGTATTTGGACATCATAGGTGGAGGCATGAGAAAATTAAATTAATAGCTGGAGGCGTTTTATTTCAAAATGAGGAGTCTAAGCAGCAAGATAAGGAAGTTATAAATACAACTGACTATGAGAAATACTTTAGACCTTCAAAGCTTCCAATTTTAAATACATCAAGTGAAGTAGAAGAGTTGTTAAATGAATATGGAGGTACTGATGAAAAAGTAGTTATTCCAGACAATTATTTAATAACTCCTAATAATACAATAATTAATTATTTTTCAGTTCTCAGGGAAGCTGCTAACGTTGAAAGGGATAAGGGTGCTGGTTGTGGTACTATAGGCAGGTGGAGAGAACCTTATAGAATAGCATATGAGTTTTTCACAAAAGAATACAAGGAAAAAGTAAGCTTTAAAGCTTATGAAAACTCCTTTTTAAATATTCTACACATAAATCTAATTAAGTTTAGAATCGTTAATAACCCAGAGAATGAAATGAAGTATTTCTTTGAAATTGAGACTATACAAGGATCAAAAGAGAATGTTGCAAACTTTGTATATTACTATGGCTTTATAAAGCTTTCTAATGAGGATGGTGTATTTAAAATAAAAGATATAAGTATATCACTAGAGGAATACCTTTGCGCACCATATCATGGTTGGAGCTATGATGGGAAATCTAAAGTTGAAATTGAATATGGTGGTTGGTGTAAGCTTGTTAAAGAAATTTATGAGGTGAGTACTGAAGGATACGTAAAAAATATTTATTTTAAGGGAACAGATAATAAAGATTATAGAATAGAATTTTATATTTTAACTAATGATTATGATATAGAAGTCTCGCAATATGTAAAAGAGAATGGAAAGTGGAAGATTATAAAATTAGATCCTGATAAATGCTTAAAGGAAGGGTAAAGTACTCTTCCTTTCTAGTTTAAGTGGAATATTTATGATAAAATATGCTATTGGAGGTGAGGAGTAATGGATATTAAAGTTGTTAGAGATAATGTTATGAAGTTTAGTTCAAGCTTTAGTAGAGAAGGGGGAACTTCCATACTTAAAGCTAAAGGAGTAAAAGACCTTAAGGGTAAGAAAATAGAAAATATTTATCACATATATGGAAAAGTGAATAGCGAAAATAAAGATTATAGCACGCATATTAAGGTTGATATGAAAACTAATAAGGTATTAGATACAAAGTGCTCCTGCGATACCTTCATAGAAAATAGAAGACATATTAGAAACTATGTTTGTAAGCATATTATAGCTACTAATCTAGCCTTTTATCTTGTTGGAAAATCTAAAACTTTAAATACAAATAAAAGAAGTGAAGAAGTTATAAATAGGAGAAATTTAAAGTTACATATATCAATAAAATGTAGCATGTTAAATGAAGTTAATACATATAAGTGTGAGTTTAGAATAGGGGAATCCACTACTCATTTAATTACATCTCTTAAAGATTTCTTGGAAAAAGATAAAATTATATTTAATGATTTATTTACTTATGATTCTAAAAGAGACTTTTTTAGTGAAGATGATACAAAAATAATAGAATTTTTAAAAAGTCATAAGGAAAGGATTAGTGATAGATTCTTAAATTTAAAAGGAAATGATTTAAGAGAGTTCCTTTCATTATTAAATGAAAGAAAAATAAGTTTTAATTATGACTTTATAACCTATGAATCTAAAGTAAAAAAGGAGAATGTTCCTCTATCTCTTACAATAAGAGCTGATAATGATAGTTTTATATTAAGATCCCAAAAGAAGTTTCCTATTTTATTATCTAATAATGGAGATGTAATGTTTTATGATAGGGATATTTATCTTCCCCGTAAGAAGGCTATGGAAACATATCTTCCTTATCACAAATTATTTATAAAAAACAACGAGATAAAGTATGAGAAGAACTTAAAGTCTTTAAATAATCTTCTTTCAGACTTGAAAAGTATTACGAAGAATGTTGTATTAGATGATGGAACAAGAAGGTTCTTAAGAGATATGTCTAAACCTACATTTAGAATATACAAAGTTGGAAAGGAAATTTACTGCAATGTAAAAATTGATTATTGTGGTTATATAATAGACTTAATTAAAGATAAAAATGATAAAAGCTTTTTAAGAGATTTAAAGAAGGAAAGTTTAATAGATATAAAATTAGAAAAGGTAGGATTTATAAAAAGAGAAAAAGATTATTTTTATATAGGCAGTGAAGAGTTTGACCTTTTAACAACAGGGGTTAAGTTATTAAAAACTGTAGGAAAAGTTGAGTTTTCAAAGGAATTTAAAGATATTCAAATATTAGATAGTAGCTTCATTAATTCATCCATAATAGAATTTGATAACTTTTATAGATTAAATTATGAAGTTGGTGATTTTACAATTGAAGAATTAAATAGTGCCATTGCATTTATGAAAAAAGGTGAAAGATTTTACAAAAGTAAGGATAGATATTTAGATTTAGAAGATCCAGGAGTTTGTGAGTTCTTAAATCTAATTGGAGAATTATCAGAAGATAAATTAGGGCTTGAAATAGATATAGATAAGAACAAAAGCTTATACCTTCAAGAAAAACTTAGGGTATTAAATTTTATTAAAGGTGGAGATGTTCTGCAAAAAATTGTTCAAAAGCTAGTTAATAATGACTTTAAAAGGTCAGTTACCCCAAAATCCTTTAATGGAACATTAAGAAAATATCAAAAAGAAGGGTTTAAGTGGTTAAATGAGCTTTCAGAGTTAGGCTTTGGAGGAATACTAGCAGATGATATGGGCCTTGGAAAAACCATTCAGGTAATAACTTTTGTTCTTTCTAAAAGGAGCAAAAAAACCTTAATTATAACGCCAACCTCTGTTTTATATAATTGGAAGGATGAATTTGAAAGGTTTGCTCCTAATGTAAGGGTTGGTTTAGTTCACGGAACAAAAGCTCAAAGAGATAAGATATTAAGTGAAATTAAAAAGTATGATGTGCTTATAACAACCTATGGAACCCTAAAGAATGATGAAAAGGAATATGAAAAACTACAGTTTGATTATTGCATTATTGATGAAGGACAAAATATAAAAAATCCAACCTCAAAAACTACACTTTCTGTAAAGAAAATAAACTCAAAATGTAACTTTGCATTAACAGGAACTCCAATTGAAAATAACCTAATTGAACTGTGGTCAATATTTGATTTTGTAATGCCAGGTTTTTTATTTACAAAAGAAAGATTTAAAGTAAAGTTTATACAAAATAAAAATACAGAGGAACTTAAGTCTTTAATTACTCCATTTATTTTAAGAAGGGTAAAAGAGGATGTATTAGATGAGTTGCCAGAAAAGATTGAAAAAAAGTACTTGGTAGATATGACAACAAAGCAAAAGTCTATTTATAAGTCTTACGTAAAGGAGATAAAGGAAAAGCTAAAGTCATCTAAGGGCAACATTAATATGCTTACCTTTATTACAAAGCTTAGAGAGGTGTGCTTGGACCCATCTTTAATAATGGATGATTATAATGGTGGAAGTGGAAAGATAAATGCATTAATGGAGCTATTAGATAATTATATTGAAGGAAATAAAAAGATATTAGTATTTTCACAATTTACTTCAGCACTTAAAAATATAGAAAAAAACTTAGAGGAAAATGGAATAAGCTATATATACTTAGATGGAAGCATAGGCAGCAAAGAAAGGGTAGAGCTTGTTAAAAAGTTTAATGAAGAGCCTTCAATAAATGTATTTTTAATATCCTTAAAAGCTGGTGGTGTAGGATTAAACTTAACATCAGCAAGTGTTGTTATTCATTTTGACCCATGGTGGAACCCTGCTATAGAAAATCAAGCTACAGATAGAGCGCATAGGTTTGGCCAAAAGAATGTGGTAGAGGTAGTTAAGCTTATTTCTAAAGATACCATAGAGGAAAAGATTCTATTATTACAGGAAGATAAGAAGGAGCTTATAGAAAGTTTAATGGATGAGAAAGAAATGGATGGGAAGAAGTTTAAAAGACTAAGTGAAGATGAAATATTAAATTTGTTAGGATAAATAAAGTAAAGGATGCCCTGGAGTGTTACCAGGGCATTAATTATATATTGTCAAAAAAGAAAAAATATAATATACTAATACAAGATAGATTTCAAATGAAACGAGGGAAGTTTGTGAGTGTTTAGTATCAAAAAGTAGTACATTTAAATATTAATTCTTAAAGATAGGGCGATAAAAGCCTTTATTTGTCATGGAATTAATAAAACTATTTTAAGATACAAGTCCACGAACTTACTTTAGGGTAGTATTATATCTACCTTATTAGAGTTGAATTTTTAAGCTGTGGAGGTATCCATAGCTTTTTTTAATGTTATAAAATATTGAAATCTGTCAAGGGGTTCGTTGACTTAAATAGAGTTAAGGAAGGTTTAAGAAATGGATAAAATATCATTAGATAAATTAAATTATTATGATTTAAAGGAAATAGTAAAATCTTATTGTGTTAGTGGTTTAGGTAAAGCATTAATAGATAAATTAGAACCAAGTTCAAACCTTAAGGTGGTAAATAGAAGATTAGATGAAACTTCAGAGGGAAGAAAGCTTTTAGATGTTTCTTATCATCTACCTCTTGAAGGAATACACAATATATTTCCTCTTATAGATAAGATGGATAAGGGAGGAGTTCTAGAACCATCAGACTTAACAATGGTTTCAGACTTTCTAAGAGGATGCAGAAAAGTAAAAATGTTCTTAAAGGACAAGGAAGGATATGCCCCTACATTATGTTCTTATGCAGAAAATATAAGTGATTTATCTTATATCGAAGAAGAAATAAATATCTCTATAAGAGGTTCTGTAGTTGATTCAAATGCCTCTAAAGAACTTAAAAAAATAAGAAAACAAATTGATACTTGTGAAGGAAAAATAAAAGAAAAGCTAGATAAGTTTTTAAGAAATAGTAGCAATAAAGAATGTATTCAAGAGTTTTTTATAAGTCAAAGAAATGGAAGGTATACAATTCCAATTAAAGCTGCCTATAAAAACAAGGTAGCTGGATCTATAGTCGAGGTATCATCAAAAGGGACAACAGTCTTTATGGAGCCAGATATAGTGTCAAAGTTTACTTCAGAGCTTAGTGTATTACAAGCTGAAGAAAGTATGGAGGTTTATAAGATACTAGCCATATTAACTGAGATGATATATGAAAGAATAAAGGATTTAAAAATGAATGTAGAAGTAATATCAGAGTATGATATTATTTGGGCTAAAGCAAAATATAGCTTAGACATTCAAGGGATTAAGCCTAAGATTAATGATTATGGATATACAAAAATTATAAAAGGAAGATATCCATTAATAAAAAATGGAGTACCATTAGACTTTGAAATAGGTAAAGATTATAGAACTTTAATAATTACAGGACCTAATGCTGGAGGAAAAACAGTAGTTTTAAAGACATTAGGAATGTTAACACTAGCTGTTCAATCAGGTTTTCATATTGGAGCTAAAGAGGGGACGGAAATTAGTATATTCCAAGATGTATTTGTTGACATTGGAGATAACCAAAGCGTTGAAAATGCATTAAGTACTTTTTCATCCCATGTACAAAATTTAGCTAGAATAATAAAGGAATCAGGAAAGTCTACACTTTTATTATTTGATGAAATAGGAAGTGGTACAGAACCTAATGAAGGTGCAGCTTTAGCCATAGCAATTTTAGAAGAGTTATATCATAAGGGATGTATAACAGTTGCTACAACACATTATGGAGAAATTAAAGATTACTCACACAACCATCCAGACTTTGAAAATGCAGCTATGGAGTTTAAGAAGGAAACATTAGAACCTTTATATAAGCTAACCATTGGAAAAACAGGAGATAGTAATGCTCTTTATATATCTAAAAAGATGGGGATTTCTGATTCTATTATAGAAAGAACTAGAACATATATTGAGAATAAAGACTATAATTATGAGAGTATTAAGGAAAGCAAAAAGAAGAAGGTTAAAGAGGTAGAAAGTGAAGAGAAGTATTATGATTTCTCTGTTGGAGATAAGGTGCTTCTTTTAGATAAGGATGATTCTGCAATTATATACAAGGGCAGGGATGAATTTAATAATTTTGTAGTACTTTATAATAAAGATTTTATTGAGGTTAATTATAAAAGGGTTAAATTGGAGCTAAAGGCTGAGGAACTTTACCCAGAAGGATATGATTTAAATCAATTATTTGTAAGTTATAAAGATAGAAAACTTGAAAGGGATATTGAAAGAGGATCAAAGAAAGCTTTAAAGAAATTAAGAAAAGAAGGGCTATAGCAAAAAGCTGCTGATATTATTTCAGCAGCTTTTACTTTTTAGATGTAATATTAGCAAGCTCAGCCAGTATTATTTCTATAAATACAAAGAATATAACTTGATCGTCTAAAAATTTTGATCCTGATTGCTTAGAAATAAGAGGTAATCTTATTATAGAATCACATTCTTTAGTAATGATGCTTTTGGGATTCATAGTAATTAAAACTAGTGTACACCCTGTATCACTCAAGCTTTTAGCACATTCTAAATAAGGAGAAGTATTTCCTGTAATTGAGAAGATGATGCATAAATCATCTTTTTTAAGTAAAGTTATAGCATCCCTCATAAGTACAGAATCAGTAATTGCTTCAGCATCAATTCCGATCTTAGAAAGTCTCATTCTAAGTTGATTGGCAGAAAGCCCTGTTCTATTTATTCCAAGTATTTTTACTTTATTAGAAGAATTTATCTTTTCTGCTAGAGCATGAACCTCATCTAGTGTGATAGAGGTATTAATTTTACTTATGTATTCAATATAATTAGAAGTTATTGCATTAATAGAGGTTTCATCTTTATCTTTAATATTGTTCTGATTATTAGAAACTAAGTATCTAGACATATCAAATTTAAATTCCGAAAATCCATCATACCCAATTTTTTGACAAAGTCTTATAACAGCACTTTTAGATGTATTTGCTCTTTCAGCTATTTGTATAATAGAAAATTGTACTATATCCATAGGATTTTTCTTTATATATTCCATTATTTCTATTTCTGATTTTGTAAGGTTGTTTTTATTTAATTCTAATCTTTCAATAGGTCCCATACATACACCTCCAATAAAAGTATAACATAATATATGTATTAATTAAATTGGACAAAAGTCCAAAAGTAGATAAAAAAATAACTGGACTTTTGTCCAAAAGTACTTGAAACATTTTTAAATATGTTTTATAATTTATTTATAAATTAAAACCGGTTTTATTATAGCAACATGTAAATGTATACAAGGTATAAATGGAGGGATTATAATGGAAAAGTTTACTTCTTTGATTGAAAAGTTTTTAATGCCATTAGCATCAAAATTATCTAGTAACAAATACTTAAAAGCAATTAGTAACGGATTTGGAATATTATTACCTGTAATTATGGTAGGTGCTATATTTACATTACTAGCTAACTTACAAATCGGACCATATCAAAGTTTTGTACAAGCTACTCATTTAAAAGAAATTTTCTCATTTGCTCCAGCTGTGACAACAGATTTATTAGCAATATACGCAGTATTTTTAATAGCAAAAGCTCTTTCAGAGAATTTTGAGTTAGAAGAAAAAGACTGTACAATATCAGCAATTATAGCTTTATTATCATTTTTAATTTTAATACCTATGGGTGTTGTAGGAAAAGAAGGAGAAGTTACTGTAACAGTAGCTGCAGCTATTGGAACTAAGTGGTTAGGTGCAGCTGGTTTATTCTCAGCTATGGTGGTAGCGTTGATTGTACCAACAATTTACAAGTTTATAAAAGACAAAAATATTGGAATTAAAATGCCAGACAGTGTTCCACCAACTATTTCGAAATCATTTTCAGCTTTATTACCTGCTTTTGTAATAGCCTTTTTATTCTGTATTATTAGATATTTATTTGCTTTAACTAGTTATGGAAGTGCAAATCAATTTATATATTCAATGTTACAAAAGCCACTAACAGGATTAGGAGCTAGTCCATTTACATTCGTATTGTTTATAATTCTTTGTTCGCTATTATGGTTTTTTGGATTACATGGTGGAATGATTGTAATGCCGTTCTTAACTATGCTATATGCTAGTGCAGGTCTTGAAAATTTACAAGCTTATGCAGCAGGAACAGAATTACCAAACGTAATAACTAAAGCTTGGTGGCCAGCTTATGCATCATTAGGTGGCGCAGGAGGCACACTTGGATTATGTGTTATAATGATCCTATTTGCTAAAAGTAAACGTTATAAAGCCCTTGGTAGTTTAGCATTACCTTCAGGATTATGTGGAATTAATGAACCAATAACATTTGGTTTACCAGTTGTATTAAATACAATTATAATTATTCCAGTTATCTTAGCACCAGTAATTACTTTTGGAATAGCTTATTTTGCAACTAATATAGGTTTAGTTCCAATACTAAATGGTGCAGAAATTCCTCTTGGAACACCAGTAATTTTCTCTGGATGGATGACTGGCGGTTTAAGAGCAGCAATATTACAAGTAGTTTTAATAATTGTACAAATGTTAATATACTTCCCGTTCTTTAAAGTGTTAGATAATCAAGCTGTAAAAGAAGAGACGGAAGAAGTAGCAGAATAAAAAGTAATATAAGGAGAAACAGTATGAAAAAGCAAAATATTATAATGTTCGTAGCAGACCAGATGAGAAGTGATTCACTTCATCATTTAGGAAATAAAGCATCAATTACACCTAATTTAGACCAAATTGTAAATGAAGGTGTATCTTTTGAAAATGCATACTGTCAAAATCCAGTATGTGTACCTTCAAGATGTAGCTTTTTAACAGGTCTTTATCCTCATACAACAGGACACAGAACTATGCATTATTTACAAAGGGAGGACGAACCTAATATATTAAAAACAATGAAACAAAATGGTTATGATGTTGTATGGATAGGAAGAAATGATGTTGTTCCTGCAACCAGGGCAAAAACTGAATATTGTGATGAGTTTTATGATGGAAATTCAGATGAAAATCTTAGGGATGCAGAAGGAGTGACTTTTGCACCTAAAAAAAGTGGCTCAAGTAAGGAAAAAGATATAACTGATGATAATTTTTATTCATTCTATATTGGAAAATTAGAAGATAGTAATGGATATGGTAGTGTAGATTGGAAATGTGTCGAACTTGCTTTGAAAACTATTGAAAGAAAAGCAAAAGAGAAGAATGGGAAACCTCTTTTCCTATATTGTACAATTTCATTTCCACACCCCCCTTACGGATGTGAAGAACCATGGTATTCAAGTATAGATAGAAATAATCTTCCTGAAAGAAGACCTAATATCTCTACTATAGAAGGAAAAGCAAGTATGCTTTATGGAATAAACTCAAAGCAAAACCTTAATGGTTGGACAGAGGAAAGATTTAATGAATTAAGGGCTACATACCTAGCAATGGTATCAAGATTTGACCATCAATTTGGTATGATAGTAGATAAGTTAAAAGAGACTGATCAATATGATAACTCAAATATATTTGTATTTAGTGATCATGGAGACTACACAGGGGATTATACAATAACAGAAAAGGTTCAAAATTGTTTTGAGGATCCAATATCAAATGTTCCATTATTAATAAAACCATCAAAGAATATTGAGGTTAAGCCAAGGGTATCAAGTGCACTAGTTGAATTATTAGATATTCCAGCAACAATAGCTGATATGGCGGGGATAGAGTTGGATTATACCCAATTTGGTAAGTCTCTAATAAACTGTTTAAGTGGTGAAGAGGAGCATAAGGATGCAGTTTTCTGTGAAGGCGGAAGAATCCATGGTGAAGAACAAGCTATGGAAAAGGGCCATGGACCTCAATCACCATATTGGCCAAGGTTAAGTTGTCAAGGTAGCGAAGGTCCAGAACATACCAAAGCTTGTATGATTAGGATAAGTGATGTAAAATATATAATGCGTCTTTATGAAAAGGATGAGTTATATAATTTGAAAGATGATCCAATGGAGATTAATAATCTTATTGATAATCCTGAATATAAGGAAACGGTTTTATATATGAAAGAACGATTACTAAAGTTTTATATGGAAACATCTGATTTTGTACCTAATAAGAGAGATTTAAGATAAGTGGACAGTATCAACTTAAAAATTCAGTGAAAATCAATAGGGAGAGGATTTAATATAGTACTGATATTATCGGTTTGTACAGTTTGGGAGGAAACATATGAGGAGAAATCTAAGTGTTATGGTTAAGCCATCATCAAGTAAGTGTAATTTAAAGTGTAAATATTGTTTCTATAATTCTATAGCTGATGAAAGAGAAGTTAGTGATTATGGATTTTTAAGTGAAGAAGCTCTTGAAGTAGTAGTTAATAGAATTGATGAATATTGTAATGGTGGAGTTTGTAACATGGGCTTCCAAGGTGGAGAGCCTATGTTAATTGGATTGGATTTTTACAAAAAGCTTGTAGAGCTTACAAGTAGCAAAAAAACTAAATTTAATTTTATGATTCAAACAAATGGTACTTTAATAACAGAAGAGTTTGCTAAGTTCTTTTATGATAATAAGTTCTTAGTTGGTGTATCATTAGATGGAAATAAAGACATGCATGATTTAAATAGGATTAATCATAGCCAGAATGGTAGTTTTAAGGAGGTTATGAAAGGAATAGCCCTATTAAAAAAATATAATGTTGATTTTAACATTTTGGTAGTAGTTACCCGTGCATTAAGTAAGAAAATAGAAAGTTGCTACAAGTTTTTAAGGGAAAATGACTTTAATTATATTCAATTCATTCCATTTATAGAAGCTTTAGAGGATTGCAATAATAACAATTTAAATTTTCACTTAACATCTAGCCAATATGAAAATTATATTAAGAGACTTTTTGATATGTGGTATGAAGATGTATCAAAAGGAAATATGGTTAGTATAAGATACTTTGATAATATACTGGGCTTATTTTTAGGACAAGACTACGAGGCTTGTGATATGAGAGGAATATGTTCTTGTCAACATATAATCGAGGGTGATGGCAGGGTATATCCTTGTGATTTCTATACATATGAAAAATATAGTATTGGAAATATATTTGATGAAAGCTTTGATCAGATGCATGAAAAGGAGTTAACAAGAAACTTTATAATTGAATCTGTTTCTAAGGATAAAAAGTGTGAGACATGTAAGTATAGAGCACTTTGCAGAGGTGGATGTAAAAGGTATAGAGAAACTACAAAGGATAAAAGATATATGTTCTGTGAAGCTAATTATAAATTTTTTGAGTATTCCTATGATAGATTTAGAGAACTAGCAATAAAGATAAGCAATGTAAGATAGAAGATAAAATGTAAAAGTTGGACTAATTTAGGTGAGTTAGTCCAACTTTATTTTATTTAGGAAAAATTTATAAAAAGTGTTGACAAGCTATCCTCTATAAGGTAATATATAGTTAAAGTTAAACGCTTACAAATTTGATATTGAGATTGTTACTGATTCGATCAGGCGAGACCTTAATTAGTGAGTAGAAATGATATTTCTATTGACTTATTAAGGTTTTTTACTTTTAATTATGTGATGTAGGTGAGTACAAATGAAAATAATAAAGATATTTAATAATAATGCTGTTGTAGCAAAAGATAATAATAAGAATGAGATTGTAGTAATGGGATGTGGGATAGCATTCAAAAAAAGTATTGGTGAAGAACTAGATTCCAATCTTATAGAAAAAACCTTTATATTAAAACAAAAGGAAGCATCTGAAAAGTTTAAACTTTTATTAGAAGATATACCATTAGAACATGTTTCATTGAGCTATGACATTATTGAATATGCCAAAAATTTTCTTGGGGTAGAATTAAATGATTATATTTATGTCACGCTTACTGATCACATAAGTTATTCTATAAAGATTTTTAAAGAAGGGCTAAAAAGGCCTAATGCACTTATCTGGGAGATAAAAAAGTTTTATCCTAAAGAGTTTGCTGTTGGAATAAAAGCACTAGAATTTATAAAAGATGAAATAAATTTAGAGCTAGAAGAAGATGAAGCAGCTAATATTGCATTACATTTAATAAATGCTCAAGTTAATAAAAACTCTGATAATGTTGAGGATATAATGCATATTACGAAAATGGTTGGAGATATTTTAAATATAGTTACTTATACCTATAATATAAAGTTAGATGAGAAATCTCTTAATTATGAAAGATTTGTTACACATTTAAGGTTTTTCTTCAAAAGAATATACAATAATGAAAAGAATATATCTAATGATGATTTCTTATTAAATCAAATTAAGGTTAAATATCCAGAAGCATATAGATGTATGCTTAAAATAGAAAGATATTTAGAACAAGAATTAGATAATGAAGAACAACTATATTTAACATTACATATACAACGTGTTACAGAAAGATAAATAAAATTTTGGATTGTTACTGGTTAAGCAGGCGATACCAACAAGGATATATAACATAAAAATGTTATTGTATCTTTGTAGTATCGCCTTTTTGTATATAAAAAAATGCATTTAATTTATTAATTTTAAAAACTAGTTTTTATATGAATATTTGTTATGGAAGAGGAGAGGACATATGAAATATGAACAATTGGCAAAAGATATTTTAAAAAATGTTGGTGGCAAAGAAAATGTTATAAGCTTAGCTCATTGTGTTACTAGATTAAGATTTAAATTAAAGGATGAGAAAAAGGCTAATACAGATATATTAAAGAATATGGATGGTGTTGTTACTGTTGTTCAAAGTGGAGGACAATATCAAGTTGTAATAGGAAATCATGTAGCAGATGTTTATTCAGATGTAATGGCAGTAGGGGGATTAGACTCCCTTTCATCAGAAGGTAGTGAAGAAGAACCTAAAAAAGGCATTTTTAATAAGTTTGTAGATATAATTTCGGGAGTATTTACACCAGTATTAGGTGTGCTAGCAGCTACTGGTATGATTAAAGGTCTTAATGGTATGCTTGTAGCTTTTGGAATACTTGAAAAAGGAACAGGTACATATGAAATACTTAATGCAGTTGGAGATTGCTTTTTCTATTTCTTCCCGATTTTCTTAGGACTAACTGCAGCAAGAAAGTTTAAGATGAATGAATTTGTTGGGATGGCTATAGGTGCATCATTGCTTTATCCTACTTTATCAACTCTAACTAAAGCAGAACCAATAATGACTTTATTCCAAGGAACTTTTATTGAGTCTCCAGTATATATTGAGTTTTTAAAGATTCCAGTTATATTAATGAATTATGCATCAAGCGTTATTCCTGCAATTCTTGCAGTATACTTTGCATCTAAATTAGAAAAACAACTTAAAAAGATAATTCCAAGTGTTGTTAGAAGTTTTTTAACTCCGTTTTTTACATTATTAATAGTTGTACCTGTAACATTTATTGTTATTGGTCCAGTTGCAACTTGGGCTGGAGATTTAGTGGGAGAAATTACTTTATGGCTATATAATGTAAGTCCAATATTAGCAGGGTTAGTTATGGGGGGATGTTGGCAAGTATTTGTAATGTTCGGTCTTCACTGGGGTTTAATACCAATAGGTATAAATAACTTAGCAACACTAGGATATAACAATTTTACTATTTTAGGACTAGCAACTCCATTTGCTACAGCTGGTGTAGTACTTGCAATATTTTTAAAGACAAAGGATAAAAAGTTAAAAGCAATTGCAGCTCCAGCATGTGTTTCAAGTTTATTTGGTGTATCAGAGCCTTCTCTTTATGGCGTTACATTACCAAGAAAGAAACCTTTCTTCATAACATTAATAGTTTCAGCTATTGGTGGAGCTATTATGGGATTCTTTGGCACTGCACAATACGTAAATGGTGGTATGGGAATTTTCGGGATACCAAATTATTTACATCCAACTGAAGGGATGAATAGAGGTTTTTATGGTTTCATAATTGCTATGATAGTTTCATTTGTATTAGGATTTATCCTTACATTAATAATATTTAAAGATGATAACATTGAAGATAAAGAAAAAAATAAATCTGATATGAAATCTAAGGATATTTTAGTTGAACAAGAAGTTTTAGTTACACCAATTAATGGAGATGTTATTCCATTAAATGAGGTAGAAGATGAAGCTTTTTCAAAAGGAATAATAGGAAAAGGAATTGCAATAATACCAAAGGAAGGAAAAGTTTATGCTCCTGCTGATGGAGTAGTTACTACTTTATTTCCAACATTTCATGCTATAGGTATTACTACTGATAATGGAGCAGAAGTTTTAATTCATGTAGGTATGGACACAGTTCAACTAGAAGGAAAATATTTTATCCCTTCTGTTAAACAAGGAGATAGAGTTAAACTTGGTGATTTACTTTTAAGTTTTGACTATGAGAAAATAAAAGAATCAGGTTTTTCTACAGTAACTCCAGTTTTAGTTACAAATTATGATAGGTATTTAGATGTTGTTGAAACTGATAAGAAGTCAGTTGTAAAAGGTGACGAACTAATAACAATAGTGGTTTAATTCAGTAAGGGAGTCTTTATGATTCCCTTACAGTTATATAAAAATATGCAATAGGAGATGAAGAAGAAATGAAGGCAGTAATGTTAATGTTTGATACGTTGACTAAAAAATATTTATCACCATATGGTAATGAGTGGGTTAAGACACCTAATTTTGAGAGATTATCAAAAAAGACTTTAAGTTTCGATAATTTTTATGCAGGAAGTATGCCGTGTATGCCTGCAAGAAGAGAGCTACATACAGGTAGATATAATTTCTTACATAGAAGCTGGGGACCTTTAGAACCATTCGATAAGTCAGTTATAGAAGCGCTTAAGGACAATGGAATTTATACTCATATAGTAACAGATCACTCCCATTATTGGGAAGATGGTGGTGCAACATATCATAATAGATTTAATACATGGCAAGGTTTTAGAGGACAAGAGGGGGATAGATGGATGCCTCATCTAAAAGACATTGAAATACCAGAGCAAAATCCATTAACAAAGAGTGGTATATCCTTTAAGCAGCACTGGGCAAACAGATTAGTGCAATCTACAGAAGAAGAAATGTCATCAGTTAAAACAGTTATGGCAGGTATAGATTTTATTAATAACCATAAAGATATTGATAATTGGTTTTTACAAATAGAATGTTTTGACCCTCATGAACCATTCTTCTGTCCTAAAGAATATAGAGATCTTTATAAAGATGAAAATTATAAAGGAAAATATTTTGATTGGCCAGGCTATAAGACTGTAGATGCACATAAGTACTCAAGTGATATAAAACATATAAGAAATCAGTATGCAGCATTAATTACAATGTGTGATAAATACTTAGGTAAAGTTCTGGATATTTTTGATGAAAATAATCTATGGGAAAATACAATGCTTATAGTAAGTACAGATCACGGTTTCTTGTTAGGGGAACATCAATGGTTAGGTAAAAATGTACAACCATTTTATAGCGAGATTATAAATACTCCTTTCTTTATCTGGGATCCTAGATATAAAAGAGCAGGGGAAAGAACTATGAATTTAGCTCAAACTATAGACATACCTCCAACTTTATTAGATTTCTTTAATATTAGTGTAGATATGGATATGGATGGCAAAAGCTTAACCCCTATTATAAAGGAAGACAAAGATATAAGGGAAACAGCTCTATTTGGTGTTCATGGTGGTCATGTAAATATAACAGATGGTGAGTATGTTTATATGAAAAGTTCTGCTACTAATGAAAATGCACCGTTATATGAATATACACTAATGCCTACTAGGATGAGAGGGTATATGAGTGACGTGTTGAATGAGGATGTTGAGCTAGTTGATATGGGAAGATTCAGCAATGATATGAAAGTATTAAAAATACAAGGAAAAACTTATGTATCACCTTATAGGTATGGAGACTTATTATTTAACGTAAAAGAAGATGTAGAACAGAATAATAATCTCATTAGCAATAAAGAACTTGTAAATAAATATAAGGAATTAATGATAAAGGAAATGGTAAAGGTAGGAGCACCAGAAGAACAATATATAAGACTAGGATTAGATAATAATGAGCTTAATACTATTTAGTGTTAGTTTGATTTCTTCGCTAATTGGAGCTATAAGTGGAATAGGTGGAGGGGTTATAATAAAGCCTGTTCTTGACTCTTTAGGTGTAATGAGTATATCGACTATAAACTTTTTATCTGGATGCACCGTTTTAGCTATGGCAATAACATCGTTAATAAGAAGTAAGATATCTGGAAAGAGTAAAGGAATTAATTATTCAATTACAGTATATTTAGCAGTAGGGTCTGCGCTAGGTGGTTTACTAGGAAAATTGATATTTAATATAATTAAAAGTAGTGTCTCTAGTGAAAATATTATAGGTTTATTTCAATCAGTAATACTATTACTTATAAATATAGTGATAATAATATACATGAAGAACAAAAATAAGGTTATCACCTTAAAAATAGAAAATAAATTAATTTGCATTTTAATAGGGCTTGTTTTAGGTGTTGTTTCATCGTTCTTAGGAATAGGTGGAGGACCTCTTAATATTGCTGTGCTGTATTTCTTCTTATCTATGAGTGCTAAGGAGACTGCAATAAATTCCATATTTATAATACTATTTTCGCAGTTTACAAGTTTGTCAAGTACAGTTATAACAGGAAGCATACCAGAGTTTGTTCATGTGCACTTGGTATTAATGTGTATAGGTGGAATTGGAGGAGCCTTATTAGGAAGTAGACTATCAAAGGAGATGGATGATAATAAAATAGAAAAGTTTTTTATGATTGTACTTTTTATATTAAGTTTTATAAATATAATTAATATATTTGAATTCATTTAAAAGAAATCGCTTAGCGGTTTCTTTTTTTGTTAGTTACTATTCTGTAACATAAATTTCAACCTTATGTAAGTGAAACATAATTAAAACTGGTATAATTAAAATGAGGGGTGAAATTATGAAAAGAAGATTATCTGTTATTTTGATACTACTGACTTTTAGTTTAATTGCTATCTCTTGTGGCAATATGGTTAAAACATCAAGTGGAGAAAAGGATTCAGAAATTGAAAAAAGTAATGATATTGTTATGAGTATAAAAGAACAAAGAGAGAAAGACTTAACCTTATCTATAGAAAATAAAACTAATAATGAGTACGTTTATGGATATGAATTTTATTTAGAGCAAGAGAAGGATGGAAAGTGGAATAGTGTTCCATTTCTAAAGAATGTAGCTTTTATAGAAATTGGGATTATATTAAAACCAATGGGTATTAATAATGAAAATATTAAGCTCGAAACATACTTTAGAAAATTAGATAAGGGAAGATATAGAATAGTAAAAGAGTTTTATAAAGATGAAGAAAAGAAAAAGGCATTTGTAGAGTTTTCTTTATAAATTATAAAAAGTCTCAGCAATATAACTTAACTGAGACTTTTTTTTATTGTGTAAAAGATTCAAAATGAATTTTATCTTCTGGAACACCAAGTTCTGATAAAGATTTTTTTAAACTATTCATAAATGGTGGTGGTCCACAAAAGTAGAAGTCTCCATTTAAAGGTGTATTCTTTTCAAGCCATTCCTTTGTTACATATCCTTTTTCACTATAGTCTATTCCTTTTATATCTGGTTTTAAAGGATCGGAATAAAAAACAAAGTTTTTAAGGCCGTTTATATCAGCGAAATAATCTATATCATGTTTGAAAGGATGTACAGAAGAGTTTATAACTGCTTGAATAAATGTGATATTTTTTCGCTTAAGCGCTTCAGAATAAAGCATAGAAATTAGGGGAGTAATCCCTATACCACCAGATATAAACACTAGTGGATTTTCAGTTGAACTTGCATTTAAAGTAAATAAACCAGTTGGAATCATAGCTTCAATTGAATCAGCTATATTTAGTGAATCATGTAGATAGCTACTTATAAGGCCACCATCTACTTTTTTAACACTTATCCTATAAACATCCTCATTAGGAATCATAGATAAGCTGTATGTACGTATAATGTCTTTATATTTAGGATCATCAGTTTTTATTCTAATAGGAAGAAACTGACCTGCTATATGTTTTACTAATTTAGCACCATCTTTTGCTTTAAAATAAAAAGATTTGATTCCTTCACATTCTTTAGTTACATCAATTAGAACAAGCTCTCTAAATCCTGACCATTTTCCGTTTGTTAAAGTCATAAGTATCACTTCTTTCTAAAAGTTTATCTTATAATTATTATTAGTATATATTGCAAAAATAACAATTAAGATTTTGTAAATTATTAATTAATATTAAAAGTCAATCATTTTTATACTTATTCTTAAATAAATTATAGAAGATATAAGATGTTAAATCTTAATATAATTATATGAAGATGGAGGGATGAAAGTGGCACGTTTTACATTACCAAGAGATATATATCATGGTGAAGGGGCTTTAGAAGTCTTAAAGACCTTAAAAGGTAAAAAAGCATTTATAGTAGTAGGTGGAGGATCAATGAAAAAGTTTGGTTTTCTACAGAAGGCTGAGAATTATTTAAAAGAAGCTGGTATGGAAGTAGAGCTTTATGAAGGAGTGGAACCAGATCCATCAGTAGAAACAGTTATGAAGGGTGCAGAATATATGAGAAACTTTGAACCTGATTGGATTGTTGCCATAGGAGGGGGATCAGCTATAGATGCTGCTAAGGCTATGTGGATTTTCTATGAGTATCCTGATTTTACTTTTGAAGAAGCAATTGTCCCTTTTGGCTTACCTGAACTTAGGCAAAAAGCAAAATTTGTTGCAATACCATCAACTAGCGGTACAGCCACAGAAGTTACAGCTTTTTCTGTTATAACAAATTATACTGAAAAGATAAAATATCCACTTGCAGATTTTAATATAACTCCTGATATTGCTATAGTTGACCCAGCATTAGCACAAACTATGCCTAAAAAATTAGTAGCGCATACAGGAATGGATGCATTAACTCATGCTATTGAAGCTTATACTGCATCACTTAAGTCTAACTTTTCAGATCCATTAGCTATGAAAGCTATAGAAATGGTTAGAGATAATTTAGTTAAGTCTTATGAAGGTGATGAAAAAGCTAGGAGTTCAATGCATGATGCTCAATGTTTAGCTGGCATGGCATTTTCAAACGCACTATTAGGGATTGTGCATTCAATGGCTCATAAGGTGGGAGCAGTATTTCATATACCTCATGGATGTGCAAATGCAATATTCTTACCATATGTAATTCAATATAATAGAAAGAACTGTGAAGATAGATATGGTGCTATAGCAAAAATGTTGAAGCTAGAAGGAAATACAGATGGTGAATTAACTGATTCATTAATAAAAATGATTAATGATATGAATGATAAGTTAGCTATTCCTCATACTATGAAAGAATATGGTGTAACTGAAGATGATTTTAATGATAACTTAAAGTTTATATCTCATAATGCAGTGCTTGATGCATGTACAGGATCTAATCCAAGAGAAATTGATGATGAGATGATGGAAAAATTATTTAAATGTACTTATTATGGAGACAATGTAGAATTTTAAGAGATTCAAGAAGCTCGTAGATAATACGGGTTTCTTTTTATTTTTACAAGGATATATTATTAGATAATGAATTGAAAGTTTTGGAAGTTTTACTTTTCGCTATTTACATAAGATGGAATTAAATATATCATTTAAGTATAGAATAAAAGGAGTAATGATATGAAGAATATTATAATTTGGTTTTTAGCTAATTTTTTAATAACTTACTTTGTGAATAATATTGTGTTAACAGCCTTAATTTCATTTTTTACGTTTCCATTTCTTTTTGAAAATTTTATTAATCAAATTAAGAGATATAGAAATAAGGAAATTAAATTAAACATATTGCTAAACATTGGAGTTAATTATGTTAGTAGAAGTATAATTGAATTTATTGTAATTAATATTGGAATAAACCTTGTTAACAGTGCTTATTCCATGTATATTAATAATAATGTTTATGAAATTTCAAGTCTTATATTGGAAATCATATTGGGAATAATAATGATAATTGGTGGATTACAGTTAATAAGAGATAAGATAAATAAAGAGAAATTTAAAAATAGAACTTCTATGTAAATCCATAGAAGCTCTATTTTGTGATTATTTTATGATAATTCATAAAAGGTAAGGGTTCTGAAGATAAGTTTGTGGGAAGAACTTATCTTCTAAAGGTAATTAGTACTAAAGGTACTATAATCATTATAGGACAAGCAGAAAAAATAGTAAGTATGCAAAATTAATAATTTAGTGTTTATATTTAATATGTTTTACTTTAATGTATTTATGTGGCAAAAAATCCTCTCTTCTTTAAAAGAAGAGAGGATTTTCATTATTATAAAAGGCAAGAGATATTAAATAAGCGTTATATATAGTATATACTATCTCTATTTATATTATTTTGTTACAATAAAATATTTGATTTTTATGTACTTTACTGTAATGAGGAGATATAATATATAATCTAAATAAATTATAAGGAGGCAATACAAATGATAAATAAGATAGGTAAAATAACAATATACGTAAATGATCAAGTAGAAGCAAAGGAATTTTGGACTAAAAAAATGAACTTTGTAGTAAAGGGTGAATATCCAATGGGACCTTGTATGACTTGGTTAGAAGTAGGACCAAGTGAAGATGAGTTTACTACATTTGTACTATATAATAAATCTTTAATGGAAAAGCAAAATCCAAATACATGCACTGGTCATCCATCAATTCTTTTAAGTACAACTGATATTGATAAGACTTATGAAGAGTTGAAAAATAATGGAGTAGATGTTACAGACATAATGAAGATGCCATATGGAAGCATGTTTACTTTTAAAGATCAGGATGGAAATCCTTATGTTATAAGAGAAGATAAATAAATATTTAGAGACCTTATTTAATAGGGTCTTTTTTATAATTTTCTTACCTTTAGTAGGAGGATGGTGGATATTTGTTTTAATGTGACTTAGAGCGTAGCGACAGAACAAGTAAAATGAATATCACCCCATACCTTTTTTAATAGGATTTAGTTGATTGAAAATACATAAAAGCCTATAATTGTATTATATTGGCTGAGAGGTGTAAAGATGAGTGAAAAGGAGTTTTTTAATTCTATTGCAGAAGAATGGGACAAGACTAATGAGGTGAATGAAGATAAGATAAATTTTCTTCTATCAAGAATAAATATACAAGAAGGTGATAAAGTTCTTGATATTGGAACAGGGACAGGAGTATTAATTCCTTTTATAAGAGAGTTTAATAAAATAGGAGAAATTAATGCCTTGGATGTATCAGAAGGTATGTTATGTAAAGCAAAAGAGAAATATAGCAATCTTCCTAATGTCAAATTTACTTTAGTAGATGTAGAAGAGGAAAAAGTAGAAGGTAAATATAATAAAATAATTCTTTATTCTATGTTTCCACATTTAAAAAGAAGAGAGGATACTATAAAAAAATTAGTAACTGAAAATCTATGTGAGAATGGTAAATTAATAATAGCTCATTCAAGTAGTAGAGAGTTTTTAAATAATATGCACAGTAGAAAAGATGAGAGGGTAAAAAAGGATAGATTAATAGAAGTTAATAAGCAAAAAAAACTCTTTGAAGAGATTGGACTGAATGTCGATGAAGCCTTTGAAGATGATAATGTTTATTACTTAATTATTAATAGATAACAAAAGGGGGAGAATTTATGAAGAGTAAAAAGATTGTACTATCAGGATTATTCATTGCGCTAGGAGTTGTCGTTCCAATGATATTTCACACAGTGAATTTAGCAGGACCAATATTTTTGCCAATGCATATTCCAGTACTTCTAGCAGGTTTTGTTCTTGGACCAGTTTATGGAGGAATAGTAGGAATAATTTGTCCTGTTATTAGTGGACTAGCCACATCAATGCCACCACTAATGCCTAATATGCCAATTATGGCTTTTGAGCTTTGTGGTTATGGAATATTAACTGGTTTCCTATATAATAAGACTAAAATGTTATATCCCTCACTTATAGGTGCGATGATAGGTGGAAGAATTTTTGCTATGATAGGAGCCTTTGTTGTATCTATTACAGTGGCACCAGCTGTTCATCCACTAATGTTTGTAGTTGGTGGTCTTGGTAAGGCGATTCCAGGTATGATTGTTCAACTAATTGCAATACCATTATTAATGCAAATTATAAATAGAAGTGAAGTAGCTCAAAATTTATTACAATAGAAAAGAAGGGAAAACTATCAAAATATAATAGCTTTCCTTACTTTTAGTATGAGTGGAGTGGATATTTGTTTTTATGTGACTTGGAACGTAGCGACGGAACAAGAAAAATAAATATCCACTCAACTTTTTTTAAATCTAAAAATGGCTGTCTATTTCATTTTTTCTAATTCTCTTTATTTCCTTCTCTCTAAGACCTGTACAACTTTTGATTTCATCATAAGTTGCTCCATTAATTAGCATTTCCTTTGCTTTGTTATAAGCAGAATGTATATCCATATTAAATACCTCCTTAATAATAAGATACAATATTATTTTTGCTCAATAGCTTGTTTTTATTCTTAAAAACTATAATGAATTTTAACAAAAAATGTATTTTAAAATTTAAAAGTATGATATAATAAAAATATAATTAAATATCAAACCAATATATCAAGAGTTAGGGTAGAGATTTAGCTCAGTGACCCTATACCAACCTGTTTTTATAGCAAGGTGGTTCAGCTAAAAGTCGATAAGGAGGTGAATTTATGGTGGGTTAATATCTTCTTATCTTAAAGGTAAGAAGATTTTTTTATTTAAAAATTAAAATTAGAGGAGATGTTTAATATGAATGCAAATGGTATTGCTAGAGGGTATATGACAAGAAATATGGATGATTTTAAATTTTTAGTACATGTAAT
The DNA here is from genome assembly GCA_027692445.1 of Clostridiaceae bacterium OF42-15pH9A. Classification (GTDB taxonomy): domain Bacteria; phylum Bacillota; class Clostridia; order Clostridiales; family Clostridiaceae; genus Clostridium. The sequence goes on along the minus strand of JAQEYV010000002.1, from coordinate 665,247 downwards.
AGAATGCTTAGCTAGGGAATTTGAGAAAGAAGTAACTTTTAAGGATTTAGGATGTGAAAATTATATAGTAGGTATTGATGGATATGAGGTAAATATTTCAAAGGAAATAATTAGTAGTCATAAGAATGGATATAGACTGGATAAATATATTTTAGAAGAAGCAGAGAAAAAAGGGTTCTTCTTCGACAGGTTTAGAAGTGGATATATAAAATATTGTTTTGGATTATTTTAAATCTATAAATTTGTATACACTTCAAAATAATTAGTTAGACTTTTAAAGGAAAAATAGAAAATTAATAGAACTTTTTATTGATGATATAAAAGGGGTGGGTTGGTATGGCTAAAATGATTCCAATGGAATTTAAGTGCGGGGAATATTTATGTGAGAGTGAGAGGGAGGTATTTGAAATCCTAAAAGAAGGATTAAGCGATGAATGGGTTGTAATTTATTCTTTAAGGTGGATTACTGACGATGAAGTCTTTTTAAATAAATCTAATGGAGAATGTGATTTTATTTTAATTCATAGGGATTATGGAGTAATGATTTTAGAAGTAAAGGGTGGAATAATTAGCTGCATTAATGGTGAATGGACAAGCATATCAGCAAACAATATAAAAAGTAATATACAAGATCCAGAGAAGCAAGCAAATTCTGCAAAATACAATTTAATGGCTAGATTTAGAAGAAGTGGGGTTAGTCCATATGTAACAACAGCAGTTTGGTTTCCAGATTGCATTACAGAGAATTACTCTCTTCCTTTAAGTATGCCTAAAGAGATAATTCTTGATATGACTTCATTTCAAAAGATTGAAGAAAAGATAATAAATATATTTAAATTTAGGGCAAGTAAAGAAGGATTTATTATAAAAAAACTAACAGATTCTGAGTACAACAAGGTATTATATATTCTAAATCCTAAGGTAGATATAAAGATGCCATTACTAAGATTAAGCAACAAGCTTAACATGAAATTTATGAGGTTAAATGATGAGCAAAATTTATGTTTTGAACAACTAGATGAAAATAAATTTATTTCAGTAAAAGGACATGCTGGTACTGGGAAAACTGTTCTAGCGGTAAAGAAGGCATTTAGGGAAAGCGAAAGAGGTAAAAAAGTTTTATTCCTTTGTTATAATGACTTACTTATGGACAAGATTAAAGAAGAAAGTAATGGAAAATTCAGGGTTGATTCAATATATAAATTAGCTGAAGATTATTTAAAAATGTATAATGATGAATTATATAAAAAATTTCAAAGCATGGGAGATTACAATGAAATGATGAGTGATTTCCTAAAAGAAGTTAAGGGGAATAAGGATAAAGAAAGAGTAGTTTTTGATTCAATACTAATAGATGAAGGACAAGATTTTACAGAGGAATGGTTTAATGGAATAAATGAACTTCTATCATCTGATGGAACTTTATGTGTATTTTATGATGAAAATCAAAATTTATATAACAAGTATGGTAGAAGAGATACTTCTTTCTTGGAAAAGGGAACTAAGTATACATTAAAGAGGAATATGAGAAATACAGATGAAATCTGTTTAAGTTCATTAAATGTAATTAATGCTGATAGAAATTCTATTAAGCTAAATGGTGTTAATGGAATTAAGCCAGATATAATTTTCTCAGAGGATTCTTTTGATACCTTAATTAAGTTAAATAATACAATAAGGGAACTTAAGCATGATGAGTACTTAATGGATGAAAACATTGCTGTGTTAACAATGGAAGCGAAGAAGAAGGTAAGGCTTAAGAAAGGAATTGATGATAATTTTAAGGGAACTGTTGAGTCTATAAGAAGATTTAAAGGAATTGAAAGTGATGTAGTAATTATTCCTGACTTAAAGCATGATTTTATGAATGATGAGGATTTAAGGAATATATTATATGTTGGAATGTCTAGAGCTAAGACTCATGTAATTTTGATTGTTGATATTGAATCCTTAACTAGAAAACAGGCAAGTAGTTTCAAGAAGGAGATAAAGGAAAAACTTTTATAGATTAATGAAGTAGCTAGTGAGTGATCACTGGCTATTTTTATTTGGAGAATTTTAAAATGCAACAAGTTAAAAAGATAAGTTCTTATGTTGTTAACAAGTTAAGAAGATAAGAACTTAAGAAGTTATAGTAATAATGGGGGCTAGAGTACATTATATTAAAATTAAGATATAAAAAGATAGCCTAAATTATAGACTATCTTCTTATGTATTAAACTCTAGTTTTTATAACTTCAACCTTATATCCATCAGGGTCAGTAACGAAGTAGTAGTGAGGTTCTTCACCAGGTAATCCTTTTAAAGGAGTTACTTCGTATCCTAATTGTTCATGTTTATTTCTCATTTCTTCTATATTCTCAGTTCCAATAGCAATATGGCTAAAGCCATTACCAAGGTCATAAGGTTTTTCAGGATTATAGTTATAAGTAAGTTCTATTTCATAAGAATTTTCTTTATCTGATAAATAAACTAAAGTAAATTTGTAATCAGGAAAATCCTTTCTTCTCGTCTTAACTAGTCCTAAAGCATTTTTATAGAACTTAAGTGATTCTTCTAAATTCATAACTCTAATGCAAGTGTGTAGCATTTTAACTTTCATTCTAGCACCTCCAAAATTTCCTGATAATTGTAGCATGATTTGTTAGTGATGTAGATATTTTTATTCTAATTATTATAAAAAGTGAGCTATAATGTATTTTATAGTTATAACGTTTTAGAAAAGAGGTATTATTATGAATAAAACAATAGAGAGAATAAGAAAGTTTAGAGAAGATAGAGAATGGGACCAGTTCCACACTCCAGCTAATTTATCAAAAGCAATTTCAATTGAAGCAAATGAACTATTAGAAAACTTTTTGTGGGATGAAGAAAATTATAATCTTCAAGCTGTTAAGGAAGAACTTGCAGATGTGCTAGTTTATTGTGTACATATGGCAGATGCTATAGATGTAAATATTGAAGATATTATAAATATGAAAATGGATAAGAATGAAAAGAAGTACCCAGTAGAAAAGGCAAAAGGAAATGCTAAAAAGTATACTGAATTGTAGAATAAGTACTTAGGTAATAGAGTTATATCTGTTACCTTTTTTAACGTCTAGGAAATTAAATTGCTCATAAGAAAGTATTGACAGCATTTAACATATCCGTGATACAATAAAACTATATTTATATAAATGTTTAAACTTTTATCTAGCAAGTAAAAGTCATAAAAATTATTGGACACAAGTGAACACTACTTATATAGGCAAAAAGTAAAAAGGAGGGTTATTATGAGTAAATTTCAAGTGCTTTACCAAACTACAAATACTATTTTAAAGGTTAATGCTGATACAAATGATAAATTCATAGTTAGAGCAGGGGCAATGGTTGCTATGGATGATGTTTTTGATATGAAGTTAAAATCAGGTGGGGTTAAGAAAGCCATTGGAAGAATGTTTGCAGGACAAAGTACATTCCTTCAAGAATATACTGCTAATTCACAGGGGGAATTACTACTTTCACCAACATTTTTAGGGGATATTGAATTATTTGAAATGGATGGTAGTAGAAATTATAGGCTAGGACAAAATGCTTTCCTAGCTAGTTATGGTAATATTGAGCTAAAAACAAAAGGTGCTGGTGGAAAGGGGATATTTTCTGGAGAAGGTCTATTCCAAGTTGAAGCTATTGGAGCAGGAACATTAGCTTTATGCTCTTTTGGAGCAATTCACAAGAAGACATTGAATCCTGGAGAAAGATATATAGTAGATACTAATCACTTGGTTTTATGGGAAAGTTCTTTAAATTACAAAGTCGAAATGATTTCTAATGGACTTACATCTTTAGTTAGTGGTGAGGGATATATATGTAAGTTTGAAGGTCCAGGGGAAGTATGGATCCAAACTAAGAATCCTTCATATTTAGTATCACCAGGCTCATAAAATTAAATAGGTTAATAGTAAATAGATATAGAATTTTATTCTATATCTATTTTTGTGCGTTTAACACAAAATTAAGATTTAAATTAATAAAATTAATATATTAAATATAAATATTAAAATAATCAATGTGAAAATTAATAAAATCAATATTTATTATTGACATTTTGTGTGCGTAGGAATATATTAGAAGCATAAGGAGTGATAGATGGTGTTTAAAGCAATAACTGTTTGTCCTGTATGTGGTAAGAAACTAAGGATAACTAGATTAAAATGTTCAGATTGTAAAACTACTATAGAAAATGAGTTTGAATTTTCAAAGTTTGATTATTTATCAAAGGATCAATTAAAGTTTATTGAGGTTTTTATAATGTGCAGAGGAAGCATTAAGGATGTGGAGAAGGAACTTGGTATTTCTTATCCAACAGTGAGAGCAAAGCTTGATGAAGTTATATCTTCATTAGGCTATAAAAGAATTAGTAAACCAATAAAGTCATCAACTAGTGATGTAATAGAGGCATTAGAGAAGGGTGAAATTTCACCACAAGAAGCAATAGAAAGAATGAAAGAAGATTAAGGAGGTTTAAGAATGAGAGCGGATTTATTAAAAGTACTTACAATGGTGGCAGAAGGTAAGTTAGAGGTTGAAAAGTGTGCGGACTTAATTGAGGCAATGTACAAAAAAGATGAATCAATAGAGAATGTAAATTATGATAGGAGAATGTTTAAGGTTAGGGTTGATTCGTCTGCTGGTGATAATGTAAAAGTTAATCTTCCTGTGGCAGTTATTACTTCAATTTTAAAGGCTACTGGTAAGCTTCCAATTAAAGTAGATGATATGGAAGGTATAGATTTAGAAGTATTAACCAGTGCAATTGTTAGTTCTCTTGATAACGAAATGTTAGGTGAAATAGTAACTGTAGATTCAGCAAATGGTGATAAAGTTAGAGTAGTAATCGAGTAGGTGTGGAATGAAGATAAAGGTTAGGACTATTGAAAAAAAGTTTACAATTTATATTCCTAATTTCTTACTTACAAGTGGAGTTAGAATAGCCAATTTTGTGAGTAAATCTTTAGTAGAGAACAATGTAAGTAAAGAAGGCATGGATAACGTATATAAATATATGAATGCCTTGGATATGGATTTGATTTTAGCTGCAATGAAAGAGTTAAAGAAATACAAGGGATTAGAAATAGTTAATGTTAAAGCAAATGATGGCACGGAAGTTCTTATAAAAATGTAGTAGTTTAATTTAGAAATAATAAAAACACCTAGTACTTAAAAATATTAGGTGTCTTTTTTGAGTATTCAGTAGCCATAGTTAGGTACTGTTAAAACTAATATGTCTACATCTATCCTCAATAATATTATTACCTATAGAGAATATTATATACATATAAATACATTTTTTTATTGTTTGTATTCATCATCTTCAATATAGGTGCTTTCTAATTTGAATTTTCCATCATCAGATGCATATGATCTTATACAAGCTTTATCTTCTCCATTTACTTGTAGGGTATACATTATGCCAGAGTAATATGTAATATCATCTAATTTGTTAGATATTAAATCACATGCATTAGTAAAGGTATCAAGTTCTTCTGTTCTACTTGATTTTGGAACATTAATTTTTATATCTAATATTTTTATGCTATTCTCTGTTGTATATGAAATAGTACAATCTTTGTAAGTAGACTTTATAATATCGTGAAGCTCTCCCTCAGTTAAGCTACCTGTATTAGGTTCTTTTAAGTCTTCTTTAGCTGTACAACCTATTAAAGTAAAAGCAATAGTTAGGCCTATAAAGAATTTAAATAATTTCTTGCCCATAAGTCCTCCGTATAATTACTTAAAATATATTTAAAGTATATCATATATAATAATATAAGAATATGTAAAATATTTCCAGGGAAATGGAAGAAGAATTTTTAGAATAATTACATAGGATAGAATAACTTTATTTACATATTAAAATAGACTGCTGAAAGCAGTCTATTTTCTTACCTTAAGTACGAGGAAAGCAGATATTTATTTTGGTGTGACTTGAATCCCACCACGGAAGAAAGAAAATAAATATCCGCCTAACCTTTTTTATGTTCTTTCTTTAAATTCAAACTTACAAATTTTACATGTAACAATTATCTTTTTTTGCCCTCTAGGTAATCTAAGTTTTTGTCCACAATTTGGGCATTTAACTATCTTATATTGTCTTTTTTGATTAATAACATATTTTAATTGACTAAATATCAAAGGTATATTTTCAAGACTTGTCCTTGGCATATTATCAGGTAGTCTTTTGCCAAAACGGAATAGTACTTTATTAGCTAAATTAGTGAATTTGTATAGTTCGTTATATCTTTTATAGATATTCTTTGAAAATGCTCTATAAATTACATACAAAGTAACTAAAGTTCCTAGTAAACGAGTATGTTTTCCTAGGTTCAATATTAAGCTTATAAACAATAAAAAGATAGATAAAACGTCAAATCCATATGTCCCTTTAAAAATGTTCATTTTAATCACCTCTTATCTTAAAAAATATTGTATCATAAATATTAAGAGATAGTTATAACAAAATGTAAACTTTGAACTAAAATTCATTTATTCTTAAGAAATATGAAGGAGCGATAAGATGTTTGATATTAAAATGTTTCATGGATTAGATTTAGAAGAAAGATTAAAAACTATGGTACAGATGCTAGAAGGATTAGTTAGTGGAGATGAGGAAGATATTACAAAGCTTTGTAATGCTTCAGCTTTAATAAATGCTTTATTAGGAAGAGTTAATTGGTGTGGGTTCTACTTAAATAAAAATAATGAACTAATTCTAGGACCTTTTCAAGGAATGCCAGCTTGTACTAAGATACAAATTGGGAAAGGGGTATGTGGTACAGCTGTAAAGGAAAAAAAGGTATTAAGAATAGATAATGTACATAAATTTGAAGGACATATAGCTTGTGATGCAGCATCTAATTCTGAAATCGTACTTCCTATAGTTATTAATGACAAGGTGGTAGGTGTACTGGATATTGATAGTGATGAGTTTAACAGATTTACAGAAATAGAAGAAAAATATCTTATTGAAGCTGTAGAAGTTTTAATTAAATTCGTAAATTTTGACAAAATATCCTACTTATAATAGATGAATGGTTGATATAATTCGTAATATAACGAATTATATTTGGAAAATTTAAAAAAACATATTAATTTTTTCTTGCGTACTATGTTATAAATAATTGTGCTTACGAATTATATTTGCAAATATAATTTTAAAGTTCGATTTTTATTGTAAACAGGGGGAAAACTAATGAAAAAATTTATAGCTTTATTAGGAGCAGTAGTATTATCAGTTTCTTTATTTGTTGGTTGTGGTACAAACAAAGAAAATAAAGAAGAAAAAGTTCTTGGAATTATAGGAGCTATGGAAGAAGAAGTTGAGATATTAAAAGGAAAGATGGATGTTAAAGATACAGTAGAGGTTGCTGGAATGACCTTTTACTCTGGTAAATTACATGATAAGAATGTAGTTTTAGTTAGATCAGGTGTTGGTAAAGTAAATATGGCTAGTTGTACTCAAATTTTAGCAGATAAGTTTAATGTAACTGCATTATTAAATTCAGGAGTTGCTGGAACTATGGACCCAGAATTAAATCAAGGTGACATAGTTATTTCAACAGATTCTGTTCAACATGATTTTGATACTACAATATTTGGAGATCCATTAGGAGAAATATCAAGACTTGGTATTACATTTTTCCAAGCAGATAAGGAATTAGTAGAGGTTGCAAAGAAAGCAGCTGAAAATATAGATGGTTTAGTAATAAAAGAAGGTAGAATTGCCTCTGGAGATCAATTTGTTGCTGGTGGTGAAGTTGCAGAAAGAATTAAAGAAAACTTTGGTAATGTTTCTGCAGTAGAAATGGAAGGAGCTGCAATGGCTCAAACTGCATACTTAAACAAAATACCTTACGTTGTATTAAGAGCAATTTCAGATAAGGCAGATGGATCAGCAGATTTATCTTACGAAGAATTTTTACCAATAGCAGCTAAAAATGCAAGCTCAATGGTTGAAGAATTCGTTAAATTATACTAAAATATTTAAGACGATATTGCCTAATAGGTAATATCGTCTTTTTAATTTTTTAACAAAGGAGAAAGCTATGAAAGGGATAAGAATAGGATTTATATCTGATACTCATAATTTAATAAGAGAAGAAGTAATAGAAGAAATTAAAAAATGTAATTACATAATTCATGCTGGGGATATATCAAATGAAGAAACCTATTTATCTTTAAAGGATATAGGTAATATTACTTTTGTAAGAGGTAATAATGATAAGGATGATTGGGCAAAAGGGTTAAATAAATCAGAAGTAGTAGAAATAGATGGTTTAAAAATATATGTAGTACATGATATTAAGGATCTTCCTAAAAACTTAGATGGTGTAGATTTAGTTGTATTTGGACATTCTCATAAGTATTTTTATGAGGAAGTTAATGGTGTAATATTCTTGAACCCAGGTAGTTGTGGCAAGAAGAGATTTTCACTGCCTCTTTCTTTTGCAATAGGTGTATTGGAACATAATAGAATAAAAATTATAAAACATGATTTGTAAAATGGAATAAATATGGTATAATAATTATTATTAAATAGAAAAGGATGGAAATTGTTGTGAGTAATAAAGTTGAATTAATATATGAAAATGGGCAATATAAGGTAATGTTTGATGGTAATGAAGTAAGTTCAAGTAAGGATTCTGAAGAGTCTTTTGAAAAGTTCAAGCAAGTTATAAAAGATAATGTAGTAGTAAATGCTAACTCATGGGAAAGTATTGAAACTGCACTTAGAATGCATAACTTAGAAGGGTTAGAAATTAATAGTGAATATAAAGCTGCAACTTATGGAGAATTAAAGTTCTTCTATAATTCAGGGAAAGTTTTCTATACTTCAAATGATAAGATGATACAATTAATTGGAGGCTTCTATTTATTTAATTTTGTAATTTCTATGGTAGAATCAGGACACATTAAGGACTATAAGGATTTTCTAGACTTCTGTGTTAATATTTTAGAAAAGAGAGCAAATTATAGAGTTAATGAGTCAAACTTAATAGTAAGTAGCGCTGCATTTAACTATGGAAGTTGTGAATATAACTTCTTTGGAAATAGAATACTTAAAGGAGCTTCAATAGTAAGTGGAACTTTTGAGGATTTTAAAGATTATGTATATAGCATAATAAAATAGTAATTTAAGAATGTCATATTATTATGGCATTCTTTTTTTATATAAATTAATTTATATTTGCATATCTAGGGTGAAAAAGTTGCACAATAGGAAACTAAACTTTAGGGTAAACTGTAGATGCTTTATGTATAAGACGTTTAAACTTATTAATTAGAATTTAAATAAAATAAATATTACAAAAACTGAATAACTACAGAAAATATATTTCATAATGTTAGGAGGCATGATATACTACTTATATGTTGTTAATAAGTTGTCAGATTATAAGAAATAAAAAGGGGGAAATTTATGAGGAAAAAGTTAAGTTTAACATCAAAAATTTTTATGGCAATGGGTATGGGACTAGCGATAGGTGTTTTAGTTAGAGCTTTGCCTGCCGGAAGTGTAAAGGATACCATCATAATTGGTGGAGTATTTAAAGTATTAGGACAAGGTTTTATTAGTGCAATTAAGATGCTTGTAGTACCACTAGTTTTTGCATCAATTACCTGTGGAGTGGCATCTTTAAGTAATATAAAAAGTTTAGGGAGAATTGGAGCTAGAACTCTTATTTTTTATTTATCTACTACTGCCATAGCTATTTCAATATCAATTGGACTAGCTTGTTTAATTAATCCTGGTGTGGGATTAGATATGTCTAGTCTTGTATCAGAGCAACCTACAATTGCACAAAGTTCTTCTTTTGCAGATGTGTTAATAGGTATGATTCCTACTAATCCAATAAAAGCCATGGCCGAAGGTAATATGCTTCAAGTTATAAGCTTTTCGATAATATTTGGATTAACTATTAGTATCTTAGATGAAAATGTAAAGCTCGTTAAAACTTTTATGGAAAATCTAAATGAAATTTTCTTAAAAATGGTTAATTTAGTTATGTACTTTGCACCTGTTGGAGTATTTGGTCTTATAGCTACAACATTTGCTACTACAGGAGTTGAGGCATTTGCATCACTTCTAAAATATATGGCAGTTGTTTTATTAGGATTACTTATTCATGCTTCAGTTGTTTATACAGGAATTTTGAAGATATTTACTAATTTAAGTATTATGCCATTAGTAAAAAAGTTCCCTAAAGTTGGAGCCATAACATTCTCAACAGCATCAAGTGGAGCTGCATTACCAGTTACAATGAAGACTATGAATGAATTAGGTGTTGATAGCAAGATTTCATCCTTTACAATTCCATTAGGTGCAACTATTAATATGGACGGAACAGCTATAATGCAAGGAGCCGCAACAGTATTTATAGCACAGTTATATGGAGTTGATCTTGGTCTTGGAGGTATTTTAACTGTTATTTTTACAGCGACTCTAGCTTCTATAGGAACGGCAGCAGTGCCTGGAGTTGGACTTGTTATGCTTTCAATGGTATTAAATAGTGTAGGATTACCTATTGAAGGTATTGGATTAATAATGGGAGTAGACAGAATACTTGATATGTGTAGAACAACAGTAAATACTATTGGTGATTGTATATGTACTTTAATAGTTGCAAAGAAAGAGGGAGTACTAGATGAATCTATGTACTACTCCGAAAATGATATAATTAGGGAAGATTTAGAAATAAATTAAATACAAACATAGAAACTTCAGCAAGATATTGTTGGAGTTCTTTTTTGGAGCAATAAACTTTATATAACATATATTATATACTGAAGAAAAAATATGTTTATAACTTTAGATTATGATGATAAAATTAAATTATGTAAAATCACATGAGAGAGAGGACAAAATGTATATAAGAAAATTTAAAGATGAAGATATAGATATTGTTATGAGTATTTGGTTTAGATCTACGATAGTTGGACATCCATTTATTCCTGAATTTTATTGGAGATGTAACTATAATACTGTAAAAAAAGAGTATCTGCCAAATTCAAAAACTTTTGTATATGAAGAAAATAATAGTATAAAGGGATTTATAAGTATTGTTGATGAAGGTTATATTGGAGCTATATTTGTTGAACCTACAAGCCAAAGCAAGGGAATAGGAAAAATGTTATTGGATTATGTGAAAAAAGAATATAATGATTTAACGCTATCAGTATATAAAGATAATAAGAAAGCTTATAGGTTTTATGAGAAAGCTTTATTTGAACCTATAGAGGAAAGAAAAAATGAAGATAGTGGTTTTATGGAAGTTTTAATGAAATACACATCAAGAGAAATCTAAATAGGTTTCTCTTTTTTTCTTACTTTAAGCTTTAGTTAATATAATACACTCAAAGCTTACAAGGAAAGAAGATGGTGTTAAAGGAAATAGAAGATAGAACTTATAATGTAAAGAAGCCAATCTAAATAAATGATTCTTTTTATTTTATCTATAAAAGTATAGTGCCATAAATATAACAATATATAAATATGAAGTTAATAAAAATAGGGAGTGACATTAATCACTCTCTATTTTTAAGTTTAAGCTACTTCTAGCTCTTTTTCATCTTCTTTTTCATTTAAAAGATTTTTAATTCTCTTAAAGTATGTATAAGCTAAAGGAACACAAGCAAATATCCAAGCAACTGGATCAGCTAAACAAATTCCTAGGTATCCTATAAATTTTGGTAGAGTAAATGCAACTAAAGCTCTTGCTGCTAATTCATAAACACCTGCCATCATAGGAATAAATGAATCTCCAATACCTTGAAGAGCATTTCTATATATAAATATTAACCCTAGTGGTATAAAGAATATTGCAGCTATGTTTAAGCATTGAGTTGCATATCCTATAACAGTTTGGTCAGGGCTTTCTAAGAACATCAATACGAAGTACTTACCAAACAGAACTAATACAATACCAGCTATAATACTAGTTATTATAGAGATTATTGTACATTTCTTTACTCCTTCTTGTATTCTTTTAAAATTTCTAGCTCCTAGGTTTTGTCCACAGTAAGTAGCCATAGTAACTCCAAATGTAACGGCAGGTTGCATTACTAATTGAAGTGCTTTAGATGCAGCTGTATATGAAGCTATAACTGTAGAACCAAACACATTTAATGCACCTTGAACTATCATTATTCCAAGGGCAGTAACAGAGAATTGAAGAGCCATTGGAACACCAATCTTTAAGTGAGTTATATAGTAATCTTTTGTTACTATAAAATCTTTTTTCTTTAACTTTAATATTGTATGTCTTTTGTAAGTATAAATTAAACAAAGTACTCCAGATACACCTTGAGAAATAACTGTAGCATATGCAGCACCTGCTACACCCATATTAAAGTTAATTATAAATACTAAATCTAAAACAATATTTAATATTGAAGAAATAATTAAGAAGTAAAGTGGAGTTTTACTGTCTCCTAAAGCTCTTAATATACTTGCTAACATATTATATATAAAAGTAGCAAATGTACCAGCATACATTATTATTATATATTTTGAAGCATCCACCATTATATTATCTGGTGTATTCATTAATCTAAGTACTGGCTTAGCAGATAAAATACTAATTATGGTTATTATAAGTACTGATATTACAGAAAGAGTTATTGCACTTCCTGTTGCTTTCTTCATACCTAATTGGTCTTTTGCTCCAAATCTTTGGGAGATTAGAATTGCAAACCCTGCAGTTAAACCTATAACAAATCCATTTACTAAGAAAACCATAGCACCTGTAGAACCAACAGCTGCAAGAGCTTCAACTCCTACAAATCTACCAACGATAATTGTATCTACCATGCTATAAAATTGTTGAAATATATTTCCTATAAGTAAAGGTATCGAGAAAAATAAAATCAGTTTTACTGGATTCCCAGTTGTCATATCTTGTGTCATGTACATCCCCCTTTAAAACTTTTTATTCACAGTTTTATAGGATAACAGAATTATTAAATTAATACTAGTATTAATTTAATAAAAATTTAATTAATCGTTAACACTTAATTATTAGACATTAAAAAGGAGAAATTCCAAAGCAATTTCTCCTTCATAATCTATTTATCAATAATTGGTTCTATACTTAAATCATCTAATCTTGATTTAAGCATAGAATTTTCTTCTTTTAAGGAATTAAGTGTATCAGTTAAAGAAGATACCTCTGTTTTTAATTTTTTTATATCCGCTTCAAAATGATTAATATTTACATGATAATCAGGTTTTCTTTTATCAGTATAAGATTTTTCTTCAGTAGAATGATATTCCTTAGTGTTCTTATGAATATCTTTACTTATTTTAACTTTTAAGTAAGGTGCATTACTAGTATTGGATGAATCAAACTTCACAAGGGATGTACCTTGGGTAGTAGCACTACTTAGTGTAATGCTAAAGTCTTGGCTTCTAGAAATTGAATATTTATATAGTGAAGTTATATCAATATTAATAAAGCCATCTACATAGTTATAAGGTAAGCATACATCTAAATGATAGTTTTTTGATACCTTAGGTGGACTTATCCAACTAATTTTTGATAAATCAGGATACTCAATATTTTTATATATAACTATATTTTTATAGGATAGATCGTAGTATATTAGGTCATCTAAAAATAAGCAAAGGGAAACAGATTCTATATTCTTAATGTTGGTATCTAATGAGCTAAAATTAATTACAGATACAAACATGTTGTAAAGAGTATCTTTATTATAATGAGTACCAACTATTAGCTTGTCTACGTTAGTATTTGATGATGTTGGATGAAGCATATCTATAGTAGTACTAGACTTAGAGTTTACTTTTAAAATATTACTCAATGAATAGCCTCCTTCATTTATTATTAACTTCTTCATCAGAGAGTAGGTTACTTGAAATGCCTAAAGAGCAATGTGAGGTTTTATATGAAAATATATATGAAACATCTAATGGTAAATTCCTTTTAAGATTTGATTTGTAATCATATCTAATTATTGAATCATCAGTATCATTAAAGAAAAACTTTGGATTACTCCATGTAGAACCATTATCTTCTGAAAAAGAGGTGAAAAGTTCACTAAATTCTAACCATTGAATATAAAGTTGATTATTTGCTTTTAATATATGAGGAAATTCACATGCAACAGCATCTTGAATTATTATATAATCTTTTCTAATAAATTTATTATCTACTAATTCTCCAGAGTAGTAGGCACACTTATATCTATCACTACTATTTTCAGAGAAAACTATATGATACAGGTTTTTGTTGGATTCAATAACAGAAAGATATACTTTGGTTTTACCTGTATTAGTTCCTTGAACAATAGAATCCCATGAAGATGTTTTTTCGTCAAATCTAGTTATAAAAACTTCTTCATATCCTTTATTATCATTCAAATAGAAAATGGTAGGAGTGTTATCATTAAAAGTCACAATAAAGTTAGATAAAATAAAGCATTTTATCTTGTCTAGTTCAGCCTTTACCCATTTGTGACCATCATAATAATAATGTATTAGAGTGCATTCATTGTTTCTAGTTGAATCAACAAGGTAATAGAAAAGATGTATTTTATTATCTATTTTCTTTATATAAGGAAAGGTTATTTTTAACTTTGGATTATCTATCTTAAGTAGAGTACTTTTATAAATATGTTGTTGATTAATATAGGTATATAGTAGAGTATTATCCTTTGTATAAATAACTCCATATACAGAATCTTTATTATCTACATTAAAAAAAGCATTAGAAAAATTATAATTTCCTGAAACAAACTTCTTTTTGTACTTAAGTTTACTATTTTTATCGTAGATATATAATTCAATTCCATTATCATAGGAAAGTTCATATAAAGAGTTATCAGATTTACCTAATAAAGTATTGAACTTTCTTTCAAAGGACATAAATCTCCTCCTTTAAATTAATCTTATTTATATAATATATTTGAACATCTATTAATGTGTACATTGTTATTGTGTAAGTGAAACATATACAAAATAAAAACATACTATAAAGTATTGAAATTTCATATTGGAGGCTTAAATATGAAGAAGGATAATGAATCTTTATTAGATTTTACATATGATGTTAAATCAGAATCAAATGATATAAGTAAAGTAAAATGCGTAGGTATTTTAGCAGATAAAATATATGATTATACTTCTTTTGAAACACTTCAATTTGGAGTAAAAAATGAGGAATTCTCCATTAGGACAATAAATGAAGAAAAATATAAGGTTGGAGCTGAGGTTTGTATTGACGAAGTATCACTTTGTTATGATTATATTGGGATAAAGGATGATGAAACTATAAATGGTTTATCTTCCTATAATAATGAAAATAGGAAAGGTGAAATTCTTGTAGAGGTTAATGGGAGGAAAGTATATTTAAAGGGTAAAAATACTTCAGCAAATGTATCAAAATACAATGAATCTAATTATTTAATGCTTTATAAGGAGTTTGAAGGTTATTTTAATAGTGTAACTTATTCTAGTGATAGAGTTAGTGTGTTTAAGCATGGATTAAGGTACTTTGTAGATGGTTTAGAGATAAATGTAAAGGGTAAAATTGGAGACAAGCATTTTGAGGGTGTGAAAAGCTATAGAAAAAACAATTTAAATGAAATTACCCCTATTGAGATAACTAAACTTGATGTATTAGGTAATTATAGCTATATGGATAATAAAAATGAATTGTGTTCATATTCTGAGTCTGGTCTTAATTTATCAACAGTTAATTTATATGGTAATTTATTAATTCCTAAAGATAAAAAGAGAATAAAGCTTACTGTTAAGTTAGAGACATGTCTTTCTATAGAAGAGGTAGCCCCTATATTAAAATATGATGGTGGTAGCACTATAAGTGCAATAGTTAAATACTCATTTTTAACAACACATAATATTTATCATAGCACTAAAGAATCCCTTGGAGTTTTTATAGATAGTAAGGGTGTTAAGTATAGAAAAGTGAATATGTATGGTGATAAATAAGGTACAAGTAAGAGTTATACAAGCATTGAAGGTAGCTGATGGAAGGTAACAATTGTCGAAATAAATCATAGAATAAAATATATGAAGGAAAAATGCGTATGTGGCTTTTTTAGATAAAAACAGGAGGAACGATGTATGGAAAGAAAAGGTGCTGAATCAAATAGTGTTGAACCTTGTGAAACAGATGAATTTAAGCCCAATTGTAAACCTGAGAAATCTACCGAAATAGAAGTTCAATGTACAAATATTTCAAATGCTAAATGCGTAGGAATATTAGCTGAAAAAATCTATGACTGTGTATATCTAGATGTTCTACAGTTTTCTGACAAGGATGAAGTGTTTGCAATAGATAATTTTTGTGAAACAGAAACTGAGAATAGTTCATATTACAGAGTTGGAGATTCTGTATGTATAGATGATATTTCATTATGCTATGATAATATTGGTATAAAAGACGATGATACTATAAGCGAATGTGATTGTTGCGATCATGATGCTATAGGGGAAGGTAATATTTTAGTAAGGTATGATATGACTAACAAAGTATTTACAGCAGTACCAGGTACAGAGGTTGAAGTTGATAATATCCCAGATCTTACACCTGAAGAAGCAATAGAAAAAGGTAGGTGTATACCTTACACAGTGAATTTATATGATGAATTTGAAAGCTCTGTAAATAGATGTAAATGCAATGGAGAGCAAGGAGAGGGAGCAATTCCTAAATCAAGGGTATTTAAACAAGGAGTAAGATACTTTGTTAACAACCTAAAGGTTAGAATTAGAGGAAGAATAGGAAATAAACCTTTCACAGCTACTAAAGATTATCTTTATTATGGGGATGTATATGGAGATGGACCTAAAATTTCTGTAAACCCTGTAGAAATTACAAAGAAAGATACTTTAGGAAATGGTGAAGGCTGCGGATGCGATGTTGGATTGAATTTTACACCAATAAATCTATATGGACGAGTTAGTGTTCCAAATGACCGTAGAACAGTAAAGAGTAATGTTAAATTAGAACTTTGCTTATCTGCTGAATGCATAGAAACATCAGAAAGATACGGAGATTATGGTGAAGGATACATTCGTGCAATAGTTGGATATTCATTCCTAGTAAATCATAATATACGTCATACTACATCTGAAGAACTAGCTGTATTTACAAATCCTAAAGGAATAGAATGTCATGATACAAGTAGAGAATCAGATTGCGTAGAAGACAAAGATGAAACTACGGGAAAAGATACTTGTAAAAGACCAAATAAATGTAAATGCAAAAGATAAGTTTTATATTCAATGTTACAAAGAGTGAATCAATTTCACTCTTTAAATTTTAAAAGACTTATTATAAATGCGTATTTTACAAGGATTCTTTATATTTGTATGAATTTTGTAAACATACTTCAAAATATATATGAAATAAGAGAGTATTCATATATAATATAAATGAAAATAAATATCAAGAGGAGGTAATATGGTTGAATTAATGATTATAAGTGGATTAGTATTACTAATCTGCATAACATCCAGTAAGATGTTATACAAATTTGGAGTTCCAATGCTTCTTATATTCATAGTTCTTGGAATGTTGTTTGGTTCTGATGGAATAGTAGGAATATATTTTGATAACTATGATTTAACTAGTCAGCTGTGTTCTATTGCACTAGTTTTTATTATGTTCTATGGAGGCTTCGGTACCAACTGGAAAATGGCTAAACCCGTGGCCAAACAATCAATACTCATGTCTACCTTTGGGGTAATAATAACATCATTACTAACAGGAGTGTTTTGTTATTTTATTCTGAATACAAGTCTTTTAGAAGGACTACTTATAGGTTCAATCGTTGGATCTACAGATGCCGCTTCAGTCTTTACTATTTTAAGATCACAGAAATTAAATTTAAAAAGTGAAATCGCATCATTATTAGAAGTAGAAAGTGGAAGTAATGACCCAATTGCATATATGATGACACTAAGTATTGTAATGATAATGTCTAGTGGCTTAAGTTGGGGTATAATTCCTATTATATTAAAGCAAATTATATTTGGTATACTTCTTGGAGCTGTTCTTGCTAAAGCTACTGTTTTTATAATAAGAAGAGCTAATTTTGAACTTGAAGGTTTTTATAGCATCTTTATTATTGCAATAGCTATTTTAGCCTATGCATTAAGTGAATTTATAGGAGGAAATGGCTACTTAAGTGTTTATATTGCTGGAATAATACTTGGTAATAGTAAGATTCCTCATAAAAAGAGTTTGGTTGCTTTCTTTGACGGAATTTCATGGATAATGCAAATAATGTTATTCTTTATGTTGGGATTATTATCTTTCCCATCAAAATTACCTGAGGTTATTGGGGGTTCAATCCTTATTTCTATATTTATGATTTTTATTGCAAGACCAATAGCTACACATGTGATTCTAAGGAGATTTAAAACTCCTATTAAAGAGCAAATACTTATTTCTTGGGTAGGGTTAAGAGGTGCTGCATCAATAGTTTTTGCTATATTCGCAATTACTTCTGGTGTGCCTATAGAAAATGATATTTTTCATATAATATTTTTCATAGCGCTAATTTCAGTGTCTGTTCAAGGTACTCTTTTACCAAAGGTAGCACAAAAATTAGATCTTGTTGATAATGAAACAACAGTTTTAAAAACATTTAATGATTATCAGGAAGAAAAATCAACAATGCTTTTAGAATATAACGTATCTAAAAGTAGTAAGTGGATGAACAAAACTATTATGGATGCAGAAATTCCAGAGGATATATTAATAGTAATGATAAAAAGAAATGGCCAAGTTATTGTACCAAAGGGATCTACTGAGATTTTAGAAAATGACACACTTGTTTTAAGTGGAAATAACTTAAATGAGGTTGCGTTAGGAAAATAAATAAGTTTACATCTGTTTTCAAATAAACTATTATGGTAATTGATACTGAAAGATTGGAGAAAAATATGAAAGTAAATATGTTTATCCCTAAGTACATGGTAGATTTTAAATGTGTTGGTTCTAAGTGTATTGATACATGTTGTGCTGGATGGGATATAAATATAGATGAAAATACCTATAATAGGTATGAGAATTCAGAAAGCAAACTTAAAAAATTAGTTAACGGAAAGTATAAAGTAAATAATTATGAACATGATATTTTTAACCATGGATTCATGATTTTAGAAAATGAAAAGAGATGTCCATTTTTAAACTCTAATAAGCTTTGTGATATTCATGGTAACATTGGTGAAGAGAACCTGTGTATTACCTGTAAGAGTTATCCTAGGGTTTATAATATAATTGATAATGTTTATGAGAAGAGTGGCTTAACCTCATGTTATGAAACCTGTTTAGAAGCTCTTTTGAATAAGGAAAAAATGGAATTTATCGAAATTGAAGATGAACTTGATATAGATAATATAGAAATAAGAAGAATTATAGATAGTGAAGCTTTCCTAGGTAGTGATAACTTACTTCAATACTTTTGGGATATAAGACTAATCACTATTAATATTCTGCAAAATAGGAAGTATTTCATAGAATATAGATTAGATATATTGAAGTATTTCTTTAGTAGAGTAGAGGAATCCTTTAAGAATAATGATTTTGATACTATTGATGAGCTAATAGAAGATTTTAGCGATGAAGAATATAGTTTTTACTTTATTAATAAAGGTAGTTACGATGAGAATATAGAGTTCTATTATAGTTTATGTGATAATAATTTAATACAAGAAATAAAAAGTGTTAGATTAAAGGAATGCGTAACGGAGTATAAAAAATCAAAAGAAAAAATAGAATTATATAATTTATATAATTCTAAGCTTGAATCTTTTGAGTATATATTTGAAAACTATTTAGTTAATAAGGTATTTACAGATTTGATACCATTTAATAAAGGTGAAGACTTATATATAGGCATTAACTATCTTATTAATATTTATAAAGTAATTAAGGCATATGTAATTGGAATTGCAGTGGGTAATGAAGAAAAAATAACAGATTGTGGCATACTAAGAGTAATTCAAGCTTTTAGTAAGGATATTGAACATAATAAAGTTTTTGAAGAAATACTTTTAAGTTAAGAAACCCTATTAATATAGGGTTTCTTTTTGTGTTTGTATTTCGATACAAAAAATATTTGACTATCAAAATATATTGTGATAATCTAGTATTCATAAAAAATAAATTGCTTATAAGAGGTGACATAAAATGAAGAAGAAAACATGGATAATAGTATTAATAACATGCTTAATAGCTAGTATTCTAGGAGGAGTTAGTCTTTATACTCCTAAAAGCAAAAATGCTACTAGCAATGGATTTTCGGCAGAGAAGGCTAAAGAGCATATAAAAGAAATAGCAAAAGAACCACATTCAATTTATGATAAAGATTCTTTATCTGAAATTAGAAATTATATAATTCAAGAATTAAATACTTTAGGTTTAGATACAAATATTTTTACCTATGAAAATATAGAAGATAGAAATGGAAAAATAGTAGATATAAATAATATCTATACAAAAATAGATGGGAAGAATGGAGAAGATGGAAAATATATTTTATTAGCATCTCACTATGACTCATCACCTAAGAAAAGAGATGGGGAAGAGGAAGGTTCTTTAGGAGCAGCAGATGCCGGTTATGGAGTTTCTACAATTTTAGAAATACTTAGAGTTATAAAAGAACAAGACAAGCCTCTTGAAAATGGAATAAAGATTTTAATAACAGATGGAGAAGAGATGGGTCTTCTTGGAGCAAAACAAGAAATGAATAATAACTTCTCATTATATGAAAATGTAGAATATGTTGTAAATATAGAAGCGAGAGGAGTAAAAGGACCAGCATTAATGTTTGAGACAAGCTCAAATAATAAAAAGGTAATAGACCTTTATAAAAAAGCTAATTTACCTGTATCATATTCCTTAGCAGCAGATGTGTATAGTAAAATGCCAAATGGTTCAGACTTTAGTGAATTTAAAAAGAAAGGGCTACAAGGAATAAATTTTGCAGTTTTAAATAGTCTAGATTATTATCATACTCCAAGAGATAATTATGAGAATGTAAGTGATACAAGTCTTCAACACTATGGAGAACAAATACTACCTATAGTTGAAGAGTTTGTATATAATGCAGAATATGGTGAAGAGGGAGCACTAAAATCAAATGAGGATTCAATATTCTTTACACTATTACCTAACATCTTTATTAATTACTCATCTACTCTTGCCTTTATTTTTATGATGATAATAATAATAGCTACAATCATTGTATTTAGAAAATTTAATATTTCATTAAAAGATACAATTAAGTCTACAGGAGTATGGATTCTATTAGGAATAATGAATTTATTAGGTGGAATTTTAGTGTCATATTTAATATCATTAGTATCTGGGGTACGATTTAAGCTAACGTATATGCCTAAGATACCAGGAGATGACATTATTCTTGGAAGTTTTTTAATATTAAGCACAATATTATCAACAATAGTAATTAGAAAAACTTTAAAAAATAGAGAAAGTATAATAGTAGGAGCTATAGGATTTAATCTTATCTTTTTGGTAATTACAATGTTAGCCCTTAAGGGAGCAAGTTATCTATTCCTTTGGCCAATAGTATTTTCTTTAGTTACTTTTATTTTGTTAAAGAAAGGTGTAAATAAGTTTATAGCACTTATTCCAGTAGCATTTAGCATAATAATGTTTGTCCCAGTTATATGGAACATATATATTGCATTAACAATAGGTGCCTTGGGAGTGGTATTATTACTTGCTTTAATTGCTTTAACAACAATTATCGCATTCATAAATTATATAAAATAGAAAATATAGAGGGATGTAAGACTTAATATTAATTCTTACATCCCTCTTAAATATTTAAGTGAAAGGTTTTGTACAATTAAGTGAACAGTAATTATTTATTGCTTTTGTGAGATTTAGGCTTACCTTTTTCTCCCTTTATATGTAGTTTTGAATGCTCAATATCCATTTCAACAACTTTTGTAAATTTAGACATTTTAAGACCCTCCTTAATTCTTAATCACAATTAATTTAACCAATACTTTAAAATATACAACCTATTTTGTCTACCTATAGTGCCACATAATTACTTTCATGTTTGACTAAAGTATCTATATGAAAATATGTTAGAAGTAGTTGTATAAAGATAATACCAATTTATTTTGATAATAGTAAAATTCATTTAGATTGTGTGTTTAATACACTGATGATGCAGATAATTTACGAACTATTATGTGTATTTGGGAGAAAAAAGATTTTAAGTAGTAACAAAAATGTATTAGATATCTTAGAAAAGAAGATATGATGTAACCTATATAAATTATAGCGAAATTATGAAAGGTGAAGGAAGCTTATAATGCTCAATACTTTATCTTTTAAGAGAATAGTTAATAATATATAAAGTATGGTTATGATGACACCATTATATGGACCTTTAAATATAATATATTATAAAAAATATAAACAAAGTATAGATAAAATATATATAAAGTATAAATAGTATATTTGGAGGATTAACAAATGATTTTATTTACAAAGAAACCTATAGAAGAAATAGCTGTAGAAATAGAACTTCCTGATGAACCTATAAATGGAGTAGAGGAAGATAATGAATTATGTAAAGATATTGAAGTCTCAAAAACAGTTCGTCCAGATGATGAAGTATGTAGTAATAAAAGAGTTCATGTAACTTTAACTATTAAATCTAAGAAAAACTTAAACAAGGTTACAGTTACAGACTTTTTAGAAAGTAATTTTATAGATAGTGTTGTAGAAAATGCAACTACTCCCTCTACTACAACTGGTACAGTAGTTGTTGATAATACTAATCATAAAATTATATGGTCAATATCAAGTATAAAAAAAGATGATTCAGTAACTTTAAACTATATAGTTATAATAAAAGATAGTGCTATAAATAATAGTTCGGCTTATGTTAATGCAAAAATAGAGATAGATACTACTAATGCAGGTAAGTGTACTAAATACCACGGCGATAAAGATTTGAAAGATGGATTAAATATAACTTGTCCTGTAACACAACCTAAGGTAAAAACTTTAGTTAAGGATAATGATAAGGATGAATATGATTGTGATGAAACTATTCACTCTACTTTAATTCTTGAATTGGATAAGCAAGATACAGGAGTTGTTGTAACAGATGATTTAGCACATGCATTTGTTGGTGTTCCTAGTAATATAACCGTAAGCCAAGGAAGTGCTAGTGTAGATGCTAACAATAATATAGTATGGCAAGTAGGAACTGTACTTGCTGATACAGAGATAAAGCTTCAGTATGATATAACTCCTCAACAGATAAAGACTAATGCTGGATTTGTTACTGCAGAGGTAAGAGTTGATGGAGATTCAATAGATCCAGAGATAGTTATACCAAGAAATACTCAAAATCCAAATTATTATTTCCTAGACACATTTACTAGAGATTGTCCAGAAAATAATCAATGTTGTTGTCAAGCTTGTGAAGCTATTGAAGTAAAACCATGTGAACTTTTCAAAACTGCAACTGTAGATGTTGACCATATTAGATGTAATGGTAAACTAGTTGATGTTACAGTAAATCTACAACGCGTTTGTCCAGGAAAAACTTTAAATGTTGGTGTTTTCTTGGTTGAACAAACACCTGAAGGAGAAAAGTCATTAGGATTTATAGTAAAGGAAGTTATAATTCCAGAATCTATTACTACTTGTACAAGCCATGAAGTACCAGGTTTCTGTTTTGCTTTGACAGATAACAATGGTTGCAGATCAGAAAATAGAATCTTTACTGCAAAAGTATTTGCAAATTATATTAATACAACAGTACCAAATTGTGATTGCCAAACACAAGAGTCATAGAGAATGAAATAAAGATAATAATGCTAATTAAATAATTTAATATAGTGTAAAAAGGTGCATTAGGTGGAATTTTCAATCTAATGCACCTCTTTTAATTTCCTTACATTTAGTATAAATGGGATGGATTTTTGTTTTATGTGACTTGGAGCGTAGCAACGGAACAAGCAAAATAAATATCACCCCACTATTTCTATTATAAAGATTTAAATAAGTAACATTATGTTAAATTTTAAATATAATATAGTATAAAGAATATGTTTGGAGGAAAAACAAATGATTTTTTTTAAGAATAAACGATTAAATGAAGAAATAGCTGCTTCAACTGAATTAGAGAATAATGAAGAAGTCACAAATCCAGATGAAACTGAAACTGATACAAATTTATGTGATGATTTAGAGCTAACTAAGACTGTTATGCCTGATCAAGATGTATGTAACAATAGAAGAGTTCATGTAACTTTAACTATAAAAGCTAAAAAGAAATTAAACGATATTAGTGTTACAGACACTTTATCAGCTTTTATGGAGAGTATTGTAACAAGTAATCCAACTCCTACTGGCAGTCCCCAAATAGGTGCTATAGTTGTAAATAATACTAATCTAACATTAATGTGGCATATAGGAGATCTTGATATTGGTACAACTGCTACTTTAACTTATGATGCTATAATTAAACCTAGTACTATAGGAAATCCTGCGGCTTTTGTTAACCAAAAGATAGAAGTAGTAGATAAAGCTTATAATAAGTGTACAAAAAATCATGGAGACCAAGGTCTAAATGATGGTTTAGATATAACTTGTCCTCAAGGACAATGTTGTTGTCAAGCTTGTGAACCTATTACAGTACAACCATGTGAGCTTTCCAAAACTGTTACAGTAGATGTTGAACGTATAAAATGTACTGGTAAACTAGTTGATGTAATAGTTAACTTAAAACACGTTTGTGGTGGTAAAACCTTAAATGTTGGTGTTTTCTTAGTTGAAAATGTTCCTGGAGATGCTGATGGTGATGGAAATATAGAACCAGGTGAAACAATACCAGAATCTAGAGGCTTTATTGTGCAAGAAGTTACGATTACAGGAACCACTAATGCTTGTGTAAGCCAATTAGTATCAGGATTTTGCTTCCCATTGAAAGATGATACAGGATGTAATGCAGCGGATAGAAATTTTACTGCAAAAGTATTTGCCGTTTATACTAGTATAGCTATACCAAATTGTGATTGTGATAACGCAGAAGAACCAGAAGTATAGAATTAAGGAAATATAAAATATTAGGATGCTAATAAATTTTATAAAGTAGTCTGAAATATGGTGTATTAGGTTGATAATATTCAATCTAATACATTTTATTATTTAGAAAATTATTCTTTTTAAGAGGATTTTTATATTTAACGTAGAATTTTATACATAACAAGGATAACTGAGAGGTAATGAGATGAAAGTAGAATTAACATTAATTAACGGGGAAGAAATTAAATTTACAACTGATGACTCTATTAATGAAATAGATTACTACATAATTAAGAATGAGACAATGTCAACATTAATAGCTTACTTACAATCAAAGGAACCAGATTACTTAAAAATAAAGACAGATAAGTGCAGCGTTATTTTATATACTGACAAAGTTTTGAAAGTCCTTATTTATGAGTAATAAGAGAAGTTATATTTAAGCTCTACTGCCTTAAGGCGAGTAGAGTTTTTATTTTTATATTCAGAAGTTTGAATTAAGTTTGATCTATATAAGTATCATTAAGTTCCTTTTAAAATATAATATAGTATAAAATTATATTGGGGGAATACAAATGATTTATTACACTAATAAACGTTCAGATGATAGAAGAGCTATTTCTAAAAATTCAGTTACAAGTAAATGCAAATTAATTAAATCCCTATCTAAAACCCTATGCATTCCTGATAATGTATGTGATACTAAATTAGTAGATGTTAATTTAACTATAAAATTCAACTTACCTTTGAAAAGAGCTACAATTATAGATGTAGTTAATGATGATTTTATAGAAAGTATTGTAAGGCACTCTGTAGTAGCTAAAATTAATAATACGGAAGTATCTGCAGGCAATGTCCATGTGAATTTTCCAGAGATTCAATTAAAGAATTTGAACATTAGAATAGGAGATACTTTGACTTTACGTTATAGGGTTAAAATAAAAGAAAATGCTATAAATAATCCAGATGCTTATGTTAATAAGAAAATAATAATAGATGATACAAAGTGTGGAAGAATAAAGAAAGTAATAAAACATGAAGATGGAAAATTCCAAGACGATTTGAATATTATTTGTCCAGAGGAAAATTGTTGCTGCCAAGCATGTTATCCATTTACTGTAGAACCATGTGACAGTATTATACCTGTATCGGTGGTGGTTCCCAATCTTCAATGTAATGGAAAATTAGTTGAAGTAAGTGTAGATATTGATAACGTATGTGGTGGTAGAAGGATAGCAGTAGGGGTAAATTTAGTGGAGATTAATTCACAGAAAGTTGAAGAACCTAGAGGATTCTTAGTTAAAGAATTTACAATTCCAAATATAACTTCATGTACATCCTTTACAGCATCAGGTTTTTGCTTTCCTATAACAGATTTATCAGGATGTGTAAGTAGAAATTTTAAAGCAAAAATATTTGCAGATTACACTGATGTTGTTTTATCAGATTGTGATACAAATTAATACAAGTATGAAACACTGCCTATGCTAGTGTTTCTTTTTTTTATTTACTATCACTTTTTCATATATATGAGTAATATAAAATAAGATTATTTTTATGGAGATATGGAATGAGTTATTACGTAAAGTCTAAGGATGGTACAAAGCTTTATGTTGAGGACCTTAACAAAAACAGTAATAAAACAATAGTGTTTTTACATGGATGGCCTGGAAGTCATGAGCTTTTTGAATATCAGTATGATTATTTCATAAAAGAAGGATATCGTTGTATTGGAATTGATCAAAGAGGTTTTGGAAGGTCTGATAAACCACCAAAGGGTTATGACTATAATACACTAGCAGATGATGTAAAAGAAGTAGTTGAAAAACTATGCCTAAAAGACATTTGTTTAGTTGGACATTCTACAGGAGGGGCAATTGCCATTAGATATATGGCAAGACATAAAGGCTTTAATGTGGCAAAATTAGTTCTTTGTGCTGCAGCAGCACCTAGTTTGATAAAAAGAAGGGACTTTCCTTACGGAATAAAAAAAGAAGTAGTAGACAATATAATTAATGGGACATACACAGATAGGCCTAAAATGTTAGATGACTTTGGTAAAATATTTTTCTATAGGAAAATAAGTATTCCTTTTTCTAATTGGTTTTTCAGTCTTGGGTTAGAAGCAGCAGGATGGGCAACAGCAGAGATTGCTCAAACATGGATAAATGAATGTCTGTTTGAAGATTTAAAGAGTATTCACATTCCTACATTGATTCTTCAAGGAGTTCATGATCAAGTTGTGTTACCAGAATTAAGTGAACAGCAAAATAAGGCTATTAAAAACTCTAAACTAATCCAGTTAAAAAAGAGTGGACATGGATTATTTTATGATGAAAAAGATAGATTTAATAATGAACTAAAAACATTTTTAGATAGTTAGGAAAATTTATGTAGAAGCTAGCTTTAGTTAGCTTCTTTTTATTTAAGTAAAATTATGTTATTATAAATCTAGTTTTATGTAGACGGGGTGGGAAGATGGTAAAGCTTATAGATGTAGCAAAAAAATTAAACTTAAACATCAAAAAAGTAGTTTCTATTAAAGCATTTGATAAATATAATGCCTTTTTTAATATTTACGGTGAAGATGATGAACCTTGTAGAAGGTTAATTATACTAACAAAGGATGAAAATATTGAAGAGGTTTATGATGAAAATCCTGGTGAAGCTATAACTCCAGGAATGGTTGTAGACGATAATATTTGGATTAAGGAATATCCTTTAACTACAAATCCAAACAAAATAGATATAGATGATATAGAAATTACAGATGAAGTATACAAAAAAATTATTAATATATAAGATAAAGGGAGTAATTATACTTTAATTATTCTCTTAAATGACAGCAGAAGGGTGGCAATACATATGAAATACCAAGTACTTTTATTTGATGCAGATGAAACATTATTTGATTTTAAAATGGCAGAAAAGCAAGCTTTTTTAAAGGCCTTAGAGGAATATAAGCTAGATGTAGATAAGGAAGAGAGCTTAAAGCTTTATTCTCAAATAAACAAACATATATGGGAAGAGTTTGAAAAAGGCGAAATAACAGCAGATAGATTACGTGTAGAAAGATTTGAAAGATTTTCAAAGAAAATAGAGATAGATTTTGATGCTGTAAGCTTTAGTAAAGCATATGCTAAATTTCTAGGAGAAGGAGCATACCTTTTTGAGGATTCCGTTGAGGTAATAGATTATTTAAGCAAAAAATACAGACTAGCTTTAATAACTAATGGACTTAAGGATGTTCAAAAAAGTAGAATTAGTAGGACTCCATTAAAGGATTATTTCCAAGAACTTATAATATCTGATGAGATAAAGATATCAAAACCAGACCCAAGAATATTTGATTACGCGTTAGATAAACTTGAGTACAAGGATAGAACTAAGGTTCTTATGATTGGTGATAGTTTAACTTCAGATATGCAAGGTGGGGTAAATGCAGGAATTGATACATGTTGGTATAATCCAAATCATTTAGAAAATAAGTCTGGTTTAAATTTAACATATGAAATCCATTCACTAAAGGAATTAAAAGAAATTTTATAAAATATATTAGGGGGCAGTATGATTACCTATAGGTTAGCAAAAAAGGGCGATGAGAAAGAGGTTTTAAATGTTATTGAAGATGCTTTATCTAAGTATGGATTAAGGCTTGAACCTAATGGGGCAGACTTTGATGTAAGTGATATAGAAAAATATTACTTAAATAATTCAGGATGGTTTGAAGTAGTATTAGATGATAATAAAATTGTAGGTTCCGTTGGTGTATATCATATAGATGATAATGAATGTGAACTAAGAAAAATGTATTTACTTGAAGGTTACCAAGGAAAAGGTATAGGAAAAAAACTAATGAATGATGCTTTAAATATGGGAAGGGAGTTAGGTTATAGAGTTATGACCTTACAAACGAACTCACTTTTAAATAAAGCTATTCCACTTTATGAAAAATCAGGTTTTAAATATAATTCCAGTGAAGTATGTTCAAGGTGTGATATTTCAATGAAAAAAAGGTTGTATTAGTATAACTAATACAACCTTTATTTTTCTTTAAAGATCTTTATAAACACATGGGAGATAAATTCAAGTATTAAATAGATAACTATATACACATATAGGTTTTTATTAAAATATAAAAGGAAAGTTATATAAATAAAAAATGCCGAAATAATTATAGCTAAATATATGTTACAGAACTTTAAGGTTACAAAAACTCCTTGTAGTACTGATACTATAGGATATAATCCTATTAAAAGAATTATTGAAATTCCACCAAAAGAATGATGTCCCATTGCTAAATATAGAATACTTGATAAGAGTAAAATAAAAATTCCAGGAGCAAAGTATATTCCAAATTTAAATCTATCCATAAAATCACCTATAAAAATAATTCAAAGTTAGTTTACTCATGAAAAATTGAAAATATACCATTGTATAATTGTATAGTAAGTGGTATTTTATCTTTAGATAAGAAAAGAAGGATGATTACAATGAATTTCGTAGCAATAGATTTTGAAACAGCAAATGAAAGTAGGAATAGTGCTTGTGCAATTGGAATTACAAAGGTTCAAGGAAATAAAATTGTAAATACAGAATACCACTTAATAAAACCTCCAGAGATGAGATTTAATGCTCACAATATATGGATTCATGGTATATACCCACAGGATGTAGAAAATGAAATGACATTTGGGGAGTTATGGCCTAAAATTAAACATTATTTTGATGAAGAATTGGTTGTAGCTCATAATGCTTCCTTTGATTTAAGTGTACTTAGAAGTTTACTTAATTATTATGGATTCGAGTATCCTAATTTACATTATATATGTACTGTTTTATTATCCAAAAATAAGATAAAGGATGTAAGAAATCATAAATTGAATACACTTGCAGAATATGTTGGTCATAAATTTGAACATCATCATGCAGGAGAGGATGCAACAGCTTGTGCTAAAATATTAATTCATATAAGTGAAAATTATGGAATAAAAGATTTACTTTCTTTACATATTAATGGAGGTTTAAATATTGGTTCTGTTTATGATAGGGGGTATGAGCCCTGTACATCTCTTATAAAACATAAGAACAATGTTACAAAGAAAGAAGCTTTAAGTCTATCTTTAAATGAAAATACAGATTACTTTTTTGACAAAACTGTAGTATTTACTGGTCCTTTAGATACTATGAGACGAAATGAAGCCTCTAAGATAGTAATAAAATTAGGAGGCATTATAGGAAGTAGTGTAACTAAAAAGACAGATGTTTTAATTACAGGAATAAAGGGTAGAGAGTACTTGGATGATATGTATAAATCTACAAAGCTAAAGAAGGCAGAATCTTTAATAAATAATGGACAAAATATAGATATATTAACTGAAGAGGAATTTTTATCAATAGTAACTAAGGAAGGTATTACTCATTAGGTAATATATTACAAATAGCACCATTCATCAACTATGGATTACCATTCATTTTCCATGTTATCTTATACATGACCTCTAAAAAACAAAAGGAGTGATTAGATGGGAAGAAAAAGAATAATAACCCTATTAGTTGCAGGGATGATTTGTACAAGCATTCTTATTGGATGTTCTGTGTCAAAGAAGGAAATCAGTGATACTTCCAAGGAGGTAGAAATGGTTTCTGTTCCTCAGCAAGAGGAAGAAAATAAAGAAGTAGTTAATGACTCTACTGTCAATAAGGAGAGTAATGAACAAAAGGAAGAGGCAAATACTAATAATACAAATAATCAAAGTAAATCTGTTGTAAAAGATAGAAGTACCATAACTAATGTAGATACACCTAAGGGTTCAAATAATACAACTAAAAAACCTTCTACTAATGTAACTAAACATTCAACCAATAAAACTGAAACAAATAATAAAGTTGAAACACCAACACAAAGTGAAGGGGATTATTTAGCAAGGGTAGAAGATGAAATTTTTAATGCTACAAATGCAGAGAGACAAAAACAAGGATTGCCAGCATTAAAAAGAAATTCAACAGCGAACAAGTATGCTAGAAGTAAGTCTTTAGAAATGTTAAACTTAAACTATTTTGACCATAAGTCGCCAAAGAATGGATATATACAAGATATAGCCAAGAGAGATGGATGGAAGTATTCAAGGATTGGTGAAAACATATATACTATGACTGGTGGACAAGCTTCTAGCATAAGTGGAGCTTCTATAACAAATAGTTGGATGAATTCAGAAGGGCATAGAAAAAATATTTTAAATAGTGGATACACAGATATAGGAATAGGTGTTACTTTTAGAAACGGAAAGTTATATGCAACACAAATATTCTATACACCACTTTAAAAAATAATACCTGAATAATAGAAGTCATAAAAAGAAATTGCTTTGCAATTTCTTTTTTTATTTTTATAAGAAACTAGATAGTTATTTGCTATGTTGATATTATGATGAATATTTTATAAGCAGAAGATAATTACGTACGTTTTTAAAATAATTGTTGAAAACGTTCGAAATAAATGATAATATTAAAACGGAAAATATTTATGTCTTTGTATATTTCTGGTGATATGGTCCAGATGTCTCTACAAGAACTCCGTAAAGGTTCTTACTATGAGGATATAGTTATTACGAGAGATGAGAAGGCAAGTTTAAAGGGGGAAAACAACTATGTCAGAATTTATAACTGACTTCTTAGCAATCATAGGTGTTGTACTAAATGGCTTACCGCAAGGGCTTTTGGCGCTTACTTTTGGATTTGCTTCAATTCCAACAGCTTTTGCATTTTTAATAGGAGCTGTTGGTAACTTGTTAACAGGTTCAGTAGCACCTATTTCATTCCAAGCAGAAACTATTACATACGCAGGAACTGCGGGAAAGGATATGAAAGAAAGGTTATCTATGATATTCTTTGGGGCGTTAATTATGACGCTGATAGGAATGTTCGGGTTTTTGGGTAAAATCGTAGATTTTATTGGTCCAACAATTACATCAGGAATGATGGCTGGTGTTGGAATAATGCTTGCAAAAGTTTCAATGGACATGCTTAAGGCTGACAATAAGGTAGGTATTGTTTCTATTGCTTCTGCAGTAATTGTTTATTTTGCTACAAATGATCTTGTATTTACAATAACAATTTCTGTTCTTTTATCTAGCATTATTGGTAATATAGCTAATAAAGAAATGAGAAATGTAGAAATACCAAAAGAAAAAGTTGAGAGACGTAAATTAATATTTAATAGCAAAATTTTACGTGGTGCTTTAGGGATGGTATGTTTAAACATTGGCTCAAATATTGCTTTTGGTCAAATTACAGGAAGTATGGCCAATACATCTGTAAACATTGATCACCTTTCTGTAATTAGTAGTATAGCTGATATGGGTTCATCACTTTTTGGTGGAGCACCAGTTGAGTCTATAATTTCTGCAACAGGAAGTGCACCTCATCCATTAGCTTCAGGTATAATTATGATGCTTATAATGGCAGCTATACTTTTCTTTGGATTATTACCTAAGATCGGTAAATATGTACCTTCTCAATCAATAAGTGGATTCTTATTTGTCCTTGGTATAATTGTTACTGTACCGTCAAATGCTGCTGCAGCACTTGCAGGTGCTGATAGTCTAATTGGTGGTATTACTATGGGGGTAACTGCAATTACTGATCCATTCTTTGGTATGCTTGCAGGTGTTATCGCTAGATTCGCTTTAGCATTATTTTAGGGGGTAATGTAAAATGAATACATATAACTTAGAAATTCTTTCACTAAATAGAGAACTACCTTTAATTAAGATTAAGGATGACTTAGCTATAGCAAGTTTTGTTATATTAGGGGATGCAGAATTAGTAAAAACTGTAGCTCCAGAAATAGCTAAAAAATTAAAAGATATTGATGTAATTGTTACTGCTGAAGCAAAGGGGATTCCGTTAGCTTATGAAATTTCCAATATATTAGGAATGAAAGAATTTGTAGTGGCAAGAAAGAGCATCAAATCTTATATGGATTCACCAATTACAGAAGAAGTAAATTCAATAACTACACAAAAGACACAATTCCTTTGTTTAGATAAGGTAGATGCAGAAAAAGTTCAAGGAAAAAAAGTTGCAATTATTGATGATGTTATTTCTACTGGTGAATCTTTAAAGACAGTGGAGTCTTTAATTCAGAAGGTTGGAGGAATAGTTACAGCAAAGGCTGCTATATTAGCAGAAGGAGATGCAGCTAATAGGGATGATATAATCTTTATTAAAAGACTTCCTTTATTTAAAGTAGATGACGAAAATAATTTTATAGAAATATAAGAAAAACTGGCATATGCCAGTTTTTTTGTTTTTTAAATCATTTGCAACTGTTATCCATGATTATTTATTTAAAAGTTGGTTTTCATAATAAATACATGATTTTAAGTGTTCCTTTTTATTTTGCTAAATTAGTTGTTTTTAGAAATGCTAAAATTAAACTACTTTGATCATAATTCGGCAAAGAATGGATATATACAAGATATCGCCAAGAGAAATGTATGGAAATATTCAAGGAAGTGTAAAAAAGAATAAAAACAAAATATATGACAAGGGTTACATCTGAATTTTTAAAATTATTTAGATATAACCCTTTATATTTACTTAGAAGGAGCAGAAGCAGCTTGGTTGTTTGCTGAAACAATTTGCTCTATCCAAGATGGTCCTGTTGGGTTTGGATGTTTATCTCCAGGAAGGTATTCTTCAGCTACTCTTAATAGGGTTAAGAAGTCATATCTATAAGATATAGTACCATCTCCCCAATGGTCGGATAAGATATCAAAAGCTCGTTTAACATCAGATTTCATATCATTCCATTCAGAATCTGATGGTGTACCATTACCATAAAACTTTCTAAACTCATCAAAATAATTTTCCATTTCGCTCCAAGTTATTTTTACATCATAAATATTTGAAGTTTCCTTATCCATTTCTTTTATAACATTACTTATATTCTCAATGTGATTTGCAAATCCTGATAATTGGAACTCTGCATTTATGTCATTAGTATTGATAGCTTGTTCTCTATGAGTTGTAAATAAATTTCTTTGTAATAACCCATAAACGCCTCTATTATAAGCATTATCAACTAAGACAAATTCAGCCCAAGGATCTTTTGCATCCTTAATAAATTCATCAAAATTATTATTAGGAATAGCATATAAGAATTCACGTGTCATTGTTAAACTAATATATGAAGTTATAGCTGCATGAACGTAAGATGGATCATCAATATCTCCTGTTTTTAATGTTACATAGTCTTCATGTTCTGCAGTTAATGGTAAATAATCAGGGTATTGTTTCTTTACTTCATTAAAATTACCTTTTTCTTGTTGGAAAGGTCCATCTGGATGTTTCTTTTGAATTGGCCATGACCATTGTTTACCATCTATAGTAACAATATTTTCATTATAACCAGATTCTATTGGAGCAAGACCACAAGTAAAGTTTTCCTTAATTGAAAGGCCAATCATAAAGTTTGGATTTAAGCCAAATAGTTCTGTCCCTGTAGCAATACCCATTGCTAAATATTCTGAAGGGATCCATATCTTTAATCCATTAACACCATTTATTGGAACAGGCATTGAATTAGGTAACCCTAATTGAATTTGAGTTGGATGAGCTGGATTTGTATACATAAGTTTATTGCCTGTGTTACCTTTAACAGTTGTACTATAGTATTCAGATTCATTTTCTATAAGATCTTTTATATTTAAGTCAGGTTTATTTTTACTCCATGAAGATGGTAATCCTTGATATTCTGGATAAGTTATATTTCCTCTGAATATGTTTGGAGTAAAGGCACTTGGAGCTTTTGAATCTTTTTTATTACCTTGAATAACAAATACTCTAGTTGTTTTAGAGCCTAATAATCTTTCATCTTGCTTTAAATTAATAGTCACCTTTCCATTCTCTTGAGTATAAGAAGCACAGTTTGATACAGATGTTATTTCATTATTTGTTTCAAATGATAATCCCCATACAGAGAAATCTCTACCATTCCAAATATATGATGGATTTGGGTTTGCAATAAATACAGCCCATTCAAATGTATCTTCGTCCTCACTTAAAACTGTATATCCAACTGCAGGTAAACCTGAAGCTGATTCAGGTAAAGGAACTTCTATAGGTTTTTCATTTTTAGTAACAACATGTGTTACGGACTCTCTAGCTTGAGTAACACCGGCTGAATTAACAAGCTCTGCTGTATAAACATAAGTTTTATTTGGCTTGTCAGTAAAGGTGTATTGAGCAGTTTGGGCTGCTGGAGTATTGTTTATTAATGGAATTTCAGCAATTAGAACACCGTTTTCGTAAAGCTTCCATACATCACCATTTACTCCATACCACATATTCATTGTAATAGTATAGTTTGGCGATCCATCCCAATCGTTTTTTGAAATTTGGAATGTTCCAGGTGCTTCAGTATCTTTTGAAGCAATTAGACTAGTAAGTGTTTTGTAAGTAGATTTCTTATTTTCTAATTTATCATTTGTAAGCGCATTTACTGGAATTGTTTGGCTTGTAAGGATTATAGCAGATAATGCAACTGCTATTTTTTTTCTGTTTTTAGGGTTATACCCATTCATTTTTTATACCTCCTTTTATAACTTTATAGCAAATATATTCTCGAAAAATATCAATTATTCAAATCTTATTAAGTAAATTTCAAATATTTTTAAGTTAATCTTTTGTTTAAATTAATCACAATATAATGAAATTGAGTCTTGTATGTGATACTATGCAAGGCTTTTCCTAGTACAGAAAGAGGATTTATATACTTTTTAGAGAATGAAGTAAAAGTAAGTCAATATAATACTTGGTTTAAACAATAATTATTTGGAAGAATATAAATAAAGAAATTAATGTATTTAATAATATTTTTGAATAAGAGGTGTGACATGAAAAAAGGAAGCAAAGTCGCATATTGTTTGATTTTAATAACATTCGTATTATTAACGCCGTTAAAACTTTTTACTATTAAGGTAACTGTACCAAGTGATCCAACTGTGGCAATTGTAACAACACAAAAAGTAATGTTAAACAATTATGTGCAGATTGATGAAAAAGAAGACATATATGTTAGAGACTTTTGTGAGACGAATTCATATAATCCTATAAGAATAGATGATAATTTAGGAGTATGGTATGAATCACTTATTAACCTATGGTGGATTCTATTAGTAGTAAATTCTGTAGTCCTAATAGTAAATATTAATAATAGGTTTGAGAAAGGGAAAGGGAAGTTAAAATTAGCATGATTAAGGTGAAAGAGAATGAAATAATAATTCTCTTTCTTTTTTCCTCTATAGTTAAGTTACTTTTAAGTAAAATGTTGATTTAAAACAATAAACTAGTTATATTATAAGATGTAAAGGAGGGCTTTAATAATGAAGAAAGTAATTGTAATTGGAGCTGGCCCAGCTGGAATGATGGCAGCTATGACTGCTGGTAAAGAACATGAAGTAATTTTATTAGATGGAAATAATAGATTGGGGAAAAAATTATATATAACAGGAAAAGGTCGTTGTAACGTAACAAATGCAAAGGATATTTCAGAGTTTTTTGATTTTATTCCTGGTAATCCTCAATTTTTATATAGTGCACTTTATACATACACAAATGAAGATACAATGAAGTTCTTTGAAGAAGAAGGTATAAAATTAAAGGTTGAAAGAGGTGGGAGAGTATTCCCTCAGTCCGATAAATCTTCTGATATTATAAAAGGATTATCAAATGGACTAAAGAAGGCTAATGTTAAAATTCTTCTTGAACATAAGGTTACAGATGTAATCATGAGTGGAAAGAAAGTTAAAGCTGTTGTGGTTAATGGAAACCAAAAGATAGAAGGGGACTATTTCATTATAGCAACTGGAGGAGCTTCTTACCCAGCTACAGGTTCTAGAGGAGAAGGGCAAGTATTTGCTGAGAAGATGGGACATAAAATTGTAGATTTAAAACCTTCATTAGTTCCTATGGATGTAGAAGAGGCTTGGGTAAAAGAGCTTATGGGGCTTTCGTTAAGAAATGTTAATGTAAAGATTAAAAGGGATAACAAAGTTGTATATGAAAACCAAGGGGAAATGCTATTTACTCACTTTGGTGTAACAGGACCATTAATATTAAGTGGAAGTAGATTTATTAGAGGAGATCATAAATACATCTTAACTATTGATTTAAAGCCAGCATTAGATGAAGCAGCTCTTGATAAAAGAGTACAAAAGGACTTCCAAGGTGTCTTAAATAAGGCTTTTAAAAATTCTTTAGATGCATTATTACCTCAAAAAATGATTCCAATAATTATTAGGCTTTCTGGAATTGATGAAAATAAGAAGGTAAATGAAATTACAAAGGGTGAAAGAAGAAACCTAGTTCACCTACTTAAAAATTTAACAATGACAATATCAGGGTTAAGGCCAATAGATCAAGCAATTGTAACCTCAGGTGGAGTTAGTATTAAGGAAATAGATCCATCTACCATGAAATCTAAAATTGTTGAGAATGTAGCCTTTGCAGGAGAAGTAATGGATGTTGATGCATTTACTGGTGGATATAACGTTCAAATTGCTTTAGCTACAGGATTTCTAGCTGGTTCAAATATTTGACTTGTCTGAAAAGGTAAAAAAATATATAATTTAAAGTATGAGTGTTTAAAATGAAAGGAAGAAATCGTTGTGAGAATATCAGTTGCAATAGATGGACCAGCAGGAGCAGGTAAGAGTACAATAGCTAAATTAGTAGCTAAGGAATTTGACTTAATGTATATAAATACGGGAGCAATGTACAGAGCAGTTGCTTTAAAATCTAATGAAAATGGATTAACTCCTGATAAAGTTGATGATATATGTGCATTAATTGAAGGAATGGAAATGGAATTTGTTAATGATGATTTAGTGTTAAATGGTGTTAACATTCAAAATGAAATAACTGTACCTGAAATTAGTGGAATCGTTTCAGATTATGCTTCTATTCCAGAAGTTAGAGTGAAATTAGTTGAACTTCAAAGAGAAATGTCTAAAAAGTTCAATGTAATCATGGATGGAAGAGACATTGGGACAGTAGTTTTAAAGGAAGCACCTTTTAAATTCTTCTTAACTGCGACTCCAGAGGAGAGAGCAAACAGAAGATTTAAGGAACTTAGAGAAAGAAATATAGAATGCGAATATGAAGTTATTTTAAAAGATATAATAGAAAGAGATTATAAGGATTCTCATAGAGAAGTTGATCCACTAAGAAAGGCTGATGATGCCATTGAAGTAGATACAACTGGACTTAATATAATAGAAGTTACAGAAAAGATTAATTCTGTAATTAGTAATAATATTAAGTAAATGAGAAACATATACTTAGGAGTATAGGAAATGAGAGAAATAAAAGTTGCAAAGAGCGCAGGATTCTGCTTTGGAGTAAAAAGAGCAGTTGACGAATCTTTAAAAATACAAAAAGAATTTAATAAAAAAATATATACCTTAGGGCCACTAATACATAATAATGATGTGGTTCAGTACCTTGAAAATAATAATATTTTTTCAGTTGATCTAGAAGAAATTGATAAGTTAAATGAAGGTGATGTGGTAGTAATTAGATCTCACGGAGTATCTAAGGATGTTATTGCAAATCTAGAAGAAAGAGGACTTATTGTAAAGAATGCTACTTGTCCTTATGTGACAAACATTCATAAGAAGGTTGAAAAGTATTCAAATGAAGGGTACAACATAGTTATATTAGGTGATGAAAAGCACCCTGAAGTTATAGGTATAAATGGGTGGTGTGATAATAAGGCATTAATTACTAAGGATGGTACTTTACCAGAAAATGTGCCAAATAAGGTTTGTGCAGTTTCTCAAACAACAGAAAAAGAAGAGAATTGGAAGAAAACTTTAAATAATTTATCTTCAAACACAAAAGAAGTACTTGCATTCAATACAATTTGTAATGCTACTGAGGTAAATCAAAAGAACGCTGATGAATTATCTAAAACTGTTGATGCTATGATTGTAATTGGAGGAAAAAACAGTTCTAATACAACAAAGCTTTATCAAATTGCTAAGAGAAATTGTGAAAATACCATACATATAGAAAATGCTTCTGAATTACCAGAAGAATATATAAATAATAAAAACTTTAAAACAATAGGGATTACCGCTGGTGCATCAACACCAGATTGGATAATTAGGGAGGTTATTAATACTATGCAAGATGAACTAAACAAAATGGATGATCAACTACAATTAATGAATGAACTTGACAGAAGGTTTAAAATTGGTGACGAAGTTGAAGGAGAAATACTTTCAAAAACAAGAGATGAAATATTAGTTTCTCTTGTAGGATATAAGTCAGATGGAGTTATTCCATTTAAGGAATTAACTTGTCTTCAAAATCCTTCAAAGCTTGCAGAAGAACTAAAAGTTGGAGACAGCATCAAGGCTAAGGTAATTAAACTTAAGAATGAGGATAATTATGTTGTTCTTTCAAGATTAGAGTTTGAAAAGAAAGAAGCAATGGAAAAATTAGAAAAGTTATATAATGAAGAAGCAGTTTTCGAAGTTAAAATAGACACTGTAATGGAAAAGGGATTAGTAGCTCATCTAAATGGAGTTAGAATATTTATTCCAGCTTCACAAATTGATATTAAGTTTGTAAAGAACAAAGAAGAATTAAAGGGTCAAACTTTAGAAGTTAAATTAATAGAATTCTCTAAAGAAAATCCTTCTAAAATAGTAGCTTCAAGAAGAGTTATATTAGAAAAAGAAAAAGCTGAAAAAGAAGAAAAAGCTTGGTCAACATTACATCTTGGAGATGTAGTAGAAGCGGAAATAAAGAGATTTACAAACTTTGGTGCTTTCGCTGAAATTAATGGCCTAGATGGTCTTATACACCTTTCAGAAATTTCATGGAATCATGTAAGAAAGCCTGAAGATGTATTAACTAAGGACTCTAAGGTTATGGTTAAGATTATAGATCTTGATAAAGAAACTAACAAACTATCATTAAGTATAAAACAATTAACTGAAGAACCATGGGCAAAGGTTAATGAAAAATACCCAGAAGGAACTGTTGTTTTAGGTAAGGTAGTTAGATTAAATGACTTTGGTGCTTTTGTTGAATTAGAACCTGGTGTTGATGGATTAGTTCATATATCTAAAATAAGTCATGATAGAGTTGAACATCCTTCACAAGTATTAAAGGTTGGAGAAGAAGTTAAAGCTATGATATTAGCTGTTGATGCTGAAAAGAAGAGAATTAGCTTAAGTATTAAAGACGTTTAAAATTAGGTAATAAATTAAAAGAACTCCCATATTATATAAGGGAGTTCTTTTCACTATGTTTTATGAGGTATTGTGTTTATGATGGTAATTGAGAAACTAAGTAGTAAAAACACAGAGGAATTTAAGGAATTATTATATGAGGCTAGAAATAAAACCCCCTATAGATTGAATTTTTATAAGTATTATGATAATCAATCTTTTATAGTAAAGTATTTTGTAAAAAAGTATGTAAAGCTTATAAAATACAAGGATAAATATGTTGGGTATATGTGGACTGATGTTTCAACATCTCAATCAACCAAAATATCTGACATGTATTTAAAGGAAGAGTATATACATTTTTTTAACGAAAAGGTTCTTTTAATATTTAAAAGTAGCTTAGTAATATATGAAGGTTATGAAGATGCATATACAAGATATTTAATTAATACTATGAAAATGAATAAAATTAGGGTTACTAACCTTATGAAGCTTAATATTAAAGACTTTAACCCTAAAAGAAGGGTAACTAATGCAACATTTAGTCTATGTGAAGCAGGAAAAGATGATGAACTTAGATGTAAGTTGCAAAATGAAATTTTCAATGAAGATAATAGAACCCCTCTTACAGTAGATGATATAAAGTATGATATAAAACAAGAATACTATTTAAAGGACTTATGTGTTTTTATAAAGGTTAAAAACAAAATAATTGGATATGGGCAAATAATTTATAATAGAGATATAAATCTTATTGTTAACTTTGGAATAGTTAATGGATATAGAAACGAAGGCTATGGGAAAGATCTATTAATTAAGCTTCTAGATATGGCAAAAGGAGCAAATATAAAAGATATTTATATAAGAGTAGATCATAATAACTTTCATGCAAAAAAATTATATAGCAGTGTAGGATTTAAAGAGATTGGTGACTTTTGCTCATGGCTTTGGGCAAAGGATCTTATTTAATTTACTAAAGAAAAGGTGTTTCTATGAAACTAGAAAATAAGTTTACTTTGTTAATTATATTTTTAATTAGTGGAACTATATTAATTATATCTTTCTTTTCTTATCAAATGATAAAAGGAAGAATTGAAGAAGATACTGGAGCAAGACTCCTAGATACAGGTAGGGTTGTTTCATCCGTACCATTAGTACAAGAAACCTTAGCAAATAAGGAAATAAGTACAATGAAGGTTCAAAATTTCATTGAAAACTTAAGATTGAAAACAAAAGTTTTATTTATTGTAGTTATGGATATGGATGGTATAAGATATTCACATCCTATCCCTGCAAATATAGGACTGGAATTTGGACAGAACGACAAGTATAGGGTACTTGAATATGGCGAATCCTATGTGTCAAAGGAAACGGGAAGTTTAGGACCTTCTATACGATCATTTGTCCCTGTCTATTATGAGGGAGAGCAAGTAGGTGCAGTATCTGTTGGTATTTTAGCAGGGGATATGCTATACGAAATGAAAAAGTATACAAATAAAATATTGCCTATGCTTTTCCTTACTTTAATGGTATCTATTTTAGGCGCTAGAATACTAGCAAGAAATATAAAAAAAGCTATATTTGGTCTTGAACCAAATCAAATTGCACTACTTCTTTTTGAAAGAGAATCAATAATAAATAATGTTCATGATGGACTTATTGCTATAAATATAACTGGCGATATTCGATTGATGAATACAAGAGCACAGGAAATCCTAAAAATTAATTCTAGGGCTCAAGTCCCTAGTGTAATTCTAGATAACCTAATGGAAACTATGTATAGGAGGTCTAGAGTTTTTAACAAAGAAATTAGAATTGACGATAACATTATTATGGCTAATTTCTACACAATTTTTGGTGATTCAGGAAATGTAGAAGGTGGAATAGCCAGTATTCAAGATATGACTATAGTTACAAATATGGCGGAAGAACTAACAGGGGTTAAGGAGCTATTTTGGAACTTAAGAGCTCAAAATCATGAATTCATGAATAAATTACATACAATAGCAGGACTTATTCAATTAGAGGAAAATGATAAGGCTATTGAATACATATTTAATACCACTTCAAAGAGAGGCTTAATTACTGATTCATTAAGGAATATTAAAGAAGTTTCTATTCAAGGGCTTATTTTTGCAAAATATAATAGAGCTGATGAAGCAAAAATAAAATTTGAAGTGGATGAAAAAAGTAACTTTAAGGAGATTCCTAGGGGGCTTTCATTAAATGAATTACTAATTATTATAGGTAATTTAATACAAAACTCAATTGAGGAAGTATCTAAAATGGATGAAGGATATATTTTTGTTGGTATATATCAAGACAAAAATATAAAAATTATTGTGAAGAATAATGGAGCAATGATTGATGAAGAAGGAAAAGAAAAGTTATTTACTAGAGGATATTCTACAAAGGGAGACTTTAGGGGCATGGGTCTTTATAATATAAAAGAAATTATAGAAGCCAATGGTGGAACCATAAATTTAATTTCAAATGAAAATGAGACCATATGGGATATAGTGATTTAATGGAGGAGTTACAAATGATAAAAGTTATGATTATTGAAGATGACCCTATGGTTAGGTCTATTAATATTCAATTTTTAAATAAGGTATCAGGTATTAAGCTTGTAAAAGAATGTGGAAGAATAGAAGAAGCTAAAAAAACTATTGTAGAATTGAAGGATCAAATAGATTTAGTTTTAATTGATATCTTCTTACCTGATGGAAATGGTATAGATTTTCTAAAGTGGACAAGAAGTGAGAACATTACTGTAGATGCAATTTTAATTACTGCAGATAGAAGCAAAGAGGCAGTAAGAGATGCATTTAAGTATGGAGCTATGGATTATTTAATTAAGCCATTTAGATTTGATAGACTTAAGGAAGCCTTAGAAAAGTATAAGGTCATTAAGAAGGAGCTCTATACTATTGATGAATTAGACCAGGAGCATATAGATAATTTTATGCTTAGCAAAACAACAAAGTGTAGTGAATCATCTATGCCTAAGGGTATAAATATTAAAACTTATGAAAGTATTATTAATTTTCTCTATGAAAATCCAAATGAAAAATTAACTTCTGAAGAAATTGCTGATAAGATAGGGCTTTCAAGAGTTACAGTAAGAAGATATTTAGAGAAGTTACATGAAGAAAACAAGGTTGATAAGATTTGTGAATATGGAAAGATAGGAAGGCCGACTAATTATTATATGCTATTAAATTCATGAACAAAATGAACAAAATAAACAATAAGACCAAATTATTGATGTAAAGTTATATCCCCCTTATACTTCTAATTGTTGAAAGAAAACAATTTAGTTATAAGGGGGATAAACTTATGAAGAAAAAGGTGCTTGCATTAGTGTTAAGTGCGCTTATAGCAATTCCAACATTCGGTATGATAGGATGTGGAAGCAAAAGTGAAACTGCTGATATTGTTGTAATAGGAGCAGGTGGAGCAGGGTTATCAGCAGCTGTTCAAGCCAAACAAGAAGGTGTAAATAAGGTAGTTCTTTTAGAAAAGATGCCTATGGTAGGTGGTAACACTAACAGAGCTACAGGTGGGTTAAATGCTGCTGAAACTGATCAACAAAAAGCTAAAGAAATAGAAGATAGCATAGAGCAAATGATTAAAGATACTATGAAGGGTGGATATAATAAAAACAATCCTGAATTAGTTGAAAAGCTAGCAAATGAAGCTAAAGATGCAGTTAAATGGTTAACTGATATTGGAGCTGACCTTTCAGATGTTGGTAAGATGGCAGGTTCAACAAACTATAGAACTCATAGACCAACTGGTGGAGCAGCAGTAGGTGCTCACTTAGTAGATACTTTAAAAGTAGCTGCTGATAAGGAAAAGGTAGACTTAAGATTATGGAATGAAGCTAAAGAAATACTTCTTGATAAAGATGGAAACGTTGAAGGGGTTAAGGCTACAGATAAAGAAGGTAAGGAATATACAATTAAAGCTAAGGCAGTTGTAATTACAGCTGGTGGATTCTCTGCTAATCAAGAAATGGTAGTTCAAAACAAGGCTGACCTTAAAGGGTTTGCTACAACTAACCATAATGGTGCTACTGGTGATGGTATAAAACTTGCAGAAGCAGTTAATGCAGATTTTGTTGATATGGCAGAAATTCAAACTCACCCAACGGTTGTTCCTGATAAGGCAGTAA
Source organism: Clostridiaceae bacterium OF42-15pH9A (assembly GCA_027692445.1). Classification (GTDB taxonomy): domain Bacteria; phylum Bacillota; class Clostridia; order Clostridiales; family Clostridiaceae; genus Clostridium. Next base: position 620,710 of record JAQEYV010000002.1, on the reverse strand, counting down.
TGGTTACTGAAGCTGTTAGAGGGAACGGTGCTATATTGTTAAACAAATCAGGTAAGAGATTTGTAAATGAATTATTAACTAGAGACGTTGTTTCTAAAGCTATATTAGAACAAGATGATAAGGTTGCATACCTTTTCTTTGATGAAGGTTTAAGAAAGAGCTTAAAGGCTACAGAAGAGTACTTCAACATGGGACTTGTTACAGAAGCAGATTCTGTTGAAGAATTAGCAGGAAAGCTAGGAATAGACAAGGCAACTATGAAAGCTTCTGTAGATACATATAACAATGCAGTATCTTCAAAGGTTGATAGTGAATTTGGTCGAGAAGATTTACCAAGACAATTAAACCAAGGTAAGGTTTATGCAATTCCTGTAACTCCAGCTGTTCACCATACAATGGGTGGAATTAAGATAAATACAAATACTGAAGTTATAAACAAAGATGGAAATGTAATTAAAGGATTATTTGCTGCAGGTGAAGTTACTGGTGGAGTACACGGTGGTAACAGACTTGGTGGTAATGCTTTAGCAGATATTGTTGTATATGGAAGAGTTGCAGGTAAGAATGCAGCTGCTTTAGTAAAATAGTAAGGAGAAATAGATATGAAAAAGAGATTAGTTTCATTAATAGCTACAGCTATATTAACAGCTGGTGTTCTAGTTGGATGTGGAGGTGGAAAGTATAAAGATGGTACTTACACTGGTGAAGCTCAAGGAACTTCAGGAACAATTAAAGTTGAAGTTAATGTTGAAAAAGGTAAGATTTCTACAGTTGATGTAGTTGAACATAAGGAAACAAAGACATTAATTGATGGAGTTAAGGATAATATGATTCCAGAAATTATTGAAAAGCAAGGTACTGAAGGCGTTGAAGCTGTAAGTGGTGCTACAAATTCTTCAAAGGGTGTTTTAGAAGCAGTAAATAAGGCACTTGAAGGAGCAACTAAGTAATTAAAATTCACAAATCCCTTTATTCAAATATTGGAGCTGGCCTTATGGTCAGTTCCTTTTTATAATTTTATTTGACTTACCTTTAGGTTAATACAAAATACTAAAAACTCTGACAAGCAGAGTTTTTTATATAGCCATTTATTCAAATTTGTCTTGAATAAGATACTCCAGTTTTACACCATGTTGCAAAATGTTCACAGTTATTTGTAAATAAGTTATAACGCTTTTCTCCAATTCTAGATAGTGCTCTTTTTACAGTCTCTCTACAATTAAATCCATTAGGGAAAACACAAACTTCATATCCCCTAGATCCATTTAAGAATCTTCTTAAACTTGTTGCATGAATGCATACATTTCTACCAAAATCGCCACCAAAAGATGCGTAATGAATTACTGTATTATCGCTTATATATACACCGTAATGTCTATATATCCCCCTATTTACACTTATAACATCACCAAAATTAGCTCTTTTATTTTTTAAAAAGTAGTTAATATTCTTCATTTTCTCACCAACTTTTTATTTGTTCTACAAATAAAGAATAAGAGGTTTACTAAAATAAAATAATTTATGAATGTTTTAATATATAATATGCAATTTACATATTTAAGGTTATTAATATTGTTAAAAAAAGTGTATGATAGTATAATAATTTTGTAAAGAAAGGGTGATGGCATGGGTATTTTTGGTAAAAAAGAATCTTGTATGGTGTGTCATAAAGTAGGAGCAAAAGTTGCCATATTTAATGGATTCATTTGTAAAGAATGTTATGACAAAAGTTATGACTATCTAAGCAATAGTGTAGATATATCACAAAGAAGAGTAAGAGAGATTGAAGATGCAATCTCAAAATACATTCTTAATCAAGAGGAATTAAATAAATTTAAAGGAAATAAGAAAATTGGAACATACATAGAGATAGATGAAGAAAATAAGATGTTCCAAGTTCTAGATAGTTTTGGTAAACGTGTTAAAGATGCAGTTGTATATAGATATGGTGATATAACAAGATTTGAATTAGTTGAAAATGGTTTTGTTATTAATAAAGGTGGTTTAGGGCAACCTCCAATAGAAAATATAAATGGACAAACTACTACTGCTTTTGTAAATAGCTTAAAGCTAAGATTATATTCCTCTAATAAAAACAAGGGGAATAAAGAGATAAAAATTGTAGCTAGTGAACTAAATATACATTCAAATTTATATAACTCTATTTATGGTACTGTAAAAGAACTTATGCAATTTCTTGAGAGTACAATAAATTCAGAAAATAATTCTTTAGATTCTTCTTCAGATGATATCGATCTTAATAATGAACTGTCTACAGTAGACGAAATTTTAAAGATACAAGGATTGCTTGATTCAGGAGTAATAACACAGGATGAATTTGATAAGATTCAAAGTAGACTATTAGGGTTTTAACAGGGATTGAGGGGGTAAATATGGATATTTCTTTAAAAATTATAGGTTTTTTGTTAGTTATATGGAGTATATTAGGGGTATTTTTTATAGGTTCTTATGCCTTAATTTTTACGCCTATTTGTTTAGGACTAGGATTTTTATTAATGGGACAAAGCGATATAATTTATGAACTAAGATTGCTAAATAAGAAAAAGACTCAAGATTAACCTTGGGTCTTTTATTTTTGGGTAAAATATATACCTATAAATATGAAATTTTAGGTAATACTATTCTTATAACTAAGTTTAGGAAGTGGTAATAATATGTCTAAAAAAACACAGATTGCGGTGGCATTGGCTGTTACTTTACCCTTAATACTAGAGGAACCAATAGCTTTTTGGGGATTGCTTGCTTCAATTGTGCCTGACTTATCTCAAATATTAATTAAAAGAAAATCATTAACACATTCAGTTATATTTTTAGTTTTAAGTACTTTACTGGTTGCTATTATAAATTTAAACATAGCTATAGTTTGGTGTATAAATTATATGTTACATATATTTCTTGATTGTTTCACTACAGAAGGTGTCCAATTTTTTTATCCAAGTAAAAAAATATATGGTGTAAGAATAATAGAAAGTAAGAAAAAAGATGATATATTTATAGGTAACTGTGCAATGGCAGTTATATTTATCATATTAATAGTGGGGTATTGAAGTAATAAGAACTCTAAAATTTAGAGTTCTATTTTTTTGTTTCTAAATTGTAAAAAACCAAAAGTTCACAAATTATACTAATTAGTGCAAATACGAATGAGGCAACAGGCTATAAACTGAAACTGTATAAATATGTAAATGATTTATCTATGATTATTTACACGGAAGACAGGAGGGATGTAAATAGGGGAATTGATAATGTATTGTATTAACAAAAAAACTAGACAAGACTAAAAAGAAAGGAAGGTAAGTATGAAATTTAAGCGTATCATTAATAGTTTACTTAGTGCTGCTATGATAGTAAATTTAATGCCCTTTAATGCTATCACAGTTTCAGCTAAAACTTCACCTAATGTAAATTTAGCATTAAACAAGAATGTAATGGCAAGTGCTGAGTATAGTACCATGCCTGCTAGTAATTTAACTGATGAAGATGAGTCATCTAGATGGTCATCAGAAAGTAAACCAGTTCAGTGGGCATATGTTGATTTAGGTCAGGAAGAGGAATTAAATTATTTTAGAATGATTTGGGAAAGCAATGAAAATTATGCCTCAAGCTATAATATTTATGTATCTAATGATATTAACAATTGGGGAGATCCAGTAGTTGTACAAGCAGGTAATACTACAAAAATATCTGAAAATTTATTAGAAACATCTGTAAAAGGAAGATATGTAAAGTTAGAAGTAACTGAACAAAAGGGCTACCCTAGTGTTTCCTGTAGTGATTTTAAAGTAATGTTAAAAGATTCATCTGTACCTGAAGAACAAGATCCATCAGAAAATATTGCTTTAGGAAAAGAAGTTTTTGTTAGTGATTCTGAAACAAGTTCTTTAAGTGGAGATAAAGCTGTTGATGGTGATACTACATCAAAAGGATCTCGTTGGTCAGCCACTGGAAAGCCAGCTTGGATTTATTTAGATCTTGGTAAGAAACAAAATATAAAAACAATTAATTTATTTTGGGAAAGAAGAAACGCTGCAAAGTATGAAATACAAGTAGCTGATACATTAAGTAACCCTATGAATGATAATGATTGGAAAACAGTAAAAAGCTTCACTGAAAATCCATCTAAAAAGGATCAAAAAATCCTTCTAGATAAAGTATATAATGCAAGATATATAAGATTATATATTAATGAATATACTGCAGATGATCCAGATGGAATTGTTACATGGAATTCTGTTTCCCTTTATGAAATGGAGGTTTATGGGGGAGACACTAAAAAAAGCATCTCTGATATTGTAAATGCTATTAATATTGAATCTCCTAAGAAAGGTGACAAAAAGCTAGATATTTCTAATTTACCAAATGAAGATGGTTTTATTGTTGAATATAATGGTACTGATTATGAACAAGTAATTGGTGAAGATTTAACAATTTATGAACCTATAACTGATGTTACTGTAAATGTCTCTTTTAAAGTTACTAATGAAGAGACTAAAGAGTACAAGTTCAAAGAATGTGCTATAAAAGTTCCTGGCAAATATACAAGTGAAGAAGGGGATAATGCTTCTCCAGTTGTAATTCCTGAACTTCGTGAATGGAAAGGAAACACAGGTAACTTTACAATTTCAGATTCCTCTAGAATTATCGTTCCTTCAGAGCTTAAAGAAATGGCTGACACTTTTGCTGAAGATTATAAGGCAATGAGCGGTAAAACATTAAAGGTAGTTTCAGGAGTAACACCAAAGTCTGGAGATATTTCCTTTGCTTTAATCAAGGATAAATCTAAAGGTTTACAAGAAGAAGGCTATTTAATGGATATTTCAGATTATATTACAGTAGAAGCTGAAACGGAAACAGGTTCTTTTTGGGCAACAAGAACAATCTTACAGATTTTAAAACAAAATAATAATACTACAATTCCAAAGGGAATTACAAGAGATTATCCGCTTTATAAAGTAAGAGGATTTATTCTTGATGTAGGTCGTAAGACATTTACTATGGATTATTTAGAACAAGTAGTAAAGGAAATGTCATGGTATAAATTAAATGATTTCCAAGTTCATTTAAATGATAACCTAATTCCTTTAGAAAACTACTCTTCAGCTGGTAAAGATCCAATGGAAGCTTATTCGGCATTCCGTTTAGAGTCTGACATAAAAGAGGGCGGTAATAATGGATTAAACAAAGCTGATTTAACTAGTAAAGATATGTTTTATACTAAAAATGAATTTAATGAGTTCATTAAAACTTCAAGGGTTTATGGAGTTAATATTGTTCCTGAAATAGATACTCCTGCACACTCTCTTGCACTAACTAAAGTACGTCCTGATTTACGTCATGGAACATGGGGACGTGATAATGACCACCTTGCTTTAAAAACAAAATATGAGGAATGCTTAGGGTTTGTTAAGAGTATTTTTGATGAGTATATGATGGGTGAAGACCCAGTGTTTGATGACCAGACAATTATTCATGTAGGAGCAGATGAATATAATGCAGATAAAGAATCCTACAGAAAATTTGCAGATGATATGTTAGAATATGTTCAAGATTCAGGTAGAACTGCACGTATATGGGGAAGCCTATCTCAGTGTAGAGGGACAACTCATGTAAGAAGTGAAAACGTACAAATGAATCTATGGAACTTTGGTTATGCTAACATGGATGAAATGTATGAACAAGGCTTTGATTTAATTAACTGTAATGATGGTAACTACTATATTGTTCCTAATGCAGGGTATTACTATGATTATTTAAATGATAATACTATGTATAATCTACCAATTAATTCTATTGGTGGTGTTACTATTCCTGCTGGCGATGACCAAATGATTGGTGGGGCATTTGCTGTATGGAATGATATGACTGACTATCTTAATAATGGTGTAAGTGAATATGATGTTTATGATCGTATTGGTGGAGCAATGCCACTATTTGCTGCAAAGCTATGGGGTAAAAATGATTTATCATTAGATGAAGCAAAAGAAAAAATTAATGAAATTGGAGAAGATCCTACAGTAAACTTTGATTATGATGTAGAAACAAAATCTGAAAATATTGCACAATATAATATGGATGATTTAAATGATGCATCATCTAATGAATATAATTTAACTTTAGGAAGTAATGCAGAAATTAAAGAAGAAGATGGCAAAAACGTTTTAGAGTTAAAGGGTAATGAAAGTTACGTTCAATCTAAGCTAAACACAGTAGGATTAAATAATGATTTACGTGTAAAGGTTAAACGTACTTCAAGTAGTAAAGAAGAACAAATTTTATTTGAATCAGAATATGGTTCTATAAAAGCAGTTCAAAAGGAAACTGGAAAAGTTGGTTTCTCAAGAGAAAAATATGATTATTCGTTTAATTATGAACTACCTGTAAATGAGTGGGTAGAATTAGAATTTAAAAATGAATTAAATCAAATTTCTTTATATGTAAATGGAAACTTAGTGGATACCTTAGGTGATGGAGAAAAGGTAGAAGGAAGACCATTACTTGCAACTAATATGTTCCCTATGCAATATATTGGAAGCAAAACTAAATCATTTATAGGATATGTAGATGATATAAGATTAGCTAAAAATGCAGAATATGCTTCCACTATGGAATTAGATTATGCAGTATGGAATGCTAGTGAATATTTAAAAGAAAATAAAAACAATAAACTAAGTGCATTAATAAAGGATTCCAAGAAGATATTTACTAAATATAATCCAACATCACAAGAAATTAGCGAAAAAGCTAATGAAATTAATGCAATATTAAAGGATTTAGAATTTAAAAAAGCTGATTATTCTAGAGTAAATGCATATTTATCCTTAATTCCAGAAGATTTATCTCCATATACAGAAGAAAGTGTAAATGTATTGTTATTTGTAAAGAATAGCATTAGAGAAAACTTACCAGCTTCATTACAGTCTACAGTAGATGGCTACGAAAAATTATTAGCATCTGCATTAAATGGATTGGTAACGAAAACTATAAAAAATGTTAATTATATTGATAACTCAAAAATTAAAGCTACAGCTTCTAGTTACCAAAAAGATGGATCTGATCCTAAAAATGTATTAGATGATAACACAGGAACTATGTGGCATACAGACTGGAATGTAACTACAATGCCTCATTGGATTGACCTTGAAATGGACGAGCCAACTAAGGTAAATGGATTGACATATGTTCCTCGCCAAAGTGGACTTAATGGAACTATTACTAAATACGAGATTCAAGTAAGTGATGATGGTGTTAACTATACAAAGGTTAAGGAAGGAACGCTAGCAAGAAATTCTGAGGCAAAAATTATTGAGTTTGATGCAGTTACAACTAAACATGTAAGATTAGTTGCACTAGAAGCAGTAAATAATAATGGAACAGCTTCTGAAATTAAATTACATGCAGTGGATGTAAAAGCAGATGTTGAAGGATTAAATAAACTTATTAATCAAGCTTCAGCTATTGAAGACCAAGGATTTACAATAGATTCTTGGAAATCTCTTCAAGATAAAATTGCGGAAGCAAAAGCTTTAGCAAATTCAGCAGAACCAAACGCAAATGATGTTGAAATTATGAAAACAGAATTATCAGTTGCAATGGTTAGCTTAATATTAGAAGATAACACAGTTGAAGTGGATAAATCTAAATTAGAGGAACTATATAATAAGGTGAAGGCTTTAGAAAAGGATGATTATACTAACGAGAGTTGGAGTATCTTTAGCAAAGCATTAGAAAAGGCAAAAGCAGTGTTAAATGATGATTTAGCTACTCAAGAAGCAGTTGATAATGCATTCAATGAGTTAACTGTTGCTTACGATAAACTTGTTGAAAGCACACCAGAAGAAGGAATCTCAAAAGATGACTTACAAGGTTTGCTAAATAAAATAGAAGGCTTAGATACCTCTAAGTATACAGAAACTTCCCTTGAAGCCTTGGAAAATGCTATTAAAAATGCTCAATTGGTATTAGATAATTCTAATGCATCAAAAGAAGAAATTGAAGAAGCATATAATAATCTTGCAGATGCATTATCTAAGCTTGAAGTAAAGGTAGATAAAACTAAACTAATAAAGTTATATAATAAACTTATTAAATTAGAAAAGGGAAGCTATACAGATGAAAGCTGGAACAACCTTAAAAATGCTTTAGATTCTGCAAAAGCTGTTATTGAAAATGAAGACGCTACAACAGAGGAAGTTGAAAAGGCAATAACAGAATTAGAAAAAGCATTTAACAATTTAAAACAATCAGAAGGACAAAGTGTAGCTACTGGAGATAATGCAAATATAGGTTTATGGTTTGCACTTTTAGTTATATCTGTAGCAGGAGCTTGTTTTGTAGTATTAAAAAAAGAAAATAAAGTAAGTTAAAAATTAAATCGCTGTATATCAATCCTCTGATATACAGTGATTTTTTATAAACATTAATAATAATAGAATTAAAATAATGTTAAGTGAATGAATAATAATTCAGCATATGTTAAAATTTTACTAATAATAAAAAGGAGAGATTATATGGCATATCATCACTTTTTATCAATAAAAAAAGACTTACTGGATAAATTTTATCAGCAACATATCACTTATTAGAATATTATCCAAATGAAATAATATATAAAACACATGAAGATGTAAAAGTGAAAAAAGAAGAGTTGATGAACTGCATAAATTCATTAATAAAGTTTATAAGTAATTCAATGGCAAATGATTTTTATATATTGCATATTGAGATTTAGAAAAAGTATAAATCCGTTAAAGACTTGGTATATTTTTATTAATAAATAACAACCCTTTATTTTATGCAATAAATTTGTTATAATACATTAGAAATTTGCATGTAAAGGAGAATACTATGTCAGAAGTAAAAAATCTAAAGTATTATATTGAAACATGGGGCTGTCAAATGAATGAAGAAGACTCTGAAAAGCTTTCAGGAATGCTTAAGAGAATTGGATATACAAAGACTGAAGCTAAAGAAGAAGCTTCAATTATTTTATTTAATACATGTTGCGTAAGAGAAAACGCTGAAAATAAAGTTTATGGAAATTTAGGACTACTTAAGAAACTAAAGAAAAATAATCCTGATTTAGTTATAGGTATCTGTGGTTGTATGATGCAACAAAAGGGAATGGCTGATAAAATTTTAAAAGAGTTCCCATATGTCGATATTATATTCGGTACACATAACTCTTATAAGTTCCCTGAATACTTAAATAGAGTAAAGACTGAAGGGGTTCAAGTTAAAGAAATATTTGATAAAGAAACTGAAATTATTGAAGGTATTCCTGTAGATAGAGAAAGCTCAATAAAAGCATTTGTTACTATTATGTATGGATGCAACAATTTCTGTACTTACTGTGTAGTTCCTTATGTAAGAGGAAGAGAAAGAAGTAGAAAACCAGAAGAAATAGAAAAGGAAATTAAGGAACTTGTAGCTCAAGGATATAAAGAAATCACTCTTCTTGGGCAAAATGTTAACTCATATGGTAAGGGATTAGAAGAAGAAATAGATTTTGCTAAACTTCTTAGAAGAATTAATGAAATTGAAGGTCTTGAAAGAGTTAGATTTATGACATCTCACCCTAAGGACTTAACAGAAGATGTTATTATGGCTATTAAAGAATGTGACAAGTTATGTGAACAAATTCATCTTCCAGTTCAAAGTGGTTCTGATGAAATCTTAAAGAAGATGAACAGACACTATGATAAAGAAAAGTACATGAACTTAATTAAGAAGATAAAAGAAGAAATTCCAGAGTGCTCAATAACAACAGATATTATTGTTGGATTCCCTGGAGAAACAGAAGAAAACTTCTTAGATACATTAAATCTTTGTGAAGAAGTTGGATATGATTCAGCATTTACTTTCATTTACTCAAGAAGAAATCATACGCCAGCTGACAGAATGGAAGATCAAGTTCCAGATGATGTTAAGCACGAAAGATTTAACAGATTAGTTGATGTTATCAATAAAGGTGTTATCAATGGAAATAAGGTGTACGAAGGTAGAACTGTTGAAGTTCTAGTTGAAGGACCATCTAAGAATGATGAAACTAAGTTAATGGGTAGAACAAGAAATGGTAGACTTGTAAACTTCCCAGGAGATTCTTCTATGATTGGTAAGCTAGTTAATGTTCACATAAATAGAGCTCAACCATTCTCATTACTTGGAGAAATAGTAGAATAGTTTATTAGAAACTGCTTTTGCAGTTTCTTTTTTTATTATGAATCATTATTTTTAAGTTCCTTAAATATTAATACTGTATAAATTATTATTTAGGAGAATGAGAATGAGGAAAAAAGTAGTTTATGCTTTACTTTGTGTATTTGCATTATCTCTAGTAGCTTGTGGAACAAATAAAACTAATGAGAATACTAAAGTAAACAAAAATAATATTAAATTTAATTTGGATGAAAATTTAAGTATTGAAGGATACAAAGAGATAAATAGTATTACAACAGACATTGATGGTGATGGGGTTGGAGATATTATAAAACTACTTGAGAATAATGATATTAATCCTAAAAAGGTTTATATTCAAATAATAGATGGAAGCAATAATAGAACACTCTATGTTAAAGAAGTAGACCCTATGAGCGTAGAAATAGCTGATGCACAAGATACCACTGGGGATAAGATAAAGGATATTTTAATAAATATACAAGGTAACGGGGCAAGTCACTATTCTATTCTTTTTTATTATAAAGATGGTGAATATGTAGTAGCAGAGGAGGATGTTCCCAAGTATAATAAGGGCTTTTTAAGTGATTATTCTTATTATATTTTGGATACAAAAAGTTATAATTATTATAAATATAAGATTCCTGATGATAAAAAGAACTTTTATATAGAAAATAGATTTTATGATAAGTATGGAGCTACAAATAAGGAGGATAATTATACTCAAGAGTACAATGATAGCATTTTAAAAGATGTAGATGGTGACAATATGTATGAGCTTTTAAATAGGTTTTCCTTAAGGGATGCATCAATTAATGATAAGATTATAGATGCTGTAGAGATAATGAAATATGAAAATGGCATATTTAAGCTAATAGAGCTTAAAGGGGATGAAAAGAACCTAACCCATAATGATTATAGTGGTTTATCTATAGAAGATATTAAGCATAGAATTTATGATGTTACAGGTAAAACTTCCAAAGAAATTGACTACAAGTATACAGAGGACGATTTAAATCTACCAGAAAACATAAAAAATTATTATTATAAATTTTATGTAGTTTATAATAGTGCTGATGGAGAAATGCAAACAGATTGGTTGCTTCTAGTTAATAAGAAAACTCTTAAGATGTATAAATACTATTCTGATGGTCAAATATTTCCATTGTAGACAGTACTAAAATTTAAGATAAACCGTGTTAAAATATGGTATAATTTAAGAAAAACGAAGTGGTGATAAGAAAATGATATGCAGTGTTATAAATATGGATATCGTTAATTCCCGTGGAATTAATAACAGAATCCAAATTCAAAATATAATTAAAAATTATTTAAATACCCTTAGCAATAGATATAAGAAAGACCTTTTAAGTCCTATAACAATAACCTTAGGGGATGAATGGCAGATTGTACTTAAAAATATTTCTAAAAGCTACACTATAATTACTGAGATTAATGAGTTTTTAAATGATTATAACATTAAAACCTACTCAGGCATAGGTATTGGTAGTATTAGTACAGAAGTTTATAGTAATAGCTCCAACATGGATGGAGAGGCGTTTATAAATGCAAGAAATGCCATAAACATAGCTAAAAAATCTGGAGATACAATTAAGTCTAAGGTAAATAGGGTTTATTTAAATGAGTATTCTATAATTGAAAAGGATGAAGTTGCTGTATCATTAGTAAGTGATGGGGGGTATCCTACAGTAAAGATAGGATATATTATTAATGCGTTAATTGAGAATACAGAGATATTAATTAATAAAGTAACTCCTAAACAATGGGTGGTTATTAAAAGTTACAGAGAGGCTAGATCATATAAAAAGATGGTTGAAGATGGGGTATCTAATTCAAAATCTGATATATCTCAAAAGTTAAATTCAGCTGAGTTCTTTGTGATAGAAAAGAATATAAAGCTTATAGAAGAACTATTTGGTAATTATAAGGGAGTATAGTTATGTATTTTACATTGTTTTTAATATCATTAATATCCCATATACTTGGGGATTTTGTGTTTCAAAGTGACAAAATAGTTAAAGGAAGAGAAGGGGCAAACAATGTTAAATATAAATGGTATATAAGCTCAGGAAAATATAATCTTATACATGCATTTATTCATAGTATTATATTCATACTTTTAACATGGATAGTTATTTATACCTCTACAATAACCTTAAATAATTACTTATTTTATGCAATAGTCATATTCCTTATTCATTTTATTATAGATTATGGAAAGTCTTGCTATAAGATTATTATGGATAAGTTGCCCTTTAGAATTGAAAGTTTAGTATTATTTATTTTAGACCAGTTTCTTCATTTTTTATCATTATATATAGTTTTCATTGTATTTAATGATATTAGTTTTGAGGATTTTCTTCAGTATATTTACTCTCTATATAGCCAAGCTATCCCATATAATAATTTTCTATCAATAGTATTTATAATATTGTTTTGCAGCTATGGAGTAGGATATTTCTCTAAGTTTTTATTAAAAAGTATTGGTAGAAATAGTTCACAAGAGGATGAAGGAGCTAAAAATGGTGGCTTTATAATAGGAATTTGTGAAAGATTATTTATTATAATATCAGTTGTTTGCTCTCAATATGGTTTAATTGCAGTTATTTTAACACTAAAATCAATTGCAAGATTTAAGAAGTTTTCAGAGGATTACTTTGTAGAATGCTTTATTGTAGGAACTTTAGTAAGTTTAGTTACTGCATTTATTGGAGGTATACTCATTTATAACTTAATTTAGACATTATAAAGCTAGGAATAAATATTGTTATTCTTAGCTTTATTTAATTCATATCTAGCTCTTATAAAGGCATCACCATCTAAACAGTTTGTTGGTAGAGAAAAATCCTTTATAGATATATCACCAATACCAACTCCAAAATAAAAAAATATATTAGATGGCAACCTCTTTTGAAAAAAGTTTTTAATATCTAAATCTGGTGCATCCTTTACTAATAGCCCTTCCCATTCATCACCACAGGTAATACAAAATGGACTTACTATATATTCCTTGAAAATAGTATTACAATCCTCTATTAATTGTAATAGATTTTTTTGCAGTTCTTCTCTATTTTGAATTTTTCTTGAATCCTTTATATCAAATATAAGTGCCTTATACATGAATCCTCCATAGAAAATAATAACAAGAGTTAATATATTTTTATAAACCGCTTTATAGTTAAGCATATTTTATTAACTCTTAGGGAGTTAATAATAATTTATTAACTGTTTGTTTTATACTATTTTATGAGATTAATAGTGTTTTGCTATTAGAATTAAAATCTATAGAAGTTAGACATAGGAACTTCAGTTCTGTTATTATATAATTAGATTAATCTAAAGAGAATGTGGTGATTAAATGTTAAAACAAAATTTAATAGAAGGATTTAATAGAAGTACCTGTGGTAAAAACGAAAAAGATGGGGAAAGAGTATTTAAAAATGATTTGATTTCAGATTTAAATTATGAAGGTGATAAGAATAAAATAGTTCTTACTAGTTCAGTTATTTCTGAAGATTTATATAGTCAATATTCTTGCAAGTTAGATATAGATAAGAAGAACAATGAAGTAATATTTTCACATTGTAGCTGTAATACCTTTGAGAAAAAGAATAGCAAAAAGGGATATTGTTGCAAACATCTAGTAGCTACCTTCTATAAGTTTATTAACTCCTTAGATGAAGATCCAAGCATAAAGGATGAACTTGGATTAACAGATGCTAAAGAGGATATTGTAAAAAAAACTGAAAGCTCTATATTAGATTTACTTCTTGGTGAAGAAAAAAAGAAGGATAGGATAAAGATAGAGGTTATACTTAATAAAATACAGTGGACAGGAAAACTAGGAGCAGAATTTAAAATAGGTCTTGAAGGAATGAAGTCTAACAAGCTATATACACTAAAGGATATAGATGCCTTTTTAGTGGCTCTTTATAATAGAATATCTATACCTTATGGCAAAGATTATATATTTAATATAAAGGAACAAAGACTTACTTCATCTACTAAAAGATTAATAAGCTTTATTGAGTTATTAAAGGAAATTGATTTATCATCTAATTCTTTTAGAAAGGTTAATGAAAAGCTTGTTTCTGGAAAACAGATTACTATACCTAAAGCTCTTTTAAGAGAGTTTATGACTATAATTAAAGATTTTAGAGTGTATTTAGGAAGCGGATTCTATTCTAGACTTATAGAAACAGAAGTTTTAGAGGAAAATATTCCTCTTCCTATGAATTTAAAGGATTTAGGAAACTTAATTAAGCTTGAGGCTCCTCGTGGTATTCCAGAGGCTTTAAATGATTCAAATGATGTATTTATGTTTAATACTACAATATATCTTCCATCCTATGATCAAATTGAGTCAATAACTCCTTATTTAGAAGCCTTTAATCATGGGAATTCCATATTCTTTACAAGGGATGAGGAAGAAAGGGTGCTAAGAGACTTAATACCTTCTATGCAAAAGGTTAGTGATGATATAGAATTATCTAAATCCTTAAGTAATAAGGTAGTTATAGCACCAGTATCCTTTAAGTTCTATTTTGATAAAAGCGATGATATATTCCTTACATTAAAGGTTTGTTATGATAAGTATGAATTTAACTATTTTCATAATTTAAAAGATAAGGTTATATATAGGGATAGTAACAAAGAGGAAAAGGTAATAAGAAAACTTAGAGAATTAGGTTTTGAGGAGGTAAATGAAACTTTTAGATTCTTTAAGGATGATGAGTACATATTTAAATTTTTCAAAGAAGATATACTAGAGCTTCATGAGTATGGCGAAATTTTTTATTCAGATAGGTTTACTGGTATAAAGAACCTTTCTGCTAATTCTTTTAAAGGTGAAGTTAGAAAAGGAAAGTATGATTATTTTGAATTTAAATTTAAGTTGGATGATATAAAGGAAGATGAAACTACAAACATTTTAAGGGCCTTTAGAGATAGCAAAAAGTTTTATAAACTTTCAAGTGGAGAATTTTTAGACTTAGAAGAAATAGAACTAAACAAGCTTCTTAAACTCTTAGATTCTCTAAATGAAGATAAAGAAATTAGTGAAAATACTATAGAGTTTAATAAGAATAAGGGTATGTATGTTGAGGATTATCTACAAGACAATGAAATAACATATGTAAAAGGAAGAAGAGGATTAAAATCCCTAAAAACTACTCTAGGAAAGCTAAAAGGAAAAGAGTTTCGTATTCCAGAATGTATAAATGCAAATTTAAGGGAGTACCAAAAGATTGGTTACTCATGGCTTAAGACTCTTGATTATTTAGGTTTTGGTGGAATACTTGGAGATGAGATGGGACTTGGAAAAACTCTTCAAACTATTACCTTTCTTTCTTCAAATAAAAAGGCTTTAAGTTTAATAGTAGCTCCAACTTCATTAGTTTATAACTGGTATAAAGAGTTTAAAAAGTTTGCTCCTACTATGAAGGTGGGAATACTACATAGTAATAGAGAAGAGAGGGAAAATATATTAAAAAACAGAGAAAAGTATGATGTTCTAATAACAACCTATAATCTAGTAAAAAGAGATGTTGATCTTTACAATGAAATAGAGTTTGACTATTGTATTTTAGATGAAGCTCAAAACATAAAGAATCCATCTTCTCAAAATGCTAAGTCAGTAAAAAGTATTAAAGCAAAGAACAAGTTTGCTTTAACAGGTACCCCAATTGAAAACTCACTTATGGAGTTATGGAGTATTTTTGATTTTATTATGCCTGGATATCTTTATGATGAAAAAAAGTTTGCTACAAGGTACCATAGAAGGCTTGAAGAGGATGAATGTTTAATCAAGGATTTAAATAGATTAATTAAGCCTTTTATACTTAGAAGATACAAGAGAGATGTTATTAAGGAGCTTCCTGATAAAATTGAAAATAAGTTAATAGTACCTCTTGATGATGAGCAGCTTAAGGTGTATTCAACCTATGTTAAGTATATCCAAGATATAATTGAAAAGAAGGTTGAAAATGATGAATTTTCTAAAAGTAAGATTGAAATCCTATCATACATTACTAAGCTTAGACAGATATGTTTAGACCCTTCAGTTGTAATGGATGATTACAAAGGGGGAAGTGGTAAGATAGATGCACTTTTAGAAACTGTTAGTCAAAGTATAGATGAAGGACATAAAATTCTCGTGTTCTCCCAATTTACATCAGTGCTTAATAATATTTCTAAGGCATTTAGAGAAAATGGTATAACCTATTGTTATTTAGACGGGGCAACTCCAATAAAGACAAGAAATAAGCTTGTAGATGACTTTAATAATGATGATACATCGGTATTTTTAATTTCCCTTAAAGCTGGAGGTACAGGATTAAACTTAACTAGTGCAGATATAGTTATTCATTTTGATCCATGGTGGAACCCAGCTGTAGAGGATCAAGCTACTGATAGAGCACACAGAATAGGGCAAAAGCATGTGGTTGAAGTAATAAAAATGATTTCAGAAGGAACAATAGAAGAAAAGATTATATCTCTTCAAGAAGAAAAGAAAAGCTTAATAGATAAAGTTGTAGGCAAGGATATAAAACTTGGTGATAATATTAGCAATTTAGATGAAGAAGACATACTATCACTTTTTGAGAGATAAATATTTTGTAGCTGGCTATAAAAAATAGAGATAACCAGCTACTTTTTTCATTTAAAATACATAAATCAATAAAATCGCAAGAAATACTACACAAATTGACAAAAATATAATATTTTTGTGTATAATTAAATCATAAAGCTATAACTACTAAGGTGATTACAAAAATTAAAAGTTAACTAGAAGAGAAATAAAGATATGCTTAGTAGCAACTTATGGAGGCCTTAATAAAATGAATAAGAAAAATTTAAATAAATTTATATCTACATTATTAATTTCAATTTTTGTAGGTAGTATACCTGTAATAGGAAGTGAAAATAAAGATATTATATTTAGAAATATATCGATAGAAGACGGGTTATCACAAGCAACAGTAGAATCTATTCTACAAGATAGTAGGGGATATATGTGGTTTGCCACAAATGATGGTCTCAATAGGTATAATGGATATAACTATAAAGTCTATAGAAAAGAGAAAAAGTCATCAGAAGGCTTAAGTAATAACTATGTAGCTAAATTATTAGAAGATAAATATGGATACATATGGGTAGCAACTTATGGTGGACTTAATAAAATTGATGTAGAAACTGATACTATAACTCAATATCTACATGGTGAGGATATTGGTAACTTATCTAGTAATAGTGTTAACGATATGGTGATTACAAAGGATGGTAGATTATTAATTTCAACATACAATGGTATAGATATATACAATGAGGAAGAAGATAAATTTGAGCCTTTTACAGATGTTGAGGAGAATTTAAAGGATAAGGTTGTTCTATCCATTATGGAAGATAGAGAAGGCTATATATGGGCCGGAACAGAAAAAGGATTAGACAAGCTTACTTCTACTGGTAAGAGAGTGGATGATTTTATATATAATGAGAAGCACAAAGAAGCTACTTCAAAAAGTGTAAGAAGAATACATTGTGATGATGATGGTCTTGTATGGATTGGTACATATAATGATGGATTAAAAGTAATAAATACAGTTAAAAAAGAAATAAAAGAATACAGACATAATCCAGATGATATACGTTCTATTCCCAATAATTATGTTAGGAATTTTCTAAGAGACAAAGATGATAATCTATGGATATGCACAGGAGAGGGACTAGCTAAATATTCAGAAGAAAGTAATGATTTTACTACTTACAGTAATACTAATTCCAACGAAAGAAGTATTATAAATGATGATACCTTTACAGTGTATCAAGATAGAGGTGGTTTAATATGGGTTGGAACTTACGCTGGTATAAGTGTATTTGATCCAAATATAAAAATGGATACATATAAGAAAGATGATAGATTAGGAAGTAACACCTTAAGTGAAAATGTAATTCATGGTATTTATGAAGATAAGTACGGATATTTATGGGTTGGTACTAATTCAAAAGGAGTTAATGTTATTAATCAGGAAACTAATGAAATTCGTCATGTAAATACATCTACATTAAATGGATTCTCTAATAATTCTATAAACATAATAAAAGGGTATGATAACTATGTTTATGTTGGGACTAATAATGGATTAAATATAATTGATATAGATAAAAATAAAGTAAAGGTAATAGATGTAGATGATGGATTATCCGATAAGTTTATTAAAAGCTTATTAATAGACTCTAAAGGATATGTTTGGATAGGTACAACCAATGGATACAATATATATAATCCAAAGGATGGCAGTGTTAAAAACATTGATGATTGGTTAAAAAGTAAGGGTGTAAGAGATACCTATTGCAGTGCAATATATGAGGACAAGGATGGAGTGTACTGGTTTGGAACCTTCTATAATGGAGGGCTAATTAAGTTGGACCCAAAACAAGAAGAGGTAAAGATTTATTATAGTGATGAAAATAATGAAGAATCATTAAGTGATGATGTTATAAGAAGTATAGCAGAAGATGATGAAGGTAACCTGTGGATTGGAACAAGAATAGGGCTTAATAAATTTAACAAGGAAACAGAGAAGTTTAAAAGTTTCACTACAGAAGATGGCTTGCCCAATAACTATATATATGGTGTATTAATAGATGATGAAGGTAATCCATGGATGAGTACTAATTCAGGTATATCAAAATATGATAAGAAAAACGATACCTTTGTTACTTTAGATATTACAGATGGTCTTCAAAGTAATGAATTTAATGGAAATGCTTATTATAAATCAAAAGGTGGTAAATTCTACTTTGGTGGAATAGGTGGGCTTAATGCTTTTTATCCTAATGAAGTGGTAAACAGTGATTATTTACCCGAACTAAGATTTGATACATTTAAGCTTAATGGGAAAAGTGTGCAAGAGGTTGATAAGCAAGAATTTACATATGTAGAAAACACAATAAGTGTTAAGGTATTTTTACCTGACTACAAAAATAGTAAGAATGTACAATATTATTATAAAAATACCGCATCAGGTCACAATGAATGGATTCTAATGAATAGTAATGAAATAACCTTAAGTAATCTTGCACCAGGTGAATATGATATTGCTTTTAAAGCAAGAAGTACTAATGGTTCATTTAGTGATGAAAAGACTCTTTCATTTACTATTAAACCTCCATTTTGGAGAAGTAATTTTGCTTTTTTAATTTGTATTTTAATAATTATATTTATATTCTGGGCAGAGCATTTAAAACTTAAGAAACTTGATTTATTGGTAAATAAGAGAACTAAAGATCTTTTTGATGAAATGGAAAAGAATAAAAATTTATATAATAGATTGATAAAATCTGAAAAGAGAAAGAATAATTATTTTGTTAATTTATCTCATGAACTTAGAACACCATTAAATGTATTATCTTCAACTCAACAACTTATAATTAGTTTAAATGATGGTGATGAAGGAATTGATGCGGAAAGATTAAGCTACTATATGGATGTGATAAAGAGAAATATAAATAGATTATTAAAAATAATTAATGACTTGATAGATACCTCAAAAATAGAGAACGGTAACTATACGTTGAATCTAAGGGAAAATGATATTGTATATGTTGTAGAAGAAGCAGCTTTATCACTAAAGGAATATAGTAAGTCAAATGGTGTAGAACTAATAATAGACCCAGATATTGAAGAAAAGATTATGCTTTGTGATGCTTATGAAATTGAAAGATGTATAGTAAATCTAGTAAGTAATGCTATAAATCATACTAAAGCTGGTGGCAAAATAGTTGTTTCCATAAACGATTTGAAAGATTTCGTAGTTATAAGCGTTAAGGATAATGGTGAGGGTATAGACGAAAAATATCATGATTCAATATTTAATAGATTTAACCAAGTTGTAGATAAAAATGCAGAAACAAAGGGTGGAAGCGGATTAGGCCTTACAATAACAAGGAATATTGTAGAATTGCATGGAGGTAGAATTACCCTTTCAAGTGAATTAGGAAAAGGAAGCACTTTTATAATAAAATTACCTATAAAAAGAAAATAACAATTAAAAAACTTTGCTAAGAATTTAAATCTTAGCAAAGTTTTTTAATTTCATACTAGGATATTTTTAGATAATTAAAAATTAGCTCCATTCCATCCCCAATTATCTACCTCTTCAAATTTAACATAAATAGACTTCGGAGGAATGTTAAGAGCTTGTTTATACAAATCACAAATTTCTTTAGTAGCTCTATTCAAAGAATCTTCAGTGGCACGTCCAAACATCTTAACTTCTATAAAAGCGCCATAGTCTAATTTTTCACCCTTAAAATAAAGTGGAAAATTATCTTGAAATCCTAACATTAAGAATTTTTGTGATTTTCCTGGAATCTCATCTATAATTTTTCCCAGTTCATCTTTTAAAGACTCCTTCTGATTTTCAGAAAGAGATACTGTAACTTTCGAATCAATAAATGGCATGTACATCTCCCTCTCTTTTTTATTGATATTTTAATAATATATTGTACTTTAGTAAATTGTGCGAAAAACTCATTAGTAAAATTATGGTAATTATATTTTAACACTCAGAATTTCTAATGTAAAGCATCTGACAACTTTTATTTTTTAATAAGTTACTATGCTCTAATATATTCACTTTTCTAATAAAAAATTACAAGTATGAATAATATTTTTTCTTAAAATTCATAAATAAAATCTCTTTAGCAATTTATAGACCATTATGATAAAATATATCTATTAAAATAGATAATTATATAGAAACTTGGAGGATGGAATAATGGCGTTGACTCCTATGATGAGACAATATGTAGAAATTAAAGATAAATACAAAGATTGTATACTTTTTTATAGAGTTGGTGACTTCTATGAAATGTTCTTTGATGATGCAAAGGAAGCATCAAGAGCTTTAGAGCTAGTATTAACAGGAAAGGATTGTGGCCTAGAGGAGAGAGCCCCTATGTGTGGTATACCATTTCATGCAGCTGCTACATACATTCCTAGATTAATTTCAAAGGGATATAAGGTTGCTATTTGTGAACAGGTAGAAGATCCAGCATTAGCTAAGGGATTAGTTAAAAGAGATGTAATTAAAATAATTACTCCTGGTACATATGTAGACACTAATGCTACATTAGAAAATTTAAATACATACCTAGTAGCTATATATGAAGACGGTAATAACATAGGTTTAGCTTCTACTGATATTAGTACAGGCGAATTTAAAACCACTTCATTTACTAATTTAAGAACAACTCTTTTAGATGAGCTTACAAAGATTAATCCTAAAGAGGTAATTGTAGATGTTAATATGCCTGAAGAATTAGCACATGAAATATATACATATACTAATGCACTAATAACTAGAAAGCCACTAGATAGCTTTAAAGTAATGGATAGTGAACTTATAGATCAATTTTCAGAAGCTGAGGTTTCAGGCCTTGAGGAAGCTTCAAAAAATGCATCTAAGGTTTTATTAAAGTATATATATGAAACTCAAAAGATGAGCTTAACTAACATAAACTTTTTAGAGAAATACGATATTATAAACTTTATGACTATAGATGGTAATTCAAGAAGAAATCTAGAGCTTACAGAGAGTATAAGAGAAAAATCTAAAAAGGGATCTCTTTTATGGGTATTAGACAAAACAGCTACATCTATGGGAGGAAGATCCTTAAGAAGATGGATAGATGAACCTCTTATAGTTAAGGAAGAGATAGAAAAGAGATTAGACTCAGTAGAAGAACTATTTAATGATATTTCTTTTAATGAGGACCTTAGAGCTTCTCTTAAAGAAATATATGATATAGAAAGAATCTTAGGTAAGATTTCTTCATGTAATGTAAATGGACGCGATATGGTATCACTTAGAACTTCTTTAGATAAGATACCAGGCATTAAAGAACAACTTAAGAACTCAAGTTCATTACTTCTTAAAGAATACTATAGCAATTTAGATGAATTAGATGATATAAGAAAAATATTACATGAAGGAATTTTAGATGACCCATCAATTGCCTTAAAGGAAGGTAACATTATAAGAGATGGTTATAATGAAATGGTAGATGAGCTAAGAGGAGCAAAGCTTCATGGTAAGGAGTGGATTGCTTCATTAGAAAATAGCGAAAGAGAGTTTACTGGTATTAAGTCCTTAAAGGTAGGATATAACAAAGTATTTGGATACTATATAGAAATATCTAAGGCAAACTATTCTTCTATACCAGAGGGAAGATATATAAGAAAGCAAACCTTGGCAAATGCAGAAAGATATATTACTTCTGAGCTTAAAGAGATGGAAGATAAAATCTTAGGTGCAGAAGAAAAGCTTGTAAACTTAGAGTATGAACTATTTGTAGATATAAGAAATAAGGTAGAAAGTCAAATAGCAAGACTTAAGAAAACAGCAAGGATTATAGGTAATTTAGATTCATTATCTACTTTAGCCTTAGTAGCTTTAGAGAATGATTATATTAAGCCTAGTATAAATGAAACTGGAGATATTCATATAGTAGAAGGAAGACACCCTGTAGTTGAAAAGGTAATTAATAAAGGTGAGTTTATAGCTAATGATACTACATTAAACAGAGAAGATAATCAACTATTACTTATAACAGGACCTAATATGGCCGGTAAGTCTACATATATGAGACAGGTAGCCTTAATTACCTTAATGGCACAGATGGGATCATTTGTACCAGCTAAAGAAGCTAATATATCTGTATGTGATAAGATATTTACAAGAATAGGTGCTTCTGATGACTTAGCAGGTGGAAAGTCTACATTTATGGTTGAAATGTGGGAAGTATCAAATATATTAAAAAATGCTACATCTAAGAGCTTAGTTTTACTTGATGAAGTAGGAAGAGGAACATCTACTTATGATGGTCTAAGTATAGCTTGGGCAGTAATAGAGCATATAGCTAAAAATAATGTATTAAGATGCAAAACTCTATTTGCTACTCACTATCATGAACTAACTAAGCTTGAAGGAATGATTAAAGGAGTTAAAAACTACTCTGTAGCAGTTAAAGAGATAGAAGATAACGTAATATTCCTTAGAAAGATTGTAGAGGGCGGTGCAGACCAATCTTATGGTATAGAGGTTGCTAAGCTTGCAGGACTTCCTAATGAGGTTATAGGAAGAGCTAAAGAGATTCTAGAAGGATTAGAAGGAGAAGGTAGTGTAGAGGTATCTCATAAAGAGTATGTAAGAGAAACTGCTGTTACTATAGATAACTCTAAGGTAGAAGAATTAGAAAGCAAGATAAACGAATTAAAGTCTACAAACAAGGAATTAGAAGAAAAACTTAAAGAAAAGAAGAAGAGAGAAACTTCTGCTCCAATGCAAATGGACTTTACACAAGTAGAAAAGGATGCCTTAATTAATGAGATTGTTAATTTAGATGTTTTAAATATGACTCCTATGGATGCTATGAATACATTATATAAATTGATTAAGGATGCAAAGAGTTTAAATTAGGAGATGGTTGTGTTTGAAGAGAATAAATCTTTTAGATCAAAATACATCAAATAAGATAGCTGCAGGTGAAGTTGTTGAAAGACCTTCCTCTGTTGTAAAAGAATTAGTTGAAAATAGTATAGATGCAAATTCAAAGAACATAACAATAGAAATTGAGGAGGGTGGAACAACTCTTATCAAGATAATAGATGATGGAGATGGTATTCATCCTGAAGATGTAAAGAAAGCTTTTCTTCCTCATGCCACAAGTAAGATAAAAACATCAGAAGATATATTCTCCATAAGTACCTTAGGTTTTAGAGGGGAAGCCCTTCCTTCAATTGCTTCTGTGTCAAAGGTAAATATAAAAACAAAAACAGAAGGAAATGACTTTGGAAGAGAGCTTATAATAGATGGCGGGGAGTTTATATCATTTGAGGAATGTGGTGTTAATAAGGGAACTACCATAGAAGTAAGAGATATATTCTATAATGTACCTGCTAGAAAAAAGTTTTTAAAGAGTATTTCAAGAGAGGCTTCTATAATAACTGATATAATAAACAGAATTGCCCTATCAAATCCTAAAGTAAGTTTTAAGCTATATAACAATGGCAAGAAGGTTTTACATACTTATGGTAATGGAAAATTAAATGATGTAATTAGAACTATATATGGAAAAACCATAAGTGAAAACACTCTTTATTTTGAACATGTAGAAGATGAGATAACTTTATATGGCTACATAGGTAAAGAAGAGATATCTAGAGGGTCTAGAAATAATCAAAGCATATTTGTAAATGGTAGATATATAAAGCATAAGACATTGGTGGCAGCTGTAGAAAATGCTTTTAAGTCATTTAGTACAGTGAATAAGTTCCCATTCTTTATTTTATTTATAGAAGTATACCCAGACTTTGTAGATGTTAATATTCATCCTACTAAGGCTGAGATAAAGTTTAAGGATGATAGGGTTCTATTTAAAAAGGTTTTTGATGCTGTACATTCTGCATTAAAAGAAGATGTCTTTAAGACCTTCTCTATACCAGAAGAAGAAAAGGATGTATACAAACCAGAAGAGATAGAAGAGATAAAGTTGAATATACCTCCTAGGATAGGTGAAGAGGTTACATTTAAGAAATATGACACTCAAGAGGTAACAGAGGTTAAGCTTCCTATAGATTTAAGGCCTGAGGTTAAATATGAGCCTTTAAATGAGATTGTAAAGGAAGATAAGGTAGAACTTAATGTGGAAGTTCAAAGGAAAGAAGAACCCGATAAAGAAGTAATAAAAGATAAAGGGACACCTAAGTTTCCACCACTTAAGCTTATAGGTCAGTTTAATAAGACTTATATTTTAGGGGAGTATGATGAGGTTCTATACATGATAGACCAACATGCTGCTCATGAAAAGATTCTTTTTGAAAGATATCTTAAGAGTATAGAAGAGGATACCTTAGTAGTTCAGCCTTTATTGTTACCTACCTTAATTCATCTATCTATTGATGATTATGCTTATTACGAAGAGAATAAAGAAGTATTTTCTAGGGCAGGATTTACACTAGAAGACTTTGGTGGAAATACCCTTTCTCTTAAAGAGGTTCCATACTTTTTAGGAAAGTTAGATCCAAAGGAGCTTTTCTTAGGAATACTAGACAATATTAAGGAGTTAGGAACAGGTAAAACTACAGAGGTAAAATATAATAGAATAGCTACCATGGCTTGCAAGTCTGCTGTGAAAGGAAATGATAGTTTATCTGAAATAGAGATGGTAAAACTTATAGATGAGCTACGATATATAGATGATCCTTTCCACTGTCCACATGGTAGGCCAACTATAATTAAGTTTACAAATTATGATTTAGAGAAAAAGTTTAGAAGAATAGTATAAGAAACGGTGAAATTAATGAAGAAAAAGATACTTGTTATTGGAGGACCTACTGCAGTAGGCAAGACAGAATTATCAATAGAATTAGCAAAGAGATTGAATGGAGAAATAATCTCTGCTGATTCAATGCAAATATATAAATATATGGATATAGGTTCAGCTAAGGTTTCAAAAGAAGAGATGAATGGAGTAGTTCATCACTTAATAGATGTGGTAGACCCATCAATAAATTTTTCTGTTGCAGATTATAAAGAACAAGGTGAAAAAGTAATAAATGAAATACTATCAAGAGGAAAGCTTCCTATTATCGTTGGCGGTACAGGGTTATATATAAACTCTTTAACCTGCAACATGAACTTTACTGAAGCAGAGAAGGATGAAGAATATAGAAAAGAGTTATATAAATTAGCAAATGAATATGGAAATAACTATATACACGAAATGTTAAAAGATATTGACCCTATAAGCTATAAAGAAATACATGCAAACAATAGAAAGAGGGTTATAAGAGCTCTAGAGGTTTATAAGCTTACAGGTAAACCCTTTAGTTCATATAACGCTGGAGAAGATTTTTATAAAAGTGAGTATGATGTTCATTACTATGTACTTACAATGGATAGAGAGAAGCTATATGAGCGTATAAACCTGCGTGTTGATATTATGATGGAGAAAGGTCTTCTTGAGGAATGCATAAAACTAAAAGAAATGGGTTATACTTCTTCTATGCAATCAATGCAAGGAATAGGATATAAAGAAATACTCTATTATTTAGAAGGTGATGTAAAGCTTCAAGAAGCAATTGACATGATAAAGCAAGGTTCAAGGAATTATGCTAAAAGACAATTGACATGGTTTAGAAGAGATCCAAGGGTTACTTTTTTAGACAAGGATAAGCTTTCTGATGTAGAAATATTGGAGAAAGTTATAGGTGACATTGGGAAAAAATAGGTTTATAATATTATGTAATATGAGAGATGATGGAGGTGCTTTTATGAATAAGCAACAAAATAACCTACAAGATATTTTCTTAAATAATGCAAGAAAAAATAAGATATCAGTTGTTATATACTTAACTAATGGATTTCAATTAAAAGGTATTGTTAAAGGTTTTGATCCCTTCACTGTAGTATTAGACCAAGAAGGTAAGCAAATGCTTATATATAAACATGCAATTACAACAGTAACTCCAGCAAAACCAATTTTATTTACAGGTATGGAAGACGAAAATGATTTTTAAAAAAGAGTGAAAGCGTGGCTTTCACTCTTTTAATTTGCTATAATCAATAGAGAATATAAAAACATGGAGGAAAAAAATGTTAGATAATACTAAAGATTTATTAAAAGAAACCTATGGTTTTAAAGAAAATACATTTGAACTTTATGAAAGAGCATTAAAGGATTGTGAAGAGCAATTTAAAATGTATGATGAGATAAGAGAATTTAACCAAATGAAAGTGTTAAAGGCCTTCCAAGATGAAAGAATTAGCGATTCTCATTTCACTAATTCATCAGGATACGGATATGATGATATGGGAAGAGATTCTTTAGATAAAGTATATGCAAGAATATTTAAGGCTGAAAGCGCTATTGTAAGACCTCATTTTGTTAATGGTACTCACGCTATAGGTTCAGCTCTATTTGGTAACTTAAGGCCAGGAAATACGCTTTTATGCATTTCTGGAAAGCCATATGATACATTACATAACATTATAGGCATATCAGGTGATGAAAATATAGGTTCATTAAAGGAATACGGAGTAAATTATGGTCAAGTTGACTTAACAGATGAAGGTAAGTTTGATTTAGAAGGAATAAAGAAAGCTTTAGAAGATCCTTCTGTTAGAATAATACATATTCAAAGAAGCACAGGTTATGGATGGAGAAATTCCTTCAGTGTAAAAGAAATAGGAGAAGTAATTTCATACATAAAAGGTATAAGAAATGATATCAACGTATTTGTAGATAACTGCTACGGTGAATTTATAGATATAATAGAGCCAACAGAAGTTGGAGCTGATATTATTGCAGGTTCACTAATTAAGAACATTGGTGGTGGTATAGCACCAGCCGGTGGATACATTGTTGGTAAAAAGGATTTAGTTGAACAAGCAGCATATAGATTAACTGTCCCAGGAATAGGAGGAGAGTGTGGAGCTACATTTGGTCTTATGAGAACTTTATTTCAAGGACTATTTTTAGCACCTCATATTGCAATGGAAGCTGTTAAAGGTGCAGTTTTCTGTGCTAGAATTATGGAACTCGCAGGATTTGAGGTTAAACCAAGATTTGATGAAAAGAGAAGCGATATAATTCAAGCTATAAAGTTTGGAGAACCAAATAAGCTTATAAGATTCTGTAAGGGAATTCAATATGGTTCACCAATTGACTCTTTTGTTGAATGTGAACCATGGGCAATGCCTGGTTATAAGGATGAAGTTATAATGGCAGCTGGTGCATTTATTCAAGGATCTTCTATTGAATTATCTGCTGATGCTCCTATTAGAGAGCCATATATAGCATATCTTCAAGGTGGATTAACTTTTGACCATGGCAAGATTGGTGTTTTAATAGCTTTAAATAATGTACTTAATAACTAGATAAAAATGGAGTGGGGGGATATTTGTTTTGATGTGACGTTAGCGTAGCGACGGAACGAGCAAAATAAATATCCACCTCACCTTTTTTAATTGGTTTTGTATATTGAATTTTCTATCTTTATATACTTTACATTCTCTTTTTCATCTTTATATTTAACGAGTACATAGGCATCATATATATCATGTACTGATAATAAAATGCTAGTACAAAAGAGAGCATAGATAAACATATTAGTATAAAAGAAAATAAGTGTTATTAGAGTTATAACAGATAAGCTTAATACAGGTAATAGTAAAGAAAATAACAACCTTTTCTTTGTAAGTGGCAAAGTATAAATAGCAAAAAGATTTAGGTGCTTCTTATTAAAACCTACATAAAGGTTCTTATCATTATAACTTCCAGGGTAAGCTAAAACATGTATAAGAATATGAAGTGGAGCTATTATAAATAAGGATAAAGCTAAAAAAGCTAAAAAGTAAAATGCATAATGTATAAATTTACTATGATAAGTATACATCATAATTCCTAGTCCAAAGCATAAAGGATAAAATAGTACTAGAAAGATTTTAAAAATATATATTAAATATTTATCTTCAGATATAGGGTGAATGTTAGTGAATTTATATTTAGACTTAACAATAGGATAATTATTCTTTAAATAATTCATATTTCCTCCAATAAAAAAGAGCTATATATAAAATATATAGCTCTTTACATATCCATATTACTTAATATTGTCTAAATAATCCTACAAGCTTTCCTAATATACTACAATCATCAACTATAATTGGTGCCATTGCATCATTTTCTGGTTGTAATCTAATAGAATCTTTTTCTTTAAAGAATCTTTTAATAGTAGCTTCATTTTCTATTAAAGCTACAACAATTTCTCCGTTTAAAGCAGCATTTGTTTGTTCTATAATTGCTAGGTCACCTTCACGAATACCTGCATTTATCATAGAATCTCCTGTTACCTTAAGCATAAATAATTCTCTATCATGCTTAATAAAATCTAAAGGTAATGAGAATGTGTCTTCAATGTTTTCAGTCGCTAAAATAGGTAATCCTGCAGTTACTTTACCTACAATAGGGATATTTAACATTTCTCTTTTAGTAGAATTTAACTCAACTATTTCTAAAGCTCTTGGTTTTGTAGGATCTCTTTTAATTAACCCCTTTTTCTCTAATCTTTTTAAATGTCCATGAACAGTAGAAGTAGATTTCAACGAAACTGCTTCACAAATTTCCCTTACTGAAGGAGGATATCCTTTATTTTCTGTATATGTTTTTAAAAATTCGTATATTTCCTTTTGTTTATCTTTACTTTCTAACATAACCACACCTCTTTAAAAAAATTATATCATATTCTGATAATTATATCAAACTTATGTTCTCAAAACTAATGTTCTTGTATAATCTTATAAGAAATTTGCTTATTATTATAGTATTTGATATAATGAACTTTGATTATTTGGGAAGGTGGTGTATTCCTATGGGAAAATATACTGAGGATGATTTTTGCGATTTATACGAAAAGAAGATATGTGATAATTGTGGTAAATGCCTTGAAGAACAAGGTGTAGATATAAGAGCCATTAAGATTGAAGATATAGCTAAAACAGTAGAAGAAAATAAATTTCTAGAAGAAGAATACAAAAAGGAACTTCTTAAATCCGAAGAAATTGAAGAAGACATAGAGGAAGAAGAATCTGATGCTAATTTATTAAAAGATGCTTATGAAAAGTTATCTAAAGAATCAGGTATAGATTTCACTTCCTTAGATGAAGATTATGAAGATGCCTTTGACCATATTGAATACTTAGATGAAAGTTTCTTTGAAGAAGGAAACTTAGAAGAAATGACAGAAGAAGTATTCCCAGGAGTAAGAAAGCTTAAAGGAAAAAGTAAATAATTGATAGGAATAAAATCATCTCAATCTACAAAAACTAAGTAAAGAAAAGTAGATTGAGGTGATTTTTTATGAAAAAGAAAAAATTATTAACATTAGTATTAGCATTAGGCTTGGCAACATCTACAGCACTTATTGGATGTAGTAAAGATACAGCTGAAAATGCAGGGGATAAAATTAAAAATGGTGCAGAAAATGTAGGGGACGCGGCTAAGAGAGGGATAGAAGACGTTGGTGAAGGCATTAAAGATGTAGGAGAAGCTGGAGTTGGTCTTTGGGATAAGGTTACGGATAATTCAATGACATATAACGAAGATGACTTTAAAAAAGAAATAGAGAAGAAGGGCTATAAATTAACAGAAATAGAAGACTCTAAATCATTATTATCAGTAGAAAATGATGATTATACTATAAATGGAGATAGGTTATCTATTTATGAGTACGATGAAAGTGCAAAGAGTACCTTAGAAGGTGACTTAAAGAGCATAACTGATAATGGAATGATGATTAATGGTAATAAAACAAACTGGACCAAAGCAGCTCATATTTATAAGAAGGGTAGATTAGTTGTTATCTATGATGGAAACAATGAATCAATTTTAACTACTCTAAAAGAAGTTTTAGGAGAACCATTATTATAAAAATTTTATATTAGTACTTCAACATAAATGGAAGCATGGAACTAATAAAAGTTCTGTGCTTTTTTTATACTATTTTGTAGAATTACTTTACATAATATATATTATGAATATTATTTGTAATATTATTAAATTAATCATAATACAATATAAGGAAATAATACTAGGGAAGGTTTAGAAATGAAAAAAATTCTTTATAAATATCCTTTGCTTTCTGTAATATTATCTAATACGATTACTGCGTTTATAATTCTTTTTTCATTAAATAATGATAAATACTATTTGCTTTCTGTTATTATTATTAATTTATATATAAATAATTGGGTTTTAAACAAGGGGATAAGCATCACTAAAACTAAGATAATTCTTATGTCTATGAGTTTTTATGGAATGTTATTAATAAGTATTCTATGTAATAAATATATGGGTATTATAAAAATGTAGGTAAGGGGAGAGTATAAAACTCTCCTTGCTTGTCTATAATTTAGATAAAGGATTTGACTTAACAGCGTCCCTAAGAGCCTCGTCATCAATATGAGTGTATATTTGAGTAGTTGATATATTTTCGTGTCCTAGAATACTCTGTAAACTTCTTATATCTACATTACCATGCTTGTACATTAGAGTAGCAGCAGTATGTCTAAGCTTATGAGGAGTATATTTACCATCAACTATACCAGCATTACCTATATGTTTTTTTACTAAAAGTTCAACAGTTCGTTTGTTTATAGGTAAGTTTCTGTTTGAAAGAAATAGAAATTTCTTGTTTTCATCAGATACCTTAGAATTATCTCTAGAAGAAAGATAGCTGTTTATAGCCTTTAAACAAGCTTCATTAAGATAAACTGTACGTTCTTTATTTCCTTTACCAATGATAGTTAATGTATCACCTTTTATTTTATCAATTTGTATTGAGCAAAGTTCTGAAAGTCTCATTCCGCAATTTAAAAATAAGGTTAAAATACAGTAATCTCTTTTATAGTTTTTATCTTCTTGATCTAAGGAGGAGAGTAGGTCTATGCTTTGTTCTAGAGTTAGATAAACAGGATGTCTTTTGTTTATTTTAGGAGATTCCAACTCCAAGGTTGGATTTTCATCAATTATTTTCGCTTTTCCATTAAGGAACTTAAAAAATGATTTTAAGCAAGCAACCTTTCTAGCTCTGGCATATGTTCCGTTATCCCTTTGTTTTTCAACAAATGAGAGAAACGCATATAAATCTGTTAACTTAATTCTCCTTACAAAATCATTATCTAAGTCATTTATCTGAATTTCTTCAAATTCTAAATCTGGATCGTTAACTAATCCTTTGTAAACTTTCATGAATCTAAAAAATAATGTTAAATCTATAGAATATCCATTAATTGTGTTTTCTGATTTTCCTTTGATTGTTTCTAGGTAATTTAAGAAATCTACCATATAGCTTGGATATTTTGAATTTTGAGAAATATCTATACCAAACTTATTTGACATTTCCTGACCTTCGTTTAAAGAATTAGATAAACTTAAATCAGAGTTTCTATTTTTTAATTTAGAAGCAGTTTTTAAATCTCTGTTTAATCCAAGTTCTTTTAACCATATTTGAACAGCTCTTGGAGTAACATTATATATTTTAGATAATTCTGTAGTGGTAAGTTTATTTTTATAAGCAAGTATGTATAAATCTTCAATTATAAATTCATATCCACGTTCAGAATTCAAATCATAATAGTTAGAATAAACTTTATGAATTCTTTTTCTATCTGCATTTGTTAAGTTTACTTCGAAAAGCGGAAGAATTTCTTCAGGATATTCGTAATTTTTATATTTTAGAGTTTTATTTCGTATTTTTTTCATTTTCTTCACCTTTACAATATAGTCTTAAGCCTTGATTTTATTATATCACAGCGTTTTTTCTCTTTCAAGTACGCGAAATGTAATAAATGTATATTTAGCGAAATTATTTTTAAGTAATAATATAGTGATTTTTAGAGAAAATATCAATATTTTTTTGTTTTATGTATATAGCCGCTTCTCTTTAATTTTATTTCTTTCGACTTTTAATTTACAATAGAAATTTGATTTTTTACACAAATGGAATTATACAAAAAATCAGTTTAAAGTTTTTAATCAAATTAGGATTTGTATGTTTTTATAAAACTTTTATCGTAAATCCTGTCAAAATAGAAGTGGTTAAAAATATTATAATTTTAGTATTTAATATAATAAAAAGTATAATATGTGTTTATTATCATAATATAGAATAAAATTATATATTAATATTATAAAATACATAAATAGCAAAATATATAATTAAAGTAAATTATATGAACCTAGTAAGGTCAGATAAGGTAAAATAAAAAAATGAAGCAAATTTAATAAAAAATAAAAACATAGATTTTTATATCTATGTTTTTAAATACTTATTGTAAGTAAAATGCATAATAAACAAGTGATCCATAACTATTATAATAATCAGTAATAAATGCTGTGATTTATAGCTATAAAACAGTAAAGAATCTAAAGAATTGCTTAATAATACTTTCTTTTAATCTTAATAATTTTAGCTTTTACTACTCTCCTCCGCACTTGCTGCAAATCAATTATTTATTCATATTTTTTAACAGATCTGCAAAAGGATTATTATTAAACTCCTCTGCTTCTTTTTTCATCTTTTTCATTATATTATTAACTGCCTTCTTATCTACCTTAGCATTTTTGTCAAATCTCTTCTCAAATTGGCTAGCCTTTTCTCTAAAATTACAGTTTTGTCCTGGGCATACGTAGATTTTTCCTTCTCCATGTCCTCTAAGTTCTAACCTCTTCTTACATTCTGGACATCTTGCATTAGTAAGTCTAGCTAAGTTTTCTCTATAACCGCATTCCCTATCTTGACACACTAGCATTCTTCCGTTTTTGCCGTTAACTTCAAGCATATACTTTCCACAGTTAGGACATTTCTTTCCTGTTTGATTATCATGATGAAACTTAGTTGTTCCTTTCTTTACATCTTCTACTAATGAGGTAGCATATCCCTTCATGTTTTCTATAAACGCTTTATCATTTGCTTTTCCTTTTGATATATCATCCAGGTCCTTTTCCCACTTAGCAGTAAGCAAAGGAGATTTTAATTCTTCAGGAACAAGTTCTATTAATTGTATTCCCTTAGATGTAGGATAAATATCCTTCCCCCTCTTCTCTATTACAAATGAATTAAATAGCTTTTCTATTATGTCTGCTCTAGTTGCAACTGTTCCAAGTCCACCAGTCTCCCCTAATGTCTTTGCTGCATCCTTCCCTACATTTATATATTTATGTGGATTTTCCATAGCAGATAGTAAAGTTCCTTCATTAAATCTTCCTGGAGGAGTTGTTTGCTTCTTGATAAGCTCTATCTTTCTTATATTTACTTTATCATTAACGTTTAATGTAGGTAATTCTTGTGATCCTTCTTCATCATCTAAATCTTCTCTTTGATATAAAGCTTTCCATCCCTTTTCTAAGGTTGTATTTCCTTTAGCTAAAAAAATCTCTCCATTTATGTTTACCCTTATTGTAGTTTGTTCATATTCATATGGCGGTAACATTACACTTAAGAATCTTTTTACAACCAAATTATATATGTTCTTCTCTTCTGAACTTAAAATTCCAAGGTTAAGCTTTTCTTCTGTAGGTATAATAGCATGGTGATCACTTACCTTTGAGTCATCTACAAAGCTTTTATTTCCCTTAACACCTTGTTTTAATAACTTATCTGCATATGCTCTATATTCTCCCACTGATATTCCTCTTAGTCTATCTGGTATTGTAGGCAAAATATCAGATGAAATATATCTAGAATCAGTTCTAGGATAAGTTAATAATTTGTAGTTTTCATATAATCTTTGCATTATATTAAGAGTTTGCTTTGCTGAGTATCCCCAAATTTTATTAGCATCTCTTTGTAGTTCTGTTAAATCGTATAATGCTGGAGAGTATTTTTTCTTTCTACTCTTTGTAATATCTACTACTTCTCCTGTAGAGTTCTTAGTCTTATCTAAAATAGATTTAGCAACCTCTTCCTTGAAGATGTTAGAGTTTCCCTTTGGACTAACCCATGAAAGTGTAAACATATCAGTTAGAGCTTTTAAATTGTAGTAGTCCTCCGGTTTAAAGTTTTTAATCTCTTCTTCCCTATTTACTATCATAGCTAAGGTAGGTGATTGTACTCTTCCTGCTGATAATTGAGCATTGTATTTACATGTTAAAGCTCTAGTTACATTTAAGCCTACTAACCAGTCTGCCTCTGCCCTACAAACTGCTGCCTTATATAAATTGTCATAGGCTCTACCATCTTTAAGATTCTTAAAGCCATCCATTATAGCTTTATCTGTTTGAGAAGATATCCAAAGTCTTTTTATCTTCTTTCTAACACCAGACTTATCTATTATCCATCTTGCTACTAGCTCCCCTTCTCTTCCTGCATCAGTAGCAATTATAATTTCATCTACATCATTTCTAAGTAATTGCTTTTTTACTTCATTGTATTGCTTACTTGTTTTCTTTAATACTGTAAGTTTCATTGGCTTAGGTAGCATTGGTAATGTCTCCATGCTCCACTTTTTATATTTATCTCCATAGCCTTCTGGATCCATTAGTCCTACTAAGTGACCTAATGCCCATGTTACTATGTATCCATTCCCTTCTATATAACTTCCTTTATTATTCTTACATTTTAAAACTCTAGCAATTTCTCTTCCTACAGAAGGTTTTTCTGCTAGTACTATCTTTAAACTCATACGCTTCCTCCTAATTCATTGAAGTCTTTAATCTTCATTATAAACTAAAGAAAGGAAAAAATATATATAAACAAGCAGCCATAATTATATGACTGCTTTATAACGATCGTCATCTAGAACTTTATTTAACAAATCTTGAGTTGAATTACTTTCATCATTAAGTAGAGAAATAAACACCTCATTAGAATATCCAAATGCATAGGTAAAGTTATCACTATATTTGATAATAGTTGAGCTTTCCCTTCTCTTATCTATATTCCAAAATATAAGATGAGGTATATTTAAATTTGCACAGTTCCACTTTTCTTTAATTCTTTCAAATTCCTCTGCATTTACAAAGTAAGGGGTATCCTTATTGTTACCCTTAGAAAGCATTGAAATTTTACAACCTGGATCTACTATAAATAAAAGTCTCTTAGGAATGTGTTCTTCATTTATTCCGTGTTTGATAGCAGCAAAAAGTATTAAATCTAAAGCTGCCTCTACATTTATTTCATTACAAACTGAAGCCTTAACTATTTCCTCTACCTTATCTTTTATGTTATCCATATCAATTTTTTTAAAGTTAGGTTTAGGTTTCATGGTAATTATATGCTTCTTATACCTACCTCTATTTTCTCTTAGAAAATATAATATAGTACCTACTCCACCATATAGAGTATTTATATTCTTATTATTTATAAAATTCTTTGAGGATAACCCTAAAGATACTACTGTATCTCCTTTATATTCTTTTATATAACTCTTATACTCATACAAAGATGAGGCATGTCCGTTTTTTATAAAGTCCTCTACAAACATATAAGGGAAATTTTCATCTATAAGACTCTCTTTTAATCCTCCCCTTCTATATTCTAAGAATTGCCTATAGAGCTCCCTATATTCCTTATATCTACTATAATCATGTTTTAAAAATGCATTTTTATATTTATTTATAGATTTAAAGGTTATATTACCGTACTGTATACCTTCCCAATTTCCTTTACTCATAGAACTTTCCACTATATTTAACTTTTTTCTAAGTTTAGATAGTGTTGTTCTATATTCTTTTGAAGACATATTAAGTAATAATCTTGTTTTCTTTCCTAACCTTCTTGATTCAGGTGAAGAAGTATTTTCAGATTTTAACCATTTTGCTAAGGTACTTGGGGACAAAGAATTTAAGTCCTTGTTTAATGTATCTTTTATAAGTTTTATTGTTTCATTCTCGAGTTTAGTATCAAATAAGGAATACAAATCATCCCATCTACCATAGTGTGGTATTAAGGAAAGGTTTTCTTTAAGTATATAAGAGTCTATATTACCTAAATAATTTAAACATACCCTAAAAACTTTTCTCTCTCCAAGTCCCTTTTCCTTATCCCTAATAAAAAAGAGAATTTTAAGAGCCTTTTTTTCATCTTCCTCATAAGCCTTAGAAAAGAACTCTATTATATCTTTTTCATTTATATTTCTAAGAAACATTCCCTTTGAAAAGAAGTTTAAATTATGTATAGCCGTGTTATCTATCTCTACTATTTCATTATAATCTTCTTCAAGATCCTCATATAAATTTTCATCAATATTAATTATTTCATCTTTTAACTTATTAAATAATTCAAAGCTCACATATAATCCCCCCTTAAACACCACAAGACACATTATGCCCAGCTAATAAATTAACTGAGCATAAATAAGCTGTAAGTGTCTTTATTAAACAAGATACATATTTTATTAAGCTGTTAGTATCTTTACACTATCATGTATATGCAGTTTTTTATTTAATAGTACATTTTAATGATTAAGTAAACTTAAGAATTTTTAACTTCAATTATTCTTTTTATAAGGCTTTCATCTATATACTCTGACTTTGAAAATCCTTTTCTAAAATACCTTATTTGCTTATATTTAACCCCATTCATTTGGAAGTCCAATATATCTATTCTATCTCCCTTAAAAACTATTGGTTCATTTTTACCCTTTACTTGTATCCTTAATTCCATATAAATTGTCTCCTATAATGATTTTGTATATTTACACTTTGGATAATTTGTACATCCATAGAAATACCCATATTTTCCTTCTTTCTTTTGTAATCTACTATTACATATTGGACAGTTTTCATTATTCTCTGTTAATTTCAATATATCTTTTCTATCTATTAATGTAACATTATTAGCCTTTGCTAAATTCCTTGCATTTTCAGTAAAGCTACTATTTGTAATTACCATTGCTCTATGTGCTTTATAATACTTTATAGAAGCTACTGCTTGCTGTACTGCCTCCACTCCAACATTTTGATTCCATCTCTTGGCTTGAACTACAATCTTTTCTCTTCCTTTTTTAACAACAAGGTCTGCACCATAGTCACCTGTCTTTGGTGTTAAGTGAGTTTTATATCCTTCCTTCTTAAAGTGTAACTCTAAGAATTCTTCAAATTCTTCACCTGTCATCTTATCTACAATATTTATACTTGCATGATAAAATCTTTTATTTCTCCAACTTTTATACTTATGAAAAATAATCTCTACAACTAAAAACAATATAATTGCAAAATTTAATTTTAGTTTACCTACTAGTAATAATATACCTAAAATTAAGAAATAAATTAAATACAATAAAAATCTTGTTTGCTGCGTTCTGTTAAGTCTTTTCTTCAATTAAATCTCCTCTTTTCTGCCACGTCTACTACAAATAAATATCATATTGTAATACTTATTATATATTAAATTTTCACCCTTTTCTATTGTTTATAGACAAGGATAAAACTTAATTATTTAGGAATACTACTTTTAGAGATTTTTTTAGGGAGGATGATATATTTGGCAACGCTTAAAAAGTTTAAACCCTATTTCTCTTCATTAGGGATTTTAGTGTTTATTGCTCCTATTTTTATGATTTTAGAGGTTTTATGTGAACTTATTCAACCTTATTTACTCCAAATAGTAATAGATAGAGGAATAAAAAATAATGATAAAGCTCTTATAGTAGAGTTAGGTGGATTAATGATATTCATAGCTATAGTTGGAGTTTTGCTTGGAATTTTAAATACCTATAACTCTAGTAAAATATCAACTGTTTTTGCAATGAATCTTAGAGAAGGTACCTTTGATAAGATTCAAAGACTTTCTTTTAGAAATATTGATGAATTAAGTATTTCTAATCTTATTGTTGTATTAACTAATGATATTAATCAACTTCAAAACTTTGTTATGTCAGGTACTAGAATATTAATTAGGTCCCCACTACTTTTTATTGGAAGTATAATTTTAGGTATTATAACAGCACCAAAATTATCTCCTATTTATTTAGTTATTATTTTAGCTATTTCTATAGTATTATTTCTTATTATTAAGAAATCTTATCCTTTGTTTTATGGTGCTCAACAAGGGTTAGATGATATGAATACTACATTAAAAGAAAACTTTGATGGCATTATGGCAGTAAAGTCATTTGTTCAAGAAAATAATGAAAAGGAAAAGTTTAAAGGTAAAAGCTCAAATTTAGCAAAATTAAATACAAGTACCTCTAGAATTGTAGGTACTGTTTTGCCTATATTTTTAGCAAGTATTAACTTAGGTATAGTTGCAATTTTATGGTTTGGTGGTAAATCAGCTATAAATAATGCTTTACCAATAGGCTCTTTAGTTGCATTTATAAATTACTTATCACAATTATTAATTGCTCTTATAATAGCAAGTTTATTGTTTATGAATTTTACAAGAGCTATGGTTTCAGCAAAGAGAGTTGAAAACATAATGAATGCTACTAGTGATGTGGTATTTATGAATACTTCAAAGAATGCTGATGATATTAGAGGAGATATTACATTTGAGAATGTTTCCTTTGATTATGATGAAACAGATGGATTTGAGGAATATGCCTTAAAGGATATAAATCTTCATATTAAAGAAGGAGAATTTGTAGGTATTATCGGTTCTACTGGTTCTGGTAAATCCACTTTAGTAAATTTAATACCTAGATTCTATGACCCTACATCAGGGAAAGTGCTTTTAGATGGTATGGATATAAGAAATTACAATGAGGCTACCCTTAGAAAGAATATATCTATTGTGCTTCAAAGTGCTACCCTATTCTCTGGAACTGTAAAATCAAATATAGTTCAAGGAGACTTAGATGCTGTGGAAGATGATATAACAAGGGCAGCAAAAATTGCACAAGCAAAAGAGTTTATTGATAGGTTACCCGAAAATTATGAATCTATTGTATATCAAAGAGGCAATAATTTATCTGGTGGTCAAAAGCAAAGAATCTCAATTGCTAGAGGGTTAGTTGGTAACCCTAAAATACTAATTCTTGATGATTCAACCTCTGCCCTAGATGCCAAGTCTGAAAGCTTAGTTAAGAGAGCTTTAAACAGAGAATTGAAGAATACTACTACCATAATGGTTGC
Source organism: Clostridiaceae bacterium OF42-15pH9A (assembly GCA_027692445.1). Classification (GTDB taxonomy): domain Bacteria; phylum Bacillota; class Clostridia; order Clostridiales; family Clostridiaceae; genus Clostridium. Next base: position 580,852 of record JAQEYV010000002.1, on the reverse strand, counting down.
ACAAAAGATATCTTCCATAATTGATGCTGATAAGATAGTCCTTATTGACCAAGGACAAATACTTGCAGTAGGAAGCCATGAAGAGTTAATGAATAATAGCGTCCATTATAAAAATATATATAACACACAACTTGGAGAGGAGGCTTAGTATATATGAATAACAGAGGCTTAAAGTTCATATTATCATATTTAAAAGAACATAAAACTAAACTTATAATTATAAGCTTTTCTATAATTGTTTATACCGTAACTAAGCTTATAGGTCCTTTCCTAATTGGATATATAATAGATAATTATATATCTATACCTAATGTTGACGGATTACTTAAGTGGGTAATTATTTTATTTTGTGTATATGCGCTATCATCACTAGCAGGATGGTTCCAGAACTATGTAAATGCTGATGTAGCAGCACAAACTGTAAATAAAATTAGAACTGACCTATTTAATAAAATAGAAACATTATCACTAAGATTTTTTGATTATACTCCACACGGTGAGTTATTAAGTAGATTTACTAATGATATAGACAATATTGGTATAACTCTATCTAATAGTATAATTGAGCTAACTTCTAACTTAATTCAGTTAGTTGGAGTATTAATATTTATGCTAGTATTAAATGTTAAATTAGCCTTAATAACTTTAATTGCCACACCGTTCCTAGCTATAATAGTAACCTTGTTAATTAAGAGAACTAGAAGGTTATATGGAGAACAGCAAGGAAAGCTTGGATATCTTAACGCCTATATAGAAGAAGAGATTTCAGGTCTTAAGGTAGTTAAAGCCTATGGGCTAGAAAATGAGGTTGTTAAAAGATTTCATGAGAAGAATAAAAGCTTTAAAGATACTGCAATAAAAGCGCAATTTACTTCTTATTTAATGATTCCTCTTATGAATGGATTATCTAATGTAACCTTAGTTTTAATTATAGTAGCTGGTTCTATGCTTACCTTAAAGGGTGATGCAAGTATTGGACTTATAGTTACATTTATAAACTTTGCTAGACTATTCTTTCAACCAATAAATCAAATGTCTAACCTTTATAATCAATTAGGATTAGCCTTCACTGGAGCTGAAAGAGTTATGGATATTCTTAAGGAGGAGCCTGATATAAAAAATACTCCTGATGCAAAGGAAATAGATGTTTTAAATGGGTATGTAAATATGAAAGATGTATCCTTTTCCTATAATGATGATAAAACTATTCTTAAAAGAATAAATATTGAAGCCTTTAAAGGTGAAAAGATTGCAATTGTAGGACCTACAGGATCAGGTAAAACAACTATTATTAATCTTTTAAATAGGTTTTATGACACTAAAGAGGGTGAGATATATTTTGACGATTTAAAGATAAAAGATATAAACTTCTACTCTTTAAGAAAAAGAATAGGTATTGTTCTTCAAAATACTATTCTTTTTAGTGGAACAATTAAAGAAAATCTTCTATTTGGAAAAGAAGACGCAACTGATAATGAAATTGAAATTGCTTGCATTAAAGCAAACATACATGATTATATAATTAGTTTACCTAAGGGATATGATACAGAAATAACAAGTGATAGTAATGTATTTAGTAAGGGGCAAAAGCAACTTTTATCCATTGCTAGAACTATTCTATCTAACCCTGATATATTAATACTAGATGAAGCTACAAGTAATGTAGATATGATTACAGAGCAAAAGCTTCAACAGGCCATGAATACCATGATGGAAGGAAAAACATCCTTTGTCATAGCTCATAGATTAAAAACTATAATTAATTCTGACAAAATTATTGTAATTAAGGATGGTAAAGTAGTTGAAGAAGGAACACATAAAGATTTACTATCCTTAAAGGGGTTCTATAATGAACTATACCAAAACCAATTCTCTTCATTAAAGGGAATTGTAAATGAATAAAAAGGTAGAGCAGATATTTATTTTGTTTGTTCCGTTGCAAGTACCAAGTCACAATACCTTTGATTTATATCAAAATAAAACTCTAGCAAAATTTTGCTAGAGTTTTTATAACTAACTAAATATCTTAGCCCATATTCCTTTTTTCTTCTTTGTATCCTTCTCTGGCTTCTTTCTTTCAACTGTGAATGAAGCATCATTTTTATTAATTATTTCTAAATGCTTTTCTATTGATTTATTAAGTTTTTCAACTTCAAATTTCTTGAAGCTGAATTCACTCTTCATATTATATACATCATTTTCTATAGTGACGCATTTTTTCAATGCGTTTATGTTATCTTTACTCATTTCATAAGCTTCAACTAATATCTCACAATACTTTTTAACTTCTTTAGCATATGCAGTATAGTCTTCTGAACTCTTATCAACCATTTCATCCCAACTATGCTTAATAGCTATATAGTTAGAGAAGATCATCTCTGTTAAAAGGTTAGATATATTTAATGAAACAGCATGTTTATCAACTACATTACCTTTAAGATAATTCATTGTTTCTATAGCACCTATGATAGAATAAAACTTCTGTAACGCTATATTCATAAAGTCATTTGATGAACTTTCTGTTACCTCTTTAATAACTTCATTGGTGATATCTACAAATCTATCAGTTATAGTATTATTTGTTTGTACTAAAGCTGTAGTAGAATTATCTTCATCTATTTCAAAATTTGCAAAGAAGGAATTATCATTGGTAACAATTATGTTATCACCTTCTATATCTTTTGAAGTAACAGTTGAATTATTATTCATTGCTTGTCCAACTATAGTATCATTATTTACTTTATTGACCTTTGAAGCTTCAATTTTTGAGGTGTTTCTATCTATCATCATTCTTAAAACTTCAATATTGTAGTTATCTAAACCAAGCTTTATTCTATTAGTTATCATAACTTCAATTATATTATTAGTTTCTTTTAAGGATTTTATATTCTTAGGATAAATATCCCAGCAATAGTCAAATACTTTAATACAAAGATTAAGCTGTTCTACTATTATAGATAGCTTTATCTTATCTTCAAAATTAGTATCTTTTAAAAGCTCTAATAATTTACGCCTTCTTATAACTATTTGCTTAGTAACTTTAGCAGATATATATTTCCTTATCTCTTGAACATCGATAATACTTCCATATAAATAATTTGCCGTCTCTATAGAAGTAATTAAAGATATTGAATGCTCTATAAAGTCTTCAACAGAGTCTTCATTAAAATTCTCTTGAAACTCTTTAATCATCTCACTGGCTTGCTCCATGGCAGTTTTAGTAAGATTATTTTGAGCAACCTTAATAAGTATAGAAATATCAGGTCCTTGAGCTTCCATTATCACATTTTGCATTTTTTTAAAGTCTTCTAATAATTTCTTACTTTTATCCAAGTATTCCTTTGTCAAAGTATTATTAGTAGTTACTGCAACAAGCTCAGAACTACTCTCTATATTCCCATTTATACCATTATTCTCTTTCATAGTCCCTACACACCCCATAAATAAACGATTATTCCCAAGCTCCTACTACAATTATAACTCATCTAGAATTAATTTCCAATTGTTTTTTCCAAATAATTATAACTTATTATTATTCTTATATTCCTCAATTCTTTGTGCTAAATCCTCTAAATACTCGTATCGTTCATATTTGTATAGAAGTTTTTCTTCTAATTTATCTTTTTCTGTCATAAGTTCTTGCAACTTTGAGTAACTTGCTGAATTTTCTTGCATTAATTTATCTATATTTGCTATTTCATTTTCTAGGTTTTCTATTACAGAAGAAATTTCTTCATATTCTTTTTGTTCCTTAAAACTAAATTTTGGTCTTGAATCTCTTTCTCTTACTCTTTGAGTATTTTCTTTTCTTTCTTTTTTAACTTCTGTTCCCTTATTAGCCTTCTTTAATTCGACTTTAATACTATAATCGCTGTAGTTACCATTATAAGGTTCAATCTCCCCATTTCCTTCATATGCAAATATCTTATTACACACTCTATCCAAGAAGTATCTATCATGGGAAACAACAACTACTACACCAATATAGCTATCTAAAAAGTCTTCTAATATATTAAGTGTATTAATATCTAGATCATTTGTAGGCTCATCTAGTAGAAGAACATTTGGAGCTTCCATTAAAACTCTTAAAAGATGAAGTCTTCTTCTTTCTCCACCAGATAGCTTTTCTATTTTTGTATATTGCATAGTTCCATCAAATAGGAATCTTTCACACATTGTAGATGCAGTTATTTTTGTTCCATCTGCAACTGGGATATATTCTCCCCCTTCTTTAACATAATCTATTACTCTTAAATTAGTGTCCATATGAGAGTCATCCTGAGAGAAGCATCCTATCTTCACAGTTTCTCCAACTTCTATTTCTCCACTATCAGGTTTTATAGATCCCTTAAGCATATTAATTAATGTAGTTTTTCCAGCTCCGTTATTACCTATAATCCCTATCCTATCCTCCTTAGTAAAGATATAACTAAAGTCATGTATTAGTTCTTTATTATCAAAGCCTTTATTAATATGGTTAATTTCAATTATCTTCTTACCTAATCTAGTTCCTACAAAAAACATTTCTACATCTGTTTCTCTTTTTACATATTCCTGATTAACTAAGTCATCAAACCTTTGTAATCTTGCTTTTTGTTTTGTAGTTCTAGCCTTAGCACCTCTTTTTACCCATTTTAACTCTTTTTTAATTAGAGATTGTCGCTTTTCCTCTTGAACCTCTTCTATTTCAATTCTTTCCATCTTTTTCTCTAGGAAAGCAGTGTAGTTACCTTCATATGTATATAAATTTCCTCTATCAAGCTCCACTATCCTATTACTTACTCTATCAAGGAAGTACCTATCATGAGTAATCATAATTAATGCACCCTTTCTAGAATTTAAATATTCTTCTAGCCACTCTATAGAATCTGAATCTAAATGGTTTGTAGGCTCATCTAATACTAGCAAATCACAAGGAGTAATAAGAGCAGAAGCAAGGGCAACTCTCTTCTTTTGTCCTCCAGATAGATTTTTTATCTTTTCCTCATATTTAGTTATTCCAAGTTTATTTAATATGCTTTTAGCTTCACTTTCAAGCTCCCATAGATTTAATCCATCAATTTCACCTTGAAGCTTTATTATCCTTTCATTAAGCCCATCAAAATTAGAAGGAGAAGAATTTAGGCTTTCAAGAGTTTCTTCATAATCTCTTAAAAGCTTCATTTCTTTACTATCCCCCTTGAAAATTTGCTCTAATACAGTTGCATCATCTTGAAAATCTTGGCTTTGAGATAGAAACTCTATTCTAACATTTTTTCCCTTAGTAATGCTTCCATCAAAGAATTCATCTTTTCCTGTTACTATTTTTAAAAGGGTTGACTTACCAGCACCATTTATACCTATAATACCTATCTTATCCCCATCATTTATACCAAGTGAAACATTATTTAATAATATTTTTTCACTATAACTTTTACTTATATTTTCTAGTGTAATTAAATTCATATATATTCTCCTCTTTATGTAACCAGTATATATTCATATACTAGCATAAGTTTCAAAAATAATGAAGAATTAAAAAGAAGCACTACTGTAATAGCAGTGCTTTATACTTAATTAAATTCTATTTCCTTTGAAAATACATCTATATATTTATAATAAGGATCCTTTTCATATACCTTACCTAAATATTCCTTTGCTTCATCATCCCTATCTGTATAATAACATGCCTCTCCATAGTAGTAACAATACTCTAAGGCATCCCCTTTAATTTCATCTAGGTCAATTTTCACCCTACTTAGTGAATTATATGCAAGTTCATATTCCTCAGCTTCACAGGCAGCATAGCCTAAAGTAGTTAATCTTTCATTTTCAAGATACTCATTACCTTCATATGTAATCATAGTTAAATACTTAATTGCCTCTTTATAGTTTTCAGTATGATAATAGCATCTCCCTAAAACATAGGTTAAACTTGGATCTTTTACATTATCTACTCCACCTCTTTTTAAATATGTTAAGGCGTTAGTATAGTCCTTTTCATCAAAATATAAACATCCTAAGAAAAAGTATGCCTCTTTATTATCTTTTCTATAATATACAGCATTGTTTAAGGCATCCTTTGCCTTCTTTGCATCCCCTTTTGAGTAAAGAGTTAAAGCATAGTTATAAAATAATGCTGAATTATTGTCAGGGTCATTCTTAAATTTAATTGTAAAGGCAACTCCAACTAAGACTATTGCTACTCCAAGCCTCCAATCTAAGAAGAACGCACCTATACCTAATACGAAAAGATAAGTAGTCCATGTCCCTTTTACCTTTTGTAATTTTAGCTTATATGTGTTACTTTCCAAAATTATATCCCCCAATCCCTTTTAACTTACTATAATTATACAGTAATATGAACTATTACTCAAATGCTGAAGAAAAAGAATTTCCTACTCTTTTGAATGCAATTTCTTTATAGGTTTTCTTATTATTAATATCTATAATAGTTTTATAAATATTTGGACATCCTTCTTCTCTCCAGCGCTTCATATATCTTGCATCAGCTTCAGTTCTGTAATAATACTTCTCGTCATAATCATCAGAAAACTCCAAGAAAAAGTCTAATGAATCCTTATGTATTTCATATTCCTTTGTATCTAACTTATTTATAATTGGTAGAAAAAATCTTATTGGAACCTTATAGTTATACTCTCCCTTTAGAGATGTACCTTCCATTAAAGCCCTCTTAAGAAATGACTTATCCTTTAAATCTTCTTCTGTAACCTTTAGTTTTAAAATTGGTTCATTTCTTTTATTCTTTTCTAATTTTATTGCTATCATTTGTGCCACCTTCTATTTAAAGTCATACTATGCATTTTACAAGAAAGTATATTATTTTACAAGATGAGTATCCTAAGATTATGAGGTGTGAATATGAATATTAGTACTGATTATAATAAAAATGTAAATTATTTAAAAAATGAAATAGGCTTTGGTAAGTCTTTTGATGTTTTATATAGGGAATTAAATCTTAAGGGAAGGCATATTAGCTTGTTCTTTTTAGATGGATTCGTTAAGGATGAATCACTTCAAGCCTTAATACAAAGCTTCTGTGTATATAAAGAAGATAATATAGCAAAAGCAAAGACTGCAGAAGAAATTATTACAACATGTATTAGTGCTATTGAAGTTTCAGAGGAAGAGGATTTTGGAAATGTAATTAAAGCTCTCCTTTCTGGTCAAACTGCAATGTTTGTAGAAAATTTAGATAAGTGTATAATGATTGATCTTAGAACTTATCCTGCAAGGGGACCAGAAGAACCAGATAAGGAAAAGGTTTTACGTGGAGCTAGAGATGGTTTTGTTGAAACTATAGTATTTAATAGTGCCTTAATAAGAAGGCGGATAAGAGATCCTAAACTAAGATTTGAGATGGTTTCTGTAGGAAGAGAATCTAAAACAGATGTAGCTATTGCCTTCATAGAAGATAGAGTAACCAAGGAAGCATTAGAAACTGTAAAAAAGCAATTAGCAGAAATAGAAGTTGATGCCTTAACTTTAGGTGATCAAAGTTTAGTTGAATGTATTAACAAAAGGTCTTGGTATAATCCTTTTCCAAAGGTTAGATATACTGAAAGACCAGATGTAACTGCTGCCCATATTTTAGAAGGAAAAATAGCTCTTTTAGTTGATAATAATCCTTCTGCTATGCTTCTTCCTACTAGTATATTTGATTTCTTAGAGGATGTTGATGATTATTATTCACCAATATTAACAGGTAATTATTTAAGACTCCTTAGAAACGCTATTTTACTTATGACTTTATTTATTACACCATTTTACTTATTGATAACTGAATACCCTGAAACTTTGCCAGAGCATCTTAAGTTTTTAATACCTACTGATCCATATTATATACCAATCTTTTGGCAGTTTTTATTATTAGAATTTGCCATTGATGGATTAAGGTTAGCATCATTAAATACTCCTAACTCTTTGGGAATGTCCTTATCTGTTGTAGGAGCATTAATTCTAGGTGATTTTTCAATTAAGACAGGATGGTTTTTACCACAAACTATTCTTTATATGGCTATTGTTTCTCTAGCTACATTTACCCAGCAATCTGTTGAACTGGGATTTGCAATTAAGTTTTTTAGAATGCTTCTATTAATATTAACTTCCTTTTGGGGACTTAAAGGTTTTGGTGGAGGTTTAATTATAGGCTTTATCATGTTAGCTTCTACTAGAACTTTTACAGGAGAGCCATATTTATATCCTTTGATACCTTTTAATGGAAGAGCTTTAATGCATTTATTATTTAGAACTAGCATTAAAAGTGAGAAAAGAAAAATATAAGGTAAAATATATAAATGAAAAAGAGAAATTGCTTTTGCAATTTCTCTTTGTTTGCTTAATTAATTTCTAATTCAACTGGACAATGGTCTGATCCAAAGATATCTGTATGAATCTTAGCACCCACCAATCTATCCTTTAAGGATTCTGATGTTACAAAGTAGTCAATTCTCCATCCTGCATTCTTTTCTCTTGCTTTGAATCTATATGACCACCAAGAATATATTCCTTCTTGTTCTGGATAGAAGTGTCTGAATGTATCTATAAATCCTGATTTTAATAATTCAGTAAACTTATTTCTTTCTTCATCTGTAAAACCAGCGTTCTTTCTATTAGTTTTAGGATTCTTTAAGTCAATTTCTTTATGAGCAACATTTAAGTCACCACAAACTATTACTGGTTTATTTTCTTCTAATGATTTTAAGTATGCTCTAAATGCATCTTCCCAAGTCATTCTATAATCAAGTCTAGCTAATTCAGTTTGAGAATTAGGAGTATATACTGTAATTACATAGTAATCAGGGAATTCTAGAGTTATAACTCTTCCTTCTTTATCATGCTCTTCTATACCAATTCCATAAGCTACACTTAAAGGCTCTTCTTTAGTAAATATTGCAGTACCTGAATAACCTTTCTTTTCTGCATAGTTCCAATATTGATGATATCCAGGTAAATCTAAATCTATTTGACCTGCTTGTAACTTAGTTTCTTGAAGACAGAATATATCTGCATCTAATTCATTAAATATATCTAGGAACCCTTTACCAACAATAGCTCTTAAGCCGTTAACGTTCCATGAAATCATTTTTTTCATTTGTCTACCTCCATTGGTTTTATATTCTAAGAAGAGTATAACATAAAGATTGTTAATGGTTAATAGAAATCTCTAACAGCCAATTTATAAATATTTTTCCCAATATTTAAATAAACATATAAATATATATTTATATAAATACGTAAATATATATTTATATAAATACGTAAATATATATTTATACTATTTTTTTATTTCCATTAAATTTATAGCAAATTAAAATTTTATAATTTCATAGCCAGTAAAAAAAGAAACGCCATCAAAAAACGGCGTTTCCTTCTAATCTATATTATCTATTTTAGTTTTTAAATGAATGTATTGGTGCAGGTATTCTTCCACCTCTTTTAATGAAGTCTTCTGAAGAATTTGAGTTTACCTTCATTACTGGAGCAGTACCTAAAAGTCCTCCAAACTCAACCATATCTCCAATTTCACATCCTGGAGCAGGAATTATTCTAACAGCTGTTGTTTTATTATTAATAACACCAATGGCTGCTTCATCTGCTATCATTGCAGCTATTGTAGATGCTGGAGTATCACCTGGAACTGCAATCATATCTAATCCAACTGAACATACACATGTCATAGCTTCAAGCTTTTCTAAGTTTAGTGAACCATTAACAACTGCATCTATCATACCTGCATCTTCAGATACTGGTATGAAAGCACCACTTAATCCACCAACGTGACTACATGCCATAACTCCTCCCTTTTTAACTGCATCATTAAGCATTGCAAGGGCAGCTGTAGTACCATGAGTACCTACAGTTTCAAGTCCCATTTCTTCTAATATATGAGCAACAGAGTCACCAATAGCTGGAGTAGGTGCTAACGAAAGGTCAACTATTCCAAAAGGAACATTTAATCTCCTAGAAGCTTCCTGTGCTACAAGCTCTCCCATTCTTGTTATTTTAAATGCTGTTTTCTTAATTGTTTCTGCAAGTACATCAAAGGATTCTCCTCTAACCTTTTCAATTGCTCTTTGAACAACTCCAGGACCACTTACACCAACATTTATAACCTTATCTGCTTCTCCAACACCATGGAAAGCACCAGCCATAAATGGGTTATCTTCAACTGCATTAGCAAATACAACTAATTTAGCACATCCAAATCCCTTAGTTTCCTTAGTAAGCTCTGCTGCTTCTTTTATTACATTTCCCATGTCCCTTACTGCATCCATGTTGATACCACATTTTGATGAACCAACATTAACAGAAGAACATACCTTCTTTGTAACAGCTAAAGCTTCTGGAATAGACTTAATTAAAATTCTATCACCTTTAGTATATCCCTTTTGAACAAGTGCAGAGAATCCACCTATAAAATCTATACCTAAAGTTTCTGCAGCTCTATCTAAAGTTTTTGCAAACTCAACATAGTTTTCCTCATCAGTAGCTCCTGCAATTATTGAAATAGGAGTAACTGAAACTCTTTTATTAACTATTGGAATACCAAACTCTTCTTCTATTTGGTTTGCAACCTTTACTAAATCCTTGGCAGAAGAGACTATTTTGCTGTATATCTTTTCCCTAGCTTTATCACCATCTGGATCAATACAGTCCAATAAAGATATACCCATAGTTATTGTTCTAATATCTAGTTTTTCCTCTTCTATCATCTTTATTGTTTCTAAAATATTTTGAGAATTAATATTTGTATTCATTATGTAGCCCCCTAATTATAGTGTATGCATTGAATTAAAGATTTCTTCTCTTTGTATCTTTACATCAACTTTTAATTCTTCACCCTTTTTAAGAAGGCTTTTTCTTACTTCATCAAATGAAGCATTTGCATTAGATCCATCTAAAATCATAATCATTGTAAAATACCCATCCATTATTGTTTGAGTAACATTTAAAATATTGATGTTACACTTTTGTAATTCACAGCTTATTCCTGCTATAATTCCTACTTGATCTTTACCTATTACTGTTAGTATTGATTTCATATTATCAGCTCCTAAATCCTATAATAATTCTTTTCTAAGTTCTGCAGGTGTCTTTGAAGAAAGATATCCAAATGGGACATCAAATACTGTTAAAGCACCCTTCTTACCTTCTTTAGCCATCTTAGCTATAGCTCTAGCATATGCAACTAAAACACTTGAAGTAAATTCTGGATTACTTTCTAGCTTTAGTGAAAATTCAATTCTTTGCTTAGTTCCTTCTCCAGTTTCCCCTGTTCTTATAACAAATCCACCATGTGGCATACCTGAATGATCCCTCTTAAGCTCTTCATCAGTTATAAAGTGAACAGTTGTATCATAATCAGAGAAGTAATTTGGCATATTCTTTATTTCTTTCTCAATTTTTGTTTTATCTGCTCCTTCTTCTGCTACAACAAAACATTCTCTTAAATGCTTTTCTCTAGTAGTAAGGTCTGGGTTTTCGCCACTTCTTACCCTTTCTAGGGCAGTTTCTATTGGAATTGTATATTGTATTCCATTTTTAACCCCTTGGATTCTTCTAATTGCATCTGAATGACCTTGACTTACACCCTTGCCCCAGAAGGTATAATCTTTACCATTAGGTAAAACAGCATTACCTAAAAGCCTATTTAATGAGAATAATCCTGGGTCCCAACCTACAGATATTATGCTTAAATTTCCAGAAGCAGTACTAACTTCATTCATCTTTTCAAAATAAGCTGGTATTTTAGCATGTGTATCAAAGCTATCTACAGTATTGAACATTTCAGCAACCATTGGCCCTTGTTCTACTAAATCTGTTGCAGAACCACCACAAAGAATCATTACATCAATCTTATCTTTAAAGTCACTAATTTTAGAGATATGAACCATTAAATTATCATTTTCAGATACCTTACTCACTTCTCTTCTAGTAAAAATCGCTTCAAGCTCTATATCTTGATTTTGATTTATAGCTTTTCTAACACCTTTTCCTAAGTTACCATATCCAACTATTCCTACTTTTATTTTGTTTTCCATTTTAACAGCCCCTTTAAAATAATGTTTATTTGTGCTTATTTTACCATAATTTAAGGTTATTATAAATCATTTGGTAAATAAAATGTTGAATTTAATAAATATGTAAATGTAAAGTTTTACAAATTAAAAAAAGAGAAATTGAATGCTTTTCAACTTCTCCTTTATAGACATATACTTATTGGAACTACTATTATAGAAACGCCTTCACATTTTAGTCTTGGCATTTTAGGCATCAATATACCATTACTAGTTAATTGATCACAAAAAGGACAACAGTTATTTAAAAAATGCTCATAATAATCATGTTGTGCAGTTTTTCTTAAAAGGCTTATACATTTACCATTTGGTGCAACATTTATAACTTTACCATATACTGTGCAAGGACAATCAACCTTATCATAAATATAGGAACTATTGTTCATAAAGAAATTATTATTAACATTAAGAACAACTGGAGTATCTCCACACTGTAATATTAAATCTTGAGTAGAATTTTTATTTAGAATTTCACTTAAATGACTAAGTAAATGGTTCATATTTTTAAAATTTAAGTTTCCATTAAGGTTTTTAGGCATCATATTATCAAGATTTTCACTACCAAAACAATCGAAAATAGTTAACACAGAATCAAGATAAGAATTAATTGATTCTGATGTTAAATTACCATGAATTTGTATATAATCTCCCGGAAATACATCTCCTTCATTTATTGTTGTATCATAAAATGATTTTAATCTATTTGAAGATTTTAATTGAGTTATAAGCTCTCCATGAAGATTAAATGTGGTAAATACACGTTTCAACTCTTCTTCTCTTCTAACAAACTCTCTATTCTCGATTCCTGCGTTATTAGTACGAGTATTTTCACAATGTTCTGCAGAAGTTATATTACTTCCTTTAAATCCTTCTCTTTCATCATTACTTTTTCTATCTTCATCAAAACAATGGTCTCTTAAATCAATTCCTGCTTTTCCTGATAGAGTTAAATCCTGAATAATTCTTGATGTTCTAATTTCTATATATCCATTAAGTACAAATGAGGACATGTTACGAACAAGGGCCTCATCTAAATACATTAAAAGTGCTAAATCTAATAAATCATCCATTCATTCACGTCCTCAAAGGATTGTTTCATATTAGTCTATTAATACTAATATAATTTTATGCCATTCTTGTCCTTTTTAGAAACATATGGATTATCATTATAATAAAATCTATATAACAAATCTTTAGCTTCTTCTGCATAATCTATTCCTATTCTTTTACTTTTTATTATATATCCTGTTTTTTCTTCTTCTATTTGAAATAAAGATTTTAACTCATCATCAAGGTCACAAATAAATAAATCTCCTTCAAATAATAATAGATTATTTAATCTTTTATCTATATTAAGAGCCATGCAAAGCTTTGAAGGTCCTGAGGTTAAATTTAATTTTTGCTTTTTATCTAATTCATTAAAATTCTTTTCATATCTCATATTAGCTATGTAATCTAATCCTATTAAAGGCTCAATAGCACGTATTAATACACCCTGAGGTTCACCCTCCCTCTCTGTTATTGCATTTAAACAGTTATACATTCCATATATTCTATAGACATAGGAAGTACCTGCTCTTCCATACATAGGGAGTACCCTTTCAGTCTTTCTTCCACCATATACATGCGCAGCTTTATCAGTAACCCCAGTATAAGCTTCTGTTTCAACTATTTTACCTCCTACTAATTGGCCATTTATATTATGGATTAAATATTTTCCTAGTAAATCTACAGCGACATCCAAGGTTTTTCTTCCATAAAATTTTTCATTTAAAATAATCATAATGCCACCTCCACTAAGATATAGTATAACCTAAAGCATAAAAAGAAACTCAAGTTAAAACTTGAGTTTCTTCATAATATCTATTTTTTTGTCATTCTTTTATACTTTCTTGCTTTCATCATTAAATCCATCATATCTTCTCCCATTTCCATAAGAAGATTTGCTTTTCTAGTAGCCTTTTTCATCATAGTTCTCATATTTCTTTTAGCTTTCATAACTAAGACCTCCTACAAATTATTTTTGCAAATTTATTTACAATAATAGTTTGTACCAAAAGTCTATATATAATCTATGATTTTAATGGATTTAAATTATAAAGTTAAATTAAAAAGTATCATATATCCATTTACAAAAAATAATATAATATTTGTAATTAAATACATAAGCTTATTAGATGATTCTATAGCTTTATTTTTTCGTAAAAAAGATAGTAAAGCCATTGCTATTGGCATTATTAATACTCCTATATATTTACTAATAGAAGAATCTATTTCTCCTTGAGTATTTATGTGTATTCCCATTTCTTTAGGTAGAAAAAATAAAGCTATTACATTAATAATTATTGTAAGCCCTATTATTCCATAATTTATTTTACTTTGTAACTTTTCATTTAATAAAAAAGACATCATAACTCCTCCTAAACCTGTTATCTTTATTCTACTACTACTATAACAGTTAATCAATATAAAAGTTTTTTTCTCAGGTTTGTTTTATATTTTAGATGGAGTTATAATCATAATAATATATTTATGGTTGGGTGATAATTATGATTAAAAGAGAACAAATGAGTAAATATTTTGCTAAGGAGATTGCCTCTTGGAAATATGAAGATGAATGCAGTATTTATAATCTTCCTAGTTGGGAAGAGATGAAAATTGGTAAGTATGCATTATGTGATGATGCTTTAAGAAAAAAACTTTATAATGCATATCTAACTTCTAATGATGAATTAATTGGATTTACAAGGATAGATAATTTTCCTACAGATATTGTAGTAGGAATTGGAGTTAAACCAAATAAATGTGGTAAAGGCATAGGCGGAGAAATACTTAAGATGGCAATAGATATGTGTAAAATGAAATATGGAGATAAGCCTATTAAACTTCAAGTGGCTACTTGGAATCAAAGAGCTATAAATTGTTATAGAAATGTTGGATTTACCACTATAACCACATATATGGATGAAAATTTAGAACTTATCGAAATGGAATATATTTAATATTTAAGTAAGAAAGAAAAACAACTTATGAAGAAAGAATTGAAATAGTATCATTTTGTATTGCTAACCCTCACGATTATAATTTAACTTATAACAAATTTAACGTTTCCTATCAACAAGTTCATACTTGGGTAAAAAAATACAATAAGAATGGCTAACAGATGTTACTGAGTTTAAATTAACTAATGGAAGTAAAGCTTATTTAAGCGCAATACTAGATATTGGTGATAATAGCATTATTTCTTATGTGATTGGTAAGTCTAACAATAATAAATTGGTTTTTGATACCTTAGATAAAGCCATTGAAGCTAATCCGACCGCAACGCCACTATTTCATAGTAATCTCGGATTTCAATATACATCTAAAACATTTAAGCATAAACTAAATGAAATTAATGCAATACTGAGTATGTCTAGAGTTGGTAGGTACATTGATAACGGTCCTATGGAGCCTTTTTGGGGTACTTTAAAATCTGAAATGTATTATTTAAGAAAGTTTTCTACCTTCGAAGAACTTGAACAAGCTATAGACGAATATATTAAATTTTACAACACAAAAAAATTGCAAAAGAAGCTAAAAGGTATGACTCCTATTGAATATAGAAGCCACACCTTAGTAGCATAGTTTTATATTATTTACCCTGTCTACTTAACAGGGGCAGTTCAATTTCTTTCTTACTTTATTTTTATATTATTTACAAACATCCACCCATTTTAACGCATTGGATAGTTTAAATAGCTCCTCTAAAGTAAGTTCTATTGCAGAATTACTACTACCACAAGCAGGGAAAACTGTTTGGAATCTCTCCATTGATTTATCACAATATACCTGAACCTTATCTAAATCTATAACAAAGGGACATACTCCACCGATTTTATGTCCTGTAAATTCATATACCTCATCAGGACTTAGCATCTTTGCCTTAATTCCAAATTCATCTTTAAATTTTCTATTATCTACTTTTCTATCACCAGCAGTTACTACCATAATACATTTTTCATTATTTTTAAAAGTTAAAGACTTTGCAATTCTAGCAGGCTCAACATCCAATGCTTCAGCAGCAAGTTCCACTGTAGCACTTGAGGTATCAAACTCCCTTATATCTTTATCTTTTCCATAACTTTTAAAAAAATATCTTACCTTTTCTATAGACATGTAAAATAACCCCTTTCTTCTTGCTTAATAATAAGGAATAATAACTCTAAGTCTAATAAATGTCAATTAATTCAAATAAAGTTAAGTTATATAAATAAAAAAGAAAACACATTCTACAGTGTTTTCTTCATATTCTCATAATTTATTTTACATAATATTTGTTGTGTAACTTATGTAAATATTATGAAGTTCCTCCTTAAAATTAATATGCTTTATATATATGCAATTCAAGTCATTATATTTAAACTATAACAAAACAAGCTAAAGAGAAGTTCTAAAAAACTCTCCTTTAGCTTATTTCTACCATCTAATACTATTAATTAATTTTAATCACATTGGCTTTCCTTAAATCCTAAAAGATTAAGTATATCCTTTGCTACATTTCTTTCCTTTCCTTCATATGGATAAGAATGAATATGTATGGCAGGGTTAAAGTTTAGCTCTATTATTCCATATTTAGATCTTTCATCAGTATAATCCTCTATTACCATATCTACACCACAGATTTTTGCTCCTATAGCCTTTGAAGACCTTATTGCTATTTCTTTAAACCTATTTGGAATTATATCTGTGAAATCTATACTATCGCCACCAGTACTTATATTAGAATTTTCTCTTAAAAATACAACTTCATCTTCTTTTAAAACAGTATATATATCTCTATTGTGATTTTTAAGATATAAAAGTGCAGAGGTATCAATTTCTATTTTTTCAAGTGGAGTTTTATACCCCTTTCCTCTTAAAGAGTCCTTATTTTTTATTTTTATAAGTTCCTCAATTGTATGTTCTCCATCACCCTTAACATTTGCAGGAACCCTATGAAGAATACCTGAAACCTTATCTCCAATTACTAAGAACCTAAATTCCCTTCCTTTAATAAATTCCTCTATAAGAACTGTATTGTCCTTTGAGAAGGCAAAATCTAAAGCTTTCGTTAAATCTTCCATGCCTCCTCCATCAGGGAATATTGATATTCCAAGACCAAAGTTTGTTGATTTAGGTTTAATTACAACTGGAAGGCCTACATAATTCTCTATTCTTCTAATACCTTCATTAATGCTTGTAAATTCTTCTCCCTTCGGAACTCTTACACCCTTTTTATCTAGAATTTTCTTTGTTACTACCTTATTATTCATAGCTAATACTGTTGCATAGTTATCTAAGGAAGTTTTAGTAGCTTGTTTTATATATTCAAGCTTTCCATTCTTCTCTAAAGATATAAAATTATCTTCTCTATCTAGAACTTCAAATTTAATACCTCTCTTAATTGCTTCCTTCATTAATATTTGAGTAGAAAGCTCCATATCTTCAAATCCCTTTAAATTAAATCTTTTAGCATAAGCTTCTTTCTTATACTTTTTAGATAAATCTAAGTGAGAATCAATATATCCTTTTTCTTTAACTAGTTCAATAAATTTATAAGTGTTTGTCTTTTTATAATCCTTTATTTTCTCAATTTGAGCATCTATTAATTCACCCTTACCTAAATTTAGAATGTGATTTATATCTCTAATTTCATTTAATATCTCTAATCCCCATTGAACCTTAGAAACTTTTTCACCATCACGTATAAGTTCTATATCTAAACCACCATTTCTAGCTATATTTTTTTGATTCTCAAGGCCATCTATTTGCCAATCCTTATAATCACTTTCTTCCTTAAATAAAAGATACAGATTAAATAATTCTAAAAACTCTAAATCCTCTAATGAAATACCGCCCTTAGTAAAAGGATTAATATCAATACTTCTGTATTCAAGGTATTGGATACCATCATCCAATAAGGAATCTAATATTTTATTTGGATTCTTACCCTTAGGTCTAACTGAATTGTAGAATTCTTTAGGGCTTTGAATTAAGCCATCATTAATAAATCTCTTTACACTATTTACATACTCTCTTGTTGAAGAATAATCTGCAAATAAAGTTATTCTATTACCATATCCACAATCACTATTTCTATAAGAAACTATACCTTCACAGGAATATGCACCCTGTGAAATATTATCTAATTTCTTTAGGCACTCACCCTTATAGCTAGAGTGAACTACCCCTGTACTACCTAAAAGATAAATAAGAAGCCATCTATATCTTAAGTAATTTCTTACTATTTTTAGATAAAGATTATCCTTAAAAGTTTTAAAATCTTCCTTTTTAGATGAGTTTTCATAAAGTTTATTTAAAACATCATCATTTAATGAGAAATTATAGTGAATTCCAGATATTAATTGAATTTTCCCACCATACTTTCTTAAAAGTTCTTCCCTGTATGCTCTAGCCTCTTCACCTTGCTTACATTTGCAAAAAGTTGCTATAGGAATCTCCCTATCATCTGGAATTACACAAGGCATAGATTCTGGCCAAATATATTCATCTCCTATTTCAAGGGCAACTATATCATAAAGAGCATTTAAAAAGTCATATACCTCTTTTGATGTGTTAAACACTGGTGTTATAAGCTCTAATTGACTTTCTGAAAAATCCGTTGTAATGTATGGGTTCATAATTTTATTTCCAAACACCTTCGGGTGCTTATTTC
The DNA here is from genome assembly GCA_027692445.1 of Clostridiaceae bacterium OF42-15pH9A. GTDB lineage: Bacteria > Bacillota > Clostridia > Clostridiales > Clostridiaceae > Clostridium. The sequence continues at coordinate 562,075 of JAQEYV010000002.1, read as the reverse complement.
TTGATAATTCTCCTTTTACGCCAACTCTAAGAGCTTCTCTTTCAACTCCAAAGTTTCCTCTTAAGATTTCATCTGAAGTGAAAAGAGCTTTAAATGTATTTAGCATTTGTATACTCCTTCCTAACTGTAACTATATATAATAAATAAGCTGTTAATCCTTTTAAAACACTTGATAGTGCAATACTTAACCATATCCCATTAACACCAATACTTCTTATAAATACTAGTGCCATCGGTATCCTTAAAACTGTAAATATTATGCTTATTATAGCTGGTATCTTAGGCCTACCAACTCCTGTAAACAAACCATTTGATACCATTTCAATAGTGCTAAATAGCTGAGATAATCCAACTATCTGTAGATAACCACATGCAATACTTACCGTATTATCTTCCTTAATAAATAAACTAACTAGAGAACCTGGGATAAATATAAAAATCAATGCCATAAACAATGAATATATTAATCCTATTCTTAATGCACTTTTATATCCATCTAAGATTCTTTTATATTTTTTCGCTCCAAAATTCTGACCTGCAAAACTTGAAATAGCACCATTTAGTCCACCTATAACCATGAAGGTAATTGATTCTATTTGAAGTCCAATCTTCTGTGCAGCTATAGCATCTGAACCAAAGTTACTTATTATCTTTGCAAGAGAAATATTTACAAGGGTGAAAAGCACTCTTTGAAATGACATAGGAAAACCAAGCTTTATTATCTCTATTATCTTTTGTAAACTATATTTTATTTTAAAATCATAATATAAAATTTTATTTGATTTTATATTATAAAGTGCAAACATTAATACATTTGATATTAAGGTTGCAATGGCTGCTCCCTTTACACCTAAACCTAAAGTATATATTAGGATTGGATCTAATATAATGTTTGTTAGAACACCAACAGCGTTAATTTTAAGTGCAATTTTATTATTGCCATAACTAGATAATATTCTAGTATAGAGCAAATTAAAAAATGCAAAGAAAAGCATTGGTGCACTAAGAGCTAAATATATATATCCATCTCTTTCAACCCTTAGATTTCCTAAATCTAAAAAAGATATTAACTCCTTACCAAGCAAGACTAAAAGTAATGAATATATTAATCCAATTATAAAATTTAGTATAAGTCCAGAATTAATATATCCTTTTGTTTTAATTTCATCACTATTCCCTATTGAATGAGCAACCTTAATCCCTGTACCAATAACAACAATAGCATTTATAGAATATCCAAGACCTATAAAAAAACTTGAAGATCCAACACTTGCCACTGCATCACTTCCTAGCCTTCCAACAAAAAGCATATCTACAAGATTGTAAGTAAACTGTAGAAGAGAACTTCCCATAATAGGTATTGCTGTAGCTAATAGTACTTTCGTTACTTTCCCCTTAGTTAAATCTATTTTTTGCATACATACTCCTTTTTATTTCTCTAAAGACCTAAAAAAAGTTTCTAATTCAATGATTTTTTTCTCGTTTAATGAATAATGCATCCAAGAACCCTTCTTTGTACAATTAATAAGTCCACCATCCTTTAATATTTTCATGTGATAAGAAAGAGTTGGTTGAGTTATGTTAAACTTTTTTAATATATGACATGCACATAATTCCTTAGCTTTAATCATTTCTAATATTTCAAGACGAGTTGCATCACTTAAGGCCTTAAAAATCAAAGCATATTCCCCATAATTATTATTCACTATATCCCTCCTATACTTAAAAAGAAAAACATATAGAAAATCATCTATATGCTTTATATATTATTCTACATATAGATAAATGTCTATATATTTATAGTATTATTCATTGTATTTTAAAATATTAAAATTCCTAATCTAGCAATGACCATAAAAGCAAGCATAATTTTATTCCTATATCTATTACCCTTATTTTTCACATAAAAAGAAACACTAGCCTATGCAGTGTTTCTTTCTAATCTTTATTATCATTCTTACTTATATGCTTTTACTAGGGCTTTCCTTAGTACCTTAAGATTTCTCTTATATGGAGTAACTGGAATTATCTTTTTATTCTTAACACCAAATAATTTATAAATAGCAATTCTTGCAGCTCTTACAGAATATTCTTCTGTAAAAACCATATCTTCAGGAATTTCAACAAATTGACTAATCATAGCAAAGTTTGTTGAGCCTTTAGGTACAACCTTTGGCCTATCGCTCATCTTTCTTGGTTGAAATTGTGCATCTATATATGGCATCATACAAGGAATTACATTAACTACTGTTTCCATTATTTCATCTATTTTATCCTCAAAATGTAAATGATGAAGAAGTTCTGTTAATATTTCTTTTCCAGTGCAATCTCTCATTTTTTTCTTTACATAGTCACCTTCTACATCAGTAAATAAGCCATATCCCCAGAAAATTGTGGTATCTAGTGGCTGATTTTTAAAGTGAGGTTGAGCTGCAACAACTATGCTCATTAACCAGTTTGAATCTTTAAAAGTCATTAATGCACCACTACCAGGTACATTACCAGAGAATTGTTCTATCATTTTTAAAAGCTTATTGCCTCTCATAGTTACAGTAAAGCTTTCCCAGTTAGTTTCCTCTGGATAATCAAAAAATGGCGAAGGATTTCCAAGGCCTTTTTTCTTTTTAGCTATGTTTTTCCACAATTCACCTGACATTGGATTATTGGGTTTATATAAAGCTGGAGTATTAAGGTCACCTAAGGTAGCATTATCTGTCATAGAACCATTTGTTACAATGCATACATCTCCAGGGTTTAACTGAATTTTACCCTTACCTTTTTCATTTTCTACATACATAGCAGTAACAGTAATTTCCTTACCTTCTTTGAAATCTAAATCATAAACTCTTGCATTAATTGAAAAATCCACTCCATTTTTAGATAAGTAATCTTTTATAGGTATAATTAGTGATTCGTATTGATTATATGGTGTACGAGTTACCCCTTCTAGAGTTTCTATTCTTGAGAACTCGAATATCATTCTCTCCATATATCTCTTAAATTCAAATAAACTAGACCACTTTTGGAATGCAAAGGTAGTCTGCCACATATACCAGAAGTTTGTTGTAAAGAAATGAGGAGATTCATTAAACCAATCCTCTATAGTTAAATCATCTAAGGCATTTTCTGGAGTAATCATAAGCTTACCAAGTAATAATCTATCCTTCGTGCTAAATCCCATTGAAGTAACATCTAATATATTACCCTCTTTATCAACAAGTCTAGCTTGAGCATTGGTTGGATGAAGATGATCAAAGTTAAGAATTTCCTCAGTTACACTTTTATCTGGGAATTCTAAGGATGGAATATTAGAAAATAGTTCCCAGAAGTTTTCATAAGTTTCTTCATTCAACATTCTACCACCACGTGCTATAAAGCCATTTCTTATATCTCCAGCTCCATCATTGCTTCCACCTAAAATATGCATACCTTCTAGTATATGAATATTTTCACCTGGCATTTTGCAGTCTCTTATTAAATAAGCAGCACCAGCTAAGGATGCTAGCCCTCCACCTACAAAATAAACTTCTTTTCCATAATGATTCTTGTAATCTTGTACACTACACATTGAAGATTTCTCTCCAAATTTCTTAGCGATATAATATGCAAAAACTGTAGCACCAGCTAAACTTCCAAAAACGATTAAAGGATTTACTTCATTCTTATTCTTTTTCATGGAAATTTTCTCACCCTTTCATAAGTATTTCCATAATATGTTGCCCAGTTTTTTCTATTAAATACATCACTTAAACTTAAATGAATCATATAATAATTTAAAATAATAGAGGAGTTTTTTATATGAAACATAGAGAATGGGTTCTTATGTCTATTAGAGGTGAAAAAGTAAAAATATCTTTTACATTAGAAGAGGCAGAAAAAATTGCACAAAAACTAAAAATTAATTTTTCAAAAGAAAAATTTACTTTAAACGACTTTTTTAAAGGAATAAATGTCGAATTAGAACATGGAACAAGATTTCCTAGTACTAATGTAACTAATAATGATCCAGTTTTAACAGGAAAAATTGCATTAGCTCATTTGTATGAGTTTCCTGATTATTATGTGAGACTGCAAAAGTTAGAAGATGAAGCAAAGGCTTATTGGAGTAAGAAATAAAGTAAAAAAGGTTGTCCCATTATTTGATAGTGGTACAACCTTTTTAATATTAACCTAAAGTTTCAACTATATTTTTTATTGATTCGTTAAATTCTTCTGTAGAAGAGTTCTTGAATATTACTAAATCATCAATATCAGGTCTTGTAAAGTTACATCCTGCAATGTATTCATCCCAATTTTCAAGTTTCCAAGTATCTCTGCTTGAATTTCTTTCAATCATTCTTTGATGACAAACTTCTTTATCTGTTTCTACCCATACTATAACTAATTTAGCGTCTTTTTTAGCAAGCATGTCTCTTAAGTTTTGAATGTATTCAGCATCTCTTACTTCTCTTGTAAAAGGAGCATTAATTAAAACTGTATCATTGTATTCTAATGCTTCTAAAGCAAAGTCTATAGTAACTTCATATTCATAATTTCTGATATGTTCTTCAAAAAAATCTGAACTTCTATTAATTTCTTCATTAGCTACTCTAAATATTTGCTTAGATAAAGGTATTACTGTATCCTTATCTAAATAAACAATGTTATGTAGTGCCTTTGCTATTTCTCTTGATACAAACGTTTTTCCACATGCTGGTGGAGATGTTACTAAGATTAATTTTTTCATTTGAATTTTCACCTCTAGTATATTTTAAATTGCATTAATTTTTGCGCTAACGTATTGAATTATAGCATTTTTTGTAGAATTCTACAACAATAGCCTACAAAATAACTTGTTAAATATTATTTAACTCTATTTAATATATGTTTTTAGAAATGGTTACCTTATATTAAAAGGAGGTATTGTTATGTCTAAAACGAAAAAAATACAAGATTTAATTAATGTTCAAATGGAATCTTCTACTAAACATGCAAAACCATCAAGAGAACCCAATGATGGATATTTCATTGAAAAGGATCCAAGAGATACCTTTTCTTCAGAAGGAACTGTAAGATATGGTGAGGAAACTGATGTAGATGATATATAAAATACTATTAGGATAAAAAATTAGAATGCCTATACCTGGCATTCTAATTTTTCTAATAATAATAAATTCTCTTCTTTTACTTTTTTATTCTTCTCTTCATATTCTAAAGCTTCTTTATCAATTTGCTCCATTATTTCTTTAGATAATTGTCTTTCAGCAAATTTATAAATAACATTATCTTCTTTTGTCTTATGTCTTTCTAATAAGTCTGAATATCCTATAGCATTTGCAATAACATCTAGCTTAGCCTCTTCATCCCCTGACTTTATCTTCATTAATGCCTCTTCAAGAGAACTAACATATAACCTTCCTAAGTCATGCTCAACAAGCATTCCATTCTTAATAGTTTTCTCTCCTAAAGCTCCTAAATGTTCAACCATTCTATTAAAAAGTATTATTTCTTCCTTATTGTGATGATGTCCATCTGCATAATTTCTTATAAACCCTATAATCATATTAAAATGCTCATAGTTTACATCATCACCCTTTAAAATACCCATGCACTCTTTTCTTATTACCTTTAGCATTCTACATATGTTTTCATGCTCTTCCATCATAATTTCTATTGCTGTCATTTTATCCTCTCCTTTTAATTTCCATAGTATCATCTTCATTATGGATATATTCAAAATCAGAGTTTATTTCACTTACAAAACTTTTAATCCATTTCTCTCTTAATGAATAAAACACCCCTACATCCAATCCAACTTTATCAAAAATATCCTTATGAACACACACTCTTCTTACCCATGCCACCTTATTTTCAGAGTTTTCTACAATTTCATTTACTCTATCACAAGGCATTCCATCAAGAATATAGTTATTCATTTCAGTGAAGATTTCTCTAGCATCATTTATAGGAGTATTAGATTTTACTTCCTTTCCAGCCTTCTCTCCTTGGGTTTCATATATTTTTTCAATTGAATTTAAATATCCTTTATCTATTAAGTACTTTGTAATATAGGCATTTCTTCCTTCAGCTATTATAATTCTTTCCTGTAACCATCCATGAATATTACTTGTATCTATTATATCTTCTAAAGGTTTATTAGGAGTTCTTGCTCCATAAATTTTGTCTAATTCTTCTACATTGAATGTAGAATCAAGCTTTAAAAGCTCATCTTCTATTCCCTCAAACCATTTGATTTTATTAAATAACCAATAATGTATTTTTCCTAAAAATAAACTCATATCCTTTTCTCCTTCGTTTTTGTTTTTATTATAAATAATACTACTATAAGTGTCTGTAACAAAAGTTACAATAATACACTCTTTTTTATTGAGATTGAGTGTACAAGCTATTATAATAAGATTATAAACTAGAAGGTGAGGGGAATAAGGTGTCAAATATTTTAAAAATTGCAGGACTTATTTTACTAGGTCTTATAGCGCTTAAACTTATAGGAATTGTTTTAGGAGCACTTATAGGAACAGTAGCTACTATAATAAAAATAGTTTTATACTTAGGCGTTGGAGCTTTCGTATTCTTTGGAATTAAAAAACTAATTGATGAAAAATAAAAAACTTTGCTAAGCTTGCAAAGTTTTTTGTTTTTAATAACTTAACTAAGATTTCATACATCTACTATAACTCTAGATGTATGTTTGTCTATATGTACCTTACACTTATCATTAAATAAAAAATACTTAGGGTCCTTATCATATCTATCACTTTCAATCGTATATGTTTCACCAGTGTATGGATTAGAATAGTTAACTAATAGTATATAACTAACAGTAGCATCTACCACATTAAGCTGACTCTTAAACTTACCCAATATATCCTTTTTTACTATTCTGCTCCCTATAATTTTTCCCTCTACAGAAGGCATAGTAAGCATATAATTTCTCCAAGCCCTCATCTTTCTTATAGGAAGGTTTTTCTTAATTCCTATTATTAAACAAACAACACCTGAAAATAAAGTAATAAGTACGAATGTAGCAGGTGAATCACCCCCTAAATCTGATTTAGAAAATATGCTAACTATAGTCATAAAAATAGACATTATTAATAATAAAATTCCACCTGTTATCATGCCTCCAAATGAATATTTGTATTCTAATGGTGTAATACTCTTTTTCATTGCCCCTCACCCCAATTTGTTATATTTTATTTTTCTTATCTTAGCTCAATTCTTCAATGAATCTTCTATGACTTTTAACCATATATTCTGGTAAAGCATCAATAGGAAAGAATTTCAATTCAGTCCCTTCTTCATTGTCTACTTGTAGCTCTCCTTCATAATCTCTTGTAACATAAACTGCATTAACAAGATAAAACTCATCCTCATTTGGAAGTTTCATATAAAAATCTTCTCCAGAATATACATTTACTAATTTTAAATTAGAAACCCTTAATCCTGTTTCTTCAAAAACTTCTCTTATACCTGTTTCCTCAATAGTTTCTCCCATATCCATTATTCCCCCTGGAAGTCCCCAGTTCTTTTGAGGATATGTTCTTTTTTGTAGTAAAACCCTATTTTCTTTATCAAGAACTATTACAGAAGTACCGTTTAATATTACAGGTTTATGCCCAATATATTCCCTTAAATATTTAACATAATTCATTCCTTATCACATCCTAAATTTTCGAAATTATAAATTAATAATGGTATTTCCATCTCATCTTTTGTAAGTCCACCATGGGATCCCTTTAATGATATCTCATACTTGCCCTTCTCGTACCACCATACTCCATATCCATCATAAGGAATAATAACAATATTACCTACCCTACTTAAGAAAGTTATAGATGGATTTATAAATATCCCTTTATCTATTAAGTCCTTAAGTAAATATACTTTTCCTTTATCTTTAAACTTTTCCTTTAACAATTGGTACACATATGTTTCAAATTCCTTCTTTATATAAAGGAACATATCTCTATTATATCCGACAGGAACAATACTTTTTCCTTTAAAATCCTTAATCATATATTCTTCTATGTTAGGGATTATTTCATTTAAATAAATCTTATCTTTAATCTCCATTTGTCCATGATCAGCTGATAAAATAAAAGTTCCTTCATTTACATCTTCATCTAGAACATTATTATAAAAATTATCTAAAGCTTTAATAAAATTATTTATTTCAAAATAAGCCTTATAAGAACTCATGCCATACTCATGACCAATTGAATCTATTTCAGGATAATAAATATAATAAAAGTTTTTACCTTTATCATTTTTAAGACCTTGAAGAAGTATATTAAACATCTCTTCTACTGATTCATAACCTTTTACCTTTCCATCCTTAAAAAGCTCCTTAGAATAATAGCTATTATTGATATAACTTGGTGTAATAATTGTGCTAGATACACCATTTTCTTTAAGCTCTTTAAAAATGTTATCATTTGGTAAAATTTCTTCTTTACCCTCATAGTCAAACAAAAATGGTGTAAAAACCTCATCTATTTTAGGGTCATATGTAAACCACTCAAAAAATCCATGAGTAGAAACACCCTTTCCTGTAACTACTGATGTCACATGAGCTGTAGTAGTTGATGGAAACTGAGATGTTATCTTTTCTTCTATTCCATGTTTTCTTATTTCCTTAAAGAACTTAGAATCATCTCTTACACCCTTGTAAAACTTCCATCCAAAGGCATCAACTAAAATAAAAACAACCTTCTCCTTGTTTAAAAGTACTTTTTTAATCTGCTTATTTCCTAAAGCCATCCCATCATTAATGCCAAAATTATGTTTAATTGAATTGATTATATTTATAAAATTTTTCCCATTATAATCTGGAAAAACAAAATCCTTAGTCATAATTAATACCACCTTAACTTTTTGTAATCTATAGTTCTACAGTTGTTCCTGTAGATATATAATTGATCTTTTCATCTAATATTTCTTTTAATATTTCAAAAGCTTTTTTCCCAGTACAATGGCATGTGTAATACTTAGTTTCTCTCTTATTAAGTTCAAAACCTATTGAGGTTATTAATTCATTATTTTCATACTTTTTAGACACTGGATTAAAAAGGTGGAACCCTCCAATAACATAATCAAAAGATTCATTGCAGATATTTTCGCCAGCACTAAGAATATTAGTTATCCCCTTATGAGCACAACCTGCTACTAATATATTTTTACCATCATCATTTATAATTAAATTCTGCTCATGATTAAAAGTGTCTTTGATATACTTGTAATCAACCTTCATAAACAATGAATCATTGGATTTAGATATTAGACCTTTCTTAGGTACCTCTGCAAATAAAGTTAAATTATCATTAATTTTGTAATTGTCATCGCATAGAATTATTCTATCATTTGATTCAAGTAACTTATCCAATCCAATATAATGTTTAAGCCCTAAAATTTTTGTATAATATGGCATAAAGGATGATTTATTTATATATACCATTCCCTTTTTATTGTTTTCTAAAAAATATTTTAAACCTCCACCATGATCTTTATGTCCATGTGATATAACTACTATATCTATGTCCTCTATATTTATACCTAGCTTTTTAGCATTCTCTAAAAATAGATTATTTGGTCCTAAATCAAAAAGCATTTTATTGTTTTTAGTTTCTATATACAGAGATAGTCCATGCTTATGTTTATACTTATTAGAGATTCTTTCATTATCAATTAAAGATTTTATAATCATAACTCCTCCAAAATTTTCATATTCCTATTGTAATAAGTATATATTTTTTTTGATGTTAAGTCAGTATTTTTATATATAAAAAAGGAGAAGTTGATTTGCAACTCCTCCTTTTTAATCCTATTTATCGATACTTTTTGCCACAGCTTCAGCTACCCTTAAAGCAACTCCTTCCTTAAATGGCTTTGGAATTATATTTTCTTCACTTAATTCATCTTCAGAAATTTCACTTGCAATTGCATAAGCTGCTGCAAGCTTCATTTTTGTTGTAATTTTCTTAGCACCTGCATCTAAAGCTCCTCTAAATATACCTGGAAAAGCAAGCACATTATTAATTTGATTAGGATAATCACTTCTTCCTGTACCTACAATTCTTGCTCCAGCTTCTTTAGCATAGTTTGGATTTATTTCTGGTTCAGGATTTGCCATGGCAAAAACTATAGCATCCTTGTTCATAGATTTTATCATATCCTTGGAAACAATATTTCCTACAGAAACTCCAATAAATACATCTGCTCCTTTAATAACATTAGAAAGGTTTCCCTTTTCATTGTTAGGGTTAGTTATGTTAGCTATTTCTTCTATAGAAGAGTTTTCATAATCCATTCCTCTATAAATTGCTCCATTTATATTACACATAACAAGATTTTTTACGCCAGAATGTAATAAAAGTTTTCCTATAGCAATTCCTGCTGATCCAGAGCCATTAATTACAATCTTTAAATCTTCTAGCTTCTTATTAACTATTTTTAGAGCATTTATAAGTCCTGCTAAAACAACTACAGCCGTACCATGTTGATCATCATGAAATACTGGAATATCTAACTCCTCAATTAATCTTTTTTCAATTTCAAAGCATCTTGGTGCAGATATATCCTCTAGATTAACTCCACCAAATGAAGGTGCTATTCTTTTAACTGTTTCTACTATTTCATTAGGATCCTTTGTATCCAGTACTATTGGTACTGCATCTACATCTCCAAACTCTTTAAATAGTACGCACTTACCTTCCATAACTGGTAAGCTTGCTAAAGGACCAATATCTCCTAGCCCTAATACTGCTGTACCATCTGATATAACTGCAACTGTATTCCATTTTCTTGTATAAACATTAGCTTTAGTTGCATCCTTATGTATTTCCCTACAGGGCTCAGCTACACCTGGAGTGTATGCTAAACTTAAATCCCTTTCATTTTGGATCTTAACCCTTGAACTTACCTCTATCTTACCTCTCTTATTTTCATGAAAGCTTAAAGCTTCTTCATATATATTCAAAATACCACCTCGAAATTTATACTACTTTTGTACCATGTATTTCTTTTGCGCCTGTATATTCTAAGATATAGTCTCTATTTTCTTTATTAACACCTTTGCCTGGCATTATAGTAATTCTATCATCTGCATATTCTACTAGCTTTCTAAGTGAATCCTTACCTGCTAATGCATTTTCACACCCACCCTTAGTTAGAATTCTATCTACACCTAATTCTACTAATTGATCTATTGCCTTAAACTTATCTTCTATTTCGTCAAAGGCCATATGGAATGTTATGCTTAAAGGCTTAGCTCTTTCCACTAATTTTTTTGTAACTTCCATATTGATTTCTTTTCCATTTAACGCGCCTATTACAACTCCATAAGCACCATTTTCTTTACATACCTCAATATCTTCAAGCATTATTTCTACTTCATCTTCTGAATACTCAAAGCTTCCTCCTCTAGGTCTTATAATTACCATAACAGGTATGTTTACATCCTTTATTGTCTTTTTAATAGTTCCAACACTTGGAGTTGTTCCATCCTCCATTAAATTGTCACAAAGTTCGATTCTATTAGCACCTCTTTCAAAAGCACTAACTGCCTCATTATAATTTCCTACACAAGCTTCATACATACTTTTCTACCTCTTTTAATCAAATGTTATTGGTGACTTTATTCTCTTTAGATATGCATCTAACCATTCCTCACTTGCAACCTCATAAGTAGTTTTTCCATCAACATTTTTACATACGTAAACTGTTGGTTCCATATCATCTGTCATTACTGAGAATGAGAAGCCATCAATATTAGTTGCAACACCAAATTCACCCTTGTTATTTAAACAAACAACAGATAAATCTCCAGCTTTACCTCTTCTTCTCTTTAATTCTTCATTTAAGTCTTCCACTGCCTTATCTGCTGCTTCTTGTGGATGATATCCTTCCTTCATTAATCTTACTATTTCATAAGATATACATCCCTTCATTAAATCTTCTCCAAGACCTGTAGCTGATGCTCCTCCAACTTCACTGTCAACATAGAAACCAGAACCTGAAAGTGGAGAATCTCCAACTCTTCCTCTTTTCTTCATAAATAAACCACTTGTAGATGTTCCAGCCACCATTTTCTTTTCACTATCTAAGGCTATCATACCTACAGTGTCATGTCCATCATAAGGACTTAAACCTTTTTCTATTGTTTCTTTTCTTCTTTTTTGATAGTGCATCTTAGCTCTATCTGTTAACATGTTGACTCTTTCAAAACCTTCTTTATGAGCATAAGCTTCTGCACCTGCACCAACTAAGAAGCAATTAAATCTCTCTTTGCTTAACTTTCTTGCAATTGAAATAGGATTTTTATAATCCTTTATACCAGCAACTGCACCAATATCTAAAGTATCTCCATCCATATATGCTGCATCTAATTCAACTTCACAATCTTCGTTAGGCAACCCACCATAACCTACTGATTTATAAAAAGGATAATCTTCAACCATCTTTATTGCATTTTCAATAGCATCACCTGCTGTACCGCCCTTTTCTAGTATTTCCTTAGAGCTTGTTATTCCTTCTACTGCCATTCTCCATGTAGCTATCATTGCATATTTCATAAACCTCATCCTCCAAAACATTATTTTAATGCCTATTTTTATAGCAATTAACATGCCAACTATTATAAAGCATATAAATGCTAGTTAAATTCATATTTTCATTGATAATATGAATTAGTGTATTGTATAATTATGTTATAATTTATAGTGTGTTATTTTTTTAATACAGCTTGTATTGGTTTTCATATATTTTATAATACATATCTATATATAAATTATACAAACATAAGAATTATAGGGGGAAGAATTTATGAAGAGAATAGATTTAGTCTACAATTCTTTAAAAGATTTAGATAAAGGTGAAGGTGTTTCTACTATAGAACTAAGTGAATACCTTAATTTAGAACGTTCTAATGTATCTAAAGATTTAAATAACCTAGTTAAAAATGGAATGGTATTTAAAAATAATTCAAGACCTGTAAGATACTTTTTTAATAATCCAAACACTAATGATCTTACTCACAAATCCTCTTTGGATAATTTATGCTATTTATCCCCTTCCCTTTCAGACGCTGTAAAGCTGGCTAAAACAGCTATCCTTTATCCACCTAACGGAATGGATTCGCTTATAATTGGTGATACTGGCGTAGGTAAGTCAATGTTAGCTAAACTTATGCATGAGTATTTTAACTCCTTAGATAATACAAAGGATATTCCATTTGTGCATTTTAACTGTTCAGATTACTCTAATAACCCTCAACTTTTAAGCTCACAATTATTTGGTGTTAAAAAGGGGACATACACTGGAGCAACTGAGGATAGAAAAGGAGTAATTGAAGAAGCTGATGGAGGGATACTATTCCTAGATGAAATACATAACTTGCCAAAAGAAGGACAAGAAATGCTTTTTGTATACATGGATACAGGATATTTCAGAAGATTTGGAGAGGTTTCTAAAAAAATAAAGTCTTCTGCAAGAATTATATGTGCTACAAATAAGGATATAAACGCCTCACTTTTAGATACTTTTATAAGAAGAATTCCAGTTAAAATTTATCTGCCAAGTCTAGAAGACAGATTCATTGAGGAAAGACTAACCTTAATTGAAAGGTTTATTAAAGATGAAAGTTTGAGATTAGACAAGCCAGTATTAGTATCCAAAAACTCCATGATAGCCTTATTATCATATAATTGTCCTTATAATGTTGGACAATTAAAAAGTGATATTAAACTTGCTGTAGCTAATGCTTATTCAGACTATTTTATACATCACAAAAAGCAAATAAAAATAAATAGTCCAGACTTGCAAAAGGATATTAAATCCTCTCTTCTTTCACCAAAAGAAGATGCACTAAGACTTGTGGATTTAATGGCAGATACAGATGGTTATTTTATATATGATAAGAACTCGCAAATTACAAGTCATTCATTCTTAAAACAAAAACAAACAATTTTACTTAGCTACAAAGAATTTATGACAGCTATATCCATAAAGATAGCTAATAATAGGGAGCTTGATATTCACCAAATACGTGAAGATTTCATTAAATACTTTAAAACAGTTATAGATAATGGTACAAGCTATAACTTCTACTTTCATCCATCTGCATATGAAGATTTAACTAATGGTATTTTTAAAGAAAATCCAGAACTAAAGTTTTCCTTTACAGATGATATTATAAAGAATTTCTTTAGTATTCATGTAGATATGATTTACGATAGAATTGATTTCATACAATACTCTCCTACTAATTCTATAAGTAAGCTAAAAGTGAATTATCCTGAATATTATTCAATAGCCAATAATATAAAGGGACTAATTGAAAAATATTATAATGTTAATTTATCAGAAACAGAACTACTTTTCTTAATCATATTTATAATGTGTTGCTAAAGTAGAATTTATCTCACATAAAAAACATTCAATACCGCATTTTTACTATAACTTCTTAACTTCTTAAGTTCTTAAGTTCTTAACTTTTTAAAAACATAAGAAGCTATATTTTTGCACATAAAATTTAGAATGTAAAATTTAAAATTAGTGATGTAGCCATCGCAATAGAGAATACTTTTTTCTATTGCGATGACTTCTTTTTTTAATTAATGATTTATAGATATTTTAGCCATTTCTCTTGTATTTAGTATCTTAGAAACCTCAGTTTCATTTATATCACACTCTTCAAGAACAACTTCTTTAACATACTTTCCTGTTTTCAAAGCTTTCTTTGCTATAGCAGCTGACTTTTCATAACCTAAAATTGGTGCTAAGGCTGTGACGATTCCTATACTTCCATCAACTAAGTTGTTGCATCTCTTTTCATTAGCTTCAATGCCTTTAACGCAGTTCTCTATAAATGTTTCTACCCCATTAGTTAAAATAACAAGAGATTCATAAAGATTATGAATTACTATAGGATAGAAAGCATTTAATTCTAATTGACCACTTTGTGCAGCCATAGTAATTGTTAAATCATTGCCCATAATCTGGAATGATATTTCTTTCATTACTTCTGGCATTACTGGATTAACCTTACCTGGCATTATTGAGGAACCATTTTGCCTTGCAGGTAATCTTATTTCTCCAAAGCCTGCCCTTGGTCCTGATGACATTAAAATTAAATCTCCAGCAATCTTACTTATATTAACTGCACAAACCTTTAATTGTGATGATACCTCAGCATATTTATCTAAATTTTGTGTTCCATCAACAAGGTTTGATGATTGTATTATATGTTCATCAAATATATTGCTTAATTCTAGAACTACAGAATCTATATACTTTTCATTTGCTGTAATTCCAGTTCCAACAGCTGTACCACCTAAATTCACTTCTAATAATGAATCCTTAACTCTTTCTAATCTTTTAACATCTCTTCCTATTGCCATTGAAAAAGCCTTAAATTCTGACCCTAAACTTATAGGTACTGCATCTTGCATTTCAGTTCTACCCATTTTTATAACATCTGTAAATTCTTCTGCCTTTATATTAAATTCATAGGATAACTTCATTAATTTTTCAATACAGCTATTTAAAAGTTCATAAGCTGTAAGGCTTGCAGCAGTAGGAATTACGTCATTTGTAGACTGTCCCATATTTACATGGTCATTTGGGTGTATTGGATAATACTCCCCTTTGTTAAATCCAAGAATCTCATTTCCCCTATTTGCAATAACCTCATTTATATTCATATTTAAGGATGTTCCAGCCCCACCTTGAATTGGATCTATAATAAACTCATTGTCAAACTTACCACTATATACTTCTTCACATGCTTTAACTATAGCCTCTTTATATTCTTCTTTAAGCTCCCCTACACTACAATTTGTAATAGCACAAGCTTTCTTAACAACAGAAAGATTTTTTATAAGTTGCTTATTAATTGTTTGACCACTAATTCTAAAGTTTTCATGCCCTCTTAAACTTTGTACTCCATAATAAGCCTCACTAGGTACTTGTTTTTCTCCAATAGAATCTCTCTCTCTTCTAAATTCCATAACTATTCCTCCTAAGAAAATAAAGATTTTTCTTTCTGAAGATTTAAATAGCAAAACCTGTGCCAAAACACTATATATACCTATTTATCCTATTTTCTAAGTACTTTTTTTTAGTAATATAAAGAAGTGTATTAAAAACTTCTACTTTATCCTTTATAAAAACACACTAGTCATTAAAATAATACACTTCAATATAAAAAAAGTGTCCTCTCCACGCTTTAGCGAAGAAGTCACTTTTTCTAGCTATACCACAGGTTTCAAACTTGTTTTTACTGTTCTGTTGTGACACTATAATTCTTACTTTTAACGTCTTAGCATTTTTCACTACTCAATCACTGTATCCATAAGTTTTACTACTTAAATATTTTTATACCTGGTCTAGACATAAAAAAACTCCCCATAGGGAGTTTTCTTAGTTTGCTAGTCCTATTATAGCTCTGACATATATCTTTGTAATATTTATAAGATCTTCAATTATCATATATTCATTAGAATTATGAGCAATTCCTTTTTGACCAGGGAAAGAAGGACCAAAAGCTACTATATTAGGCACTACTTTTGCATAAGTTCCACCTGTAGTAGTAACAGGGGTACCATCTTCTCCTGTTACATCTTCATAAGCATCCTTCATAACCTTTAGCATTGGCGCAGTTTTATCAAAAAATACAGAATCCATTCTTCTATTTTCTATAATAGAGTATTCTGATAATACACTTATTATTTCCATTATATTATTGTAACTATATGACATTGGATATCTAAATACAACTGATAACTTAAGCATACCATCCTCAAGCTTTAAAGAGTAAGGGTTAGTTACTAAACTTCCTGAAATTTCATCCCTACATTCTATACCTATATTGCTTAAATCATAATTCTTATGAAACACCTTATATATAAAATTAAGAAAAGTTCTCTCTTCTTTACATAAAGAAGCTTCATCTCTTAAATTTTCACATATGCTTGTAATAGCATTAACACCATTTTCAGGTGCATTTCCTGGAGCTGCTTTACCCCTATTAGTAATAGATTTTCCATCTTTAAAATCAACTTGAACAAAATCTGGAACTACATTACTTCTGAATTCACCACTAATTGATTTAATAGTAGGATCACTTAGTTTTTTACTGCATATAGTTACATCTAAAATTCCTCTTTCGCCATAAACAGCAGGAAATTTACAATCAGGAGTAAACCCCGAAATTGGTGGTTCTTCATTATTAAGATAATATGGAATATCCTTAAAACCTGTCTCTTCATTTGAACCAAATATAATTCTTACTCTTTTAGAAAGTGGAATATTAAGATCTTTTACTATTTTTAATGCATATAGACAAGATATTATAGGACCTTTATTATCTAATACACCTCTACCATAAAGTCTTCCATCTCTTATATCCATTTTAAAAGGTGGGGTTATCCAACCTTCTTCATTAGCTGGGACAACGTCTACATGTCCAATTATACCTACATAATCTTCTCCACCGCCATACTCTGCATACCCTATAGCATTTTGGATATTTTTAGTCTTAAAGCCCATCTCCTTAGATATATCTAAGGCTTCAAGCAAAGCTTTTTTGCTAAATTCTCCAAAAGGAGCATCTATACAAGATGCTCCCTCAATGCTAGGAATATTTACAAGCCTTTCAATGGATTTTATCATCTCTTCCTTATATTCAAGGACTTTTTCATCAATCTTGTTCATAAATATCCCCTCTATACTAGGTTTACTAGAAGCAAACCTTATTTTTTAATTCATCTACATTTTCATTGTTAGCTAACTTAATAGCCATTTTACATATATTTTCAATAGACTCATTTAAGCCAATTCCACCCTTTTTAGGAGTTTTAACAACTATTACTCTATCTTTATACTTTTCAGTTCCTGGATTTTCTACAGACATAGCTGCAAATGCAGGAATCCCACTATTATTATTAATTTCCTCAGCTAATCCTCCTGCCATTTCTCCAAAGTTTGGATAATGTAGAGCTGGTCCACATACAACTACATCAGGACTAAGCTTTTTAACCATTGCTACAAATTTCTTTTTTACTTCTTCTTCATTATCTCTATAGTATAAATCACCACAGTACAATGTTGCAATTATTTCCCCACCTAAATTAGTTAGGAATGGTTCCATCATTTTACCAGGGCCAATAGCTGTCTTTTTTCCTGCTGGTGGTATATGAGCGTTTTCATCACTTCCCATACCTGCTTGTACATGATTTAAAATTAATAATACTTTTTTCATCTATAACATCTCCTAATTTTATAAAGTTAGATCATCAAAATCTATATCATCATCTTCGTCATTTGCTGCATTTACTGCTTCTTCTTTTAAGTATTGCTTATCAAGCATCTTAATAAATGGAATATAAAGTATAACACCTAAAATTATTAATAGTAATTGTAATACTGAACCTTGCCATCCTGATACTAAGAAACCTGAAATTATTGGTGGAGTTGTCCATGGAATTTGTACACCATTTGTAAGTGGTACTAAACCAGCTGACATTAAGAAATACGTAATAATTATATTAATTGTTGGTATTAAAGCAAATGGAATTAACATTAATGGATTTAACATAATTGGAAGACCAAATATGATAGGTTCATTTATACCAAAAACACCTGGTAAAAATGATAACTTACCCATTTGTTTAATTCTTTGGCTTCTACAAACTATAAAAATAGCTATTATTAAAGATAAAGTTGAACCTGCGCCACCAAATGTTGCAAACATATCTTGGAATTGTCCTGTAATTATATTTGGTATTTCTTGTCCTGCTTTGTATGCATCAAGATTTTCTACAGATAATGCCTTTAAAATTGGATTAAACACTGCACCAACAACACTTGAACCATTTATACCAAAGAACCAGAATCCATGTAAGAATATATATGCTATTACCATTGCAGGTAAAGTATTACCTAACTTTAATAATGGAACTTGTAAAATATTAAATATGAAATTGTGTAAGTTTCCATAGCTTGTTAATGTAAATATCCAGTTAATTAAGAAAAATACTGTAATAACTATACCAGCTGGAATTAAAGCTTCAAAAGACTTAGCAACTGTTGGAGGAACTCCTGCTGGAAGTTTTATAACCCAACCTTTTTTAAGTATCTTAGCAAATATAGTAACAGCAACAAGTGCTACTATCATACCAAGGAATAATCCTTTTGAACCTACCCAATCTAGTGGTACACAAGAAACATCATATGTTATATCGCTTCCCTTTGGCGTAAAGCTTCTTGAGAATGGAGTAACTATAAAGAATGCTACAAGACCTGTTACTGAAGCTTGTATAGCATCAATATCTAACTCTCTACCTAAACTATAACCTATACCAACAACTGCTAGTATAGTCATTAAATCGAAAGTTGCTGAAACAGGAACTGAAAGCTTTGCTGCCCAACCTTCACCTAAAAATCTTGCAATCATTCCATCCCATCCTGGTATTGGGAAGTTAGCAATAAGTAGGAATAGTGAACCTACTATTAGTAAAGGTGTAGAAATTAGGAAACCATCTCTAATTGCTATTAGATACTTATTCTTACCGATAACTTCTGCAAGTGGCATTAATACCTTTTCCATCTTTTTCATTATAGAATTCATTGATTTATCCTCCAGTTCTTTAGATACTATTAATTTTTACTTTGAATTACCTTTGATTAATCTTATTGCTTGTTTTAACACCTTTTCTCCGTCCATTGCACCATAAGATGCTGGTTCAATTGGAGCTATTGGAATATTTAATGGTATACAATCCTCTTCAATTTTTTTGAATAGGAATCTAACTTGTGGTCCAAGTAAAACACAGTCTGGTCTCTTTTCATTGATTAACACATGTGACTTTCCAGCTGGAAAAGCTTCAATATGAATATCAAGATTGTGCTTATTTGCAACTTCTTGCATTTTTGAAACCATTAAACTAGTTGACATTCCTGCTTCGCAGAATAAAAATATTTTTTTCATTTGTATAACCTCTCTTTCTTTATTACATTTAAATGTAATTCTTATGCCCTTTAATAAAGCAAGAATTATGCCAACCTCTAACATTCAAATTTTAAGGTATTCTTTCAACTCACAAAACAATCTGTATCAAATTTTCAACACATTTAATAGTTCCTTCATTAGTTAAATAGCCATAGTGTATCGTTTTTGGAATTTAATGACACACTTTAGCATCTATAAAACACTCTTTTTTATCGATAACCTTTACAAAAATATTATATTATGGTTTCTTAAATATATAAAGAAAAAAACACTGCTAAGCAGTGCTTAAAATATGTAACTAAAAGCTTATTTATTCTTTGAACCTACCTAACATTTTTTCTGCAGCTTCTTTAACATCTTCCTTTCCTAGTATACAAGATACAACTGCAATTCCATCAATATTACTTCCATTAAGTTTAGTAACATTATTTTCATTAATACCTCCTATAGCTACAACAGGGATATTAACTGATGAAGTAATGCTAGATAAAGTTTCATAAGATACATCTCTTGTATCTTTTTTAGTTGATGTGCTAAAAACAGCTCCAACACCTAAGTAATCTGCACCATCCTTCTCAGCTTTTATAGCTTCTTGTAAAGTAGCTGCAGATACCCCTAGTATTTTATCTTTACCTAGAATCTTTCTAGCCACCGAAGCAGGTAAATCCTTTTGACCTATATGAAGACCATCAGCATCAATGGCTAACGCAATATCTAATCTATCATTAATTATTAAAGGTACATTATACCTTGAAGTTACTTCTTTAACCTTAATAGCTATTTCATAGAATTCTCTAGAAGTAACATTCTTTTCTCTTAATTGAACTAAAGTTACTCCACCTAAAATGCTCTCCTCTACACATTTTATTAAATCTCTTCCTTTTAAAACATCTCTATCTGTTACAAGATAAAGTGTATAATCAACATTCTTCATTTATTTTACCTCTTTTCTCAATTACTTCCTTTGATAAATTATAAATATTATCCATAAGTTTAACCTTAAAAGAACCTGTTCCTTCACCTTCTTTTAAACTTTCATAAGCTAATTCTCCAGAGATACCCATAGAAACAACTCCACTTAAAGCTGCTATAAGATTGTCCTCATGAGCCCCTAAATATGATCCAATAAGTGAGGAACACATACATCCTGTGCCTGTAATCTTAGACATTATTTTATGTCCATTTTCCACTGTATAAACCATCTTTCCATCTGTAACAATATCAACTGCTCCTGTTATAGCTATTATTGAACCTACCCTTTTAGAGAAATCCTTTGCTAAAAGTTTACCTTTCTCTAGTTCATCCTTTATAGAAGTGTCAT
Source organism: Clostridiaceae bacterium OF42-15pH9A (assembly GCA_027692445.1). GTDB lineage: Bacteria > Bacillota > Clostridia > Clostridiales > Clostridiaceae > Clostridium. Next base: position 540,746 of record JAQEYV010000002.1, on the reverse strand, counting down.
CTAATGAATCTACTCCTTTAGTTTTTGTATTAATTCCATATAGAGTCTTTATCTCAGATAAATTTCCTCTTATTACAGCTAATTCAATATTATCCATTATAGTTTTTGCTACTTTTGTCCTGTATGGTGTAGCCCCTGCCCCAACTGGGTCCAAAATAACAGGAATTCCAACTTCATTAGCCTTCTTTCCAGCCTTAATCATACATTCTACTGTTCTAGAATTTAATGTACCTATATTTATTACAAGAGAAGATGCTATAGAGGTCATATCCTCAACCTCATTTATATCATCTGCCATAACAGGTGATGCACCAATGCTTAGAGTAATATTAGCACAGTCATTCACAGTTACATAGTTAGTAATATGATGTACTAAAGGTGACCCCTCTCTCACCTTTTCTAATAAATCACCTATATAATCTTTTATATCCATTATTCTATCACACCACTTTTCTTATATAGTTCATAAAAATGGTTTGTAGGTCCAACACCCTTACCTATATCTAAAGAATGCTTAATTGCAACTGTAATATATCTCTTTGCTTCACTTATCGCTTCTTCCATAGATAATCCTCGTGCAAGATTTGCAGTTATTGTTGAGGATAAAGTACAGCCTGTTCCATGGGTATTCTTTGTGTGAATTCTTTCAGAAGTAAAATAGTGAAATTCTTCTCCATTAAAAAGCACATCTATAGCTTCACCATCTAGGTGACCACCTTTTAGTAGAACATTCTTACATCCTAATTTAATTAGTTCCTTACAAGCCTCACACATATCTTCTTTTGTTTTTATATTTATAATTGATGATCCTATTTCTTTAAGAATTTCTTCAGCTTCAGGAATATTAGGTGTTATTAAATCTGCTAGTGGTAATAGATTTTGAATTAATGTCTTTTTAGATTCGGGTTTTAGTAGGGAAAACCCACTTTTAGAAATCATAACTGGATCTATTACCAAATTAGTAGGTTTATATTGTCTAAGTTTTTCTGCAATAGCATTTATAGTTTCTATTTTTGAAACCATCCCAATCTTTACTCCATCTACCTTAATATCAGTAAATATTGCATCAATTTGATTCTTTATTATTTCATCATCAATATCTTGTACACTAAATACTCCTTGAGTATTTTGAGCAGTTACTGCAGTAATTACGCTCATTCCATAAACATAATTTGCACTAAAAGCTTTTAAATCCGCTTGAATTCCTGCTCCTCCACAGCTATCAGACCCTGCAATTGTTAAACAATGTTTCATCATAAATTCCTCCTTAAAGTAAAAAAGGTACAAGCAGAAAGATGCTTGTACCTTAAAATCAAATTACATTAACAACTTCCTACGCTGGTATTAACCAAACAGGTTCATAGGGTTAAAAAGTATACGGCTTTCACTCTCAGCTTACCAATTTAAGCACCCCTGTGTTTCTATTATCTAAAATAACTTTATCATAATATACCATTTTTCTCAAGTGTAGTCATATTTTAATAATTTATATATATTTATTAAAGTAATAGTACACAATCAATACAAATGCATATACTTTTATTAAGTTTATAACGGAAAAGGAGAAAATGAAATGAAACAATATGTTTGTTCCATTTGTGGCTATATTTATGACCCTGAAATAGGTGACGAAGATAATGGAATTGAATCTGGAACACCATTTGAAGATTTGCCTTATGAATGGACATGCCCAATTTGTAATGCTACAAAAGAAAGCTTTGAAGAAGTAATTGAATAATTAAATCATTCTATAAAAGAAACTCCAATAGGGGGGTTTCTTTTTTTGAATAAATATTGTTTTTTTACATATACTAATTTATAAATTTTCAGTAGGAGGGTATTATGCATAATAAATATAATGACTTATTTGATACATTAGTTAAATCTTACTATGAAGGTGACTTTGACACAACTTTAAACAGAATTATTACTTGTCATGAATCATCTCCACAGGAAACATTTGAAATTATAACTTCTCTTTGTGGAGTAAAAATAGAATTTGATAACAATTATTTATATAACTTAAAGAAAGCTATTACTCATTATACAGTTCAAAAAAAAGTTGTAGAAAAGCTTCAATGTTGTAGTGAAGATTCTTGCAAGGGTGATGATAATAAATATAATTGTCAAAGAGCCTGTCCTTTTGATGCAATATATTTTGATGAAGAAAAAGGAAGTACAGAAATAGATGGTGATAAGTGTTTAGGTTGTGGCATATGTGTAGATTCATGTAAATCTGGAAGGATATTAGATAAGGTTCAATATATACCAATAATAGACTTAATAAAAAATAATAAAACTGTTATTGCAGCTGTTGCACCTGCTATAAGTGGTCAATTTGGTGATGATGTAACAATGGATCAATTAAGAGCTGCCTTTATTCAAATGGGCTTTACCGATATGATTGAGGTAGCTTTTGCAGCAGATATTCTAAGTATAAAAGAAGCTGTTGAATTTAATAAACATGTAAAGGGTCCTAATGATTTAATGATTACATCCTGTTGTTGCCCTATGTGGGTTGGAATGCTTAAGAAAGTATATAATGAATTAATTGATGATCTTTCTCCTTCTGTTTCCCCAATGGTTGCAGCAGGTAGAGTTATTAAGAAATTAAATCCTGATGCCAAGGTTGTTTTTGTTGGTCCTTGTATTGCTAAAAAAGCTGAAGCTAAAGAAAAGGATGTGGCTGGTGCTATTGATTTTGTACTTACTTTCCAAGAGGTTGATGAGATTTTTAATGCTATGGACATAAGGCCAAGAGATTTAGAAGGAGTTCCAACTAAGGAATATGCCTCTAAGGGTGGTAGATTATATGCAAGAACTGGTGGTGTATCAGTAGCTGTACATGATGTTCTAGAAGAGCTATATCCTGACCAAATAAAGAATTTTAAAGCTGTTCAAGCAAATGGCGTTGTTGAATGTAAAAAGATTTTGAACTCTGCCTTAAATGGGGAAATAAATGCTAGCTTCCTTGAAGGAATGGGATGTGTTGGTGGATGTGTTGGTAGCCCTAAAGCTAATATTCCTACTGCTAGAGGAAAGGAAGCTGTAGATAATTTTGCTAATGAATCTGCAATCCAAGTTCCTGTTCACTCTGATACCTTGGATGATGTGTTAGGAAGATTAGGGATAGAGTCTTTAAAGGACTTTGAAGATAAGGATAAAATTCAATTATTTGAAAGAGAATTTTAAAAGGAGTAAACACTGTTATCATCAGTGTTTACTCCTTTTATTCATCAACTCTAATTATTTTATAGTTTGCATCATATTTTATTCCTAGTTCTTTAGATAACTTATCATTTATAAGGTTAAGCTTTTCGCTATATTCCCTATATTCCTTACTTAACACCTTCATATTAGGAATAAACACTTCATAATATCCACTTTCCTTGTAGAAGTTCATTAGTTTTTTCTTAAAATTAAAAAATGGATTCAAATATGGTAAAAGCGACCATTCTTTTTGTTTATCTACGTATCCTAATAGCTCTTTTTTATACTCTTCTAGTTCATCTCCTTGAGCTTCTAATAATGCCTCCATCTTGCTTTTTGTAGCTTCGTATGTTTTCTTTCTAATTTCATCACTGGAGTTTTCTAACCCTATTTGTATGAACTTAGGTATTTTAAATTGTGGTATATTATCTAGAAAATCAACTATATTATGCCATGCTTTAATTTTTTCCATAGTATCTAATGGTTCATTTAAGTATGGTGAAAAGTGATATGCCATATATTCCCCAAATTCTTTTGGGAAAGCTCTTTTTAGCTCACGCTTTATAAATTCCCCACTCTTCTTTTCCTCTTTAATTATTTCATCATTTAACTTGGATATTTCATTAATTGACATATCCCCTTCTATTAATCTTTCCAGATAAATCTTATCTATTTTTAGTCTAATCTCTTTTTGCTCTTTCTCTATTACTATTTTATTTAGTATATCTTTTTTGTCTTTAGACTTTAATATAGTCATAATATCCTTTACAGAAATATCTAACTTTCTATATAAAGATATTTCTTGTAATATCTTTATATCTTCATTACTATAATCCCTATATCCATTGCCAAGCTTCTTTGGGGATATAAAATTTTCTTTTTCATAATATAAAATAGCTTTTTTAGTTAAGCCAGTACTTTTACATACCTCATTAATTAACATATACTCACCTCTTAAAATACATAATAGAGTACTCCCTAGGGGCATAGTCAACTATATTATTTAATCTTTTTATATTAATATATAATTTAATAAATCTAATGGATTATCTAAAAGGTAATTCCCTTGAATTCCTTCAATTGATGTTGCTCCCCATTTAGCTAGGGCAAAATCCATATTTGCTGTTTTAGTTGCTCTATAGTCTGATAATGTATCACCCATATATATGCATTCTTCTGCATTAATATCTAATGTATTACATACCTTAAGCAGTGGATCTGGATAAGGTTTATGTCTTTCTGTATCTTCTGCAAGTACTGTACAAGAAATGTATTCTTGAAGACCTGTTGGATAAAAATCTATTTCATACTGTTTTTTCATTTTTGAACTTGCAATTGCACACTTAATTCCTAATTCATTTAATCTAGGAATAAGTTCATTAAAACCTTCATAAAGAGTTGCTCCTTCTTCAAAGCTATTTACATATTCTACCCATTTAGCATAGGATTTTTCAATATCTTTAAATCCTAATTCTTCAATTGTCTTTTTTCCTGGATAAGCCATATATTTAAGTAGCTCATTATAAGGAATAAGCATATTTAACTCTTCTTTTACTAACCTTTGTAAAGGTATCATATTCATTCGTTCTGTATTTAATACTGTACCATCTAAATCAAATATTACACATTTGTATCTCTTCATAAACTTCATCCTTCATATTTAAAATTATTTTAAGGTGCTAACAAGTACTCTTCTAGCCTTTGGTAACATCTCTGTTTTTATTAAAAAGTTCCATACCGGCTCAAACTTCTTCCATGCTCCTGCATATGTAAAATGTTTTAGTTTCATTTTTAATTCTTCATGATTTTTTGAGTCCTTAAATATGTTACTCCATTTATAGAATTCTTCATAAGCTTGGTTATATCCTTTTTCCATTTCCTCTTTTGTTATATTGGGATGATTAAAAGTTAAATGTCTTGTATCGTACTTTCTCCAATCTTCTGTAATTATCCTATTAGATTTTTTCATTTCCTCAAAAATTGGAGTTCCTGGATATGGCGTTAAAATATGATTGGTTACTGTTGTTATTCCATTATCTATTGCCCATTCTGTTGTTCTACTAAAAACGTCATTATTATCACCATCAAGTCCAAATATAAAACTTCCGTTTATCATTATTCCTATTTCATCAAGTCTTTTTATAGCTTTTTGATAGTCTTGTCCTAAATTACTAAGCTTGTTAGCACTTTTTAAGTTTATTTGATTAATACTTTCAAAACCAATAAATGCACTTCTAAAACCTGCTTCATATGCTAGTTCTATAGTATCATCATTTAAAACTGAATCTACAGTTATTGCTCCTTGGAACACCCTATTCATACCCTTCATTTCTTTAAAGAGCTGCCTAACTAAATTCTTATTTGCAAAAATATTATCATCTAAAAAATAAAGATGACGCCCTTTCATACTATCTATCTCTTCTAAGATTCTATCTATTTTATAAGAATAATATGATTTACCACCTTTATAAAATGAACTTACATAACAAAAAGAACATTTATTAGGGCACCCTCTTGAAAACACCATAGAATTAGGAACTAGATACTTTTCACTTTTAAACAAGTCCCTTCTAGGTAAAGGAATACTATCAAAGCATACATCACCTTGATTATATACCTTTTTATTACGTCCTTCTTTTAATTCCTTTAAAAACTTTGGAAAACTGCTTTCACCAAGTCCTAGTAAAATCACATCACAATGCTTTTTAGCTTCATCTGGCAATGAAGTTGCATGTAAGCCTCCTAATGCCACAGTTACCCCTTTATTTCTATAATTGTCTGCTATTTCATATGCTCTATATGAGTTAGTGATATATGTTTCAATGCAAACTAGATCTGGAAAATCATCTAACTTTAGAGTTTCAATATGTTCATCAACTATTTCTATTTCATCTTCTTCACCGCAAAAGGAAGCAAGAGTAGCTAATCCAAGTGGAGGAAATAAAGAATACTTTATTGGTCTCCAGTATTGACTCTTAGCCTCTTCAAGTGCAGGTAAAATAAACTTAATTTTCACCCTTATTACCCCTTATACCAATTTATTTATTTATTATTATTTTAGGATAAAAAAATTACTTTTTAATAATCTAATTCTTACTTATTCCTTAAGCTATGAATTCTCCCTCTAAAATAGACATTAAAATAACATCATGATATTCTTTTTCAAAGAATAATCCATCCCTTTTACGTCCTTCCTCTTTAAAACCAACCTTTTCATAAGTCCTCTTAGCTCTTTTATTATAATCAAATACCTCTAATTCAATTCTATGAAGCATTAATTCTTCAAAAGCATATTTTATAGTTTCATATACTGCCCTATACCCTATCCCCATACCAAAATACTTTTTATTAAACAGAGCTATTCTAAAGCCACAGATTCTACCATCAAAATCTATGTCCATTAATGAAGTTTCTCCAATAATTTTACCATCTCCTATAATTAAGAAATGTCTCCTCCCATCATCATCAACAAGCTTATCTACAAATTTATCAATTATTTCAAAGTTAACTTTTTCTGTAGTAGCTGTATAATGAAGCATTTCTTCATCTGGATTTTCAAAACCTGCCTTCCAATACTCTTCTTTATCATTTTTTTCTATAAGTCTCAGTTTTATATTCATAACATTCTCCCTTTTATCTGTGATAACCATATGCTACCATAGATGTCATACAATTGGCTATACTAAAAATAGTCATGATAAAAAAGAGTACCATTGTTTAAAGGCACTCTTTTTTGTAGAGAAAAGATTCGCGATGAAAAATTTTGTTTGTATGTATAAATTTATTATAGCTTCTATTTATGCTATTGGTGTAATCATAAATATTGTTGATTCATGTGTGTAATTAATTTAACTATGAAGCTAATAAATAATTTATACTTTGTTGAGAATGATTTTCATTCCGTGATTCTAATATATAATATATTTGGATATATGTCAACACCTCTTATAAAATTTTCCTATAAAAGATTAAAATCTCAGAGTATTCCCTCTGAGATTAAATTGATGACAACTACTACCGCTCCTACTATGGTAAATAAAACTAATAGTTTAAAACTTTTGATAAACCTTCTGTAAAGTCCACTTTCCCCCATTGTAGTCTTATTAATTTTCCTATGAATTAAATATAATTTTATAAATTCCACTATTACAACTATAGCTATTAATATTGCTATAATCGTCAAAGCATCTTTCAATTTTAACACCCCACAAATTTTATATATTACATATATATTTTACCATTAAAATTACAGCACATAACTTAATTTATTCTTAATTATTATTCTGCAATTCACATCCTATTCTATGCGACATTTACTTTGACTATCAAAATAAATATGCTATAATTTAATAAATTTAAATAAGGAGAAAAGTAATGAGTAAAGTAAAAAAGATAATAATTTGTATTGCAATAATAATTGGATTAGCTCTGGGTTTTGGAGGAAACTACTTATATAATTTAGCCTTAGATCCTACAACAGATAAATCAATAGTTTTTGGATCTGATGAAGAAAGTACAGAAGCCATATCTCAAACTGAAACAAGCGGTGAAGTTAACATTGACGCTGAAGCTTGGTTACTTAACGACAGTGGTTATGAATCTCTTTATAGAACATCTAAGGATGGACTAAAACTATATAATTATTTACTAAAGAATAATTCAAACAAATGGGTTATCACAGTGCATGGTTATACTTCTGAAGGAAAGCTTATGTCTAACTATGGAAAAAAGTTTTATGACATGGGATATAATGTTCTTATACCAGATTTAAGAGGACATGGAATGAGCGAAGGTGACTATATTGGAATGGGTTGGGATGAAAGGTTAGATATAATTGACCTAATTAATTATATAATAGATGTGGACAAGGATTCAGAAATAGTTTTATTTGGGGTATCTATGGGTGCTGCAACTGTAATGAATGTTTCTGGTGAGAATTTACCTTCTAATGTTAAAGCTATAATTGAAGATTGTGGATATACATCAGCTTGGGACCAATTCTCTTACCAATTAGATGAACTTTTTGGATTACCACCTTTTCCAATGATGCATACAGCTAGTTTAATTGGAAAATTTAGAGCTGGCTATTGGTTAAAGGATGCTTCTCCATTAGAACAAGTAAAAAAATCTAAAACTCCTACACTATTTATTCATGGAGATAAGGATGATTTTGTGCCTTTTTCTATGCTAGAACAACTGTATAATGCTTGTTCTGCACCAAAAGAGAAGCTAGTAGTTGAAGAGGCTGGACATGCTAAATCTAGTAAAGTAAACCCTGATATGTATTGGAATGGTATATCTAAATTCCTAAGTAAATATATTTAATAAATAGTATTATAAAAGAGGATTCAATATAATAATTGGATCCTCTTTTTATAATTGTACTATCTCATAAACTTTGTTTTTTTGCTATATAAATCCTATTGTTAACCTCTACTCCTATCCCTTATTCTATTTCCATATTCTTAAGTTTGTATATTTTCCCTGGATTCTTATATTGATTATCATTTTCCATATAAGATACAATTTCATGTACCTTAGTTATTTCACCAATCTTTTCATGAACACCCTCATTAGATATGATTTTATCAGTAAGTAAATAAGTAGCTTCATTTATTTGAACTTCTGCAGGTGTAAGATTAGTAAATTCACACTTTAATTTATTGGTGATATTAGATCCTAGAAACAAAGTGAAGCCTAGTATCAGAATTAAGGATAGTTTCTTTAACTTCATAAATATTCACCTCCTAACTTTAGATTATCTATCCATATGACTTATACTATTTACAATCTTCTTTATTATTTTTAACTCTTGATCATATCTATTTGGCTTTTTTCTTCACTAGGTACAAATCCAATGCTTGTATACAAATGAATTCCAGGAGAATTACATTCATCAGCAGTAAGGAAGGCTTTAGTAGCATTATGCTTCTTACCATAGGCAAGCGCTTTTAGTATCAGCTTTCTACCTATTCCCTTGTTTTGAAATCGAGGAATAACAACTACCTCTCTAATCCAAAGTATTGGCCCATTTTTGCTTTCATGTCCATATGTAGCAACACATATAACACCTATTATTTCATTATTAATACCTATCTCAATGATTACTCCATTGTTTCTTGTTCCTGTGTTACTCCCATATATCTCCGTATTACTAATCCATTCCTTCATCCATTTAGATGTTTGTCCAGTAAAACCCCTACTTTGATTTTTGCACATCATAGTTACTTTTGATGCTTCTTCACATTCTTCTATAGTTAAAAATTCAAAGTTATCTGAAGGCTCTATTTCATTAAGATTGCACTTAAAGTAGTCACGCCAAGCATTTCTAACTATTAGCCCTACCTCCTCTAGCTTTGAAACCCATTCATGAGGTATAAAGGTTACCAAAAACTCCTTCTTATCCTTTAAATAATCTATTAGATACACCATAGAATCTGTTGCCCAGTGATATTCATTCATTTTACCTTCATAATTAAATCCATATATTAAAATTATATTATCATTTTCCACCTTAATTTCATAATTACATATATCCTCATAATCTATATAATTCATAGAAGAAAATTTAAATTTATTAAGTTTTGATTCTATTCTATTAAAGATTTCCTCTGTCATTATAATATCATCTTCAACTCCTTAACATTTTTAATCCAAATTAATTTATCTTCATAGTCTAGTAGCATATTTTCATATATTATCACTTAACCTTTACTCATTAGTTTCTCTATAGGCTTTAGTTTTAAAATTTGTGTAGTGCTGTCTTAAGTTTTCATTAAATAAATTGTTAGTTTCCTCTGCCTCAGAATAGGGAACTCTAAATGGTAGAATATAATGTGCATAATTAAATATATTTCCACCAAAACAAACATCTTCTTTTAAATCTAATTTATAAAAAACATATCCACGTTGTTTAGTTGAACCAAAAGGATAATTTACACTTCCAGTAATTGTCCAACTTTCAAGTAGGTTACCAAACCAATCATTTGATGTAATTAATTCATTTTTTAGTTTAGGTATTAAAGCTATTTTTTCTATCCCTTTTTCTTCATATAACAACCTTCCACTTATTAATTTTAATACTTCGCTACAGCTTACAGAAAAATTATCTCTCCAATAAGCTTTACCATCTTTCCAATTAAAATATTGAACTGAATACATGCTATTATCTTCTAATTCAATATAGATACTAGTAGCTTCTAAATTATAACCATAATTCAATGTTTCACTTGAAAAATCAACATATATCGGATTCGTTAGTAGCATAATTTCATCATCTGATATGTCCTTAATAATATCCTTTGGAAAACCCTTTTCAATAAGTGCTTCCCTCATTTCTTGAGTACTGGAAGTTTTTAGTTCAGTTTCCTCAAGTTCAATGTGATAAAAAGTTACACAGCAAATAGAAATTATTAATATACAAACTAACCCATATCCAATGATTATCTTTTTACTAATGTTTTTTTCTATTTCTTCCATAGGTTCAAATGGCAAGTCTCCAAATTCCTCTGCCAATTTTCCTAAGGAATAGATTGTGTAAAAATAAAATAGCATTAATAGAACAAAAATCCACCAAAGACTTCCAATCCCTATTAATACACTGATAATCATTAAAATCTTCCAAACTCCCAATCCTAAAAGAGGATCTCTTTTAAGTTTTATATTCCCTTTTTCCGCTAAAAGCTTCAAACCATGCCTAAATATAAAAATGAAACATAATTCAAAAGCGGTTAAAACAAATAAAATTATATACATATTATCAAATTTTGTGTTTAGTGGTGTACATGTATATATTAGGTTTGCTATATGAAGTAATACATTTATTATAGAAAAAATCCATCCAGCATTAAGCCATTTATTCTCCTTATGCAAAGCTCTAAAACCAAGGTATAAAAGAGCCACACCAATAACAGGTAAAATATACTGGAGCCAAAAGAAATTAACTGTAATTACTGTAAAAGCAAAGCCTATGGATATACAGTTTATAGGTATACGCCAATTATTATTATCATTATTCATTATCCCTACCCCTTAATTTATTAAAGTTCTAACAAGTGAATGCTTTAGGCATACAAAATCATTCCCACTGCAGTTATTACAACTGGAGCCTCAAATTTTTCCCCTTTTTTAAGATTATACTTTAATTCAATAAAACTAAAATCACCACACTTATAAAAATAAATTATTATACCTAAATAGAAAATAAAATTTGTATAAATAAAATATTTTTCAGAGCAAACTAAGCAGCTTATTATAAATAATATCCGCCATAAAATTGGAAAACAAAGTTTTTTTAAATACATATTTCTTCTCACTTTAATTAACTTTTTAGGTAAATTATATACGCTAAAGAATATTAATAATATTCTTTAGCGTATATAATTTCTATTGATTATTAAAAGTTTTTTTATTATAATTGTTGTATATCAAACAGTTGTATATGCTACAATTTAGAAAGAAGGTTTTTTAGTGAAAGATCGCAAGATTGGAATTGAACTTAGGGGCTTAAACAACATGATTAAGAGGTATGTAGATAAGCATCTAAATAAAAAAGTTGTGGATCAAATAACAGGTACTAATGGTTGGATTATAACTTATTTATCACACAATTTAGATAGAGATGTATTTCAAAAAGACCTAGAAGAAGAATTTGGTGTTACTCGTTCTACTGCTTCTAAGGTTGTAAACTTAATGGTTCAAAAAGGACTTGTAGAAAGACATTCTGTTCCTTATGATGCTAGATTAAAAAAGTTGGTATTAACTCCTAAGGCTAGTAAAATATCAGAGCTTATTAATGAAGATAAGGAAACAATAGAAAAACTTTTAACTAAGGGTTTTTCAGATGAAGAACTAGAAACCCTACAATCTTATATTGAAAGAATGAAAAACAACCTTCAATAAAAGTCGTAATTATCGACTTTTTTATTTGTAGATATTGTTGGATATCAAACATTGTTTCTATTAGAAACTATATGCAACAACTAATTAATACAGGAGGTAATCATATGATAAAAAAGTTAGCACAAAGCATCAGAGAATTTAAAAAAGATTCTATTTTATCTGCAATTTTTATGTGCTTTGAAGTAACTATGGAAGTTGTTATCCCTATCCTTATGGCTAATCTAATTGATTATGGAATAGATAAAGGAAATATGCCTTTTATTCTAAAGATGGGTATAGCATTACTTATTTCTGCGGCTATTTCATTATTTTTCGGGATAATGTCTGGTCAAAAGGCTGCCATTGCTTCAGCTGGATTTGCAAAGAACCTTAGAAAGGATATGTACTATAAAGTGCAGGATTATTCCTTCTCAAATATTGATAAATTCTCTACTTCAAGTATTGTAACAAGACTTACAACAGATGTAACTAATGTTCAAAATTCATATCAAATGATAATACGTACGGCAGTTAGAGCACCAATAATGCTTATACTTTCACTTTTTGCTGCATTTACTATAGATGTAAAGTTATCACTAATATTCTTAGTAACTGTACCAGTTTTAAGTGTTGGATTATGGTTTGTTATGACAAGGGTTCATCCTATTTTTAAAAGAGTTTTTAAAACTTATGATAAGTTAAATAGTATTGTACAAGAAAATCTACATGGAATAAGAGTTGTTAAATCCTTTGTACGTGAAGATTTTGAAATAGATAAGTTTGAAGATGTATCTAATGAAATATATAAAGATTTCTCTAAGGCTGAAAAAACAGTGGCTTATAATGCCCCACTTATGCAACTTTGCATGTATGCTACTACCATATTTATTTCATGGTTTGGAGCAAGAGCTATTGTAGCTTCTGGTGGTAATGCTAATTTAGGTTTAAGTACTGGTGAACTTATGAGCTTATTAAGCTATGCTACTCAAATTCTTTCAAGCCTTATGATGCTTTCAATGATTATAGTTATGATTACAATATCAAGAGCATCTGCAGAAAGAATTGTAGAAGTATTAGATGAAGAAATAGATTTAAAGAACCCACCTTCACCTGTTATGACAGTAAATAATGGGGATATAGAATTTAAAAACGTTAATTTCTCTTATTCAAAAAACGCAGACAAGCTTTGCTTAAATAATATAAACATTAAGATAAATTCCGGTGATACAGTTGGTATTTTAGGTGGAACAGGTTCCTCTAAATCTTCTCTAATTCAACTTATACCGAGACTTTATGATGTAACTAGTGGGTCAGTTAATGTTGGTGGAATTGATGTTAGAGATTATGACATTGAAACACTTAGAAATGAAGTTGCAGTTGTACTTCAAAAAAATGTGTTGTTTTCTGGAACCATTAAAGAAAATCTACGCTGGGGTAATGAAAATGCCACAGATGAAGAGCTTATTCGTGCTTGTAAATTAGCAGAAGCTCATTCCTTTATTGAAACATTCCCTAAAGGATATGATACTTATATTGAACAAGGTGGTACTAATGTATCTGGTGGTCAAAAACAACGTCTATGTATCGCACGTGCTCTGTTAAAGAAGCCTAAAATATTAATTTTAGATGACTCTACTTCTGCTGTTGATACTAAGACAGATGCTTTAATTAGAAAAGCCTTTAAAGAAGAAATACCAAATACAACTAAGGTTATAATTGCTCAAAGAGTTTCTTCTATACAAGATGCAGATAAGATTATTGTAATGGATGATGGTAATGTTACTGCAATTGGTACCAATGAAGAACTATTAAAAACAAGTGAAATTTACAAAGAAGTTTACGAATCACAAATGAAGGGAGGAAGTGACAATGAGTAAGAAAGCAGACTCAAAAACATTAAAAAGACTTCTTTCCTATATAAGTAAATATAAAATACAATTTATTTTTGTTTTATTTAGTATATTACTAAGTGCTGTAGCAAGTGTTGTATCTACATTATTCCTAAAGATACTTATAGATGACTATATCACTCCCCTTTTACTTGAGGCTGTGCCTGACTTTTCTGGACTAGCTAGATTAATTCTTATAATGGCTGGAATTTATTTAATAGGTGTTATTGCCACCCTATTTTATAACAGAGTTATGGTTGTTATTGCACAGGGAGTACTTAAAGAAATAAGGGATGAAATGTTTGAGAAAATGCAAAAACTTCCTATAAGGTATTTTGATACTCACTCTCATGGTGATATTATGAGTCACTACACAAATGATACTGACACCTTAAGGCAAATGCTTACACAATCTATTCCTCAGCTATTCTCCTCTGTGGTAACTATTGTAGCTGTATTTGTTTCAATGCTTACTTTAAGCCTTTGGTTAACTATCTTTGTTGTCCTATTTACCTTTATTATTCTTAAGGTTGTTGGAAATATTACTAGTAAATCTAGTAAATACTTTGTAAGCCAACAAAAATCTCTTGGGGATGTTAATGGTTATATTGAAGAAATGATAAATGGTCAAAAGGTTGTCAAGGTATTTTGCCATGAAGATAAGGCAAAAGAGCTATTTAACCAAAAGAACGAAGAGCTATGTAAAAATGCTACTGAAGCTAACAGATTTGCAAATATGCTTGGACCTTTAATGAATAATATGGGCTATATTCTTTATGTTTCTATGGCTATTGTTGGAGGTGGACTTGCTATTCTAGGTGTTACTAATGTAAGTCTAAGTGGAGTTGGAACTTTAACTTTAGGTATGATTGCTTCATTCTTACAACTTTCAAGAAGCTTTATTATGCCTCTTAGCCAAGTTTCTCAGCAATTAAGCTCAATTGTAATGGCAATTGCAGGTGCTGGAAGAATATTTGAACTAATAGATGAAAAGTGGGAAGAAGATAAAGGATATGTTACTTTAGTAAATGTAAACAAGGTGAATGGTGAGCTTATAGAAACTAAGGAGCATAGTCATCATTGGGCTTGGAAACATCCTCATAGTGATGGAACTGTTACTTATACAGAGCTTAAAGGTGAAGTTAGATTCTTTGATGTAGACTTTGGATATAATGAAGAAAAGATAGTTCTTCACAATATTTCCCTATATGCGGAACCTGGGCAAAAAATAGCCTTTGTTGGTGCAACAGGTGCTGGTAAGACAACAATAACTAATTTAATTAATAGATTTTATGATATTGCTGATGGTAAAATTAGATATGATGGTATTAATATAAATAAAATTAAAAAGGATGACTTAAGAAGATCCTTAGGTATTGTTCTTCAAGATGTTAACCTATTTACAGGAACAGTTATGGAAAATATTCGTTATGGTAGACTTGATGCTACTGATAAAGAATGTATAGAAGCTGCTAAATTAGCTAATGCAGATGGATTTATAAGAATGTTACCTGATGGATATAACACTATAATATCTGGAGATGGAAGTGATTTATCTCAAGGTCAAAGACAACTTATTTCAATTGCACGTGCTGCTGTTGCTGATCCACCTGTTATGATTCTAGATGAAGCTACTTCTTCTATTGATACCCACACAGAAGCTATAGTTCAAAGAGGAATGGATTCACTTATGGAAGGAAGAACTGTCTTTGTTATTGCTCACAGACTTTCAACTGTTAAGAATTCAGATGTTATTATGGTTCTTGAAAAAGGAAGAATAATTGAACGTGGTAGTCATGAATCTTTAATTAAGGAAAAAGGAAAGTATTATCAACTTTATACTGGAACTTTTGAATTAGAATAAAAACTGGCTTAGGCCAGTTTTTTTGCTTAGAAGTAGCTTGATTCAAGCTATTTACAAGTCATATTATTAACTTTATAATGAAAGAAAAACATATGGGGGATATTTATGAGAAAAGCTACTTTTTACCTATGGAAATTAGAGTATCTTAAGGGAGAAAAGCTACCAAAAGATGCTGACTCTGAAACTTTAAAGGCTGATGATGTTTTATATGATGAATTATTTAATTCATATATTAAAATAGATGACACTAATTTAGATATAGAAGATATTAATTTATATTTAAAATCTAAGAATTCCTATAATATAAATATAATAAAGAATTGTTTTATTACTATAACAGTAATTCTTAGTGTTCTATGCTTTATAATTCTAATGGGACTTTACTAGAACTATTAAAAAGGGATCTAGCACAAAAAATAAGCTAAATCCCTTCTTTTATTAGTGAAAAAGTCAGAACTTCATATCTTATACCACCAGTAATTGTTATTGTATATAATAACATGATTTCTTATTATATATACTTCTCAATCTTACATTGCTCTTGAACTTCTTTTCCTAGAATTGTAATTGCTTGCTTTGGACAATTACTAAAGCAACGGTAACACATTGTACACTTGCCTTTCCCCTTAGCTTTATCGTTATCTAATTCAATATTATTCATTGGACATACTGCAACACATTTACCACATCCAACACATCTTTCACTTTTAACCTCAAACTTATCAGTGTAGCTCTTAGTCCTATTATAGAACCATAATCTCTGACCCAATAAGCCAACTATATGATATTTAAAACCTAATCCTTCCCTTAAAGGCACTCCAGCTTTAAATTTATTAGCACATTCTTTTATCTTTTCTTCAGCCTTTTTTACTATAGCTTTATTTTCTTCTAAGGATTTTTTCAATACCTTTTCATCACCAATACAATCAGGCATCTTTAAATGTAACCCACCTAATATATTAGCTCCATATTTTTTTAATAAACGGGCTGAACATCCTACTCCATCACCACTAAATAATCCCATGGTTGATATAATAAAAATATTTTTCCCATTAAATTCTTTCTGGTTTATTTCTATAAAATCTCTAACTATTTTAGGCAAATTGCTAAAATATATTGGATACGCAAATGCAATATCTTTATTTTGTCTAATGACATTTACTACATTTGGATCTTCAATGGAAAAACTCTTCTCTTCCCCCTGGTACTCACTTAAAAATTTATCAAGACAGTATCTTGTATTTCCTGTTCCACTAAAATATACTCCAACCATAATTATTCACCTACCAACAAACAAATAAAGAAATAAACATATAAATATACAAATATATAAATATTAATATGTATAATTATACCATATATTTTCCCATATAAATGATTAAAAGTAATTTTATTGATTTAGATTCTAAATATTTTACCTTTATAATTCCTTTATGATTTTAGCTGGATTTCCACCAATTACAACATTGTCTCCAAAACTCTTAGTAACTACAGCCCCAGCAGCAACTACAACATTATTTCCTAAAGTAACTCCAGGAACTATTGTTGCGCTACCTCCTATCCAACAATTGTCTCCTATTGTTATAGGTTTACCAAACTCTGTTCCACTAATTCTTTCCTTAGCATCTAGTGGATGGGTTGCTGTATATATTCCAACCTGTGGAGCTACAAAGCAATTATCCCCAATTCTTATTTCACAAACATCTAAAAATACGCAGTTATAATTTGCATAAAAATTCTCTCCTACATGTATATTACATCCATAATCGCAATTAAAATTAGGTTCAATATAAATTTTTTCACCTGTTGTTCCAAATAATTTTTTTAATAGTTCACTTCTTTTTTCCTTGTCTCTAATAGAAGTTTTGTTATACTCCTCTGTTAGTATTCTTGCATTAAATCTTAAATCTATTAATTCCTTATCAGCAGGATTATAAGCTTCCCCTGCAATCATTTTTTCTCTTTCTGTCATAGTTCTTATCTCCTTTTATCTAAAGTTTAATATTTTAATTTCATCAATATATTACATCAACCTAAAAAGATACTCTCTATATTATTTTCAAACCACCTACATAATTCTGTTGACCAATGTGCATAGTGAAAAAGTGCATCTTTGTTTTTATCATTGGCATTGAAATAATTCTTATAATAATCACTTACACCAAGTTGGTAAAAATAAAGATAAGGCATCATTTTTATATCATAGTCACTTAAATCACTTACCTTTACGTATTCGTTAACATATTCTTTAAGATTCTTTACATCTATTTCCCCATTTATGCATTTAGGATCTGCATAGGAATATGACCTTATTATCTCATAGCAAGCTGGATGAATACAGGCAGAAGTAAAATCTATCACTCCATTAATCTTATTGCCTTTACATATAATTTGACTTATAAAATAATCACCATGAGTATTTTTATAGGTGAATTTCTCCATATCTAAATCAATATTTTTCAACTTATTTAAAAGTTCAATTCTATATGTTAAATCCTCAATTGCAACTACTTCATTTCTTTCCTTAGCTATTTCCAAAGATTTTTTATAAGATTCTAAAGCAGATTTAGGATTCATCACCACGAAAAATCCCTTTGAAATCCCTTTATCTAAAGAATGTAAATCCTTTAAACCATTATGAATTTCACCAAGTATTTTAGCACTCTCTTTCATAAACCACTTAGGAGCAGTATTAACTTGTAATATTTCCCCTTCTATAAAGCTTTGAAGATGAAAGGTATGTCCATTATATTCTCCTACATAAAACCCATCACAGGTTACATAAAACTTTGATACAGGTATTCCTATTAAGGACAATTCATTATTAACGAGGGGCTCTATATCTGGATGATTCATAAAATCCATTTCTATATCTTTTAATATATATTCACCATTATTTGTTATGACATGAAAACACTCGGAAGAAGCACCTGATTTTAATGGAATAATCTCTTTAATATCAAATGATTTAATATTATAAAATATGTGTAAAATCCGCTTTACCTCATTTATACTCCATGGTTTCTTAACAATTTTCACCACCCCTAAACCTTTTCTTTTATATTAATAAAAGCTATACTCTCCCTCTTTAGCTATAACCCAAGTATAATGCCTATAGTTATCTATTCTATCAATAGGAATATTTTCTTCATTTATCCAATATATATTTCCATCTTTAATTTCCATGGTTGCCCCTAAAATTATACAATCATAATCTTCTGATTCAGGAGCAAGATTTAATCTAATTAACTTATTAAACTTAATCTCTAAATTTCTTGGATTTTCTTGCCTTTGAAAAACTACCTTTAAAATTCTCTTATCATTAATGGGTTGCATACTTAAATCATCATTAACATATGCTCCACTTTCATAACTAATTTCACTTATACAACTATCATGAAAATAATTATATTCCTCCATTAATTTTTCCATATCCCTCTTGCTATTTATTGAAAAATACTTTCTATTAATCATAATCTTCCCCTAAAACTAAATTATAATTTAATTTTACACTATAAGCCATATTATAACAATTGAATGTTTAATCCTAATTACTTTATGGTAAAATATAACTATAAATAGGGGTAAAGTTATGAGAACTTTAGCTTATAGTTTAATTGGTTTCTTATTGTCTCTTTTCTTCTTAATTTCTTTTCCTTCATTTTATGAAGATATTTTGATAATAGTCGTAATATGTATTTGTACCACTATAGCTGCTTCACAGGTGCATAGTAAATGTAATAAACAACTTAAAAGATAACAATAATAAAAAAAAGATAATTAAAAATACTCTGCAATTATTTGCAGAGTATTTCTTTTATTCTTTATTCATTGAAGAAAGATTGTTGCCTTCTTCTCCATCAGGCTTAGTTCTTAAGTATTCTTCACCTTTTCTTGAATGAGCTATAATAACCCCTTCAATTTCTCCATTTTTAGCTCTTTCTACTCCTACTTCTTTTGAAATAGTTTCACCATTGCTTAAAACATAATCTGAAATTTCGCCGCTTTTTTTTACTGTTTCAACTATTCTATTTGCCATATATATCACCTCAAGAATAGCATTTGCAATTTTACAAAAAATATTTCTTAATTTTCAACCTATAAAGATTTATTTTCTACTTCCTCATTTATCCTTGAAATTAATTCATCTAAATTAACAACACCCTCATCACCATTTTTTCTACTACGAAGGGATATCTTATTTAAGCTTTCTTCATTTTCACCTATTACAACCATATATGGTACTCTTTCATTTCTTGCTTCCCTAATTTTATAACCTATCTTTTCATCTCTATCATCCAATTCAACTCTTATTCCAGCTTCATTTAATACATCTCTTACTTTATTTGAATATTCTTCAAACTTATTTGATATAGGTAATACTTTAACTTGAACTGGAGCAAGCCAAGTTGGGAATTTTCCTGCAAAATGCTCAATTAAAATTCCTATAAATCTTTCAATACTTCCAAAGATAACTCTATGAATTACAATAGGCCTATGCTTTTCACCATCTTTACCTATATAATCTAAATTAAATCTTTGAGGAAGTTGGAAATCTAATTGAATTGTTCCACATTGCCATGTTCTTCCTAGGCTATCTTCTAAATGAAAGTCAATCTTAGGACCATAAAAAGCGCCATCACCTTCGTTTATTATATAGTCTAGGTTTAACTCTTCTAATGCCCCCTTTAATGAACTTTCTGCTAAATTCCAATCCTCATCACTACCCATGGAATCATCTGGTCTTGTAGATAACTCAACCTTATAGCTAAAACCAAATTTAGAGTATACTTCATCTATAAGCTTTACTACTCCCTTGATTTCAGACTTTATTTGATTAGGTAACATAAATATATGAGCATCATCCTGTGTAAAGGCTCTTACTCTCATAAGACCATGTAATGCTCCTGAAAGTTCATGCCTGTGAACTCTTCCAAGCTCACCAACCCTAATTGGAAAATCTCTATAAGAATGTGCTTCAGATTTGTAAATTAACATCCCACCTGGACAATTCATTGGCTTAAGTGCAAACTCTTCTTCATCTATCATTGAAGTATACATATTTTCTTTGTAATGATACCAATGTCCTGAAGTTTCCCATAACTGCTTATTTAGCATAATAGGTGTTTCAACTTCCACATATCCTGCCAATCTGTGAAGCTCTCTCCAAAATTCTATAAGAGTATTTTTTAAAACTACACCCTTTGGAAGAAAAAATGGGAAGCCTGGTCCTTCTGGAACAAATGTAAATAACTTCAATTCCTTACCTAGTTTTCTATGATCCCTTTTCTTGGCTTCTTCAATATTGGCTAAATGTTTATCTAATAATTCTTTATTTTTAAATGCTACTCCATAAATTCTTTGAAGCATTTTATTCTTTTCATTGCCCCTCCAATATGCACCATTAACACTTGTCAATTTATAAGCTTTTACATATTTAGTTGAAGGTATGTGAGGTCCTCTACAAAGGTCTACGTATTCTCCTTGTCTATAAAGAGATATTTTTTCTCCTTGAGGTAAGTCATTAATAAGTTCTATTTTATAGGATTCATTGTTTTCCTCCATAATCTTAAGAGCTTCTTCTCTTGAAACCTCAAACCTTTCAAATTGTAAATTTTCATTAATTATATCGTTCATTTCATTTTCTATCTTTTGTAAATCTTCAATAGTTAAAGGCTTCTCAATATCAAAATCATAGTAAAAACCATTTTCTATTGATGGACCTATTGCTAGTTTTGCATCCTTATACAACCTTTTTACTGCTTGTGCCATTATATGGGAGGTAGAATGTCTAATAACCTCAATTGCTTCATCATTATCAGCTGTTAGAATATTTACCTCATCATTGTCTTTTATCATATAATTTAAATCTACTAAGGTGCTATTAACTTCACCTACAATTGCTTTTTTAGCAAGATTCCTATTAATGCTTTTTGCTAGGTTTAAAAGAGTTAAGTTTTCTTCTACTTCTCTTATTGACCCATCTTTTAACTTTACTTTAATACTCATTTCTCTACCTCCTCTTAATAATATATAAAAAAAGCACTCATCCCTACTTGGGACGAATGCTAATTATCCGTGGTTCCACCCAAATTGAATTAAAAAATTCAATTCTTCTCTTACATTTTATCGATTTTCACCGATGATATTTCGCTTTAAATAAGTTACTAAATCATAGCTCCTGGGTAGTTTTTCTTATAGTCATATTTAAAAATGCTTACAGCCGGTGACATTTTCTCTCTTAAAACTGTATTCTATAATACTTTTCCCTATCGTAGCCTATACTATTTTGTTTGACTTGAATTATATTCCATTGATAATACTTTGTCAATGCTTTCTAATTCATCTTGCTTAACAGAGAATTTAACTTTTCTATAGTTATATTTGATTCTATATTATTTATAATAAATATTACTCCCTTAGCTTCACTTTTTAATAAACTCTCGATGGTAGCATTAAAACTGCTCATATCTAAATCTATAGAAATACCATTAGTATGTCCTAATTTCTTCGAATAAGCACTACTTTCATTCTTGTTTATAAAAAATCTTACAGAGCCACCTTCTATTGCAGGAGCAAATTTATTAAATATTATATCATTAAAAGTTGTCCCTTTCTTTGGTACTACCCATAACTTTGTATTACCATACTTAATGCTATTTAGTATATTCATAACAATATACTCTTTTCTTTCTAGTATAGGATCTTGTCCATTTTTTATTAAACATTGATTTACCAAATCATATAAGCTACATGCTAAATATTCTCTTCCTTCGTCTATAATAAGCTTCGTAACACCTGAAAACATGGCTCTATATGATTCTAATGATAGCTCTTCAAATGGTATTTTTTTAATTAAATATTCCCCTTCAAGCTTTAAATTATAATAATCAGCATATTCCTTAGCTATCTTTTCTTCAGAAAAAAGCCACATTGTAGGAAGATTTTCATGTATACCATATCTTATATCGCCCCTACCACTTTTTATAAATTCTTCACTTGAATCCTTACTAACTAAAGTGTATATTTCATTAGAATCTATTAATATTCTAATTATTTCATCACATTTATCAAGATATTCCTTCGGAATATTTCTTACATTATTTAAACTTCTTATTTTTTCTTGCACCTTCCCTATACTCATTAGTGCTCCCCCTATTCATCTTTATTGCTTCTTCCTTAGTATACCTAATTTTTATAATATTTGTCTATAAATATAATATCTAAAACTTTAAATACATATAAAGACTACTTTAAAGTAAAAAGATATCTACAAAAAAATATTATTGTACACTTTTTATTTTTTTATCACCATTTGCCTATTATCTACATAAGATAAATTATACGAATGGATAAAAAATAAATAACAAAAAGATGAAAAGGTGGATTTACTATGTGTGAAAATAATAATAATTATTCTGAAATAGCAGAAGCTTACCGTAACTATAGAGATAATTTTTATAACAATACTTCTTTTTTAAGTAGCGAATGTGAATGCAATAGAGATCGTGACCGTGATAGAGATTGTAACAGGGATCGTGATAGAGATCGTGATAGGGATAGGGATCGTGATGACAGACGTCTTTGCTGCGGAAGAAGATTTGATAATAGTCCAATAGATGAGAAAACAGAAAGAGCATTAAGAGCTTTCGAAAATCAATTAAGGAATACTAATAATGCTATTAACTGCTTAAATCAATGCTTTAATAATCTAGATGATGCTTTATTTGAAAGTCGTTGCTGCGTAAGTAATAGAATAAAGAATATCCTAAGATCTATTCAAAGCGATATTTGTGACTTACAAGACGATGTTAGAGATATAGCTGATGATACAAACTGTTTAGGTCAAAGTTTATAATCTAACAATATTATTTTTGTTCCACTAATTATCTACTATAATTAGTGGAACAGTGATGATAATATCTTTTTACATACCTTGTAATAAAAACCTAGTCAAAGTAAGACTAGGTTTTTTAGAGTTATTTATATTTTAAATTACTACAAGATGACTTACAGTTTTCACAACTACAACCACAAGAAGATTTACCAGACTTTTTTGATTTATGCCTATAAGCCATAGCTGACACAACTAAGATTAAGACAATGCCAACAACAATAAAATCAATCACATTATCTCCTCCTTTTCATCATTAACCTTCTTTATAACTATGGAGTCAATATCATTAATATTTAACCCCTCTGCCTCATAAAGCCCTATTCTAATTATCTTTTTCCAATCTTCCTCAGAAAGTTTAAATGTTTTTTTATTCTTAAGAACTACAACACCTTCACCATTTAAAATATCAATTTCTTCACTTGATATTTTATAAAGATTCTTTCTATTTATAGCTCCTATTTCTTCAAGACTTTTTATTATTCTATATACAGTTGCTATTCCTATTGATGAATCCTTCTTAGATGCCTCCCAATATATTTCTTTACAGCTTGTACATTCTTTATTGAAAATAATATCAATTATAAGTTTTCTCTGATTAGTAATTCTAAAACCATTTTCTCTTAATTTTAAAAAGATAGCTTCCTTCTCTATGTTAACCTTTTTAACTAGTAAGTAGTCACTCTCTTTTCTATTCATTCTCTAACCTACTAAGCTTCCAAATATATTTATTAATAATGCTACAATATAGGCTGTCACCATTTGAACACTAATCGCTATACCTGTTAACTTCCAAGACTTTAACTCTCTCTTCATAGCACCAACTGCTGCAAAGCATGGCATGCATAATAGATTAAATGCCATATATGCATAAGCTGCTGCCTTAGATGAAATGTCTTTTTTCATAGATGAAAGTGCATTTTCATCCTCTCCTTCAAACAGAATTCCTTCAGAGTATATACCTCTTGCTGCTTCAGAATCATATATACCACCTTCAAATCCAAGCTCATCAAGCTCTCCCTGTGTGTACTTACTAAAAAACTCTTCTAAGTATTCATCAGTTACATCTTCATCATATAATTGTGCAAATGTAACAACAACATTTTCTTTAGCAACCCACCCAGTAACTACACCTACTGCTGGTTTCCACTCTCCAAATCCTAAAGGTTTAAATACTGGCGCAATTACATTACCAGCAGATGCTAGAAAACTTTCTTCCATATCGCACATTATACTTCCATTTTCATTATTTTCTTTATTCACACCATTAAATGAATTTATATTAAAGTTTGAAAGTCCCCAAATTAAGATAGTAGAAATAAAAATTACTGTACCTGCCTTTACTGCAAACCCCTTTACTTTTTCCCATCCGTGAATACCTATCGATTTAGCAGTAGGAATTCTATATTGAGGTAATTCCATTACAAAATTAGATACTTCTGATTTATAAACAAACTTATTTAATAATAAAGAAACAATAATTGCTATAGCAATACTTAACATATATATAGAATAGGTTACTAAAGTCTTATTTCCATCTTTAAAGAATATTGAAACAAACATTGCAAATATGGGCAATTTAGCCCCACATGGCATAAAACCTGTTATAATAGTGGTAATTTTTCTGTCTTTTTCTGAATCTAAAGTTCTAGTTGCCATTATCGCTGGCACCCCACAACCAAATCCCATAAGTAAAGGAATAAATGAACGCCCTGACAAACCAAATCTACGGAAAATTCTATCCATAACAAAGGCTACTCGAGCCATATAACCACTATCTTCAAGAAATGAAATAAGTATATATAACACCAATACTAATGGTATAAATCCAATTACAGCACCAATACCGTTTAAAATCCCATCCATAACTAACGAATGAACCCATGGAGATGAATTTACTATAAGTCCTTCAATTAAATTACTAAAGATTTCCCACCCTTTTTCTACTAAGCCTGCTAACCATACACCTGGGCTTGGAAATCCTTTAATAAATAAAAAATTCTCACTAAAAGTACAAGCAAATAGCAAGTACATAACTACTGCAAATATGGGTAGAGCTAAAAATCTATTAGTAAGAACCTTATCTATTTTATCTGATTTAGTTTCTTTAACTTTTCTTTCTCCCTTCTTAACAGATACTCTAACTACCTTACCTATAAATTGATACCTTAGATCTGCTATTCTAGCTTCAGTATCCCCACCATCAGAATTATTTTCTGCTACTTCTACAACTTTAAGTACTTTAGATTTTTCTTCTTCACTTAAAAGAGCTGTTACAATTTCATCTCCTTCAACTAATTTTAAAGCTCTCCATTCCTTTTCTAATTCATCTTCACAAGATATTATATCTTTAATTTTATCTCTAGCTTCAAGTATATTATTATCGAAAATATCTAAATGTTCTAATACACTCTTTTCTTTTCCTACTTTAGTAGCTACATTCATTAATTCACTAATACCTTTTCCGCTTCTAGCTATTATTGGAACTACAGGCACACCTAGATATTTTGATAGCTTGTTCGCATCTATCTTATCCCCATTTGATTCAACTTCATCCATCATATTTATAGCTATAACAGTTGGGACTCTAGTTTCTAAAATTTGAAGTGAAAGATAAAGATTTCTCTCTATGTTAGTACCATCTACTATATCTATTACCACATCTGGTTTATTAACAACAATATAATCTCTTGCTATTATCTCTTCAGCAGAATATGGAGATAAGGAATATGTTCCAGGTAAATCTACAATTTCTATAGTATTATCCTTTTTATACTTACCTTCTTTTTTATCAACTGTAACTCCTGGCCAGTTTCCTACATGTTGTTTTGAACCTGTTAACTCATTAAAAAGAGTAGTCTTACCACAGTTAGGATTACCTGCCAGTGCAATTCTTAACGACATTTAATCTCCCCCTTATTTGATTACTATAATTTGTTCAGCATCACTTTTTCTTAAACTAAGTGCATATCCCCTTATATTAACTTCTATAGGATCACCTAATGGTGCAACCTTAATTACTTTTATACTAACCCCTGGAGTTACTCCCATATCCATAAGTCTTCTTCTCATAACTCCCTTTTCCCCAATTGACTTAACTGTACCAGATTCACCTGGTTTTAATTCTTTTAAAGTCATAATCAAAAACTCCTTTCAAAACTTAATTAACCACTATAAGTGAAGCAAGTCCACGATTCAAAGCAATTTTTACGCCTTTAACTAAAAGAATTAAACCACTTTGATTCTCTCCAACAACTTCAATTTTTTCTCCTTTTATAAAACCAAGATCTTGAAGATGACGCTTCATACTATCTTTTCCTCTAAACTCAATAATTCTTCCACTTTCACCAACAGACATCATTGATAATGACATAACTAATCCCCTTCTTTCAGTTGAATATGATTCTCATTGTCTTTTCATTAATTAGTATATACTAGAAAAAATTTCTAATCAATAATGTTATTGATAAAATTTATCAATAACATAAAAAATAAGTATTTTTTAATAAAAATAATAAGACACCTGTAATTTAACAGGTGTCTCTTTAGCAATTTCTATCCTTCATTTATCAATCTTCTATACTATCTTATGTACCACAGTAGGTTTTATATCCTTTGTCTATATTTTTAGGCAACTTTGTATATTCTTCATTAACACTTGAGTAATCATATGGATTTTTTAAAACTGCTATAAGATTTTCCATTACACTATAGTCATTTCTATTTACTGCTGCTTCTATTGCTTCCTCTACTCTATGATTTCTTGGTATTACAGTTGGATTATTTTCTTCCATAAGTTTTTTTACTTCATCCTTGCCTTCATCTTGTCTACTCAATCTTTCATTCCATAAAGTATACCACCTTTTAAACTCATCCATATAGAAAATATCCATGCTAGTAAACTTTCCAATAGTTAAGTTATAGAAAGTATTTGTATAGTCTGCTTTATATTTTAGCATTATACTTAGAAGCCCTTCTATTAAATCCTTATCTACTTCCTCTTCATTAAATAAACCAAGCTTTTTTCTCATACCTGAATACCAATTATTTAAATATAATTGGTTATATCTATCTAAAGCTCTATTTGCTATCTCAATTGCCTTATCCTTATCATCATCTAATAATGGTAATATAGCTTCAGCAAACCTTGCTAGATTCCACCCACCAATTCCAGGCTGATTTTCATAGGCATATCTACCATTTAAATCTATTGAACTAAATACAGTACTTGGATCATATATATCCATAAAAGCACAAGGACCATAGTCAATAGTTTCTCCTGCTATAGACATATTGTCTGTATTCATAACTCCATGAATAAAACCAACAAGCTGCCATTTAGAAATTAATTCTGCTTGTCTTTTTACTACTTCATTTAGTAAATATTCATACGGATTACCTTTATAACTACCTTTAAAATGCCTATCTAAAGTATAATCTGCTAATTCATTCAAGTACTCTTTATTTCCAAGACTTGAAACAAACTGAAATGTTCCTACACGTAGATGACTTTTTGCAATTCTAGCCAGTATTGCCCCTGGTAAGAAATCCTCTCTTAAAACATCTTCTCCTGTTGTTACTACAGCTAAGCTTCTAGTAGTTGGTATACCTAAAGCATACATTCCTTCACTTATAATGTATTCCCTAAGCATTGGCCCTAAAGATGCCTTACCATCCCCACCTCTAGAATAAGGTGTTCTACCTGATCCTTTAAGCTGAATATCTACTCTTTCTTCATCTTTTGTGATGTATTCTCCTAAAAGTACTGCTCTTCCATCACCTAAAATAGTAAAGTACCCAAACTGGTGTCCTGCATAGGCTTGTGCAATTGGTGCTGTACCATCTAAAATTTTATTACCACTTAAAAAATTTGCTCCTTCCTCACTTTCTAAGAAACTTACATCTATTCCTATGCTTTTTGCTAAGGTTTTATTTAGTGCAACAACCTTTGGTTCTCTTACCTTTTCAGGATATTGAGTTGTGAAGAATTTACTTGGTAATTTAATATAGGTATTTTCTAATATTATTTTTTTATCATTTAAAGTTCTTTCCATATTTTCTCCTTTGTTTTTATAGTTTTATTACAATTCATTGTTAGTTTTTACATATTCATATTTTATATGTTTACAAAATAAAAGCTGTTGAAAAATGTTTCTCAACAGCTCTAATTGAATTCTGTTATCTTATACTCTTGAATACAATTAAAATTTATTCTAGAATCCTTAAAATTACAGCTAAATATCTACCTTACATTGTCCACCTTATCACGCTTATTTATACAATAAACGGAAATAATAAAGAATACAACTCCAAAAAGACTCAACACTAATAAATTCATTACGATTACACTTATATCTGCTCCTTGCTGTGCATTATTAATAGCTTCCATTGCCCATCTTATAGGAGTAAAATATGATATTTTATTTATTGTACCACTTAAGTAGGATAAAGGTACAAAGCACCCACCTAGTGCTAGAAATGATATTGTAACAAAGTTACTAATTATGCTTGATAAATCTCTATCATTAGTTATGGTCATACAAAATGTTCCTACAGATACTGAAACTATTCCCAATATTAATAATATTGTTATAAGCATAAGATTACTAACTCCAATTTCTATGGTTGAAACAAAATTTATTTCTATAACACTTATTGTAAATAAGATAGATAACAAAATAGTTGTACTAATAATATTGCTTAAATAATATTGCCATGGTTTTACACTAGTCGTAAGAATTCGTGTATACATATTTTGTTCTTTATCTTCGCTAATTAATCCCGAACCACTCATAGCTCTATAAAAAGCAAACATAATTATGAATCCTATTAAGCTTTGACTTACACTATGACTCTTTTTAACATCATTTAAATCTTTATATGAAACTTGAATCTTTTCTTTTTCTTTTCTTTCAACTGACAACTTATATTTTTCAAGGTCACCATCATTTACTTTTGCTAAATTTATCATATTAGATAATTCAATAGATAGTCCTTTATCTAATATTTCATGAAGGTTTTCCCCTTCTATCCCATATAAAATCACACCTGAATTATCGCCTTTTAATACCTTTTTCTCCATATTTTTCTCAATAATTATACCTAAATAAATATCTCTAGTATTAAATTTTTGTTTTAAATCATCTTCACTATTAACTTCAACTAGATTAATCATATCAATATCAGACAAATACTCATCTAATTTATTAGAAGAAAAAGATTTACTTTCATCATATATTCCCACATTTATTTCAGTGATAGATTGATCTATAATCTTTGGGGCAAATAGAAATATAATCAAAGGAAAAACTACTGTTAGTATTGTATACGCAGGTTTCTTTAATATCATTATCTTTAAATTATTCTTTACTAAGGCATATACACTTCTCATACTTCTCTCTTCTCCCTTCTAATACATATATAAAGACAATAAAATAAAGTTATAGTTACTGTAATACTTATTACTAAGCTTACATTCAAGCAATAATAGCTTCCTTCATATGCAGCTTTAAATATGCCCTTATTTAACCATCTTAAAGGAGAAATATTTGTTACTAAATTAAATATTCCATCCATTTCAAGAGGTAGTGATATATAAGATCCACCTAGAAAAGAAAAGACTGGAATAATAAGTCCTTGTAAGAACAATGCTGCTCTATCTCTTTGCTTTACTGCGTAACCAACAAAAGTTCCTAAGGTAACCATCATTAAAGCAGCAGCTATTAAATACATAAAAGTTATGAGTGGATTGTCTCCCCAATTTGACTTTAATTTAAAGAGTGAAAATAAAAATCCTGGTGTAATTATAATTATGCTTAGAATTAAACTTGAAATAATTCTTCCAATAAAATATTTAAAATCAGATAATCCTGTTAAAATTATTCTATCCTTTATTCCAGATGATTTTTCTAATCCAAGTAATCCTATTGGAAATAATGTTACATAAAGCATCATCATAGTTACTTCAACTATTCCATAATACTGATAAGAATTAGGAGCATCCTCTTCTTTAATAAACTTTACATCTATACTATCATTCATAAATTCTTCACTACTAATAATGTGAGATGCCTTATCTACATCCACCATATATAATTCATTTATACTTGCATAGGTATCACTAAAAGATTTTAAATAAGACAGTACAGTTGCACCTTCTGAGACGCTTTTCTCTGAATAATAAGTTTCTATAGATTCATCCTTAAGCAAAAGAAATATTTCTCTTTCATTTTCAACCTTAGTCTTTCCTTCTTTAACAGATGATACTTCTTTTATACTAAAATCCTCATAATTGAATACATTATCTTTTATTTCATTTATAATTTCATCTTTTCCTGATTCATTGTAATAACATATATTAATAACTTCATTTTCACTATTTATAGAGTTAGTATTAGATAACATTACTCCAAGGAGTACCATAAGAAAAATTGGAAATAATGCATTAAATAGCACCCATTTTTTTTGTCTAAGATTAAACTTAAGTCCTTCAACAATAACATGAAACATAAAATCTCACCTACTCTCTCAAGCTTCTTCCGGTTAATGTCAGAAAAACTGTTTCTAAGGTAACTTCTCTATATCCAATATCACCAATACTAATTTCATTTCTTGTAAAATAATTAATTATTTTATCTAGGTTATTTACATTTTTAGAAGTGTTTATAGTTACTAAATTATCATCTTGATATACTGATAAAACTCCCTTAATAGATTTAACTTCTTCAATATTAATTTCTTCATAAGAATTAAGGGTAAGAGATAGGGTTTTCTTATCATCTACTATACTTTTTAGTTCATCCTTTGTTCCCTCTACTATAACTTTACCATGGTCTATAATAGCTATTTGGGTACATATCGACTCTACCTCCTCCATATAATGTGAAGTATAAATTATTGTAGTACCCTCTTCATTTAATCTCTTAATGGAATCTAAAATATGATTTCTAGATTGAGCATCTATTCCAACAGTTGGTTCATCCATAATAATTATCTTGGGATTATGAACAATAGCACAAGCTATATTTAACCTTCTAAGCATTCCACCAGAATACTCTTTGGCCTTTTTATTCTTAACTTCCTTAAGTCCTACAAACTCTAACGCTCTCTCTACTGCCTCTTTCAATTCTCTTCCTCTTAGTCCATATAGTTCACCAAAGAAACTAATATTTTCTTTAGCAGTAAAATCCTCATATATAGCTATTTTTTGTGGAACTAGTCCAATTTTTCTTTTAATATTAACATCATGTTTTTTTACACTAGTTCCCATTATTTTTATATCACCTGAGGAAGGTCTTACTAATCCACATATAGTGCTAATAGTTGTACTTTTACCAGCTCCGTTAGGTCCAAGTAGTCCATATATCTCTCCTTCATCTATGGATAATGAAATATTATCAATGGCAACAAAGTCATCAAATTTTTTAACTAACTTATCAATCTCTATTACTTTCATTATTATTCCCCCTTTACTTCCTAATTTTAGTATATAAAAAAAGACCTCCTACAAACTGTAGAAAAGGTCATATTCTATATATGACAAAAGTCATATCCTCTCTCCTGTATAATAATAAACAGCTATTTGAGTTCTATGCTTTAAACCTGTTTTATTTAATATTGAGGTAATATAGTTTTTAACTGTTCCTTCTGAGATAAATAGTTTTTTGCTTATTTCCTTATTGCTTAGCCCTTGAGAAATCCCTAGAATCACCTCATATTCTCTATCTGTAAAAAGTGATTTATCTATTTTCCCCTTAGGAGTACTTTGTCCAATCTCCTTATATCTCTTTAATATATCTTCCTGAATTACTGATATACCATTGTAAGCCATTTTTATAGTATCTATAATTTTATCTGGTGTAGTATTCTTTAATAAATATCCAATTGCTCCTTGATTTAATGATTTTTCAATATATTCATCCTCATCAAAGGTTGTTAACACAATTACCTTTTCCTTACAATCCCTTCTTCTCATTTCTGCCAATGTCTCTACCCCATTTAAAATTGGCATTCTTATATCCATAAGAACTACATCTAAGTAGCTTCCTTCTAAATATTTTAATAGTTCTTGTCCATTTTTAAATGTTCCTTTAACATCAATTTTCTCATTAGAGCCTACAATTATTTTTAAACTCTCCCTAATTAAATCATCATCATCTACAATAGCAACTTTAATGCACATTATAATTCTCCCTCTTCTTTAAATATCATAATTGCCGTAAATCCTCTACTTCCATCTAGAATTAAATTTCCTTGTAAATTTAACATTCTTTCTTCTAATGATTGTAACCCCATTCCTTTTATAATTTTGTTAGAACCAATACCATCATCACTAACTTCTACTTTTATATATTTATTTAACACCTCTATATTAACCTTAATTTTATTACCTTTAGAATATTTTAGAGAATTAGTTGATAGTTCTCTTATTCCTTCAATAATTATTTCCCACTGTTTCCTAGATATTAAATCTAGATTTCCTTCACTTGTTAGTATGTATTTAAATGAAGTGTCCTTTAACTTATTTTGAAGTAACAGCTTAATTTTATTAATTCCAAGCTCTTCTATTGGAGGTTTTATACTTCTTAATGTTGCTCTTATATCATCCATTCCATTTCTAAGCAAATTGGTTACATTATTTATGATACCTACTGCTTTTTCATTTCCATCCTTTTTTAAAATAATTCCTAAAGCTTCAAGTTGAAGTAACGCTCCTGCTAGTGTATGTCCTATCTTATCGTGCATAGCACCAGAAATTTCATTTCTTTCTTGTAATTTTACAGATATTTTTTCTTGCTCTATAAACTTCTCCCTAGATTCCATTCTTAAACTTAATTCAGAATTAATTCTTCTATTTTGATCCCACTCTTTTTCTAAGAATTCTACTCTTTCTTCTTGTTTTTTTCCATAAATCAATGCATATACTGAAAGTGCAATGATTGAGGTTAATTCTACACATAGATTATTTTTATATGTAAACAAAAGGCTTGCTGGAATAATAAATAGACAATGATAATAAATCTTTTTTTCTATAGATAAGTACTCTGCTAATGTAAAGGCAAATAGAATTATAATAATTTTATTTATATATATTGTTGCTACTGCTGAAAAGGCTATATTTATGATATATATATTATTTCTAAATCTTTTTGGAAGTAAATAGCTTAACATTGATAAGATAATTATAGTTAAAATGATAGAAACATTTAGCCATGGCTTATCCATGTTATTTAATGAATTCATTGCAACATAGCCAACTAAAATAGCTTTAATTATAATATTAAAATCTTTTACTATAAAAATCCCCCCAATTTTTCATTACTACTTCTAATATTAACTGTTCCATTAGAATTGACTCTCCTAGTTTATATACATAACTTCAATATCATGATTTTATATTATTAAGCAAAACAACATTATAAGTCAATTATACCACTTTATTCTATTTATAAACCTCATAGATAAATTCGCTATGCAATAAACCATATTTTACCAATAGCGTTGAATATGATTAACTTGTAATTCATATTAGTAACAAAAATCCCTATATTTAATTATAAATATAGGGATTTTTAAAGCAAACTTTCTTAATATACTTTATTTAGTATTTTTAATTTTTATCCTTGTTATTTTTCAACCACATTATAGCACTATATGCATGTATAGCAGAACCTGTAGCTAATATTTCTTCATTAAATACTACTTTTTCATTATGCATTGGTTCACCATATAGTAAATTTTCTTGCTTTGTTCCAGCGCCTAACATCATATAGACACTTGGAACTTTATATGAATAGGAAGCAAAATCTTCCGATCCCATTCCTCCTCCTTCAAATAAATTAACTAACTTATCTCCGATCAAATCTTTTACATAAGATGTAATTTCTTTGGCTAAATCAGTATTATTAGTTAATGGTGGTACAGATGATAATTCTATTAACTCTGCTTCACCTCTAAACATTTTAGCAGTATTTACTGTTATATCATTTATTCTATTAAATATGAATTCTCCTATTTCTTTATCTAAACTCCTTATTGTCCCCTCCATAATTACTTCTCTAGGAATTATATTTGGAGCTTCTCCCCCTACAAACTTACCAATAGTTACAACTGCAGCTTTAGTAGCTGGTATTTCTCTAGCAATTAGTTCTTGTAAAGATATATATATGTGTGCTGCTATATTAATAGGATCTACTCCAAGCTCTGGCATAGCTCCATGACATCCAGTTCCATTTACGACTATTCTAAATCTACTACATCCTGCTATACTAGTACCTAGGCCGCATAATACCATATTAGAAGGAGTTCCTGAATGAACATGCATAGCCATTGCAGCATCTACATTAGGATTTTCTAATATACCTGCCGCTAACATTTTTTTAGCTCCAGTAAAACCTTCTTCATCTGGTTGAAACACTAACTTAACAGTTCCTTCTATATCATCTTGATTTTCTCTAAGTAGTTTTGCTGCACCTAATAGCATTGCAGTGTGCATATCATGTCCACATGCATGCATGCTCCCATTAGTTGACTTAAAATCACATTCAGTTGCTTCAACTACTGGTAATGCATCCATATCAGCTCTTAACAAAAACGTTTTACCTGGATTTTTACCACTAATTGTAGCAACTACACCACTTTCACATATTTCTTGTGGTTCATACCCAAATTCCTTTAACTTATCAATTACATAAGCTTTTGTTTTAGGTAACTTTGCACCAACTTCAGGGTTACTATGAATAGTCCTCCTAATAGTAATTAAATCATCATATATTAACTTTGCTTGACTCATAATTTTATTCATATGTATACCTCAATTTCTTTTATCTCATATTTATTTTAATTACTTTTTTATAATATATTCATTAAACTATTAAATCAAATAAGCTGTTATCTTTCTCACTCATTTTTATATAATATAACCTATATTATAATATATTTTGTAAAATCATTTTAAGTATTTTCCCGCCCCTAATACAAACATATTATGTCTTCTTGTTGTTATGGTATTACTCTCTTCTCTCCATACCTTAAAAATTTTTTCATGATTATCTAACATAATTCGGCATAACTCTTTAGCTGAATATAGCCTATTAATATCCAATCTAAGTACATCAATTAATCGTCTATCTAGGGTTTTATTGTACATATCTTTAGAATTATACCCTTCAATATCCTCTACCACATCAACACATACATTGTTCTTACACATTTTACACGGATTACAAATATCGTCAGCTTCAATTGTTAATCTTAATTCAATGATTGGATTACTTATAATAATATTGGCAACTTTATAAAAATCATGTCCCATTTTTTCATCAGGTATAAAAGTTTTAACTCCAGTCCCACACAATTTAATAATATCCATAAAGTGGTGTGGTTTTATTATTATACTTTGCATCTTCTCACTCCTTGCTTAATTCCAATTTTATAACAAGAATTTGTTACGACTATTAATCAATGGAATTTCTCCTAGTAAAATATAAGTATTCAAAAACTATTCCTATTACAATTCCAATTGTGTAGCATACTAAATCACTAATTAAGAATCCATGACCTAAAATTAATGCTCCTATAGTTGTATCTCTTATTGAATTTATCCATTCCCCTTGGTAAAGTTGAGATATTTCTATCAAATAAGAAAATGTCATTGAAGCTAAAGCCACATTTCTTATTTTAGCTTTATTAAATAGAAAACCAAATCCCAAATACACCATTAAAGCCCACAATGTATCTCCTGCATATTTACTTATTATATTTGGTAAGTAGATTCCATACCTTCTTGAAGCAATGCCTAAAATCATAACTATGACCATAAGTCCTATATATATAATTCTTTTTCTTTTCATCTTTCTACTCCCTATAATATTAGTAATCCCACACTTCAAAAGCTAAATAATCATGATGATAGCCATAACCTAATTTTTCAGCCAATGCAACAGAAGCTTTATTATGGGCATCCCAACTTGGATATAAACCTCTCTTAAGGCATTCTAAAATTAATTTTGCACCACAACAATATGCAAGACCTTTTCTTCTGTATTCCTCTTTAGTATCAATTTCTACTTCAATTCCATCTCTATACCTTGAATAAGCAGCTGCACCTGAAATAGGTTCATTATCTTTCATAACAACAACGCCTAATCCTAGATTCTTAAACATTTCATAATCAGAATATTGAGCTACAAAACTCTTACTCCAATCATTTAACCTACAGAAATTAAAAATACCTTCATCTATCATTCTTAATACGTACCCTTGTGGTAAAGAGTTTACAATAGCCATCAATTTATCCTTATCAAAAATATGCTCTTCTTTTTTAATAGCATATCTAGTAATTTTTTTTGCATTATTTCCGTAACACTCTTTAATTAGTACTGACCACTCATTACTTTGAGGTACCATTATTATAAAATTCTCCTTATAGTAATCTGGTTTATATTGTACAAGCTCTTTATTAGCTACTCCCCCAAAGAAACAAAAGTCTCCAAGTACAGCCATTGCAGATTTGGGGTTCTCTTCATCATCTACATAAATACTTCCCATTATGTTTTGAAGACATGACCATATAATTGTTTCTTCCCAATTACCAAATAAATCTTTAGCCTTTTCTGTATCCTTTAGCTTACAAATCATATAACGCTCCATTCTGTACTCTGCTATTCTTAATTATAATCTTAAATTTATTGTAACACATTTACATGCGCTCATAATTATGCATACTTATATATTTATATGTTTAAAACAATATTTATTTTTTTATTTTTGCATATATAACTTTTAGAAATAAAATTGGAGGTTTGTTATGGCAAGAAGAAAAAAAGAATTTGTAATGTCTAAGGATGATTTATGTTACGAAGAGCCAATAGATGAAATCTGTTTTACAGATTATGTACCACCATCAAAAGATGCTGTTGCTAGTTTTTGTTTTACCGATGAAGCTACAGAAGAAAAATTAAGTTTTGATAATAGAAAAGAAGAAGCTAAACCTTTTACAGAAACAAAGTTTACTCCACAATCTCATCAAAATAAAAAAGGTAAAGTACACCCTAATGGTATAACTCCTCCTGTAGACGGAGAAAAATTTGAATTTGTTAGAAGCTATTGCTTTAGAAAGTCTACTTTAATAAAACTTAATAAACTTAAAGCTAATAATCCTGACTTTAATATTTATATTAGCACTATAATCGATAATGCTATCTGTTTTTACTATGATAGTGCTATGAAATAAAGTTGAGAGCTTGTGCTCTCAACTTTCTATTAAATATTTAATCTATGAATCAAATTTATAATCATAGCTATTACCCAAGATTCCACTAATCTAATAATGCTTGCACATCATACTCCTTTTTTGAAATATTATAGTATAAAATTGTAACCTCTTTATCATCTAAGAACTTTAACTTTACATCTCTTTTAAACTTATAGTTAAAGCCACACTTTTCATTTACCCTTTTAGATCTATTATTAAAGTGGAAATGACCACACCAGATTAAGTCTAAATCCATCTCATTGAATCCATAATTTATTAAACTTTTTACAGCTTCAGGAATATATTCTCTTCCCCAATATTTTGGATTTAGCACATATCCAATTTCCCTTTGTTTTAAATCTTTTAATGAACTATCTGGTC
Source organism: Clostridiaceae bacterium OF42-15pH9A (assembly GCA_027692445.1). Lineage (GTDB taxonomy): Bacteria > Bacillota > Clostridia > Clostridiales > Clostridiaceae > Clostridium. Next base: position 502,374 of record JAQEYV010000002.1, on the reverse strand, counting down.
TACTTATATGTAATCCTATTCCCCCAATAACCTTATTTTCTTCCTTTAAAACAATTGCATAGGAGTCATTACTCTTTATAAACATATTTATTATTTCTTTGCTTTCTTCTTCTGATTTATGTGGCCTCCACCCTGCATTTGGACCAACTAATTCACTTTGAGCATATTCATACAAATCACTGCTATCGCTTAATTTCCAAGGTCTTATTATTAGTCTATCTGTAATTATTTCTTTCATTGCCCCTCCTTTTATATCCCCGTAAGCTATTATAATTTTCAAGAAATCTATAATAACACTTTTCTATATACATATATTGTAAAACATAATATTTGTAAATAAAAGAAGAGAAACCATAATTTATGATTTCTCTTCATAAGCTATTCATTTTTCAGTTTAATTTTAGACATCATTATAGGAATGGTTGTTGCTACTACTAAGGCTATTAGAAGTATTATTCCCATACCATTACTTGCTGCAAATCCAGTAGGCGTTTTTGGAGCTATTACTCCTGTAACCTGAAGTATTATTCCTATTAAGCCAATTATAGAACCACCAGCTACAAGTCCTGAAGAAAGGCTTATTCCATTTGAAACTTTTACTTCCTTTTCCTGTTCATCTTTACTCATCTTTTCTACAAACACTCTTATTAAAGCACCTACTAATATTATTGAAGTTGTTGATATAGGTAAATAGAATCCTATAGCAATAGTCATTATAGGTAAATCTAATAAGAATAAGAAAAGTGCCATTACAATACCAACTATAATCATTGGCCATGGTAAATCACCAGACATTATACCTGATGTTAAAGTTGACATTAAGTTAGCTTGTGGAAGTGCAAATGGTGCTTCTGCTCCAGTAATTCTTAACTGGCTTGATAGAACAAGGATTGTTCCTGTTACTACTATAACACCAATAACACTTGATATAGCAAATGAATTTCTCATTTCACTTCTGCTACCACCTATTATGTAACTTACCTTTTGAGATTGGCTGTATCCACCAGCTACTGCTATTGCAACTACCATAAAAGCTGCAAATAAAAGTAATGATTTATTATCAGCTGGAGAAGTCCATCCCATTATAACAAAAACTAAAGTTAATATTACTAAGGATGCAATTGTCATACCTGATACTGGTAAGTTTGATGTACCTATTGTACCAGTTAAACGTCCTGCTACTATAACAAATAATAATGATAATATCATAGAAACTATTGCACCTATTATTGCCATTTTTATATTTTGAGAAATTATAAAGGCTGCAACAAAGGCTACTATAATTCCACCAAATAGCATAAGAATGCCACCTGAATTCTTTTCATTGCTTCCATCATCGCTTGATTTTGCTTTAAATGTTTCTTTAAGAGAAATAACAATTGTTGGTATAAGCTTAACTGCACCAATAATACCACCACAAAGCATCATTCCAGCACCAATATACTTAACATAGCTTCCTGCTATTGCATTTACATCCATTTGATGGAGTAACACAGAAGTATCATTCCATGATTGAGCACCATGTTCTGCAAAATCAGTAAAGTAACCAATTAATGGAGTAATACCAAAGTTAGCTAAAACTGAACCAGCAAACATCATTAAAGATACTTCAAGTCCAACTATAAATCCAATACCTAATAAAAGTGGATTTACTTCAGTTGAGAACTTCCATTTATAAAACTTACTTCCTACAAAAGTAATAGTATTGTTAATTAGATTTAAAAATGATCCTGTTAATACATTAATAATACCACTTATTCCAAATCCAATACCCATGTATTTTATAGCATCTCCACCTGCTTCAGATGCAACTAAAGTTTCTGAGATAGCCATTGATTCTGGATACATAAGAGTTCCATGTTCTTCTACTATTAAGAACTTGTAAACTAATGAAAGACATCCTACACCAAATAGTGTGCCTCCTACTCCAACAGTAATTCCTTCTATAAGAGTAATATCACTTCCTATAAGAATAATTGCAGGTAAAACATAAATCATACCGCTTGCTATAGATTCTCCACCACTTGACATACCTTGAGTTATATTTTTCCCAAGGATACCTTTACTTTTGGCAAAAACTCCAATAAGCATTGAACCTATAATAGCACCAGGAATCCCTGCTGCGACAGTTAATCCAGATTTCATTCCAGAATAAGCTGTAGATGCTGCAAACACAGCAGCTAAAATTGAACCTATTATGATTACTGCAAGATTTGTTCCACTTTTAGACTTATCAGTTATGTACGGAACATAATCCTTACCATGAACACCACCATAGGCCTCTTTAGGTAATTTCTTTTTCATCTTTTGTCCCCTTTTCTTTTGTTTATTTATAAATTTATATTTAGTATATCCATTTTTCCTAATATAATAATTACCTCATGTTTTATCTTTTATCGCTTTAGTCTGATAAAACAAAAAAACATGATAAATATTATCATGTTTTTTTTAACAATACAAACCATAATTTGTATTACATTTAACTTGTAATTATAAAATATTAATAATTTAACTTATGATTTGAAAAAGTATAAATTTTATTATAATGATTCTTAAAAAGAATTATGGAATTACCTATATATAAATACTATTTTAATATTTTTATAAATTCCCTTTGAATTTAGCAATTCCATTTAATTTTCGCAGGGTTTTCTTCGTTAGGTATAGCAACCTTTTCAAGTGACTCTAACATTTTTTCTAATTCTTTACTAGCTAATTCATCATATATTTTTGAACTTTCGGATAAACCACACTTATCATAAATAATTGCTGCTGCTCCATAAAAAGTGAAACCAAGAGCATTTGTTGGTGTATTAATTGTTCCACAAGCTGTTACTATAGCACGACAAGCTGCCTGAGCAATAGGGTTTTCTTCTATACTTCTTGCAATTATATTTCCTTCCTTTATAACTGGTTTAACCTCATTCAATTTTTTAGTTCCATTTAAATATTCCTTTGAAGCTGATAATATATTACGAAGTCTTAAATCATCACTATAGTTTTTTTCATATATATTAAGAAAATTATCCTCTGCATATGTAATTGCCCAATTGGCTAATGTTGTTTTGCTTTGTGTTTCTATTAAACTCATTAATGATACTATATTGGGGTCTTCCAAGCTTCCTAACATCTTCCTTAGTTTTGCCATATCTGTTCCTACTTTCTTTTAACTAATTATTATTTCTTTTAGTTCCTCTACATTATTTACTAGATAGTCTGCACCTTCTTTAAGTAACTCTTCTCCTCCTCTAAATCCCCATGAAACACCTATAGATTTAACTCCAGCATTTCTTGCAGTTCTTATATCAACATTTGAATCACCAATATATATGCATTCCTCTTTACTTACACCAAATTCATCAATTACTTCTAAAACTGATGTTGGATCAGGCTTAGCTTTATAGTTTTCTCTTAATCCTAAAACTATCTTAAACCTATTTCGAAAATACTTATGTATTATCTCTATCGTAAAATCATGTTTCTTATTAGATACAACAGCTAGTCCAATTTCTTCATCTATTAGTTGGTCTAAAAGATCAATTATTCCATTATAAGGCCTAGTCATATCCATCATATGATCATTATAGTATTTATTAAATACCTCTAATACCATATTAACGGTTTCACCATCCCTATATTCAAGAGGAAGAGCTCTTTCCACAAGCTTGTATAATCCATTTCCAATAAAAGTTTTATACTTCTCAGATTCATGGATTGGAAATGAAAATTTACTAAGAGCATAATTACATGCATTTGCTAAATCATCCATTGTATTTAGCAATGTACCATCTAAATCAAAAATAGCTACTTTAAACATTACTCTCTCCTATTTAACCTAATTTCTCATTCGATTATATCATATTTACCTTTTACATTGATAACAAATATAGTGAGAAGTATACTTATCTTGAAGGAGTGATTATATTGAAAGATAATTTTGTTAATATTGTACAAACACAATTAGATAAAGATGAAATAATCTTAAAAAACTTTTACTCTCCAAATATTGAAATGGTACAAGAAGGTATAGATAAATATGTTACGGAAAGTTTCTAGTATGAAATATTTATTTAATTATGAGGTTATTAAAATGGCATTGAAAGCTAGTATTTCAATGCTATTTGCTTTATGGAATAACTTTACATATAATTAACTTATACTATAGACATAGCTTAGAAGGGAGTGTTAAACTTGAGCAATATATTCACCAAAGACTATACTATAAACATATATGATGTAGATTCCAAAATGAATTGTAAATATTCATCTTTAATGAATTACTTATGGGATGTTGTAATATCTCAAACTGATTCTTTAGGCGAAACTGACCATGGACTTGTACATAATTGTGTGTGGGTTTTATTAAAATATGATTTAAAAATTCTAGAATACCCAAAATTTAGAGATATAATAACTGTTGAAACTGAGGCTATAGGTATTAAAAAGCTTTATGGTTACAGACGTTGCACAATAAAAAACTCAGAAGGCAAGATAATTTTATCTGGAATTTCTACTGCAATGTTAATTGACATTGAAAAAAGGTGTCCAGCAAAAATTTCTCCTGAACAATTAAAACTTTATGGGGTAGAAAAAGAATTGGATGAAATCATACCATTAGATGATTTTATAAAGCTTGAAGCTTCTAGTACTACAAGAGATTACACTGTTAGACATAGTGATATTGATTCAAATAATCACGTTAATAATGTTAAGTATATTGAAATGGCAATTGATACTTTACCTAAGGAGCTTTTAGACCAATATGAACTATCAGGTATAAAAGTTCTATTTAAGAAAGAAGCTAGTGATGGATCAACTCTACACTTCAATACAGACATTTTAAGAAATGATGAGAATGAATTAATTACAGTTCATAGGGTTTTTAAGGATGAAGTTCAAAAGCCAATTACAAAATTAGAATTTAAATGGAAAAAGAATAGCTAAAAACTATTCTTTTTAAAATTTAAAGGTATCAACTATAACAACATTATCCCTTGAGATATCATCACTAAGTTTATCAACACTATCACAAATTCCTTTTAAGTTGCAGAAATTACAGTTAATAAGTACTTTCTCTGTTAAAAGAGAACAATGGTATCAATCTTCATAGGCCCCTTCCCTTAATTCTAAGATTAATTCTTTTCTGTCAATTAAATTCTTAGTGCCCTTCTTAGAAATTTTATTTTCCATTTTCTTTCCTCATTTAAATACCTTTCACTTTATATATACAGATAAAACTTTTTTAACACATAATAATTTTTTTCAAAAAGTTCTGTAATGCTTGTATTCATGAGTTTCTTCTTATTCCTTATAACCCTTATTCAAAGTCTATGATGGCTATAAATATTGCTATATTTATGCTTTAAAATATGATTTTACATATATTTATTATGAAAATAGAATTTTGAAGTACCCCCATGGCAAAGCATCCAAACTACAGTGTTTATATAAATACTATTGTAGATGAAGCTATTTACCATTATTATGATTGTGTTGTAAATAAAAAATAAAGATTAGATAATTTTCTAACCTTTATTGATTACTTTCCTCATAACTTCATAAATAAACATTATTAATAATATAATTATACTGTTAAACTAATTATTTATCTTTTGTTATTATTGACTTACCATCAGAATTTAATAGCACTGTTAATCCACCTAATGTTCCATTAATAACATATAAGTAGTTTACTCCAGTTTCTTTGTCAACACATATAATATTATTTTCAATGTAGTCTAATCTATAAATTTAAAATTCATTCCTATTTATAATTTTCTATCTCTAGCTAATATCAATAAATCTAAAATATTTAATGTTAAGTTTGCAGAGATATCAGCAGATATTTCCTCAAATTCATCGTAATATATCATAGAGCTATTATCAGCGTTATCCGAAATACATCTTATAATTATAAAGGGGACTCCATTAATATGAGCAACATGTCCTATTGCTCCTCCTTCCATCTCTACACAAAAAGGATTATAGTTATCTATTATATGTTGTTTTAATTTATCATCAGATACAAAATCTTCTCCTGTTACTATCCTACCTACATGATAGTTAAACTTTTTACCCTTCATATTTTCACAGGCTCTAACTGCTAAATTAATTAACTCTCTATCACCCTTAAAACACTCCTTGTAAGGAAAGCAATTTCTCATTTGAACTTGTCTTACATCATGACATGTAACGTTATCAGATATGACAATGTCGCATAATTTCACATCTTCATTTAAACTCCCAGCAATACCGGTATTAATAATTTCTGTAACATTAAATCTATCAATTAATATTTGTGTGCAACTTGAAGCATTTACCTTACCGACACTACAGGAAACTAATACTACATCTAAATTTTTATACTTACCTACATAAAACTTGAAACCTGCATACTGCTTTTCATCTAATAATGTCATATTATTCTTAATTAATTGAATCTCAACATCTATTGCCCCAATTATTCCTATTAATTTCATAAAATACTCTCCCCTTTTAATTGGTATAATATCATAATTTTATTCCAACAAACTTTGCTTCTAACTTTTGTATAAAAAAAGACTCGCTTAATTACAGCAAGTCCATTTTTATATTTAACTAATTATTTATATACTTTTCAAATACTGCCCCAAAATCTTTACAACTATATTCTTCTCTCATATTTTTTATCCAATTGAAGTTAAATTTAGTTAGTTCCTCTACTATATTTACTGCATTTCCTTCTAAAGAACATCTTGATATAGCTTTATTAGCCATATCTAAACCATTGATTCCATCTTCAACAGTCTTAACATTTTTACCTTGAAGTATGCTAACTTCAACTAATGCCTTATATAGATCTTTTAACTTTTCTAATTGCTTTTTATCTACATCTATACTAAAGCTTGTTTCCCCAAAACTAAACTTAATTTCTATGTCTATATCTATAGTTCCAGCAGTTTCTAAAGTTACAGAATGTACTCTTTCATAATAAAAATCATGTCTTTTAACAACTCTTTTCTTACTAACAGCTGAAGTTCCATCAACATGTAAAAGACCTCTGTTAGTAAAAACATACTCATCTGATTTTGATTTAATAACAAAGTATATCTTCTCTCCATCCTCATGCATTATATAATCGTCGCCATCTACTTTGTCAAAATCCTTCTTTTCTATAATTTTACCTAAGTCTGTTAATCCTAAAGTATCAGCTGCCATTTTACCAAAAATATTACCTGCCATATTATCAATCTCCTTTTAAATTTATATTTTAACGTTTACATGATAAGCTTATCATATTTTATTAGCAAAAGATACTGAAGAAGAATAACCTTTAGTTATACTTTTTTAATATTTAAGGTAATATCGTCTTCTATTCTTAGTTTTATTTTTATATTCAATAGCATATGTTGGACATCCACAAATACATGCCATGCAATGAGTACAATTCTCTCCCCACTTTGGCTTCCCATCTACTAGAATAATATTATTTAAAGGACATAACCCTTCGCATTTGCCACAACTTATACACTTATCTGTTGTATGAAATCCCTTTGCTTTTACATATATTTTATAAAACATTTTATTTATAGAATTACTTTTCATCCTATCAATAATAGTAGTTTTATGTTCCTCAAATTTTCTGCCACTAACTATATATTTTACTATTTTATTAACTTCTTCCTCTGCATTTTTAATTCTTCTTTCATTCTCTTCATCACTAGGAGTACTATACATAACAATATAATTGTCAGGCATAACCAAAGCTCTTAGCCCCATAAACTCAAGCCCTTTTTCCTTAGAGATATCCTTTAAAAATGAAGTGGCATCTCCTGTATCAGCTCCACATGTAAGAATAAAATACACCTTTTTATTTCCAGAAAGATTTGTATTCTTAATAAACTTTTCTACTACCATAGGAATTCTCCATGCATAAGTAGGAGCTATAATGACAAAGGGTTTATCTGATTTTATTTCATTATTATTACCACTCTTTATAAGTTCATTAATTGATATAATTTCATCATCTATTTCTTTACTTATTAACCTTGCAATATGACGACTATTTCCTGTTCCAGTAAAATATAATATCATTTATTTCCCTCCAATTTATAGAACTAATTTACTGTTCATTAGATAACTTATCTGCTAAAGCATCAATATATTCCTTTGACTCCTTAAGGCCAGTTCCTGTTGTCATTCTATATAGCTTAACTGCCTTTACTTTCTGCCCTTCTATTATTAATTTATTTAATTCATCATTTATCTTATTAAGCTCTTCATCTTCTATTCCTAAATGATTTATAATCTTATTCAATTTGTTATTTAGGATTTTAATTTGATCTTTTTGATTACTAACATTCATCATTAACATTATACTTACACCACAAAGAAATCCTATTATAGCATAATCCACTATATCTCCCCCTTTATTATTCAATATCACAATTATACATTAAATTCTTAATTAAATGTATATTCTTACATGTTAAAATATTACTATTAGAATATTTTAATTTATTTGCAACTTTCAATTTAGAATGATTGTCTAATAGATATAGCATTAATGCTTAAATTTTAATGACTTAAGGAGATTAATATGGAGAAAGTATTTTCTTTGCCTTTAAAAACAAAAGAAAAAGATTCATTAGAAATAACTCTTGTTAATAAAGCCAAAAAAGGTGACCCAGAATCATTTACAGAATTATATAAGATTTATAAAGTTTATCTTTACAAAATAGCATATAGCTATGTGAAAGATGAGAATAAAGCCTTAGATATATTACAAGAATGTGCTTATAGAGGCTTCTTAAATATTGCTAAAATTAAAAAGCCTATTTTTTTTAAGACTTGGATAACGAGGATTTTAATAAATGTAGCTATTGATTACGTAAAAAAAGACAGTAAAATTATATACTTAAACAATGATATTCCCATAGAATCTAGTAAAGAAAAAATATCTATAGAAGAAAAAATAGACTTATACAATGCTATTGATACGTTAAGAGAAAAATATAAAACTGTCATTATTCTAAAATACTTTAATAATATGAGCATTCAAGATATTTCATATATCATGGGTATACCAATAAACACAGTTAAAAGTCATTTAAGAAGAGCAAAAGAAGAATTAAATAATACTTTAAAGGAGGGATATTTAGATGAATTTTAATGGATATGATGATATTAAAATACCTGAAAATATTGATATAAAAATTCATAATGGTGTACAAAAAGCAATTCTTGAAACTTCAGAAGCAAAAATTAATAAGAAGAAAAAACTAACTGGTGCTATTTGTGCTACTATAGCATTAATATTAGCTTTAGGTATAGCAAATCCTGCTTTAGCAGCTAAACTTCCTATAATAGGTAATGTATTTGAAGCTATCGAAAAAAATCTTTTCTTCCCTGGAAACTATTCTCAATATGCAACTTCTGTAAATGAAACAACCACTTCTAATGGAGTTGATATTACACTTTCTGAAATACTATGTGACGGTCAATATTTATATGTAACATATATTGTTGAAAATAAAGATTCATTTAAATATACCTCTTGGGGAAATACAGGAAAAATGGATATGAATCAATTAATTACAGAAGAGTCTTATAATAAGGTTAATTTTAGCAATATTGAGCTAGATGGATCAGGTTTTGCAGGACTTGAAGGCAAATTTATAAACGAGAATACTTTTGTTGGAGTTAAAAAATATAACTTAGATTCATTAAATACTGAAATACCATCAGAGTTTATATTCCAAACTAAAATTATATATTTAGAGAATTGCGGAATAAATAATGCAGATAAAAGCTATAAAAAAATTGGTTCTTGGGCATTTAAAGTTCCTGTTACAGTTAATAAGAACCTAAGAAAAAATATAGAATTTTCACAGCAAAAAAATGATTTAGTAACTATTAATTCAATATCCTTAAGTTCTTTTAATATGATATTGGATATAAATTAGATGATAATTATCTTTATAAATTTTTCATTTATGATGAAAATGGAGATTTACTTAGGATTTCTAATCAAACTTGGAATAGCAATAAAGATAATCATAAGATAACTACAAATTCACCTAATATTAAATCTAACTCTATTAGAATAGTAATTGAAAAGCAAAATGAAAGTACAAAAGAAACTGTCTACGATAGTATAATTTCACTAAAAAAGCAGTAAATTTAAATTTACTGCTTTTTTATAATCTTATTTATTTCCCTAACAACTTCCTTTAATTCTTTATTTGTTGTATCGATCTTAATTGTATTCATTTTCTCATATAATACTAGCCTTTCAAGGCTCCTTCTTATATTATCTTCATCTCTTAAACCTTTACTAATATCTCCTTTAATTCTTGATACTAATGATTCTACAGAACACATTAAAGTGATCTTATAGATTTCTACATTAGAAGTATTAAGGCCTTTTAATATTTCCTCCATTATTTCATCTGTATGAATGACCCAGTTAAATATTATATATTGGCTACTAGAATTTCCTATATAATTATTTAGAATATAAATTATATTATCTAAAACCATAATCTTATTTTCTTCATTTACTGTAAAGGGGTTCATCCTCCAGCAATTATCGCCATCTAGCCAAAATGAATTATCTAATTCTTTATAAAGCATTCTACAAACTGAAGTTTTTCCAACTCCCATAACTCCATTTACAATAACTAACTTCTTTTTCACTTCTATCACCTATTAAATTTCTAACTATACTAAGTCTCCTTGCTTTCTATAAATATAGGTAACAAAGGAGCCTCTCTCATCTATTGTCTCATTATACTTAATCAATTCTAAGCTTTCATTTACCCCATCAAAATCTGATGGCTGTATTAAGTCTTCTTCTCTTATTATTGAATTTGGCACATGTTTCTGTCCAAAACCATTAATGAATAAAATACCTTCTATTCTAAGATGTTTATGTATACTACTTAATTGCTCATTACTTAATCTATAATGATTTATAATTATATTATCAAATTCCTCTAAGTTATCTAAAGAATCAGCTCTACTTAAATCTATTTTCTTAGTATTAACCTTATAATTATTCCTTGCTGCAAATTTATGTAGCCTTTCAAGTCCTTTAATACTAAAATCTACTCCAGTAACACTAAATCCTTCCTTTAATAAAAACAAACTATTCCTACCATCTCCACAAGCTAAGTCAAGAACAGTTCCACTTTTAAGATACCTTATGTTCTTAACTAAAGCTTCTTCTGGTTTTAAAGGATTCCCTCCCCTATTTTCAAACTTTTTATCCCAATAACTTTCGTTTCCCATGTACTCCATATTTCTTCTCCTAGAAACCTATTTATTTTACACTATCTTCTAAAAGTCATAATCAAAATGTTCTTTAACAAATAATTCTTAAAATTTATAACTATAAACTATAATCAAGATTAAGCAATTATCTAAAAAAGTGAGTTTTAAAGTCTGTGCAATGTTGTCTTAATTTATCACTGAACGTTAAATTTTGTTGCTCTGTTTCTACATAAGGGATCCTAAATGGACCTTGGTAGTGTATATAGTTAAATATATTTGCTCCAGCCCATACCCCTTCATCAATATCTAGTCTATAAAATACATATCCTCTTTGTTTATCAGACCCAAAAGGATAGTTTACAGCTCCACTAATTTTATCATAGGCAATTTCATCACCAAACCAATTATTCTCTATAACATTTTTGTTCTTTAGTCTTGGTATTTCAGCAGAATAGTTTATACCCTTTTTTTCAAATAGTAATCTGCCCCTTATTAACTCAAATTTCTGAGTATTACTAATTGAAAATCCGTCATGCCAGTATGCTCCTCCATCTTTCCACTTAAAATATTCAATGACATACATTTCATTATTCTTTAATTCAGCGTAAATAGTCGTTGCCTCCAAATTATATTTACCTGGTATCTTATTATACGTACGAACTCCTAAATCGTCTTCAATAGTTTCCTCTTCATAATCAAACATTAACACTTCATTAGATGATTTTATAACTATTGCATCCTTTAACAAGGCTATTTCCTCATCTGATATATCATTAATAATATCCCTAGGAAATCCCTTATCTATAAGCATTTCTCTAGTTTCTGAATTCTGAGGAGTAACAAACTCTATAGAATTTAATTTAATATGGTTAGACAGTAAACAACAAATGAACACTGCTACTACACATCCAATACAATATATACAAAGAAATTTCCTATTACTTATCTTTTTATTCACTTCTGATGGCTTATAGTTTACTGTATTAAAATAATTGCCTAATTTGTAAAGGGAACAGAAATAATACAAATAACTTAAATTTAAAATAATAAATATCCACCAAATGCTGCCCAAACCAAATATTATGCAAATTACTATAATAACTCTCCAAATAATTATTCCTAAAATAGGATCTTTTCTTGGTTTAATATCTGCTCTCTCAAAAACTTGCTTTAAACCTTTACGAAATATAAAAAGAAAGCTTACTTGAAATATAGTTTCAAATAATACCTTAATTGTAATATTATCAAAACTTTCACCTAAAGGTGTATTGGTACATATTAAATTAAAAATATGAACTATAATATTTATTATAGAAAAAATCCATGCTACATTAAGAGCTTTATTTTCCTTATGTATATCACGTAAACCGATATATAAAAGTCCTACTCCTATTGTTGGTAATATATACTGTAATTTGAATATATCAAATGTTGCTAAAGTAAAAGCGAATCCCCATGCTATATTTTTTATTGCATTACACCATATATTAGTATCATATTTACTATATGAACCTGTAGGTGCATTCATAATACTATCCTCATTCATATTATCTAATTTAGAATCATTGCCACTCATTATCCCCTATCCCCTTTTTTTACTTTTCTTTCATAGTAAATTATATAATTAAGTTTATATTTATTATTAAAATTACTTTTTTATCATTTTTATACTCTATTTACTGTTATTTGTAATTATATCATATACCGTAAATTTATTGTTATTTTATCCACTCATATTTAAAGCATAGGATATGCTGTTTCTAAATTTAATATAACTAAAAAATATCGCATCCTATTACTAGAATACGATATTTAGATAGGCTTACATGATTTCAATTTGCATGATTTTTAGAATATCCAACTAAAAATCATAATCAAAATGTTCTTTAACAAATTCTAACATAGAAGTTCTATTATCTTTTTTACTAATATAATCTAAATCAGAATCATAGAAATATAAATAAGCTATACTCTTTTTTTCATCTGATGTCCCAATCATACCAAAAGATTTTGGAAAATCAGCTGTATATTTTTCATTTTCTGAAGCTACTTTAAATGTATAACTATTTACTGTAAACTCAGCAGCAGGAATAATAAGATTTTCTTCTGAAGAATCATATATAGCTTTATCTAAATAAGCATATTCATCCTTTAATTTTTCTTTTTCCTTCTCATAAATTGCATCATCGTAGTTTACAATTAATGCTATTGAATCTGACTGAAATAATAAGATTGATTTATTAGTATATCTATATTCAATAGTCTTACTTTGGGGTAACTCTTCTATCTTTGGCATGAAATTCTTTGCAAAATCATCAATAATTTTATCACTATTTAGGTATTGGTTTATATCTGAGTTTGATTTGGTGCAACCTATAAAACAAAAGGTTAATATTATCAAAACTATACAAAAAAACTTTTTCCTCATTCTCCACCTCACCTCTTAGTAATTATCTTCTCAAATCTATTTTCATTTAAAATTTCATGGGTTATAAATTCTCCATTATAAAATAAAGCATATGTTGTAAAAGGACATGGAGAATTCTGTGCCTCTTCATATGTTTCAAACAATACACTTTTAAACTTGATTCCTTTACTATTAGCTACCTCTTCAATTATAGGTACATACTTTGCAGTAAATGGACATTGGTGAGTATAATAAAGTATAAATCCTTCATTTTCTATAGGAGGTTTCTTTACACTATCCTTAAAAGAAGGTTTCATTGAATCTTCATAAAAAGGTAGATACAAAAGTTCAAAATATGATTCTAAAGTATCTGCCAATTTGAAACCTTTATACCTTAAAAATTCTGGATCAGAAAGGTATGGTTTCTTTTTCTTTGAAGATAAAACTACAAGTCCTTTCTTACCTTTTTCCTTACTATCTTTAATACACTCTTCTAGTAGTAGATTTGAATTTCCTTGCCCTTTGTATCTTCCAGATACCCAAAAACAATTAATAAACATATATTCCTCAGCTTTAATTGGACACCATGCCTTTTCAGCAGGAATATATTCTATAAAACACTTTCCTCTAACATCACCTTTTTTAAAAACAAGTCCATCATCAAACCTTTTTAAAAGCCAAGCTTTTTTTGAAGCTACTTGACAATCCTTATTGCTAGAAATTGCGCAACAAATATGCTCATTATCTAAATTTTCTTTATTAACAGTAATAATATCCATAACTTCTCCTCATTAAAACTATTTATCTTTTAAAATAAAATTGCTAAGTAAAGTCATAATAACCATATATACAGGTACAACAATATCAATAATCTTGCATTTTAAACTCTATACTAAACTACTTAAATATTAATAGAGTTACTTGTATATATAAATTATAACATATTATTCCAAATAATTTCTTAACAAAAATACTGCATGTCCATATATGAACAATGCAGTATCTCTAACTTATTATTTCTCTTCTAAATTATTTTACTTCTATAAAATCCATATCTTCTATAAAAAATTAATACATTTTCATTTCCATCAATTTTATCTTTATTATCTTATTTTCTTCTTGTAAACATAAGCTGAAATAAATGATGTAATTGGCACCGCTAATATTATTCCAATACTTCCTGATATACTCTGTGCAAACTCTATTGCAATAAAATCAGAACTCATTAATTGATTAAATTGAGTATTATATGAATACAGAGCAAGCATAGTACTTAATGAAGTGCCTGCAAATGCAAGAATTAGAGTATTAGACATTGTCCCAATCATATCTCTTCCTATATTAATTCCAGAATTAAAAATAGTTTTCATATCTAACTCACTATTTAATTCATTTATTTCATAAATTGAAGATGCTATAGACATTGCTACATCCATTACAGCTCCTAATGATGAAATTAATATTCCAGAAAATAGTATATCGCTAATCTTAAGTCCTGTATTTTGAGCTATAAGAATTAAAGATTCAGCCTCATCTAAATTAAACCCAGATATGTTCAAAAGATTTGATATAAGATAGAATATCACACCTGAAATTATTACCCCTACACATGTTGCTAGTGTAGCTACTATAGTCTTTTTACTACATCCATTTAATAAAAACAATGTTACAATTGTAGAAATTATTGATATTATTATTGATAAAACAATTGGTGAATATCCTCTATATATAAAAGGAATCATAAAGAATATAATTGAATAGAAAGTAAATAATAGACCTATCATAGATCTAAATCCCTTACCCCTACCTATTAAAACCATAATTACAAAGAAAATAATAACTATAATATATATATGATTATTTCTACTGTAATTATATATACTAACCTTATAAAAATCTTCACTTGGTCTATCTACGCATACCATAATTTCTTTTCCTTCTTTAGCAACTACATTATGCTTTTGTGTTATATAATTTGTCACCTCTGCTTTTTCTCCTTTAAGTTCCCCTGTTAAAAGCTCTACTTCTAATTCTTGAATACCAGAATATCTCCTATTAGATATTTGTTCTTCCTCTAAATTTTCTTTTATAACACTTATTACCCTTGCCTTTTCATAACTTAAAGTACTATTATCATACTTCTTAAAATCATCTTTAAATGCATTATTTAATAATGTTGTACAAAGTATAAATACACCTATTAACCACGTTATTACAATATCAGTTCTGCTTAACCTTTTTAACATCTCTCTCTCCTAAATAGAAAGTTTAGCTCTGCATTTAAGCAAAGCTAAACTAATAATTTATCTTCTAACTCTTACTTTCTTGTAAGTTCTTTTTCTTTAGTACTAGATAAAGAATTGAACCTGAAGCTAGCACCATTAACGGTATATATACAAATGGATTTCCTGCTGTATCACCAGTTTTCACTGGATTAGAACTTTCATTTTTATCTCCATCATTTTTATCTACCTCTGGTTTAGTAGATTCACTATCTCCTGGATTTTGTGTTTCTCCATTTTCTTCTCCTGTTGAATCATTATCATCTTTATCTTCATCAACATCTTTTACTATTGAATATTCATCAATGGCTTCCATATTATCAGTTCTATAGGTTACAACTTTAAATGAATTGTCTGTAATTTCAATATTTGAAATTGAAGGAACCTTACTTTGATCTTTTACCGCTGCATAAGTAAAATCTTCATTTTCTAAAATGTTATAGTATTTACTACCACTTGCAGAGTTAGCTGTTAAATAAAGCGTTCCTTCTGGGTCTACTACATTACCTTCATTATCTAAAGTTTGATCCTTTAATTCTTTAAAACCTTCCATTTGATAAGATCTTGTATATACATGATCATGTCCCATTAAAACAACATCTATATCATTCTTATCAAAAATTGGAACTAAAGTCTCTCTTCTACTTAAAATTGAATCCTCTAAAGAATGACTAGCAACACTATAAATCGAGTGATGGAAGGTTACTATTCTCCACTTTACATCCTTATTTTTTTCAATTGTCTCTTGAATAAATTGTTCATGTTCAGCAGAACTTGTATTGTTTGAGTTTAATGAGATAAATAATGCATTTCCATATCTAAATGAATAATCTCCTCCAGCCGCATTACTTCCTAAAGTACTTAAATTCGGTACATTAAAATGTTGTGTATAGTTAATTCCAACATCATGATTACCTACATTAGTTGCAACTGGTAATGACTCTAATACTTCAGGACTTAAATATCCATCATATTCAACTTCATTTCCTGCTTTGTTAACTTGATCTCCAGCACTAATAAGAAAACTTGCATCAGGGAACTTTGAAATAGCCTTGTTTAACGTATCTGTCCATCCATTAATATCTGATTCTAAGCTACCAGAACCTATTTGTGGGTCACCTGCCAATAAGAAATTAAACTTATTGGTATCTTTAGTTGATAAATTATTAACCTCAGACCATACCCCCTCTTTTCCTATTCTATAAACATAATCTGTATTTTCTTCTAAGTTTCTAGCAGATGCCTTATTACTCCTATTGATATCATCTATCTTAGTAACTTCTCCCTTATAGCTTTTAGCTTTTTCTACTGGGAAAATATCACCATTCATATCTGATTTTTTAGCTACTTGAAGCTCAGTTTCTCCATCAAAGTTTGTATACCAAGTAAAATTTACTTCTGACTCATCTGCTCCTACAGTTAGTGAAATATCACTTACTTTTGGTTCTTCCTTTTCAATCTCTTCTGAACTTAAAATAAGTGAATTACATCCAAAATATATATCGGAGCTTGTCTCCCTATCTTGGTGGACCTCAACAGCTATAACATTTTTACCTTCCTTAATCATTGATAAATCTGTTAGCTCAAATTCTTCTGTTATTGGACTTCCATTTCCATTTCCAGCATAAAACATATTATTTTCTTGATTTTCCTCTGGTACTAAATATCTTTTAACTTCAATACCATTAATGTATACAACTATTGAGTCATCAAAAGTAAAACTAGCTTTTATTTTGTTTACATCTTCTAAGTTGTCTACATTAAATTCAGTTCTAAAGAAATATGTTTCAATTGCTCTATCCTTCCCAGAAGAAGTTTTTCCATTATAATGCTGTAATACTGTATTCGCTCCGTCTATTACTTCACCATTTTTTGCTCCGTAAGGCCCCTTTGCTATCTTCCATGAAGTATCATCAAATCCAATGTTTTGTCCTTCATATTCAATATCCTTAGGAAGGGTCCAGGCTGATTTAATTTTATAATTATCGTATAAATACGTTCCTACTGCTGGATCTGTTCCATCATCTAAATATCTCCAGCTTGTATCATTGTTTATTACAGTCCTATCACTCTCAATTGTCTTAACATGTGCAATAGAATTATCAACGGCTTCTCCATTTTCAGCTCTTGCAGTAATTCCTACTCCAACAACTAGTGCAGAAACCAATGACATTGATATTATCTTTTTCAACTTCTTACTTTTCATCTTAAACTCTCCTCTTATAATCTAATTTAATTGGACAACTTAAGAATATAAAACTTTTATTATATGCATATTAACTAAATGTAATAAAATGTAAAGATAAGATTAAAATTAATTTTACGTACTTTCGTATATAAAAAACTAATTATTTATAAAAATAAAGGAACACTAGCTCTAGTAGTGTTCCTTCTTTTTTATTATTCCTTAATTATCTCCCATTACATATATCCCATATAAATCTTTCGAAATTATCCCTCTGACTATGTTTATTATTAGGATAAATCTCTAGAGAAGTTATTGCATCATTTAAGGACTTTGGTGTTAAAGTTTCCATATCCTCAAACTTCCACTCTTCATAAAGATCTCTTAATGTTTCTCCAATCCTTAAAAGACCTTCATAATGCTTTCCACTAGAAAAGCCCTTTATTCTTTTATTTTCTTTCTGGCGATAGTAAAAAAATGGTGACTTTGCTAGCCATCCTTTCTTAACTTCATCTCCATTGGTAGTTTTAGTTAAAATATAATTAATTAACTCTGTAAACTCTGTAAATCTTCCTGACTCTATTTTTATACCTACTATTGGATACCATAGTCCATTAATCTTTCCACCATTTGTCCCTGATGACCTATAAAATGCCAAAGTTACTCTCTCAACTCCATAATCATATCTTATATCTACATCTATAAGTCCAATCATTCTAAAATAGTTAATTGAATAGATATTAATTCTAAAACTATCCTCATTTACACCTAAAATTTCTATATAATTATTCATAGCCTCACCTTCATTATAATTAAAAACAGCCATGTGATATATGAATCACATGGCCTTTTTTTATTACATACTTAAGCTTTTAATTTTATCAAGTTGCTCTCTAATTTCTCTAATATTACTATAGCACTTTTTAATACCCATAAGCCTTTTTAAGAATATAAGCTCTTCGTTATTTAAATCGAGCTCTTTATACCATGGGAGTTCTTCTTCATTTTCAGGCTCATATGATGAATAGTAAAGATGAAGTAGAAAATCACCTAAATACCAATAGTCTAACTCTTTTTCATAGTTCCTATTGTCTATTATCCTAGCAAGACCAAAATCTATTAGTGCTAATTCATTGTTATCCTTTAATATTAAATTAGGAGGTCTAATATCTCGGTGAACTATATGATTCTTATGCAAAGTTTCCATCATATCTATGATTTTACTGCAATATTCATATATTTCTTCCTTTGAAAACCTATGGTTATCCTCAAGTAATAGATCTTCAATTACCTTTCCTTCAATATATTCAAGGATATATCCTTCTCTATATTCATCTTTAAAGTTAGATATAAACTTTGGAAATCTAGGATCATCTAACATCTTTAATGTTTTCTTTTCATAGATGAGTTTTCTTTTTGTTTTTTTTATCATATCCAACTTTAATTGTTTTACTATGACTTTTTCATGATTCTCATTTTCTCCTAGATATACAATTCCATATCTACCTTCGCCTAATAGCTTAATTACAGAATACCCATTTACTTTTTCTCCAAATTCATATAACTTATCCATAGCAATATACTTATTTAAAACTATTTACTTTTAATAGCTTCTTCTGCGTGATTTTCTACATGACCATCTAGATCTACAATTTGATTTTCTAAATGATCTGCTAAAGGATCTACTAAATGATCTACTTGCTGACCAACTAAAAAATCTACTGAAGGATCTACTCTTAGACCTACTAAATGATCTACTTCTTGACTTACTAAATGATCTACTTCTTGATTTACTAAATGATTTGCTAAATGACTTTCTTGATCTTTTACATTGTCTTTCTGATTCGCAAGATGATTTACTCCATCCTCTATAATAATTGTGACCCATATATGATCTTTCTCTAATACATTTCATTTTTAACACCCCTAAATTTATTTACTTATTGCACTTAATATATACTATTCAAAAATACTAAAAAGAGTTACATAATCTTTTAATTGTAAAAAATCTGGAGCGGATATTTATTTCCTTCATACTTAAGGTAACTTTATATTTTTCTAGATAATAAAAAAATAAAGAAGCTAAAAATTCAGCTTCTTTATTAATCAACAAATTATATTCCTATGATAGGTTGAGATAAATCTCTTTCGTAAATACCATATGCAGCTAACAACGCATATAAGGCACCTGATGTTCCAAGTATGTTTGAAATATTAACATACATATCTGGTTCTAAGGAAAAATTAATTTCACCTTTTGCCTTTCTTTCTTTTAAATTCTCAAAACGAATGAATCCAAGTTGAGTATATATGAATCTTGCCATGACAGATAATTGTGTAGATTGAACTGCAGGTATATCTGGATTAGGCATATTTTCAGTACCACCATTATACCTGCTGTAGATTAATTCAACACTTTCGATAGTTGATATATAGGAAAGTAAACTTCCAATGATAACCATAATATCTGCTACATGTTGATAACTTAATAAGTTTAAATATAGAAGATCAGTCTCACTAAAAGAACTATAATCTACATCATTTCCAAATATATCATTAAAGTTTGAATAATTCTTTCCCATACTCCCCCTAAAAATATTGATATATTTCTATATTATACTTTTCTAATGATAAAGGTTCACTACTATTTCTTAAAGCAAAATGAGACTATCTAAAAAACTATACTAAACTACAATTTAACCCTACTTACAAAAATTATCTTTTTCTTTTGTAAGTACAAGCATTAGTTGAATAACAGTTATTATAACAGAACTTCCTTTCTTGTATGCTATATATCTATCTTCCCATCTTGTAGCATACTTCTCCTTAAATTTTTTAAGTCCTTTAAATGAATATACAAAATTACCATATACAAATATCTGATAGGCTATCTTTTCTCTTAAAAAAGCATGCTTAGTTCTTCCTACATCTGCTAATGGTGCAAGTCCTAAATTAAAATATTTAAACCCATTTTCCTTTGCATACTCAAAAATATTTGCAAACATATAGTCCATAATTCCATTAAGCTCAATTTTCTTAAACCTCATAAGATCAACAGATAAGGTCTCACCATCATACATTGGCATTATTGTAGCAAATCCCTTAAGTTCTCCTTCAGAATTCCTTACAATAGCAACTTTGTCCATTTCTATATAATCTCTATCTAAAAAACCTACACAAAATCCTTTTTCCTTTTGTCCATTAAGCCATTCTTCTGAAACCTCTTTTATTTCATTAAATAGCTCATCATTATAAGGTGGACTAACAATTGAGAATTCATAACCAGCCTTGGTTATTCTTCCTATAGCTTGTCTATTACTTTTATTCTTATTACCTACCAATGAAAACTTATCTAATTCAACCCATGCATCTTGGCCAAGCTTCATAAACTCATAACCTAAATCGTGAAGTTCTCCCATTACTTCAACATCAACTCCACTAAACACTAAAGTATATCCATATAAATCAGCAAACTCTAAGAATTCCTGTATCCCATTAAAAAAGTTCTCCTTATTACCTACTGGATTACCTAAAACTATAATTTTATCTCCAGATATTTGATACTGAAAAAGTACATCTTCATTTTTATTTATGTATATATACTTATCTCCTAAAAATACATAGTGAATAAGTCTGGAGCCACCATAATTTTCAATAATTTTTTTAACCTTTTCTTTATCTAATTCTTCTTTTGGGAACTTGTTTAATCTATTAAGCAATATTAAAAGCATAACTAATAATAAAGCTATTGTTGCTCCAATAAAAACAGAACTTACTAAATTATCTTTATAAAAGCTTTTTACTATTTCCTCTAAATTTAAAATAGGTATCTTTCTGTGTATATAATGTACCATCTTTGAATAACTTGATATCAAATATACTGATAGAGTTAATAAAATAATTGCTATGTCCTTAATTGCATTTTTCCATGTATAAATAAAACCTATTCTATAAAACATTTTCCTACTAAATAATATTAATATCCAAACAAGTCCTATAAATATACATTCATGAATATTATACTTGCTAAAAAATCCTCCAATAGTTATAACAGCAAATACAAAAACCATAAAATAATAAACTTCTTTAGTTTTTGTATGAAGTATAGTTGATAATACTATAAGAATAAATCCTATTATTATACTTAAAGATATAGATAACTCTACTATATCCATATTTAATATTTCATTTTTATGAGGAAAATAACGTTTTAGGTGTATATTGTTACCAAATATTAGCGATATTCCTGTAATAAATAACATGATTTTCAAAACACAATGAGCTAATTTTGAATTTAACCTTGATATAACTTCTCTTGCTTCTTCATTTATCTTCATATACAAGTCTGATAAATATAAAACTAGTCCTATTAACACAGGAATTATGTAATAGCTTAATCTATATAATATTATAAGTAATAGAACCTGCTCTGAAGGTACATTGAACTCTTTAAGCCCTACTAGTAGTGTTAAATCAAAGGTACCAACACCACTAGGTACCATACTTATCATAGCTACTATTATAGCCATAACATATATAGGGAAGAATTGTGATAAAGTCACCTTTATTCCTAAAATTACAATCAATCCATATATTAAAAGTATAGTTGTTGCCCATTCTAAAATTGAAGTAAACATTATTTTTAATGTAATATAGTAATTTTCTTTATTTCTATTTTTAAATACCTTATAGGTAGCCACTATAAAAATAATAGGAATATATAAACCTATTAAAGCTGATATGAAGAATACATAATCAAAACTTCTTCCATTTACTAAGCTCCATAAAGAATATATTAAGCATACTAAAGAAAATCCTGATAGATTTAGCCCAACAACCTTAGATGTTTCTTTTATAAGTTTTGATGAATCATCCACGTATTTCTTATAAAAATGATTTTTTAAGAATATAGCTGAACTTCCACCAAATCCAACTAAGTTAGATATTGAACTTGCAATCCAGGAATACTTGTACACTTTTCTTGTACTTAGGTTTATTTGTACCTTCTTTTTTATTATTAAATCGTAAAATGATAATGGTAAATATGATATTATCCCTAATACTATAATTATCATTATATTAGTAACTGTTAATTTGTCAGAATACATATTGAATAGATTAACATCTATATCAACAAAAATATTATATAATTCCCTTAATGCAAAAAATAATATTACTACTATAATTGGAATTTGAATCATTTGCACTATTTTCTTATTTAGTTTCTTCTTCATATTTATCCCCTTCGTTTATAAAGTATGGTTTATATATTAAAGAAATTATCTTAAAAGAACCTTAACAATTTCTTAATATCCTCTAAAAATAGTCTGACTATGTATGATTCTTACCTATATATACCTGTATTTGACAACTATATTTATCTATATTAAATAAATCATGATAAAGTTCAACTTCTATTAACTCATTTATATTTATATTATTTTTCTCTATATATTTCATTATATTTTCTCTACACTCTAGTTGATTTTCTTTATTATAAACTAAGGTTAAATAATCTCCTTCAGGTAATACTCTTATGTTTTTTTCTTCTTTAATCTCATTCTTAAGCCCAATAAATACAAACTTTGATTTAACCTCTCCTCTTGAACTAATATCATAGAGTATTCCCCTCTCTAAAGTTATTTCCATATCATTTTCCTTAATTATTTTATCTAATTTTGAGTAATAGATAAGTTCTTCTAACTCCTTAGAACTTTTAAATGGGGCAAAAACTATATATCTCTTATTAAAATGCTTTATTACAATTTCATCATTATCTACTATCTTTTTTGATGTTTTAATGCTTTCGCTTAATATATTAATGTTGCTTATTATTTCATTCATTAATTTAATTTTTTCTTCTGCTTCCTTCTTTTTTATCTCTAGAAACTTTAAAAGTTTTTCTGTATTTGGATTTTTAAATATATCTTGCAGTTCTAAAATACTTGTTCCAAGAGTCCTACAGCTTTTAATTATATCTATATGAACAAATTGATCTATAGAATAATATCTATACCCTGTTTCTTCATCTATATATTTAGGTATCAAAATTCCCACTTTATGATAATACCTTAAAGCCTTTATTGTTATATCTTTTATTTTTGAAACTTCACCTATTGAATAATAGTCTTTCATTTAATCACATCCAACTTTCTAATACTTATTGACTCTCCCCTTAGAGGAGATATTACCATAATTATATACTAATTTTAAGATTTGAAAGGAAGAAATATTATGAACAATAAGGTTATGTACAGAGAATTACACAAAAAAGATTATGAAATAATAAAAAAGTTAATAGGTGATGCTTTTGGATTTAGTGAATTTATAAAAGATCCCAACTTTTTAAACTTAGTACTAAATTCTTATCTTCAAAAATGTATATTAGATAGTAGTTTTAGTAAAGTAGCTATTAAAAATGGTAAAGTTATTGGAATCATTTTAGGAAATTCCAATAAGGATAAAAATAAAATAAAGAAACTTCATAATAGAATCAGTTTAATAAGCTCTTTAATAAAAATTATGTTTACAAAAAATGATAATAAAAAAGATTTAAAGGAATTCTCTAAAATTGAAAAAACATATAAAGAAATTTTTAAAGGAAAAGAAAATAATTTTCAAGGATGCATACAACTCTTCATTGTATCAAAAGAATCTAGGGGGTTAGGTGTAGGAACATCTTTAATGAATTATCTTTTTGACTACATGAAATCTATGAACGTAAAATCTATATATCTATATACCGATACAAGATGCACCTATCAATTTTATGATAAAAATAATTTTGATAGGTTAAATGAAAAGAAGGTACATTTTAATAGAGTAAATGAAGGTTTAAATATCTTCCTTTATGGATATAATTTTTAAAGAATCACCTTTTAGCCTAAATATTCTATTTTAAAAAGAGAATCTATTTTAAAGATTCTCTTTTTGAATGTATAGGAAAATATAAAACTTTAATTAGATATAAATCGAAGAGGGTATTACAATTTCATTACCTTAAAGTACGAAGAGAATAGATATTTATTTTTCTGTGCCTTGGAACTTGAGACGGAACAAGCAAAATAAATATCCACCCTACCTTTTTGCTTACTTATTCTTATGAACATTTCCTTCAAATAGTTTCCCCTTCTCTTTAGGAAGCTTATTTTTAACTAAAATATCATAAAATCCTGATATTATGTAGCTTATAGTCATAACTATCATAATAGCTACCATTTCTCCTCCACCAAAATATTCAAGGGCCATAGCCATTGATGTAATTGGAAGTGATGTTGCACTACAAAAAACTCCAATCATCCCTAATGCTGTGGAAGATTCTAACGGAAGATTTATTACCCCTGAAACAGAACTACCAAGTGTTGCTCCTACAAAGAATGTTGGATTTCCTCTTCCGCCCTGGAAAACTGACCCTAAAGCTACTGCTGTAAATAAGATTTTCCATATGCTATCCATTATACTTACCCTGTTATTAAAAGAATCATTTATGAAAGATTGACCTAATCCATTATAATTATCTCCAATTATTAAGAATAAGACT
The DNA here is from genome assembly GCA_027692445.1 of Clostridiaceae bacterium OF42-15pH9A. GTDB lineage: Bacteria > Bacillota > Clostridia > Clostridiales > Clostridiaceae > Clostridium. Next base: position 476,707 of record JAQEYV010000002.1, on the reverse strand, counting down.
ATTGTTATTACCCCTCCTAAAATTGCCTTTATGTATGGATTTTTAGTAACTAATTCATATAACTTACTGCTATTATCTAATACTAAATTGAATATAAACCCAGCAATACCGCATATTATCCCAAGTAAAATTAGCTTTAAAAGCAATATAATACTTAATTCTCCTAAGTTTAACTTAGGGTAGACTACTTCCTTGTTACCTATAAGATTAGCTATTTCATTTGAAAATACAGTTGTTAAAAATGCAGGTATTAGGGCTTGATAATGAAACTTTCCTTTTAGTACTAGTTCCATCCCCAAAATTGCTCCTGCAAAAGGTACATCATATATAACACCAAAGGCACTTCCTACCCCACAAATTACTAAGGTTCTTTGCTCATCATCAGATAAATTAAATATTCTTGCCATAAAATCTCCTAATGTGCCACCCATTGCAACAGCTGATCCTTCTTTTCCAGCAGAACCTCCACATAAAGTTGTTAAAAATGATCCTATAAATACTACAATAGACATAAAAAAAGGAATATCTTTTGCGGCTGATTGAACTTCAGATTTTAGCAAGTTTTCCCCGGAGTATGCATTTCTTCTTGTATGTAAATATAAAAAGGTTATAATCAATCCAGCGAAGGGTAATAGATAAACCATGAATTCATGATCTTTTCTAAAGTTATTTCCCCAGCTTAATAGGATATTAAATAGACCTACTATAACCCCTATGGGCACAGCCATTGCTATACTTAGAGCAATCCATTTTAGTACATTAAAAATTAATGAACTATACAGCTTTTCCGCATTAGTTTTTAACTTTACCATAACCTTCTCCTTCTAACTTTGTCACAAATATAATTTCCTAAAGAACAAAAAAAATACTAGGAAGTAAATTCCTAGCATTTTCACTAAAACTCTTTTACAATTTTTTTTGCCTTAACTTTTCCTTCTTCTACTTTTTCTTCTACATTAACGCCAATTACATCTACATTTTCAATTGCTAAAGTAGTTATATCTTTTATACCAAAGAAGTTTAATATTGTTCTTATATATATATCTCCCATTTCATATGGAGCATTACTATATTCCCCACCTCTTGAAACTATATGTATTGCTTTTTTATTATTTAGAAGACCAACAGGACCTTCCGCTGTATATTTAAATGTAATTCCAGTTACACTTATATAATCAATGTAAGCCTTTAGTATTGCAGGTATGCTTAAGTTCCACATAGGTGCTGCTATAATATATTTATCTGCTTCTGCAAATTGATAAGCATATTTTAAAATTGGATGCTTTCTGCTTTCTTCTGTTTTAGGTCCAAAAATACCATTTAAATCCTCAGGTCTTAGAAAATCTACATTCTCCTTATATAGGTCTAATTCTATTATTTCATCCCCTGGATTATTTTTCTTATATTCTTCTATAAAGTAATCTGAAACTTTAAAAGTTCTTGATTCTCCTTCATTTTTTATATTTGCTTTAATATATAAAACTTTACTCATATTCTAATCTCCTATTATAACTTTTTTATGTTTTCTTAACTATAACACTAACATATAGAAAAAGCAATTTAATTAATAATAATTATTTATTAATTCCTATTAACATTTGTGTTGAATTTTTTTATGTTATCTATCCTCTAAGTTTAAGTATAAATTTCTCAATATATAAGAAAAGTCCATCCTAAATCAATAGAGTGGACTTTAATTTATTACTTATGACCTGGATTAATTTTAACTTTTTTTATAAATAAGTATATATTAGTAAGGATAATATGGATATGGATACGGTGGTACTATAAACGGATACCTTAATAAGGCTAAAGCAGCTATTGCATTAATAGGGAATGGTCTTCTTCTAAATCTTCTATATCTATTTCTCATTGGTCCAAATGGTTGTCTTGTCATCTCATTAGCCTTCTCTTCAGTCATTACATCTTCACCAACCAACACAAAAACCACATTTCCCTCTATACCTTCTATAATTCCATCAAAACTACTACCGTCTTTCATTTGAATAATTGTGTGGTAAGACATACATCTTTGACACTGTTCATAAATAGACATGTCATTTCTTTCATAATCAAATATTTCTAATGACAATTTATATCAACTCCTTTCTCCTATATGGTATTCATTAAATTCAATTCTAGTGCCTTCTTACATTTCTTAATAAGATTATTTTTTAATCCCATTAGCTATTTAGGAATATTTCCCAGTTCTATAATATATATCTCTTTATTTTCCTTAACGTTAATTTATCACTATATTTATTATCATTAAACTTTTTTATTGAACTTATTTTATGGAAGTATTATTTTACCTACTTTGCTTTATTCCATAATCTGTCCTACAATGGCATAAAGGAGGATGATGCATATGAGGATCTTTGCTCTTAGGCCCTTATTTTAGTTAGTTAAGTGTCTATCTTAGTTAAAGATCTCCTAACTTCTAAGGGCCTAATAACCTATCTAAATATTAAATTTATGAGGTGTTTATTATGTCTAATTTGACTTTTAATGTATGTAAGAGAGAAAATAATGAAAACAAGGTAACTTTAAGGAGAGTAGGTTTAATTCCAGGTATTATTTATGGTGAATTTTTAAAAGAACCAATTTCTATTAAAATTGATAGTTCTGAATTAAAAAGGTTATTAAGAATCAATAATAAAGGTTCTATAATTCCTATTTACTTAGGCCAAAAAAAGCTTAACTGTGTTGTTAAAGATCTTCAAAAGAATTATCGTAACGAAATAATACACGTGGACTTTCAATATATAAAACCTAACGAAAGAATTAAAATGAAAATCCCTATAAGATTTAGTGGACAAGAAAACTTAGAATCAAAAAGATTAGTATTAGAAACACATACTACATCTATTGAACTACAAGGGGATGTTGAAAAAATTCCCGAATCAATTGATATTGATGTTTCTGATATGAATTTTGATAATAGAATATTGCTTGAAGATATATCTATTCCAAAAGATATTTCTGTTTTAAATGATCCTAAAGCCTTAGTAGCTATTATTACAAATTAATGCTCCACACAAAAAAAGCACTGTACTTTTGTACAGTGCTTTTTATTATATCTTATATTTTTCTAGTTCTTCTTTAAACATATTAGCTATCTTTTCAAAATTTGATATATTTTCAGTAAGATTATTAATCTCCTGTGTATATTGAGTAACGCTAGCACTTCCTTCCTCTGAATATGCTGAGTTCTCTTCTGCAATTGATGCTAAATTCTTTATGTTGTTCGACAAGGATTCAATAGATTTTGATTGCTCATTTAAATCATTTATAGTATTTATCATAGATGATGCAATATAATTAATAGATTTATTAGCATCAAAACTTAAATTCTTTACCTCTTCAAGATTTAATGTTTCTTTTTCCAATATGAAATATTGATTCTCTATTTGTTTTACTAATGATTCAATATCACCTTTAAAATGTACTAAATTTGTATTTATTTCTTTAACTGATTCCTTTGATTGTTCTGATAGCTTCTTTATTGATTCTGCAACAACAGAAAAACCTCTTCCTTGTTCACCAGCTCTTGCAGCTTCAATTGATGCATTAAGTGCAAGTAAATTTGTTTGCTCTGCTATTCCTGCTACAATAGATACTATCTTTGTTATATCATTTGCTCTTTTCTCTAAATCTTTACTTTTCAAATTAACATCACTAAAGTTTTCTAATGTTACTCCTATGTTTCCACTTGATTTTTCTACACCAGAATTGCTTTTATTAATTCTCTTTAATACTTCCTCTAAATTATTCTTATAACTATTTTCTACTTGAACTATTTTACCTAAAGCATTTATATTCTCTTCTAAAGACATTACTACCTCATCAGTTTGTCCAGCCTGCTCAACTGAACTATTAGCAACTTGTCCAACCACTTCATCTATACTTTCAGATGCTTGCTGCATTGATGCACTTATTAAATCTATTTTTTTAATAAATGTGCTCATTTCATCTGTTAGTCCCTTAAAGCTTACAAAATCTGATTGTATTATTTTTTTGTGTTCTTTAATTTTTTCATAAATATCCTCAAAAAAATCATTAGTTTTAATACTTTCATCTATGTTATATCTATTTTCCACTAATCTATTAAGCTCTTCTTTAAGCTGTGATAAAGGTGCTAACATTAAATTTGTTCCTAAGTATGTTAAGCCGCCTGCTATTACACTAGCTATAATAGACTTAATTATATTGCTAACTCCCATTAAAGGTATTAGGATAATAAATAATGTAATTCCAGTAAATAATCCTGCCTTTACTCCAAAGTTTTTAATAAACCCTAATGACATAAGTGTATTAAACTTATACTCTTTATTGTAATGTATATCCTTATTAAATATTAACTTCAATTCTAATGATGTCTTTGTTTTAGATATTTCCTCAACTTGGATTTTTTCATTAAAGTAATTTCCTACTCCCTCAAGCATTCCAAGAAAATATTCAAACATTCCCCTTGAAGATTTATAAGTAAATATAGCTTCTCTTCTAGAAATAGGTGTAATTGTTAATATAGGAGGTTTTGCTCCTATAAACTTCTTTGTCATAACTACATGTACATCATACATAGATTTTAAAAATGAATATGCACTTTCATGCTTAAAAAATGCTGGATAATCCTTGCTGAAGGATATAATATTATCCTGTCCAATCTTTCTCCATAACTCTTTTGTAGTTATGTTCTTATTATCTGATATGTAATTTATATATTTATTAACCTTATCATCTTCCACATTTTCTATTGGTGAGAATATCTTATTTTCACCCCAACCAGCGTAAGACATTGCATTCTTAACTACATCATCACCAAATAATTTTCTAGTTGTATTAAGCCAAGTTGCAACAACTGTTCCCTTCATTCTCATTCCTCCCCTTTCATCTTTTGCACTATTTAGGCAATTTATATTAAATTATACTATAAATTTCATTTTTTTAACGTTTGTTCACAATATATTAATATTTTTTATATTTATTTTTTATTTACATATAAACTTCGAATTAAAATTTAAATATTGGGGTTGACTTTTCTTTTTATCCATAGTATAGTGTATTCAACTACAAAACATGTGTTTTTTATATAAGGACACAACTAAAGGGGCTTGAACATATGAAAAATTTCTCACTAATAAGCAAAATTATAATAGCTTTGATACTAGGGATTAGCCTGGGGCTTATTTGTAAATCCCTTTCTCTAATATTTCCTATGAGAATATTAACTACCTTTAATGGTTTATTTGGAAACTTTTTATCCTTTATTATTCCACTAATAATTATAGGATTTATAGTTCCTGGAGTTGCTTCTTTAGGGAACAAGTCTGGTAAAACTTTATTATTAACTATCGTACTAGCTTATGCATCTACTTTAATTGCTGGGCTTTTAGCATTTACTATTGGATTAAATCTACTACCCAAGTTCATAAATGGGGGAATTTTACTTGAACAAGGCACTGTAGACTTAACTCCTTATTTCACTATCGACATTCCGCCAATAGTAAATATAATGTCAGCTTTAGTATTAGCATTTATACTTGGAGTTGGATTATCTCGTATAAAAAATAGTAATTTATTAAAAGTATTTGAAGAGTTTAGTTCTATAGTAGAAATGGTAATAAAAAATATATTAATACCTCTTGTTCCCTTTTATATATTTTCAATATTTGCAAAACTAAGCTTTAGTGGAGAGATATTTACTACCTTAAAAGCTTTTGGTATTGTTTATATAATTTTGTTTACCTTACAAATTGGCTATATTTTAATTCAATATATAATTGCTGGTAGCTTTAAAAAACAAAATCCTTTAAAGCTTATTAAAAATATGATACCTGCATACTTTACAGCAGTTGGTACACAATCTTCTGCTGCTACAATTCCTGTAACATTAGAATCTACAAAGAATAATAATGTAAGTGAGGAGATAGCAGATTTTGTTATACCTCTATGTGCAACAATCCATCTAGCAGGGGATACTATAGCATTAGTTTTAACATCTATGGGGGTAATGTATATGAATGGACAAACTCCTACCTTTAGTAGTTTTCTTCCTTTCATATTAATGTTAGGTATTACAATGGTAGCTGCACCTGGAGTACCTGGTGGAGGTGTAATGGCTGCGCTTGGTATCTTAGAAGTGATGTTAGGTTTTGGTTCTGTGGAAAAGTCTATAATGATTGCGTTACATGCAGCTCAAGATAGCTTTGGTACTGCCACTAATATCACCGGAGACGGCGCTTTAGCAATAATAATAGATAAAATAGTGGGCAAAAAGAAAGAACTAGTATAATTGTGTACTAGTTCTTTCTTTTTGTATTAATTTCCAATTATTTCCTGAGAAATATTTTATTATTTTCTACCTTAAGACCATATGCTACTATCTCTATAGTAGTTAATTCCTAGGTTCTTCAATCTTTCTCCTTGCTTTTCTAATCTTATTTTATATTCACTCCAACTTCTATCCTTCTTTGGGGTCCACCCGATTTCCCCATATCCCAATAATCTAGGATATATCATATAATCCATTTGCTGCTGATTTAAAATATTTTCTGTCCATAGTGGTGCTTCCACCCCTAATACAAGATCCTTTGGTGCATAAGCTGTTGGATCCCAACTATATGCTGTTTCTATTGGTATATAACCAGCCCAATCTAACCCATATGGAGTATCCTTATTATATTTCATATCTAAATATGCTTTACTAGAAATTGAAATATTCATTTTCATTCCCTTTTTCCTTGCTTCTTCATTTGAATCCTTCCAATTTTGTAGTATTACGCTTGAGTTTATCTCTGGTGATGTATCAATTGGATCCCATCCTATTGGAGTTTTTCCTAAAGCTTCAACCATTTTAGCTACTCTTCCAACAAAATAATCATAATCCTCTTTCTTAGTGCTAAGGGCTTCATCTCCTCCTATATGAATGTATTTTGAAGGAGAAATAGCTGCTACTTCCTTAAATACATTATCTAAAAACTTATAAGTCTCTTCACTATGTGTCATAAAAGAGCTAAAACCAATCTCTGTTCCTGTATACAAAGGCTTCCTTTTACCATCTGGATTTAAAAATCCATAAGAAGCTAAGGCTGCATTACTATGACCAGGCATATCAAATTCAGGAATTATCTCTACATATCTATCTCTTGCATATTTTACTATGTCTTTAAATTGCTCTTGAGTATAATATCCTCCTTTTCCGCCTCCAACTTCTGTGCTACCACCTATTTTAGTTAAATCAGGATACTGTTTAATTTCTAAACGCCACCCTTGATCATCACTAAGATGTAAATGAACCCTATTTATTTTATATAAAGCTGCATTATCTATTTGGCGCTTAATTTCATCTACTGAAAAGAAATGCCTAGCTACATCAATCATTAATCCTCTATAACTATATTCAGGTTTATCCTTTATATTAGAAGCTGGCACACTCCATTCCACATTACTAACCAAACTGTTTTTTTCTATATCTGGAGGTAATAATTGCCTTAAGCTTTGAACACCTCTAGAAATACCCTCTGGCTTATAAGCTATAATCTCTATTTTTTCTTTTGTAGTTATTAAATTGTATCCTTCATTTCCTTCGGCTTCATTTCCTCCTAAAGTAGTTAAGTAAATACTTCCTGAGGGAGGATTATCCCCTTCAACTATTTTTAATTCATATCCTGTTGGACTTATTAACTTTTCTCTTAGAAACTCTGCTACTATTCTTATTTCCTCTGTTTCTTCTTTATTCTTTCCTTTTATATATATAGAAGATTCCTTACTTAAATTAAACTTTCCATTATTCTTTACATAACTTAAAGGTTTTGGAATAATATCATTACTTACCTCTTCTAAAAAAGTTGATTGCACATCTTCTCTCTTTTGAAGGTTTATAAATATTGAGGTAGATAAAATTACTAAAGATAATAATATTATCGAAATACGATTTAAGCTCTTCTGATATAGGTTATTCATTAGTTCACCGTCCTTAATTACATAATATCTATACTATTTTTTTACTAAAGTATACATTCTATACATAAAAAAGGTGAGGTAGATATTTATTTTACTTGTTCCGTCCCATAGTCCATAGATATTTATTCCCTTCGTACTAAAGGTAATGAAAAAGGAATGTATCTTTGACACATTCCCTCAGACTTCAAATATTACTTTTCACTTTGCTCTTTTAAGTATTTATCTATCTCTTCTTTACTTAATCTCCTTACTTCTCCTACTAAAGTATTATTAGATAAATTAGATTCATATACTGACTTATCTCCAGTACAGCTTTTATCCCTATTCTTATCTAAATAAACTTTTAAATCCTCTTCGTTATGAAATATTTTATAACAAACTCTTTTATTCTTACCTACTATTTCATATATTCCACAGCTATTATTACACGCTACTTCTGCTGCCTTTAAATATAACTTTGCTACTTCCAAACTTTTAAACGGGAAATTCCATCTATATAGTCCTCTCTTTTTATCCTGATTAATACATATACATCTTCCACAAGTTGAGCATATATATTGAATATGATTTTCTAAGCACTCCCTAGACTTCATTAATGGTGTAATTCTAGGATTATCACTATAACATTCTTTACACATCATCTTTTCTATTAATTAAAATTCCTTTCGTACACTTTATTTTTCTACTTATATTTTATTTTTATACTATTCCCCTCTACTGCAATTCCTTTTGACTTAGTTATAGGTAGCTTTTCCTTTTCTGAAAACCCTATTGTTTCTCCATCATTAAGTACTGCATTATACTCAAGAACATAGGATACTATATCGTAGATAAATCCATATAACTCTGAAGGTGTAGATTTTGAGTTAATAACCTCAATCTCATCTTTATCAAAATAGTCCATTCCACAAGTATAGGCTGAAAATCCTTTTTCACTTGGATAAATGCCTATATATATCCAATTTAATACAGGCAAAACTTTTTCTTTTAAATCCTCAGCACATCTTATATAAAAATCAGAAGGTAAAACTGTTGGATATTGATATATACCTATTGCATTTTTTAACTTCAATAGAGAAGAAACCACCATAGTAAATACAATACTATTTCCTATTGGATTTTCTCCTTTTGTAACTGACACAACTATATGAGCCTTATGCTTAGCAGTTTGCTCTTCCCCCTCTTTCCAAAGATAATTATTCATTGCATTTTCTTCTGCTTCTTTATTTGGAACAGGTGAGTTAATTAATGCACATACAACCTTAATATCACTTACTTCAAATATTAAAATGTCACTTTTCTCTTCTTCATTAATCCTAATTTCCCAATCTCTATATAAGTTTCTCTTAAACTCTTTTATATTAAAGCCTTCATCTGATAAAAGTACAAAACCAGTTCTTATCTTTTTATCTTTCATCTCATCCCCTTTTCCTTTCCATTTATTACAATTAAATTCTATCATACTTTTTATATAATTAAACAGTAAAAAAACTGCTGATATACTCAGCAGTTTTTAATAGTATTATTAATCCTTAATTACTGGCTTTATTGCATTTAATGGCATTTAAAGTTTTAGGAAATCCAATAAAAGGAACACATTGATATATTGTCTCACGAATTTCAACTGGTGTACATATTTATATAAACATATATTTATAACAATATTTAAATATCTATTTTTACCTATATGTTTTATAAAAATTGAATTTGAAAATTAAGATTACTAAAAAAAATTTATAAATAAATTTCCGCCTCATCCTTCTTATCCTAAGCAAGTTTTCTCTACTACATAGTAAGCCTCCCCATTAACCTCTCCCATAGTTCCACTTACTCCATAAACTTTCCTAATTAAATTTTCATCAATAATATCATTAGCTCTTCCATCTATAATTAATGCTCCATCCTTCATAACGGCTACATTATCACTATACTTAATAGCTTGGTTAATATCATGTAAAACCATAACTACTGTTGTCCCATACTCTCTATTTAATCTTCTAACTAACTCCAAAATTTCTATTTGATGATATATATCTAAATAAGTAGTTGGTTCATCAAGAAAAAGAATCTTAGGTTTTTGAACTAATGCCATTGCAATGAAAGCCCTCTGTCTTTCCCCTCCAGACATTCTCATTACAAGCTTTTCTTCCATTCCTTCAAGTCCAGTTTCCTTTAAGGCCCAATCAATTATTTCCTCATCATCACTATTAATATGCTGAAATCTCTTCTTAAAAGGTAGTCTACCATAGCTTACTAAATCTCTTACAGTAATATCATTAGTCACAGAATTTTGCTGATGAACAGTTGCTACAACCTTGGCAATATCCTTATACTTAAGCTTTGTTATATCCTTTCCTTCAATAAAAATACTTCCTGATTTAGCCTTATTTAACCCACATAACAAAGAAAGCAAGGTAGATTTCCCACTTCCATTTGGACCAAGTATTGTTGTGATTTTTCCCTTCTCAAATTCAACTGATAAATCATTTATAAACTCTTCATTCTTATTATAAGAAAACTTTATTCCTTTAACCTTAAGCATTATTTTATGTCACTCCTTCTTAGTATATATAGAAAGAAAGGAGCTCCTATTATAGCCATTATAATTCCTACTGGAACCTCATAAGGTTTCATTATTATCCTTCCTAAAGTGTCTGCAAGAAGTAATAAATTTGCTCCAACAAGTCCACTAAAAGGTATTAAATATTTATGGTCAGAACCTATTATTATTCTACAGATATGTGGAACCACAAGACCAACAAAGGATATTACCCCTCCAATTGATGTTGATATACTTGATAAAAACACAGCAACACCTGTAATTATAATCATTTGTAAATCTCCATTTATTCCAAGACTTTTTGCATTTTTATTTCCAAGCATAAGAATGTTACAGTTTCTACTTAAAAGTAAAGCTAGTACAATTCCTATAATTGAGTAAATTAATATTATAGTTACATCGCTCCACTTAATAGCTACCAAACTTCCTTGAAGCCATCTTTGAATATTTGTTGCTCCCATTCCAAGGCTTGTTGTCATCATAGATGTAAATCCACCAAATAGTGCATTAATAGCAGCACCAACAAGTACTATTCTAATTGGAGAAAGTTCTTTCTTATATGCAAATATATAAACTATTCCACAGGAAAGCACTCCTCCTAAGAAGCCTAAAATAGGTCTCATCATGCCAATACTAGGCATAAATATCATAACAGCTACTGTTACCAGAGATGCTCCTGAAGAAATACCTGTTACATAAGGATCTGCTAATGGATTTCTTATTACAGCCTGTAGAAGAACACCTGCTATTGAAAGGTTAGCTCCAATAAGTACTGCAATAAACACTCTTGGCATTCTTAGATCTCTAACTATTTCATAATTATTACTTATATTACTTCCAAAAATACCTTCAAACAACTCTTTTAGGGTAATATCTATACTTCCTTGTCCAAGGGAAGTAAATAGTAGTATAGAAAGAACTATTAAGGATATTATTATATATAACTTCTTTTTCATAATGTCCTCTTTATTCAAAAATTATTTTACTAAGCTCATCTAAAGCTTCAATAACATTTAAGTTTGCACTCATACCAAATTTGGAACTATCGAGATAAACTACCTTACCTTCCTTAATTGCTCCAATATTTTTCCAAGCTGTATCTGTCTTAATCATCTCTGCAAACTCTTTTTGTGTTTGCTCTGGAAGTGCATGAGTCATAACTAAAACCATATCTGGATTCATTTGGGATAAAGTTTCCTTATTGTACGTAACAAAAGGTCCTGTTGTATCTGAAATAATATTTTTAGCTCCAACCATTTCTACTAGGTTTCCAACATAACTTTCTCCTGTAGCTAACATACTTACTCCACCAGGTGCTGCAAAAGCTACCATTATCTTTTTCTCGTCCTTTTCGCTTGCAACTTCTTTAAGAGATTTTTCCTTTTCATCTAATTCAGCTAATATTGTTTCCCCATTTTCAACCTTATTAAACTTCTCAGCTAATGTTTTAACTGTTTCCCTAAGACCATCTACACTATCTAAGTTAACAAAAAGACTTGGTATATTATTTGATTTAAATAACTCTTCATAATCATCCCCTAAAGTATCTGTAGATATTACTATATCTGGACTAAGAGATTTTATTATCTCCATATCTGGGCTCATTGGATTACCTACTTTAATTGCATCATTTGTAGATTTAGGCAACTCATAGGATGATGTAGGTACTCCTGCTACCTTTACTCAAAGTTTATCTAATATTTGTACAACAGCTACAGAAGTTCCTACCACTACCTCTTTTTGTTCTTCTACCACTTGTGTTTCTTTCTTATCCTTTGATGCCCCTGTATTTCCATCAGTCTTTGATCCGCAAGACACTAAAGATAATCCTAATACTCCTACTACTGTTAATAACCCAAATTTCTTTAACTTCATTTCTATTCCTCCACTAAATTACCTTTTATGATTAATCTATCTTTACCACCATTAGTACATGTTACTATGGTAATTTCTTTTCTTCCCACAAAGCTATTTAAAACTGTTGTATCCTCTGGTTCTACAACAAAGCTTTCACTGACTTTATATTTAAATTCACCATTTAGAGCAGTTACTATCATTTCATCTCCAATATTAATTTTGTGTATATTATTAAAAACATTGTTATAAATAGTGCTACTATGCCCAGCAATAGCAAAATTTCCTTCCTCTCCTGGCATTGAAGTCCCCTGAAAATGACCAATATTATGCTTTATCTCTTCATCACCAGTTCCTTCAACTATAATTCCTTCAATATTTAGGGATGGAATTATAATTTTTCCTATTTCATCCCCAACCTTTATATCTTTAAAAACCTCTTCTTTGTTTTCTACTTCATTTAACTTATTTATAAAATTCTCTTCTGATTTTTTCACTTCATTTTTATTTATATACTTACTTCCTAGTGCTACCAATATAAATAAAATTCCTAAAATTATAAGAGTATTAGAAATATATTTTTTCATAATCCTTACTCCTTTATTAAATAAGGAAAGGGACATGAAGCCCCTCCCTAAAAACTACTTTTTCTTTCTTTTTAGTAATCCTGCAGCTCCTAACATAGCTGTACCCATTCCTAATAAAACATCACTACCTAAAGCTCCACCTGTTTGAGGTAACTTTTCTATAGTAAACTCTTTTACAAATGTCTTAGTATCCTTTAATAAAGTTACATCAAAGTCTACATTTCTTCCCATCGGTGCAACATATGTGCTTACATTTATAGTTGTATCTAATGATGGTATTTGGAACCTATACTTTGTAGTTTTATCATCTACTTTAGTTGCCTTTGCAGATACTTCTTTACCATTTATAGTAAACTTATGATTACTCATATAGTCCATACCTGTAAAAGTTAGGGTTAAATAATACTTACCATCCACCTCTTCTAATGAAGATGATTCATTTAAATATTGTCTAGCCATAGCTTGTCCAGTTGGGTTAGAATGAGTTACCTTATTTTTAATTGTATAAAGCTTCCCCTCTATAATTACAACTTCATCCTCTACCTTATTTTCTGTATTTGTATCTCCTGTAGCCCCTCCTGTAGCCCCTCCTGTTGTACCACCTGTAGTTCCTCCTGTTGATTCACCAGTTGATGGACCTATTACATCATCATTCCCATTATTCTCTGATGAATCACTTTTAGCTAATGTATCTTGCAAAAGTATTGTTTCAAACTCTGTATATCTATTCATCATTGTTACAAATACACTTATATCTATTTTGCTATTTAATGATTTAATTTCAAAAGATACCCTTGCCTTTTCTCTATCAATAGTTGGAGTAATCTCATTTCCATCTACTTTAACATTAATATCACCTATAAATCCGAAGGAACTTTCATTAAAGTTTAAAGATAAAGTATATTTTCCATCCTTTACTGTTATATCACTTACATCTTTTAAAGTTTTTCTTGCTGATGCATTCCCTGTCTCTGCATTCCCTGTTCCTGTATACTTAACATCATTTTTTATTGTATAATTTCCGTTTTCAACCTTTTCAGTTGTTTCATATTCTTTTATTAGTTTTAAACTATCTAAGTTATTGCTTAAGTTAAAACTTACCTGTCTTCCCATTACAACAATGAACATATCCATTAAAATCTTTGAATCTAATGAAGGTATTTCATAAGTTATTGACATAGTCTCATTATCAACTTTTCCATTTAAGTCAGTTCCATTTATACTAACCTTAAAGTTGTTCATCATAGGGAAAAGATCTTCACTAAAATATGTTGTTACTGATATAACGCCATTTTTTACTATAACTTTACTCTTCTCTTTTACAGCCTTTCTAGCCATTGATTGACCTGTAGTATTACCTTCTTCTAAATAATTTGTAACATTATTTACTTCATATTCACCATCTTTTAAGATTTGAGATGCGAGTTCTATAAAGCTTCCTTCCCCCGATATCACCGAAGCTTGTACAAGATTTCCTCCTATACTCATGGTTGCTGCTACTACCAACGCCGTAGCTAAAAACTTTTTAACTTTATTTCTTACCATTATTTCTCCTCCTATATCTCTGTGTATTGACAAAACTTACTTTTTAATCAATAATAAATGAGAATCAATTTCAACTAAATTTATATTAACATAGATATAACTAAAAACTTTTCACTATATTTTCTATTTTTTTTAATATATTAAGTTTTATAGGTCAGGAGAAATGTTATATGTTTTTATTTGAAGATATAGCTAAAGACTTTTATTACTGTACCTCCATTCCAATACTTGTACTTAATAAAAACTTTGAGCTTATATTTAACTACAACTGTACAAAAGAGAATTTAAATACTTTTTCAAAGGAAGGAATTATTCATAAAATAAAAGAAACTAAAAATCATAACCCCATTAATATACAAAGTGGGGATAATTTGATTTATTCAGCAATCACCCTATTTACCAGATGTCAAATACCACTTATTTTTATATTTGGTCCTGTTACAACTAATGAAAAATTAAATAAGGAAGGAGTTGTTTATATAAAGAATGAATGTTGTATAAATTATCTTAGGGATTTATTAACATTAATAGCTAAGGATAAATTTATGAGTATGCACTGTGAATACGCCTATTCACCCTTTGTTCTAAATGCAATAAAGCATATTCATAATAACTACGATGAAGAAATAGACATGGAAAGCTTATGCTCTAAGTTTAATATAAATAAAAGTTATTTTTGTAATGTCTTTAAGAAAGAAACAGGACTTACCTTTACCAATTTTTTAAATACATTTAGAGTTGAAAAATCTAAAGCCATGCTTAAAAACACACAGTATTCACTTTTAGATATTGCTCTTGCTACTGGATTTAAAAATCAAAGTTACTATAGTACAACCTTTAAAAAAATTACAGGAATATCTCCAATTGATTATAGAAAAAAAGAGGCATAAATGCCTCTTTTATCTATTAAATAATAAAAAGTTCATTGCTCTTTCTAGTACTACATACCTTCTCTAGTTTTTGTATCAATAAAGATAGCTTTTCTTTATCTAACATTCGTGCATTCTTAGGGCAAATAGATATACAGCGCATACATGAAATACACTTTGATTCATCTACAGATAGTGGATTATCTTTACATATGGCATTAGTAGGACATTTTTTAATACATAGTCCACATTTATTACATTCCTTACTAACCATTGGGATAAATGGAACAACCCTAAATTCTTTATATGGATTATTACCTGGAACCTGTACAACTTTTTCTTCACACTTTTCCTTAAGGACTACTTTAATCTTTTCTACAAATCCCTTTAAATCTTTTTCATCTTCAATATCTGGTCTGCCTTTGCCAAAATCATGCATAATTGAGTGCTCTGCATTAGCCGCAATAGCTGCGATACAATGAAAATTACATTGCTCTAATGTGTCCTCAAGCTCTAATAAAGTATCTTCATATGCACGATTTCCATAAACAGCCACAATTATAGTATTTGCACTTCCACCACACATCTCTTTAATCCTAGATAAAGCTACCTGAGGAGCACGTCCACCAAAAGAAGGAACTCCAACAATACAAATATCATCTCTTTCAAAACTATACTTAGAAAAATCATTTTCTGCTAAAGATAAATCAACTTCTCTCTTATCACAATTCCATTCTTCACTAATAATATCTAAAACCTTTTTTGTTCCTCCTGTAGGACTAAAATAAATAAGATTAAGTTTCATATTTTATCCTCTCCCCCTAATTTATTAATTACTTATTAAGAATTCAATCACTAACCTCAAATCCCATAATTTTCATTATATAACTCTTATTTCTTCACTTCAATATCAGCTCATGGAGAATTCTAATGTAAACTATCTAAAAATAACATACTAAACTACTCAAAAAAAACAAATCCTCCAAATCACTACAACCGATTTATAAACTGTAGAAATTCTAGCGTCAGCAGAATTTTATCCTTATCCCTATTATCCATCTTATCTATATTATCTCTTTTATCTCTTTTATCCCTATTATCTCTTTTATCTTAATTATCTTCTTACCTCGTACCTTCTTATCTTTCTTATCTCAAAGTACGCTACTCATCATCAAATAGTCCTCTTCCCCATTACCTCCACTTAAAGGGCTTATGCCAGAATTAATAAAAGTTGATCTAACAACTGATTTACTTCCAAACTTGCTTCTTAAAGAATCTAAAGTTTTATCTAGTGCCCTTTGTTTATCAATCCTTTCACCATCAAAAAGTGAAGTTTGAAAAAATTCATTAGAACATAAATCAGTAACCCTTACCCCTATCTGCCTAATAGGCTCCTTACTCCAAGCTTCATCAAATGCCTTAACTATTTCTCTATAAATATCTATTGTACAATCTGTATAATTCTCCATCTTCCTTTGATGACTATATTTTTCAAAAGCATTACTTTTAATAGAAATCACAACCACTCTACATAAACTATTACACTTTCTAAGCCTTAAACTCATCATTTCTACAAGAGAAAGAATAATCCTTAGAGCCTCTTCTCTCTTTGTAACATCCCATGAAATGGTAGTTGAATTACCTAAACCTTTCATATTTATATAGCTTGTGCTTCTTATCTCTGAAGAATCTATTCCATTTGCATAATTATGAAGAACTACCCCAAAGCTTTTAAATGTACTCTTTAAAATTTCAACATTATAAGTTGCAAGCTCACCTATAGTTTCTACATTTAACTTTTCAAGCTTTTTCTTTGTTGCCCTACCAACCATAAAAAGCTCCTCTACGGGTAAATGCCACATCTTCTTTTTCATTTCATTTTCAAAAAGTGTATGAATAGAATTCTTAGGGTTAAAATCACTTGCCATCTTTGCAAGTAGCTTATTAGTACTTATACCTATATTCACATTAAATCCAAGTTCATCCCTTATTCTACTTTGAATTTCTACTGCTTTTTCCATATAATTTTCTTTATAATGAGATACATCCATGAATACCTCATCTACAGAAAACCTTTGTATCTTAGGGGAATATTCACATAAAAGTTTATACATTGCATTAGAACTTTGCATATATAGACCATAATCTGGAGGATATATTAAGAGCTTAGGACACTTTCTTAAAGCTTCATAAGTAGATTCTCCTGTCTTAATTTTAAATTTCTTAGCAGGTATTGATTTTGCTAATACTATTCCATGTCTCTCTTTTGTTTTGCCTCCTATTATTGAAGGAACTTCTCTAATATCTATTGTACTTTTCCCAAGTTGAAGAAGGTTTACTGCTGTCCATGAAAGATAAGCTGAATTAACATCAATATGAAATATTATTCTATTACTCATATTAATTCACCTAAAACTTAAATAGAATCCACTTTTTAGTTAGTAGTTCATATTTAATTTCAAAAATTCTCTCTACTCCATTAACTGAAGCTATACATACAAACTTCTCCATTACATTTCCTGCAAGCTTTTCTATTTCCCTATTTACTACTCTATTTATCTTAATTACTTTTTCTTCTTCATCCTCATTTATTCTAAACCTTAAAGGCTTTACTACACCATCTTTTTCAAAGCACGCTATAACATCAATTGATTTTGATACTACCTTCATAACTTTCACTCCAATACAAACATTTGTTCGTATTCATTATATCAGAACACTTGTTCTTCTGTAAAGATATTCTTAAATAAAAAAACTCCGATTTCTCAGAGCTTTTTATCCAACTACAGACTCCATATATTCAATTATTATCTTTGCGCTTTCATCATCTAACTTATAACACTTTTGTTCATATTACAAATACCTTCTTCTTTATAATCTACTCCCTTAAAAAAGATTAATTGTATAATCTTATTATACATTATATTCCTGAAAAAAAGAGTGGATATTTGTTTTACTTCTTCCGTCACAATAGCAAAACAAATATCCACTTCTCTCACGCTGAGATAAGAAAATTATAAAATTATGTTACTTTCTATTTAAATTACTCTTTCTTTCTTCATATTCCTCAAAGCTTATTTCACCACTAGCATATTTTTCATTTAGAACATTAATAACTTTATTATTACTGTTTCCTCCATTAAATAATTTAAATAGTAGATATATAATTAATCCAACTACAACAACTCTAAAACCTAAATATAAAAGCCCAAATATTAATGAGCCACCGCCCATTGTTCCTACATTAGAAATACCGCATCCAAACATAAATTTTTCCACCTTTCTTAAATCTAATATGATTATAAAAAAGCCTTATGAAGAAATTATGAATTTAAAGGTAGTTCTATTATAAATTTACTTCCCTTTCCTAACTCACTTTTAACATAAACTGTACCATTATGAGCTTCAACTATTGCTAAAGTTATTGAAAGTCCTATACCTGCACCTCCTGTAACCCTTGCTCTTGACTCATCTGTTCTATAAAATCTTTCAAAAACATAAGGAATATCCTCTTTTGCTATGCCTATGCCAGTATCTTCTACCTCAATAAATAAGTAATCTTCTTTTACAAATGTTTTTATGTTAATTGAGCCACCATTTTCAGTATATCTTAAAGCATTAGATATTAGATTTATAATTGCTCCACTAATTTTATCCTTATCAACTTCTATTTCGCATTTACTTAAGTGAAGGTGTCCATCTATATTTTTATTATGAAGTTCTTTTTCAAAATTTATAAATATATTCTCTATAAGCTCAGATATCTCTACTTTTTCCTTATGTAATGTCCCATTTCCTTCCTCAATCTTTGATAGACTATTTAATGAATTTGCTAACCTATCAATCCTTTGAATCTCTTCATAAATACCATTAAGTCTTTCCTCTGTTGGCTCCCATATTCCATCCTTAATAGCTTCAAGTTGTCCCAAAATTATGGTAATAGGCGTCCTTAATTCATGAGCTATATCCTTAGTTAATCTCTTTCTCATATCATCTTGAGAGTCCAGTCTTTTTGCCATAATATTTATTGACTCTATCATATCTTGAATTTCTACTATACTACTGCTGTTATCTACCCTTTCCTTATATTTTCCTTTTCCTAATAGCTTAACTGTATCTATAACCTTATAAATAGGTTTATTAATAGATTTAGAAAGTATTAAACTTATAATTAAGGATAAAATAGTTGCCATAATAGTTATGATAATTAGAACTTTGTTTAAAGTATCATAATAAGTTGTATCAACATCCCTATAGTAAGTTCCATAATGGCTTATATGTACACTTCCAATTTTCTCTCCATTCTTAGTAATATTTAAACTACTCTTTATCATTCCATTATTTAATTTATTACTAAAGGCATTTTTCATCATAGATTCACATCGTCCCCTATGCTCCTCATCAGTACTCCAAATTAAATTGTTTTTATTATCATGAATACTTATAATAAGTCCATCATCTAAGGCTTTTAAAGCTACCTCCTCTATAAAGCTCTTATTCCAAGTACCATTAGAATAGGAATAGCTTAAGCTTCTTGCTATCTCATCCATTCTTTCAACATTGCAACTTTCTATATAAGAATTAAAACTTTTTTCTATAAAATATCTAAAAGTAAAGCTAATTGAAAATATAATGGCAAAGGAAATAATCATAAAAGATAGAAACATTCTTTTATTTAGTGTTCTCATTTTCCCCTCCAAATCTATATCCAACGCCATAAACTGTAACTATAAACTTTGGCTCTCTGCTATTCTCTTCTATCTTGGCCCTTAGGTTCTTTATGTGAGTATCTATGACTCTATCAAAAGCTGCTGATTCATCATTAAGTTTGCTTATTAATGCATTCCTAGTAAAAGTTATTTTAGGATTTGTAGCTAAAGTTTGTAATATTTTATATTCTGATTGAGTTAATGTAACAAGATTATCATTTTTAAAGACCTCTCCTGTCTTTAAATTAATTTTTAACTCTCCACCATTAAAGGTTAGCTCACTCATATTATCTATTCCTAGAGTTCTTTTTAATACCGAATTAACTCTTGCAACTAACTCCTTAGGCCTAAAAGGTTTTACTACATAATCATCACATCCTAAAGAAAATCCATTTAAAATATCCTCTTCAGCTGATTTTGCTGTAAGCATTATTACAGGAGTATTAGATTCCTTCTTTATTCTTTTGCATACTTCCTCCCCAGAAATATCCGGTAGCATTAAATCTAAAATAACAATATCAGGAGAAAATATTTCAAACTTTTCTAAAGCTTCTTCGCCATCTACTGCTCTTATTGTATTAAATCCATCATTTTTTAAATATGCTTCTATTACATCCAAAATTTTTTCTTCATCCTCAACAATTAGTACATCTAAATACATGTCTTCCTCCTAAATGTTCTTCTTAATATTATTTGTAAAGTTATCAAGAACTTATGTATTTTTTATGAAGAATCTTCATATTTGCTCCATAAGCTTTCTATAGAATACCACAAAAAGTCTATAAGAATGTAGCTAAATAAACTACTATTCCTATAGACTTTATTCTATACTATTAAGTACTTCTTTAATGATATTAAGCTTCCTACAACCCCTATAGTTATTCCCATGAAGAAAAGTAATGGTAATAAAACAATCATTATATTTCCTAAAGGTGTAATGTAAAAACCTGGTATAAAACTAACTAGTGTTTCAGACATATTAGTATTAACCAATGAATGAACTATGGATAGCATTAAAGCACTAATTCCTGCTCCCAAAGCTCCTATTACTGCCCCCTCTATTATGAAAGGTAATCTAATATAGTTATCAGTTGCTCCAATATACTTCATAATTCCAATTTCTCTTTTTCTAACAAAAACTGAAACCTTTATTACATTAGATATTAATATAGTTGATGAAATAACTAATATTAGAATTAGTACTATACCAAAAATCCTTACATATTTACTCATTGTTTTAAGAAAATCTGTGATTAAATTTCCATCAGAAACCTTATAAACATTTTCTAACTCTAATACTTTATTCATTATCCCTTCATTAACATTTATATTTTCTGTTTCTATTTCTAAGGTATCAGGAATTGGGTTCTTTCCCTTATCTATTGCTTCCTCAACTATTCTCATCATATCATCGTCTTCTTCACTTACAATATCTCTCTTATAAGCTTCTAACCCTTCATCTGAAGGAACATATATAACACTTTCTACACCACTTAACTCTTCAATATCTTCTTTTATATTTAATACTTCTGATTCTTCAACATCATCCTCTAAGAAAGCTACAATTCTTACTTCCTCTTGAAGTTTTATAATATTGTCATTAGTAATATCTATTATTGAATAAAATATTCCAAGTAAGGTAAATGATATTACTGACGTTAAGATAGCTGCAAATGCCAATAACTTATTACTTTTTATACTTCTTAAACCATCTTTAGATAGTGCTTTTATTGTCCAAGACTTCATCATTTCCCCTCCCACTATAAGTAATTCATTGGATCTACAAAAGTTCCATTTTTCTTAACTTCAAAATGTAGGTGATTTCCTGTAGAATATCCTGTTGTTCCAACAGTTGAAATCTTCTGCCCCTTTGAAACCTTATCTCCAACCTTAACTAATCTTTCTGTATTATGGGCATAAAAAGAAACAATTCCGCCACCATGATCAATTGCAACCATATTACCATAAGAGTTATCATATCTAGATATTATTACTGTTCCAGAATTTGCAGCCACTACAGGAGTTCCAGCTGGTGCAGGAATATCAATTCCAGTATGTAGCTTCTTTTCTCCTGAAATAGGATGTATTCTATATCCAAACTTTGATGAAAGAGTAGTATATCCTATTACTGGCCAAGCCATCTTACTTCCATTGTAACTTCCTCCACCTGAAGAAGAAACTATCTCATTATTTATTTCTTGTCCTCTAGACTCTAATTCTGATATTTCTTTTTCTGTAAGTTTAATCTGAGAAGATAACTCTCCCTGAAGCTTAATTAATTTTCTAACCTTAGCTTTATTTTCTTTATTTAATTTATCTAGTCTACCCTTTTCCTCTTCTACTATTATCTTATTTTTATTAATCTCATCCATTTGTTTTGTTAAAGTTTCTTTTTTGCTTTCTAACTCAACTTGAAGCTCTTTAATCTCTCTTATAGTTTCATCATTATTCTTTATTAAATTTGAAACTACCTCTAACCTTCTAAGTAAATTTCCAAAGTCCTTAGCCTCTAAAAGTATAGATAAATATCCTCCAACCTTTTGTTCATATTGAATTTTAATAATACTTCTTATTATCTCATAATTTTCCTCAAGAACTTTTTCTACCTCTAATATCTCTTCTTCTATATTCTTATTTTCTTTATTAAGGGTATTAATTTCCTTATTAAGCTTGTCCAATTTAGTCTTAACTAAATCTAGCTCCTCTTGAAGCTTTGCACTTTCCTTTTCTATAACTTTTCTTTCATCCTTAGTATCTTCTAGCTTATTTTCTATATCCTCTTTCTTATCCTTCTTTTCCTGAAGTGTATCAGCATGTACTCTAATAGGACTTTCAATATAATTTATTGTAATGTTACAAATTAATAATATAGTCAAATATTTAATTATCTTCTTTTTCATTAATTTCTCCCTCACATTGAATTATCTTTAGATAATAAACTAAACTTTTGAATTAATTATGAAGATAAAAAAGAAGGGGTAGATATTTATTTTGCTTGTCCCGTCGCAAGCTCTAAGTCACAGAAAATAAATATCCCTTCCCTTCCAACTAAAGGTAAGGAAATTATAAAATTATCATCCTTGATTTTATATTTTCCTATACATAAAAATGGACTATATTACTCCAATATACTCCCTTTTTACAATAATACCTATATAAGACCTTTTGCTACTTTTCCAGTAATATGCTCAATCTTAATTTTAACTAAGTTTGTAGCTTTTAAGGCCTTTTCAATTTCTAATACTCCTTCTTTTTCAAAGCCCTTAGAATACTTTTTTACTAAGGTCATAAGTATATCTTTGCATTCCTTCTCATCCTCAACTACTTTAGCTTTACCAAATACTATTACACTTCTATAATGTGTAGTAAACTTCTCTGGAATAATTTCATCCTTATCTATTACACAAAAGCTAACCTTGTTATTTCTTGCTATAGAGTCAAGCTTGTGCCCAATCTTTGCACAGTGAAAATATAGCTCATCTCCCTTAAGAGAATAACTTAAAGGCACAGTATATGGGTAACCATCATCACCATCTACAGCTAAAACTCCAGATGTACATTTATTAAGTACACTTATACATTCCTCATGTGATAGCTCCTGCTTTTTTCTTCTCATTTCTCTAAACATGTCTACACCTCATAATCTTTTAATCTAACTGTTTTATAAAAAATATTATATACTAATACTAAAGTAAAACATCTTCATGATTAAACATTACTAGTTCCTCTCCATTTAATCCAAGTGGAGCCATTACACCACAATAATCAAATACATTACCATGCTAAATAATCTATATACGGTAAAGACCTATTCTATTGTCGTAACTATACGGCCTACCATCAATCACAGGTGATGTAAATGTTCCATCCGATGGACCATATCTATCAATAATCTCTCCCTTCTTAGGGAAATATGTCTCCTTGATAGCTTTTCCACTACTATCCAAAACATAACCACTATCTGGTACCTGACTCCAATCTATTGACCCTTTTGCTGTTAAGACATCGGAACTTTTAGGAATTTGAATATTATCAAGCCATTTTCCCGTATTCAAATACTGATCTGAATAACTAGTTTTAAAATAATCATCATTGTTCTTTAAATATTGATATAACTTTTCATTAGATCATGTTGTTTCTTTTAACAACTCTTGCGTAGTCTTAAATACTTTACTAGGATTACCTACCCCCTCAGTACCTTTAAACAAAGTACTAGAATGGTTATTTATATCTTTACTCGTATCACTTATTATCTTTTTTATTTCATCTAAATTGTTTGGATCTAATCCTCTAAACCTTGAATCAAACTTCTTTATATATTCTTCAATATTCTTAGTGCTTGCTATATCATCTAACTTCTTTATAACTTCTTCAAAATCACCTTTTATTTTAGTATCACTTATATTATCTCCAACCTGTTTAAATATCTGTCCTAAGGTAGCATTCTTACAATCTATATTGTGAACCATAAGACCGGATTCTGTTATAAAGAATGTGTGGTAGTTTTCCACTATTAGGTTATATACATTAATTCCACTATAACCCTTATATTCTATACTTTCTACCACGTAATACTTTTTTCTACTATTTAATACCTTTGATCCCTCATGAAGTTCTCCAGCTTTAACCCATCCTTTATCCGTCATAAATGGGTGCTCAATTGTTGCATTAATAATTTGTCCGTTTATCTTTACACTTACTATTTCTTTGCTCTTTTTTCTTATTAACTTTGCTACCTGATAGCTTTGCTCTCCAGTAACTTCATTTTGAGATAACACCCTATCACTTCCACTTATTTCCTTTATTCTCTTAAATCCTTTTTCTGTTAGCACTAAAGTTTCTTCTGTAAAACAGCCTATTGAACACCCAAACCTTTCTAGAGGTGTTAAATCTGATTCTTTTAAGATTATTCCAACTACTCCATTAACTTTTTCTTTTAAGGTAATATGATACTCTCCATTTATTAACTTTGAATCTTGAAGATACTCCATTACTTTATTACTTTTAAATTTAATTGTATTTAAAAAGTTCCTTTTTGGTAATTCAAAATTCTTAAATAAATCCGTTGACTGAATTAGATTTATTGCTCCTTTAGCACCTTTTCTTCCTGAGTATAGCACCATACATACAAGGGGATTAATCCCAATTGAAGAAAGAGTGCTTGTACCTGATGTTATAGCAACATTTTTTAGTAGCTCAGTACCAAATACTTTACTGTTAAATCGTATTCCTCTTTTTAGTCCTACTTCTGTTAACTCTTTGGCACCTTTTCCAAATATTTTGGCTCCGTCCCCAAAGAAAGGTATTATTGATATTAAACATAATCCTCTTTCTAGTGAACTTAATTCTCTTCCTGTGAAAAATTCCCGTCCTAACGCTGCTTCTATAATTGCTTTTCCATCCCCAATTACTGGAATACAATCTATGGCTAATGAAACGTATTCTTGCCAAGGCTCCACTATTTTATACTCAAATTCACCTTGATGTATTAGCTCATTTAAGTACTCTTCGAACTTTGGTGGTACATCCTCACCTTTTTCATTACCCTCTTTCCCCTCTAAGCTGATGCAGTATTGCTCATAGTTTTTTTTCATTAGCTCTCCAATATCACCATAACTTAATACATCTTCAAAAGAAATAGTATCCTTAAACTTAACTCTAGATTTCCAATCACGTCCTCCATTTCTTTCATCTTTATAATATTCAACCTCTGTTGCTCCTATATTATTGGGAACTGTAATTTCTTCAGATTTTATATCACTTATTTGAGCTACCAGCTTTTCATAATCTTTTGTAAATGGCTTATCTACTTCATCATCATATTGGGAGCATATTTTTCCAAATCTTGATAACTTATCTTTATCTTCTCTAAGTTTATCATAAAAAGCCCTTTGTTATGGAAAATTGAGGTTACTTAATTCTTCATCTTCATTTATAAGACTAATTACATAGTTTATATAGTTTTCTGCCCTCATCATAGTCTCAATTATGTTCTCTATAGCATCAGTAGCTATTTTTGCTTTTGCTTGAGTTTATTCTTCCTCAATACAAAAATCGGACATTCCCTTTTACCTCACCATATTATTCTAACTCTAAAAATTCTTTATATATTTTTCTAGTAATTTCTTCTTCCACATTTATAAATGTATTCATAACATTCATAACATTCATAATATACATATAACACATCTCATAATATTGGCTTAACTTATCTAAATCTGCATTCATTGAACTATTAACAACTTTGAGAAATTCCTGAGCTCCTCCTGCATAGTTTCTTTCATTTTCTAATATAGCTAAAGCAGTTGAGTAATGCATTACAGCTTCAAATATTTGTTTCTTTGCAAGTTCAATTCCATAATATATTTCAGATAAATCTTGTACAGGTATATCTATTATTTCATTCAATTATTTCACCTCTACCCCCAATAATTTGCTTATATCTAACCTTGCTACTTTAGGACTTACTTCACATAGTTCTTTTTTTAATACGTCATATTTGTATGTTTTACCTTCAACCTCAATATATGTTATATAAAGGCTAACGTAAGGAATTCTTACATTTTCCTCTTTTTTTAATATTAAAAAATTTTGATTATCATTTTTTATAATATAATTTTCTATAAAATCCTCAACTTCCATATTATTAATTGAACTATCTACTATGGTATCTCTTCCTCTTAGAAACTCATATTCCTTAAGTATAGTTAAAACCAAATGAAAGTTTGCCATTTTTTTAAGTTCAAACACATTACTTTCTGTATCTTTTTTGAAAAATATCATATAATCTGTATCATCTTTTGATAATAATATATCGTTTACCCAAATATAAGATTTTGCCATCTTAAATTTTTCTAAGCCTTTTATTAATTGATATGAACAAGCATTTATAGTATTATCTTCATTTAAAATCATTTTTTCTTTTAAACTATCTAACGCTTTTACTTCAGAATATAAATTTTCTCTTAGAGCTGCTTCTTTATCTAAACCATAGATATCTTTTCCATCTAAAGCTTCATTAAGTAAGTATATTTCACTTGCTTTAAGCATAACTATTCCTCCAACGCCTTTATAACTAGCGAATTATTTATAAACTCATCACGTTCATCAATAAACTTAGATATTTTTCTAACATTTTCTTCTGCCGCATCCTTTAACTTATCATTTAACTGCTCACATAACATAATTAAGTTAAGAAATGATTTCTTGGACTCTCCACTCCAAGAAGAATTTTCTACTAAGCTCACCATCTCACTAATTTTATCTTTACTATCGCTAATATTGTTACTAGCTTTTTTTATATAATCGTAAGCTTTTTGCATTTCATCACTTCCCCTAAAATTCAATCTTCCCACCACCACTTCACATAAACAATTTCAGGATTAGACTCCTCATAATCTCTTTTAGACTTATAATAATCCCTCTTTGATATTGCAGTATCAAGACTATTTTTTATACTGCTACAAACAATTTTATAGTCTTTTATTCTCACTTGAATATCCTTACTTATCCTAATACACTTATCATTAAAAACATTAATAGGCTTTCCATAAATATTATCATAATTTGTTGTGCTAACTTTTCTCAAAGCGCTTAAATATCCATCAAGCTTGTTAAGTTTAACTATTAATTCATTATAGTATTCATTAAGGTTCTTGCTTAAATCTTTATATTTTTTATATTTATCCTTATATATATAATATGCGTCTGTATTTCTCTCATAAGAGTACCCCAAAATATTCTCCCCTCACAATCATTTATATTTAAATAAGACCCTAAATTAAAAAGCTGTATCAAAATGGTTTATCATTTTAATACAGCCTCATCTTATGTTAGACCATTTTAATTTTACTAGCTATATCTTGGTCTGCTGCTTCCATTGCTTCAACAATAGAATTTAATTGTGCACTTAAATCTTCAAGCATTGTTACAAAGTTTGCCATAACGGAAGATTTTAATTGTTCATATTGATCTGCATATTGCCTACTTGCTGCTCCTTCCCACTGAGCACATAACTCACCAGAAATTAGATTAGAAAGAGCATTTAATTCACCTTCAATTCTATCTCTTCTTCTAATAATTTCTGATGCCATCTCTCTTCCTTGTTCTGGACTAAATTTAATATTTCCTGACATTTAATCATCTCCTTTCTTATTGATAATTCTACCATTCATTACATTTACTGTAAGTACACTTTGTGTATAATTACACTACTATATATTGTATTATTTTTCATTTAAATACTATATTATAATTTATTATTCCATTTGATCTACTAATCACTAAAAGCTCTTTAAGCTCTGTAACATGTGGTATACAAAAAAGAACACTACTAGTAGTGTTCCTCTAATCTTCTATCTATAATGTACACTGCAATGCAAGCGCTTTGTATCTTATAGAATTCCCTCTTTACCATAAGTTTCAATACACTTTGTTATGTAACTTAAGGTACAGAAATCTCTATCTAATCTATCAGCCAATATATTTAATCCTGAAATTAAATTCTTCTCACTGAATTTTTCTAATAATATCATGATACTTATAGGATTAATTCCTCCATCCTTAGTATCTAATACTCTTGAACTCTTTACCTTCTCATTTCCCATAGCTTTAAGTACTGCCTCTTCTAGATCTTTACTTATATCTAATTCTGGAATCTCATCGAAAACTCTTACTTCACTTTCCTTATACTCTAAGCTCTTTGCAGATGATAGGTCGCATCCTACAAATATAACATTTTTAAATTCTGCATCTCTAAAATCTACATCACCTAAGTTAACACCTTCAAAAACAGCATTCTCAAATATAGCTCTTCTAAACTTGCTCTTTTTAAAATTAGTTCCTATAAACTCTGCTCCCCTAAAAGTACAACTAAAGAAATTACAGCCTTTAAAATGTGCTCCTCTAAAACTTGAGAAGTTAAAGTTTGATCCTGTAAAATCTGTTCCATAACAATTGCTTCTTCTTAAATCACTATACATAAAGTTTTTATTTTGCTTTATTTCTTTATTATAATGGAATCCCTTACTTTTATTCTTATCCATTTTGCCTCCAAATACCTAACTTCATTTTTTATTACTAACTTTTAATAGTATATAGCAAATACTTATACCTTACAATATTTATTCTGCGTTATCTATCTAATTAAATTTATTAAAAAAGGTGGAATGGATATTTATTCCATTCCTACTTAAGGTAAGGAAACTATAAAATTATTATCCTTAATTTTATAGTTTTTAACATGAAATTGTAATAACCCCTTTGATTTATAGCTAATTAAAATTTTATACTCTCCTATACATTAAAAAAGAGCTATAAATTAAATTTATAGCTCATAACAATCATAATTATTGTCTGTTTCTTTCTTTCTTAGCTCTTCTACAAGCTTGGCATCTAACTGGATCATTTTCGAATCCTTTTTCTTTGTAGAATTCTTGTTCTCCTACTGTGAATGTGAATTCTTGACCACAATCTTTACATATAATTACTTTATCTTGCATTGATATTCCTCCTTAAATTATAAAGAAATTCAAATTCGATTAATATAACTCTCAAAGGAGAAATATATATTTATTCATAATCTAAACTCTTTATTTTTTACGCATCAATAATACCACAAAATTCCTTAGTTATCAACACAATTTAAAAATTTATCTATTTTTTAAGGTATTTACTTCCTCAATACTCAGATCTCTCCACTTTCCTTCTTCTATTCCGTCAATTAAAATATTCATAATTCTAATTCTCTTTAAAAATGTAACTTCATATCCTAAAGACTTACACATCTTTCTTATTTGCCTATTCATGCCTTCTGTTAATATAATAGAAAACTTCTTTTCACCTAAGGATTTAACTTGGCATTTCCTAGTTATCCTATCCCCTATTTTAATTCCATTAGACATATTTAAAATAAATTCATTATCTATATCTTTATCTACTTCAACTATATACTCCTTCTCATGATAGTTTTCAGAGCTTAATATTTTATCAGCTAAATCTCCATCATTAGTTAACAGAATCAATCCCTGAGAAGGTTTATCTAACCTTCCAATTGGAAAAATATATTCAGGATAATCAATATAATCTATAATATTATTTTTCGTTTCCTTTGCTGCTGTACAAACAATTCCTACTGGTTTATTAAAAGCAACATATACCCTCTCTTTAGGTTTTACCCTTACATTATCTAAAAATATAGTATCACTTTCTTCAACCCATTGTCCCTCTATTGCTAGTTCTCCATTTACTATAACCCTTTTGTCCTGAATAAGCTTATTAGCTTCCTTCCTAGAGCAGTATCCATAATTGCTTAGTAACTTATTAATTCTCATATAAATGTCCTCATTTGCAGTTTAAAATAATGAAATTTGAGTTTCCTCATAATCTTTTCTATATGCATTTATAATATCATTCATCTTATAAAGAATTCCATATCTTTCACATTCATTTTTAAATATATCCCATAACTTCTTATATTCTAGAGAAGGACATTCATACTTTTCTCCATAAATATCCATATATTTCTTTACTAAAAGCTCATTAGGAAATAGTTTTGATAGTTTTTCATAATAATATTCTCTTTGATTACCTCTTAATGTTAACCCCATTCCATAAGCAAATATAAATTTAGCGCCACACTCCTTAGCTTTTCTAACAATGGATTTAATATTTTCCTCATTATCATTTATAAAAGGAAGTACTGGCATTAGTAATATACCTGTAAAAATCCCTTCACTAGTTAACTTTCTAATTGCTTCAAATCTACTTGAAGAAGGAACTACATTAGGCTCGATCTTTCTACATAAACTATCATTGAAAGTAGTTATAGTTATCTTTATTAAAACTGGTGAATGATTACTAATTTTTTTAAGTATATCAATATCTCTAAGAATTAAGTCACTTTTAGTTGCAATACTTATTCCAAATCCATATCTATTAATTAGCTCTAAGGCTCCTCTAGTTAAGTTAAGGTTCCTTTCAAAAGGATTGTATGTATCGCTCATAGCTCCAATACCTATAACTCCCTTTTTTCTCTTACTCTTTAATTCTTTATTTAAAATATCTAGTGCATTTCTTTTAGCTCTAACTGAATCAAAATTCTTAACTCCATAGCATTCACTCCTTGAATCACAATAAATGCATCCATGTGAACACCCCTTATAAAGATTCATATTATAATTTAATCCAAACCACCTATTGTTTTCTGAATACCCCGAAAGTATTTGCTTTGCATCTATATAATACATTTTAATCCTCCTCTTACAAGGATTTTAAACCTATAAATAAGACATCTTTATGTCCTATTACTTAAATCCAGATAAGAAAACTTTTTAATATTATACCACATTACCTTCATATTTTGATTTATCCCCTTTTTTCTCTACTTAATTTCCTTCCTTTACCAACTTGATAATGCTATAATAAATTCGTTAAAAATAAGCGATATAAAGGATTTGATAAAAATGTTTAAACTAATACCTTATTTAAAGGACTTTAAAAAGGAATGCTTTTTAGGTCCATTATTTAAGCTACTAGAAGCAATATTAGAACTTATTGTTCCTCTAGTAATGGCAAAAATAATCGATATTGGAGTTAAATCTTATGATACATCATACATAATTAAAATGGGTATATTGATTATAATTCTTGGTATAGTAGGATTAGGATCAGCACTAGTTTGTCAGTACTTTGCTGCTAAAGCCTCTCAAGGTTTTGGAACAAAGCTTAGAAATGAGCTTTTCCATCATATAAATAGTCTTTCTCACTCAGAAATTGATAATATAGGAACTCCATCATTAATAACAAGAATAATAAATGATGTAAACCAACTACAAGTTGCTGTAGCTATGGCTATAAGACTTGGAGTTAGAGCTCCATTTATAATTTTAGGTTCAGCAATAATGGCTATGTTTATAAATCTAAAACTCTCACTAATATTCTTCCTATCTATCCCTCTAATTGTACTTACTTTATATTTAGTAATGGGAAAAGCTATTCCACTATATAGGATAATTCAGAAAAAGCTAGATAAAATTTCTTTAATTACTAGGGAAAACTTAGATGGGGTAAGAGTTGTAAGAGCTTTTTCCAAACAAGAGGTTGAAAAAGATAGATTTAATATAGCAGCATTAGACCACAGTAATACAGCTATAAAGGTAGGTAAGCTATCTGCACTTTTAAATCCATTAACCTTCATGATTATGAACTTTTCCATAGCTTTTATAGTTTGGTTTGGAGGTATTGGTGTAAATAACGGTAATTTTACACAAGGTGAAATAATAGCCTTCGTAAACTATATGACTCAAATACTTCTAACTCTTATAGTAGTTGCAAACCTTGTTATTATATTTACAAAAGCATCTGCTTCTGCAACTAGAGTTAATGAGGTTCTTTATACAAAATCAAGTATTAAAGAAACTTCTAGCTCAACTAAGGTACAAGCTATTGATAATTCATCTAAAATAATTGAATTTAAAAATGTTTCTTTTTCATATAATAATTCAAAGCAATATTCTTTAGAGAATATCTCATTATCAATAAATAAAGGTGAAACCATAGGAATTATAGGGGGAACAGGGTCAGGAAAGTCTACTCTAGTAAACCTTATGCCAAGATTCTATGAAAGTACTGAAGGTGAAATTTTTATTAATGGAGAAAATATCAAAAATTACTCTCTTAAAAGCTTAAGAAATCTATTTGGTATAGTTCCACAAAAAGCTGTATTATTCACTGGAAGCTTAAGAGAAAATATGAAGTGGGCTAATAAGGATGCTAGTGATGAAGAAATTTTAATGGCACTAGATATTGCACAATGTAGTGATTTTGTAAGCAATCTTAAGGATGGTCTTGATACCTCTGTTCTTCAAGGAGGTAAAAACTTCTCTGGGGGTCAAAAGCAAAGGCTTACTATAGCAAGAGCTTTAGTAGGTTCTCCTAAGATAATAATTTTGGATGATAGCTCAAGCGCCTTAGATTTTGCTACTGACCTAAAACTTAGACAAGCACTAAATGCACATGCTAAAGAGATAACTACAATAATAGTTTCTCAACGTGCATCTTCAATTAAAAACTCAGATAAAATTGTAGTTTTAGATGATGGAAAGCTAGCTGGAATTGGAACTCATGAAGAACTTCTTGAAAACTCAGAAGTCTATAAAGAAATATGCTTGTCCCAACTGACTAGAGAGGAGGCTTATAATTAATATGGATAAACAAGTTGTTAAAAGGCTTTTAAAGTTTACAAAGCCATATATAGGCTACTTAATAACGGCTTTAATTTGCGCTCTTTTTTCAGTTACATTTACATTACTGGGACCAGTTTTAATAGGTAAAGGAATAGATTTAATAATTGGACCAAACAATGTAGATTTTAATGGAATCTTAAAAATAATAGTTATTCTTATGGCAACAATTATTTTAGGTGCTTTATTTCAATGGTTAATGAGTTTATGTACAAATATTGTTACTCAAAAAACTGTTAAGGATTTACGTACAACTGCCTTTAATAAAATAAATGAAGTTCCTTTAAAATATATAGATAGTAATCCCCATGGTGATATTATAAACAGAGTTGTAAATGATATTGATTTAATATCTGATGGATTACTTCAAGGTTTTACTCAACTTTTTACAGGCATTGTAACAATTGTTGGAACATTACTATTTATGCTATCAATAAATGTTTCAATAGCTCTAGTTGTTGTACTTGTTACTCCACTTTCACTATTTGTAGCTTCCTTTATTGCTAAAAAATCACACAATAGCTTTAAGGTTCAATCTGCAACAAGAGGTGAATTAAGTGGGTACATTGAAGAAATACTTGGTAATCAAAAGGTAGTAAAAGCTTTTTCTTATGAAGATGAAGCCGAGGAAAAATTTAAAGAAATAAATGCTAGGTTATATGAATCTGGAGTAAAATCTCAATTTTATTCATCACTTACTAATCCTTCTACTAGATTTGTAAATGGTATTGTATATGCTGCAGTTGGTATTATTGGTGCATTATTAGCTATAAAAGGGAAACTTACTATTGGAGATATATCTTGTTTCCTTTCCTATGCTAATCAATATACTAAACCATTTAATGAAATATCAGGAGTTGTTACTGAACTTCAAACAGCCTTTGCATCAGCTAAGAGAGTATTCAATCTTTTAGATGAGCTATCAGAAACTCCAGAAGATAAGGATGCAATATCCTTAGTTAAAGCAGATGGTTATCTAGAAATAAATAATGTTAATTTCTCTTATTCAGAAAATAAAAAACTTATAGAAAACCTTAATTTAAAAGTTAAACCAGGTAATAGAATTGCTATTGTTGGCCCTACCGGATGTGGTAAAACTACAATAATAAACCTTTTAATGAGATTCTATGATGTAACATCAGGAGAAATTAAAGTTGATAATACTAACATAATTCATTTAACTAGAGAAGGTTTAAGAAGAAACTTTGGAATGGTACTTCAAGACACATGGTTATATTCTGGTACTGTGAAGGAAAATATAGCTTATGGTAAGACAGATGCTACAGATGAAGAAATTATTGAAGCTGCTAAAGCTGCTCACGCTCACAACTTCATAATGAGATTACCAAATGGATATGATACTCTTATAAATGATGATGGAAGCAATATATCTCAAGGACAAAAGCAATTATTATGCATTGCTCGTGTCATGCTTACAAAACCACCAATGCTAATTCTAGATGAAGCTACAAGTAGCATTGATACAAGGACAGAAATATATATTCAAAAGGCCTTTGATAAGATGATGGAAGGTAGGACAAGCTTCATTGTAGCCCATAGGCTTTCAACAATAAAAGAAGCTGATCTTATTCTAGTTATGAATGCTGGTAAGATAATTGAACAAGGAAAACACGAACAACTATTAGCAGCTAATGGCTTCTACGCTAATCTTTATAACAGCCAGTTTGTTAAAGAATAAGAAAACTCCCTCTGCTTTACGCAGAGGGAGTTTAAATTTATATTTTTATCTTTATTCCCCTTTTATAAGCTCTATTTGATTTTCTTTAAGAAACTCACTTACTTCATTAATATCATCATAAGCTTCTCTAAATACAATTCTTTTTATACCAAATAGAACTAACATTTTGGCACAATTAAAGCAAGGTGAATATGAAACATAAGCTGTAGCTCCATCTAAATTGAACCCGTTATTCTGAGATGCTTTCTTTATGGCGTTCATTTCAGCATGAATTTCATTTAAAAGAGACCACTTTGAATGCTCTCCATTCTTAGCTTCTATCCATTCATTATCTCCATCTTTCTTAAACCATTTATTACTACTCTTTTTAAATAGTTCATTACAGTTTGCCTTGCCTTGCAATGTTCCATTAATACCTATAGAAAGAATGTTATTATCCTTAGTAAGTATACAAGCTACATTTTTAGCAGCACACTTGGAATGCTTCTCATAAAGAGATAAACTCTGAAGAAAGGTCTTGTCCCACTCACTTAAGTTATTATATTTAAAAGTTTTACTCTCCATATCACCACTCCCTCAAAAATTATATCATATTTTTTCCTTTACATAATCACATAATTGTAAATTCTTCATAGTATATAGTATAAAGCTGAACACACAGCAAGTAATCCTCCTTATAGCTCATAACTTAATCTTTTCTCAGTAGGCTTAAACCTACTGAGATTTTTTGGAATTCACTTCTTCTAAATAATTCTTTTTATTTACTATGTTTTCCTCAAAATTTTCAACTGCATTTTTAGTAAAATTTCCTACTCTAGCCATATTATCAAACTTATCTGAATTACTTTTATGTGTCATAAAATCTTCTCCTTTTATTATATTTATAACTAATATTATTCCAAACCAACTCATATTTTATAATAAGAACTTTTTCAAGGAGAATGTAAATGTTAAATAACGAAAATAATATATCTTATCACGTAGAACTACCTTATCCAGATATAAAAGTTGAAAAAGAAAACTCACGCTATGCTAACATATTATTACACAATTACTCAGGTATAGTATCTGAATTTACAGCAGTAGACCAATATGTATACCATAAGTTTAAATTATTCAAAGATTGTCCTGCTGTTTCACAAGCAATTGGAGAAATTGCTATGGTTGAAATGCACCACTTAGAAATGCTAGGGGAACTAATTTTGCTATTAGGAGAAGACCCTCGCTATTGGATAAAGAAAAAAGATAAACGTTATTATTGGAATGGTAAATTTGTTGATTATGGAAATACTCTAAAAGAATACTTAGATTACGATATACAAGCTGAAGTTGTTGCCATAAGAGACTATAATAAAGCACTAAATGAAATTTCTGATCCTAACATAGTTAAAATAATAGAAAGAATAATTCTAGATGAAGAGCTTCACCTTAAAATATTTAAAGAACTTTATGCTAAATATGTAAAAACCCCTGAATAAATCAGGGGTTTTAAGCATTTACAAACTATTTTTTCTTATTTCTCTTATAAAGCCAAACACCAATACCTACAGCTGCAGCACCAATTACTGCTGCTCCTATTTGAGCTAATAAAAAGAAATCCTTATATTCATCATATACACTAACAGGACATGATTCCTCTTTAGGTGTACCTGTTTCTTTTTCAAGTTTTCTAGCAACATAATATGCCTTCATAAATCTTTCTTTAGAAAAGTTATTATTTAAACCCTCTTTAATCTTTTGAAAATAGCTTTCTGTCCAATCTTTAGGATCTGATAATAATTTTTCCTTATCATGTGTTTCAAAAATCCCATATGCATCAGCTAAATCAATAGCATCTCTGAACACTTCATGGGGATAATCAGTTGTAAGTAACTCACTTATCATCACCCTACGTGCCTTGTCTATATCCTTTTCACTAATAGCCACTTTTAATTGATCTATCATAATTATCCCTCCTTTTATACTTATGCCTTAATTTTACCACCTTTTACATGTATTTTATACGTTCCTACAAAGTTTTAAGATAAATTTAATTTTAAGAAGCTTCTCACCAAATTTTTATCTATTTTCCTTACGATTTTTTATCATTGGTTGTATATATGGATATACTTCAACAAAAGTTGTCATTAAAGCTACAGTGATACAAATACCAATTTCAACTGAATTCATAATATCACCTCATACACTCTTTAATACATCTTATGCTAAGGTTTTCTATATGGAATAACTACATAACCTAAATTAAAATAAAAGATTTATACTTTCTATGGACAAAAAAAGAGAAATTAAAACAATTTCTCTTTCTTCTTATAATTATTAACTATTAACAATTTCCCCTCCATTAACATGAATA
This sequence comes from Clostridiaceae bacterium OF42-15pH9A, assembly GCA_027692445.1. Lineage (GTDB taxonomy): Bacteria > Bacillota > Clostridia > Clostridiales > Clostridiaceae > Clostridium. The sequence continues at coordinate 439,325 of JAQEYV010000002.1, read as the reverse complement.
GTTTCTCCTGTTATGAAAGAAGCTCCTTGACTAGCTAAAAACACATATGCTTCTGCAAGTTCAACTGGTTGCCCTGCTCTTTTTAAAGCTGTCTTAGAACCAAACTTAGAAAGCTCTTCTGCTGTAAAGGTTGATGGAATTAAAGGAGTCCATATAGGGCCTGGTGCAACAGCATTTACTCTTATTCCCTTTGGTGCAAACATAAGAGCGAGAGACCTTGTTAAAGAAGTTAAGGCTCCCTTAGTTGCAGAATAATCAATTAACCTTTCATGGCCATTATAGGCTGTAATTGATGTGGTTAGGATAATATTTGCACCATCTTTTAAATGTTGTTCTAATGCCTTACACATAAATAGTGCTCCATAAATATTAGTTTTAAATGTTCTATCTATTTGAGCATAAGTCAATTCTCCCAAATTATTAATTGGATGCTGTTCACCTGCATTACTAACAAAAATATCTATATTATTGTATTTATCCATTACTGCTTTTACAGCGTTATTGCAGAAGGATTCATCTCCAATATCACCTTTTATTAAGAGACATTCTCCTCCCATACCTTCTATAATTGATTTAATTTCATTTGCATCCTCATCTTCATTAAAATAAATTATACAAACTTTGGCTCCTTCCTTAGCATATGCTACTGAAACAGCTCTTCCAATTCCACTATCTCCACCTGTTATTATAGCAACTTTATTTTTAAGTCTATCCCCTTTTACGTCATACTCCTCATGTTGAAAAATAGGTCTAGGATTCATATTTTTCTCAAGACCAGGTTGTTCCTTCATTGTATTAGTAGGAAATGTTTTTGGAAATGTCTTTTCAATCATTATTTAAACCTCCTAAAAGAATTTACATTTAGTATCTCCTTTAGTTAAGTAAATAATAATACAAAAGGAGAAATTGCAAAAACAACTTCTCCTAATTTATAATTACTATTCTTATAGTAATTTATTACTATAAATATTAATCATCTGCTACATTCCTATTATTGTAGGAATATACATTATACTCTTGCCATATATTTTCCAAATTTGCAAATATATCTGCAATATTTTCTTTTTCTCTCATTCCCACAGCTATTATAAGTGCATTTATAACAGAAAGTGGTGCTACTAATGAGTCAACAAAAGATGCCATATTACTTTGAGCTATTAAAGTGCTATCAGCCTTTGCAGCCAATGGTGAAAGCAAGCTGTCTGTTATAGCAACTACCTTAGCTCCTCTAGCTTTAGAGAAATCTAGAACATCAATTGTCTTTGTAGCATATCTAGGAAACCCGATTCCAATAACTAAATCCCCTTCCCCTATATTTATCATTTGCTCAAATATATCTGAAATTCCGTAACTAACTATTCTTACATTTTGAAGTATTATATTTAAATAAAACCCTAAAAATTCAGCAAGTGCTGTAGAACTTCTTAGACCTATAATGTAAATATTCTTAGCTTCAAATATAGAATTTAACACATCTTCAAAGGTGTATGGATTAATTTTTTCTAAAGTAGCTCTTATATTCTCCATATCAGCCTTTAATACACCTTTTAGAGCTGCCCCATGAGATGCAAAGTCATTAGAAAGTTCAAGTCTCTGCACAGTAGTTAATTTATTCTTTATTAGCTCTTGTAATGCTTTTTGAAGCTTTGGATATCCTGAAAACCCTAATTCATTAGCAAACCTTACAACAGTAGATTCTGAAACTCCTACAGAAATTCCAAGTTTTGCAGCTGTCATAAAAGCAGCCTTGTCATAATTTTTTAGTATATATTCAGCAATTAACTTCTGCCCCTTACTTAACCTAGGAAATTTTACTTGAATCAATCTCATTAAGTCTTTGCCTTGTTCATTTAGCTCGTTATCCATCATGTACCATCCTATTCATAAAAACTTATATAATTTGCAATTTAATTTTATCATTATGTTAATAATTAATCAATAAATAATTGAAAGACTTTTAACAAACTTCATTCATTTTTGACATATTACAATTACTTCTTTTCTATAACAATAAGCATTGGTGCCACTTCACTTCTGTTTAGAAAACTATGTTCCATAACTCCAAACTTATTTTTAGGAAGACTTACTACATAATCCAAAATGCAAGATTCCTCTTTTTTGCCTTCATTATGCCCTCTATAAATACATATTGTCATAATGCCACCATTATTAAGAAGCTGAAGTCCCTCCTTAATACTTTGAATGGAAGTTTCATGCATAGTTGTTACGCTCTTATCCCCTCCTGGTAGAAAGCCTAAATTATACATTATACAATCTACTCCCTCATCTATATATTCTTTAAATTTATGATGAGAGTCATTTATAATATCAACATTCTCTTTGTTCTTACCTCTATAATTATCACAGGCTATCTTTTGTACATCAAAAGAATAAACCTTATTAAAATGTTCTGATAAAAAGTCAGTATCATAGCCATTACCTAACGTTCCATCAATGGCTACATTTTTACTTTCCAAAAAGTTATTTATTATATGATGAGAAATCTCACTTATATCTCCAACGTATTTAAACATATTTACCTCTCTATAAGCTATTTATATAATCTAATTCTTCCTTAGTTAAATTTCTCCACTCTCCTCTTCTAAGGTATCCAAGTTTAATTTCACCTACTGCAACTCTTTTTAAAGACAGCACATCATGACCTAATGCGGAACACATTCTTCTAATCTGTCTGTTCTTCCCTTCATGAATTCCAATTTCTACTGTACTCTTTCCATCTTCCACCTTAATAACTTTAATATTAGCATCAGCAGTAATATATCCACCAATATCTATTCCTTTTCTAAACTTATCAAGCTCTCTAGGTGTAAACTCTCCCTTACACACTGCTATATATCTTTTAACCACTTTAACTCTTGGATGCATTATTTTATTATAAAGATCACCATCGTTAGTTAAAATAATTAAACCTGAACTATCATAATCTAATCTACCTACTGGATAAATTCTTTCCTCAACATTAACTAAATCAATAACGGTTTTCCTATCCTTCTCATCCTTAACTGATGTTATATAGCCTTCTGGTTTATTTAGTAATATGTAAACCTTATTTTCTTCAGGTAAAATAATCTTTCCTTCAAATTCTACTTTATCTATACCTGGATTAACTTTAGTACCAAGTTCATTAATTGCTTTTCCATTAACTTTTACTTTTCCACCTAAAATAATTTCTTCACATTTTCTTCTAGATGCAACACCACATCTTGCCATGTACTTCTGTAATCTTTCTTCCATTATCTAAATCACTCCACTTTTATATTCAAATAGATTATAGCTTTATGTGAAATAAATTACAACATTTATGAAATACTATGAAGGATTGTATAAAAATTTGAAATTTGATATACTTTTATAAAAAGACTTGAGGAGAATAATTATTATGGAGAAACTTTTGTTTGGAATATCTGGTCTTCCTTTAGGCAATGAAGGAGATAAATTTACATATGCGACTGGAATTGAATATTTAAGTAACATGGGCTTAGATGCTATGGAGTTACCTTTTGTACGCTCTGTTAATGTAACTCCAAAAAATATGCATTCAATAATTGAAGCTAAGGAAAAACATAACTTTTACCTTTCTGCACATGGTTCATATTTTATAAATCTAAATGCAGTTGAAGATGAAAAAAAAGAAAAGTCCTTAGAACGAATAACCCTTGGAGCTGAAGCTTTAAAATCTGTTGGAGGAAGAAGCTTAATCTTCCACCCTGGTTTCTATTTAAAATCTACAAAAGAGGATGCTCTTGAAGAAGTTAAAAGGAACTTAAAGAAGCTTCCATACTTTGGTGTAGATTATAGGTTGGAAACAACAGGTAAAGGTACTCAATTTGGAGATATTGATGAACTAATTCATATATGTAAAGAAATTGACACTTGTAAGTTATGTATTGACTTTGCACATGTTCACGCAAGAGGAAACGGTGCTTTAAAAGAATATGATGATTTTGCTAGAATATTAGAAAAGGTTGGAGAAGGTTTAGGTAGAGAAGCTTTAGATGATTTACATATTCACCTTGCTGGTATTGCATATAGCGAAAAAGGAGAAAAGCATCACCTTCCTTTCTTAGAAAGTGATTTTAACTACCAAGCATGTATGAAAGCCTTTGTTGATTATGAGATAAAAGGATGTGTTATTTGCGAAAGTCCAATACTTGAAAGAGATGCAAAACTATTAAAAGATACTTATGAATCACTTTAACGGAATATATAAAAAGCGAAATTGGTAAACAATTTCGCTTTATTTCTTATAATAAATTTAAAGGGCATCACAATAGATGCCCTTTACCTTCTAAATCCTACCAGAAGCCGCCGCAGCCAAAGCCGCCACCGAATCCACCAAATAATAATAAGATCCAAATTGGCCACAAAGCTCCGCCGCCAAATCCACCGCCGCAGCCACCGAATCCACCACAGCCACCGCAGTTCCAGCCTGGGTTAACACGTCTTCCTCTACAACCATTATTACAACAACCGCCGCAGTTGTTGCATCTACAGCATCCTCTTGACATAGTAAATCAACTCCTATTCTTTAGTTTAATATATTGTATTCTTAAGAATAGGAATTTGTTCTACATGAAAAAACTTTTACATAATTAAATAAAATTTCATTCACTTAATGTAATATAAGCCAAAAGAATCATTAGGTGTATCAGTGATATTAAATATGCTTATTAACTTTCTTTAAGATAATTTTAGTTAAATATATAGAAATAACTATAATTAATCCTAATATGAAAGTAATACCTAATACATAAACAAAATTACTAATATATAGTCCATTTTTTAATAAAAACCAATTAAAGTCACCTAATACTATTATGTAATAAAGTCCTCCTAATAAAAGTGAAAACACACCAGAAAAAATTGTTATCTTTCCTACTAATGGAAAAACAAAAAACTTATTTATGTTATTTATAATGATCTTCTTATTAATAAATTTAGATAAATAATATACAAAAATAGATCCTAATAAATAAGATATTATTATAAATAAAATATGTTTACCACTTCTATAAAATGTATAATCATAGCTTATAAAACTAATTATATCACCTACATAATCAATAATTTTTGTTAATATATTGTATATATTAAATGCTAGTGAGCTATAATTATCAACTTTATAAAAATACAACTGTCCTAGCGTTACAACATCAACGAAAATTACTATGGGAAATCCTACTAAAGCTATTAATGTGAATATTAAATTTGAAAAAAGCATATCCATAAAAGATAAATACACAATAAATGCTAAACCTAAAACAAAAACTTTAGCTATGATGAATAGATAATTTTCCCAAGGATTATAAATATAAAGTAATAAATCCTTATTTCTTATATAAACACACATAATTGCATAAGCTGCAACTAAAGTAAATAGGCATAAAGTAAAGAATAAAAATAAAAATTCATTTCTCTTGACTTCTTCCTTTGTATATGGTCCACTTGTAATAAAGGTAATGTTATTTCTTTTATTAAAGCCAGTAATCATAACATATACTAATAATATTATAAAAAATGTACTAATGACAAAAAATGAACTATCTAAATATATATAGTTATGTTCCAAATTACTTATTTGATATTTTAAGTTATTTAAATTACCACTCATACTAGAATACATAATTAAAAAGAAAAGAATACTTCCACCTAAGATTCCCCATTTTCCATTATAGAAGGATTGATAAAAAAGTGCTTTATTATAATATTTTTTCATTAATATCCCCCTCATCTAACTTGTATATAAATATATCCTCTAAGTTCAAGTCTATTTCTTCTATAAATAGTGGTTTAAACCTATTAATTTCCTCTATAAACTCTTCTCCATAATTATCAACTAATATAGTAAATACTCTACCTACTTTGGATATTTTAAATATACCTTTAATATTTAAATCTTCTTCATAAACTGGACCATCAAAGGCAACTTGTATCTTTTTAATCTTCTTTTTCATCTCTTCTAGAGTATTTTTATATGAAACTTCCCCTCCATCTAAAATAACAACCTCATCACAAACTTTTTCTAGTTCATTTAAATGATGAGAACTAATTATAATAGTTGTGCCACTAGTTGAAACCTCTTCAATTATTAATTTAAGTAATTTATTTTTTAATATTGGGTCTAACCCTGAGGTGGGTTCATCTAAAATTATATATTTTGCTTCTTGTGCAAATCCAAGCATTAAAAATGTCCTCATCTTCATACCCTTAGATAATTGATGAAGCCTTTTATTTAACGGTATTTTAAAAACTTTATTTATTTTGTGAAACTTCTCTTCATTAAAATTATCATAGGCTAATTTATAATACTTTATAACATCCCTAACTAAAAAAGAAGTAAAGAAATTATTTTCGTCAGCTACATATGCTATATTCTTTTTTACTTCAGCATTATCATATACGTTACTTCCATCATATAGTATTTCCCCTGTAGTCATTTTGTAAATTCCAGTTAAGCATTTTATAAGAGATGTCTTACCAACTCCATTTGGACCAATAAGCCCATATATCTTTCCCTCATCTATGGATAAATTAATATTTTTTAATATATCCTTATCCTCCAATTTAAGGGTTAAGTCCTTAATTTCTATCACTTACTTCCCCTCCAACTTGTCCAAGACTTGTTTTTCTAAATCAACTAATGCGTTAAATTTAATATTTAAATTTTTTGCTGATTCTAATACATCTTTAATTTTGTTCATTAACATTTCATAATTGTAAGCTAAAACTAATTCCTTAGCTCCAACTCTTACAAAAGTTCCCTTACCTTTTAAAGTCTCTATCATACCCTCATCTTCTAATTTATTATAGGCTTTACTAATTGTATTTGGATTCACTGTAAGCATTGATGCAAGTTCTCTAACAGAAGGTAATTTATCACCTTCTCTTAAGGCATTACTTATAATAAGTTCAATAAACTTATCTTTAATTTGCTCATATATAGGTCTATTATTATTCACTATATAAAACATCTTCTCCACCATCACTTGAAATCCAAAAATAATCAATTACCCAACCTTCACCCTCATCTACAAATACAATATTAACATCTATATTTTCTGCATTAATATGTTCAACTTCTTTGTTTTCAATATATAAATTATCAGTAGGATATCCCTTACCTGTTAATGTTAAAGTATCTAATTTATCAGGTACGGTATAACCTTCTAACTTACCAATTCTATTTTTATAATCATCTAGAATAATTTTTTTACTCTCTTTAGTATTTTTCTCAGGAAGTATTTCCCCATCAATTCGATAATAATTAAAGTTTGAATATGTTACTCTCTTCCTTTTAGATAAGCATTCCTTAAAATCAGAAGTTGTAACAAACTCTCCATCCTTATTTAATGCTCCTAGCTGTTTATGGTTTATTATTTCAATAATTTCATTTGGTGAATTAAAGTGTTTCGTCTTTTCATATGCCTTATTAGTATTCGTACATAGCATTATGGTTGCTACAATAAAAAAACCACTTAAAGCAAGTATCATGGATTTTTTCAAGATTATAACCTCCTAAAAAATAAAGTGTACTACATCTAGTAGTACACTTTAATTCTATATATATCTATTATAAAGGTCAATTAATAAATTCTTAGCATTTCTTAATTATTTCTTAATCTCAGTATTCTCTCTTTCTTTAAGAAGATTTTCAACTAAACATAAATCATCTAATTTACTTAATAGATTTTTATAACACTCTCTTATATATTCATTATTATAAAGCTCATTATAGGATATTTTATCTGCATCTACCTTCAATATTTTATCTACGTTGTCACCATAAATCTTATATAATATACAATTAAACCCCTTCTTAACTCTTTCATAAGCATAATTATCTGAAGTATTCCAACTATAAATATCTCTATTTACCTTCTCAATAATTCCATAAAGTTGATAAAGATAACTTAATTCTTTTAAAGAGTACTTATCACTTAAACTTGCTACAGAAGCAGAGTAATTTTTATTTATAGGTAACAGATATAGATATTTCTTCTCTTCCTCTGTATTTTGAAGACTTCTTATACTTTGAAAAAGTGAAGTTGCTATATCTAACCTTATTACATTAGCATTGTTACAGACTTCCTTAACCCTATACTTTTCCTCATAAAATCTATTTTCTTTTAAAATCTTTTGTTGATCTTCTATCTCCTTGTTGTGCATATTCTTATTAATAATCCAACTACAATACGCTCCAACTAAAGAACCTATAATAATAGAGATTGCAGAAATAATTGAAGTAACTATAGGTATAGGCACACTATCTACTCCTTTCCTCATTAGTACAATGTTAGTATGTACCGAAAAGGTTAGATAATACAGCCATTAATCAAAATATTCTTTTTCAATTTGTTCCAAATAACATTCTTTTGAACAATAAATTTGTTGTGTTATCTTATCATAAAAATAATCTCCTGTGATTACCTTTTTACAGCCTGTACAAATAAGAGGTTCCTTTTTTTCCTCTTCTAGCTCCTCTTCTTCTTTAAATATCCTAAAATCTAACATAAAAAATCCCCCTCATTAAGTGATTCCTTTATCTTCATAAATATACACTTATATCTTTCATCCCTAGAGCTATTAATTAACTCATCTATTCTTACTTTATTAATTTTCTTATAATATGGTATATTCCACTTATTCACTACATTTAATGTTTTCAAAACTATTCCTTCATCCTTACAATCAATAACCAAATCAATAATATCCTCGTATGTTTTTGAATATTCACTCCTACAGCATAGTAATCTATTAATAATTATATATTCATCACTTCTTTTCTCCTTTGGTTCAAGTATTGGATACCTTATATTTACTATATCGGCCTTTTCAATGAATAGTTTTAACAGCTTTTCTAGCTCCTCACTATTTAAAGTAAATATAAGAAATATATAATACCTCCAATTTAGCGAATTGATATCCTTTATCATTACAAACAATTCATCATTAATTTTAAAATCAGCTAAGTTATTGACTTTAGCCAGTTTAATTATCTGACCTTCACTACAAAAATTTAATTCAGATAGAATAACATTTATCCACCTTTTATCCTTTAAAGCCCTTAGTACAAAACCACATACCTTAGGAATATCCTCCTCACTAAGTCCAGTACTTGAGAGATATTCATTATTACATTCATCCTGCAGAAATAATAAAATAGAATACATATTATATAGATATATTCCCTTTAACTGCTTATTAGATATAACCCTATTAATTATATGCTTTGTATAATGTTTTATATATTCTCCGCCACAAGAAAGCTTATATATTAAACCTTTTCCATTTAACATTTTACATAAATCCTTAGAAGCTAAAGTCAATATTTTATCATTTACTTCAAAATTAATCATTTCTTTAGCTAGGTCTAAGCTTTCATAAAAACTATTCACTTTATCACTCCTCTAGCTAAAATTTAAATTTGCCACATTAGATTATATTAAAGCATATAAAAAAAAAGTCCTCTATATTACTAGAGAACTAACTTTTTCTATTTAAAATTACCATTAACTATCTTAATTAAAAAGTCTATATTAGCCTTATCATCTTCAGGATACATCCTTGCAAGTAAAACTATATTACACAAAATAATATGTGTAAGCTTTTGAGCTCTATACTCTATATTTATGTATTGGTTTTCTATATTAATTGCATGAATTACATAACTATAAATCTTTTCTATAATAACATTTTCTATATTTTGATTTTCTGTTTTACTTATTGCCTCACTTTTTAAAAGATTACTACCAATTCCTCGCCTAACCTTTATATCCTCATATAAAATTTTAATTATACTTTCTAATACTTTATCACTATTCTTATCTTCATTTACTACTTTTTCTATCTTTTCAAAGGTATTGTTCCAACTAGCATCTAAAACTTTTAAAAACAAATCTCTTTTATTATCATAATAATTATATAAAGTGCCTACTGCTATATTGCATTCCTTTGCTATAGCTTTCATATCCACATTATCATATCCATCATTACTAAATAACTTCCATGCAGCTTGGAAAATTGTTTCATCTAGGTTTAATATCTTCTTAGGCAAACTACTCTCCCCTTTTTGTTCTATTAACTCTATTATAATGCTACCCTAACTTTCCTTCAAGTATAGAAATTTTCTAGTTATTTCAGTAATTTTTTAAATGTTTTAAACATATTTGTATATTAAAACAAGTCATAGGAGGAATGTTTTTATGCTACGCTATAACTTACCTTATGATGGAATGAGATACATATGTGATAAAGACACTAAACTCATTCATGACCTTGATAATGAATCATCTTTATGCTACATAAATAACATAAGTGAAGAAAACATTATAATGTTAGAAAGTGAAGATGATGTTCAAATCCTATGTGAAACTGAAAGTTATCGTGGTTGCCATTGGTGTAATTCTCGTTTTGACGCTGACCTAATTATATATTAAAAATATACTTATTATTAATGATATATTTAAAATATGTGTAAGCAAAACCAAAGAATATAATATAGTTATTCCTATTAATATATAGTTTGATATCTTTAATTGCTTTAAGGTTGCATCTTTCATCCTAAATAATATAAACCTTATAAGAAAAAACACTAAAATTACTTTAATAAATACTGCTTTTAAAGGATTATCCACTATTGTTGCCATAACTTTATTTCCTTCTTCAAAAAGGTTTGTTTGCAATAAAACCAGGGTAAATACAATGTCAGCTACATTAAGAAGGTATAATATATTGAATTTTTTCACTATACTTTCATAACTATAATTCTTAATAAATGTATTCATAAGTCACTCCAAATTTAATATTATACATTTTAAGGATTGACTTATTTATAAAAAATAAACACCTAATTTCCAAAATTAGAAGGTGCATCAAAGTATTATTACTTAGATGCACCTTCTTTTATTTAAAAATAATGTATTCTTTATCTCCTCTAACATATCTTAATGACCCTAAAGTCATATCATATCCTGCTAGATATCCTATATCTCCATCAGAAAATTCTACACTTCCAGAAACATATGAATAGTTTTTCTCATTAATATCTCTTGGCGCTTCTGACATCTTAAAAGGATCTGACATTTCTATATAAACTTTCTTTTCTAAGGTATTATCATCAAGCTTATATACATACATATTTTCATTTGAGATAGGATGAAGATTCACTTCACTTCCATCTTTATTAACTGTAACCACACATGTATTATCACCTTGAGTAAAATTACAATTAATTGATTCTAAATCAATACTTTGAGTAATCTTTTCTGTATTTAAATCATACACAAAAAGGCCAAAGTATCCATGAAAAATAATTTTATCATCAGAGGCAAAATCAAGCATCACCATGTCTGACCCAACATCTTGCTGTGTAGTAACCTTTGGAATAGTAGGCTCAATTTTATTTTTTTTAGCACTACTCTCTTCTGTTTTAGCACAACCTATTAACAAGAATGATAAAACTGCTAAAGTAACCATTCTTACAGTCTTTTTCTTCATCTTAACACCTCCAATAAATTATACATATTATACCACATAATAATTCTATGGATATTAAATAAAAATGAAGAAAAATCAGATTATTCTATATCTTCACCATTAGAAGCTATAACCTTCTTATACCATTCAAAGCTCTTCTTCTTACTTCTCTTTAATGTTCCTTTTCCATCGTTATCCTTATCTACATAAATAAATCCATAACGTTTTTTCATTTCTCCTGTACCTGCACTTACAAGGTCGATACATCCCCATGTAGTGTACCCAAGCAAATCAACTCCATCAAGCTCTACAGCATCCTTCATTGTTTTTATATGTTGTCTTAAATAATCAATTCTATAATCATCTTCTACATAACCATTTTCATCTGGTATATCCACTGCACCTAATCCATTTTCCACGATAAATAATGGTTTTTGATATCTATCATATAAATTATTCATTGTTATTCTTAATCCAAGTGGATCTATTTGCCATCCCCATTCACTAGCCTTTAAATGAGGATTCTTTACTGATGCAAAAATATTTCCAGCAGTCTTTGAATTGTCATCAGGGTTTGCACAAGCACATCTTGATGAATAATAAGAGAATGAAATAAAGTCTACTGTATGATTCTTTAACAGCTCCTTATCTCCCTCTTCCATCTCTATATTAATTCCCTTTCTTTCAAGCTCCTTTAAAGCATAAGCAGGATAGGCACCTCTTGATTGTACATCAATAAAGAAATAATTTTCTCTATCCTTATTTAAAGCCTCGAATACATCCTCTGGTTTACATGAGTATGGATAATACTGACCTGCAGCTAACATACACCCAACCATATTATTGGGATCTATCTCATGGGCAATTTTAGTAGCTAATGCACTTGCAACTAATTCATGATGTGCTGCTTGATACTTAACTTGTTCCTTATTTTCTCCTTCTTCAAAACAGATACCTGCTCCCATAAATGGTGCATGAAGAATCATATTAATTTCATTAAATGTTAGCCAATATTTTACTAACCCTTTATAGCGATTAAAAATAGTTCTACATAGTTTTTCATAAAATCCTATAAGCTTTCTATTTCTCCAAGCTCCATACTTTTCAACTAAATTCATAGGACAATCAAAGTGAGTAATTGTAACTAAAGGTTCAATTCCATATTTATGACACTCTTTAAATAAATCCTCATAGAACTTAAGTCCTTCTTCATTTGGTTCAGCATCATCCCCATTTGGGAAAATTCTACTCCATCCAATTGAACATCTATATGTTTTAAATCCCATTTCTCCAAATAGTTTTATATCTTCTTTATAATTATGATACATATCTATAGCTTCCTTAGCTGGATAAAAATGTTCATCATCAAAATTAAACATCTTCATTTCACCTGCTATAATAGGAAATCTATCCTTACCTATTGGAACTACATCTACATTAGCTAAACCTCTTCCACCTTCATTATAACCACCTTCACATTGGTTTGCAGCAGTAGCTCCACCCCATAAAAAATCTTTTCTAAATCCCATTTTAAAACCTTCTTTCCTAAATAAATATGTAAATATATAAACATATAAACATAAAAATATATATTTATATAAATATGTAAGTATATAAATAAACAAATATATAAATATAGACTTTAATAAAAAAGACCTATTTACATAAAGAAAACACCACAAAGGACTTCCTTTATATGCAAATAGGTCTAGCTTGTCTTTAAACAATAACTATCCAAACAACTTAATTAAAGTATAAATAAAAACAGTAACTTAGTCAAATTAAAAATTCTTTTTGGAAAAGATCTAGTTAAGATTTAAAAAATTAAACACTTGTCCGTATTAGTAAAACTTAAAAAATCGTCAAGACAAGCTTACCGAGTCTTTGAAGTTATCCACCACAATTTATTTGCAATTATAATTTCCTAAAGAATAAAAAGAAACACCAGCATGTAGCGGTGTTTCCTCCTAATCTATAATATCTTTTTTATTCTTCTTATCTTAATTTACTCTACAGATTTTAATGATTCAACCATAGGTATCTTCTTAAGCTTCTTATACATTACTAAATTTACCAAAATAGCAAATCCCATAGTAATTACAACAGCTATTAGATAACTTAAAATGTTTATATTTCTTCCAAACATCATTGCATCAAACTCAACAGTTATCATTATAAATCTATGAAGTATAGTTCCCAGAGCAAGACCAACTACGGAACCAATAGCAGTAAGTACTAGATTTTCTCTATATACATAAGCTGAAACTTCATTATCATAGAACCCAAGCACTTTAATTGTAGCTATTTCTCTTAATCGCTCACTTACATTAACATTTGTTAAATTGTAAAGTACAACAAAGGCTAGAGCCCCTGCAGAAACAATTAGTACTATTACTACAATATTTAAACTGCTAATCATATTATCAAAATTATTAACTAATCCACTATAGAAAGAAACGGACTTAACTATATCATTATCCATAAGCTCTGCACCTAAAACTTCTTCTACCTTTGTTGAGGTATCATTTAGTTTTAAAGCTAAGGTGTTTATTTCATTAGTCACACCAAAAGTAGACTTATAATATTCAGGTGACATAAATACATAGTGATCAACATACATCTCACTAATAGCTGATACTTCTACTTCTTTTCTATCTCCATCTTCATTTTCTATAGTGATCTTATCACCTTTTTTAACTCCAAGGGATTTAGAGAGCTTTTCAGTAATGACAACTCCACTATCATCAAGCTGAATTTCCTTTTGACTACTTCTTTCCCTAAGAGATATAAAGTCCTTAAATTCACTTATATTCTTAGGTACAATTAATTTTACTGACTTATCTTCTCCATCATCTATTGCCTTGCTATTAAAAGTGCTCATTTCGGAAATATCTTCAACTCTACTATCATTCTTATACTTATCAAACAAATCTTCTTTCTCAGTTAAAGTGGACTCTTTATCAATTGATACTTGGCTATCATATTTAATAATTTCTCCAAATTGCTTTGAAGCAATTGTACTAATAGAATCCTTTATTCCAAAACCAGCTAAAAGTAATGCAGTACATCCTGATATACCTATTACTGTCATGAAGAATCTCTTCTTATATCTAAATATATTTCTGGCTGTAACCTTCTCTGTAAAGTTCATCCTCTTCCATATAAAAGATATTCTTTCTAAGAAAATTCTCTTACCTTCCTTTGGAGCCTTAGGCCTCATTAGAAGTGATGGTGTTTCAATAAGCTCTTTATAACAAGCAAGTACAGCTGCTAAAGTTGTAACTGATACAGCTACCAAAATAGATATTATGCTTAAAGGTAGCTCTATTAATAGCTTTACCTTTGGAACTGTGTACATGATTCCCCATGCATAGAATATTACTGTTGGGAAAAGAACTACCCCAATAGCTAATCCTACCAATGCTCCTAAAGTACTTGCTACAGCTGCATAAACTATATATTTAGACGAAATACTTAATTTACTATAACCAAGTGCCTTTAATGTACCAATAGTTCCTCTTTGCTCATCTACCATTCTTGTCATAGTAGTTAAACAAACTAATGCTGCAACTAAAAAGAAGAATACCGGAAATACATTAGCAATATCTCCTATTTTATCAGCTGAAGCACCATAGTCCATATAACTATAATGACTATTTCTATCTAAAACATACCAATCTGGTGCTTTTGCATCTTGAAGGTCTTTTTCAGCCTTATCTAACTTCTCTTTTGCAAGAGCAAGTTCTTCCTCACCAAGCTTTTTAGCTCTCTCTAGCTCTTCTTCACCTTGCTTAATTTCTTGTTTTCCTTCTTCAATCTTTTTTCTTCCTTCAACAAAAGCATTTTCCCCTTGAATCTCTGCTTTTTGAAGATTTGCTTTTTCATTCTTTAAAGTAGCCCATCCTGAGTCTAATGTAGCTCTTCCCTCTTTTAATTTCTGTTCTGCATTAGCTATTTGCTTCTTTCCAGCCTCTACAACATAGGAAACAGTATCATAAGCTTTAATTTTAGACTCTTTAGTATTAATTTCAAATTGAATTATGTTTTTTTCAGCTTCACTTAAATTAGGATCGTTAAGCTTTTCCTTTAATTCCTTAACTTCCTCTCTTAACTTATCAACTTCTTCTTTATTATTCATTAAGTAATCTTCAGATTCTTTAATACTACCTTCTGTTGCTTCCTTTAATTGATTAAAGGTTTTTAGGTTTGTATTATACTCCCCTTCTCCAGCCTGTAACTCTTTTTCTGCTGCTGCTATTTTATCTTTACCTTCTTGAATTTTAGTAGGAAATTCCTTTTCTTGTCTATCTAATTCTTTTTCATTAATAATAAGATCAATTTTTCCCTCTTGAAGTTTTTCTTCATTTGACTTTATTTCATTTTCATACTTAATCTTATTTTCTTCATATTCTTTTTTACCATTTTCCAATTCTTTTCTACTTTCTTCTAGAATCTCATTAAAACGAATTGGACTTCTTTCATCACTTAAGCTTTCCAGTGGCTTAGTTACCTTATCTGTAACATCAAAATATTCATCGCTATAACTATTCAGCTCTTTTGCCCCATCCACTGTAAGAAGAACTTCAGTATAAATATCCATATTAAAATCTTCTTCTGGAATCATGATGAAATTATTTATAGACCCATGTCCAATATTGGAACTTCCCATTTCAAAAGAAAGGTAATTAGGTGTATTAGCTATACCTACAATTGTAAATTCACTAACTTTAAGATTTTCACTTATATCATCCTTTGTTCCAGATGTAAGCTTAATCTTATCTCCAACCTTTACCCCCATACCATTGAAATTACCTGCACCTACTATACACTCTCCAGACTTTTCAGGAAGTCTACCTTCCTTAATCTCTGCCCTATTAATGTAGTTATCAGTATCATTTTTAGCATCCTCTAGGGGTATTCCATGAACCTTTAGTACAAATTCCGATGAATTTATCTCTGTTAAAACATCAATGCTATGAGTTGGGAAAATCCCCTTTATGCCATCAAGTTTTTTAATTTCAGCCACATCATCATCAGTTAAGCCTATAGGTGATACAACCCTTATATCCATTAAGTTATATTCATCAAAGTATTTATCTGCTGAGTTTTTCATTACAGGCTCACCCTCTTTTACACCTGCAAAAAAAGCTACCCCTATACCTACAATGGCAAATATAGAAAGAAATCTACCAAAAGATTTTTTTATCTCTCTTACTGTATCTTTTACCAGTGCATTTTTCATACTACCACTCAATCCTTTCTACAGGAACTGGATTTTCATTAACTTTGATTGAGTGAACTTTACCATTCTTAACTTGAATAACCTTGTCCCCCATTGGAGTTAATGCAAGGTTATGAGTAATAACTACTACTGTCATTCCTTTTTCCCTACATGTGTCTTGTAACAGTTTTAATACAGCCTTACCGGTATTATAGTCTAATGCTCCAGTTGGTTCATCACAAAGAAGTAGTTTAGGGTTCTTTGCTAATGCCCTAGCTATAGCAACTCTTTGTTGCTCTCCTCCTGATAATTGAGCAGGAAAGTTATCCTTTCTTTTTTCAAGCCCTACTGCTTTCACAGTTTCAGCTACATCTAATGGATTTTTGCAAATTTGAGTTGCAAGCTCAACATTTTCAGTAACAGTTAGATTTTGAACTAAATTGTAAAATTGAAATACAAAACCAATGTCGTATCTTCTGTATGTAGTTAATTCTTTAGAACTGTATTTACTAACTTCAACTCCATCAACAATTATTTCACCACTTGTTGGAGAATCCATTCCCCCCAATATATTTAATATTGTTGATTTTCCTGCTCCACTTGCCCCTGCAACAACAACAAATTCCCCTTTATTTATCGAAAAGTCAACGCCACTTAATGCTTCTATTTCAACTTCACCCATTTTATAAATCTTTTTTACATCTTTAAACTGAATATAATCCTTCAATAAAAAATCGCCTCCAAATAATCTATTAATCTTTAGCATTATTCCCCATATTTATTATGTTATTTAAAGTATACTAAAGCTTCATAATAATCTCAATGTTTGTATTGTACCATTTTTACCTATTATGTATAATAATAATTATTATAATGAAGCATTCTTCAAAAAATTTATTTAAAAGGAGATATTTATGTTTGGATATGTAACTCCTCTAAAGGGTGAATTAAAAGTTAAGGAATATGAACTTTTTAGAGCATATTACTGTGGTGTTTGTAACAGCATAAAAAGAGATTTCGGCAATATACCTAGAATGACTCTAAACTATGATATGACATTCTTAGCTATATTATTAGATAGTTTAAATAAAAATAAGATAAATATAGTTCATAAAAACTGTATAGCTCACCCACTACAAAAGAGAAATATAGTAATTGAAAATGAAGCAACAGCTTATGCTGCTGCAATGAATATATCACTATTCTATTTTAAAGTATTGGATGATGTGAAAGATGATAAGGATTTAAAAAGTAAATTTTTATCTCTTACTTTATTACCTTATAAAAGAAAATTTTCACACTCTGTTCAAAAAATTAATGATATAATAAAAGAAAATTTATCAATTTTGTCTAACTATGAAGATAATAAAAGCTTTTCTTCTATTGATGAGATTTGTCATCCTTTTAGTGTAATTGTTGGAGAAATTCTAAAGAACTACCCTAATGAAATATTAAATGATTCAGAGGAATCAAGAAGTAATCTCTACGATTTAGGGTATGGTCTTGGAAAATGGATTTATCTAGTTGACGCTTTAGATGACCTTAAAGAAGATATGGAAAAGAATAAATTTAATCCAATAAATTATTTATATAATACAAATAATCTTTCATATGAGGAATTAATTATTCAAATTAGAGATAGAATTGAATTTAATATTTTAAGTTGTGGTTGCAGATGTAAGGAGTCCTTAGATAAGCTTAATTTACATAAGAATAAAGAAATTTTAGAAAATATAATTAACTTTGGAATGATGGACAAATATCTTGCCATAATAAATAACAGCAAAAAGATGAAAGGAAGTGATTCTTAATGAATCCATATGAAGTTTTAGGTATAAAACCAGGTGCATCACAAGAGGAAATTAAAAGTGCTTATAGAAAATTAGTAAAGCAATATCATCCAGATCAATATAGAGACAACCCGCTTCAAGAATTAGCTCAACAAAAGCTAGCTGAAGTAAATGAGGCTTATAACCAATTGACAAGTGGTAAGTCTTCAGGAAATTATAGTTCAAATACATCAAGTTCCTATTCAAATAATAATAATTCATATGGGAACTCTGCTTCTGAATTATCACAAGCAAGAGCTTACCTTCAAAGAAGAAATACTGCAGCTGCTGAAGCCATATTAAATAGGGTTTCAGATAAAAATGCTGAATGGTACTTCTTAATGGGAGTAGTTCACTCAAATAAAGGTTGGTACGATTCTGCTCTTCAAAATATAACAACTGCTGCAAATATGGATCCAAACAACTTTGAATACAAACAAACATTACAACAATTAAATTCAAGAGCTAGAGGATATGGTCAACCATACTACAGAACAACTGGTGGTAATTCAGCAGATTGTTGTACTAACTTAATTTGCTTAGACTGCTGTTGTGAAGCAATGGGTGGAGATTTAATATCTTGTTGTTAGTTAAATAATGGAGGTTTATTATGAAAGCTAAAGATATTGCCATTGGAGGAATTTTAGTTGCATTAACTATTGTTACACTATATTTAACACTGCTTGTTCCAACAAACACAATAGCTATTATGACACTTGCCTCTTTATATATACCAATTTGTTTAATAAGAAGTAATATTAAAACATCCATTTTTGTTTATGTTGCTTCAACTATAATATCATTCTTTATATTGCCTACTAACTATTCCATAATGTATGCGTTATTTTTTGGAGTATATGGCTTAGTTAAGCATTTTATAGAGAAGTTAAATAAAATACCTGTTGAAATAGCTATTAAACTTGTATTTTTTAATATAGTTTTGACTATCGGTCTATTAGCTTTAAAGCTATTTGGAGTTGATATAGATATAAAATTCTCAGTTGGAATTATGTATCTTTTAGCTCAGCCAGTATTTTTAGTATACGATTATGCATTAAGTATATTAATAACTATGTATTATAAGAAGTTTCACAAAAAAAGCTCCCTTTAAAAGGGAGCTTTTCTAAATTATAAACACTATTTTTACATAAGTGGTGCAAATACTCGTAGTACTGCTCTAAGGAATCTATTGGACCATTTAACCTTCTTAGTATCCTCTAAAGTTATATTTTGTGATACCTTCAATATATTTAAGAAGTCTTCTTTAATTTGCATTACAGATTTAGTTTTATATAAGAAAACTCCACATTCAAAATGTAAGTAAAGACTTCTATAATCCATATTAATAGTTCCTACTACACCTATCTCATCATCACAAACAAAAGTTTTTGAATGAATAAATCCTGGGGTATATTCATAGATTTTTACTCCAGCCTCAATAAGCTGAGCGTAATATGCCCTTGTTACAATATGGGCATACCATTTATCTTCAATAAATGGTGTTACAATTCTTACATCAACGCCACTTTTTGCAGCTAAAGTTAGAGCTGTTACTAACTCATTATCTATTATCAAGTATGGAGTGTTTATATAAATATAATCCTTAGCTTTATTAATTATATTTAAATATACATTTTCTCCTACTAACTCATTATCATAAGGACTATCACCATATGGTTGTACATATCCATCACTTCCAAAATCATCTAAATGATAAATTTTAGGTCTATACTTATTGTAATCCTCTTTATTAAATCCAATGAAATTCCATACCTGAAGGAACATTACAGTTAAATTCCATACGGCTTCACCTTTTATCATAATAGAAGCATCCTTCCAATGGCCAAACCTTACAATTTCATTAATATATTCATCTGCTAGGTTAATACCACCTGTAAAAGCTGTATGTCCATCAATTACTGTAATTTTTCTGTGATCTCTATTATTAACAATTATAGAAAGGATAGGAATAAACTTATTAAATACCTGACACTTTATACCTAGCTTCTCCATCTTTTCATGATACTTATTAGGTAATGTTGTTATACACCCCATATCATCATAAAGAAGTCTTACATCTACTCCCTCTTTTACCTTCTCCACCAAGATTTCTAAAATGCTGTCCCACATTTTACCTTCATGAATAATAAAGTATTCCATAAATATGTAATGTTTTGCTTTCTTAAGTTCTTCTAATAGCTTTTCATAGAATACTTCTCCTGGCGATAAAAATTCAGTAGTAGAATTCTTATATATAGGGTATGCTGCATAATCATTAATATACTTTACCTGATTATACACGCTCTTATCTATGTCTTTTATCTCTTCAATAACAGCTTCATCTTGTTTTAGCAATTCTTTTGCTTCGTAATACTCAGCATCTATTTGCTTCTTTAAGGTTCTCCCAATTTTATTGCCACCAAATAAAAGATAAAATAGTCCCCCAAAAACAGGAACTAATAAAACTGGAATTGTCCAAGCTAATTTATATGATGGATTATCTTTTCTACTAACTATGTAAACTACAACTACTAAACTTAATATTACAAATAAGGCATACATATATACAAAGGATTCACTTAATTTCCATATTCCTAATATTAAAATTATTAATTGAATAAGTACTAATACTCCAACTATAAATATTCTATTAAAAATCAACTTTAATAATTTACGCATTTATCCTCCTTGTTAACATAATTTTATCTCTATTCTATATCAATATTTCTAATAAATCAAACCCCTCTAACTTAGACAAAATTTTACAGCACTTGTTGACTATTTATATACATAATTGTAAAATATTACTTATAACATAGGAGGTTTTATTATGAAGAACAAGTTTTTTAAAACTATATCAGTCACATTAGTTTTAACACTTTTTTTAATCCCTGCCCAGAATGTATTTTCCTCAATAAATGATAATAACATTAATTCAATACTTATACTAACTCCATATAATAAAACAAGTCTTGATGAATCCCTATTATCAACTTTAAAAAGCTATATATCCTCAAATTTACCTAACTCAGTCTTTTTTGAGGATTCTATTTCATATGGTTTAAATGAAAACTTTGATTTTAAAAAATTTAACCTAATTATCTGTCTAGATAGCAACCGTCTTCAATACATTGAAAGTAATTATTCTAATTTATTTAATGACACACCAGTAATCATTGGTCTAACTGAAGAAATGAAGTTTAATTTGCCCGATAATTTTGCTGGATACTATATGACTTATGACTTCTCAAAATACATGGATTTCTTGCTAAATATACATCCTAACCTAAAGAAATTTAATCTTTTAATAGGCTCAAACTTTAAAAGTTCCACTATATATAAAAGTATAAATTCTTATATATCTAAAAACCCTAAAGATATAAAATTTAATTTTATAACAACTGGAGAAGAAAATAAAATAACTCCTCTATTGTGCGAAGAAGATACAATAACAATAGTTTATGATTCGCTTTTAAACGATAGTGGAGGAAAATATTTAACATCTGGCTCCTCATATTCTACTATAAGAGCCATTAGTCGAAAAACAACTAATGAGGTCTATGGTGGTTACAGAGAATTTATAACTAGATTTAATATTGGAGGATATAATTATGATGCTACTGTTTTAGCAAAAGCAATTTCTGATACAGCAGTTTCAATTATAAATAATACTTTATCTATAAAAGATGTTGGTTATAGAAATGTTTCTTTTGATAAAGATTTTATAGTAAATACTTACATGAATGATAGGTATAATCTACCTACTGATCTTCCTAATACGTCTTACATAAAAATTGGATCAGGTGAAACCCTAATTGAAAGTTCAGACTCTAGTAAAAGAAATATTATTTTCTCTGCAATAATTATATTTTCAATGTTTATTTTATTTATATATGTACATAACAAGATAAGATTAAGAGATAAAGAAAAATTGGATTTAATGAAAAATAATTTTATAGCTAATCTTTCACATGAACTAAGAAATCCTCTAAATATTATAATAAGTACAATTCAACTTTTTGATTTATATTTAAAGCAAAACAAAATAGTTTTGAAGGATTCTACTATAAATAACAAATTTGAATATCTAAAAAATAACAGTAATCGATTATTAAAACTAGTAAACAACGTAATTGACATAACTAAGATAGATGCAGGTTTTTTTAGCATTTCTAAAGATAATTATGATATTGTAAGTGTTGTAGAAAACTTAACCTTAAGTACTGTTCCTTACGCTGAATATAAGGATATAACCCTTATTTTTGATACTAATATCGAAGAGCTTTATTGTTTATTTGATAAAGATAATATTGAAAGAGTAATTTTAAATCTTCTTTCTAATGCTTTAAAGTTTACTCCAGCTAATGGAAATATCTTTGTAACACTAACATATAACCATAAATACTTAAGCATTATTGTAAGGGATACCGGTATTGGTATTCCAAAAGAAAAACAAAAATTTATATTTGATAGATTTAGTCAGTTAGATACAGATAAATACTCTAAGGGACAAGGTAGTGGTATAGGTTTAGCTTTAATCAAATCTGTTATAGACCTACATAATGGACATATAGAAGTTAATAGTTCTCCTGGAGTAGGTTCTGAATTTATTGTAGTCTTACCAATATATAAAGTTAAAAGCTTAACTGAACAAAATGGAAGTTCCTCTGATTCTATCCAAAAGACAAATCTTGAATACTCTGATATATTTTAAAAAAAGAACTATCGCAAATATTTGCAATAGTTCCTTTTAATTATTCTCTTTCATTTCCAATAAATATTACAGCTAATGCATCTGGACCAGCATGTGTACCAATAACAGGACCTATATTATTTAATATTACATCCTTAAATTTGTATCTCTCAGTTACCTTCTCTCTTAATGCATTAGCATCTTTTTCACAGTCTGAATGAGCAATAAATACTATCTGTTCTTCTAAGCTAACAGCTTTTTCTTCTATCTCATTTAATAAATAATTTATTGCTTTTTTTCTTCCCTTTAACTTAATTCCAGGCACAACTCTACCTTCTTTAGTAACTTTTAGTGTAGGCTTTACCCCAAGTAACCCACCAATTGCTGCAGTTGTTCCAGATATTCTCCCCCCTCTTTTTAAATGTTGAAGATCATCAAGAATAATAGCATATTGTACTTTTGTTCTATTATCTACTATCCACTTTACAATTTCATTTATATTTTTCCCACTCTTTTTTAGCTCATTTGCATAATAAACTAATAATCCTTGACCTAAAGTTACACCTTTAGAATCAATAACTTCAATTTTTCTATCTTTATATAACTCTAAAAGATTTTCCCTAGCTATTCTTGCACTATTATATGTTCCACTAAGTTCGCTAGCTAAAGATATATAAATTATATCATTTCCTTTCTCTAGTTCTTTCTTAAAGGCTTCTTCAAAAGTAAATACATTAACTTGTGCAGTTGATGTTAATTCACCTTCTCTTAAAGATTTATAAAAGTCATCATATTTTATAGTTTGTCCTAAATCATCTTCTAAAAATTCACCTTTAATATTTACTGTTAAACAAGCTAAACCAATATCATTTTCCTTAACTATATTTAAAGGTAAATCACTTGCTGAATCTGTATATATTTTAATACTCACTATTAATTCCTCCATTTTTCATAGTGTTACAGATAGTATAAAGGATACCTTTAAGAAAATCAATTAGTTTGATAGTCAAATTATTTAAATCTCAAACCTATTCTCTCTAAATCATCTTATTTCTTTACTTTTCACTAATTTTAGAAAGAAAAAAGTAATAAAAGCCTTAAGCCTCTATTACTTCTTATCTTTATATTATATTGAATTTAACTTTTCTTTATATTCTAGTTCTATGATTCTCCTTTTTAACCTCTTGTTTTCATTAAGCAGTTCTTCATAATCATCAATAGATAAAGCCGCCTCTTCATCTTTAAAAATTGTCTGTCTTGCAGACTCTTTTAATATACTATTATAAAATCTAGTTTGATTATTGTCCTTATTCTCTATTGTTGTATCTAATAGTCCATCTCTTATCATTATTACCCTACTAGAGAAACTTGCTATATATGGATCATGAGTAACCATTACTATTGTAATATTATCTTCTTCATTTAATTTTCTTAATATTGATAATAACTCATCAGAATTCTTTGTATCTAATGCACCTGTAGGTTCATCTGCTACTATAATTTTAGGATTAGTAATTAAAGCTCTACATGCTGCTACTCTTTGTTTTTGTCCGCCTGAGCATTCTGAAGGATATTTATCTAGTATAGTATCAATTCCTAACCTTTTAGAAACAGATTCGACTCTTTTATCGCATTCTTCCTTTTCAACTCCCATAATTATTAATGGAGATGTTATATTATCCCTTATGGTTAGGTTGTCTAATAGATTACAATCCTGAAATATAAAAGAAATATACTCTCTTCTTAAAAGACTTAATTGCTTTTCTGTATAAGATCTAATATATTTACCATCAATATATATTTTTCCTCTGGTCGCTTGATCAATTGTGGCTAATAAATTTAAAAGAGTTGTTTTACCAGAACCAGAAGGGCCCATTATAGCAAGAAACTCTCCTTCTTCAATATCAAGATTAATCCCCTTTAAGGCTTGGAATGGATTCTTAAAACTTCCATACTCCTTAATTACATTTTTAGCTTCAATTATTTTTCCCATTTATATCCCTCCATAAATTTCTTTTCTATAATACGTGGGTATTTCAAAATTCCCATTGTTACCCTCCCTAACTATATTTTATAAAAGAAAAATCACAATCTAATCTCAAATTCAAAACAAAATATAACAATTTTGTTACAATGAAAAAAAGAAGTGAATATTTATTTGGCTTGTTCCATCACAAGAAAACAAATATCCACTTCTCTCATACTGAAGGTAAAGAAATTATAAAATTATTGTTATTGATTTTATAATTTTTCATAGTTTACACCTTATCTATTAATTAAATTATCTCATACTTTTTATAGCCTAATTTAAATATTAAATATCCAATTAGAATAACTATTGAGGCAGTTAAAAATGGCAACTTGCTTCCATAAGCAAATATAAAACCTGAGTATAGTGAGCCAATTATCATTCCAATTGCTCTTGCTGAATTTTGTATTCCAGCTATCTTTCCATTATCCTTATTTGATACCTTTGAAATAATATTTTGAAGCATAGGTTGGTAAATAGCAGAACTTCCTACAAATAGTAAAATAAACAGGAAAAATAACGGAACCAAATTAAATAATGTTGCGCCTCCTATACATAAAGCCATTGAAATCCCTGAAATCCTTAAAGCTTTTACCTCTCCAAATCTTTTTGCGAGCTTTCCAGTAAAGAAAATATTAATTAAAAATCCAAATATTCCAGCTACAGCTAAGAATATACCATTAACTGTTGGTGGAAGTGATAATACTGACTCTATATAATAATTAATGCTTGAATTGTAGCTAGTTACAGCAAAGAAAAATACTACTACCTGACTCATTATAAAAATAACTTTTGGATTAAGCACATTTATAGATTTAGTATATGTTTTCTCCTTGTCTACTTTTTCTATATTTTTCTTAGTAACAGTTTCTTCTAAGAAAAGGTAAAATAGTATGCATATAACTATACTTAAAACAAATTGCACAGAAAAGGTTATTTTATAATTATTATTTCCTATAACTCCTCCTAAAAGAGACCCTATAGCTCCACCAAAAGTTGATGCTGCAGCATAATAAGTCATCCCTTTTAATCTTCCCTTTTCATCTGTAATATCTGCAATATAGGCAAGAATTACTGTTAAAAAGCTTATAACTGATGCTCCACCTATAAACCTCCAAAAAACAATAATTACTGGATTACTACTAAATCCAAAACCTACTTGGGATATCCCATATCCCAAAATACCTAAAATCATAAATTTTATTCTTCCACCCTTATCAGATAACTTTCCCCAAATTGGTGAAAAAATAAAATTTCCTATAGACATAGCTGCAAAAAACACTCCAAATAAATATGAAGGTAGTTTATTTTGAGTTATGAACATAGGCGTTACTGGGTGGGCCATATTTAATACTATATAAGTTAATACAGTTAAAACTGTAACTGTTTTTAATGATTTGCTCCTCATTTTTTCTCCTCTCATCTTGTGTTTTACTCTATTAGTATACATAAGAGAAGAGGTATTCTCAAGTTATACTATATTTAGTTTCATTATATTTCCTATTATTATTATGCCTTTAAGTGAAAAAATACTTATAAGAGGTGAAGTATAATGAAAAACATACTTATAACTGGATGTGGATCTGGTCTTGGACGAAAGGCTGCAATTGCACTAGCAAATAGAGGACATTTTGTATATGCAACTACTCATACTCAGGAACAAGCTGACCACTTAAATAAATTAAATAAAAAGTGGTGTCTCCCTATGTATGCATTTAAATTAGATATTAGAAACTCGGATGATAGACATAAAGTAAGAAAGCTTAACTTAGATGTCCTTATTAATAATGCTGCTATAGGTGATTCAGGCTCTGTTTGTGAAATTGATGTTAATAAATATAGAAATGTCTTTGAAACTAATATTTTCTCTGCCATTGAACTAACTCAAGAGGTTTTAAAAGATATGATTTCTAAAGGGGAAGGAAGAATTATATTTTTATCATCCCTTGCTGGACGTTCTCCTATTCCATTTTTATCTCCTTATTGTGGTAGCAAATTTGCCCTAGAAGGTATAGTTCCCGCCTTAAATATGGAGCTTAAAGAATTAAATACGGTTAATATTCCTGTAATTTTAATAGAACCAGGTGCCTACTCTACAGGCTTTAATGAAAAAAATATAAGTAAACAATTTGAATGGATGAAGGTAAACTCATATTTTAAAAATAAAATTAGAAAGTTAGAAAAGAAGCAATTTAGATACTTTAAAATAACTTCTTCTTCAAATTTTTCTTCTATAGTCGATCAATATATTAGATCAGTAGAAGATATAAAACCAAAAGAAAGATATATTGCGCCTAATTATCAAGGAGTATTTATAAAAACAAAAAATATTTTTACTAAGTAGCTAAAAATAACGCCTTACCATAACTATAATAATCATAATCCATATAAAAACTATAATGCCACCAGCTACATAATTTTTAGGCTTTCCATCTTTAAATAAATTCTCAGATTCCTTTTTACATTCTTGAAATAAATCCTTTGGAATAAGCTTAATGCATAAATAAATTCCAAGAGGTAATAAGATTAAATCATCTAGGTATCCTAATATAGGAATAAAGTCAGGAATAAAATCTATTGGACTTAGTGCATACCCAACCACTATAATAGCCATTACTTTAGCTATTATAGGAGCTTCATTTTTCCTACAAACCAGATACAGTGCTTTTATATTACTTTTAAGATCTATCGCTTTTTTCTTTAAGAATTCCATACAATCACCAAGATAATTATAGCTCTATATAAATAATAATTAAAAGAGAAACTGCAAATAAATGCAATTTCTCTTTCTTAAATATTTATTCTACTGGATATATTTCTTTTATAATTTTATTCTTATTTCTAATTGTAGCTAGAATACCTATAATAGTTATAGGGCCAACAGCACTTATAATTAAAAATACTGAGAATAGTGGAGAAAAATAACCTGCTATTATATATACAATAAAGTTTGATAAAAGTAGTATAACAGGTAACATTAAACCTACTCCAAAGAAAAGTATATTTTCTTTATATATAATATTTATAATTTCCTCTTTACTATAACCAAGAATTTTTAATTGTCTATATTCCTTTATCTTTTTTTCCCACTCTACAATGGTTTTGTAAATTAAGGCTAATCCAACTAGCATACTTGTTATAACATAACAATAAAGAGAACTTGATATAGCACCCTCTACTATACTATATCTTACGGTAATCATGCTGTAATAAAGAAGAGATAACACTAAACCTAGTATGAAATATAATGAACCTCTTAAGGTACTTATAAAGTTTCCTATATAAATTTTTCTTACCCCCTTATAAGTAAAACTCATTCTGCTAAGCTTTTTCCCTATTTTAGGAATAAAATATTTTATAATTCCATATAATCCAAATAATCCACCGAAGGATAGGACATATACAGCATATTCAGCCCCTTGAGTATTTCCCAAAAAAATTGCAAATATAATTGGCATAAAAAATAAAATCACAAAAATTATATTAGGAACTTTAACATGTCTTGAATCTATTTGAGACTTATTATTATTAATATTTAATAATTCAACAGGTTCTCTTCTATAAATATCACCTAAGTTTAAAAGCGCTATTAGACTAAATTCGAATAAAAATACTAATAAAGTATACTTATACATATAAAAATTAATGGTCCAAATATCTCCCCAATGTCCTGAAATGCTATACATTAAAATGTTACTTAAAGGAACAAATATAAATCCAAGTATTGTTCCTATAGCTCCTCCTATAAGAAAGAATATACTATTTTCAAACATTATATACTTTATTCTATCTCCAAGAGTTGCACCATTTAATGTAAAGAAGGCAAACTCTTTACCTTTATTCTTTATAAAATAAGAATTACAAAAATAAGTAAATACCAAAACAACTAAAAATAAGATTAAGAAGTTTTGTCCATGAAGCAAGGTAGGTTCCTCTATAAAAAATTGCAACTTAGTATCAAGTTGAACTATTTCATTTTGGCTTTCATCAATAACTACAGTATCTACGCCTTCAAAATAAGTAGCATTTGTAAAACAATTTAATACCATTAACACAGTAATAAATGAAATTACTATAGCAAATACATAAATAAAATTTTCTTTTAAATCTTTCTTTATATTTAATAAAGCGTATCTTAACATTCCCATTTTTTCTCCCCCTTTAAATTTTATATATCTGTGTCATAAAAAAAGTTTTTCTTAGATAAAAATAAATAAGATAAATACGGAACTGTAATATTTATTATTAAACCTAAAGCTAATGAAAATATTAAAGGTATAAAAATATTCACAGTACTAATAGCAACATTATAGGGAACTAACATAATAATATAACTTCCTATATAGGGTCCAAATATAAGTATTGGTACAGAAGATATAAGAAATGTGTAGTACCCTTCCAAAACAACTAGCTTTTTAACATCTCTCCTGTGCATACCTATTGCCATTAAAGTTTCAAATTCTCCCCTTCTTGATATAAGGCTTGTCAAAGTACTATTAGTAATATTTAATATAGCTATAATTTCTATGATTATGGATATTATTAATCCTATTTTAGCAACACCATTTTGAAATTTTATAATATCACTTCTAATACTTATACTAGAAAATCCATCTGCATTTTCATTAAAGAACATACTTAAACACTTCTCTACATCCAAAGATAAATAAGCATTAATTGCAAATATTATAATTATTGATGCAAAAATAATAGATCCTATAGTTAATATGCTTCTCTTTTTATTACTAAGTATATTAGAAATAGCAATATCTTTTAATCTAATTCTTCCATTTGTTAAAGAAATACTCCTACTTTTATCTAAAGTTTGAGAGCTATCACTGTAGTCAAATTTTATATTTTCAACTGTATCAGATGGTTTACTACTACTAAAATTAATTATCATAGCAACAATAACTAAAGTTAATACTATTAAAAAGTAAGGATACCTTACCTCTCCTATTAATGTATACCCAGTAATATCAACTACATCTTTACATATAAAATTACTTATTAAGTATGCAATTGCTATCCCTAAAGGAATTCCTATAATACTACACTTCATTCCTTGATAGAATAATAGTTTTCTTACATTCTTGCCCTTCATTCCAACAATTCTTAATAATTTATAAGTATTTCTTTCTGTAATTACATGAATATATAAAATAGTGTATATTATGAGATATGATGCAAATGATATTAAGATTATTAGAAAGGTAATTGCCATAGTACAATTTGTAAGCATTGTCATATTACCAGAATATATACTTAATTTATCATTACTATCTTTAATAATACCTACAACATTAAATGTATTACTCTGTATAACACTTCCATTTTCGTCAAGCATTACACCCACATTAATCTTACTTCCTACTTTTACCCCCTTTAAGGTGTTATACGCCTCATAACTTAACAATAGGTCATTTGAGTTTTTGGGAAAGTCTCCTACTAAAAGATTTATTCCTTCCTTTTTAAAAAACTCTGGTGATGAAGTTTTCTTTAAGACTATTCCATCCTTTTCATATATTAAAGTTTGGTTATTTAAACCATTATATATATCTTGGGTAGTAAAGGTTATGTTCTTAACCTTTGAGACTTCATAAGATATACTACCTCCATTTATGAATTCATTTACATTTCCATCAATATCTCCTTGTATATATTCTTGGCTTTCATAAAACTTAATAGTTTCTTTAGCATTGTAACCAATAATAAAAGTAACCATTATAAGAGAAGTAGAAAACATAATTGCTAATGTTAAAAATATATTTCTCATCTTACAATTACGAGATATTTCATTACATAACTTAAATAAAATCTTTCTATTCTTGCTATCAATCATATTTTAATCCTCTACTATTTTTCCATCTTCTATTCTTATGGTTCTATGAGCTAACTGAGATATATCTTCATTATGAGTTATCATTACAATAGTTTGATTATATTTCTGAGCTGAATACCTTAATAAGCCAACTACTTCTTGGCTCATCTTAGAATCTAAATTACCTGTTGGTTCATCAGCTAAAATTAAAGCTGGTTTTGAAGCTAAAGCCCTTGCTATTGCAACTCTTTGCTGCTGCCCTCCCGAAAGCTGTGAAGGTAAAAAGTCAATTCTATTTTCAAGCCCTAGAGTCTTTATAATTTCATCAATATACTCCCTATTTACTTTAAGTCCATCAAGTTCTATTGGCAAAACGATGTTATCATAGACCTTTAAAACATTAATTAAGCTATAATTTTGAAATATAAACCCTATTTGTCTTCTCCTAAAAACAGTAAGCCTATCTTCATCTAAAGAATAAATATCCTCACCATCAATTATTACCCTGCCTTCATCTGGCCTAGTTAACCCACCTAAAATATGAAGTAACGTAGTTTTACCACTGCCTGAAGAACCTATAATTGCTACAAACTCTCCCTTCTTTATTTCTAAACTAATGTTATCTACCGCTTTTACTAATTTTTCTCCACTACCAAAATACTTTTTTAAACCAATTGCCTCTATCATAACTTTTCCCCTCATTTATATTCTATAAAATGAAAATAACATTCTAATCTCAAAATAAAATTAAATATCACACTTTTGTTACTTTTATAAAATAAGAGGTGATAAACACCTCTTTAAACTTACTATTTCTTTAACAAAAATACTGAAAAAGTAGATCCTACTCCCTTTTGGGATGATACCTTAATATATCCACCTTCCTTGTATACTATCTCTCTAGCCAAATATAAGCCAACACCAAGGCCCTTAACCTCCTTAACATCTTCACTTCTATAAAATCTTTTAAATATGTTGTTTATCTCATTCTTATTTATTCCAATTCCTTCATCAATTATATCAATTCTAACAAACATATCTAATGGAATTACTTTAACTTTAATATTACTTCCTTTATTAGAATACTTAATTGCATTTTCAATTAAATTAAGTAAAGCTTCAGATGTCCACTTTAAATCAAATATTCCTTTAATAGTTCTATCACATTCCACATCTATGGAAATATTCTTCTTTTCTCCTTCAGAAAAAGCTCCACTTAAGGCTAATGCTAAAACCTCTTCAATAAAATACTCACCTTCACTTAATGAAATCAGCTCACTTTCAAGCCTAGATATTTTTATAAGTCCATCAATAAGCCACTTTAACTTATTAATTTGGCCATCCATTAATAATAAAAACTCCATACTTTGATTAGCATCTAAGTTCTTTTCTATTAAAGTAGAATTATACATAGAAATATTGGTTAAAGGGGTTTTTACTTGATGTGATAAATCAGTAATAAAGGATTGAATTCTGCTCTTTTCTTCCTCATACTTATTCTTTTCAGATTGAAGTATGGATATTAATTCCTTTAGTTTATTATCTTCCCTTGATGATATTGTATCCTCTGTAATATTAAATTTAGCATCCATCTTCTTATCCATTACTTCTTCTAAAAAATCACATCTTTTATCTGATGCTTTAACTATGCTTATCTTTATGGACATAAAAGTACTTAAAACTGTTATAAGTGAAATGAAAACATTTATGGTAAACACAATCATTAAGTATTCATTTTCCTTGTCCAACATAAAACAATATCCTATAAGTAGCATGAAGGCAGAAATGGATATATAAATGTACAGTAGCTTTTTGGAAAAAAGTTTCATTCTATGCATCCTCTCCAATCCACATATAACCTATACCATATATTGTTTTTATATATTTCACTCCATCATCCTTACTTTCAATTTTGCTTCTCAATCTATTTATATTTACTGTTAAGGCATGTTCATCAATAAAGTTCTGATCCTTATCCCATAGCTCCTCTAAAAGATTATTTCTTGTAAGAACTTTTCCTTTTGAATTAACAAAAACCCTTAAAAGCTTAAACTCTGTTGGAGTAATATCAATTCTCTCTCCACTTTTATTAAGTATAAATTTATCAAAATCAATCTCTAAATTATTAATCTTATAAATACAGGTTTTTTTATTGCCTTCATACCTTCTTAGTACAGCTTGTACCCTTTCCTTCATAATACTTAAACTAAAGGGCTTAGTTATATAATCATCTGCTCCAAGTTTAAAACCATTAACAATATCAAACTCCATATCACAAGCACTTAAAAATATAATTGCAGTATTTTTGTTCTTTAATCTAATCTCGCTACATAAATCAAACCCACTTCCATCTGGAAGATTAACATCTAAAATTATTAAGTCATAGTCCTTTTCAATTTCTAAT
This sequence comes from Clostridiaceae bacterium OF42-15pH9A, assembly GCA_027692445.1. Classification (GTDB taxonomy): domain Bacteria; phylum Bacillota; class Clostridia; order Clostridiales; family Clostridiaceae; genus Clostridium. The sequence goes on along the minus strand of JAQEYV010000002.1, from coordinate 405,832 downwards.
CTTCCTTCAAAAAGTGAATATACTCCCTTTACATCAAAACCTTCTTCTTGTAAATTAAAAGTAATTCCTTTATTCAATGCTCTATCATCTTCAATTATTAGTATCTTTTTCATTTTATCCCCCACATAATTACCCACAATGCTTTTTATACATTAAGAGAAACACCAGCAATAGTGGTGTTTCCTCATTATCTTTCTTATCCTATTTATCTAAGCTACTATCTTCTCTTATCTTTAAAATATCTAACCTTATCTTCTTCATTTATTTCTCTAAGAACTCTACAAGGATTACCTACAGCAACAACTCCTGATGGAATGTCTTTTGTAACTACACTTCCTGAACCAATTACAGTATTCTTTCCAATTGTTACCCCAGGATTAATTATTACTCCTGCTCCTATCCATACATTATCCTCTATATTTATAGGAAAGGCATACATATCTCCTTCATTTCTCCAATCAGGATCAACAGGGTGACCAACTGTAATTAAAGTAACTCTTGGCCCAAATAAAACATGATTTCCAATATTTATTGGAGCTGTATCTAAAAAAATGCAATCAAAATTCACAAAGCAAGTATTACCAAAGGAAATATTTTTACCATACTCGCAATTAAATGGTGGTAATATATGTACATCCCCACTCTCTTTAAACAGCTTCTTTAACATAGGCTCGTTTCTTCCAACATTCAAAGCATTTCTTGCATTAAACTCATAAAGTATATTACGTGCATTACACATATCTTTATACATTTCTGGATCTCCAGGCCTAAATAGTTCCCCATCTCTTATACAATCTTTTATGCTTTTATCCATATTAATCACCTCTAAATATTAATAACCCTAATTACATTAAAACACTTTTTTGTATACCTTTCCACTATTATCTATACAAATAAAGAAAAAACATTATCAAATTTATAATTTTTCCTATATATTACAACACTTTACTACATTAATTGTATTAATAATACAATTATTTGCATATAAAAATAGCTAATGCAAATACTATTAATTTGCATTAGCTACTCCTTTATTAATTAAAAATCACTTTGCTTCTTTCTAAGGTATTAGTAAGAAACGAAAGCAAAACCCCATAATTGGTAATATATACTTTTCTTTCCTTACATAAATTAATTCTATTTAAAATTGTCTTCCTATTAACCATACAACCACCACAGTGTATTATTAACTTGTAATCCTCTATATTTTCTACAAAATCATATCCTATTTTAAATTCAAAATCTAATTTACCACCTACATACTTTTCTAATAGTGTTGGGATTTTTACTCTTCCTATGTCTTCATGGGAAACATTATGACTACAACTTTCAGAAATAAGCACTTTATCACCTGGTTTAAGATTTCTTACTCCCCATATCCCATTGATAAATTCATTTATATCTCCTTTCTGTCTTGCAAAAAGCATAGAAAAACTTGTAAGCATTATATCTTTAGGAACAATTTCATCTACAAACTTAAAAGCTTGGGAGTCTGTTATTACTAAATCAACATCTTTTATATCTTCTAATGCCTCTTCTAGTTCTGTATCCCTTACAACATAACTCTTTATACCGTGGTCTAAGCAATCTCTTATGCATTGAACTTGTGGAAGTATCAACCTTCCCTTAGGTGCTTCTGAATCTATAGGAACAACTAAAATCACCTTTGAACCATATGGAAGTAAGTCTCCTATTAAAGCTAATTCTTCCTCTTCTTTTTCTATTAGTTCAATAAGCTTTTCCTTAACTTCTTCTATATTACTATCATCTTTAGTAGATATAAACATTCCATTTTCATAAGCTTTTTTCATCTCTTTTATCTCATCATTTTCTAAAATATCTACTTTATTTATTACAAGTAAGTAAGGGATATTATATTTCTTAAACTCTTGTTTCATTTTATTAAATGAGGATAAATCTTTATCTTTCCCATCAATAATGTAAAGAGCAATATCTGTCCTTTTTAGTAAATTTAAAGTTTTATTTACTCTTAAACCCCCAAGGGCAGTATTATCTTCAAGACCGGCTGTATCAATATATAAAACTGGTCCTACTGGAATAAGCTCTACCCCTTTACTCACTGGATCTGTTGTGGTTCCTTCTCTTTCAGATACTATTGAGATATTGGAGTTACAAAGCCTATTAAAAAGAGATGACTTTCCAGAATTAGTTTTTCCATATAGAACTACGTGCTTTCTATTTCCCCTAGGCGTATTGTTCATAGCTCCTCCTAAATATACAGGTCTCTTTCACCATTTTTTAATCTATCTATATTTCTTATAACAAAATCTCTAGTCTCTTTTTTATTTATTTTTTCTGCTTCTCTTCTAACTAAAGCTTCTACTTTATTCTTAAATTCTACATCACCATAATCTAATGCATATTCCATTAAGGTAGACAATGCATTAGGTTCACAACAATATTGAATTTCCCCTGACTTTGCAAGTTCCATAAATCTATCACCAGTTCTTCCTCTTCTATAGCAAGCTGTACAATAGCTTGGAATATAACCATCATCTATTAATTCTGTTAATATTTCTAAAGGACTTCTCTCATCTGAAAGCTTAAATTGTGTGATTTCCTTCTCTTCTTCCCTTTCCTTATAGCCACCAACTCCTGTACTTGAACCTGCACTCATTTGTGATATACCATGCTTTAATAAATCTCTCCTCATTTCAGCATCTTCTCTTGTAGATATAATCATTCCTGTAAAAGGTACTGCAATTCTAATTATTGCAACTATCTTCTTAAAGGTTTCATCATCCACTAAATGAGGGAAATTTTCTAATGACACACCTTCTGCCGGCCTAAGTCTAGGAACTGAGATTGTATGGAATCCTACACCATACTTTTCTTCTAGATGTTCATTGTGAATCATAAGTCCAAGAACCTCAAATTTAGGGTCAGCTAATCCAAATAAAACTCCTGCCCCTACATCATCTATTCCACCTTCCATTGCTCTATCAAAAGCTGTCAAATGATATTCATAATTACTTTTTAAGCAATTTGGATGTACTTTTTCATAAGTAGGTTTATGATAAGTTTCTTGGAATAGAATATAAGTTCCAATACCTGCTTCCTTAAGCATTTTATATTCCTCAACTGTAGTAGCTGCAATATTAACATTCACTCTTCTGATTTCCCCATTATCCCTTTGTGTATTATAAATAGTTTTCAAGGTCTCTAGAACATATTCAATAGGAGCATTTACTGGATCTTCCCCAAGTTCTAATGCTAACCTCTTATGTCCCATTTTTTCAAGAATTCTTACTTCCTGTGCCACCTCTTCTTGAGTAAGCTTTCTTCTTTTAAAGCTATTACATCTATGATATCCGCAATAAACACAGTTATTTACACAATAATCACTTACATAAAGTGGAGCAAACATAACTATTCTTTTCCCATATATATCTTTTTTAATTTGTCCAGCTATTTCATACATTTCTTCAATTTGTTCCTTATCCTCAATTTGAAGCAGGAGTGCTATATCCCTATGCTTTAAACCTTCTTTTCTTTTAGCTTTTTCTAGCACCTCTTGTATTTGTTTTTTAGTAGCATTTTTTGATTCATCTAGAAGTCTTTCAATGTAGTCCTTATTTATAAACATAATTTTTCCTCCTTAACCCATTGAATATTATCTCCACGACCAATCTCAACCTGAAATCCAGCTCTATTAATTCTCCCCTCAATGCACCTTCTACATTCCGCAGCTTCATCTCCAGTACAAATCTTACCATCATAAAGAGAATACTTGTCCCTAACATCTGTTGGAGAAAGATTAGGCATTACTACATTTGCTCCTGCCTTAATTCCAAGTTCTCTTCCTATTGGATTTATACTTCCTAATGCAGTTGTTGCTGGTAATAAAACATTTGGTAGAAGTAATCTAACTATGGCCAAAATAGTTATTGTGTCTTCTAAAGTACCACCTTTTTCATCCTTTAAACTTGTGTCTTTATGAGGTATAAAAGGTCCTATCCCACACATTTCTGGTGTTAACTCTTTTACATAAAGTAAGTCATTTACTAAATCTTCTGTAGTTTGGTTAGGTAGGCCTACCATAAATCCTGCTCCTATTTGGTATCCTATCTTCCTAAGATTTAATAAACACTCTCTTCTATTTTCAAAACTAGCTCCTGGATGTAATTTTTTATATAGTTCTTTAGTTGCAGTTTCATGTCTTAAAAGATATCTATCTGCACCTGCTTTAAACATTCTTTCATAAGATTCATAACTTCTTTCACCTAAAGAAAGAGTAATTGCATTCTTGGGGAATCTTTCCTTAATCTTAGTTATTATTTCAACCATTATATCATCTGTGAAATAATCATCTTCTCCACCTTGAAGAACATAGGTTTTATAACCAAGCTTGTCCCCTATTTCTGCACATAATAATATTTCCTCTACAGAAAGCCTATATCTATCAGCTTCTTTATTTCCTCTTCTAATTCCACAATACTCACAATTTCTTTTGCAGTAATTAGTAAACTCAATAAGGCCTCTCATATAAACCTTATCTCCGTATGTTTTCATTCTAGTATCATGAGCCTTATCTATTAGATAAGATTTAGACTCTTCATCTAGATTATCTAATAGATAAATAAGCTCTTCCCTAGAGGCATTGTTTTCATTGTATAACTTATCAATAATGTCTCTAATATTCACTTTAAATCTCCTTTTTAGCAATTGCTGTTTTTACAGTAACTCCTGAAATATTACCAAGCTTTCCTGTTAAAGTATTTATATCATCAACCTCTCCAACAACTGTTAAAGATATTACTGATATTTCACCTTCAAATGGAATGCCCATTCTACCTTTCATACTGCCTCTAAATGATGCTACAACATCATTAAATTCACTTTGACATTCTCTTGGCTCCTCTAAAATACATCCGATTACAGCTATTCTCGCCATTTTTATACCTCCTATAATGCAAAAAGAGATCTCTTTAATAGAGACCTCTAAATTTTACGCAAAATAAACCTAGCAAAGCTAAGTAAGTCTTATAATAATTTTGGCCTCTTTCAGATTAGATTGCTCTTTTCTGTTAGATATTATTCAAAATTTCAACTCACCTAAAAGATTTCTCTCTTAACTAAGTTGTTAATATTATAACATACTTAATTTTACTTATAAATATGAATTAGATTCTTGTCTATAGGAAAATATAATCCTGTAAGGAGTGATTAATTTGAGTAAAAAAGATTCTAGTATAAATTCAACAAAAAATAAACTTAGCTCTATTGAAGCCAATTTAACAGAAGCACATGCACAGGCTAATGATGAAAGTAAAGAAAAAATAGAAAGTGCTATGGAGGCTGTAGTAAAAGCTTCTGAGGAGCTTTCTAATCTATAAAAAGGTGGGCAAATATTGATTTTATATTTCTAATATGAAAATGTAATAATACTTTTGATTTATAGCTAATTAAAATTTTATACTTTCCTAGACATTAAAAAAGAAACACCAGCAACAGCGGTGTTTCCTCTTAATCTTTCTTATTCTTTTTTTAATGATTTCAAAGCATTTGTAAGTTTTACTGGATTACCATATCTTAATGTTCCCATTCTATAAATCTTAGCGCCTATAACTCCAACAAATCCTGTTGAAACAGCTAATATTACTAATGAAATTACTACTTCTATAGTTTTAACACTTCCCATTGCAACTCTTACAAACATAGCCATACAAGAACTAAACGGTACATATGATAATATGTTCATAAGCATTGACTCTGGATTGTTTAATCCAAACATTACAGCCATAAAAACAACTACAAATATCATTGTAACAGGAGATGCACTTTTACCAATATCCTCTGTCTTAGAAACTAGTGCTCCTAATGAACCGAATATAAATGCATAGAATAGGTATCCAAGTAATCCAAATATAGCAAATGTAGCTAGAGTTTCACCTGAAATATTGAATATGAAATCAAGCTTGCCTCCCCATGCTGCACTATTAACTTTATAAGTTACTAAAGCAGAAGCTAATATTACACCTACTTGTGCCAAACTTGCAATTGTAGCAGCTATTACCTTACCAAAAATTAATGCATTACTACTTGTACTAGTTACTAGTATTTCCATAGCTCTATTACTCTTTTCAGTTGTAACAGATACAGCTATTAATTGGCCATAATAAATAATCATAAAATATAAAACAAATATTAATCCATAAGTATAAGCAAAGTTACTTACTGTATCTTTACCTAGTAATTCAACCTCTGAATTTATTTGAGTATTATATAAAGCATCTATTTCATTAACATCTATACCTTTATTGCTCAAATAACTTTCTCTATTTAATCTAGATAAATATGAATCAAACATCTGTTGATTTCCATCACTAAAGCTACTATTTTGAACTATATATTTATAGCTTGTTGGTGAATTTAATATAAATCCTGCCTCAGCTTCTTCATTATTTACAGCATCCTTTACCTCTTGCTCATTAGTAGCAACTTTCCAACTTGAACTAACAAATACATTTTCTAGTCCTTTAACATCTTTAATTATATTTTCTTTATCATAAATTATAAAGTTTTTCTTTTCTTCATCACTGACAGATTCACTTGATTCGGCCTTTTTATCATCACCACCAAATAAACCTGACATATCAAAAAATGATGGTAAACTTAATCCAACTATTAAAACTGCTGCAATTATTCCTGTTGTTATAAGATATCCTTTATTCTTAAAATAATTAGTTAATTCAAATCTTAGTACAGATAAAAATCCCTTCATTATTCGTCACCTGCCTTAAGTACAAATATATCATTTAAGGATGGTTCATATTCCCCAAACTTTTCTACATCAATATTACTCTTTATAATTTCAGACAATAAATCATTTTTACTTCTAGATTCTTTAAGCTCTAAAATTATGAATTCTTTCATAACTTCATCTACTATTATTATATCTCCAAAGTATTCTTCACACTTTTCTTTTAGTTCTAAAGGAGAATAGTTATTCGCACTTAACATAAGCTTATTTTTACCAAAATCCTTCTTTATATCTTTAAGATTTCCACTTAATACAACATCACCTTTATTTATGATAGCTATATCTTCGCAGAACTCTTCAACATAATTCATTTGGTGACTTGAGAATATTACAAGCTTTCCATCTTGAATAAGATCTGTTACTACGTCCTTAAGAATTTGTGCATTAACTGGGTCTAAACCACTAAAAGGTTCATCTAAGATTACAATTTCAGGATTACAAACTAAAGTTTGTGCTAATTGAACCTTTTGTTGATTACCCTTTGAAAGAGTTTCTAACAACCTATTTTCGTATTCTTCAATTCCTAATCTCTTAAGCCAAAACTTTCCATTTGCTTTTGCTTCCTTTAAAGATATCCCTCTTAAATTTCCTAAATACATTAGCTGATCAATTACTTTTTTCTTAGGATATAAACCTCTTTCTTCTGGTAAATAGCCTATTTGAAAATCTTTAGGATTAAACTTTTTACCGTCAATTGTGATTTCCCCTTCATTAGATTTAAAAACATCCATTAAAATTCTAATTGTTGTTGTCTTACCTGCTCCATTTCTACCAAGTAGCCCTAAGGCTTTTCCACTTGATATAGAAAATGAAATTCCATGAAGCACTTCTGTTTCACCAAAAGTCTTCTTTATGTTTTTCACTTCTAGCTTCATTATTTTCCCCTCCAAATTAGTAAATATTACTATAGTAACTTTAAAACCATTATACATCTTATTTATAACCTTGTAAAGAGTTATTGGTTACTTTTTAATCCTAATTTTAATGTTACTTCATTAATTATATTTTACTTATATTGTGAGGATATGGAAATAACTCAAAGTCACTTTTAACAATTACTTAAGTCACTTTTAAGATAAATGAAAGGATTGCTAGCTTACAATCCTTTCATAATCTCTAAAAAACCAGTAATATGGTTAATATTCTTTTCCTTTTTAATAACATCACTAACTACATAACTAAAACTATCAAGAACCTTTTGTCTATCCCTATATAATATAGTTGTATTTGATTCTGAATCATTCATAGCAACTTCAAGACTAACAATACATTCTTTTAAATCCTCACCAAAAATACTTTTGTATGATGTAGAATCATAAATTTCTAATGCAGCAAATAAGTTTTTTACTAAAGAATTATTCATAGTAAGCATATCTTTATCATTAGTATCCTGTTTATTATATACTAAGCTCTTAGATGCATTATCTAGGTACTCGCAAAATTTTTCATCAGCTATATTTGTAGCATTTTCAATAGACTTCAAATTATAGAAAGACAGTACTAAGACTAACGAAATACAAATAATACTTATCCATTTATACTTTTTATTCATTTTCCCCCTCCTCTCTTCATCCTTATTATACAAAACAACCTATATATTTACTATAAAATTCATAAATGGCAGGTAAAATTAGAGAAGGAAAAATAATTGCTGGAAAGAAGTATGACTTAATTCTTATGGACATGCTTACCTCTGAATTTAAGTCTTCAAAAATTAATGATTATTTAAATAATGATAATAAATGATAATATATTTTATAAAATTAAAAGAAACTGCAATTTAGCAGTTTCTCTATTTATTTTCAATATTTACTGAACTACATACTCTGGCTAACAAGCTCAGTAACTTCTACAGTTACATCATCTTCTTTTACTCTTGTTAATATAAACCCTCCAATAGCAAATAGAACTATTAAACTAATAATTCCTTTATTTGATTGGCCTGTAATTTGAGTTACTATTCCAACTAAAAATGGTCCCATAATAGCAGCAAACTTACCAAATATATTATAGAATCCAAAGAACTCGTTTGATTTCTCTTTTGGGACAATCTTTGCAAAATAGCTTCTTGATATTGTTTGAATACCTCCTTGTGCTGAACCAACAGCCATTGCAAGTATCCAGAAATCTAAAGTAGTTTTTAGGAAGTAAGCATATATTGAAATAATAACATATGTTGTAATTCCAACATATAGCATTTTCTTTCCACCAAACTTTTCTGCAAGACTTCCATAAATAATTGTAAATGGAAAAGCTACAAACTGTGTTAGTAAGAGAATAACTAATAGTGAAGTCATTGATATTCCCAGGTCGGTCCCATATGATGTTGCCATACCTATAATTGTATCAACACCATCTATATAAAAGAAATAAGCAATTAAGAATGTAAATATTTTTTTATGAGCTTTAATATCTTTAAAGGTTTTTCCAATTCTCAAAAAAGAATTCTTAACTGGATTGGGTTCCTTTTCTATGTAGTATTTTTGATTTACATTCCTTAATAATGGAATAGTAAAACTTCCCCACCATAAAGCTGTAATTAAAAATGCTATCTTGCAAGCTAAAGATATTGAAATACCCAATATTCCATTTTGAGTAAGCATGACTATAACTATGGAGATTATGAAAGGTATTGTACTTCCTATATATCCAAGAGCAAATCCAGCAGAAGATACCTTGTCCATGCGTTTAATTGAAGTAGCATCCACGAGAAATGAATCATAAAAGACATTTGCACCTGAAAACCCCAAAACAGTGAATCCATAGTTTAGTAGCAGTAGCATTGGCATATCAGCTGGCACTAATGCTAACATAATAGTTGAAAAAATTCCAATACTACAGAAGAACTTAAAAAATTTCTTTTTATAACCTTTGTAGTCTGCAATTGTACCTAGAACTGGTGCAATAAGTGATACAAATAAGGTAGAAATTGAAATTGTGTATCCCCAAACAGCAGTAGAATCAGAAGAACTCATTCCACCATTTTCTGCAACCATCTTAAAGTAAATGGGCAATATAGTGGAAGTAATAGTCATTGAATATGCAGAGTTTCCCCAATCATACAGCGCCCAGCTTAACTCTTCTTTACTTAATCCTTTCATAAAACACCCCCTCTTAAATATTAATGATTTCTTCAACTACCTCTCCATCGATGTCTTTAAATTTCAAGCCTAAAACCTTTGCTAAAGTTGGTCCATGATTTACAAGATTTCCTTTATCAATAACTACTCCCTTTTTAAATCCCCTTCCTGAACCTATAAAAAATGTAGTGTAATTTTCTTTCTTTGGTGAATATCCATGAGTTGCCTTATGCCTATGAGGCTTTACCCCTACTTCTTCATCCTTTATTTCATCAATTACTTCACCGTAAATATCATCAACAAAGTAATAATCAAGACTTGCCTCTATCATAAGACTTGCCTCTTCATCACCACCAGCTTCTCTTATTTCGTTACACTCTAAAACAAAATCTATAGGTAAATCTACGATTAATGATTTAATCTTTTCTATGGTTTCACTATCATTTTTATCTTTCAGGTAAATATAACATGACCCATCTAAACTTTTACAAATACTCTTATAATCTAAAACCTTACCTTTTTCATTTATTTTAATTAAACCTTCTTTTCTAAATAAAGCATTAAGCTTAATAACCTTTGATGCATCTAAATGGCTATGATCACCAAGAGCCACTATAGTGCATTCATCATAAATCCCTCGTTCTTTTAACGCATCAATTATTTCTCCTAACCTCTTATCATGTCTAATAAAAGCATCGTCAATAACATTATTTCTATATCCATAATGATGCCTATTTGTATCAACATCTGTAAAGTGAATTAACATTAAATTAGGAGCATATTTCTTTATTGTATACTTTGCAGCCTCTATAACAAAGTTATCTAAGTAAGGTTGCTCTATTCCTTTTCTAAGATTGCCAAACCTTTTATTTATATCTAATTGAAATCCTAGTGTTCCTGCACCAGCTGACATAAATAATTGGTGTTGGTAAGGTTTTACTGCAAATATTTCTGGCATATTATAAGTTATTTTTGCTTTACCTGTTACTGGCCATAAAAGAGAACATGTAGTCAATCCCTTTTCCATAGCCAAATCGTATAGGGTTTCCCCCTTAATTTTATTTCTATACCAATACCAGTTTGGTATAAAATCTCCCACTTTAAATATAGTATTATCAATGATCCTATGATTATTAGGATATTTGCCTGTAACTATTGTTGTATGAGCTGGATATGTTAATGTTGGATAAATAGAATCCACCCTTTTAATCCATGAACCATTCTCTATTAACTTTTTAAAGTTAGGTAAATTCTTTAGAACTTCTACATCTTCTGACGATACAGCATCAAAAGATATTACAACCATATATTTTGACTCCATTACTAGCCTCCTTAATTTAATTTTACCTTGTGTATATTAAATCCTCTCTATCACTATATTAAACCTTTGTTAAAATCCTTTTCCTACATCCTTTGCACTATGTGCATCAGACCCTTTAATCATTTTAATATTATTTTTAATTACTTTATCTAAAAATACACCTGATGGATATGTTTCATTACAATAAGGCTTTCTAAGGCCTGCTGTATTATAATCAATCTCATATTTTTTCTCTTTTATCTTATTGATAACTCTATCTATTAACTCTTCATTATTATAAGTTATAGGATACTTTGCATTAAATATTCTAACTAAAGTTGGATGACCTATTCTTTTAGGTTTATATATTCCAAGGTCTGCATCCATCGATTTAATTAAAGTTTCAAAATATTTATCATAAACCTTTTCTACTCCACCTAGGATTTTTGCTATATTTCCAAACTCATCAACACTCATATCTAAGCAATGATATCCATCATCTAACCTTAAAAAATGAACAGATAGAATTCCTTCATCTAAATATTCGCCGTAATTGTCTAACATCTTCTTAATCTTTTCTTCATATCCTTCTACATAGTCTATTTCAAGACCAACATTTATTTTAATTTTATCTTTATATTCTCCTTTTATTTTAGTAGCTTCTTTTAAATATAATAATATTTCTTCTTCATTTGGAGAACATTCTTTAAGTAACTTTTCATCCATAAAGATTCCTGGAAGTGGCATATGCTCAGTAAATGTAATTTCATTAAGTCCAACTTCTAATGCCTTCTCAACATATGTCTTAAAAGTATCTTTAGTTCCATGAGGACAATAGTGAGAATGCATATGTCCATCTTTTAACCATTTCATTAAATCATCTCCCTTATTTAATTGTATCATAGTATTTTGTATAGCAAAATAAACTAATATATTACTAGTATTGGATTTTTATATATAATATAAGTTGAAGGAAACGACAACTATAGCAGCGTTTCCTTCTTATAATTCTTATTTAAATCATTTCAAATTTTAGCTTTTAGTAGCATTATCTTCGTTGTTATTATCAGTTGTATTTGCTTCCTTAGTACTTCCTAACACTCCTTTATTTTCACTTACATCCTCTATTAATTCCTCAGCTTGGCTTATCTTTCCTATTAAATCATGAATAAAGTTTGATCCTCTGCTTAGTAGGACAGCCGTTAACACCATACCTATTAATGGCACTTTAATAGGTATATTAAAACAATTTAATATATCAAATCCTGTTGAAAAAGTTATTATAATTGAAACTATTAATGCTCCAATTCTATCAATACATAACTTTCCTTTTTGCCAAGTCATTTTTAAAGTTTCCCATACACTTTCAGCTAATATTGCTAAAACAAATAAAGTTAACAAATCCATAGTAATCGCCCCTTTACGATATTTTATTATCTAAAGGGAAAAAAGGTTCAACATTTAAGTAGCATTTACCAACTTTGATAAATATAATGTAGTGACCCCCATATTATATGAAGGGAGAACAAGTATGAGCAAAGAGAGAAACATTAGAGAAACATTAGATATGGATAATAGAAACTATTCTAGTAGAAATGACGAGTGTAGATGCAATGAGAATCAAAATATTAATCCTTCAAGATATCTTACAGTAGCCAATGGAGAGGTTTTACCTCAGTCTTTTGAGAGAAATGAAAGAAATGAAAGAAATGAAAATAACAGAAATACCTGCTGTTGTAAAAGATCTTTAAGAAGATCATTAGATATTCTATTAAATCCTTTAATAAGAAGTTTAATAGACTTATCAAGCTTTACATTAGTAGGCAAGAACTTTAAGACTAAGGATGGTGAAACAACTCTTAAAACTGTATCTAATTGCAGTGATGGATTAGTCACTTATTCAGATTGTAATCCATTATTTAATTCAACTACAATTTGTGATTTAGTTTTAGTTGCATTTTCGCTTCAACCTGATGATGGAAACAATTGCTTTCAAGGATTTAACAGAGATAGATTTATTCGTGCTATAACAAGATGTATTCCTCCAATAAATCCAAGATCTCTATGCTGTGTTGAAGATGGTTCTTGTTGTTGTAATTCAAGTAAAGCATTATTCTTAGCTGATTCAATAGGACCTGTTAATCTAAAAATATCTTCATCAGCATTCAAAGAACCATTTATTGGATATACTGTCATTACTGTAACTAATAATATCGCTTGGTTAATTAATGATGATAATAGAGTTATAATTGTATGCCTAAACAATATCGAACAATTTGGCTAAAAGCAATATAACCAACCCTCCTGTATTAATACAGGAGGGATTTTCTTTATATATGATCTTTTTAATAAATATAAAAATAATTAAATACAATTCCTCCACAAATTAATCCTAATATTATTCCACCAATAACATCAGATGGATAATGCACTTTCAAATATAGTCTTGAAAATGCAATAGCAAGAGCTATTAATACTATAATTGTGCTAATGCTACTATTACTTTTTAAAAATACTACAGCTACTGCGAAAGAAGATGCAGTATGACCTGATGGAAAAGAAAATGAAGATGGTTCTTTTATTAATAATTCTTTATTTTCCTTACCTATGAATGGTCTTTTTCTTTTAACAATATGCTTTACTATACCTTCCCCCATAATTGTTGTAAATACTAATGTTACTAATACTATAATGCCAACTCTTCTATAATCTACTTTCCTAATCATTAATATAGCAAGAATAATCCATAAAAGCCCTAAATTTCCTAGAGATGTTACAAAGGGCATAACCTTATCTAAAAATCTATTTCTGCAATATTTATTTATTAAATATAAAATATCTTCATCCCATTTTTTAATTATATCTGACATCATCTTTTGTACACTCCTTAAACTACCTAAAATAAGTATTTGTAAATAGTGCTAAATTTATTTATCATTTTATCCTTTACTATGACATAAAAAAGATAGTATATCAAAAATCATATTGATATACTATCTTAAATACTACTCTAAATTCAATTTATTTTTCATAATATAATTAGATATAACAAAATATATTACAGAGGTAATAATTAAATTAGCTGCTACTTTTAATAGAACTAATTGTAAATCCATAAATTCGAAGAAACCATAATTATAACTTATAACTGATGTATTAAATACTGATGAAATAAAGCTTGTTATCATACTTATTCCTATAAATGCTCCAAATGAACAAAGTATTTTTCTCTTGTTTGCTAAATGACCAATAGACATAGATGAATAAAGCAATAAAGTTGAAGATGCACAAGACAAAATTCCTAATGCTATAATTTCAAAGATTACTAAAGGAATCCTAAATCCAAACTCACTTATTCCAGCTCTCCAAACTTCTCCCATAAACTCAAAAGCATTACCAATCATACCTGGATAATAAGTTAAAATTACTATAGATATTATTGCAACAATAACGCTTAAAATATTCCATACTATACCAACAATTAATTTACTACATATATTTTTCCATACAGGAACTGGAAGAGTATTCATTAAATAACCTTCATCACCTAAAAGATTTTTATAATATCTTTGTAGAACTATAAAAAATGTTACTATAAATACTGCTGCCATTATACATCCATATACAAACATAGTTATAAGAGATGCTATATTTCCAATAATCCCCGATGCACTACCAAAACCTATTTCTGTCTCAAGGAAAATCTTATTTATTAGACCAAATATTAATAATGCTCCGTATAAAGGAAGTACTAATCTTCCAGTAGCTTTAAATTCATACTTTAATAACTTTCCTAACATCTAAACACCTCCCTAAATAAGGCATCTACACTCTTACCTTCTTCTTCCCTTATCTCATCAACACTCTTAGATAAATATATCTTTCCATATGAAATAAAGATTACATCATCTAAAATCTGTTCAATATCAGATATTAAGTGAGTTGATATAACTACTGTTGCATTTTCATTATAATTTGAAATAATAGTATTTAATATATAATCTCTAGCAGCTGGGTCAACCCCTGCTATTGGTTCGTCTAGGAAATAAAGTTCTGCCTCTCTACTCATAACTAGTATTAACTGAACCTTTTCCTTAGTTCCTTTTGACATTGTTTTTAGCTTATCATTAGCATTAATATTCAACTTAGATAGCATATCATAAGCTTTTTCAACATTAAAATCTTCATAAAAGTCTTTAAAAAAGTTAATTATATCAGATACCTTCATCCAATCAGCAAGATAAGTTCTCTCAGGTAAATAAGAAACTATCTTTTTTGTCTCTACCCCAGGTTTATTACCATTTATAAGAAGCTCTCCACTAGTTGGTGTTAATAATCCGTTTGCTAACTTTATTAAAGTACTTTTCCCACTTCCATTAGGTCCAAGTAGTCCTACTATTCTTCCCCTCTTCATAGATAAGTCAATTCCTTCTAAGGCAACTTTATTACCATAGGATTTAACAAGATTTTTACACTCTAGAATATTTGCCCCCAATTATTTCATCTCCTCTGCAATTTCTTTTATTGTTTCTATAGCTTCCTCTTTAGTAAAACCTATCTCTTCCATCTTTTTCAAAAAAGCTTGTATTTCTTCTTTAGCAAGATTACACTTCATTTCTTCAATCATCTTTGAATCCTCCGTAATAAATCTTCCACTTGTTCTTGCCGAAAATAATAACCCCAACCTTTCTAACTCTGTTAAGGCTTTTTGCATTGTATTAGGATTTACTGATGCCTCACTAGCTAATTCTCTTACAGATGGCATCTTTTCACCTGGTTTATATTTTCCTGATACAATACTTATTTTGATATATTCCATAAGCTGACTATAAATTGGTCTGTCACTATTTAATTCCCAAGCCATTTTTTTCACTTCCTTTGTACTATTGTATTAATAATTTAATACAATAGTACATCTTTTTTTATTTTTTGTCAAACATTAAAAGTTAAATATTTTCCAAGGTATTAAAAAAGAGAAATTATTTCTAATTTCTCTTAAAAATATTCTATTAAACTTTTAATTATTCTAATCTTTATTTAAATATAATTTCTAATTTCAACTACCTTACCATCTTTAACATATACCCTAGGCACTCTTCCTTTGATCATGCATATTATTTCATAATTTATTGTTCCAACAGCATTTGCCATATCATCAGCATTATATTTAATATCATCACATTCTCCTAAGAGTATAACCTCATCATCAACCTTAACATTATTAATATGAGTTACATCAATCATAAGTTGATCCATACAAACTCTTCCTATTACAGGTGCAAGTTTACCATTTACTATAACCTTTCCCTTATTACTTAATGCTCTTAAATATCCATCTGCATATCCTATGGGAATAGTAGCAACCCTTGTAGATTCACTAACTTCATAGGTTCTACCATAACTTACAAAAGCTCCTTTTTCTAAAGTTTTAATATGAGCAATTTTAGCCTTAAGTGTCATGGCAGGCTTAATTTTCAATCTATCTTTATTAACTTCATTTGAAGGATAATAACCATATATTACAATGCCAGCTCTTACTCCATCTAAGTACATATTAGGTAAATCCATTATAGTAGCACTGTTTGCTGCATGCTTAAATGGAATATTAATTTCTCTATCATTTAGCTCTTTATAAAAATCTTCTAATATTTTATACTGCTTATTTGTATATTCTTTATCTTCTTCATCTGCTGTTGAAAAATGAGTAAATAAACCTACTATATCTACTCCTTTTAATTTATCTATTTTAACTATATCCTCTATACTTTCTTCATTAGGAAGGAAACCTATTCTTCCCATGCCTGTATCAAGAGCAATATGAACTTTAACTTTTCCCTTTACCTCTTCTGCTATAGCGGAAAACCTTTCAGCATCTTCTAATGTATAAACAGTTTGTTCTATATCATATTTAATTAAATCTTCTCCAAATTCTGTTGGAGTATAACCTAAAATAATTATTGGTGCAGTTATATTTTCTCTTCTTAATTCCATTGCCTCTGTAAGAGTTGCCACTGCTAATCTAGAAACACCATTTTTCAATAAAACTGGAGCAATATCTATTGCACCATGTCCATAAGCATCTGCTTTAATAACTCCTATAACTTCTTTATTCTTAGCTAACTCTTTTATATTTCTTATATTAAACTCAATCTTATCTAAATCTATTTCTGCCCATACTGGTCTGTATATCTTTTCCATGTAAAGATCCCCTCTTTTTCCCTTGTGCTTATACTATTATTCTAAATATTTTAAAGTTAAAATCAAAGTACCACTAATATAAATTTTTTATTGCTAAGTGGTTTAACTAGCTATAAAGTAGTACTACTATCCCTTTATCAAATACTTATACTTAAACTTTTGTAAATCTTCTAACCCTTGATATATTTCTCTCCTAGGGAAATTTTTCGCTTCAAGTAACTTATCATCTTGATTTAACAAACAATTATAGAACCATTGTCCTAACTCATAAAACTCTTGAGTTTTATTTTTATAAAGCTCCTTATAGAATAAATCTTCTCCTTTATTAAATTCTCCTTCTTTAAGTAGTTTCTTTAAAACTATATAAAGTATGTCTTTATTTGATAGATTATTAAACTGTATTGGATCTACATCTTCTTTAACATCAAATAATGTTTTAGCTAATGCCTTGCTAAAGCCTTCAAATTTATCTAAAAGGAAATCGTGCTTCATTTTACTCCTCCAAAAACTTTTTATTATATACATTATACTATAATTTCTTCATATATTAATTTTATTTCCATAAAATAATTGATATTTCTCCATTATGTATATAGAATAATCTTGTGTATAACATAAGATTAAAGGAGATGAACATATGCTAAGTGAAAAGTTATTAAATGAACTTAACGAACAAGTAAATTTTGAATTCTATTCTTCTTATACTTATCTTGCAATGGCAGGATACTGTGAATCTATTGATCTTAGTGGATTTGCTAATTTCTTTAGAGTTCAAGCTCAAGAAGAATTAGCTCATGCAATGAAGCTTTATGATTATATTTTCCAAAAGAATGGTATTGTAGAATTAAAACAAATACCTATGCCAACAGCTAAATATGATGGTGTTATTGATGTATTCCAAAAGGGATACGAGCATGAACAACTTGTAACTAAGAAAATATATAACCTAGCTGATATTGCTCATGATGAAAAAGAACATGCTACTATGAGCTTACTAAAATGGTTTATAGATGAGCAAGTTGAGGAAGAAAACAGCTTTAATGCTTTACTTAAGAAAGTTAGAAGATCTGAAGGAAATCCTGCTGCATTATACTTAATGGATGATGAACTAGCTAGTAGGGTTTATACTCCCCCAACTAATGCATAAAATTTTATTTTTTTATGTTTAGAAATTTAATAATGAGTCAATAATTTTAATGAAACATTTTAATACATATTAAAATTACCTCATTACCCTATTTTTTAAGGCATAGATTTTATCTATGCCTCTTTTGTTCTATATAAAAGGCAGCATTATAAGTCACCTTTTTATATTATTAGTTATAATAATTTTTTATAGCATCTCTTAAAAATTCTGCTGCTCCTTCTCCAACATTATCCACATAATACTTTTTGAATCTATCATCATAGACATACATTTCACCTAGCCCAATATGAGCTTCCTTTGAATAATTTCCATAATGATCAAGCCATGCTTTATGAAGCTTAACTGCTTCTTTTGCTTCTTCACTATTAGGATTTCCTAATAGCATTGCCTTTTTTATGCTTTCATTAACCTTCTCTTTAAGACTCTCTAAGTCATTCCATTCACTTTCACTTAACTTTGATATTCTTCTATTGCTTTCATCTACAGCTTCATTACCATACTTTTCTCTAACTTCTTTACCATAATGTTTTTCATTTTTTTCTATAAAATCTCTTTTAAATCCTTCAAATTTTTCTTTATTAGACATTACTAAATCACCTTCCATTGACTTTATCGTTTTTTCTACATTTCTTAATAAGGTTTCTATTCTAAGCTGCTCCTCTTTAAGCTTGTTTTTGTGAGCTATAAGAGCATTCTTTTGATTAAAATCCTTGTTTAAAATAATTTCCTTAATCTTTTCTAGAGGCAACCCCATTTCTTTATAGAACATAATTTGCTGAAGGGTATCTACCTCCTTTTCACCATAAATTCTATAACCTGAAGAACTAACCCTGCAGGGTTTTAATAAATTAATTTCATCATAGTACCTTAAAGTTCTGCTACTAATGCCGGCTATCTTCGCTAAACTTTTTACGGTATACTCCATAAAATCACCTCCTAAAAATAGAATAAGCTATGACGTAACGTTAAAGTCAATAGTCAATAAATTATTTTTTTAAACTTCTTTAGTAAAGTTAATATATCTATAACCTTCTCCTGTTAGAAATCTAATAATATCTTCTTGAATAAGATTATTGTATTTACCTTTTCTCATATTATCTATAATATCTTGAACTTTTTCCTTCTCAGTATTTAAAAGAATTTCTTTAACCCCAATAGGAAACTCAATATATTTTCTAACTGTATTACCTTTTTCATTAAGTATTAAAAATGTTGGCACCTTTCTTTCCCCTGAAAATTTTTCTAATAGCTCCTTATTTCCTTCCCTTCTTAAGAACTTAACTTCTATATTTTTGTTTAGTTCACTTAATTTAAGCAAAAAAGGTATTTCTGTTGCAGCATCTTTACAGTGTAGTTCTCCAAAAACTAGTATATTAAGTTTATTTTCTATATTTCTAACTTTATCTAATCCTTTATTAATTAATTGGCTTTGTTCATTAAGCCTATCAATTATTCCCCTTTGTTCCTCATCTGCCAAGCTCAAATATTCACTATATGTAATTCCTAAATCAAAGCTTTTCATATTCTCATCTCCTGTTAAATAATACTGTATATTCTTTTTAATAACTTCTCTCTATGAATGTAATAAAGAATAAAAAAAACAGTACAATGTACTGCTTTTTATATTTTATTTTTCATCATATTTTTAGAACCTATATAGGTAGCCAAATAATATCCACCATATATTATTATAAATACTATAGCCGTTATTATAACATAAATCATATTCTTAGTTGATCCAAATAACTTTATTACTTCTTCAGAGAATGTAATTCCAACTATGGAATGAATTATTGCTAAAAATAATGGTAGCATAAAGTATATTCCTGTCTGCTTTAAAATTGTTTTATTTATCTCTTCCTCATCAACTCCAATCTTTTTAAGTAATCTATATCTCTCTATGTTATCAGAGGAGTCTGATAGTTGTTGAAGTGCAAGTACTGCAGCCGAAGTTATTATAAATATTATTCCTAAATAAATACCAAGATAAGCTACCATTGTTCCAAGCATTTGAGAATTAGCTTCTATCATCTCTCTTGGAACGAAAAAGAATTTATCTTTTTCTATAAGTGGATTACTATTAACCTCATCCATTAATATTTTTAAATCCTCAGGATTTTCAAAATCTAAATTTATATAGGAATTATACATCTTAAGTCCATTTAAATATTTATCATTTACTATTATTGTCCCTATATTTCCTTGCATCATAGTATTATTAAAATTAACATAAGCAACCTTACTCTTATCAAACTCTAATTGATTATTGTTTAAATTAATTTTTCTTCCATCGTCTAAATATATATTTATATATTTATAGCAAATCTCATCATTAAGAAACAAGCCAAAACTTTTATCATTTAATATAATAGGTTCTTTACCGATTAATTTCATTTCTTCATTAAAATCACTAAGTCCTACAACTTTAACATCAACATTTGCTGTGACTGGATATAAATTTTTTAATTCATTAACTAGTTCTTCATTAAATAGTTCCTTATAACCAATGCCACTATTGTATTGTTTATATGCTGAAAATTTACTTGTAAATTTATTTAAATTAATATTGGCATCCATAAATACTTTTTCAAGATCAGTTTTATTTATCTCATCCTGAACTGTAGCATCATGTGGTGTTAATTCTTTTCCTTGTGAACTAACGGCAAAATTTATTCCAAGTCCTCCAGACAAAGTACAAATAGCTAAAAATAACATAAGACAAATAAAAGACATAGAAATAAAGTTTGTATTAATCTTGCTATTAATTTGTCTTAACAAAAACATATTAAGCTTTTTAAAGTAATATCTTTTACTACTTTGTACTAGCTTAAGTAAAAAGCCTGTAAGTGACATAAAGAATAAAAATGTACCTATTATACCTAATATTACACATATAAACATAGTTACTGTAATAGCTGCAGCACCACCTTTAATTAAAATAACATAGGCTGAAAGGTTTGTTATAACACTTAATATGAATAATATTACTGAAATCTTTAATCCTATTACTTTTGTTTCTTCATTTTTTCTAGAAGCATAAATTAAATCTATTAACTTAACCTTATTTATTGATCTTGAATTAAATAAAAGAATTATTATATAAATTAATCCAAAGCAAATTATTGTTTTTATGAAAGCTGACTCTGAAAAAATAAACTTAAATGATAGTAGCTTTACTGAAAACATCTTTGCAGTAACTATCGATAAACATTGTGATAATAAAACGCCGAGAAATAATCCTATCCCAAGTGATATAAAACCTATTAGTAGGGTTTCTGCAAACAAAATTCTTGATATTGACTTTCTCTCCATTCCTAGAGTCATATAGACTCCAAGTTCTTTCTTTCGTCTCTTTATTAAAAAATTATTTGCATAAATAATTAAAAATCCTAAAATAAATGAAATGAAGACTGATACTACAGTTATTGCCATACTAATTGCTGTGAATGTTGAACCTTGATATTCACTTAAGTCTAAAAGTAACTTTTGCGACTCTATAGAGTTAAAAGTGTAAAATATACAAACTGCAAAAACTAATGTTAAAAAGTATATAGTATAATCCTTAAGACTTCTTCTAATATTTCTTAGAGATAGCTTAAAATACATCTCTTTGGTCACCCCCAAGAAGAGAAACAACCTCAATTATTTGACTAAAAAACTCTTTTCTAGAATCATTTCCTCTAATTAATTCATTAAATATCTTACCATCCTTAATGAAAAGAATTCTATTAGCATAACTTGCAGTAAATGCATCATGTGTTACCATCATAATTGTTGCATTCATAGCATTATTTAATGTTTCTAAACTTTCTAAAAGCATCTTTGCTGACTTTGAATCAAGTGCTCCTGTAGGTTCATCTGCTAATATTAGCTTTGGATGTGTTACTATAGCTCTTGCTGCTGCTACCCTTTGTTTTTGCCCACCTGACATTTGATACGGAAATTTATTAAGTACAGTTACTATATTAAGCCTTCTTGCAATTTCCTTTATTAAATCATCTATCTCGTTTCCTTTAACATCATTAATTGTAAGTGCTAAAGCAATATTTTCATATGCAGTTAATGTATCTAATAAATTGAAGTCTTGAAATATAAATCCTAGTTCCTCACGCCTAAATTTAGCAAGCTTCTTTTCTTTAATCTTTGTTATGTCTTCTCCTCCTATATAAATATGTCCACTAGTAACATTATCTATAGTTGAAATACAATTAAGAAGTGTAGTTTTTCCACTTCCTGAAGCCCCCATTATTGCAACGTATTCACCTCTCTCTACAGTAAAGCTTATTCCGTTTAAAGCTTTAGTCACATTTCCTTTAGTTCCATAAAATTTATGAATATTGTCAACCTGTAAAATTTTATCCATATTTTATCCCTCCTTTTCCTTATACCTAAATGTTACATTTATTATAAAAGTTTCTCCATTGATATAACTAACATTAACCTTACAGTTTTGTTAGTTTTCTAAAAGTAACATCTTATTTTTAGGAAAAAGAATAGAAACTTTAGTACCCTCCCCTTCCTTTGAGGACAGTTTTATTGAAAGTCCTAATTTATCACATAGATTTTTACAAAGATAAAGCCCTATACCCGTAGATTCTTTAAATTTTCTACCATTTTCACCGGTATAACCTTTTTCAAATGCTTTAATTAGAGTTTTTTCATTCATCCCAATACCATTGTCACTAATATTTAAAATTACTTCCCCATTTATTTCTTCAGCTGAAAATTCCAATATATTCTCTTTCTTATGATAATACTTAATAGAATTGCTAATTATCTGATTTAAAATGAACTGAAGCCACTTTGTATCTGAAAATACTTCTTTTCTTAGTTTAGACTTTACTATTTTAACTTTTCTTTGAATTAAATATCTTGAATTCTTTCTTATAGCAGCATTAACTTCCTCTTCAAGATTTAATATTTTAATTATATAATCCTTCTCTACACTATTAAGCCTAGTGTAAAATAAAGTTTGCTCTATATAATCATCAACCTTATTTATCTCATCTAGTATAATCTCAGTAACAGGAGATGGATTATTTTCTATTATTAGCTTAGTTGATGCTATTGGAGTCTTTATCTCATGCACCCAAAGTTCAATATACTCCCTATACTCTTTATTTTTTAATTCAATTTTAGAAATTCTATCATTCATTGACTTATTACATTCTTTTAATATTTTATAAAATTCATTACTCTCCTTAGAGTTAGGAGCATCTATCATTTCACTTAATAAATATTTTTCTTCAAGTAAATCTATTTGATCTCTTAAGTTATCTATATAACTATAAGTCTTTTTATACTCAATAAAAAGGTAAAGGAAATTGCATAATATATATAGTGTAGCTATTAAAAATATTGCATAATAACTTACATCTAAAGCCAAAAATAGTCCAATATGTAATAACACAATTAAAAGTGTAAATATAATAAATAAAAATCTATCTTTTAAATACATTAAGAATCTCATTGTAGAATATAACCTTGTCCTCTCTTAGTTTGTAGCATGTCAATAGCTCCTATTGACTCCATCTTTTTCCTAAGCCTATTTATATTAACTGTTAACGTATTATCATCTACAAATTCATCAGACTGCCATAATTCATCCATAAGTTTATTTCTTGAGACTATCTTTTCTTTATTTTTAATAAGAGAATAAAGTATTTTTGATTCATTTTTTGTTAAATCAATCTTTTCACCACTAAACTCTATAAGGCTTTGAGAGATGTTAAATTTTAGCCCTTTAAACTCTAAAAAATCCATATCTATATTCTGATACATTCTTCTTAAAACAGATGAAATCCTAGCTAATAAAATCTGAGTATTATAGGGTTTTGTAATAAAATCATCTGCTCCTAGATTCATACTCATAAGTTCATCCATTTCACTTTGTCTACTAGTAACAACTATAATAGGTACATTAGAACGCTTTCTTATTTCTCTACATATGTAATACCCATCATAGTAAGGTAAATTAATATCAAGTAAAATAAGATTCGCTTTACTTGCTAATGCACGATCTACTATATTTTCAAAATCCGTAGATGAAGTACAACTATAGCCATATCTGCTTAAAAATATAGTTAGCTCTTCCCTTATTGTTTTATCATCTTCAATAATAAAAATATTCTCCATACTAATTACTCCTAATCTATATGATCATAATATTTCCTACACACATAAATTCTATATCTTATATACTAATGTGTCTACTTTTTATACTCAAAATAAAAATAGAAGGAGTTAATTATCTCCTTCTTTTATCCTAGTTTTTATTTTCTTTTATAATATCCTCAAGCCTATCTAATCTCATTTTCATTTCTTCTCTTCTTTTTCAATATACTTAAATTGTACATCACCCTTTGAATTTTTATTAACCTCATAGCCACCCTTTACTATGCTGTTATATAGTTCTTCCCTACTTTTAGAAAATTCATCTCTTTTAACTAAAATCGAATATTCAACATCATTTATATAGGTACTTATTGATATTTCACTAAGACCTTTATATCCATTGCCCTCTGCATACTTAATAATTTGAGAAGCCAAAACCACAAACCTATCTCTATAATCTCCATCCTTTTCATCATATAAATTTAATTGTATCAAGAATTTATCATCTAACTCCTTAGAATATTGGATATCCCTATCCTTGTATTTTCCTTGGATTATATTGAAATATGCAAATAAATACTCATTCTTATTTCCATCTTTATTAAAAGAAACTTTATCCTTAAGCCCTTCTTTAAAATCCTCTTCAATCTTTTTATTAAACCTATTATTAAGTTCAACATCCTCTATAAATCCATTTTCTTTATATAAGTCTATAATATCTCCATTTTTACTTAAGGTTATATTATAATCTAATCCTTCCTCTTGGGATATAACCCTTCCGTAATACTCATTAAACTTAAAATTATATCCTATATCCTTTATTATAAAATCCTTGTCACTATAATTCTCTTCTATATATTTATTAAGCTTATTTTTAGCAATTCCCTTACTTATGGGATTACTATTAAAAGCATTGTATATAGAAAATAGGAAAGCTAATATTCCAACTAAAATAACAAAATAAATTATCTTTTTAAGATTAAATTTTACTTTCATTTTACCTCCTATTTATCTAAAAAAATTTTTTCTATTAATATTCCTATAACAACACCTATAAAGGTGAATCCCATAAAAAACAGAGCAAATATTGCATTACCAAAGGTATAGCTTATATAATCCCAAAGAGTAACCCCTATATTTTCACCTTGGATGCTTAAATCTATAAACATCTCTATTGATAGGTTTAAAAATTGAATAATATATATTGAAAGTGGTGCTATAAATTTATTCTTAAACTTTAAATATATAACTGCTCCAAATAGTGGTAATAACAAAAATCCATTAAATATTAAACTTCCAGATGTTAATAAGGTTGCTAATGCTCCTCCAACTATAGAATAAATTAATAGCTTACTGGTATTACTCCTCTTAATATCCTGTACTATTTTCTGCTCTACCTTATCATCAACCTCATAATTATCAACTACATCTTTACCTAAAAAACACTCATCTGATAAAATATTTAAATAATTATTACATTCACTGCATTTTTTTATGTGATGTTCTATTATTTCATTGCTCTCTTTAGAAGATAATCCATCTACATATAAAGTCATTAAATCTCGTATAACTTTGCAGTCAATCATACTCATACTACATCGCCCCCTTATTCTCAATTAAAGCTTTAAGTTTTATTTTTCCTCTATGAAAAATAACCCTAACCCAAGATTCTTTTCTATTCATTATCTCACTTATCTCCCTATAAGATAACTTGTTTACTGCCCTCATTAAAATTACTTCTCTATATGGTTCTTCTATCTTGTCTATAAGCTTAAATAAATCTCTAAGTTCTTCCTCTTGTATAATTCTTTCATCACTTTTATCCTGTTGTACTAATTTATTATTAAAATCATAATCCTGTATATTATTCCTCTTATTTTTATCCCTAAGCCATGAACGGTAACATTTTTGCTAATAGAGTATATCCAAGTAGATACCATAGATTCCCCTCTGAACTTTTCTATATTTTTAATAGTAAGATAGAAGGTTTCCTGTAACAGCTCTTCTGCTACAAGTGAATCCTTACATAAATAGAGAAGGTAACTATAAATTTTTTTATTGTAAAGTTTATAAAGCTTATCAAAATCCTCCATCTTATCCCCCTCTCATATTATTAGTGTATCTTAATCCCTTTTTGTTTCAAATAAATAATAGAAAATTTCATATTTTTTATTTATAATTAATTTATATATAACAAAAGATAGGAGAAAACTATGGATAGAAAAATAATATTTTTTGATATTGATGGAACAATTTTAGATGAGGAAACAAATAAAATACCAGAGAGTGCACTAGAAGCAATAAGAAAACTTAAAGAGAATGGTCATTTAGCTATTATTAATACTGGGAGAACCAAAGTTATACTACCTGAATTAATTAAAAACTCAGGCTTTAATGGGTATATTTGTGGTTGTGGAACTTATATAGAATGTGATGGACAAGTTTTATTAGATAACGAACTCGGACATGCCCTTTCAAAAGAAATTGCATTAGACTTTAAAGAGTTTAAATTAGATGCAGTAGGTGAAGGAAGGAATTTTATATACTTCCCAGAAAAATCTACTATAAAACATAAAGAAGTTTTAAAGCTTACTTCTGATTTAGCTGAAGAAGGTTTTCCCTTCAAATCCCTTTCTCAATTAGATGAACTTTATTTTGATAAATTTGTGATTTTCTTAAACCAAGATAGTAATTTTGAAGGCTTCTATAATAAATATAAAGATAAGCTTGACTTTATAAAAAGAAGTGATGATTTCTACGAAGTTGTACCTAAAGGTTTTTCTAAAGCAACAGGAATTGAATTTTTAATTAATCATTTGAATATCCCACATGAAAACACCTTTGCTATTGGAGATAGCACAAATGATTTATCAATGTTAGAATACGCACATACTAGTATTGCAATGGGGAATAGTAATGAAGCACTACTTCCATTAGTATCTTATGTTACAACTCATATTAATGAAGATGGAATCTTTAATGCACTTAAGCATTACAAATTAATTTAATAAAATATAAAAAAGTGACCTTGCACGCTTTAGCCAAGAGGTCACTTTTTTCAGCCATACCACATTTTTGTGTTCTGTGGTGGCACTATAATTTTTATTTTCTTTGTATCACTTCCTACTTCCATCCCTATTAAATATTTTTCTTAAATACATTTCATCAAATATTAACATTAATACAGATCCTATTAATAATATAATAACTAAAACTTCATCAAATAAATTTTCCAAAAATAGTTCCAATACCAAAGTGATAATTAGAAATATAATACCAAAAACTATCATACTAAATCCACCAATTTTCTGTGATACCTTCCATGTATCTTGGTTCTTCATTGATAATCTTGTACGATACCCATATACACAATTAGAATTTTTTGAAGGAAAGAAATATAAGATAACTCCACCTATAATTAATATAGCTGATACAATAAATCCCACCATAATATCATCTCCACTTTATATTATACTAATATTTTATTCAATAAAACATTTGCTAATCCTTCTATAATTAAAAGAAGAGAAATATAATTTTTATTTCTCTTCTAAACTGCTAGTTATTCAATTTATATTCCTAAAAGTTGATCTATAACTCCTATAAGCTCTTCTATTTCAGGCTTACTTAACTGAGCATCAGCTCCAACTGATTCTCCTTTGTGTCTTAAATCATCAGTAATCAATGATGAGAATATAATTACTGGTAATCTCTTTAACACTTCATCTTCTTTAACCTTTCTAGTTAAAGTTAATCCATCCATTTGTGGCATTTCAATATCTGTAATAAGAAGTTGAACTTCTTTAATAAACGATTTTCCTAAATCTGCCTTTAACCCTTCAAGATAACTTAAAGCTTGTTCTCCATCATCAAATATCTTCATATTTGTAAATCCTGCTTTAGTTAAAGTTTCCTTTAACAGCTTTCTAATTAATGGAGAATCATCCGCTAAAACTAACTTAAGTTCAGATCTATCCTTATATTCTACAGAAACAAGTCTATGTTCACTAATACCAGACTTTGGACTAATATCTGTTACTATCTTTTCAAAATCTAACATAACTATAATTTTTCCATTTAAAACAATATTTCCAACTGCTAATGATTCATCAAACATATTATTTGGCTTTCTAATCTCGCTCCACTTAATACGATGAACTCCTATAATATCATCAATATTAAATGCTACCTTAACCTTGTTAAATTCACATACTATTAATCTTGGTCCTAATTCGCTAGATTTTTCTCTATTTAAAATATATTTTAAATCAATTACTGGAAGTATTTCATCTCTACATAAAATTAATCCAGCTATTTCTTTTTTGCTTTCAGGCATTTTTGTAACACCATTCTCTGGCATATCAATAATTTCCTTAACCTTTATTACATTTATTGCATAATTAACATCATTAGCTCTAAATTCAATTACTTCTACTTCCCCAGTACCTGATTCTAATAAAATATCATTAATCATATTACCTCTCCTCACTTGTAAGTATAATATATTTTCGTTAAGAAATAACAAAAACTTTACAGTAATTTTTCTTCATCTTTATAGAAATATGACTATTTAGAATCGCCTATATACTTTTAAATTGGAACATAATTTAATACTTATTATTCCTAATAAAACACCCATGAATAATCCTACAATTACATCTGATGGGTAATGCACATATAAATATAATCTAGAAAATCCAATTATAGTTGCTAAAATTAATGAAATCACTCCAATTTTTTTATTCATATAAATTAAAACTGTAGCAGCTGCAAATGAAGACATTGTATGTCCTGATGGAAAAGAAAAATCTAAAGGCTTCTTAATTAAAATGTCTATAGCTGTATTAATATCAAAAGGCCTTACTCTAGCAACTACTGGTTTCAAAAATAAATTTCCTATTAATAGACATAGAATTAATGCACATCCCATCATAACTCCATATTTTCTAGTTTTCTTATAAATAAGAAGTAATACACAAATAATTATCCAAACTATACCCGCATTCCCTAAAGAGGTTACAATAGGCATAAACCAGTCTAAAAAAGCACACTTAAAAACACTTTGAATCCAATCTAAAATAGCAATATCCACGTTATATATATAATTCATTTCTAACCTCACATATTTTTTTATAAATTATATCAAAATTTATTATATTATTAAAGGAGTTTAACATTAAAGTCAAACTCCTTTAAATATTAGATTTCTACAATTACAGGCACCACCATAGGTCTTCTTTTTATCTTTTCGTATACATAACTATTTATATCAGTTCTTATATTTCTCTTTATTTCTGCCCATTCTGTAATATCATTATTAAGACATTTCTCTACTGAATCTGTTGCAATATTTCTAAGTTCCCTCATTAGTTCTTCAGAATCTCTTACATAAACAAATCCTCTAGTAATTATGTCAGGTCCAGATGTAATACTTTTACTCTCTTTATTTATAGCAACTACAACAGTAATAATTCCATCTTGAGAAAGAGATTTTCTATCTCTTAAAACTATATTACCTACATCTCCAACACCGCTACCATCAATTAATATTCTTCCTGATGGTACTTTTCCTACAACTTTACCCCATCTTCTAGTTAATTCAAACACATCACCATTTTCTAAAATAGATATGTTATTCGGTCTAACTCCCATAATCTCTGAAAGTTGAGCATGTTTCTTTAAATGTTTATACTCACCATGAACTGGTAAGAAAAATTTAGGTTTAACTAAAGCATGGATAAGCTTTAATTCATCTTCACAAGCATGCCCTGAAACATGTATAGCTTCCATAGAACTATAAATTACATCTGCTCCCCTTTTACTTAATTCGTTAATTATATTTGAAACAGATTTTTCATTTCCAGGTATTGGTGTAGCTGATATTATTACCATATCACCTTTTTCAACTTGAATACTTCTATGATTTCCAGCAGCTATTCTTGTTAATGCAGACATAGGTTCTCCTTGACTACCAGTTGTTACAATAGTAATCCTATCATTTGCATAATTCTTTACTTCATCTAAACCAATTAACATACCTTCTGGCATATTTAAATATCCAAGCTTTATAGCAACTTCAGATATCTTTTCCATACTACGGCCACTAAATGCAATCTTCCTCTTTGTAAGCTCACAAGCATTTATTATTTGTTGTAGTCTATGTATATTAGAGGCAAAGGTAGCAATTATTATTCTTCCTGATGCCTTAGTAAAGTATCTATTTAAAGTTTCACCTAAAGAACTTTCCGACATAGTATGACCTGGATGAGTTACATTAGTACTATCTGCCATTAAAAGTAAAACTCCTCTTTTACCTAATTCAGCAAATCTACCTAAATCAATAACCTTTCCATCTATAGGTGTATAATCAACCTTTATATCACCGGTGTGAATAATTACCCCAATTGGAGTGTGTAAGGCTAATGCGCAACTATCAGCTATACTATGATTTGTTCTTATAAATTCTATTTTAAAGTTATCTAGTTTTACAGTTTCTCCCTGTTCAACAACATTTAAAGTACAATCATTTAGCATCTTGTGCTCTGTTAATTTCGTTTCAATTAATCCTAAAGTTAATTTAGTTCCGTACACTGGTACATTTAATTCCTTTAGTATATAAGGTAAAGCTCCTATATGGTCTTCATGTCCATGTGTTATAAATATTCCTTTGACCTTGTCCTTATTTCTTTTAAGGAATGTTATATCTGGAATAACTAAATCTATTCCATATAAATCTTCATCTGGGAAAGCTAATCCACAATCAACAACTATAATCTCATCGTCATATTGAAATGCAGTTATATTCTTTCCTATTTCTCCAAGTCCCCCTAAAGGGATGATTTTTACGCTCTTATACTTTTGCAAATTTATTCTCCTATCCTTTTCTATAATTTATTGCTTTATTTTAATATTATTTAAAATCGTTTATAATCTCTTACTTTATAATATAATTAATCTCATTCCTTTGCAAGATATTAAATTATACTATTATTTACTTATATTTTGCGTAAAGAATATATTTTTATACAATTAATAAAGAAAGTCATGAAGAATTTTATATCCTTCATGACTTTCTTTTAATTATTTATTTTTTCTTATGCATTAATAACATAGCTATTAATGAAAGTAGTGAGATTAAGCTTAAGCCACCCATATTACCACTTTCGTCACCAGTTTTTACAGGTTCTTTTTTATTATCTTCCTTTGAAGGTACCTCTGGTTCTTTAGGGTCTTCTGGTAATAATTCTTCTTTTATATTTTCTACCTTCAATAATATTTCAATATTTTCATTATTTATAGTAACATTTTCAGAAAAATCATTTAAAACATATTCTTCTGGTGCCTTTGTTTCTATAACAATATAACTGCCATAAGGTAGTTGTATTGAATTAGCTACTCCTTCTTCATTTGTAATAAGAGTATCTAAAATATTACCTTCTAAATCTCTTATTTCAAATTCTGCTCCTGATAGTTTTATACTTTCATCAATACTATCTACCTTCAGAATATTTATCTTTCCTAGAATCTTTATATTTTCAAATGTTAATTCTAATGTTTCTCCATTTGAGCTTATTGTTACATTCTTAGATTCCTCTGACAACTCATATCCTGTAGGTGCAGTCACTTCTGTTACTGTGTAGCTTCCGTATAGAAGTTCTTTTGAAGCTCCTACTCCGTTTTCGTCTGTAGTTATTGTATCTACCACTACTCCTTCGGAATTCTTAACTTCAAATACTGCTCCTGATAGCTTAATACTTTCATCATCACTATCTACTTTTAGGATATTTATCTTTCCTAGAATCTTTGTATTTTCAAATGTTAACTCTATTATTTCTCCATTTGAACTTATTATCACATTCTTAGATTCTTCTGACAACTCATATCCTGTAGGAGAACTTATCTCTGCCACTGTGTAGCTTCCGTATGGAAGTTCTTTTGATGTTCCTACTCCGTTTTCACCAGTAGTTATTGTGTCTACTACTGTTCCTTCGGAATCCTTAACCTCAAATACGGCTCCCTGTAACTTAACATTTTCATCATCGCTATCTACCTTTAGGATACTTATCTTCCCTAGAATCTTTGTATTTTCAAATGTTAACTCTATTGTTTGTCCATTTAAAGTTATCGTTACATTTTCAACTTCTTCTAATAATTTATATCCTGATGGAGCGCTTACTTCTTGTACTGTGTAACTTCCGTATGGAAGTTCTTTTGATGCTCCTACTCCGTTTTCATCAGTAGTTATTGTGTCTACTACATCCCCCTCGGAATCCTTAACTTCAAATACAGCTCCCTGTAACTTAACATTTTCATCTGCACTATCTACCTTTAAGATATTTATATTTCCTAATATTTTTGTATTAGTTATTGTTTTATAAACTTCTGTTTCAGAGTTTACCTCAACCACTATTAAATCTAAGGATAACTCATATCCATCTGGAGCTTTAGTCTCAATTAACGTATATTCCCCATATGGCAGATTTCCTAAACTTCCTTTTCCATCTTCTCCTGTTACTATATTCCCTACTTCTTCTCCATTAAAGTTTATTACTTTAAATTCTGCTCCTTCTAACTTAATTCCACTATCTTCACTATCTACTTTTTCTATTGATATTAAACCAAGAAGTTTAGAATTTTTAAATGTTAACTCTATTGTTTGTCCATTTGAATCTATTGTTACATTCTTAACTTCTTGTGATAATTTATACCCTGAAGGGGCATTTAGTTCTGCTACTGTGTAGTTTCCGTATGGAAGTTCTTTTGATGTTCCTACTCCGTTTTCTCCAGTAGTTATTGTGTCTACTACAGTTCCCTCGGAATCCCTAACCTCAAACACTGCTCCAGGTAACTTTACATTTTCATCATCGCTATCTACCTTCAGAATACTTATCTTT
This sequence comes from Clostridiaceae bacterium OF42-15pH9A, assembly GCA_027692445.1. Classification (GTDB taxonomy): domain Bacteria; phylum Bacillota; class Clostridia; order Clostridiales; family Clostridiaceae; genus Clostridium. The sequence goes on along the minus strand of JAQEYV010000002.1, from coordinate 372,315 downwards.
CCTAAGATTTTTGTATTTTCAAATGTTAACTCTATTGTTTGTCCATTTAAACTTATCGTTACATTTTCAACTTCTTCTAATAATTTATATCCTGATGGAGCGCTTACTTCTTGTACTGTGTAGCTTCCGTATGGAAGTTCTTTTGATGTTCCTACTCCGTTTTCTCCAGTAGTTATTGTATCTACTACAGTTCCTTCAGAATCCTTAACCTCAAATACGGCTCCCTGTAACTTAACATTTTCATCAATACTATCTATCTTTAGGATATTTATCTTTCCTAAGATCTTTGTATTAGTTATTGTTTTATAAACCCCTGTCCCCGAGTTTACCTCAACTACTATTAAATCTAAGGATAACTCATATCCATCTGGAGCTTTAGTTTCAATTAACGTATATTCCCCATATGGCAAATTTTCCAAAATCCCTTTTCCATCTTCTCCTGTTATTATATTTCCTACTTCTTCTCCATTAGAGTTTATTACTTTAAATTCTGCTCCTTCTAACTTAATTTCACTATCTTCACTATCTATTTTTTCTATTGATATTAGACCAAGAAGTTTAGAATTTTTAAATGTTAACTCTATTGTTTGTCCATTTGAATCTATTGTTACATTCTTAAATTCATCTGATAACTCATATCCTGAAGGTGCACCCACTTCTTCCACTTTGTAATTTCCGTATGGAAGTTCTTTTGATGTTCCTACTCCGTTTTCTCCAGTAGTTATTGTATCTACTACATTTCCTTCGGAATCCTTAACTTCAAATATTGCTCCCTGTAACTTAATTTTTTCATCAGCACTATCTACCTTTAGGATATTTATCTTTCCTAAAACTTTTGTATTAGTTATTGTTTTATAAACTTCCGTCTTAGAGTTTACCTCAACCACTATCAAATCTGGACATAATTGATATCCATCTGGAGCTTTAGTTTCAATTAACGTATATTTCCCATATGGTAAGTTTCCTAAACTTCCTTTTCCATCTTCTCCTGTTACTATATTTCCTACTTCTTGTCCATGGGAATTTAACACCTTAAACTCTGCTTCCTTTAACTTAATATCTTCATTATTAATATCTACTTTTTCTATTGATATTGAACCAAGAAGCTTAGAATTTTTAAATGTTAACTCTATTGTTTGTACATTTGAATTTATTGTTACATTCTTAGATTCCTCTGACAACTCATATCCTGTAGGTGCAGTTACTTCTGTTACTGTGTAGCTTCCGTATAGAAGTTCTTTTGAGGCTCCTACTCCGTTTTCCTCAGTAGTTATTGTATCTACCACTGTTCCTTCGGAATCCTTAACTTCAAATACTGCTCCCTGTAACTTAACATTTTCATCAGCACTATCTACTTTTTCTATTAATATTGAACCATGCAGTTTAGAGTTTTCAAATGTTAACTCTATTGTTTTCCCATTTAAACTTATTGTTACATTCTTAGATTCTTCTGATAATTTATATCCTGAAGGAGCGATTACTTCTTCTACCGTGTAGTTTCCATATGGAAGATCTTTTGATGTTCCTACTCCGTTTTCTCCAGTAGTTATTATATCTACTACAGTTCCTTCGGAATCCTTAACCTCAAATACGGCTCCCTGTAACTTAACATTTTCATCATCGCTATCTACCTTTAGAATACTTATCTTTCCTAAGAGCTTTGTATTTTCAAATGTTAACTCTATTGTTTGCCCATTTAAGCTTATTATTACATTCCTAGATTCTTCTGATAATTCATATCCTGAAGGAGCACTTACTTCTTGTACTGTGTAACTTCCGTATGGAAGTTCTTTTGATGTTCCTACTCCGTTTTCTCCAGTAGTTATTGTGTCTACTACATCCCCCTCGGAATCCTTAACTTCAAATACGGCTCCCTGTAACTTAACATTTTCATCAATACTATCTACCTTTAGAATATTTATCTTTCCTAAGATTTTTGTATTAGTTATTGTTTTATAAACTTCTGTCTCAGAGTTTACCTCAACCACTATTAAATCTAAGGATAACTCATATCCATCTGGAGCTTTAGTTTCAATTAAAGTATATTCACCATAAGGTAAATTTCTTAAACTTCCTTTTCCATCTTCTCCTGTTACTATATTCCCTACTTCTTCTCCATTAGAGTTTATCACTTCAAATTCTGCTCCTTCTAACCTAATTTCACTGTCTTCACTATCTACTTTTTCTATTGATATTGAACCAAGAAATTTAGAATTTTTAAATGTTAACTCTATTGTTTCTCCATTTGAATCTATTGTTACATTTTTAACTTCTTGTGATAATTTATACCCTGAAGGAGCATTTACTTCTACTACTGTGTAGTTTCCGTATGGAAGCTCTTTTGATGTTCCTACTCCATTCTCGTCGGTAGATATTGTATCTACCACTGTTCCTTCGGAATCCTTAACCTCAAATACGGCTCCCTGTAACTTAACATTTTCATCAGCACTATCTACCTTTAGGATACTTATCTTTCCTAAGAGCTTTGTATTTTCAAATGTTAACTCTATTGTTTGTCCCTTTAAACTTATTATTACATTCCTAGATTCTTCTGATAATTCATATCCTGAAGGAGCACCTACTTCTTGTACTGTGTAGCTTCCGTATGGAAGTTCTTTTGATGTTCCTACTCCGTTTTCTCCAGTAGTTATTGTGTCTACTACAGTTCCTTCGGAATCCTTAACTTCAAATACGGCTCCCTGTAACTTAACATTTCTATCAGCACTATCTACCTTTAGGATATTTATCTTTCCTAATATTTTTCTATTAGTTATTGTTTTATAAACTTCTGTCTCAGAGTTCACCTCAACTACTATTAAATCTGAGGATATCTCATATCCATCTGGAGCTTTAGTTTCAATTAACGTATATTCCCCATATGGCAAATTTCCTAAACTTCCCTTTCCATCTTCTCCTGTTACTATATTTCCTACTTCTTCTCCATTGGAGTTTATTACTTTAAATTCTGCTCCTTCTAACTTAATTTCACTATCTCCACTATCTACTTTTTCTATTGATATTAAACCTAGAAGTTTAGAATTTTCAAATGTTAACTTTATTGTTTCTCCATTTGAACTTATTGTTACATTTTCAGATTCTTCTAATAATTCATATCCTGAAGGGGCACCTACTTCTTCTACTGTGTAGTTTCCATATGGAAGCTCCTTTGATGTTCCTACTCCGTTTTCGCCAGTAGTTATTGTATCTACTACTGTTCCTTTGGAATCCTTAACTTCAAATACTGCTCCTGGTAACTTAACATTTTTATCAGCACTATCTACCTTTAGGATACTTATCTTTCCTAATATTTTTGTATTTTCAAATGTTACCCCTATTGTTTGACCATTTGAATCTATTGTTACATTCTTAGACGCCTCTGATAATTCATATCCTGAAGGGGCTCTTACTTCTTCTAATGTGTAATTTCCGTATGGAAGTTTCTTTGAAGTTCCTACTCCATTTTCATCAGTAGTTATTGTATCCACTACTGCTCCTTCAGAATCCTTAACTTCAAATACTGCTCCAGACAGCTTAATACTACTATCTTCACTATCTACTTTTTCTATTGATATTGAACCTTTTAAATCCAAATCCCAATTCCATCTGCTAGTAAAATTATGAAGTTCAAATCCTCCTTCTTGATGTAATGAAGATGCAAATAATTGGCCATTTATTGATGACCCATTACCATGAACTTTGGCCTTTGGTGCAACAACGCTACCTATAACGGCATAATTATTTATCTCTACTGTCTCAGCATTAGGGAATACCCAAATAAAGTTTGATGCAATTTTAAATAATGGAGAATCCTTTGGTAAACTGCTTCCCCATACATCTGCTCCGTCATATCTAACACAACCGCCACTAAACTTAATATCTTTAGCATCACTGTAAATAACATATTGTTTATCTAAATCCACACTTCCTTTTAAATCTAGGGAAGGAGTCATGCCTGAATCCAGCTTAACTTTTACGATATTTTTTTCATTATTGGTAATAATATTTTTACCATATGAATTATCTTCAAAGCTTCCGTTAGTTTCTAAACCTTCTATATATCCAATAGTATTTGAAACTTTCCCTTTGAATTTAGAAATAGAATTTTTTATATTCTGTTCACCTGAATAGTTTACATCTGATCCCATTACAGTAAACCCTTGATTGTATTCCTGCGCAAGCAAGACTCTGCTTCCATATACAGTTATATTACTACCAATAATCTTATCCCATTTGCCACTTGTCATTACCGTTGGCATTCCGTTATCTTCATACTTGCTACCTATTCCTGTGTAACCTGATGCAGCACTTGCTCCAAAATCCATACTATTATCTAAATATGGAGTATACATATCTCCGCCTACAGCAACTGCACCTTCATTATCACCACCTTTAGAAATATACGCATAACTTTTATTATCATATGAAACTAATTTATCATCCCCAAATAGAATACCATTATAGTGTTCTATAGTACCGTACTTCTTATTTTCTTCCTCTTCTGTTGTTGCATTAATAGTTCTAGCCGGAATTATTTGTGTAATAACAAATAATATCCCCACCCACGCTGCTAGTTTCCTTTTAAAACCCTTCTTCATCCTTTTTTTACCCTCACCTGCTCTCATAAAAAATTTTTTCACATTATATAGGTATTATTCTTTATTTACTTATATTTCTAAATTGACATATAAATTTAATAAAAAATTCACCTAAAGTTATTATTTACCAATTTATTACATTTGTTAATACAGAAAATTAATTATTATATAATTAAAATAGTAATTAAAAAAAGCAACAATTTTACAATGTGGTAATATAAGGTATAATGTTATATATAGTAGAATTAAGGAGGGGATTTATAATATGAATAATTTAAAAGATACTTATACCCTTAGTAATGGTGTAAATATTCCTTGTGTAGGTTTTGGTACATGGCAAACTCCAAATGGAGAAATTGCTACAAATTCAGTTTTGGAAGCTATAAAATGTGGATATCGTCACATTGATACTGCAGCTTGTTATGGTAACGAAGAAAGTGTTGGTAAAGCTATTAAGCTTTCTGGAATTAATAGAGAAGATTTATTTGTAACAAGTAAACTTTGGAATACTGATCAAGGATATGAAAGTACTTTAAAAGCTTTTGATAAAAGTATAAAAAACTTAGACTTAGACTACTTAGATTTATATCTAATTCATTGGCCTGTAGTGAAAGGTCATAAGGAAGATTGGGAAAAATCAATTTGTGAAACTTGGAAAGCTTTTGAAAAACTTTATAGTGAAGGTAAAATTAGGGCTATTGGGGTGAGTAATTTTAAACCTTATCATTTAAAAGTTATCTTTGAAAATTGTAATATTAAACCAATGGTTAATCAGATTGAACTACATCCAAGTCATAATCAAGATGAAACAGTTAAATTCTGTAGAGATAATAATATATTAGTTGAAGCTTGGGGACCTCTTTCCACTGGTAGAATATTTAAAGTTAAAGAAATGCAAGATATAGCTGATAAATATAGTAAATCGATTGCTCAAATAACTTTACGTTGGCATATTCAAAATGAAATTCTTCCACTTCCTAAGTCAGTTACTCCAAGTAGAATAAAAGAAAATTCTATGCTATTTGACTTTGAATTATTAAAAGAAGATATGGAATTAATACAAAACTTAAAGGGCTGTGAAGGTTCTGGAATAGATTCTGATAATATTAATTTTTAAATATAAAAGAAGCTTAATATTTTTAAGCTTCTTTTATATTTGTCGAACATTTTTGTTTGATATTAATAAAATATAGTATTACACTATAATCAAATATTGAATTTCATGCTTATCTAACTATTATAAAAGGGGGCTATATTTTATGAATGATTCTATAACCTATAAAGATATTTTTAAACAGAAAGAGGCATTTAAGCTTTTTATTGCAAATATTATTAGCAGATTTGGGGATTCTATAGATTCAATTGCTTTCACATGGCTAGTTTACGAAATTACAAATAATCCATCTTGGTCTGCAATTATATTTGGAGTAAACATGCTTCCATCTATTGTCTTTCAACCATTTGCCGGGGTATGGGTAGAAAGAATGGATAAGAAAAGAATTATGATTATAACAGATGTTATAAGAGGGGGATGCGTTTCTCTAATAGCACTACTCTTTATTTTAGGCCTATTAAATCCATTTATATTGCTGTTTATAACTTTTATTAACTCAACTGTAGAAGCATTTAGACTTCCTGCAAGTTCTTCTATTCTGCCTAAACTATTGCCTGCAGATTATTACGAATATGCTATATCTTTTAGTAATACAGCATGTAAAATTTCAGAATTAGTAGGACTTGCAGTTGCTGGTGCTATTATTGCAACATTTGGTATACAAACAGCTATTTTATTAGATGCAATTACATTTATTATGTCCGCTATTATAATAAGCTTCATAAAATTAAATACTCTTGTTAGTAACTCTTTTTCTTCTTTTAGTCATAAAAGCACTTACTTCACTGACTTAAAAGCCGGATTTAAGTATATAAAAACAAAAAAAATTATATTAACCTTGTGTATTATATGTGCACTTTTAAATACAGGGCTTGTACCACTAAATTCGCTTCAAGCTCCACTTGTAAAGACTGTTTTTAATGGTAATGTAGGACTTCTTACTATTTTAAGTGTTACTCTTAGCTTAGGTATGATTATTGGCTCTCTTATTTATCCTACAATAAATAAGCATATTAAAAACACAATCCTTATGTCTATATCTGGCTTATTTTTAGGGATTTATTATATATTAATAATCTTTATATCTACTTTAAATTTATCTTATTTTATGGCAAATATTCTATTAGGAATAATGTCTGCTATACTTGGACTATTTGTATCATTGCTCTCTGCTTCGTTACAAGTTTTATTTATTAAATCTGTAGAAGAAAACTATTTATCAAGGTGTAGTGCGATTTTTAATGCTTCTTCATGTTCTACAGTACCAGCTATGTCTTTCATTATTTCTATTGCATCATCTTCTATGTCTGTTAATAGTATCTTCATAATCAATGGTTTTTTACTCATCTTTATATTCTCCCTATATTTATTTAAATTTATAAATAAAAGGGAGTTATAACTACTGATTAAATTCTTTTAAAATTTAACAATAATTGCTATTATATACTTGAGGTGTTTATTTTGAAAACAATTTTTAAAAAAGATATAAATTATTATTCTGAATCACTAGATCTTCTAAAATTAATGACTAATGACTTTAGCTTTGAAGATTTAAAAAATAGATTAAAAAGAAATTATCCATTATGTAATGACTATACAAGCACTGTAATAGATATAATATCAAGGGTTACTGCCAAAGTATTTTCAAATTTAGATTTTTCAAAAGAAAGGTTAGACTTCTTTTTTAAAGATTTAAACCTAAATGATTTAAGTATTGCAGATATATTACTTTTAAATCAAAATAGATTTTTAGATGTTTCATTAGAAGAACAAATAACTTTAATTAAAAATCTAAGTTATAAAGAAAAGATTTATAACTTTGCCCAACTTCTTTCTTCCAATGATATTGCAGGTACAGAGCTTAAAAATACTGAAATTTCTTCTTTTGAAGAACTTGTATCTCTTATATCTTCATTAGATACAAATATAGAAAATAAGTGGAATATTCAACTTGCTTTTTTAAATATAAACTCATTAATAGAAGAACTTTCATCAATGCTAAATACTTGCGTGCTTGAACTAAAAAAATATGATAAAGAACTATCTAAGTTAACTAAAGATTTTATAGATTATTGGGAACCATTTATTGAGCAAAATGATATATTGCATTTTCTTACCTCTTCACTGAACTATGATTTAGGTTCTGGATATGAAGAAATAATTGTATCTCACTCAATATTAAACCCTTCAAATATTTCATTTTCTTTAGATACTAATGATAAAAATAAAAATGTTATAAAAATTGGTGTTTTATTTAATGATAAATTTACTATTGAAACTAGAGTTAATTCTAATCATTTGGAAGTATATCAAAATCTAAAGCTTCTAGGTGATAAAAGTAAATTTGATATATTAGTGTCTATTAAAGATACTTCCGCATATGGCCAAGAACTATCTGAAAAATTTAACCTTTCTACTTCAACAATATCACACCATATGACTGCACTAATAAATGCTAGATTTGTTAAAGTCGAAAAGAAAAATAATAGAATTTACTACAGTATGAATAAAGATATTCTTAAAAATTTTCTAAATGAAGTTAATAACCTACTACTAAAATAAGAAGAGCCATAAACTCTTCTTTTTATTTTTAAAAAAATTATTTTTTTGTATATTTATTTTTTTATTTGTCCATAATACTAATGTAATCATAATAACCTACTATATATGGTAGCAATACCATATATAATCCCCCTATGTCAAAGGACAGTCCTTAACCAAGACTGTCCTATTTTTATGCATAGATTTTTATTTTATCAAACAATTCCAAGAATTCCCTTTTAACTTCATTCATAAGAACAAAATCTAATGAATAATTACCTACTAAATCCTCTCCTACAATTTCATGAAAATTCATAAGGTACTTCATCTCATATTTTAGCATTGAGTCATCAACACTTTTAATTAGATTAAGCTCCTCCTCCGTTAAGTCTCCAATACCATACTTCTTATAAATTGCATTTTGTAATTTATCTTCTATAATAAGATATTCTTTAAGTTCCTTTTTAACAGGTCTTGTAATATCTGAAAGATACGCTTCCGAGCCATCATGTAACAAACAAGCAAGCTGAACCCTATTTGAATATCCTCTTACTTTTGCTTCTTTAGCACAATTTATTGAATGTTGTGCTACACTATAGAAATACTTAGTATGTCCATTCCCTCTACATGTTAAAGACAATGCATGTCCAATATCTTCTATTAAAATTTCCTCTTCTCTTGGATCTAAAGGATAAAACTTAACCTCTTTACCTGTATATATAAAATCACCTTTTCTCATGTTATCTCCTTTCAAAATAAAACCACACTATAGGTGTAAAACTATCCATAAACTTAAAATTGCTCATGGAAATTCCATGTATTATCCTCTCACCTATATATTGATAATCAGAACCACTCAAATATTAACACAGAATCACGTAAAAATAAATACTTCATTAGAGTATGGCTATTCAACTTCTCTTTAACAATGGACTTGAACCATATAAAATAATTCAGGAACTAAAGGAACCGATAAATGTAACTATGAGGGATTTACGTAGCGGAACTACAACCAAAACTAAATATGATAATCACGATGAAGCTGTATACAAAAAAGTTTGTACAAAATTATTTTTATGGCTTTAACACTAGCAACAAGAAATATTTATATATTGTTTTAAATATATAAATATATAAATATATAAATATATAGTAATTATGCTACATTGCAGTAGTTTCTGTAGTATAAATTCTAAAAAAATCTGCTTATGATAAGATTACTAGAATAACTACTAAACTACTTTTTATATTTATTTAAGCACCTTGTTCACACTTACTAATTCTCTTCAAAAAAATGGACCCTGCATAAAAATACAGGATCTATTTTACTTAATACTACTCCGCAACACCCAAGTCTCTCCATATTACATCCATAGTTCCTGGAGTAATTCCTTGTACAGAGTACCATATACATTCATATCTACGTCCATTATATATTACTATATCTCCCATAACATAATTTTTAGTAGTGCTATAATCATCCTTAGGAGGTGTTGTAGTCCTTACAACTTTTACTACAGCTTTTGCCCTTCTTTCTGCATTACTACTATCCTTAATTGAATATATTAACTCATATTTTCCGGCTTTAGTGGTATCTACGGTTCCTGTAACAACTATTTTACTAGTTATATCTCCATCTTCTTTATCTAAAGCTTTGACACCAACTAAAGGATCAAAATTATCTCCAACTAGTATATTTGAGTCTTTTACTCCCCATAAAGTAGGAAGGTAATTACCAGTTGGTTGTTGTATTTCTTGTGTAGGATCTGGTTCAATAACTATTTCAGCAACTCCTAAATCCTTCCATATAGAAGCCATAGTTCCAGGCACTATTCCTGATGCAGAATACCATACGCATTCATACCTGCGTCCATCATAAACTACTATATCACCTTTTGAATAAGACTTCTTTGAATCATAGTTATCAGCCTCAATTATTGTCTTCTTACCAACAGTAATTATAGCCTTAAGAACTCTTTCTCCGCCATTGTTGTCTTTAACAGAATAGATCAACTCATATTTTCCTTCTTTACTTACATCTACAACACCTGTAATAACTATTTTACTAGTTATATCTCCATCTTCTTTATCATAAGCTGTTATTCCTTCTAATGGATTAAACTTATCTCCTATTGCTATTTTCTTGTTTCTAACTCCAGCAATATTAGGTAGAGTATTTCCATCAGGAGTTACAGTTTCCTCATCTGAAGAATATCCATATAAGGTTTGCTTTCCATAAACTTGTGAAGATTTATAAACTTTTTGGTTCATAGTAAGACTAATTACACCTTCTAAATTATCAACAGATTCCTTTGTATCTAATGTATATGTCTTACTTTCACCAGGTTTTATGAACTTACCATCGTAAGTATCACTTAATTTTATAACATACTTACCATCTTCTTCTACTAAATTAGAACTTTCTAATGGATATTGTACTCCAGATATAGTAAGACCGTAGGTTTCTAGATATAATGTTGGATTCATTAAGGTTTTTGCAGGTAATTCTACTGCAGTTAATACCTCATCCGATTCAGACAATTTTTCATTATTTGTAATTGTTATTTTTAATTCACCATTTCCGCTACTTCCCATTATGGCCTTTGTAGGCTCTATTTTTGCAGTAACGTTTACTTTGTAATTTGAAACATCATATTGAGGCAAACTTACTGATCCAAATAAGGTCTCTTTTGTTGCTTTAGTTAATTCATCACGCTTTGTAGATGTAGTTGCTTTATCCATTGATGCCATCCAAGCAATCATTCCACCAAGGTTATTCTCCTTCACATATTTACATTTCTCTTGTATTGACCTTACATTATCATAGCTAAAAAAAGCACCTGTTGTTGAATTATATAAATATGGAGCCTTAGCTTCATCATCCCAATACTCTTTTAATCCAGAATATTTTGCTTTTAATCCATCTAAAGCATTGTAAGACCATACACCTGTCATACGGCCACCCTCACCATTCTTTAATGGTGCCTCAGGCCAAGCACCTGTTGTTGGTGTTCCATCTGCATCTGTTGTAACCAAGGCTGCATCTCCAAACAAACCAGGTGTTGTCGTAGATGTTCCCTCACTACTAACTTTTTCCCAACCACGAGTATAATAAGCTGCACCAATTACTATTTTCTCAGATGGTGCTCCTTGGGATAAATAGTACTTAACACTTTCATCTACAGATAATCCCTTACCCTTAAATGGATCTTTAGAATTAGTATATAATCCTGTTTGGTGTCCGCTAATATTATCCCATGCTCCTCTCATATCATAGGTCATGATATTGGCAAAGTCTACTAAACTAAATAATTTTGGTACATCTATTCCTGCAGATACTTTTTCTATTGGAGCTGGTAGGGCTACTGAAAGTTCATAAGTCTTATTAAGCTCTTTACCTTGAGTATCTAGAGCATTTCTTAAATCTTGCAATAAATAAATAAAGTTTTCTTTATCAGCTGGAGTACTATATTTTGTTCCTTCATCCCGTGAGTTGTCACAAAGGTCAGGTTCCCTTACAAAGGTTGGATACTCCCAATCCACATCAACAAAGTCCATGTTAGTATATTTAATAAATGACATTACATTCTGTACAAACTTAGCACGAATTTCTTTATTGGCACAGACTGTTGAAAAATCTCCTGATTTAGACCACCCACCTAATGAAACTCCAATCTTTAAATTAGGATTTTCACTCTTTAGTACTTTAAATCCATTTAAAATACCAGCGTTAGGTTCACCAGCTAAGACGTCACTGTTTCCTACTGCATGAGTCATTGCAGCATCTTTATCAGTAAATTGTAGATTGCCATCCTTATCAAAGTCTAAAAATGCAAAGTTAAGATGTGTTAATTGATCCGCAGGTATATCCTTTGGATTAAACTGTTTCTGACCTCCCCATATAGACCAATCACCATAATACATAACATTACGGTACTTTTGTAATCCTTGTGCTTCAACAGTCATAACTGATCCATTCTCATTTAGATCAGCAGCTATTACAGGAACTGTACTTGTCATAAGTATAGAAGCAATTGTAGCTATGGCTACCATTGCTTTGGCATTTTTATAAAACACCTTCTTCAACATGACTTAACTCTCCTTCATTGATATATAATTTATTTTCCATGGGAAATAATATCAATCATTTTAAAGCAAAACCAAGAAGTAATTCTATATTTAATTATATTCTATAAAAGTCACAGTAATACATATATTGACAAAAGCAAATTTATTTAATAAAAAAGCCACACTAAAAGTGTGGTCTTATTCATTAAACACGTATTCTTTATGGAGCTTCCATGTATTATCCTGCCACTTATATATTGTTACATTATCAAAGCTACAATTGAAGTTACAAGGATATTCATTTACATACTCCCAAAGATCATTATATATATTTCTTATTTTTTTCGAAGAGATAGTCACATGAATTATTTTATTTTTTCCATCCTTTTTGTCGAAATTTATATAAGATACCTTTGATAATTCATCAATAAGTCTATCATGGACCTCTTTCCCTTCCTTAGACATTTTTACATCCATATATATAACCCTATCATCAAAATGATTATATCCTTCTATCTTATAAGGAGTTTTACTATGCTTTTTAGTAAAGCTCTCAAGAATATATTCTATTTCTTTTATTTCATCCTCTACCTCAAAAGGTGCTTTTATTGTAAAGTGTGCAGGAAGTTTAGAGGATTTTGCTTTGAACTTTTCAAATATTTCTCTTCTTAGATCGTTATTAAAATCCCCTCCACCTCCATGTACAACTGAAACTATAACATACCTCATTATTATCTCCTATCTATAAGATGTGTCGAAGCAAAATCTGGTCCATTATGATTATTTTGGGTTCTATCTACTACTTCATCTCCCCTATCTGATATATCTAATGAATCCATAACCTTATTCTTTGAATTATATGTTTCCAGTGGCATTTGTAATTTTATTTGTTCACCATTAGAAAAGTCTTCTCCTATATTCATTGTTGTTAACTCACTACTCATTTGAGTCACCATCTCAACATCATCCTTTGTATTGCTTATCTCATTAATATTGGTTTTAGCATTTTCTACTATCTCTTTAAACTTATTTTTATACTTTTCCATATTAAGTCCTCCTAAAAATAAAAACTAGAGTATTTCAACTCTAGTTTTTACTTAACTACCTTAATATATTTATAAACAATGTTAATACTGCTGTATTAACAAAATCAATGAATAAACAACCTACTATTGGAACAACTAAATATGGAGTTGGCGCATATCCAAACTTTACTGTTAACGCATCCATATTAGCTACTGCATTTGGAGTTGCTCCCATACCAAAACCACAATTGGCTGATGCAAAGACAGCTGCATCATAGTCTTTCCCCATAATTCTAAAAGTTATAAAATATGCAAATAGTCCCATTAATAGAGCTTGCGCTATTAACATAAATACCATAGGAAGTGCTAAATCAAATAACTCCCATAATTTTAATCCCATTAATGCCATAGCTAAAAAGAATGATAGACTTATTCCACCTATAGTTTCAATCTCTTTATCCTCAAGTTCTACTTTTCTAAAATCACAGATATTTCTTATAACTGCAGCTGCTACCATAGCGCCAATATATGACGGAAAAGTTAATCCTAAATCTTGAATAAACTTTGAAATAATTGATCCTATTCCCATAGCTAAAAATATCCATGCGACACCATTCATCAATCTTTTATGACAAAGTATAGCTTGATTGTCCTCATGAAAATCGCTAAGTGGTAATGAATGGTCTTCTGAATGCTTTGGTGTATCTATATTTTTTCTTTCAATTAAATTTTTTGCTACAAACCCTCCAATAAAGCTTCCCATAACTAATCCAAATGTAGCAGAAGCAAATGAAACTGTAGTTGCACCAGCCACGCCCATCTCTTCTAATAATGGTCCAAAAGAACCTGCTGTTCCATGACCACCTACCATTGGTATAGATCCAGTACATAAACCTAATAATGGGTCTAGATTAAATACAGTTGCTAAAGTTGCTCCTAAAACATCTTGTAAAATTACTAAAACCATGGCTAAAGCTAAAAATATCCCTACTTTTATCCCACCTTTTTTTAGTACTTTTAAACTAGCTGTATATCCTATACTAGTAAAGAACGCAGTCATAAAAATACTTTGAAGTGTTATATCTAAATTTATCATAGCCATATTAGTTATCCTTAAAAACAGTACTAATACAGCAAATAATAATCCTCCTATCACTGGAGCTGGTATACAATACTTCGATAGTAATTTTATTTTCTTTCTTAAATACAGACCTATATAAAACACTATTGTTGCAAGTGCCATAGTCTCAAATATATCTAAATTAATTATCATAAACTTGTTCCTCCAAAACTCTTCTAATGTAAATTAAAAAATTATCTTTAGCTGTGATATTTTTCTATCTATTAGATATTATTCAGCTTTTCTAAGATTTTATTATATTCTTCTTCTAAGTTTTCCTTAATAATATCATTTTTTTCTATTGATAACCTTGATAAAACCTCTGATAGTTTTGTCTTTAAAATCATTTTCTCATCTTCTTTATTATCCCTTACTTTTTTATTATTACTATGAGAATAATCATAATAATTTCCGTTAAATGTTATAAGCTTACAGTCTTTAATTTCAAAAATCTTATTACAGATAGAAGATATTAATTTTCTGTCATGACTTATTATAATAAACCCTTTATCAGTTCCACTAAGAGCTTGCTCTAAAGCTGATATAGAATTTATATCTAAGTAGTTAGTAGGCTCATCTAATATTAAAATATTATTATCATCTAATAATACTTTACATAAACTCACCTTAACTTTCTCACCACCACTTAGTATTCCCACATTTTTATGAATATCATCTCTTTTAAATCCAAACCCACTAAGGCATATCCTTATAAAACTCTCATCAAATCTAGAGTTATATTTTATATTTTTTAAAATACTTAAATTCTCATTTAAGATTTTTTGTTCTTGATCAAAATAACCAATTTTTACTCTTTTATTAACTTTTATATTATAGCTACTATTTATAATTTCTTTGATCAATGAGGTTTTACCCGAACCGTTATCCCCTATTAAAGCAACCTTATCCCCCCTATTAATTACAAAATTACTATCTTTAATAAGAGTTTTATTTCCATGCTTTATGGATATATTTTTACCCTCAATGACGATTTTGGAATATATATCGAGTCCATCTTGCACTTTTATTTTTATTTTTTTAACTTCTTTGGGCTTCTCTTTTACCTCTAGATGCTCAATTCTACTTTTTAACGCTTTTATATTCCCATCAAGTTTTTTCTTTCCCTTTTGTCCCCCCATCTTATGAAGCCTAGCTTCAGAGTTTCCCATTCTTTTAGGTACTTTCCTTATAGAATTCTTAATTTCATTCTTTCCAACTATAGCTCTTTCAAGATGCTCTTTCTCATCAATGTATTTAGTATATTCTCTTTCTTGACTTAACTTTTCCAATTCTTTAACTTCTAAATATTTAGAATAATTTCCATTATACTTTTTAACTTTACCTTCCTTTAGTTCTATGATTACGTTACAAACATTATCTAAGAACTCTCTATCATGAGATACTAACAAAAGTCCCCCATCATATTCTAATAATACTTTTTCTAGAGAATCTATTGTACTTCTATCTAAATTAGAAGTTATCTCATCTCCAATTATAAGTTTGCATCTCTTTTTTAACGCATTTGTTATCTTAAACTTTATTTTTTCTCCTCCAGACAAATACTTTTCAAAAAATTTTGGTGCTTTAATATTAGTAGAATTCCACTCATAATCAAAGTCACATTCATCAACAAAATCTACACCTTGGCTTATATAGGAATAACTATTACATATAGTTACTTCACCACTATCCCTTTCCTCTTCACCAATAAGTATCTTAATCAAGGTTGATTTTCCCGAACCATTCTCACCAACTAATCCAATTCTATCACCTTGGAATATTTTTAGTTCATCTATGTCTAGAATTATTCTATCTCCATAACTTTTTTTAACATTAAATAGGCTTCCTAACAACAAAAAAATCCCTCCAATCTTAAACGGAGAGAGCAGAAAAATAACGTAATATAAAACTAATCTACCCTCAAACTTGCACAACAAAAAGACCTTATTATAAGATGACCTTCTCTTATTGCACTAAAATTTAACAATAGACTATATTCTCATTTCTTAAATACCTATGCCTTTCTTTAACTTTTAAAAAACTTACGTTCATATTATATCACACTTGTGTATTTTATCAATAATTATGTAAATGTCACAAGTTTTATCCAACTTGAATAAATTATAATAGAAAGCTATCACCTGAATAGGCCAAAGGAGGATACTATGACTATAAACTCAAAATCTTTTGATACCTTCGAGGAGTTGTCTCAAGAATTGGATCTTATAGGCTTTATGTCTGCTTATACTAACATACCATTATCCAAGATAAATACTTATATTAAGTTTGATAATATTGAGTTTGGTGGGGCTAATGATATCACTTATAATAAGGAGGAAAGTTCTTTTTCTATAACTGAAAACCATACCTACATTCTTCTTTCTAGGTATATAGGAAAAAATGTTGCTAATAGCATTAATTCTTTCATTATTTATGCTAATAACATTCCAATAAGTTCTTTAACTCAAGAAACTTCAGCTAATGGTGAGCTTAATTGTAACAACTATATTTTTTATACCTCTACCACACCTACTAATATAAAAATACTTAATACTGGAGAAAGTAATATACAAGACTTTAAGTGTAAATTTCTCATATTAGAAATAGATTAAAAAAGTAGGATAGATATTTATTTTTCGCGTTCCGTCGCAAGCTCCAAGTCACAGAAAAATAAATATCTATTCCCTTCCTACTTAAGGTAAGAAAACTATAAAATTGTTATCCTTGATTTTATAGTTTTTAATATGAAATCGTAATAATACCTTTGATTTATAGCTAGCTAAAATTTTATAATTTCCTATACATTAAAAAAGAAGGAGTTATTCTCCTTCTTTTAAATATTTAAAGATAATATCCTATCTTCAAATTCTTTTCGTTGTTTCTTATTTATCTCACCTAAGTTAATTTGAAACTTTTTATTTTCTTTAGTAACTACTATAACTTCATTCTTGGTTTTATCACTCTCTACATTCTCAATGTTATCGATAACTATTTCCTTTTTGATAATCATACCTAAAAGTTCAATCTTATTATCAGAAAACTTTAGGGTAGTTAAATAACTTTTTGCAAACCCTAATGCAATTAATATACAGGCTACTATGTATACAATAATTATGAAATCCGACTGATTTTCATATAATCCACTTGCTTTTATTGATATAAGCAAAAAAGCTGCCGCTACATAAATTAATGAATATATAATATTTAATGCAGTTCCTCTGTAATTCTTTATCATCTTATCCTCCAAAAAATAACTTCGTTCTCTCAATTATATAATATTTTTTATAAAGAATAAATAGATGAATAAAAAACGTTAAATAAATCTAATAGACTTTTTTCTGATGAATATCCTAAATCTTTTAAAGCTTTCCCTATCAAGTTTAATGCATATGATGTTGACTCTACCCTAGCATTCTCCCCCATATGTCCAATTCTAATTATTTCGTTATCATAAGGTTTAAGTGATGTTGAAATTATTGAGTTATATTTATCATTTATATAATTTTTTAATTTAACTGCGCCAATATATTCTGGAACTTTAACAGCTGTTACAGTATTACAAAATCCATTTTCTAAAAACAATTCTAGTCCAAACTCTTGTAGTGCCTTTCTTGTAGCCTCAGCAACTTTACTGTGTCTACGTATTACATTCTCTGTTCCTTCTTTAAGTATATTATCTAAAGCTACATCTAGCGCCATGATATCACTAATAGGAATTGTATAAGGGAACCATTTTTCTCTATAATAATTCTTCCATATATTTAAATTGCAATAAAATCCTACAACAGGAGCTCTCCTACTTTCCATAACTTCCTTAGCTCTATTGCTTAAAGTTACTGTAGTCAATCCCGTAGGTGCCGAAAAAGCCTTTTGAGAGCCTCCTAAAAGTACATCTATTTTCCAATCATCGCCTCTAATTTCTTCTCCACCCATTCCTGCAACAGAATCTACTACAGACAAAATTCCATACTCATTTAATAGCCTACATATTTTAGAAAGATTATTCTTAACTCCAGTAGGAGTATCACAATGTACTAATGTTGCATATTTAAAATCATGATCTCTCTGTAAAAACTCATTTAATTTCTCAGTATCAATTTCTTTTCTATAATCTGATGAGTAGTACACCCCATCTCCACCATATATTTTTACAAAATCCATAAACCCTTTTCCAAAGATACCATTATCAATAACTAAAACTCTATCTCCTGGCTCTGTTAAGGTTGCGCAGGCAGCCTCTAAACCTAATATTCCTTCTCCACATAATATATATGTTTCATTTTTAGTGTTAAGAATTTTACTAACTTTATCACATGTGCCCTTATAAAATTCAACAAAATCAGTGTCCATATCTG
Organism: Clostridiaceae bacterium OF42-15pH9A; assembly: GCA_027692445.1. Taxonomy (GTDB): domain Bacteria; phylum Bacillota; class Clostridia; order Clostridiales; family Clostridiaceae; genus Clostridium. Next base: position 353,497 of record JAQEYV010000002.1, on the reverse strand, counting down.
GATTAGTAGTTACTTTAGCCCTTTCTAATCTAACATTCTCTCTTACATTTGTCGGCCCAGGTGTATAAACAAATTTATTATTCATCCCCAATCTTCCTTTCCCTATGAATATAGATAAATACTAACATAGCCCGAACACTTATTCAATTGTACTGGTACAATGCCCTACACAATTAATATATATATAAAGGTTATTGTATGTTTCAACAATAACCTCTCAATATAACAAATTCATCTTATTATTTCTTATTTAATTTATTATTCCACCTATAACCACAACATGCACATACTAAATCTAAATTTTTAGATGATACACTTCCCAAAATATTTCCATCAAAATCTGTAAGCATAGCTTCACCACCAGTATTTAGAATCTTGTACTTTTTCTTTGTGGTTTTTAAATTTGTAGCTAAACATTTTGGACAATATAAAATACCTTCCTCAGTATATTTCTCTATTTTTAGCTTATCATCTTTTTCCTTCATCTTTAAAAACTTTTCTGCTTCTTTAGCTTGTACTAACATTAAGCTTTCCTTTTGCGACCTCTTTAATAATTCTAAAAAACCCATCTTTATTCCTCCCCTTGTAAGCTTAATTATATATTACATCATTTTTTTTCATAAAAAAAGGGTGGAATAAACTTTAAACTTATTCCACCTAATAATTATAATTTTTTATGAATTTAGGATTAATATTAGTTTACCAAACTAATATTTTTTTATACCCAAATAATTTATATTTTTAATTTTATTTGTTTAAAACAATTTATTCTGTCAATAATTTAAGATATAAATAACTTTCAAATCAATATTTTAATTTCATATATGATTTAAAACCAGACTTAGAGCGAAAATAAATCGCTCTATTTTTTTACCTATGGTAAATATCATTGTTATAGATTAAATTTTAACTATATCTTTATTATTTCACCCTTCAAAATATTTATAATAAGCATTATTACATTTAAATAGGTTCTAATCTTCCTGTATATCCTAGTGTACCATAGGATAGGTTATATAACTTTTCAAATCCTGCATCATTAAGTATATTACAAGCAACAACACTTCTATGCCCTGCTCTACAATAAACTAAAATTGGTTTATCTTTATAATCTTCTAACTGCTCGATTTCCCATTCAAGTTCCTCTACAGGAATATTAATAGAATTAGGTATATTGCCTATTTTAAATTCATTATATCGTCTAACATCTAGAATTACTAATTCTTTATTATTTTCTATAAAAGCCTGTGCTTCTTTATCACCTAAGTTTTTTATAAAATCCATCTCTTTACCTCTTATGTTTAAAATTTATACTTATTATATTATCTGAATAATAAATTTTCAATAATATAAATAAACTCTAGTAAAATTATTTACTCCAACCTTAAAGGGGATATTATCCCCCTTAAATTACATATATTCCAATAATCCATGTTTTTCATATCGTGATAATTTTTCTATCTTGTTTTTTTCATCAACAAATACTACACGTGGTTTATGGTCCTTTGCTTCCTTCTCATCCATATCACAATAAGCCATTATTATAATTTTATCTCCAACTTGTACACACCTTGCAGCTGCACCATTTAAACAAATTAAGCCTGATCCTCTTTTGCCAGCTATTGTATATGTCTCAAATCTACTACCATTATTTATATTAACAATTTGAACTTTTTCATATTCTAATATTCCTGATGCTTCTAATAAATCCTTATCTATAGTTATACTTCCAACATACTCTAATTCAGCTTGTACTACAGTTGCTCTGTGAATTTTTCCTTTTAACATTTTTATATTCATTTGTTTTCCTCCATTATATCTCATAAGTAAAGTTATCTATTAATCTTGTTTTTCCTATATATACCGCTATTGCAACTAAAACATTATTTTCAATTATATCCACCCTTTCCATAGATAACGAATCCACAACTTCTACATAATCTACTTTAGCCAATGGCTCTAATTGTATCTCTTTATTAATTATATCTACTAATTCACTGCACTCTCTTAATCCATTATCTAAAGCTTCCTCACCCAATTTTAGGGCTTTATTTAATATACTAGCTGCTTTTCTCTCTTCATCATTTAAATAAGTATTTCTAGAACTCTTAGCTAATCCATCATTCTCTCTAACGATTGGACACCCTATTACATTAACATTAAAATTTAAATCTCTTACAACTCTCTTTATAACTGCTAATTGTTGTGCATCTTTCTCCCCAAAGTATGCATTATCAGGTGAAACTATATTAAATAATTTACAAACTACAGTACATACACCTCTAAAATGTATTGGTCTACTCTTACCACACAATCCTTTAGTTAATCCCTCCATATCCACAAAACTGCAGAAATCATCAAAATACATTTCATCCACATCAGGTGCAAATATCAAATCAGCTCCTGAGTCACTACATAAACTAGCATCTCTCTCTAAATCTCTTGGGTAATTAACTAAATCTTCTTTAGGACCAAATTGAATTGGATTTACGAATATACTTACTACAACTCTATCATTTTCTTTTACCGCTCTATCTATAAGGCTCTTATGCCCTTCATGTAAATATCCCATAGTTGGAACAAACCCTATTTTAAGCCCTTCTAACTTCCATTTTGATACGTATTCCCTTACATCTGTTATGCTATTTGATATATTCATAATTTACTCCTTAATATAATTTTTCTATTACTTCATCATCTATCTTAAATCCATGCTTTTCTTCTGGAAAAATTCCATCTTTAACTTCATTTATGTATTCTTTAAAAGCTAATTTCATAACTTCTCCTACATTTGCATACTTTTTTACAAACTTAGGCGCAAAATCAGAAAACATTCCTAACATATCTTGATAAACTAATATTTGACCATCACATCCATCACCAGCACCAATTCCTATTGTGGGTATACTTAATTTACTTGATATCAATTTAGCAAGCTTTACAGGAACACACTCTAAAACAATTGCAAATGCTCCTGCTTTTTCTACAGATAAAGCATCTTCTAATAATTTTTTAGCTGCTTCTTCACTTTTCCCTTGTACCTTGAATCCACCGAATGAATTTACCGATTGAGGTGTTAATCCAATATGCCCCATAACTGGTATAGATGCATTTACAATAGCTTTAATTTGCTCATGCATCTCTTTCCCCCCCTCAAGTTTTATAGCCTGTGCTCCACCTTCTTTTATTAATCTTCCTGCATTAACTACAGCATCATATACAGATGTCTGATAAGACATAAAAGGTAAATCAGCGACCACTAGTGTATTTTTAGCTCCCCTCGAGACAGCCTTTGTATGATGTATCATATCCTCCATAGTAACAGGTAATGTATCTTCATAACCTAAACATACCATTCCTAATGAATCTCCAACCAATATTCCATTTATTCCAGACTCGTCCATTAGCTTTGCTGTAGAGTAATCATATGCTGTCAGCATAGTAAGCTTCTCTTTATTCTTTGACTCTTTAAATGTAACTGATGTATTTTTCATTGTTTATTCTCCAATCATTAATTCTATTTTCTCATAACTTCTGTATGCATTTTTCTCCTTTGCTATATTCAACAAACTTCTACTAAGCAAAGTATATATAGCCTTAACATCTCCATCTAATACATCTAAGTGCCCCTTAATAGTAGTAATATCTCCTCTTTCTATAGGACCAGTTAATGCTTCTTTAACTCCCTTAGTATATACATTCTCAATGTTATTTTTAATTAATGGGTATAAAGCTTCAATAGCCTCTATATCAGTAAAATTACATTCTTTTAATAACGAAACACTATTATTTATTAATGCAATAATATGATTACTTACCATAACAGAAGCAGAATGATATTTATACTTACTTTCTTTAGATATTACTTTTACTGTGTTTCCTAAACTATTAAATAACTCTTTAATGTTATTTAAATACTTTTCAGCCCCTTCGATTGTTATAAATGCACTTTTTAAATCTTTATGAGAATTATATTTGTCGCTGAATGCGAACATAGGATGGATTGAATAACCATATGAACTATAATTATCTATTTCAGAAAATATACTTGATGATAGCGAACCACTACAATGACATATTATTTTTTCATTAATGCATAACTTTTTAATACTATTCCAAACTTCTTCTATCACGCTATCTGGAGTAGTAATGATAATAGTATCACATTCTTTTATAATACCTTTAATACTTGTAAAAAATTTTGAATTTGTAAATTTAGCTGCTTCAATTGCTGAATTTATATTTTTACTATAATACCCCACTAAATTTATATTATTTTCACTTAAATACTTCCCTAGCGCAAAACCTACCTTTCCTGCGCCTATAAATCCGATTTTTATTGTTATCACCTCCATACATAGAGTGTGATACATATTAGTCCCATTCTAAATAGATATGAGCTATACAAAATAAAAAAATTGTCAATCTGGTGTAGCTTTCTGAAAATACCACCCATAATAAAAATTTAACATAATAACCCATATATTTCAATATTTTAAATAAACTTATAATAAATACAAAAAAGGTTAGTTATTTATAACTAACCTCAGATTGTATATTTCTATATTTTGCTTTTTAAATGTGCTATCGGAGAAATAGCTAACACGCATTTTCTATAGGTGACTTGCTTCATCAACAAATTTCTGCCAAATATGAGGAGTGATAACCTTTTGACGATTTTTACTATTTGTACACCTATCTAAATACGGGCATTTACTACATTCCCATGGATTTGATTTATATTCTCTGTATCCATCTCGGTTTGTAGTGCTATATTTCAATATTTTTAAATTTGAACATATAGAACAATCATTAGTTTCATCATAAACATACTCATACTTTTTAAAAAATCCATCTTTAGTCATAGGACACTTATACGAAACGAAAAGGTGTCGATTTTGTCGACACCCTGATTCTAGTAAAATCATTTACTAGAGTTCTTATATTTATGAAAGTTTTTGACCACACTCACTACAGAACTTTCCTCCAGAAGTCTTTGTTCCACAACTTGGACAGAACTTTGGATAAGCCCCATTACTTGAATCTTGAGTATTATTATTTGTAGTAGTATTACTATTTTGTTGCATATTATTCATCATTTGTTGTCCCATTGACATACCCATTTGCATTGCTACCATATCAGATGCAACATTACCACCATTCATTTTTCCAGATGTCATTCCTTCAACCATACTAACTTGTTGATATTTACTCATATCCCCAACCATACTTTGAGAAGCTATTTTGTTAATCATTTTTTGAACTTCTTCAGGATATGAAAAACTTGCTATATTGAAATTAGTTATAGATATTCCAATTTTACTCATTTCATAGTCTAAATCCTCACAAATTCCTCTTGATATATCAAAAGAATTAGCTTGAAGGTTAAACATATCTTTTCCTTCTTTAACTATCCACTTCATTAAGAGTTGATCAAGGAAAGATAAAACTCTCTCTTTAGTTTCATCAATTGAATATTGATGCTTTATACCAGCTATTTTATCTATAAATGCCATATGGTCTGAAAGCTTACAATTAAATGTTCCATTTGCTCTTACAGGCATTCCTCCTGGTAATGCTTGATTAGGAATATTTATAGCTTGTCTTGTTCCCCATCTTACAGTAAACTCTTTAGTATTAATAAATAATACCTCAGCTCTTATTCCACTATTAAACCCAAACTTAAAACCTTTTAATGTAGATAAAAAAGGAATGATTTCAGATTCAATATCATAACTTCCTTCATCGGTAAATACTCCTTCAAGTTTTCCATTATACATGAATATGGCATCTTGCCCTGGACGAATTATTAATCTTGAACCCTTTTTGATTTCTTTATTGTCCCATTTCCAAAATAATAAATCATCTCTATACTCTTCCCATTCAACTACATTCGAAAATTGTTTTGAAAATAAACCCATGCTCTTCTCCTCCTATGAATTGCTTAAATACATAAATAAACAAAATACTATAATTAAAACTATCACTATTAATACTATTTTTGCAATACTATATGGATATAATCCACTAACTTTTCCTGTTTGACCATTTATCATAACCGTATAATTTTTACCTTTATAATCATATGTTGTAGAATATACAGGAATTAAAATATACTTATATGTTTCATTAGAATATCCACCACTTAATCTTACACTCCTAACTCTATCATATCTACGTCTAACATTACTTTCTGCCATAGATCTTACTCCATCATTCATAATACCTATCGCATCCCTATGGCCACTTTCTAAGTCTACACTGTAGTTCTCTGATAAATGTCCTGATATATAATCAGGTGAATAAGGTAATAACTGCTTTAAATTAAATGGTTCTATTCCTTTAAATAGCCCACTCTTATATCTAATTGAAGCTGGCACTTGTATATCATCAAAGAAATTATCTATATGACCTGATGTAAAATACCAATCAGTAACTACCTTACGATATGTCTTGCCATCTGCTCCTGTTCTAGTAACAGTCCTATCTCTTCCCCCTTCTGCAGTGTAATTAAAAGAAGCTTGTGCATCAAAAGTCCAATAAGGTACATAAATACTTTGGAAGCCACCTCTTTGATATAAATTCTTTAGTTCATTTGGTGCTAATAGTCTTTTTTTCATCCAAGTATTAAATCTTTCATGGGCAGCATTTTTATCAATTTTAAAAGGAACAACACCATCAGGTATTAATGTTTCCTCTTGCTTATCTGCTAAAACGTAGGCAGAACCACAATAAGGGCATTTTTTAGCCGTCTCCAATCCCGAAACCTCAATTAAAGCTCCACAACCTTTGCATTCCATTGTTTGGGTTTCTTTCATTTCTACCTTTATACTTCTTTTAGCATCTATTGTTAATGTATGTTCTTCTATAATTCCATCATTAGATTTTACATTCTCACTATTACCACAGTTTGGACATTTTAAGCATTGAGTTTTAGCATCAAACTCCATTACACCACCACAGCCCTCACATTTGTAAACTGTACTAGACATATTACCCTCCCCCTTATTCTTTTTCTAACTCATCAAATAATCTCTTTAACTCCTCTTCCTCTGCTTTATCACTTGACAAATCATTTAATTCTTCCAACGCTTTGGCCTGAAATAACTTTTTGTCTGCCTCTTCCTCTAATTTTGAAATCTTATCTTCTATAGACCCACCATTTTTTTTCGGAATATTTCTCTCTTCAATGACTTTAGCGCTATCTAACGTAGTTTTAATTGTATTCATTCTTTCCTTTAAGCTGTTAATATCTTTTGTCAATTTTTCTTCCATCTGTTTCATCTTATTTGAATTGTCTAAAATTACATTATAATCACTAACTAATTTACTTTCTTTAATCTTCAGCTCATTTATTTTATCTAGAAACTCACTTTCCCTTGAACTATCCCTGTCATCTTGAGCTCTTCTTAAATATCTCTCAGCCTTTGTTATCTCATCTCTACATTCATTTAACGCTCTCTTCATTCTCTTTTCTTCAGTTATACTAGTTGCAGCCTCTGACCTAATACTTCCTAAATCATCTTCGATTTTTCTTAAATATTCGTTAACTAGCTTTTCTGGAGCATCTTCCTTAGTTAAAATAGAATTAATGTTTGATGTCATTATGTTTGTAAATCTTTTTATAATACTCATAGATCCCCCTTATATATAACATTTATTTATACCTATCTCTTAATATAATATTAATTTTACTGTAGATTACTGTCAATATAAACTATTCTTTACATATATATAATATTAAAAAAACCAGAGTTAAATTCTATACTCTAGCTTTTTATTATTTATTATTCCATTTCACTTAAGAAACTTTGTGATTCCTTAGATGTCATGTCCACTATTTTATAAAAGAATTCCTTTTGTGATAAATCTTTTCTTTCTAAATGCTCTTCTATTTTTCCATCTTTTATTAGTAATATTCTTTCACAGTAACTTGCTATCATTGAATCATGAGTTACCATTACTATTGTTTTTCCTTCTTTACTATTTAATTCTTTTAATATCTTCAATAACTCATGAGAATTCTTACTATCAAGGTTTCCTGTAGGCTCATCGGCAACAATTATAGAAGGATCATTTACTAAAGCCCTTGCAATTGCAGCCCTTTGCCTTTGTCCTCCAGAACACTCATTAGGATATTTGTCTACCACTTCTTCTATTCCCAATCTTTTTGCATACTCAACAGTTTTTTCCCTAATTTCTTTTGTGCTTAACTTTTTAGATAGGGTTAGTGGGATAGCTATATTTTCTCCAACAGTTATGTTATCAATCAAATTAAACTCTTGAAATATAAATCCTATATTTTCATACCTAAACTTACTTAATTGAGTATCATACATTGAACATACTTCTATTCCATTTAACTCAACTAACCCTTTTGATGGGTTGTCTATTGTAGAAACTATATTTAAAAGGGTAGTTTTCCCTGAACCTGATGGCCCCATTATCCCTACAAATTCTCCTTTATAAACCTCTAAATTTATATTATCTAATGCTATTGTCTTACTTGTTGCAGTTCCATATATCTTTGTTAAATTTTGAACCTCAATAACTTTTTCCATCTCTAATCACCCCTTAATCATTCTAAACACTCTATCTTTATATAACTTATAAGATATACCCCCTAATATAATAATAGTAATTAAGGGTACTATAATTATTTGAATTAGCTCTTTTATTAATAAACAATTTTTAATTACTGATGAAGCCCCCATTATAATTAAAGGAATAAATGTTAACACTAAAAATATAGAGTAGAATATAAACATTTCCTTTTTTATAATAGACTTTAATTTTTCATCACTATAACCAATAAACTTTAAGTTTCTATAAATTATTTTTCTGTTATTTATTTCAATTAACATCTTAAAAATAATTGCAAAACTTAACAAAGCTAATAAACTAAATAATTGTATATTAGTTATAAATATAGTTGAATATGACACATTTATAGAATTTAATACAGGCCCTATTGTAGATGATATTGCCACCATTATAAATGCCATTAGAGGGGAAATCTTCATTATTAAATTTATTACATTTCCTGACCACACACTTCTTTCAGAATCATATAGCTTTCCAGATTTTCTTTTTTTATCTAAATATTTTGGAATACCAAATCTTATGGTTCCCACAGCACCTCCAACACACATAATCATATTTAACCAAATTACAGGACCAACATTTTCTCCTGCTAGATAATATGTTGATACTAATCCTAAAAGATATGTTATAAAATACATAGCTGTTGGCTTTTTTAATAGCCTTTTATCTTTTTCAAATGTAGTTCTATTATAATTCATAAGTTCCAAGATAGTTCTTCTATAGCAAAAACCTGTAGATACTAAAACAGACATAACAAATTCAATTATTATAACCCCTATAGTAAGTCCTATTGCCTCTGGAGATATATATAATATTGGTCTTTCTATTTCTAAATTTATTTTTATAAAATAATTATATATAGGTGAAGATAGTACAGCTAGTAATAATCCAATAATAATTCCAATACCTTGTAATATAATATTTTGGACACCTATATAAATAGCCGTCTTTTCAACTGATCCCCCACTTATCTCTATAATACCTATATCACGTACTTTTGTAGTTCCATAATAATTACTAATATAGCAACACATTAAAAAAGCTATAATTACAATTACAAGCATTATTGTCATATTAGATATTAGTACTTCACCACTCATATCACTAGAATAAAATATCCCTTTATCATAAGTAGAATTTAGAATATTAAATATTACTACAACTGAAATTGCGTATGTTCCTATACATACATAATATTCTTTTAAATTTTTAAGTAAGTTATCTTTTGCCATTCTAATAAAATTCATATATTCATCTCCCCACAACAAATTACATATATTAACATTATAACATTTGTGGTATTATTTACAATATATTGTATTCATCACCACGGTATGTTACTATATTTAAAAACTTATAAAAAAGGGGGAAATAAAATGTTTATATCATATCCTATGCTAATAATATTCAATCAAACCTCTATACTTATAAAGGATGTTAATATTACTTCTACACATCCATTATGGAAAGAGACATGCAAAAAAATTAAAAAGAATGATAACAAAAGCTTCGGTTTGGGTAAGTACACACAAAATGGAGTTACTGACATAATTATTTCTTTTAAAGATTCTGAAGGTAATTCTCACGAAGTTATAGCCGCAAAAGATGTTTGCATGAAAGGTATGCCTAAAGTAAAAATGTTCATTAAAGATAGCGAAGATGGTAATTATATAGCTGATTATAAATTAGATTTTGAATAATTATATATAAAACTTTTAAAGTGTGCTGATATAATAATTAATATTTTTATATCAGCACACTTTTATTATATAAATATATTTTATATTGCACATACTAACAATATAAGAAAGGAGTGATACTATGAATTTTAAAATAAGTAATGGACTAAAAACAGCTTTAATAGTTCTAGCTATAATTCTAGTTATTGCCATTCCCATTGTCGGTAGCTACAATAACTTAGTTAATTTAGAACAAACTGTTAATAAAGCAGAATCCAATATTGATACCCAACTTCAAAGACGTTCAGATTTAATTCCAAACCTTGTTAACACAGTAAAAGGATATGCATCTCAAGAAAAAGATATATTTACTGACATAGCAAATGCAAGAAGTAAACTTGCTGGAGCCACTTCAGTAACAGAACAAGCAGATGCAGATAGCCAATTGTCTAATGCATTATCTCGACTTCTTGTTGTTGTTGAAAGATATCCAGACCTTAAATCAAATCAAAACTTCAGGGACCTTTCAATACAACTAGAGGGTACTGAAAATAGAATTGCAGTTGCTAGACAAGATTATAATACTGCTGTAACAAACTATAATGCTAAAAGGAGAAGATTTCCTACAACAATTATTTCATCACTCTTTGGATTTCAAGAAAAACCTTTATATAAAGCTAGTGTAGGTGCAGCTGATGTGCCTTCAGTAGATTTTAATCAACAATAAAGATGAAATCTAACGTATTTAAATTCTTATCTTCTCTTTTACTAATACTACTATTAAGTTGCAACTCCGTAAGTTCGGCAATTTCTATACCTACTCAAACAAATCTTAAATATTTAAATGATTATGTTGGAGTTATAAATGAGCCTGAGAAAGGAAATATACTTGGAATAGGAAGAGAGCTTGAACTAAAAACAGGTGCACAAGCCACTATAGTAATTATTAACTCAACTAATGGAATACCTATTGAAAATTATTCATTAGAGTTATTTCGTAGTTGGGGAATTGGCCAAAAAAATAAGGATAATGGCTTATTAATTCTTATTTCAATTGATGATAAGACTTGGAGAGTTGAAGTTGGCAGAGGATTAGAGGGTGCTATTCCTGATGCTTTAAGCAATAGAGTTATGGAAACCTTAGGTAAACCAAGCTTCTTAGAAGGAAACTATAGCCAAGGGTTAATGAATTCCTACAGTACATTTTGCGATATAATTGCTAAAGAATACAATATAACTTTAGATAAATCTTTACATCTTACAGTCCCTAGTTATGGTAATACAACAGAAAATTCATCAAGAGGTTTTGCATTTTCAGGAGGTATAATTCTCATTTTATTTTTGCTGGATATCATACTGAATCGTGGAAGGATTTCTTCTACCCTTCTTCAAATAATATTTTGGAGTAATATTGGTAGAGGCGGTCCTAGAGGAGGATCCGGTGGAGGCGGTAACTTTGGCGGCTTTGGTGGAGGATCTTCAAATGGTGGAGGATCTTCTGGAGGATGGTAAAAAGGACATACAAGAATCTTCTGTTTCTTGTATGTCCTTTTTTATATTAATCCTCTTCTGCTGGGCCCTCTAGTTCAAATTTATTAACGTACACTGAGGTATTATCAGCATTCTTTTCCAATTCCTTTGCATATTCTGCTAAGTGACTTGAAGATTCCTTAGTTGACTCTGAGGATACTGCAATTTCTTCAGCTGAACTAAATATCTGTTGATTTACTAAAGACAATGTTTGTATTTGTTCCCTAATACGATTACTACTCTTATAAATCACGTTTGAACTATTTGCTAAATTACTCATTTTGGGAGTCATAGTGGCTATAGACTCTGATATATTAGCAAATGATTTAATAGACTTTTCTACCCCTATCCATTGCTTGTCCAATTCAACTTTCATACTTGATGTATTATCAACAAGATTTTTAGAATTAAGAAGTACATTATTAATTAACTGATTAATTGAAATAGATGATTCCTTAGTCTTTTCTGATAACTTTCTTATTTCATCTGCAACAACAGTAAATCCTCTTCCGGCTTCACCAGCTCTTGCAGCTTCAATTGCAGCATTTAATGCAAGAAGATTTGTTTGTTCCGCTACATTATTAATTAATTCAGTAATATCGTTTACCTTTTTTATATTATCATTCATTGCTTCTAATGTATTTAAAAAGGTCATAAAAATATTATTAAATCCTTTTAAAGAATTAGTTAGTTCTTTTAAATCCGCATTACTTTCAACAGCATTATTATCTACAGTTAATGCCATATTAGAAACTGTTTTTATATCCTGTGTTGCTTCTTGAACCATGCTTGTAAGAGTATTTATTTTATCAATCATTCCCTCAATATTTGATGATTCATTAGAAATCGCTTTTACTATACTATTTATAGATGAAGAAATATTACTTGTAGTATCCTTTAATTCCGCAGAAACGCTAGTTAAAGCTAAGGATTGATTGTTCATAGAATATGTTGATTCTCCCAATTCTTTTATCATATCTACTGTAGATTTTTGCATAATATCTAATGCTCTACATATTGCTCCAATCTCATCTTCCCTCTTAAAATATTTATCTTTAATTTTATAATGGTATACTCCATTTGTTAAATATTCTATATGTAATCTTAATCCGTTTAATAGCCTTGCAGTTTTACCATAAAACTTCCAAGAATACATTGCTGCTACAACAATAGCTACTATACCAAATATTAATAAAATTCCTAAAATTAAATTTAGAGATGAATTTATTGATTCAGTAACCTTCTCCATTTCATCTAGAAAAACAACCTCTTTTAATTTACTATAAATTATTATATCAGAAATTATTCTCGATAATCCCACAAGCCCTAATACAACAAAAGATAAAATTAAAATCGTAGTTCTCGTTGTATTGTACTTAAAACTTTTTTTTGCATCAAAATTTGCATTTACCCTCATAATGCCCCCTATACCCTTTCTTTCTTTTTATGTAAAAAATAATTATTTTTTACAAATTATCCATAAATTAATGCTATCATTAATTTATGGATAATTCAATAAAAAACTATTCTAGTTTAAAACTATGGCACTTAGTTTCTGTATACACTTCCACATTATTTCCAGCTACTTGGATTTCCTCTAATGAGCATAAATTATTATCATGATACTTACATGCTTTTACGAAACATACCAAGCTATCACACTCCCCATCAGAGTTTGTGTTGCTTGTAAGATCACTGTATAAAAGTCTATTTAAAAAAGATCCACAACATGTTTCTTCATCTACTGCCGCAGCTTTTCCCCCTATATTAACTCTATTAGCATAGCAGGTTCCACTCTTATTATGTGAACAATTTGTAACGCTACAATCTATTCTATTCATATTATCTTACCTCTTTCCACTAAAATATCTATCTAATAATCCTTTAAACGCTCTTCCATGTCTAGCTTCATCTTTACACATTTCATGAACAGTATCATGTATAGCATCTAGATTATTTTGCTTTGCTACTGTAGCAAGCTTTTTCTTACCTTCACAAGCTCCATATTCTGCTTCTACTCTAGCTTCCAAATTTGATTTAGTATCTGCAACTACTACTTCTCCTAATATTTCTGCAAATTTTGCTGCATGTTCAGCTTCCTCATAAGCAATTCTCTTATAAGCTTCTGCAACTTCTGGATATCCTTCTCTATCTGCCTGACGAGACATAGCAAGATACATACCTACTTCTGTACATTCACCCATAAAATTTGCTCTTAAATCATCAATTACTTCTGATGATAAATCTTTAGCAATTCCAATTCTATGTTCATCAGCCCATTGTAAATCACCCTTAATTTCTTCAAATTTTGAACTGTCTACTTTACAAATAGGACAAATTTCTGGTGGTTCACTACCTTCATGTATATAACCACAAACAGTACAAATAAACTTTTTCATTATCTTACCTCCTATATATTCTTCATTACTATTATTCCTATCTTTCCATTTAATAATTCTATTACACAAGAAAAAAGAGAAATTGTTCTACAATTTCTCTTTGAATCTTATTATTCTATTCTCTAAATCCATATATTTAATATTGCCAATATACTAACCACTATAATTGTTATAAAAGAACATACCATGGATATTATAGTAAACTTCATAGCCTTCTTACTCATAACTTTATTTTCTTCTTCTGATTCACTTACTCTCTTTGATATTTTTCTTCCATATATATATAAAGAAATATTAACTGCTATCATAACAAAAATTATCGATATTAATAAAATTTTCATTATAAATCCTCCTCTTATTGTAAAAAAATTAATTTCAAAAACATTATATCATCTACATTCACATTTATCCATACATTCAATATATACTGTAATATCTAAAGAAAATAGGAGGGTATAATGGTAAAGCTATACATCTATAAATTATTCTATCTTCTACAAAATCCATCATCTAATTTAAAAAAGTTATCATCCCATATAATGAATGATAGCATTTTAAAAGAAATTTCTCTACAAAATAAATATAAGAATAAGATAAGAAAAACCTTTGGATATAATATTCAAAATGAAAAATATAAAATAGAAAACATATCTATTGATAAAGAAAAATCAATATTCCGAGTAAAAATTTCAACTATTCATTCTTTTAACTATATTAATAGCAAAGTTAATACAAGATCCTCTGAAAGACTGTACTTTATCCTAATCTTAAAAAAAGTAAATAGACTTTGGACTATATTAGATATGTGTAACAAAGACATCTTTCCTTCTACATATGATAAACTCTCAAAAAAGACTCTATTTTATAACATTAAGGAATGTCTTGACTTAGAGTATAGATTAAGGTTTTTAGAGAATCAATTATCTTCTCTTAATTCTTTTCTTATAGATTATAAAAGAATAGTTAGGACCTCAAACTCACTTATCCCTTTTAGAGGAAGCATTTATAGTTCTAAATTAGCTAGCGAATATGCTCAAAAACATGCTTTAAATTATAATACTAAATATAAAAGTTTTGATAACTCTGGAGGAGACTGTACAAATTTTGTATCTCAATGTTTACATGCAGGTAATATTCCAATAACAAATAGTTGGAGACCTTATAGCAATTCTTGGATAAGAGTTAATGAATTATATCATTACCTTATCAAAAATGCTATTGGTGTTGATATAACATCAAACCCCCCTTATAAAGAAGGTGATGTAATACAATTTTACGCTAATAGCAAAGGATACTTTTCTCACTCTGGTGTAATAACCAAATCTCTTGGCTACGGTGAATATTTATATTGTTGCCACAGCTATGACAAGCTGAACTTTCCTCTTAGCGAAATATTTCCTTTCATGTACGATAAAATACGTGTAATTCAACCAAAATAAAAACGGGAATTTCAACTCCCGTTTTTATACTTTATATACCTTCTTTATCTTAAATTTCTTATGTGCTTTCTTTTGATTTGCTTCTTTTAATAATCTCTTCTCCCTATCATTAGTGGATTCTTCATAATCGTCACTACTCATTATTTCTTCTGGAAAATATCCACTTATATTTTCTTCCTTTGTCTCTACATCAATAACTTTATAAATTCCAAACTTCCTACTTAAAGTAACTATTCCCTTTCTATACTCTACATCTAACAAACTTAAATCTTTTTTTTCTTTTCTATATCTACATATACAAATAAAAATATATACATTTTCTAAATCCTTTAAGTATCTACTTCCAATCATTCTAAATGTACAAATTGTCTTTTCTTTTTTCTTCTTTGAAACAAAAGTATCTTCAATATATTTTTCTATAGTTTCTCTCTTAGTGAAACTAAGACCTAACACCGATGGCAAATCTGATATAAAACCTATCCCAAGCAATACAAGTAATATTACTAAGATGATTATAGCCTGACCTATCCACAAATGCTGTAGCATTGCTTCACCCCTTTTCTTAATTAATTAATTACATAATACTATAACACTTTCCTTACTTCTATAGTATAGATATTTTATTAAAATATCCATACTACTAAGTAAAAAAGATAGCCTTTAGCTATCTTTTTTCAAAATAATCCTTAAGAATTTTTTTATCTAAGTTATTAATTTCAAAATTATCTATATCATTTACATTAATCCATTTTGCTTCTTTGTAGTTTTTATCCAAAGTTACTTTTTCCTTTAGTGTACCTAAGAATACCATAGCACTTTCATCTTCATTTATAGAGTATTCATTTATAGGCTCTAACTCAAAAACAATAGATTTCAATACATCCTTAACACATCTATGTATTGTTTTTTCATGCTCTTCCTTACCTCTTTTCTTTTGATTTAAAAGAGACCATTCTTCAATTTGCCCTCTTTTAACCTTTTTCTTAAGCAACAACACGTTATTAAAATCATCTCTTATAATTAGGCTACAACTAACAACCGTGGACATAATGCTTCCCCCTATTAATAAATTACTTTTTCTATATTTTATCATATTTTGACTAATTAAGCCATTATTTTGTTGTTTTTTTAATCTAAATAAAATTTGTAAAAAGTCATTTTAATTTGTAGAGTTCAAGATTAATTGCTATAATATGGATATAGAACATATCATTTATGATTAGGGGTGATTTAAATGCCATATATTAATTCTAAAGTAACAGTAAGTTTATCAGAAGATAAAGTTAATAAGCTAAAGGAAGAACTAGGAAAAATAATTTGTGACATTCCTGGAAAAAGCGAAAACTTTTTAATGATAGGTTTCGAAGATAATTATACACTTTATTTTAAAGGCGAAAAACTTAAACTTGGAGCTTTTATAGAAGTGAAGATTTTCGGTAAAACCTCAAAGGATTCATTAAATACAATGACAAAGCACTTATGTGAATTATTCACTAGAGAACTTGGAATACCTGGTGAGACTATATATATCAAATATGAAGAAGTTGATAATTGGGGATGGAATGGTTCTAACTTTTAGTATACCTATTAAAATTAAGAAGCATAGTTTGTACTATGCTTCTATTTATATTATTCTTCCCATCCTAAACTTCTCTCTACAGCTTTTTTCCACTTAGAATAAAGCTTATTTCTATCTTCTTCTACCATGTTTGGATAATACCTTTCACTTTCATACCATCCCTTTGATAGTTCATTTCTATCCTTCCAAAATCCTACTGCTAATCCTGCAAGATAAGCTGCTCCTAATGCTGTAGTTTCTGTTATTATTGGTCTAGAAACCTCTACATTCATAATATCTGATTGAAATTGCATCAAAAGTTTATTTTTACTTGCTCCACCATCAACCTTTAACGTTTTTATCTTTATATTTGATTCTTTTTCCATTGTCTCCATTACTTCTTTTGATTGATAAGCAATAGACTCTAGAGCTGCACGAATTATATGGTTTTTATTAGTTCCTCTTGTTAAACCAAAAATAGTGCCTCTTGCATACATATCCCAATAAGGAGCTCCTAATCCAACAAATGCAGGTACCAAGTAAACTCCTCCATTATCTTTTACTTTACTAGCAAAATATTCGCTATCACTTGCATCACTTATCAATTTAAGCTCATCTCTGAGCCATTGGATTACTGCTCCTCCTACAAATACAGAACCCTCTAATGCATATTGAACCTTGTTTTCAATGCCAATTGCAATGGTTGTAAGCAAACCTTCTTTACTTTCTACCAATTCTTCTCCTGTATTCATTAATAAGAAGCATCCAGTACCATATGTATTTTTAGCCTCTCCCTTATTAAAAGCAGTCTGACCAAATAATGCTGCTTGTTGATCTCCAGCAATTCCTGCAATAGGAACTCTCCACTCTTTTAAACTTGTGTACCCATATACTTCTGAAGAACTTTTCACCTGTGGTAACATTGATAGCGGAATATTGAAAATCCTTAATAATTCCTCATCCCACTTTAATTCCCTTATGTTATATAACATAGTTCTTGAAGCATTTGTATAATCAGTAACATGCACTTCTCCTTCTGTCATCTTCCAAGTAAGCCATGTATCAACTGTTCCAAATAATAACTCTCCTTTATCAGCTTTTTCCCTAGCACCTTCTACATTATCTAAAATCCACTTAATTTTAGTTGCAGAAAAATATGCATCAGGAATTAAACCTGTTTTCTTTTGTACATATTTATCTATTCCACTATCCTTCAATTGGTCAATCATCTTTGAAGTACGTCTACATTGCCATACAATTGCATTATAAATTGGTTCACCTGTTGTCTTATCCCATACTATAGTAGTTTCTCTTTGATTTGTAATGCCTATTGCAGCTATATCTTTAGGGTTAATATTAATCTTTGCCATTACTTCTTGAAGTACACCATATTGACTAGCCCAAATCTCCATGGGATTATGCTCTACCCATCCCTCTTTAGGGTAAATTTGCGTTATTTCCTTTTGACTTACCCCTAATATATTTTGATTTTTATCAAATACAATAGCTCTTGAACTTGTTGTTCCTTGATCTAAAGCAATAATATATTTTTTCATAATTAATTTTCTACTCCTTTTATTAGATGGTGTAAATGTTTTCTTTAACTATAACTATTATAGCAGAAAAAGCCCAAGCATACCATGCTCGGACTTTTTACTAGACTATACATTGATTTCACTATGAATATCAACAGCATCCTTATTATCTTCTACGATTGGAGTAATGTACTCATCAATAAATTCAACAACTTGGCTTGGGGCTCTACCAACAAACTTTGTTGGATCTATTATAGCTAAAATTTCTTCTTTTGAAAGATTAAAACTATCATCTGCAATGATTCTCTTAATAAGATCATTATCTAAGCCTTCACCCTTAACCCTTTGAGCTGCAGCCATTGAATGTTCTCTAATTCTTTCATGAAGTTCTTGTCTATCTCCACCTCTTTTTACTGATTCCATCATAATATTTTCAGTAGCCATAAATGGTAGTTCATTATTAACATGAGCTGATATTACTTTATCATAAACAACCATATTTTCTGATATATTTATATAAAGATTTAATACACCATCTAAAGCTAAGAAAGCTTCTGCTACTGAAATTCTCTTATTTGCAGAGTCATCTAAAGTTCTTTCAAACCATTGAGTTGAAGCTGTTATCGCTGGATTTAATGCATCAACTATAACGTATCTAGCAAGAGCTCCCATCCTTTCACTTCTCATAGGATTTCTCTTATATGCCATAGCTGAGGAACCAATTTGATGCTTTTCAAATGGCTCTTCCATCTCCTTCATATTTTGAAGTAATCTTAAATCATTTGAAAACTTATAAGCACTTTGAGCAACTTCTGATAATGTATTTAAGATTATTGAATCAAGCTTTCTTGGATAAGTTTGACCTGTTACTCCAAAGCTCTTATCAAATCCCATTTTTTCAGCAACCATTTTATCAAGAGCTTTAACTTTAGCTTCATCTCCTTCAAAAAGGTTCATAAAACTAGCTTGAGTACCAGTAGTTCCCTTAACCCCTCTTAACTTTAAAGTTGATAATAAATGGTCTATATTCTCAATATCCATTACTAAATCCTGCATCCATAAGGTAGCTCTCTTACCAACAGTAGTTAATTGTGCAGGTTGAAAATGTGTAAAGCCTAAAGTAGGCATATCCTTATATTGCATAGCAAATTTGCTTAATCTATCTAATACAGTTACTATCTTCTTCTTAACTAATAAAAGTGCATCTCTCATAATTATTACATCTGTATTATCACCCACATAACAACTTGTAGCACCTAAGTGTATGATTCCTTTTGCACTTGGACATTGTAATCCATATGCATATACATGACTCATTACATCATGTCTTACTTCTTTTTCTCTCTTAATTGCATCTTCATAATTTATATTATCAATATGAGCTTTTAACTCATTAATTTGTTCATCAGTTATGTTTAATCCTAATTCTTTTTCACACTCTGCTAAAGCAACCCATAGCTTTCTCCAAGTTGTGAACTTCATATCATCTGAAAATATGTAACTCATTTCTTTTGATGCATATCTTGAATTTAATGGACTATCATATAAATTTCTCATCACTTGCCTCCATACGAATATATTTTTATTTTTTTAAATCATCATTCGTATTATAACATATTTTTTTAAGTTTGACATTACTTTATGAAAAAAATATTTCACCTAGTAATATTTATGTTTTGTTTACATATAAATTAGATTAGAATAAACTTTTGATAGGAGTGAACTATATAATGTGCAAATTAAATATTTTCGATAAAATTTCCTTTTTAATTTCTCTTTTAGGCGGGTTCAATTATGGCATACTTGCTTTAATAAATATCAATATTTTTTATATGCTTTCATTTGGTTCTGCCTTAATACTTAGAATCTTCTATTTCCTTATATTCTTAAGCAGCATTGACTTAATATCACTAATATTTAGATGTAAATATATTTTTGAAAACAAATAAAAGGTTTCTCTTACGAGAAACCTTTTTTTGACATACTAGTCTTCTAAGTTTTCAATTAACTTAACTATTTCTTCAACAGCTAAAGCTTCATCATCACCGTTAGCAATAACGTTTATTACAGAATCCTTAGTTACAGCTAATGAAAGAACTCCTATTAAGCTCTTAACGTTTGCTTTCTTACCATTGAATTCTATGCTTACATCTGATTTGAAAGATGAAGCCTTCTTAACTAATAAAGTTGCTGGTCTAGCATGTAAACCAGTTCCATTCTTAACTACAACTTCTTTTGAAACCATTACATTCACCTCTTTAAATATTCTATAAGCTTTCACTTAACTTTTATTATTATATATGAGATTGAAAAGAATTTCAAGACTTTTATAAATCTTATCTTTTATACCATAATAAAGGTGAGGCTATTTCTTATCTAGGTTGTACAATTAACTTAATTGCAGTTCTTTCTTCACCATCAATTTCTATATCAGTGAATGCTGGAATGCAAACGATATCTTTACCGCTTGGTGCAACAAAGCCTCTAGCGATAGCTATGGCCTTAACAGCTTGATTTATTGCTCCTGCCCCTACAGCTTGTATTTCCACAATATTTTTTTCTTTTATAATTGCAGCTAAAGCACCTGCAACTGAATTTGGATTGGATTTTGTTGATACTTTTAATACTTCCATTTTTATTTCTCCTCCCAGACCTACTAATCGTTTACAAAATAAAATATAATTACTTTCTCTTTAAATATATTCTATGTAAACTTTTAAAATCCTTTTTTTTAGCTACTTTTTTTCTAAAATAATAATAAATTTAAAAGAGTTGTTAATATTGAATAATATTAACAACTCTGATTCTTTATTTTGCAAAATCTACTGCTCTAGTTTCTCTTATAACATTTATCTTTATTTGTCCTGGATATTCTAGCTGTTCTTCAATGCTCTTAACAATGTTATGTGCAAGTTCAACCGCACCTAAATCGTCAACATGATCTGGTTTAACCATAATTCTAATCTCTCTACCAGCTTGAATGGCATATGATTTTTCTACACCTTCATACGAATTTGCAATTTCTTCTAATTTCTCTAATCTCTTGATATAGGCTTCTAGCGTTTCTCTTCTTGCACCTGGTCTAGCTGCTGATATAGCATCTGCTGCTTGAACCAATATAGCTTCTAAAGATTGCATTTCAACATCGCCGTGATGGGCCGCAATTGCATTAACTACTACTGGTGACTCATGATACTTTTTAGCAAGATCTCCACCTATTAAAGCGTGAGGTCCCTCTTGCTCTTGATCTACAGCCTTTCCAATATCGTGTAGTAAGCCAGCTCTTCTAGCTAGAGTAACATCTAATCCTAATTCTGAAGCCATTAAACCAGCCAAATATGAAACTTCTATGGAATGTTTTAGAACATTTTGTCCATAACTTGTTCTATATTTCAATCTACCAAGTAGTCTTATAAGTTCTGGATGAAGTCCATGCACACCAGTTTCTAGCGCTGCTTGTTCTCCTTCTTCCTTAATGTCATTTTCGACATCTTTTTGAGCTCTTTCAACCATCTCTTCGATTCTTGCCGGATGTATTCTGCCATCCACTATTAACTTTTCTAGTGCCATCCTAGCAACTTCTCTCCTAATTGGATCAAAACTTGATAAGATAACTGCTTCCGGAGTATCATCTATAATTAAATCTACTCCTGTTAATGTCTCTAGGGTTCTAATGTTTCTACCTTCTCTACCTATTATTCTACCCTTCATTTCATCATTTGGTAAGGCTACTACATGTACTGTTGTTTCAGACACATGGTCTGCAGCACATCTTTGAATAGCAGTTGTAATGATTTCTCTTGACTTTTTATCTGCTTCTTCCTTTGCCCTACTCTCGATGTCCTTAATCATTAAAGCTGCATCATGAGATACTTCTTTACGAACTTCTTCTAAAAGGATTTGTCTTGCTTCATCAGATGATAACCCAGAAACTCTTTCAAGTTCTTCTCTTCTTTGGTTATAAACCTCTTGAACCTTTTCCTCCATTTTTTGAACTTCGTTCACTCTCTCATTTAGTGCATCTTCTTTCTTTTGTAAAGAGTCACTCTTTTTATCTAAAGACTCTTCTCTTTGTATTAATCTTCTTTCAAGCCTTTGAACTTCATTTCTTCTTTCTCGTGAATCTCTTTCACAATCAGTTCTTAATCTATGAACTTCTTCTTTTGCCTCCAAAATAGCTTCTTTCTTTAAAGCTTCTGCTTCTTTCTTTGAACTTTCTAAAACAGTTGTAGCTTCTTTTTCAAGTAATTCTATTTTCTTTTTTGATGCTGCTTGAATCGTTTTATAAAATACTATTCCTAAAACTAATAAAACAACAATGTCTATTAATATTATCATATACGTTTGCACGCAAACACCTCCTAGCTTGTAAACTTTCTATTATAAGTAAACAAGAAAGCATAGTAGGTATCATATAATTCTCACTGTTTATAGGAATATGATAAACCAGTATTTGTTATTATTTTATCTGAAAAATCAAATTATGTCAAGTTAGCACGTCTTTATAAGTATTCCCTTTATTATATTATCAATACACTATTTTACTAGCTTTTCCTCTTATTTTCTATTTATTTCGCTCATAATGAAAACCTTTTTATTTTTTTTATTATCTATTTTTGATATTTTTTCTCGCTATTATTCACTTTTATTTTCTTTACATATAATATACAACAAAAAAGAGACGGTATACCGTCTCTTTTTTATTCTTTATCTGTAGATACTTCTTGTTTAACAGCAACTTCACCAACATATAAAGGTAAAGAATGCTTCTCTCTAATTTGATTTTCAATTTCTAATGCTACTTCAGGATTATCCTTTAAGTAAATCTTAGCATTTTCCCTACCTTGACCTAATCTAACATCTCCATATGAGAACCAAGCTCCACTCTTTTGTACTATGCCTTCCTTAACTCCAACATCTACTATATTACCTGTTCTTGAGATACCTTCATTGTACATAATATCAAACTCAGCTTGTTTAAATGGAGGGGCAACCTTATTCTTCATTACTTTTACTCTAGTTCTATTACCTATTATAGCATCAGCTTGCTTGATTGAATCTATTCTTCTAACATCTAGTCTTACAGAAGCATAGAACTTAAGCGCCCTACCACCTGTTGTAGTTTCTGGATTACCAAACATAACTCCAACCTTTTCTCTTAATTGGTTAATAAATATGGCAACACAATTAGTTTTACTAATAGTTCCTGCTAACTTTCTTAACGCTTGAGACATAAGTCTTGCTTGTAACCCTACGTGAGAATCACCCATTTCTCCTTCAATTTCTGCTCTTGGTACTAATGCAGCAACAGAGTCAACTACAAGAACATCAATAGCACCAGATCTAACTAAGGCTTCTGCTATTTCAAGACCTTGTTCTCCTGTATCTGGTTGTGAAACTATAAGATTTTCAGTATCAACACCAATCTTTCTCGCATAACTAGGATCTAAAGCATGTTCAGCATCAATAAAAGCTACTGCTCCACCTGCCTTTTGAGCTTCAGCAGCAATATGTAATGCAACTGTTGTTTTACCTGAACTTTCAGGTCCATATATTTCTACTATTCTTCCCTTTGGAACTCCACCAATTCCAAGTGCTATATCAAGATCTAAACATCCTGTTGATATAGAATCAATACTTAATGTACTATCTTCTCCTAATTTCATTACAGAACCTTTACCAAATTGCTTTTCTATTTGGCTCATAGCACTTTCTATAGCTTTTAATTTATCCATATTTATGTTACTCATTTTTATTCTTACACCTCTTTCACAAACGAACTTATGTTCTATAATCATATTATATAGTATTTATTATTTATAGTCAACATAAAACTTTCTTTTCTCCATTTTATGGCAAATTCTTCTTTAGTATTATCACATTTGATTGTTTTTATACATCTATATACTTTTTATTAAATTTTATAAGAAATCACTAATTCAACTACTAAAGTTACTTATAAATTATTTTAAAAAAGAGATCGTGCTAAATATATTAGTACGATCTCACATGTATATTATTTATTCATATCAATTGTATGCTTATTCTTTCTAAAATAATCCCAACCAGATATTAATGTTATTACTACAGATATATTTAACATCCAACTAGGTACATTCATGAAGAACCAATTCCAAAATCCACTTGATTCAACTAAATTTGTTAAGTATGAAGATGTAGTAATATTAAATTGTAATAATAATAGCACTATAGCTATTATTTGTATTACTGTCTTTATCTTCCCCCACCAGCTAGCAGCTATTACTTTTCCTTCTGAAGCCGCTATTGTTCTTAATCCAGATACAGCAAACTCTCTTGCAATTATAACTATAGCTGCCCAACTAGGTACCATTTGTAGCTCTACCAAAGATATTAAAGCTGATGTTACAAGCAGCTTGTCTGCAAGGGGGTCCATAAACTTTCCAAAGTTAGTTATTTGATTCCTGCTCCTAGCTATATACCCATCTAATTTATCTGTAAGTGACGCTAAAATAAATATAAATGTTGCAATAAATGTACCATATGGTATACCTTGAACAGCAATAAATATTAAAAAGATGGGAACTAAAAAGATCCTAATTACAGTTAATTTATTTGCAAGATTCATAAACCACAACTCCCATTAAATCATAATCGGCACAATTAGTAATCTTAACTTTAACTATTGCCCCAGTTTTTATATTCTCTTCTGAATCAAAGAATACTACACCATCTATTTCAGGAGCCATTTCATAACTTCTTCCATAGTAATATTCTCCATTATGTCCTTCAACAAGAATATCATAAATATTACTAATTTTCAATTCATTTATTTCTTTTGCTACTTCTTGTTGCACTAACATTAAGTTTCGTTCTCTAATTTCCTTTATCTCTTCAGGCACTTGATTTTCCATCTTTGCAGCTGGTGTTCCCTCTTCTTGAGAATATTTAAACACCCCTACATTATCTAATTTATAATCTTGTAAAAACTTTGTTAATTCATTAAAATCTTCTTCTGTTTCACCTGGAAACCCTACAATTAAAGAAGTTCTTAATACAATACCAGGAATTCTTTCTCTTAATGTTTCAATCTTATTAATTATAGCTTCTTTGCTTGTTTTTCTTGCCATTAATCTTAAAATGTTATTACTTATATGTTGTATTGGTAAATCTAAATATTTAACTACCTTATTGTTATTAGCCATTTCATCTATTAATTCATCATAGATTTCTTCTGGATAACAATATAATAGTCTTATCCATTCAATTCCTTCAACCTTTGATAATTCTCTTAATAGTTCATGTAACTTTTGGCCACCATAAAGATCTATACCATACATAGTTAAGTCTTGAGCTATTAAAATTAATTCTTTCACACCACTCTTACTTAATAATTCTGCTTCTTTTATAATGCTTTCTTTATCTCTACTTCTAAATTTTCCTCTTATTTTAGGAATGATACAATAAGTACAGAAATTGTTACACCCTTCTGCTATTCTTAGGTAAGCTGTATGGGATTTTGTTGTAAGTATTCTTATACCTTCATTAATCTTTTGATCTGAATAATTTACCTCTATTAACTTTTCATCATTATTAATAAAGTTCATTATATACTCATTAATCTTTTCGTAGTCATTAACTCCAAGAGTAATATCTATTTCTGGCATTAATTCTTGTAATTCTTTTCCATATCTTTGTGTAAGACAACCTGTAGCTATCAACATTTTACACTTATACTTATTCTTATATTCTGCCATCTCTAAAATTGTATCTATAGATTCTTGCTTTGCTGACTCTATAAAACCACAAGTATTTACTATTATTATATCTGCTTCCTTTGGATTATTTGTTATTTCGTATTGCTCACTCATTCTACCTAGAATTATTTCTGCATCTACTCTATTCTTATCGCAGCCTAAGCTAACCATTCCAACTTTATACTTTTTCAAATGTGTTTCCTCCTGTGTATTACTCTACTTTAATACTATATCAAAAACATTTTATATCGCTTTTATAAGTATTACAAGTTAATTTTCTTCCATATTATCTGAATTATGGAGTAAATCTTCTTTTTTCATCAAAACTTGCCTTGGTCTACTTCCATCTTTAGGGGAAATTATTCCCCTTTCTTCTAGCTGATCCATTATTCTAGAAGCTCTGTTAAATCCAACTCTTAGTCTTCTTTGCAAGAAAGATGTTGATGCCTGCTCATATTCAATTACTAAGTTTATAGCTTCTGGTAACAACTCATCAGCATCATCACTACTATCTATATTCTTGCCTTCTGTTTCATTATTTATATGATCTAAAATAGATTCTTCATAAACTGCATCTTTTTCTTCTGATTTAATAAATTCTATTACCTTTTCAACTTCCTCTTCGGAGATGAAACATCCTTGAACTCTTTGAGGTTTGCTCTCCCCAACAGGATAATAAAGCATATCACCTTTACCAAGTAATTTTTCGGCTCCAGCTGAATCTAATATTGTTCTTGAGTCAACCTGAGAAGAAACAGCAAATGAAATTCTAGATGGTATATTGGCTTTTATAACGCCTGTAATTACGTCTACAGATGGTCTTTGCGTTGCTATAACAAGATGCATACCAGCTGCTCTTGCCATTTGTGCCAGCCTTCCTATATAATCTTCCACATCATTAGGACAAACCATCATTAAATCAGCAAGCTCATCTACAATTATAACTATATAAGGTAGCTTCTCCTCAATAATTCCTTTATCCATCAAAGCATTGTATGAATCAATATTTCTTACTCCCATTTCAGCAAAAAGATTATATCTTTTTGTCATCTCATTAACAGCCCAATTTAATGCAGCAGCTGCTTTCTTTGGATCTGTTACTACAGGAATTAAAAGATGCGGTATTCCATTATAAACATTTAGCTCAACAACCTTCGGGTCAACCATAAGTAACTTAACTTCATCAGGAGAATATTTATATAATAAACTTATAATTAAAGAATTTATACATACACTCTTACCAGAACCAGTAGCCCCTGCAATTAATGTATGTGGCATCTTACTTAAATCTCCTACAACACAAGCTCCTCCTATATCTTTTCCTAAGGCAAAAGCTAACTTTTTATTACTACTAGTAAACTCTTTTGAATCTAATACTTCCCTTAAAAATACTGGTGTTTGTTTTTTATTGGGTACTTCTATACCAACTGCTGCCTTTCCAGGAATAGGCGCCTCAATTCTCACCCCAGAGGCTGCAAGCCCTAATGCTATATCATCTGATAAATTTACTATTTTACTAACTTTTACACCAGGACTAGGCTGAAGTTCAAATCTAGTTACTGAAGGTCCCTTTGTAACTTGAACAACTTTTGCATCTACTCCAAAACTTCCTAAAGTTTCTTCTAGCTTATTTGCACTATCAATTAATTCCTTTTTATCAGAGCTATTTAATTTAGTTTTATTATTAACATTTAAAAGTTCTGTATTAGGAAATACATATTCTTTTTTCTCTATTTCTTCTTTATCTTCATTTAGTATATCTTCAATTTCTTTATTCACACTTTCCTTTATTCCGTTATCAAGCTTTTCTTTTTTAAGAGAAGGCATAGATTCTTCCTTGTTAATAAATGAAGATATTTCTTTTTCCGTGTTATTTTCTACAGCCACCTCAAGCTCATCATCAATAGTTGCATTTTTCATAAAATCAAGGATCTTTATTTTATGATTTACTCCCTTTAAAAATTCTTCCCTATTAGGCTCTAGTTTTTCTTCTTTTTCAATTACATTTATAAAGTCATTTCTTTCCTCGTTCTTGATTGTTGGTGAAATTTCTCTTCTCTTTTTAAATTCTTTCCTTTTTACATTTGCTCTTTCACCTAAATCAAAAATTGAAATACTAAATGTTAGTATAGAAGCTATAATTATAAGCGCTATATACACAATAAATGAACCTACAAATCCAAGTATTTTAAATAGAGGATAAGATATAAGATGTCCAACAAGACCTCCATTAAATCCATAATCAGCTTTTACTATTGTTTGAATTATATTACTCATACCCTTTCCAAAGGTAATATTATTTAATGATTCTACATAAAATGTTCCTGAAAATAAAATAATTACCCCAACAAATAGAGTAATACCATAAAACTTTTTATCAAGATTTATTTTTCCTCTTCCCTTTAAATAATTATATCCTAAATAAATTAAATAAATAGGTACTACATAAGCTCCTATTCCTAATAGTAAATGTGCTATCTTCTGTGAAAATGTAGATAAAAATCCAGCTAGATTTGTATATATTGATACTGCACTCAGTATTCCACATGCTATAAATATAATTCCAGTAATTTCACTATTATGACCTTGTACTTTTTTCTTTGTTTCTTTTGTGTTTTTTCTTTTACTATTACTTCTACTCACTTAAAATCACCCCATCATAATAATTTCTACACTTTCTCCTTAATTCCTTTTTAGAAAGAAAAAAAATAGGGCTTACATCCCTATTTTTCATCTCCTATTAATTCATTTAATTTTTCAAGGGCTTTACTTATTCCCCCAACTTCATCTATAAGTCCACAATCTACAGCTTGCTTACCAATCAACATAGTTCCTACATCATTTAGTAATTCATCTGTTTGCATCATAAATTCTTCCAATGTTTCTAATTTAATATTTGAAGTTCTTACAATAAAATCATTGATTCTCTCTTGCATCTTCTTAAAATAATCGAAGGTTTGTGAAACTCCTATAATAAATCCATTCATTCTTATTGGGTGAATTATCATAGTAGCTGACGGAGTTATAAAAGAATAATCAGAAGAAGTAGCTAAAGGTACTCCAATAGAGTGACCTCCTCCTATAACTATTGAAACTGTTGGCTTAGAGATTGAATTTATCATTTCTGATATTGCAAGGCCAGCTTCAACATCGCCTCCTACTGTATTTAATACGATTAGTACACCTTTTACATTTTTATTTTGTTCTATAGAAATTAGTTGTGGTATTACGTGTTCATACTTAGTTGCTTTAGTTTGGGCTGGCGAAACATTATGTCCTTCAATTTGCCCTATTATTGAAAGGACTTGAATTCTTTCATTTGGTACTGCCATCGTTGTGTTACCATATTCCTTAACAGATTTCATTTTCTCATTGTTTTCTTTTAATTCTTCTTGTGTCTCTTCACTTCCAGATTTTGTTGACTTATTTGTTAATTTAGTATCCTCCATAAAAACATTCCTCCTGTACAGTTTTATTTTGTACAGGAGGAATGTTTTTATACTTTATAAAGATACAATTTTAAAGTTTAAAGGCTTTATGAAGGGCATTTATAGCTTTTTCTAAATTTTCGGTATGAATTAAACACCAAATAGTCATATGAGAATCTGCAGTTTGTAATACCTCTATATTGCTATCACTTAATACTTTGTAAATTTTTGCCATAACTCCAGGTATTCCATTCATTCCTGCTCCTACTAAGGCTATAGTACTACAGTTATCTATTAATGTATATTTCAAATTTAATTTATCAAATATATCTTTTACAATATCCTTTGCAGCTTTAGATATTGTGAATACTTGCTGCCTTGGAAAAATATTAATTAAATCTAAACTAATTTTATTTGCAGCTATTATTTCTAACACATCATTATATCTATCATTGCCCTTATTATCATCAAGATTTAAGGTAACTTGAATTCTATCATCATGATTAGTTATGCTTGTAACTAATCTTCTCTTCTTTCTATCTCCTACATTATTAATTAATGTACCTATTGTATCATTTAAAGTATTTTTAATCATGATAGGAATATTACCTTCTCTAGCATACTCAACAGCCCTAGGATGTATTACTTTAGAACCTTGATCTGCAAGTTGAAATACTTCATCATAGCTTATAATATCAATTACTGATGCACTCTTTACTATTCTAGGGTCTGCTGTCATTACCCCATCAACATCTGTATATATTTCAATTCTTTCTGCATCCAACATTACTCCAAGTATTGAAGCTGTAGTATCGCTTCCACCTCTTCCTAATGTAGTAAAATATCCATTCTCTGTTAATCCTTGAAATCCAGTTACAACAGGAACTCTTCCTTGTGATATTACATCTAATATTTCTTTTTCATTAGTTGAAATCAAAGTTGCTTCACCAAAATTTTTATTAGTAATTAATCCAGCTTGTCCGCCTGTCATAGGAAAAGCATCAATGTTTTTACTACTCATATCTGATGACATTACAACAGAACTAATTATTTCTCCACAGCACATTAAAAGATCTGCCGCTAACTTATTTTCTTTTATAAAATTTTCATTAACTAAAGAAAGTAAAGTATCAGTTGCATATGGACTGCCCTTTCTCCCCATTGCTGATACAACAACTACAGGACTATATCCATTATCAATTGACTCCTTTACTTTCGCCATTACTTTTTCTCTATTCTCCTTGGTAGAAACTGATGTACCGCCAAACTTTTGTATAACTATTTTCAAGTCATTACCTCCAGATTTTATAGCTTAGCTCTCTTTACATCATTATCTTCTGCATCAAGTATTATAGTTCTTGATCCAATCTTCTTTACACACTCCCATGGAATCTCTAAAAACTCTCTAGACCTACTGAATAACCCCATCTTACTTCCAGTAGTATTTATAATAAGATATCGTATCTTTCCATCATCATCTACTACTAAGTCATTATTTTGAAGATAGTCGTACTTTTCTCCATCATTTATGTTTATAAGTTCATATCTTTCTATTTCACTAAGTAACTTTATGTTTTCTCCTGACATAAAAATCCCTCCTTATTACCTACATAATACATATGATATAAAGAGAGATTTTATTCTTATATTTTTATTTTTCTAAAATTATTTTTATTATTATATGCTTTATCAGAATCTAATATTATAGAATTTAACTTATCAGCCTCAACATTTTGTCCTACATAAGAAGTATTTAATACTCCACTTCCAAAGCATTCCTTTAATACAAAATCAATATCATCCATATTGATTCTATCAACTTTTTCTATAACCTCTTCTTGAGTAGTTACTCTATTTTTAAACAATACAGATTTTGCATTACTAAACATTCTTGAACTAGTACTTTCTAATCCTAAAATATAATTTGCTTTTATCTTTTCTTTATTAACATCTAATAATTCCTTAGTTATACCTTCCTTAACGAAGTTATTTAACTCATGCTTAATAGCATCTAAAGCTTTTTCACCATAATTCTTTCCAAGACCAGCATATATATTTAATACTCCTGCACCTTGATATGGTTGAGGGTAACAATAAATGCTATAACATAACCCTAGTTGTTCCCTTACTCTTTGGAATAGTATAGATGATGCTCCACCACCAAATATATTACTTAACAATACAAGGCCATATCCCTTATCATGGCCAAAAGGAAGCCCCTTTAAACCAAGACTTACATGAAGTTGCTCTATCTCCTTTGTAGCTGTCATAGAGTTTAATTGTACTAAAGTTTCACCGTATGTTGGAACATAGATATTATCGCTTTTCCACCCTCCAAAATATTGTTCTACTAAAGTCTCCACTTCCTTCTCATCAAACTTACCACATATAGATATTACTGTGTTATATGGAGTATATTTTTCTTTTATAAAATTCTTTATTTTATCTCTAGTAAAACTCTTAACCTTATCAATTGTCCCTAAAATTGGGTAGGCTAAGGAATTATTATCAAAGCATGCTTTTGAATGTAAATCCTCAAGAACATCTTCTGGATTGTCATCACTCATATTAATTTCTTCAATAACTACCCCTTTTTCCCTTTCTATTTCTTCCCCATCAAATTTTGAGTTTAATATCATATCTGAAAGCACTTCTAGGGATAAATCTAAATGAGTATACAAATTTTTAACATAGTAACAAGTAGCTTCCTTACTTGTAAATGCATTTATTTGGCCACCTATATTCTCAATTGACTCTGCAATTTCTTTTGCTGTTCTCTTATCTGTCCCCTTAAAAAACATATGTTCAATAAAATGTGATATTCCATTAACTTCAGGAGTTTCATTTCTAGAACCATTTTGTATCATTACTCCTACGCTTATAGAGTTTACCCCATCTACTTTTTCTGTTATTACTCTTAGTCCATTTTTTAAAGTATAAAAATTATACATATTTTCCTCCTATAATAAAAATCACGAATTCTCTTTATATAGTATAAAGTAATTCGTGGTATCTTATTCTATATTTCAATATATATAGAAAAAAGGCAATGAATTGCCCTTTTATGTTCATATTATTCTTGTTCTTTATTTTCTTCATTTTCAGCTAAAGCATCTTTTCTAGAAAGGTTAACTCTTCCTTGGTTATCTATTTCTACAACCTTAACTAAGATTTCATCACCAACAGTAACTACATCTTCAACCTTATTAACTCTTTCCTTAGCTAGCTTAGATATATGAACTAATCCTTCTTTATTTGGAAGAACTTCTACAAAAGCACCAAAAGTAGTTATTTTTGTAACTTTACCTAAGTATACTTCACCAACTTGAACTTCCTTAGTAATGCCTTCAATAATTTTAATTGCTGCATTAACTCCATCATGATCAGGTGAAGATACGAATACTGTACCATCTTCCTTAATATCAATCTTAACTCCAGTATCAGCTATAATCTTGTTTATAACCTTACCGCCAGTTCCAATTACGTCTCTAATCTTTTCTGGATCTATTTGAATAATAGATGTTTTTGGAGCATATAGAGAAACTTCTTCTCTAGGACTTCCTATACATTCATTTATCTTATCTAAGATGAATAATCTAGCTTTTCTAGCATCTTTAATAGCATTTTCAACTACATTAAACGAAAAACCTTGAAGCTTAGTATCAACTTGAATTGATGTAATACCTTCTGTTGTACCAGCTACCTTAAAGTCCATATCTCCAAAGAAATCTTCTATTCCTTGAATATCAGTTAATACTGCTTCTTCGCTTAAATCCTCAGATGTGATTAATCCCATTGCAATACCTGCTGCTGGTCTCTTTATTGGAACACCTGCATCTAATAATGCTAATGTTGAACCACAAACTGATGCTTGTGAAGTAGAACCGTTAGAACTTAAAACTTCAGATACTAATCTAATAGTATATGGGAATTCCTCTTCTGATGGTATTAATGGTTCAAGAGCTCTTTCTGCTAATGCTCCATGACCAATTTCTCTTCTTCCTGGTCCTCTTAATGGTTTAACTTCTCCAACACTATATCCTGGGAAGTTATAATGATGCATGTATCTCTTAGTAGTTTCGCTTTCATCTATACCATCTAATACTTGGATATCTCCAACTGAACCTAACGTAGCAACTGTCATTACTTGAGTTAATCCTCTTGTAAATAAACCAGTACCATGAGTTCTTGGTAATATACCAACTTCACAGCTTATTGGTCTTACTTGATCAAAAGCTCTTCCATCCGGTCTTCTCTTTTCCTTTAATAACATATGTCTTACAACTTTCTTTTGCATGTTATAAAGAACTTCTTTTATATCACCAGTCTTATCAGCGTACTTTTCACCAAATTCTTCAGATACTTTTTCATTGATTTCATCAATTGCTAAGTTTCTTTCATCCTTATCAGTGATGTACATTGCCTTTTGAACCATTTCTCCAGCAAATTCAGTTATATCTTTTTCTACATCTAAATCAACATGGTATAATTCAGGAACCTCTTTTTCTTTACCCATTGTAGCCATAGCTTCTTCTTGGAATGAAATTATATCTTGACATCTTTCAAATCCATATTCTATAGCCTTTATCATTGTATCTTCTGGAATTTCGTTACCTCCAGCTTCAATCATCATAACCTTTTCTTTTGTTGCACAAACAGTAAGGTGCATGATTGATTCTTCTCTTTCTTTAGCATTTGGATTAACTACGAAGTTTCCATCTATTAATCCTATTTGAACTGCTGCCACTGGAATTGTATAAGGAATGCTTGATAAACATAATGCCATTGATGCTGCATTAATGGCTAAAATTTCTGGTAAGTTATCCTTTTCAACTGAAACCACTGTACATACAACTTGAACATCATTTCTATATCCCTTTGGGAATAATGGTCTTATTGTTCTATCTACTGCTCTACCATTTAGAATTGCTTTTTCTGTAGGTCTACCTTCTCTCTTTATAAATCCACCTGGAATTTTACCTACTGAATATAATCTTTCTTCATATTCAACACTTAATGGGAAGAAATCTATACCTTCTCTAGGTTGTTCTGAAGCATTAACATTTGTTAATATTACTGTATCCCCATAACTCATAAAAATTGCTGCATTTGATAACATCCCTATCTTACCAAATTCAACCTTCATCTCTCTACCAGCAATGGTTTTGCTTAATACTTTATTCATGATAGGACCTCCCTTCACTATCTACATTTTACATAATTTTCTTGTAATTTTAAAATAATAGAGCGGAGTTATCCGCTCTAAAGATTATCTTCTTAAACCTAATTTTTTGATAATAGCTCTGTATCTTTCGATATCTTGAGACTCTAAGTAATTTAGAAGACCTCTTCTTTGACCAACCATCATTAATAATCCTCTTCTTGAGTGGTGATCTTTCTTGTGAGTCTTTAAGTGACCATTTAAAGAATTGATTCTTTCTGTTAATAATGCGATTTGAACTTCTGGAGAACCAGTATCTTGTTCATTTCTTCCAAATTCTTTAATTATTTCTAACTTTTTTGCCTTATCCATGCGTAATGCACCTCCATAATTTATCGCCTTAGTGCCATGTATAAAGTTGGCATTCTTTAAACATAGGACTAGGTTCCTAATGGCTATTATAACAAAAGCCATTCTTATTGTAAATATTTTTTATAAGTTTACAAAGAACTTTTCCTCTAGAGCATAATTTTTGTCTTTTTTTAATTGTATAACCAAATCATCTATTGAGTTAAACTTTTTCTCATCACGTATCTTTTTAATAAAGTATACTTTTATATTATGCCCATATAAATCATTATTAAAATCTAAAATATAAGTTTCTATTGTTAATTTATCACCATTAACAGTTGGATTATTTCCTACAGATGTTATTCCCTTATATATTTTACCTTGCCATTGTACATTAGTATAATATACGCCTTTTCTAGGAATTAAAGCCTCCTTTGAATAATCTAAGTTAGCTGTCGGAAAACCTATAGTTCTTCCAAGTTTCTTACCATGTACCACTTTACCTTTTATAAAGTAAGGTCTATTAAGCATCTTCATAGCTTTATTAATATTACCATTAAGCAATTCGTTCCTAATTCTACTACTACTTATAACTTCATCTTCATAATTGCAAGGTTCCATTACATAAAGTTCATATCCATACTTAGTTGATAATTCTTTTAACATCTCTATATTTCCAATATTCTTATATCCAAATCTATAATTGAATCCAACAACAATTCCTTTTACTTTAAACTTTTCACATAAATATTTTATAAATCCCTCTGGAGTTAATTTCATATATTCTTCATTAAATTCTTCAAAGTATATTAAATCAACACCTAAAGCTTCTAATATCTCTTCCTTACTCTCATTATCCATAAGTAGCTTGGGAGGAGTTGCTCCTTTTATTAAAGTTCTTGGATGATTTTTAAAAGTATATACTATACTTCTACCTTTATTTTCATTTGCTAGCTCAATAATCTTATTTACTAATGATAAATGTCCTGAATGTAAACCATCAAAGCTACCAAGGGCAACATAACTATATGTACCTTCTTCTAAAAATCTATTAAGCTTCTCATTCATACTTCATTAGCTCCTACTATATTAATAGTTTTTCAATTTTAAATCCGTTAAGTTCTCTTTTCCCGAGACCTAAAAATCTATCATTTTCATCATAAACTCTATATAGAATATTATTGTCTATTTTTTCACTTGTTAATCTTCTATCCATTACCCTAACACCATTTATAAGTAACTTGCTAAAGCCTTCATTAACTTTAAGTTTAGGATAGAATTTTAATGCATCCTCTATTGATATAATATAATTATGTATGTTTTCACTAGTTAAGTCTTTAATATTAATGCTATCTCTTTCATGAAAACAAGATGTTTCAGTTCTTCTCAATTCTGTCATACAAGCCCCTACTTTTAATTCTTCACCAATATCATAGCAAAGGCTTCTTATATACGTCCCTTTAGAACAAGTCACTTCCATAGATATATAAGGAAAGTTAATTTCTATATCTTTAATGTCATATATAGTTATTGGTCTTCCTTCTCTCTCTACTTCTATTCCTTTTCTTGCAAGTTCATATAGCCTTACTCCATTTTTCTTTAGTGCAGAATACATAGGTGGAACTTGATTATATGTTCCTTTAAATTTATTTATAGCTTCTAATGTCTCTTCAACTGTAATATTAGAAATGTCCGTTTCTAATATTATTTCACCTTCTAAATCATATGTAGTTGTAGTAACTCCAAGCTTAAATTTCACCTTGTAGCTCTTCTTATCATTCATAATGTAATCTATTATCTTGGTTGCCTTTCCTAAACATACTGGTAAGACACCAATCGCTTCGGGATCAAGAGTGCCTGTATGTCCAACTTTTTTCTCACAAGCAACCTTTCTTACAATTCTTACAACATCAAAAGATGACATTCCTGAATTTTTAAATATATTTAATACACCATTCATATCTATATCTCTTTTTCTATTTCAATTATTACTTTATTAAAAGCTTCTTCTAATGAAACATTTTTCATTTTAAATCCAGCAGCCTTTATATGGCCACCACCACCTAAAACCTCTGCAACTTTTCTAACATCAAAATCTTCTTTTGATCTTAAACTTCCCTTTACTCCATCTTCAACTTCCTTTAATACTAAGGAAACTTCTACTCCCTTTATCCCTAATGCCATAGAAATAACATCAGAAGTATCTACATTTCCTAAATTATAGGAGTCTAAAAGTTTTTTAGAAAGTTTTATAGCTGATAACTTTCCATCAAGTAAAAGCTCTAAATTATTTAAAGCTTCGCCAATAAGTTTAATTTTTTCATAAGGTCTATTATCAAATAGATTATTATGAATTTTAGTATTATTAACCCCAATGGCTATCAGCTCGGATGCTATTTTATGAGTTCTTTCTG
This sequence comes from Clostridiaceae bacterium OF42-15pH9A, assembly GCA_027692445.1. GTDB lineage: Bacteria > Bacillota > Clostridia > Clostridiales > Clostridiaceae > Clostridium. The sequence continues at coordinate 315,663 of JAQEYV010000002.1, read as the reverse complement.
TTACATTTGAATGTCTAAATCCACCTGTATCTGTAACTAGGGATGTATATACACATCTTCCTATTTTCTCATTGATTTCATCCTTTTCTTTAAAATCAAAACCTAATTCTTTTAGAAGTAAATAAACAATTTCTGCTGTCGCAGCAGATGATGCTTCAACATAATTACTTGTTCCATAGTTTTCATTAGTAACATGGTGATCTATATTTATAAGCTTACCATAATAATTTTCAAGATTTGCACATATTCTTTCATAATTACCACAATCTAAAACGATAACCATATCTGTTCCTTCTAGAGGTTCAGGTATATCACCATTAATTTCTTCTCCTAGAGGTAGGAAAGAGAGGTTATCTGCGATAACTTCTCTTGATATTATATATGAATCTTTTCCTAGTTCTCTAAGTCCATTTAATAGGGCTAATGTACTTCCTATTGCATCTCCGTCTGGGGATACATGAAAGGTTAAGCCTATTTTCTTACTTTCAATAATATCTTTTGAAATATCTTTTAAAGTCATATTATTTATCTTTAATCTTTTCTATTAAACTATCTATATGCATACCATAGTCAATAGAATCATCTATTTCAAAAATTATTTGTGGATTATGCCTTAAATTAATTCTTTGTGCTATCTCTCTTCTTACAAAACCTGCTGCACTCTTTAGTGCATCAAGGTTATTTTTCTTCTCTTCTTCGCTATTTGCAAATATACTTACATATACCTTTGCATATCTTAAATCTTTAGTAACTTTTACAGAAGTTACAGAAATCATAGCTGTAAGTCTTGGATCTTTAATTTCATTTCTAATTAAATTACTTACTTCTCTTTTAACTTCTTCATTTATTCTGCCGCCTCTATAATTTGGCATTTACATCACCTCTTTAAAGCTCTTTTCTCTTTATAGCCTCTATCTTGAATGATTCAATAATATCGCCTTCTTTAATATCATTGAACTTTTCAACACTTAAGCCGCACTCATATCCAGCTGCTACTTCTTTAACGTCATCTTTAAATCTCTTTAATGAAGCTAAAGAGCTTTCAAATATAACTATACCATCTCTAATAACTCTTATATCAGAGTTTCTTAGAATCTTACCATCTAATACATAGCATCCTGCAATTGTACCAACATTAGAAATCTTATAAGTTTCTCTAACTTCTGCCTTACCAAGAACAACTTCTTTGTATTCTGGTTCAAGCATACCAACCATAGCTGACTTAACATCTTCTATAGCATCGTATATTATTCTATATGTCTTAACATCAACCTTTTCTCTTTCTGATGCAGCTATTGCATTTGAGTCTGGTCTTACGTTAAATCCAATTACTATAGCATTTGAAGCTGTTGCAAGAGTTATATCTGTTTCTGTTATTGCACCAACAGCACCGTGAATTACTCTTACCTTAACATCATCTGTTGAAAGTTTTTCAAGAGATTGTCTTATAGCTTCTACAGAACCTTGTACGTCAGCCTTAACTATAATAGCTAATTCCTTAACTGTACCTTCTTTTATTTGACTATATAAATCTTCTAATGATACTCTATGGGAAGCATTTAAAGTTTCATTCTTTATCTTATCTTTTCTTGCTTCTGCCATAGCTCTAGCAGTCTTTTCATCCTTAACTTGAATAAATCTATCTCCTGCTGCTGGAACTTCTGATAATCCTAAGATTTCTACTGGAATTGATGGTCCTGCTGATTTAATCTTCTTACCTTGGTCATCAAACATAGCTCTTATTCTTCCATAAGTTGAACCTACAAGTATAGAATCTCCTACACTTAAAGTACCACTTTGAACTAATAATGATGCAACAGGTCCTCTTCCCTTATCAAGCTTAGCTTCAACAACTGTTCCCTTAGCTTTTCTATCTGGGTTAGCCTTTAATTCTTGCATTTCAGCAGTTAATATAATCATTTCCAATAATTGATCAATATTTTGACCTTCCTTAGCTGATACTGGTACACATATAGTATCTCCACCCCAGTCTTCTGCTACTAATCCAAATTCAGTTAATTCTTGCTTAACTCTATCAATATTAGCACCTGGTCTATCTATCTTATTAATAGCAACTATCATAGGAACTTCTGCTGCTTTACAATGGTTTATAGCTTCTTTAGTTTGTGGCATTATTCCGTCATCTGCTGCAACAACTAGTATAACTATATCAGTAACTTGAGCGCCTCTAGCTCTCATTGCTGTGAAAGCTTCGTGTCCTGGAGTATCAAGGAATGTAATTTCTTCTCCATTTAATGTTACTGTGTAAGCACCTATGTGTTGAGTAATTCCACCAGCTTCTGTTTTAGTTACTTTTGTTTTTCTAATAGCATCAAGTAAAGATGTCTTACCATGGTCAACGTGACCCATTACTGTTACTATTGGAGGTCTCTTAACTAAGTTTTCATCATCCTCTGCATCTACTTCTAAACTTTCAAGTTCAGATGATACTTCTTTCTTTTCATATAAGATTTCATACTTATCACATAACTTTGCAGCAGTTTCAAAGTCGATTTCTTGGTTAACAGCAGCCATTACACCTAAGAACATTAAATTCTTAATAACATCTGAATATGGCTTTTGTAAAGAATCTGCTAACTCTTTAACTGTAATAGTTTCACCAATTTCTAAAATTGTGTTTTCAGCAAATTCTTGTTCTCTTCTTGCCTTTTCTTCAGCTATTTGCTTTCTAGTTTTCTTTTTCTTTCCGTTACCCTTATTAACTTCTTCATTTAATTGTTCTTCGTACTCTTCAACAATGCTACCATTATCTACCGATACTTCCTTTGTAGCTTCATCTTTATTTGGCTCACCTAATAATTCCTTTATTAAAGCTGCATCTTCATCTTCTATTACACTCATATGATTTTTCACTTCAACGTTAAATTCTGTCATTAATAATTCTATTAGTTCCTTTGAACTTACATTTAATTCTTTTGCTAATTCATATACTCTAATTTTTGACATACAGTCACCCCCGAATATTTTACTTCATATATTTTTCCTCCTCGTAAAGAGCATTAAGCTTATTAGCCATGTTCTGGTCTAAAATAGCTAGAATTTTAACCTCTGGTCTTCCAACTGCTCCTCCTAATTCCTCTTTTGAGAAATCTTCAATATATGGTATATTATTTTCCTTACAATGATTTTTAAACTTTTTTCTTGTTGCTTCCGATGCATCTGGAGAAATTATAAACAGAAAAAGCTTTCTTCTATTTCTCTCCTCATTGCATTTACTGTAACCTTCTAATATGTTACCTGATCTTTTTGCTAAACCTAAAAAATTAAAAAACTTATTCATTCTCAATTTCTTCCTTTAGCCTATTATATATATCTTCGTTTATAGCTACATCTAGGTTTCTACTTAATCTCTTAGCTTTAAATGCCTTTTCTAAGCATTCTCCACTTTTACATATATAAGCACCTCTACCTGATTTCTTTCCAGTTAAATCAACAGAAACTTCACCCTCTGGACTTTTAACAACTCTTATTAATTCCTTCTTAGGCTTCATTTCCATGCATCCTGTACACATTCTTAATGGTATCTTCTTAACTTTCATAAAAACACCTCATTATTCAGTTACAGTAGCTTCTTCACTTTCTTTTAAAGCTTCTGCTTGAGATTTGCTCTTTATATCTATCTTCCAGTTAGTTAACTTAGCTGCTAATCTAACATTTTGACCTTCTTTACCTATTGCAAGTGATAATTGATTATCATCAACTACAACCTTTGCAGACTTGTTATCTTCATCTACTTCTACACTTAATACCTTTGCTGGACTTAAAGCATTTGAAATAAATTCTTCTGGAGATTTACTCCACTTAATTATATCTATCTTTTCATTCTTTAATTCATTTACTATATTTTGAACTCTTGCACCCTTAGGTCCAACACAAGCTCCCATTGGATCTACAGATTCATCATTTGAGTAAACAGCTATCTTACTTCTAGATCCTGCTTCTCTTGAAATGCTCTTTATTTCTACAACTCCATTATAGATTTCAGGAACTTCAAGTTCAAATAATCTCTTAACTAACCCTGGATGTGTTCTAGAAACATGTATTTGAGCTCCCTTCGATCCATTCTTAACTTCAACTATATAAAGCTTAAGCTTTTCATTGAACTTATATTCTTCATTAGGTATTTGCTCATTTGGTCCTATTACTCCCTCAAGCTTTCCAAGGTTAACAAAAACCATTCCCTTATCTTTTCTTAAGATTGTACCAGTAATAATATCAAATTCTTTTTCTTTGTATTCATTATAAATAATATTTCTTTCAGCTTCTTTTATTCTTTGTGTTACTACTTGCTTAGCTAATTGTGCTGCAACTCTACCAAAGTTCTTTGGAGTAACTTCTATTTCTACAATATCATCTACATCATATTTTGGGCTTATTTCCTTAGCTTCTTCTAAAGAAATCTCAGTTACATCATCATATACTTCATCACAAACTACCTTTTGTGCATATACATGTATTTCTCCTGTTTCTCTGTGCATACTAACCCTAACATTTTGAGCTGAAGTATTAATATTGGCATAATTCTTTTTATATGCTGCAACTAATGCATCCTCTATTGTTGTGAATATTAACTCTTCACTAATCCCCTTTTCTTTTACTAGTTCTTTTAGAGCGCCTATAAACTCTTCATTCATTATTATATCCTCCTTGCTATATCTCCCCATCCAAATTAGCTTTTTTTATCTTATTTTTTGGTATAGTAACATCTTCTCCATTACTAACAACTATTGAATCTTCTGTTACATCTTTTAATATACCATTAAAATTTTTGCTTCCATTTACTGCTCCACTTAGCTTAATCGCTACTTCTCTTCCTACAAATCTCTTATAGTGGTTATCATTATATAAACCTCTATTAAGACCTGGTGAAGATACTTCTAAATAATATGAATCCGGAATTGGATCCTCTTCATCTAGCATAGTACTAACTCTTCTAGAAAGCGTTTCGCAATCTGTAAGACTTATGCTTCCTTCTTCCTTATCTATGTATATTCTTAGAAAATTTTCTCCGCTCTCTTTAACATACTCAACATAGTATAATTCATAGTTTAATTCATCTGCAATTGGTTGTATTAGAGCTGATACCTTTTCTACTAACCCATCTTTTTGCATCTTTAAACCTCCTTTACAATATTCAATTTTCTCAAGATTATTATTCCCAAATACTAGTTTAATATTTTTTACCTAATCAAAAACGCAACTATTGTAGTAGTTGCGTTACAAATAGAAAGAGCGGGTATTTCCTCCCACTCCTTTTTTCTAGCTATCTGAAATAAAATCTTCTTAGATTAGAATAACATACTTTTTTAAATAATACAAGTAATTAGATAAAATTTTACATCAATTAGGGTTTATCACAATCTATTCCTCCATCTATATAAATGTAATCCCCATTTATCTTCACTTTAAAATAAGCCTCATTATATTCAATTATGCAAAAAGAGACTTAGTTGCGCTCTAAGTCTCTTACTCATATTTCTACATTTAATTAAAGTAACTCTATTTCCTTCATTAATTCTTCAATTAAATCCTCTTCTTTGCACTTTTTAATTATTTCACCTTTTTTAAATATAATTCCTTCGCCTTTACCGCCAGCTATACCAATATCAGCCTCTCTAGCTTCTCCTGGTCCATTAACTATACATCCCATAACAGCAACTTTTATATCTTTATTATTACCTTCAAGTCTTTTCTCAACTTCATTTGCAATTTCAATAAGCTTTATTTGTGTTCTTCCACATGTTGGACAAGAAACAAATTCAAGACCACCCTTTCTTAATCCTAAAGCCTTTAGCATTTCCTTTGCAACTTTAATTTCCTCAATTGGATCACTTGTAAGGGAAACTCTTATAGTATCTCCTATTCCCTCTGCAAGTAATGTACCAATACCTATACTTGACTTTATTGTTCCTCTAAACGGAGTTCCTGACTCAGTAACCCCTAAATGAAGAGGATAATCAACCTTTTCACTCATAAGTCTATAGGCATCGATCATCATTCTAACATCTGAAGATTTAATAGAAATTACTATATCATTAAAATCTACTGCCTCTAATATTTTAACATGAGCTAGTGCGCTTTCTACTAATCCTTTAGCTGTTGGCTTTCCATCTCTCTCTAGAATTTCTTTTTCTAAAGAACCTGAATTCACACCAATTCTTATTGGAATATTTTTAGCTTTACAAGCTTCAGCAACCATTCTCACCCTTTCAATACTTCCAATATTTCCCGGGTTAATTCTAACTGCTGATATACCATTTTCAACAACTTTAAGAGCTAATCTATAATCAAAATGTATATCTGCAACTACTGGAATAGGTGATTGTTTTACTATTTCTTTAATTGCTTCAGCAGCCTCCATATCAGGCACTGTACATCTTATAATTTCACATCCTGCGTTATAAAGCTCTCTAATTTGCTTTAATGTAGCTTCAACATCTCTTGTATCTGTATTAGTCATAGATTGGATTGTAACAGGAGCATCTCCTCCTACATATACCTTTCCTACTTTAACTTTTCTTGTTAACTTTCTATCCATTTTATCCTACACTCCTAAAAACTAATAGGGAAAATTATATCCTTTATTGTTACTAATATCATAATGCCTATAAGTAGCATAAATCCTACTGTATTTAAAGCCCCTACTATTTTGTCTGGCACCTTTCTTCTTGTTATTAATTCTATAAATAATATAACTGCCCATCCACCATCTAAAGCTGGGAATGGTAATAAATTAAACACTGCTATGCTAACAGAAAGTATTGCAACAAGCTTCATTAAGTTCCATACACCTACTTCTGCTGCACCTGCTGACATCTTAATTATTGTAACAGGACCTCCAACGTCAGTTTTCAAATTTGCTTCTCCTGTAAATATCATTTTTAACCCTTTAAAAGTTTGAGAAATCAAAGATGCAGTTTCATTAAAACTTTCCTTTATACTACTTAATATGCTAGGATTTTCTTCCCCCTTGAAATAAACTCCTATCATATATCTTCCTTCATCCTCTATGTATGCAGGTTGTATAGTTACTGTATCTTTTAGGCCTCCTCTTTCATACTCAAGGTCAATTGTTTTTCCTTTATTCATATTTACGCCAACAGAAATATCGCTATTTGTAAACACTTTGCTTCCATTTACTCTAGTTATTCTATCTCCTGGCATTAATCCTGCTGAAGCAGCTGGTGTTCCAGCCTCAATTCTGTCTAAGCTTGTAGTTGCAAATCCAAAAATATTAGATATAGTACTTAAAATAACTATTGCTAATACAAAATTCATGAAAGCTCCAGCTAAGATTATAGAAATTCTTCTTAGTGGTGATTTAGATGAAAAGCTCCTCTCATCATCTACAGCTTCTTCTTCCCCTAACATTTGAACATAACCACCTATAGGTAATAATGAAAGGGAATATCTTGTTTCTTTTCCTTGATGGGAAAGTATCTTTGGTCCCATACCTATAGAAAATTCAACAACCTTAACACCATTTAATTTTGCTGCTATAAAGTGTCCAAATTCATGTACTATGATTAATAAACCAAACCCTAAAATTGCCAAAATATAATTCAATGTATTTCCTCCTAACCTCTATTACACGCTACATATTCTCTTACTTTTCTATCTAATTCAATTACGTTATCTAAGGATAACTCTTTTTGGCATTCAACACTAAAGTAATTTATAGCTTCTTCAATAATATCTCCTATTTCTAAGAATTTTATCTTCTTATCTAAGAAAAATTGTACAGCAACTTCATTAGCAGCATTTAAAACTGTTGGAACTAAGCCACCCTTTTTCCCAGCTTCATACGCAAGTCTTAGACATTTAAATGTTTCTAAATCTGGTTTTTCAAAAGTTAATTTTGATATTTCCCAAAAATCAATCGATTTAGCTACTTCTTCTTTTCTTTCTGGATAATTCAATGCATATTGTATAGGAAGCCTCATATCCGGAGATCCCAGTTGAGCTATTATACTTGCATCTTTATATTCAACCATAGAATGTATAATACTTTGAGGATGAACTACAACTTGAATATTGTCATAACTACAATTAAATAACCAATGAGCCTCAATCACTTCAAGTCCTTTGTTCATTAACGTAGCTGAATCTATTGTAATCTTCTTTCCCATACTCCAATTTGGATGATTAAGAGCCTCTTCTAAAGTTGTCTCCTTTAACTCATCTATCTTTCTTCCCCTAAAAGGCCCACCAGATGCAGTTAATATTATCTTTTTTAAGCTATCTAAGCTATTCCCTCTTAGGGATTGAAAAATAGCGCTATGTTCTGAATCAACTGGAAGAATTTCCACTCCATTCTCCTTTGCTGCCTGCATAACTAATTCCCCTGCAACAACAAGAGTCTCCTTATTTGCAAGAGCAAGGTCTTTCTTTGCTTCAATAGCTGCCATTGTAGGCTTTAAACCTATCATCCCTACAACTGAAGTAACAACAATATCTATTTCTTCAAGGGATGCTATTTTTATTAGCCCTTCCATTCCTTCAAGAACCTCAATATTAAAATTATTCTCATTGCAATATTCTTTTATCTTTAAAGCTGAGTCACTATCCATCATTCCTACATATTTCGGCTTAAACTCATCTATTATTTCTATCATCTTTCCTACAGATGAATTAGCAGTTACCCCAATCAATTCTAACTCTTTATTAGATTTTCTAATTACATCTAAAGTTTGAAGTCCTATTGACCCTGTTCCCCCTAATATTGAAAGTTTCTTCATGTCCTTATCCTCCTAATTGCTACTTATCTTCTCCATAGATTATATCCTTAGCTAAAATCCCATACATAGGGCCTACAACTATTCCAAGAATCCCAAATAACTTAATACCTATATATATAGATAATAAAACTAATAAGGGATGTAATTCTAGTTTATCACTTAAAAATTTTGCTTCAAGAACTTCTCTAATAACTTGAACTAAAATATATAAGCATATTAACCCAAAAGCTACTATATAATCTTCTACTATAATATTGTATATTATTATAGGTACAAATACAATTATTGTTCCTACATAAGGTAATATGTCTAATATTCCACAAATAACTCCAAGTAAAACTGCTTTTGGCACCCTAAACACTATAAATCCTATAATTATTTCAAGGATTGATATTAATACTAATATAACTTGAATACTTATCATTTGCTTAAAGTTACCACCTTGATACTTAGCTTTATATAATATATCTTTTGGTATCAATCTTTTAACTAAATCCTTCATTTTTTCTTTATCCACTAAAATAAAAAAAGCACATATATTACCTATAAAGAATGCTGCTATTCCTTCTCCTGTTGTTATAGCACCTGTTTTTATAAAATCCTGATTTAATATAGATATAACACTACCTGCAATACTTTTTCCATCTTCTATATCAATAAATCCAATATAAGTTCTAATCAAATCTTCTATAAGTTTAATATTTCCCTCATATAATTTTTTTAATAAAATGAATATACTGCCACCAAGATAAATAATAAATATCACTAAGGCCAAATTTACAAATAAAATTGATAATGCTCCTGCAATTTTATCATGTATATTTAACTTTATAAAAAACTTGTATAACGGATTTGCAATGAGAAACATTATAACCATCCATATAAAGGGTTTGAAATAGTATTTTATAGTTAATGTTAGAACCGTTATTATTAATAAAAGCATAATCAAATCAATTAGTTTCTTATATCTTCTTCTAAACTCCAAAAAACCCCCTCCCTTGCACATACATTAAAATATATGCAAAGAAAAGGGGTTATATTTACAGAAATAAAACATAATATTTTTTAAATTTACAATGCTAATATAAAAGTTAAGTAATAAAACACTATTAATCCCGAGAATAATATTGAATCAAACCTATCTAATATACCACCATGACCTGGAATAAGATTACTATAATCCTTTATTCCAACATATCTTTTTACAGAAGATGCTACTAAGTCACCAAATTGACTAAACACGCCACATAATGCTCCTATAATAAAGAAATGATATATTGGAAAAGTAGCTATATATCCTTGGGCAACAACTCCTAGTATTCCACAAGAAATTGTTGATCCTATAAGCCCTCCAATAGAACCCTCTATAGTTTTCTTAGGACTTACTTTTGGACATAACTTTGTTTTTCCAAATAATCTACCAGCATAATATGCAGTTGTATCTGTCATCCATGATCCTATAAATATTAGCCATACATAAAAAGCTCCACCGCTTTTTTCACTTACTAGGTATATAAAACTAAAGAAAATGCCCACATATAAGAATCCTAGCAAAGTAATTGCAACATCAATAAAGCTATACTTTAAATCTACTACTGGTATTATTAAAAGTATAAATGTTGCTAAAATTATCATAAAAATAAGTTTTTCAAAATCATTATTAAACAAATAGAATAATATCAATAAAATATATCCTACCATTTCAATTGGTTTAAAGTCTTTTTCTTTTAACGCTTTATAAAATTCATACATTCCAAAAGCAGATAAAATAAAAGTAAATATTTTTAGAGGTAAACCTCCCCAAAATATAAATAATATAAATGGTGCTATCATAAGTGCACCTAGATATCTGTTATCTGATTTCAATACCTTCACCTCAATCTATTTTATTCCACCAAAACGTCTATCTCTGTTTTGGTAATCATAAATTGCTCTTTGTAAATCCTTCTCCTTAAAATCAGGCCAATTAATATCTGAATACCAAAACTCTGAATATGCACATTGCCATAAAAGAAAATTACTTAATCTTTGTTCTCCTGATGGTCGAATTATTATGTCTGGATCTGGCATTCCTGCAGTATATAAATAATTATTCACTAGACTATCATCTATATTATTTATATCTATTTTTTCATCTTTATAATCATTGGCTATTGCTTTTATTGCTCTTATAATTTCATCTCTTCCACCATAATTTAAAGCTACATTCATAACTATTCCATTATTATTTTTTGTTCTTTCTTTCGCTTTCTCTATTTCCCCTATGCACTCTTCTGGTAGTCTAGAGATATCTCCAAGAACATTTATAACAACACCATTTCTATCTAATTCATCTATTTCTTGCTTTAAGTATTGAACAAGTAACTTCATTAGCGCTCCGACTTCTTCTTTAGGTCTTTTCCAATTTTCAGTTGAAAATGCATATAAAGTCATGTATTTAACGCCAAGTCTATCCCCTTCTTTAATTATGCGTCTTATGGTTTCTACACCAGCTTTATGGCCCATAGTTCTTGGAAGATTTCTTTGCTTCGCCCATCTTCCATTACCATCCATTATAATAGCTACATGTTTAGGGATATTATTCATATCTAATTCTATATTTTCGTCATTATCGAAGTTATTCTTTTTCTTATTCTTAAAAAAACTAAACAAGGTTGGCCCCTCCCATAATATCTAATTAACAAAAAACCTGCCCTAGAAGCAGGTTTTTTGTTTGTTAGCCTAAATTGACATAATTTCCTTTTCTTTAGCAGAAATTATGTTGTCAATTTCTTTAACGTAAGAATCAGTTATTTTTTGAACTTGATCCTCACCCTTCTTAACTTCATCTTCTGATATATCTGAATCCTTCTTTAATGCCTTAATCTTTTCATTAGCATCTCTTCTTACAGATCTAACTGCAACTTTAGCATCTTCACCTGTCTTTTTAACATTCTTAACTAAGTTCTTTCTAGTCTCTTCTGTTAATTCAGGTATTATTAATCTTATTACTGAACCATCATTTGAAGGATTTAATCCTAAATCCGACTTAAGTATAGCTCTTTCTATATCCTTTAGTAATGGTTTTTCCCAAGGTGTTATCATAAGTACTCTTGGTTCTGGAGCAGATACATTGGCAACTTGATTAAGTGGACATAAACTTCCATAATACTCTACTTGAATTCTGTCAAGCATAGTTGGATTAGCTCTTCCTGCTTTCATAGTCGATAGCTCTGAATTAAGAACTGAAATAGTCTTTTTCATTTTTTCTTCTGAATTCTTAATAATGTCCTTTATCATTTTAACCCTCCTACTTTTTTGATACAAGCGTTCCTATTTTTTCGCCTTGTGCAGCTCTTTTAATATTTCCAGGTTCATCTAAACCAAATACAAGTATAGGAATATTATTATCCATACATAAAGAAGTAGCTGTTGAATCCATTACTTGTAATCCTTGTTCAAGAACCTCTATATATGATAGTGTATCATATTTTTTAGCATCTGAATACTTATGAGGATCCTTATCGTATACTCCATCAACTTTTTTAGCTAATAATATTACATCTGCTTCTATTTCTGCTGCTCTTAATGCTGCAGTCGTATCAGTTGAAAAATAAGGATTTCCAGTTCCTGCTGCAAAAATTACAACTCTTCCTTTTTCAAGATGTCTCATAGCTCTTCTTCTAATGAAAGGTTCTGCAACTTCCTTCATTTCTATAGCAGTTTGAACTCTTGTCATTACTCCAACTTGTTCTAATGAATCTTGTAATGCTAAAGCATTTATACAAGTAGCTAGCATTCCCATGTAGTCAGCAGTAGTTCTATCCATACCTTCTCCGCTTCTACCTCTCCAAATGTTACCGCCACCAACAACGGCACCTACTTCAATCCCCATATTTACAAGTTCTTTAATTTCTAGAGCTATTCTTGTAGCTACATTAAAATCTAAACCGAATCCATTTTCTCCAGCTAAAGCTTCACCTGATATCTTTAGCATTACTCTCTTATACTTAGAATTAGACATCTCTATACCTCCAACGTAAATTCCTATATCTTTAAAAAAAGAGAACACTTAGTGTTCTCTTTGGTTTTAACTATTTACCCATTTGCTTTGCAACTTCTGCAGCAAAATCTTCAACAACTTTTTCTATACCTTCGCCTCTTTCAAATCTTACGAAGCTATTAACAGTGATTGGAGAACCAACTTCTTTAGATTTTTCTTCAACAAGCTTTGCTATGCTCTTATCTCCATCTTTAACCCAAGCTTGATCTACAAGACATACTTCTTTATAGTATTTCTTGATTCTTCCTTCAACCATTTTATCAACGATTTTTTCTGGCTTACCTTCATTAAGAGCTTGAACTCTGTAGATTTCTCTTTCCTTTTCTACAGCTTCCTTATCAACACCTTCTTCATTTAAGAATAATGGGTTTGCAGCTGCAACTTGCATACAAAGTTCTTTAGCTAAATCTACAACTACTTGAGATTCAGTTTCGCATCCTAATTCAACAACAACACCGATTCTTCCACCACCGTGAATATAAGTTTGAACTGCACCATTAGCAACTTCAACTTTCTTGAATCTTCTTACTGTCATGTTTTCACCTAAAGTAGCAATTAAAGCAGTTAAAGCTTCTTGAACTGTTTGTTCTTCATTGTACTTTTCATTTAAGAATTCTTCAACAGTTGTAGCTGTTGTATCAACAACCATCTTAGCTAATGAATCAGCAAAAGCTACAAATTGTTCATTAGCAGCAACGAAGTCTGTTTCACAGTTAACTTCTACAATACCAGCCTTCTTGTTATCTTCTGTAATATATGTCTTAACAAGACCTTCAGCAGCAACTCTTCCTGCTTTCTTTGCAGCAGCAGCTAATCCTTTTTCTCTTAAGAATTCTACAGCCTTCTCTATATCTCCGTTAGTTTCTGTTAAAGCCTTTTTGCAGTCCATCATTCCTGCGCCAGTCATTTCTCTTAATTCCTTAACTGATTTTGCAGTTATCATATTCATTTCCTCCTTTATATTAAGTAACCCTTATCATTTAGGTTAAAAGGTAAATGAAGAATCCTTCACCTACCTTTTTACATAGCTAATTATTCAGCTAATTGTTCACCTTGTCTTCCTTCGATGATTCCGTCAGCCATTTTAGCAGTTATTAACTTAACGGCTCTTATAGCATCATCGTTACCTGGAATTACGTAATCAACTTCTTCTGGGTCACAGTTAGTATCAACTATAGCTACTACAGGAATTCCTAAAATCTTAGCTTCTGAAATAGCATTCTTTTCTTTTCTTGGGTCAACTATGAACATAGCTCCGATGTTTTCGCAGTCTAAGTTTCTGATTCCACCAAGGTTCTTTTCTAACTTTTCTAATTCTCCCTTAAGCTTTATAACTTCTTTCTTTGGAAGAACATCAAAAGTTCCATCTTCTTGCATTCTTTCGATTTCAGCTAATCTCTTAATTCTAGTCTTTATTGTTTCGAAGTTAGTTAACATTCCACCTAACCATCTGTTGTTAACAAAGTGCATGTTTGATCTTATAGCTTCTTCTTGGATAGCTTCTTGAGCTTGTTTCTTAGTTCCAACGAATAAGATATCTTTTCCTTCTGCAGCAACTTCCTTAATAAAGTTGTAAGCTTCTTCAGCCTTCTTTACAGTCTTTTGTAAATCTATGATATAGATTCCGTTTCTTTCTGTAAAGATGTAAGGAGCCATCTTAGGGTTCCATCTTCTAGTTTGGTGTCCAAAGTGTACACCAGCTTCTAATAATTGTTTCATTGATATTACTGACATTTTCTTACCTCCTGGTTTTTTCCTCCACTACCTTCTTCACAAATAGCTACCTAATAGGCACCAACTACCTGCATTGGGTAATGTGTGTATTTTATTACCTTTGTTAGTATACCACAAGGTTTTTATTGTATCAACAAAATTTTATATTATTTTTATCCTTCTTAAAAATAATATAACAAAACTCATTACAATTTTCCCCTTCATAAAAAATAACTATTCATATAATACACTTTTTTCACATAATAATATATTTTATATATTAAAAAATCTGTATCTAAAGCAGATACAGATTTTAAAACAAACTATTTAATCTTTTTTAACTCATCTAACAACTTTTCATTAAGTATTCTTATATGAGTTCCCTTCATTCCAAGGGATCTTGATTCTATTACTCCAGCACTTTCAAATTTTCTTAAAGCATTAACTATAACACTTCTTGTTATACCAACCTTGTCAGCTATCTTTGAAGCTACTAAAAGTCCTTCAGTTCCATCTAATTCATCAAATATATGCTCTACAGCTTCAAGTTCTGAATAGGATAAAGTTCCAATAGCTAGCTGTACAACAGCTTTCTTTCTTGCTTCTTCCTCTATTTCAACTTGTTTTCCTCTAAGCATTTCTATTCCAACTATTGTTGCACTATATTCAACTAAAACTAAATCATCGTCAGTAAATCTTCTACCAAACCTTGCAAGTTGTAACGTTCCTAACCTCTCTCTATTTCCTACTATAGGAACAATTGTAGACAGCTTGTCTTCCGCCATACAATCTCCTTCACCTTCAAAAACACAATAACCTTTATTAGGTAAATTAGATATAGTTTCTGTAATATTAAGAAGCTTTTCATTGTAATCCGCTGGAAATCTTCTTTCTTCTATTACCTTCTTCTTCATAACATGACATTCGAAATCTTTCGCAAAAGTATATCCTAGTATTTTCCCTTTTCTACTAGCAATATATACATTACATTCTAATACCTCGCTTAAAAGCTTACATATATCTTCAAAAGCAACTGGCTCTGTTCCTGATTTCTGCAATATCTTGTTCAACATTCTTGTTTTGCTAAGTAATGATGACATATAACTCCCCCTTAAATAATCTATCAAAATTCAAGTATATTTTAAATTTTCATAATTTTTAAAATTTTTGTTCTTTTTACTATAGACTATTTCAGTTTATCACACAGAGCCATTTATTTCAACTCCATTTTTGTTCTTTCGACATTTCTATTACTATTGATTATCTTTTTTGTCAGTTTTTTCTTCCTTTTTAATAACTTCTTTATATCCACATTCACCATTTGAACATTGTATATAATTTCCATCTTTTTTAGAATATTTTAAAACCATATACGAATTACACTTAGGACATTTGTCTTTTACTGGTTCATTCCAACTTACAAACTTACATTCAGGATATCCAGAACAACCAAAGAACTTTTTACCTTTTTTACTCTTCTTAACCACAATCTTTTTACCACATTCAGGACATGGTACATCTAGCTCTTCCACTATCGGCTTAGCATTTTTGCATTCAGGATAACCTGGACATGCAAGAAAATCACCATATCTTCCTCTTTTTATAACCATCATTCTTCCACACTTATCACATGGGACATCACTAACTTTATCTTCAATAACTACTTTTGCCACTTCTTTTTCAGCCTTATCTATAGCTACCTTCAATGGTTTGAAGAATTCATCTACAACTTCTCTCCATTCTTCGCTACCCTCTTCAATATGGTCTAGCTTTTTTTCCATTTCAGCAGTAAATTCTACATCTACAATTTGATTGAAGTAATCACTTAAGATTTTATTTACTATAAATCCTAGCTCTGTTGGAATAAGATTCTTCTTTTCCCTAAGCACATAACCTCTACTTAATATTGTTGAAATAGTAGGTACATATGTACTTGGTCTTCCTATTCCCTTTTCCTCCATAAGTTTTACAAATGAAGCTTCAGTAAATCTTGCAGGAGGTTGAGTAAAGTGTTGCTTTCCTTCTATGGATTCCTTCTTTAAAACTTCCCCTTCTTCTAAAACCGGAAGAATAACTCCTTCTGCATCTTCCTCATTAGAATACTGATATAGTTTCATAAAACCATCAAAATCAATTGTTGACCCACTAGCTTTAAATTTATAATCACCATTCATTATATCTATTGAATTTGTATTTAATCTACATGAAGCCATTTGACTTGCCATAAATCTATTCCAAATTAATGTATATAATTTATATTGCTCACTAGTTAAGTTTGCTTTTGCAACCTCTGGAGTAATTTCAACATAAGTAGGCCTAATAGCTTCATGAGCATCTTGAATGTTTTTCTTTCCTTTATACTCTCTAGGCTTTTCTGGTGAATATTCTTCTCCATAAGTATTCTTAATAAATTCTAAAGCCTTACCTTGAGCTTCTTCTGAAATTCTAACAGAGTCTGTTCTCATATATGTTATAAGACCAACTGTTCCATGTCCCTTAACTTCAACACCTTCATATAAAACCTGTGCTACAGACATGGTTCTCTTTGTCATAAAATTAAGCTTTTTACTTGCTTCTTGTTGAAGTGTACTTGTAGTAAATGGTGGAAGTGGATTTTTAACCTTTTTACCTTTTTTGATCCCAGCTACTACAAATTCACCTTTTTCTAGTTCTTCAACTATAATTTTAGCTTCATCTTCATTTTTTATTTCAATCTTTTTGCCATTTTTTGCAGACAACTTAATAGGGAATTTCTTTCTTTCCTTTTTCATCACACAATCAACTGTCCAATACTCTTCTGCATTAAAAGCTTTTATCTCTTCTTCTCTATCACAGATAAGTTTTAAAGCTGCCGATTGAACTCTACCTGCACTTAGCCCCCACTTTACATTTCTCCATAAAATAGGACTAATCTCATATCCAACTAGTCTATCTAATACTCTTCTAGCTTGTTGAGCATCAACTAAATTTATATTTATTTTTCTAGCTTGTTTTATTGATCCTTTTACAGCAGTCTTAGTAATTTCATTAAATACTATTCTACATTGAGAATCTTCTGATATCTTTAAAAGATTTGCTAAATGCCACGAAATTGCTTCTCCCTCACGGTCGGGGTCAGTTGCAAGATAAACTTTATCAGCTTTTTTTGCTGCTTTTCTTAACTTATCTATCAATTCTCCCTTACCTCTTATTGATATATACTTTGGTTCATAATTATTTTCTATATCAACGCCCATCTTACTTTTAGGCAAATCTCTAACATGCCCCATAGATGCTTCAACTGTATAATTTTTTCCTAAATATTTTGCGATTGTCTTAGCCTTTGCAGGTGACTCTACTATAACTAAATTTTGACCCATATAAAAACTCCATTTTTATGGAGCCTTCACCCCCTTAAAACTCACGTAATCTTTGCATAATAATTGCCAGGAAGGCTAACTATTTCATTTCTAATTTGCATTTCAAATAATACCTTAAACAAAGCAGCCCTGTCAATACAAGACTTTTCAACGATTTCATCTATATGCGTCGGCGCCTTTGCTATAACAGATAATATTTTTCTCTTTATTGGAGATATTATTCCTTCTTTCTTTGGGATTTTTAGTTCCAAAATAGAATATAAGTCCTCCATTCCACTAAAAATCTGTGCACCATCTCTAATAAGCTTATTACACCCATTACTTCCTTTTGAGAAAATTGATCCTGGAACAGCCATTACTGATTTTCCTTGTTCTGCAGCATAATTAGCTGTGATTAAAGATCCACTTTTACTAGATGCCTCAGCAACTATTACTAATCTACTTAGCCCACTAATTATCCTATTTCTCATGGGAAAATGGTATGGAAGTGGCTTAGTGCCTGGTAAAAATTCTGAAATAATCAATCCAGTCTCTTCAACCTTTTTAAATAATGATGCGTTTTGTTTTGGATATACAATATCTATACCACACCCTAAAACAACAATAGTGTTGCCATCATCTTCTAATGCAGTTTTATGTGCTACTGAATCTATCCCTTTAGCACCTCCACTTATTATTGTGATATTATAGCTAATTAATTCTTTTGTCAATAGTTTTGTAATTTGTGCACCATACTGAGTACACATTCTTGAGCCAACTATGCCAACTATATCTTCATTAAGTAATTCTATATTTCCTTTATAAAACAAACCATATGGTGGCTCATCTATATTCTTTAAATCCTCAGGATATTGGGGATCATTATATGTAACAAGTCCTATATTTTCTTTATCTAATATCCCTATATATTCATCTGCATCCTGTAATGAAGAATTACTAAAAGTACCGTTTAATTCATCATAAACAACCTTTTCATTTCCGTATCTCTCAACAAGAGATATTTTATCCAAATTTGATATATTTAACATTATTAACCATATCTTATATTTCATAAACTGTCTACCCCTTTACACAATTTCTCCATGATAATCTCTCCTATAATTTATTCCCTCTAGAATGTTTTCTTCTAATATATCCTTATTCCCATCTAGGTCTGCAATAGTTCTAGATATCTTTATAAGCTTTCCATATCCTCTTAATGATGGACTATTTAAATCAAAATAGTTTTCTAGTATTCTCTCTATATTTTTTGAAACTCTACACAATTCAAAAACATCTTTTCCTCTTATTTCTGAATTATATTTATACCTAGTCCCTTTTAACCTTGCTTCCTGGACTTCTATCGCCTTAATTACTCTCTCTTTCATTTTCAAGGAAGAATACATTTCATTATTATTTCTTATTTCTTTATACCCTACCTTTGGCACATAATTATATAGATCAATTCTGTCCCTTAAAGCTTTTGACATTCTATTTAAATATTTCATCTTTTGAATTTCACTACAATTACATCCATCTACATCTCCATTTTCTAATCCACTTTTACCACAAGGACAAACATTAAAGGAACCTATCATTATAAAATCACATGGTAATTCATAACTTCCATACAATCTATTAATTTTTATTATTCCCTCCTCTAATGGTTCTCTCAAAACCTCTAGCACATCTCTTTTAAACTCTAAAATCTCATCTAAAAACAGTACTCCCCTATGGGCCAAAGTAATTTCTCCAGCTTTAGCAATATTTCCTCCACCAATTAAAGCTCCTTTGGTAATTGAGTGATGAGGGCTTCTAAATGGTCGTTTTACATTACATAATTTATCATTTCCTACTATACTATAAACCTTAGCAACCTCAAGTTCTTCTTCTTTAGTTAAATCAGGCAATATGGATTGAAGGGCATTTGCTAACATAGTTTTCCCTGCTCCTGTACTACCGTAAATAAGTATATTATGATTTCCTGCAGCAACTATTTCCATTGCTCTTTTAGAACTTTCTTGCCCTATAATATCGCTGAAATCTAAATACTTTTCCCTAGATACTTCTTCTAATAAAAATGAATCATAAGGCAACATGTCTTTATAATTCAAAAAAGATATGCTTTCTTTTAAATTACTAAAAGGATAATATTTTGCCTCCTTAATATACTTACATTCATTTAAGTTTTCATAAGGTAATACAAAATTCATTTTGCCTTCACTAACACCAGCTAATATTATTGGCAGTGTACCTTTTACCCCTTTAATATCTCCTGCTAAGGATAGCTCCCCAAACAAAATGTAATCTTCTATATACTTAGAGTTAATTTGTCTAGAGCAAGCTAGTATACCAATAGCAATTGGTAAATCTAATAATGAGCCTATCTTTTTTACATCCGCTGGTGCTAAGTTAACTACTATCCTTCCTAGAGGAAATTCGAATCCGCTATTTACTATTGCTGATCTTACTCTTTCTTTAGCTTCTTTTATAGCAGCATCTGGTAGTCCAACAATACTGAAGTATGGAATCCCTCTTGTAATATCAACTTCAACATCTATAAGCTGCCCTTCTAATCCAGAGTAGGTGGCACTAATTATTTTTATTGCCATGCGCTCAATCCCTTCTATACAATTTCCTCTTAGATTATTACCAATATAATTTATACTAAACATAAACCCCCGCTTACATTAACCAAATAAAGGTAATAATTATTTATATAAATATAAAAATATATAAACACATAAATATATAAATACTTAAATATGTAAATATGGGAGTTATAAAATGAAAAATATGAACAAACTAATAGGCAACCACGGTGAAAATATTGCCACTAATTATTATTTAAATAATGGCTACACTACTCTTGATAGAAATTTTCTAATCAAAAAAGGGGAGCTGGATTTAATTGTTAAAAAAGATGACATCATAGTATTTGTTGAAGTAAAATCTAGAAGTAACAACTCCTTTGGTACTCCTTGCGAATCAGTAACATTCTCAAAGCAAAAAAATATAAAGTACTTATCTAAATACTATTTAACTATTCATAATCTCTATAACTATTATGTTAGATACGATGTGGCAGAAATATATTTTAACTACTATGATAATTCGTACAAATTAAATATAATAAGTGATGCTTTTAGATAAAATAAAAAAATAAAAAAGAACTCTTAAATAAAACTTTAGAGTTCTTTTAAATAGTTATAATATTTTTGTTAAAAAACTTTTTCTATGTATTTCACATGGCCCAATTGTTTTTAAAGCTTCTACATGCTTAACAGTTCCATATCCAGCATTTTCATCAAAATAATATTCAGGATACTTCTTTGAATATTCTTTCATTAAGTTATCTCTATATACCTTTGCTAAGATTGAAGCAGCAGCAATAGTAGCGCTTTTAGCATCACCTTTAATAACATATTTATTCTCTATAGTGATATTTTTCACCAAATAACCATCAGACAAAACTAAATCAGGTTTTATTTTTAACCCATAGCAAGCTTCTAAGAATACATTATTATTACAATAAGCAATTCCTTTATTGTCTATCTCTTCATTTGATGCTTGGGCTATATGATATGCAAGTGCTTTTTCTTTTATTATTTGAGCTAATTCTTCCCTCTTCTTTTCAGAAATCTTTTTAGAATCATTAAGCCATAAAATTAACTCGTCATCAATTACATTTAAATCCAAAATTACAGCACAAGACACAATAGGGCCAGCAAGTGGACCTCTTCCCACTTCATCTACCCCCGCAATATATTGATAGTTTCCAAAACTCTTATCAAAAGCATACATTTCTTTAACTCTAGAAATCTCTTTCATAATTTTATCTCTATTCTTTTGAAGAGATTCTCCTAGTTTCACAACATTTTTTCTACTATCAGAAAGAAGTAAGTCAATATATCTTTTAATTAATTCGCTATTATAATCTTTTTCTATATTTATATTAGAAATAATTTTCTTTATCTCATTAAACTTAAGTTGATTAAAATCTACACTATTCATACCCTAATACCTTTCGCTATGGACGTTCCAAAGTTATATTTCCAATTTTTCCGCCTCTAAATTCATCTAAAAGAATAACTGCTATTCTCATATAATCAATTTCGTTGCCCTTCATTAAACATCCTCTTTTTCTAGCTATAGCATCCAAAGTATCTAAAGGATTTTCAAAAATCTCATCAATTTTATATCTTTCTTTTAATTTTTCAGGATAATAAGTTTGTAATCTTTCTACAAGTTTATAAGCTAATTCTTCTGAATCCATTACTTCATCCTTAATAGCTCCAGTAAAAGCAAGATTTAGTGCTGTTTCTTCATCTTCAAACTTTGGCCATAAAACACCTGGAGTATCAAGCATTTCTACACCTAACGGAGTCTTTATCCATTGCTTATTTTTAGTAACTCCAGCTCTATCTCCTGTCTTAGCTATATTATTCTTAGCCATTTTATTTATAAATGTAGACTTACCACAGTTAGGAACACCTACAACCATTACTCTTGTTATTATTTTTACTAAACCTTTCGCCTTTAATCTATCATGCTTTTCTTTTAATAACTCCAGAATTGCAGGCTTAATTGCATTAAGGCCACTTCCAGTTAAACAATTAACTTCAAGTACCTTAACATTCTTAGAGGATAAGTGTTTAATCCACTGCTTTGTAACACTCTTTTCTGTTAAATCACTCTTATTTAATAAAATTATTCTTGGCTTATCTCCAACCAATTTATCTATATCTGGATTTGCTGAACTTCTAGGAATTCTAGCATCTCTTATTTCTATAACAGCATCCACTAACTTTAAATTTTCTTTTATTTCTCTTTGAGTCTTTTTCATATGACCTGGAAACCAATTTATTGCCATATAATTTCCCTCCTTCACGCTAGTTTAATTCTAAATATTAAAAAAGGAGACTTCATAAAAGTCCCCATTTTTATAAAGAAATTATCTAACTAATTCTTTAACCTTAGCAGCCTTACCTACTCTGTCTCTTAAGTAGTATAACTTAGCTCTTCTTACTTTACCTCTTCTAGTAACTTCAATCTTTTCGATGATTGGAGCGTTCATAGGGAAAGTTCTTTCAACACCAGTTCCGTAAGCAACTCTTCTTACAGTGAAAGTTTCTCTGATTCCACCGTTTTGCTTCTTAATAACTGTTCCTTCGAAAGCTTGAACTCTTTCTCTGTTACCTTCTTTAATTTTTACATGAACTCTTACGTTGTCCCCAACGTTGAATTGTGGTAAATCAGTTCTGATTTGTTCTTGCTCTATAGCTCTTAATATTTCGTTCATTGTGCATTCCCTCCTTAAAGATAATTTGACGTTCTTACCGAAGCCTAGTTCAGCAGAGGAGCGCCCGTACTAGCACAAACTATATTCTAGCATACAACTTTATCTAACGCAACATAAATATTATAATCTATCATCCTTTAAAATTTTTATATCCTCTTTAGTAAGTTGGATATTTTTATAGAGATCTTTTCTTCTTTCTTTTGTTATAAGTAAAGATTGTTTTCTTCTCCACTTTCTTATATTTTCGTGATGACCAGAAAGCAATACCTCAGGTACTCTTTCATCTTCATATACTTCTGGTCTAGTATATTGTGGATATTCTAATAAGCCATCAGAATAAGATTCATCCATAAAACTTTCTTCTTTACCTAAAACACCTGGTATAAGCCTTAAAACAGAATCAATAACAGGAATAGCTGCCATTTCTCCTCCAGTAAGAACAAAATCGCCTAAAGATACTTCCATATCAATATGCTTATATGCTCTTTCATCTATACCTTCATAATGACCACATAAGAAAATTAAATTTTCTTCTTTTGAAAGTTCTTGTGCCATTTCTTGATTAAAGGTTTTACCTCTAGGTCCTAGAAAAATTACCTTTCCTGAATTCTTTTCTTTTGCAGCTTTTATAGAATCAATTATTGGTTGAGGTGTCATAACCATTCCTGCACCGCCACCATATGGGTAATCATCAACTTTCTTATGTTTGTTTAAAGAATAATCTCTTATATTATAATACTCTAAATTTACAAGACCTTTTTCCCTTGCTCTTCCTATAATAGAATGATCAAATATGGAAAACATCTCTGGAAAGAGAGTTAAAATACTAATCCTCATCTTGCCATTCTCCTACTGGTCTTATAAGAACTTTCTTTTCATCTATATTAACATCTAATACTATATCTCTTAACACTGGAATTAATAATTGTTTAGGTTTTTCAATCCAATAAACATCATTATTAGGAGTTTGTAATACATCGTATATTTTACCTAAGTCTTTTCCATTTGTATCATATACTGTGCATCCAACTAAATCTACAACATAATAAGTATCCTCAGGTAGTTCAGGCTCTTGTTCCCTTAAAACTTGTAGATACTTTTGCTTATACATTTCCGCATCATTCATAGAATCTATTCCTTCTAATTTAAGAATAACTCTATCCTTTTGGAACTTTACTCCTTGGATTTCAACCCACTTATTATCAATTAAAACTTTTCCATATCTTTTAAAATTGTTAACATCATCAGTAAAAGCCATTACCTTTACTTCTCCTTTTATTCCATGAGTATTAACAATTTGACCTACTTTGAAATATTCACTCACACTTGTTCCCTCCTGTGTAAATGTATAAAAAGAGTTAGGGTGTACCTAACTCTTTCATTTAGATTATTTCTACTACTACTCTTTTTTCTTCTTTAATTGCTGCAGCCTTTACTACGGTTCTAATAGCTTTCGCTATTCTTCCTTGTTTTCCAATAACTTTACCCATATCATCTTGAGCAACTTTAAGTTCTAAAATAATTGATTGCTCACCAACAACTTCATTTACTTCAACTTGCTCTGGATGATCAACTAAAGCTTTGGCTAATATTTCAACTAATTCTTTCATATAGTGCCTGTAATTATACTATAACTACAGTGTTCACCTCCAAAAATTACTTGTTAAGGCCTGCTTGGTCGAATAATCTCTTAACTACATCTGTAGGTTGAGCACCATCATTTAACCATTTAGTAGCTTTTTCTTCATTAATCTTAACTTCAGCTGGTTCAGTTATTGGATTGTAGTATCCAATTTCTTCGATGAATCTACCATCTCTTGGGCTTCTTGAATCAGCAACTACTATTCTGTAGAAAGGAGCCTTCTTAGCACCCATTCTTCTTAGTCTTATCTTTACTGCCATTGTAATTTCACCTCCTTTTAAAATATACTTATATTTCTAACTCATGAAAGGCATTTTTCCAAATAAACCTTTTCTAGATTTCTTTGTTAATGATTTAACCTGTTTCATTTGTTTCTTCATTGCTTCATAGCCTTTAATAAGTTTATTAACTTCTTGAATTGTTGTACCTGCACCTAATGCAACCCTCTTTTTTCTAGAGGATGATCCAATTAAAAGTGAAGGATTTCTTCTTTCCTTTAAAGTCATTGATTGAATAATAGCTTTAGTTTTATCTAATTGCTTTTCACTCTTTTCAAAATCAATCTTTCCAACATTTTGAGACTCCATTCCAGGAATCATCTCCATAATCTTGTTTAAAGGACCAAGCTTTTTCATTTGTTCCATTGCAGTTAAAAAGTCTTCAAAATTTAGTTCATTGGTCATCATCTTCTTAGCTAAGTCACCAGCTTCTTTTTCATCAATAGCCTCTTGTGCCTTTTCTATTAAAGACAATACATCTCCCATTCCCAAAATTCTTGATGCCATTCTCTCTGGATGGAAAACTTCGAAATCGCTCATTTTTTCCCCTACACCAATATACTTAATTGGTTTTTCAGTAATGCTTCTTATTGATAAAGCTGCACCACCTCTTGTATCACCATCTAACTTTGTTAAGATAACTCCAGAAACATCAAGTTCTTTATTAAAACTTTCCGCAACATTAACAGCATCTTGACCAGTCATGGAATCAACAACCAATAGTATTTCGTTAGGTTCAACTGCAGATTTAACATCTTTAAGTTCTTGCATAAGCTCTTCATCAATATGTAATCTACCAGCTGTATCTATAATAATTACATTATTACCATCATTTCTTCCTTGTTTAATTGCTGCCTTAGCAATATCAACAGGTGATACTTTATCTCCCATAGTAAATACAGGAATATCTATTTGTTTACCAACTACTTGTAATTGCTTAATTGCTGCAGGTCTATATATATCACATGCAACTAATAAAGGTTTTTTATTATCCTTTCTTAATTGAAGTGCTAATTTTCCACACATAGTTGTTTTACCAGCACCCTGTAAACCTACTAGCATAATTACAGTTGGTCCATAACTTGAATAATTTAATTTACTCTCACTACCGCCCATAAGATTAGTAAGTTCTTCGTTAACTATTTTTATAACTTGTTGCCCTGGTGTTAAGCTTTCTAGAACGTCGCCTCCAACACACTTAGAACTCACATTAGATACAAAGGTTTTTACAACCTTATAGTTAACATCTGCTTCTAATAAAGCAAGCTTTACCTCTCTCATAGCCTCTTTTATATCTTTTTCATTAAGCTTCCCTTTTCCCCTTAATTTCTTAAAGGTACTTTGAAGTTTTTCTGATAATCCTTCAAAAGCCATATTAAACCTCCTAAATATATTACAACTCTTCTAACTTAAATCTTAATTCTTCAAGTTCTTCATTAGATAAAGAATACTTTTCCTTAAAGTCTTTTAAAAGAACTGTAATCTTTTTTTCACGTTTTATACTCTTTTGAAGTAAGTGAAGCTTACTCTCATATGATAGAAGTAGCTTGTAACATCTTTTAATTAAATCATGGATAGCTTGACGGCTTGTGTTATTTAATTCAGCAATTTCAGCCAAGGATAAATCCTCATTATAATAAAGCTCCATAATGTTACCTTGTTTTTCTGTTAATAATGGACCATAAAAATCCATTAATAAAGAAATTTCAACTCTATCTTCCATATAATCACCTTACCCACAAAAGAGATAATAACAGAATAATTTATGGGTGTCAAGTATTTTTACTTAACACCTTTAGAAATATTAAAATAAAGCTTCTGCAAAAGCTTCTGCATCAAATTCTTGTAAATCCTCTATACCTTCTCCAACTCCAATATACCTAACTGGAATATTTAAGGTTTGCTTAATTGATATTACAACTCCACCCTTTGCAGTACCATCTAACTTTGTAAGTATTATTCCGTCTATAGGACATGCTTCCATAAATTGTTTTGCTTGTATAACAGCATTTTGTCCTGTTGTTCCATCCAATACTAATAAAGTTTCTTTTTTAGCTTCACTATATTCCCTATCAATTATTCTATTTATTTTTGATAATTCATTCATAAGGTTCTTTTTATTGTGAAGTCTACCTGCAGTATCACAAATAAGCAGATCTGCATTTCTTGATTTCGCAGCAGTTACAGCATCAAATACTACAGCTGCAGGATCTGACCCTTCACTTTGCTTAATTATATCAACACCAGCTCTTTGACTCCACACCTCTAACTGGTCAATGGCAGCAGCTCTAAATGTATCAGCTGCTGCTAGAAGAACTTTTTTGCCTTCTGCTTTATTCTTTGCTGCAAGTTTTCCAATAGAAGTTGTTTTACCAACGCCATTAACACCAATAACTAAAAGAACCCTTCTGCCTTCTTTATCTTCCTCTTCTTCAGCTCCTTCCATCATCATCTCCTTAATAACAGATTTTAATGTTGGAATTACTAACTCTGTATCATTTATTTTTTCTCTTCTAATCTTTTCTCTTAGCTTTTCTATGATTTCCATAGTTGTATCCATACCAATATCAGAAGTTATTAAAATCTCTTCTAACTCTTCATATAAATCCTCATCGATTGTTACTGCTAACTTTAAAGCTTCATTAATCTTATCAGTTAATCCATTTCTTGTTTTTGATAATCCATCCTTAAGTTTGTCAAATAATTTTCCAAACATACTTCTTCCTCCTAGTTCTATTTTGTTAAGTCTACTGATACAACCTTTGATATACCCTTTTCTTCCATTGTAACTCCATACATTACATCACTAGCTTCCATTGTACCTTTTCTGTGAGTAATAACTATAAACTGAGTTCCTTTGGAGAATTCTTTCAAGAATTCAGCATATCTATATACATTGGCATCATCAAGTGCTGCTTCAATTTCATCTAATATACAGAATGGAGTCGGCTTCATCTTTAATATTGCAAACAATAATGCAATGGCAGATAAAACTTTCTCTCCCCCTGACATAAGATTAATATTTTGAAGTTTCTTTCCTGGTGGCTCTACATTTATATCTATATTTGCAGTTAATTCATCACCTTCTGCAAGAATAAGTTCTGCACTACCACCTTTAAATAATTCCTTAAAAGTTTCATTGAAGTTTTTATTTAACACCTTAAAATTGTCCTTAAATAATTCCTTCATTTTACTAGTCATTTCATATATTACAGATAAAAGTTCTTCTTTTGATTTTTGTAAATCTTCTTCTTGAGAAGACATGAACTCATACTTTTCTTTAACTTCATCATACTCTTCAATTGCAGCTAAATTAACAGTTCCAAGAGCTGTAATTTTTCTTTTATAGCTATTAATACTTTCTTTTATATCATGAACATTCTCAATATCTACTGCTATTTCTTCTGCTTCAGCTAATGTTAGGTCCAATTCCTCATTTAACTTTGTATAATGATTATCTTTTTCCATTTCATATTTAGCTCTCTGTACTTCTTGCTTGTTTAATTCGCCTTCTTCTTTATTTATTATATCTAAGGTTTCATTTATTAAACTATCTTTAATCTTAAAGTCTTCTTTTAATTTAGCTTTTTCTACTTCCTCTTCTTTAAAACTTTCCTCAAGTTCAATAAGTCTATTCTTCTCTATCTCAATTCTATCTAATCTTTCATGTATATTATTATTTAAGATTTCAACATTCTCTCTATTGTCTTTATTTTCATCTTCCATGAACTTAGCTTTTGAGATGTTCTCATCTATCTCTTTTTCTTTCCTTGATATTTCACTTAACTTACCAGTTAATGCTTCATCTAAAGATGCCTTATTAACCTTAAGTTCAGTAATATATTCCCTTTCTTTATTAAGCTTCTCCCTAGCGATCTTTAATTCATCTTCTAGAGATATGGCTCTTTCTTTATTCCAACTATTTTGTTCTTCTATTTTTTCTAGCTCATTAGTTTTTTCGTTTAATTTATTATTTAAACTCTGTATATCTTCGTCATTTCTTTTAGACTCAAGCTTAGAAACCTCTAAACTATTTTTTAGCTTTTCAGATTCATTTTTTAAAGAAATTATTTC
The DNA here is from genome assembly GCA_027692445.1 of Clostridiaceae bacterium OF42-15pH9A. Taxonomy (GTDB): domain Bacteria; phylum Bacillota; class Clostridia; order Clostridiales; family Clostridiaceae; genus Clostridium. The sequence goes on along the minus strand of JAQEYV010000002.1, from coordinate 286,515 downwards.
AGATTCATTCTTTGCAACCTCAACATTCTTAGCATGAATTTCATCTCTGTCATTTAATATACTTTCATCTAAATCTGATACTTTCTTTTTAAAACTATTGTACTCATTTAAAGATTCTTGTAATTTTTGATTTTTACTTTCTAATAGTTCACCTATCTCTTCAATTTCTCTTTTTCTCCCAAGAATATTAGTATGCTTCCCCTGTATACTTCCCCCAGTTAAAGCTCCTCCTGGAGATATTAATTCTCCTGATAAAGTTACTATCCTATAACTATTATTACTATTTCTTGATAGTCTTAAGGCTGAATCCATATCCCTACATACAATAGTTCTTCCTAAAACATTATTAATAGCTTTAGTATACTTATCATCATATTTTATTATATCTGATGCTATTCCAATAAATCCTTCCATTGAAGTAATTCTTGAATCCAATGACAGCTTGTTTCCTCTTATATTATCTAGGGGTAAGAATGTTGCTCTTCCTATATTATTCTTTTTTAAATAATTAATAAGTTCTTTTGCTACCCTTTCATTCTCAGTAATTACATTGGATATACCAGCACCTAAAGCTATTTCTATAGCTGTTTCATAATCTTTTTCAACAGTAAAAACTTCTCCAAGAACTTTAGTTCCATCTGCTTTTGGTGTTAAGCCCTTCTCTATTCTTTCCATAAGAATTTTTACTGATCTATTATATCCTTCATAATGCTTTTCTAAATTGGATAACATATTTTTATTTGCTTCAAGTTCATTAATGTTTTTATTAAGAAGTTTTATCTCATTATCCTTTTTGGTTATTTTAGAATTTAATATTCCTATTTCTTTTCTCTTCTCATATATAGAAGCTTCTAAATTTCCTATTTCACCTTTTATTGTCTCTACCTTATTTTTCAAACTTTCTAAAGTAGCTATATTTATCTTTATATTTCCTTCTAAAGACTGAATAGAAGATTTTAATGTTTGTTCCTTCTCAACCCTTAACTTAATTTCATTATTTATTAATGTAACAGAGTTTTTAATTTCAGAATTACCTCTTAATAACTCAAATTCATCTTCTTTTAACTTTTTAAGTTCTTCATCCATATTATTAATATTTTTTATGGATTCGCTATTCTTATTTTCTAATAAAGAGATTTCTTCTTCCTTCTCTCTTTGTTCTTCTCTTTTTATTAAAAGTTCCTGTTCAACTCTGTTTCTTTCCTCTTTTATAATAGAAATTTTATTCTTATACTCAGCTAAACTTAAAGTATTCTTCTCTATTATAGTTTCAAGATTTTTAATACGCTCCCTAAATACATCTATATCATTTGAGATTTTAGATATACTTTCTTTTTTCTCATAATACTCAGCTTTTTCTTGTATTGTCTTATTTTCTATTTCTTCTATTTTACTCTCTATTTCTTTTAACTTTTCTTTTTCAGTTAATAAAAGATTTTTCTTTTCATCTAATTTATTTCTCTTTTGGATTACGGCTTCACTATACTCTTTTAATGTATTTTCAATATTATTTATATAGTGAACTAATAAAGATACTTCACTTACTCTTAAAGTGTCATATAACCCTCTATATTCAATAGCTTTTTCTCTCTCTATTCTTAATGGTTCAATTCTCTCTTCATATGTAGATATAATATCTCTAATTCTCACAAGGTTTTCATCTGTATTAGAAAGTTTCTTTTCAGCCTCTTCTTTTCTAGATTTATACTTTACAATACCGGCTGCTTCCTCTAATAAAGATCTTCTTTCTTCAGGTTTCCCACTAAGAATAGCTTCAATCTTACCTTGTCCTATTAACGAATATCCTTCTTTACCTATACCAGTATCCATAAATAGCTGATTTATATCCTTTAATCTACACTTAGTACCATTTAAAAGATATTCAGTCTCACCTGATCTAAATATTCTTCTTGAAACAGTAATTTCATTGTAATCAGAACTTAATGAACCATCTGTATTATCAAGAGTTAAAGATACTTGGGCTAATCCTACAGGTTTTCTATATTGAGTTCCTGCAAAAATTACATCCTCCATCTTCCCTCCTCTTAATGTCTTTACACTTTGTTCACCCAAAACCCATCTAACTGAGTCAGAAATATTACTCTTCCCACTTCCATTTGGCCCAACTACAGCAGTTACACCTTTCTTAAACCTTAATTCTGTTTTGTCTGCAAAGGATTTAAATCCTCTTATTTCTAGCGACTTTAAAAACAATACGCCCACTCCTTACTAGTGAAATACAACTGGAATTAATCCCATTATAAAAATAATCACCATAAATGTTGCTAATATATATTTCAATTTATCTCTTGTCTTCTTTTTCATAAAAACACATCCTATCTTCTTTATAAGTTTATCTTAACCTTGTACAAAATTCAATATTTCTTAACTCTTAAGAACAAAATAACCTGAATTATAACGCTTCTTATAATTCAGGCTATCTCTCCATTTATTTAAAAACAATCTGTCCTCTTTCTAAGGCGTCATCTCTTTGAACATCTATTTTGAATCCATCAGATAATAACTCTTTAAAATACTTTTTCTTATTTGCATATAACTTACTTAAATCTCTACTATTTAAACAGATTATTCCTTTTTTACTTTCCTTAAAGGCTTCACGTATTCTATCACTAATAAGACTACCTTCAACTAACTCTCTAAAGGCTGGGTGGAATGGACCGTCTACAATATCTTTTCCTTCAGTAATAGTATCTGTAGGCTGAAGTCCTATTCTTATAACTTGAACACCAGCTTCCAAATACATTTTATATAACTTTTTACATATAGAAACCGCTTCGTCTAATGTATAAGGAATATACTCCCCCCTATTATACATAACTGCCATTGGAGTATCCTTAATAACAAGAGAAGGATATATTCTACAAATATCAGGCTTCATACTAATAGACCTTTCAACTGTTTCTATATCTTTTTCAAAACTATCCCTAGGTAATCCAGGCATAATTTGATGTCCTAGTGTAAACCCATATTCTTTTATAAGTTTTGACGCATCTTCAACCTGCTTAATTGTATGCCCTCGTCCTGCACCTATTAAAACATCACCAACTAATGATTGTACCCCTAATTCAATTATGTCTACGCTGTAATCTTGTAAATAACTTAGTATATAATCATTAATATAGTCTGGTCTAGTTGACATTCTTATATTATCTATAAGACCTTTATCTTTATATTCTTTTGCAACAGAAAGTAACTCTCTTTGTTTTTCTTCTCTTATTCCTGTGAATGTTCCTCCAAAGAATGAAATTTCTATTGTTGCATCTTTATTATCAATTGTTTGTAAATATTCTTCAACAGTATCATATACCGTTTGGGCTGTAACACTTTCTTTTGATCCTGTTATTCTATCTTGGTTACAGAATACGCACTTATGTGGACAACCTTCTTGTGGCACAAACAAAGGTATAATATAATAATTTTTACTCATCAATGACCTCCAGTTTAACTAGTGCTTCTTTTGCTGCATTTTGCTCTGCTTCTTTCTTGCTATATCCTTCCCCACTACCCAATAATTTATCTTCTACATATAAGTTAACAAAAAACTTTCTTCTATGTGGTGGACCTTCATGTCTACAAAGTTCATAATTTATATCAATATCTCCATCCTTTTGTAAATATTCTTGTATCTTAGTTTTAAAATCTAAAATTATCTTATTATCTATAGCTTTTTTAATAATATCATTAAAATTAGTTAGTATAAATTCCTTAGCAACTTCTAACCCCTTATCAAGGTAGATAGCTGCAATAATAGCTTCCACTGCATCAGCTTGTATAGATATTCTATCCCTACCACCAGTTAATTCTTCACCTTTGCTCATCATTATAAAATCAGATATTCCTAGCTTTCTTGCAACATTATATAAGGAGTTTTCACAAACAATTAAACTACGTAATCTCGTTAGTTCTCCTTCTAACTTATTTTTATAATTCGAAAACAAATACTCCGTAATTGTTAACTGTAAAACAGAATCACCTAAGAACTCTAATCTTTCATTATATTGAGATTCCTTAAACTGTTTTGCATATGAGCTATGAGTAAAAGCTGTTTGTATTATTCTTTTATTATTGAAATTTATCTTCAAGTGTTTTTCTACATTACTTAAATTAAAGTTATTCATACATACCTCTCCTCTAAGTTTATTCTTCAATCTTTAGCTCACTAATAAATTCAAGAATAAACTAAAATACAAAATCCCGCGAAAGATGCGGGATTACATTATTCTTCGTGATGAGTTTTTACATAATTCACAACATCTCCAACTGTTTTAAAGTTTTCAACGTCTTCATCTGGAATTTCCATTTCTAGTTCATCTTCTAAAGCCATAATAAGTTCAACAATATCTAATGAATCCGCATTTAAATCGTCTATAAATGATGAATCTAAAGTTATTTCTTCAACATCAATGCTTAATTTATCAGCAATAATTTCTTGTATTTTTTCAAACATTATATTCACCTCCTAAGTCCTTTCATTTAGATGATAGTATATATATTTTTATTCGTCAATATAACTTAGAAATAAAATCTAATATTATTTTTCTTTGTGAAATTCTTTTTTCATTGTATCAAGAATTCCTCTTTCACTAAATAATATCGTTTGTCTTATAGCATTTTTAAACGCCTTCCCATCTGAACTTCCGTGCGCTTTTATACATATATTATTAACTCCTAAAAATGGTGCACCACCAACCTCTTTATAATCAAACTTAACCATTAACTTTTTAAATACAGGTTTCAATAATACTGCTCCTAACTTAGGTATTAAAGATGCAGAATAAATTTCGTCCTTAATCATTTTTAAAAGAGTAGAAGCAGATCCTTCATACATCTTTAAAACTGTATTTCCAGCAAACCCATCAGTTACTAACACATTAACATCTCCTGTAGGAATATCTCTTGGTTCAACATTTCCTATAAAATTAAAATCTTCTTCCTTTAATAATTGATATGCTGCTTTTGTAAGCTCATTTCCTTTTTCTTCTTCCGCTCCAATATTTACAAGACCAATGCTTGCATTATTAGTATCGAACATAGCTTCATAATAAATTCTACCCATCTTTGCAAATTGAGCTAGATATTGAGGCTTACAATCAACGTTTGCCCCTACGTCAACAACCATAAAGTTACCATTTCTACCTGGCATTATAGGTGCAAGTGCTGGTCTTTCAACCCCTTTAATTCTCCCTATTATAAATGTACATCCTGTTAAAAAAGCTCCTGTGCTTCCTCCAGAAATAATGGCATCACATTCTCCTTCTTTAACTAAATGTAAGGCCTTTACAATACTAGAATCTTTTTTCTTTCTAACTGCCATTACAGGATGTTCATTAGTAGTGATTACTTCAGTAGCATCAATTATTTTTACTCTATCCTTTGGATAATCATACTTTTTAAGTTCTTCTGCTATGATATTTTGAGGGCCAGTTATATACACCTCTACACCTTCAAATTCTTTTAGTGCTTGAACAACACCTTCCACAACAGCTTGCGGTGCATGATCTCCTCCCATACCGTCTATAGCTATCTTCATATTATTATCTCCTTTTTATCTGAATATAAAGAAAAGAAAGTCTAATGACTTTCTTTATTCTTCAGTAACTACTACTTCTTTACCCTTATAGTAACCACAGTTCTTACATACTCTGTGAGCAAGTTTCATTTCGTGACATTGTGGACACTCTACGATCCCTGGTAAGCTTGCCTTAAAAGTTTGAGCTCTTCTTGAATCTCTCTTTGCTCTATATGTCTTTCTAGCTGGATTTCCCATTGTTACACCTCCTTATTATCTAACAACGCCTTTAAGCCTGCCAATCTAAGATCTACATCTTCATTGTTACAGTTGCATGCTTCTTTATTAAGGTTAGCACCACAACTTTGGCATAGGCCTTTGCAATTTGTGCTGCAAAGTCTCTTAATAGGTAAGGTTGATATTATTGAATTTTCAACAATTTCTGTGATATCTAATGCATCACTTTTTACAAAAACAACATTTTCATCTTCACAATGTTCGCTGTCATTTGTAAACCTTTCTTCTATATCAATATCTATTGGATAGATAAAGGTATCTAGGCATCTAGAACATTTTAATTCTAAATCTACTTTAATATGAGCTTTAATAGTTATTATATCATTATCAGATGTTACTTCCCCTTTAACATCTACTTCGGTTAAAGGTTTAATATAATCCCCTTCAAAGTAGAATGGTTCAGCTTCCACCTTATAAGTAATATCTTTTTTTCTTTCTTTTCTAGAAATAAGGTCTAAAAACTGTATCTCCATAAAAACGACTCTTTTTGAGCCTTTTCACTCCTTAGCTAAAATATTTACTGAATAAACACAATTTATTATATAAACTGCATGGTTAAAAGTCAAGGGATTAATTTAACAATTCTACGGTTTCTTTTGCTATCATTAATTCTTCATTAGTTGGAACAACATAAATTTTTACTTTTGATGTATCTTTAGACACTTCTTTAAGCTCTCCATGAACTTTATTCTTATTCTTATCTATTTCAATACCAAGGAATTCAAGTCCTTCGACGCATCCTTCTCTTGTTTCAATAGCATTTTCTCCTACACCAGCCGTAAATACTATTACATCTACTCCTCCCATTGCTGCTGCATAAGCACCAATTTGACATCTAACCTTATAATGATATAAATCTAAAGCTAACTTAGCTCTTTCATTGTTTTCTTCATAAGCTGCTGATCTTATATCTCTAAAATCAGAACTTACTCCTGACACCCCTAATATTCCCGATTTTTTATTCAAAATATCATTAACTTCTTCTACAGAATATCCTAATTCTTGTATTAGATAAATAACAACTGCTGGGTCTATACTTCCCGATCTAGTTCCCATAACAATTCCATCTAATGGAGTAAATCCCATAGTAGTATCTATAGCTTTTCCATTCTTAACTGCTGTTAAACTTCCTCCATTACCTAGATGACATGTTATTATTTTCAAATCTTTTATGTCCTTACCCATAGCTTCTGCTACTTTATTAGATACATATTTGTGACTTGTTCCATGGAATCCATATTTTCTTATTCCATGCTTTTCGTACATTTCATATGGTAAAGCATACATATACGCTTCTTTTGGCATTGTACCATGAAATGCTGTGTCAAAAACAACAGCCATAGGCGTATTAGCCATAAGTTTCTTACAAGCTTCTATTCCGATTATGTTAGGTCTATTATGAAGAGGTGCAAGTTTTACACATTCCTCTAAATAATTCATAACTTCATCATTAACAAGTACTGACTGAGAGTACTTTTCTCCACCATGAACAACTCTATGGCCTACTGCATCAATTTCGCTCATATCCTTTATTATCCCATGCTCTTCATCTATTAAAGCATCTAACACATGCTTTATAGCATCTTCATGATTAACCATTTTTTCCTCAACAACGTATTTTTCTTTACCACTTATCTTTTGAGTTAAAATTGAACCATTAATTCCTATTCTTTCTACTAACCCTTGTGCAAGCACCTCTTCATTTTCCATATTTATTAACTGATATTTTAATGATGAGCTACCACAATTGATAACAAGTACCTTCATTATTAGAGACACTCCTTTTTAGCTTTATTATTTATTACTTTGAGCTTGAACAGCTGTAATTGCAACAACCTTTACTATGTCTTCAGAACTACATCCTCTTGATAAGTCATTAATTGGCTTATCAAAACCTTGACATATTGGTCCAATAGCTTCTGCTTTAGCAAATCTTTGTACTAATTTATATCCTATATTACCTGCTTGTAAATCTGGGAATACTAATACATTTGCTTTTCCTGCAACTTTGCTATTAGGAGCCTTTTGACTAGCTACCGACTCAACTATTGCTGCATCTAGCTGCATTTCTCCGTCTATTAGTAAATCTGGTCTTAATTCTTTTGCTTTTTCTGTAGCAGTTCTAACCTTTGATACTAAGTCATGGTCAGCACTTCCCATAGTTGAGAACGAAAGCATTGCAACTCTAGGTTCAACCTTACATAAGTTCTTAGCTGTTTCTGCAGTAGCAATTGCTATAGCCGCTAATTGATCTTCATTAGGATTCGGGTTAACTGCACAGTCAGAGAATAGAAGCATTCCTTCTTCTCCGTATACAGAATCCGGTACCATCATTATAAAGAAACTAGATACAACCGAAACTCCTGGAGCTGTCTTTATTATTTGTAAACCTGGTCTTAAAAGATCTCCTGTTGTGTGAACAGCACCTGATACCATACCATCTGCATCACCAAGCTTTACCATCATTGTCCCAAAATATAACGGGTCTCTAACTATTTTCTCAGCTTTACTCATAGTCATACCCTTATTCTTTCTTAATTCATAGAATGCTTCTATATACTTACTTAAGTTTTCTGATGTTTCAGGATCTATAATTTCTACCCCTGTTAAATCAACATTTAAAACAGTAGCCTTATTTAATATTTCTTCCTTATTTCCTACTAAAATTGGATGTGCATATCCTTGCTTATATATTTCTTCTGTAGCTACTATTGTTCTTTCTTCGTTTCCTTCTGGAAGTACAATTCTTTTTTTATCTGCTTTTGCTACTTCCAATATTTTATTCATCAGTTTCATGTTCATTTCTCCTTTCAAAGACACGTTGCCTCTTCATCTTATACTATACTCCTACAACACATACTATTTCAACCTTAAAATCCCCTATTTGCCAAAGTCTTTAGATTAAAAATTATCTTAATTATCAGAAAAATCCCCTCTATTTTATGTTGTGACCTAAATGAATATATTTTATGTTATAATATCTCTATATTTTCCGTATAGGAGGAAAGCTATGAATATAACTGGCTTAATAACAGAATATAATCCATTCCACCTTGGTCATCTTTATCATCTTCAAAAAGCAAAGATTGATACAAATTGTGATGGTGTAATATGCATAATGAGTGGTAATTTCATGCAAAGAGGAATCCCTGCTTTAATTGACAAATGGGAAAGAGCTAATATAGCAGTATCTAATGGAGTTGATTTAGTAATAGAATTACCTTTAGTGTATTCTATATCTTCAGCTGAAGGTTTTGCTCATGGAGCATGTAGCATACTAAACTCTACAGGGGTAGTAAACTCTATTTACTTTGGAAGTGAGTCTGGTAATATTGAAGAACTGAAAAGAATCTCCCAGGTATTAATAACAGAACCTGAGGACTTTAAATTAAATTTAAAACTTCAACTTGATAAAGGTGTACCATTTCATACAGCAAGAAAAATTGCTTTAAAGAATTCCCTTCATGATATTTGTTGCGAAGAAATTATCGGTAGCTCTAATAACATTCTTGCTATTGAATATATAAAATCTTTATCAAAATTAAATAGTTCCATTGTTCCATATACATTAAAAAGGAAAGGAGCAAATTATAACGATTCAGAACTTAACAATATTTTTTCTTCTGCCACTTCAATTAGAAACACTTTAAAAAATAATGGTAGTTTAAAAGAAATTGAAAATGCTGTTTCCAAAGAAACTTTCTCGTATTTAAAAAAGTTGAAAGAGAAAAAATATAATTTTGTATTTAACGATGATATGTTTCAATATGTAAAATATAAAATTTTAACTTCAGGAGAAACTCTCAATAAAGTTTATGATGTAAAAGAAGGTTTAGATAATAAGATAATAAAAGAAATAGCTAACTCTAAAAGTATAGATGAGTTAATTTTAAATATTAAGAGCAAACGATATACATACACAAGGATAAACAGAATTCTAACATCATTCTTTTTAGGATTGGAGAAGCATAATATTGATAAACTTGTTCATGAAACACCTAATTACATTAGACCACTTGCTTTTAACGAAACTGGAAGTAAAATACTTAAGGAAATAAAAAATAAAGGTAATATAGAAATATTAACAAAATTACCCAAAAAGCTTAATGATGAATACTTAAAAATTGATTTATTAGGAACTAAAGCTTATTCTATTCTTAATTCTTCCGTTTCACCTTATGATGATTATTTAAAAAGTCCAACATTTTTTAGAAAAAAATAATATTGTAAAGCCATAGGAAATATAAATACTATATAGATTGGAGTGATTTCATGTTAAGTATTATTTTCTTATGGCTTTTAATTATTCTATTAATTCAAATTTTATTTAAATTAATAGATATAAAAAAGAACTATATTATATCTTTTTTAATAAGCATACTTATAATTTTATTTTTTGTTAATTTAAAAGTATCTATGGCATCTGCAATTGAGGGATGTAATCTATGGTTTAAGGCAATGGTTCCCACGTTATTTCCTTTTTTAGTAATCTGTAATTTATTAATATCTTATGACGGTATTTCCTTATATTCAAAAGTATTAGGGCCTTTTTTATGTAAACCACTAGGTTTATCAAAGGTATGCTCATTCCCATTGGCTGCTAGTTTTTTATGTGGATACCCTCTAGGAGCAAAGTATTGTACTGATATCTATGATTTAGGTTATATAAATAAAAAAGAATATTTCAGACTACTTAATATAGCTTCTAACTGCGGTCCTTTATTTATTGTAGGTTCAGTTTGTACTGCAATGCTAGGAAATGCAACATTTGGTTACTTACTATTAATAGCAAATTATTTTTCTTTAATTCTTATAGGACTATTTACAAGAAAGAATAAAGAAATATCCAATAATAATTCATCTAACTTATCAAGTCCAAAAATTAATTTCGGTCAAGCCTTTAAGAACGCAATAGATAATGCAATTTCTACTACAATACAAGTTGGTGGATTTATAGTCATCTTTTCAGTAATAATCGGAATAATAAAAAATAATGCTAATATAAGCATTATTTTTAATAATTTAGAATCATTTTTAAGTTTACCTAAAGACTCTATATATGCACTTTTTCTTGGCAGTATTGAAATTACTAACGGCTGTAATATAATAGCCAATTCTACATTAACAATACCATTAAAACTAAGTATAATAAGCTTCTTATGTTCTTTTTCTGGGCTATCAATAATAGCTCAAGTAAGTTCTTTTATTAGCAAGCATAATGTACCTATATTTAGATATACTTTACTCAAGCTAGTACAAGGAATCTTAAGCTTTATAATAACCTTTATAGTTGCAAAATTATTTGTAGGTAGTATAGCAACCTCTACTATAGTAACCCCTGCAACTCCTTATATAACAACATTTATGTATTTTGTACCTTTTATAATAATTTTAGGTATATATGCAATAGGGAAAACCTTTAAAAAATTACTTCTTCATATCTCGTAGTTCTTTAATATTATCTTTAATGGTAGAGCTTATACCTGTGAAATTCTTATCTACGTCACTAGCAACTTCTTCAAAGCTTACTTGTAGCGCCTTTATAAGCTCTGCCTTCTTTACTTCTAATTCTCTATCAAGATCTGTTAATATTTCATCAGAATAGTCTCTTGATCCTAACCTTATAGCTTTTGCATCTCTTTGAGCAGCTGACACTATTTCCTGCGCTCTAATTTTAGCTTCTTTTACAACATCATGATTTTCAACATTTTGTCTCATCATTTCCATTGTTTCTTTTTTTACTGAATCATACTCTTTTTTAGCTTCTGATAAAATCCTTTCTCTTTCATTCATAACCCATTGAGCCTTTTTAAATTGATCTGGTAGATAGTTTATTATTTGGTCTATTACATCAAGCACTTCTTTCCTATCAACCATTGTTTTCCCACTTATAGGTACCTTCGGAGAATTTTCAATTAAATCTTGAAGATATTCTAATAATTCTACAATATTAACGTCCACGTTCTTATCCACAATACCACCCAACCTATTCCTTTATTTTTTTTATAATATCTGGAATTATATCACTAGGAACTAATCCTTCTACACATCCACCAAATTTAGCAACTTGTTTAACAGCAGATGAACTTAAATATGAATATTGAGCAGAAGTCATCATAAATAAAGTTTCTACTTCTGGATCTAACTTATTGTTCATCAATGCCATTTGAAACTCATATTCAAAATCTGAAAAAGCTCTTAATCCCTTTAAAATTACATTTGCCTCATACTTTTTCATAAAGTCTATCAATAAGCCATGAAAACTTACCACTTCAACATTAGGTAAATCTTTTGTTACTCTTTTTATCAACTCAACTCTCTCATCTATATTAAATAATCCCTTTTTATCTACATTAACCAATACCCCAACAATAAGCTTATCAAAGGTCTTTGATCCTCTTGTTATAATATCTAAATGTCCATTTGTTATTGGATCAAAGCTTCCTGGATAAACAGCTATCTTCATTTTCTTCCCCCTAATATTTATAGAAACATACTGTAGTGTTTCCGTATTTCTTACTTCTATTAAGCTTTATATCTTTATATCCTTCATATATCTCTTCTACAGAATCTATCTTTGTAACTATTATTCCATCCTCTACTAACATGTCATTTTCTTTTATTAGTTTAATAGCTTCAGGAATCATTTCCCTACAATATGGAGGATCTATAAATATTAAATCAAATTTCTTACCCTTCTTCGCTAATAATCTTAGCGCATCATAAGAATCCATATTCAAAGGATTACAAAATTCCTCAAATTTTAAATTTTTAACATTTTCCTTTAACAAAGGAAAAGTTGTGGAACTCTTATCTACTAAGTATACTTCCTTAGCCCCTCTGCTTGCAGCTTCTAAACCTAAGCTACCAGTCCCTGCAAAAACATCTACAACTATAGCATTAGGAATATATCCTTGAATCATGCTAAACATTGCCTCTTTAACTCTATCTAAAGTTGGTCTTGTTTCTAAGGTTGCTGGAGGAATTAACTTACGTCCTTTTGCTTTTCCTGCTATAATTCTCACTTCTTTTCTCCTCCTCGAAGTTTTATCACTAACATTTTATCATATTAGATAAATATATACAATTTATTAGTTAAAACATATATATTTGCTACTTTTTTCCAACCCCTGCTTAACTTCATATACTAAACGTTTATTATTTAAATCCTCAGACTCTAGCATCTTATTAGCTTCGCCCCTTGCACATTTTAAAATATTAATATCTTCATATATATCTGCTAAAACTAGTCCTTCATCTCCACTTTGTCTCATACCAAATACTTCACCAGTTCCTCTAAGCTTCATATCTTGCTCTGAAATGAAAAATCCATCTGTAGACTCTGTCATTATACTCATTCTTTTCTTAGTTACATTACTCTTTGCATTAGCTATTAAAACACAATAAGATTCATATTGACCTCTTCCTACTCTTCCTCTTAGTTGATGAAGCTGAGCTAATCCAAATCTTTCTGCGTTTTCAATAATCATAACTGACGCATTAGGAACATTTACCCCTACTTCTATAACTGTAGTTGAAATTAAAACCTTAGTTTTATTTTCTTTAAATCTAGTTATTATCTCATCTTTTTCAGAAGGTTTCATTTTACCATGTAGAATTTCAACTTCAATATCATTAAATATTCCTTCTTTAAGTTTCTTATATATACTTTCTACAGAATTTAATTTTTCCTTTTCATCCTCTTCTATTAATGGACAAACAATATAAACTTGTCTTCCCTTTTTAATTTCTCCAAGAGCTAATTCATAGGCACTATTTCTCGATGATTCATTAAAGAATCTTGTATCAATTTTCTTTCTTCCCGGAGGAAGTTCATCTATTGCAGAAACATCTAAATCCGAATATAGATATAGTGCTAATGTTCTTGGAATAGGTGTAGCAGTCATTACTAATACATCTGCCCTTGCCCCCTTATTTATAAGTTTGCTTCTTTGCTCTACGCCAAATCTATGTTGTTCATCAGTTATAACAAGCCCAAGTTTATTAAAATTAACATCCTCCTGAATTAGAGCATGTGTTCCTATTACAACTAAAGGAGCACTATCTGCAATTCTTTCCTTTATTCTTTTCTTTTCCTTAGCAGTAGTACTACCTGTAAGCAGCTCAATTTCCACCCCAAATTGTGATAATAACTTTTTAGCTTCTTCATAATGCTGATTTGCTAAAATTTCAGTAGGAACCATAAAAGCTGATTTATATCCATTTGTATATGCATTATATATTGCTATTAATGCTACTACAGTCTTACCACTTCCTACGTCTCCTTGAACTAATCTATTCATAGGATAAATACTTTTTTGATCTCTTAATATTTCTCTTACAACCCTTGCTTGTGCTCCAGTCAATTGGTACGGAAGTGCTTCTCTAAGCTCTCCCATTCTTTCATTGTCCCAAGGAATACTAATACCTTTATTATTTTGCTTGATTTTTCTTTTTAATAAAAGTAACTTCATTGAATAAGTAAATAACTCTTGAAACTTTAATCTTGTTATTGCCTTATCTAACATCTCCTTATCTTTAGGGAAATGAATTTCTCTTATAGCTTTATCCAAGGAAATCATTCCATACCTTTCACACATTTCTATTGGTAAGTTTTCTGTTATCTTTATTGAGTCAAGAACTAAACTAATAAGCTTTGTTATAAGTTTATCTGTTAAATCTCCCTTTAAGGGATATTTAGGTATTATTTCACTTTTTAGAGCATCTTCGCACCCTACTAATGGATTAACTATCTCTAAAGTCTTACCAACCCTTTTAAACTTACCTATCAAATTATATGTAACGCCAATTCTATAATTATTCTTTATATAGGGTTGATTAAACCATTTACCATCTACCCTATGCCCATTATAATCAAACTCTATTGTTGTTATAATTTTTCCTGTTCTAGTTCTAACATCTCTTTTAAAGGCAACTACTTTGCAACTTAGTATTTGCTTTTCTTCACCATCAATCTCTTCAAAAGGTATGTTTCCATTAACAAATTCATAATCTCTTGGAAAATATAACAATAAATCAAGAATATTAAATATAGATACTTTATTAAGTTTTTCTAATACCTTAGGTCCTACTCCTTTTAACGTAGATACTGAACTATATATATCCATTCTTTTTACTCCTTATATAACAAAAAGCACCCAAGGTGCTTTTTGAAAGAAATTTATTCTACTGATATAAAGAAATAATAAAGTGGTTGATCTCCCTTATAACATTGAACATCACATTCATCATACTTTTCTTCTAGTTTAGAAATAAAATCATTTACTTCATCTTCATTTATATCTTCACCATAGAAAACAGTTATAAGTTCGCTATCTTCATCAACCATGTTTTCAATAACTTTTTCAGCTACTTCATAAGTATCTGCTCCAACTTCCTTAATCTTACCTTCGATTAATCCAAGTTTGTTACCTGCTTCTACCTTTTGGTTGCTTCCTTCTAATTCAGTATCTCTTACAGCGTAAGTTACTGAACCAGTTTTAACAGACTTCATTAATTCCTTTAATTCTTCTTCGTTTTCATCAACTTCTGCTTCTTGGTTAAACATAGTTACACAAGTAATACCTTGTGGTATTGAAGTTGTTGGAATTACTCTAACATCCTTCTCTGATATTTCTGAAGCTTGGTTTGCTGCCATAACAATATTCTTATTGTTTGGTAATATAAAAATATGTTCAGCATTTAGTTTGTTTACACATTCTAGTATATCTTGAGTTGATGGATTCATAGTCTGACCACCTTCAATTACGTAGTCAACTCCTAAATCCTTAAAGATATTTGATATTCCTTCTCCCATAGCTACAGTAACAAATGCATATTTTTTAGCTTCTGCAGCTACTTCTTCATGTGCTTCTACTTCAGCATTAGCATATTCTTCTTCACTCATAAGAAGTTCTCTGTGTTCTTCTCTCATATTATCTATCTTAATCTTAGATAATTCTCCTAATTTTACTGCTTTTGCTAATACATCTCCAGGATCATTTGTATGGATATGAACCTTAATTACATCATCATAACCGACAACTATCATTGAATCCCCTAGTGGTTCAATTTCATCTTGGAATGCTTTTGCATTGCTTGCATCACCTAAAATTATAAATTCAGTACAATATCCAAATTTAATGTCAGCTTCTGCAGTAGATTTTGCACCAACTGCTCCACCTTCGCTTACCTTTATATCCTTAACTTCTGCTTGAATTCCTTCTTTTAATGCAGCTGTCATACCAGAAAGAATTATGTATAATCCCATTCCGCCTGAGTCAACTACCTTAGCTTTCTTTAAAGCTGGTAATAAATCTGGTGTCTTATCAAGCATAATTTTTGCAGCTTTTGTAGCTTCATCCATTAAATCCGCAACATCTGTCGCTTCAATTTCAATAGCTGCTTCTGCTGTTGCTCTTATTACTGATAGGATAGTACCTTCTGTTGGTCTCATTACAGCCTTATATGCTGAATTTGATCCTTCTTTTAACGCCACAGCAATTTGAGCAGCATCTGCCTCTTCTAATCCTTCTAATCCCTTTGATATACCTCTTAATATTTGGGAAAGTATAACTCCAGAGTTACCTCTTGCTCCCATTAAAGCACCTTTAGCTAGCTTTTTAGAAACCTCTCCAATTGAAGTTGAGTTTATATTTTCAATTTCTTTAACTGCTGCCTTGAATGTCATAGACATATTAGTTCCTGTATCTCCATCTGGAACCGGGAAAACATTTAAAGAATTTACAAAATCGCTTTCCTCAGCCAATCTATTACTAGCATTCACGACCATGTTATAAAAATCACGGCCATTTATTGATTTATATTCCATCAGATTACCTCCTAGACTCTTACCGCTTGAACATTAACTGTTATAGAAGAAACCTTTAATCCTGTAAAGTTTTCTACATTGTAACGTACCTTTTGTACAATATTGT
Source organism: Clostridiaceae bacterium OF42-15pH9A (assembly GCA_027692445.1). Lineage (GTDB taxonomy): Bacteria > Bacillota > Clostridia > Clostridiales > Clostridiaceae > Clostridium. The sequence continues at coordinate 269,751 of JAQEYV010000002.1, read as the reverse complement.
TTGCAATAACAGAAATCTTAGTTCCGTATTCAACCATAACAAATAATTCTATATTTAACTTCTCATCCTCTGTAAGAGTTAACTTTACTCCCTTGCTTAAATTTTCAACTCTCATTAGTTCCCAAAAACCTTCAGTAGCATTCTTAGATACCATTCCAACAACACCATAGCATTCCATAGTTGATAAACCAACTATTTTTGCTAAAACCTCATCAGAGTAATGTATATATCCATTTTCTTTAGAAAATCCAACCATTACAATTCCTCCTCATACTATCCTTAACTTCTATTTTATCTTAGAAATATATTTTATTCAAGAATTATCTACCACAATAGCTATCTCATCTCAATTTATTTTATATTTTACTTGCAAATATTATACTAGGTGTGGTAAAATCGTATTTGTCCTATTGAAGAGAACTTTATCTTCACTATATAAGGAGGTGTTTTCAAGTGGCAAGAAGATGCGAAGTATGTAATAAAGGTGTTGTTTCTGGAGTACAGTACAGCCATTCACATCGTCAATCAAAGAGAACTTGGGCTCCTAACATAAAGAGAGTAAAGGCTTTAGTTAACGGAACACCAAAGACAGTTCACGTATGTACAAGATGCCTTAGATCTGGTAAGGTTCAAAGAGCAATATAAGTTCAAATAGAAAAATGCAATGCTTAAGCAATGCATTTTTTTATGCTTTAAAAAGCCGGAAGTTATAAACTTCCGGCTTTTTCTATTTTTTATTCATTTTAAAGTTATGTATTATTTTTTTCTTCTAAAGAACCTTATAAAACTCGAAATGAATCTTGGTAATTTTATAGCTACTATCTTCATAAAATCCTCCCATTTTAATTATTAAAAAACCACCAAATTTTCTCTTTATTCTATTGTATGAACAAAAAGTCAATTTGGTGATTACTTTTTTAATCTTTAGGAAAATTAACTAAAATTAATCCACTTTCAAATGTAATTCTTATATCTTCATCCAAGAACTCATTACATATAGCTCTAGGCTCTAATAATTTCATATCATAGTCTTTTAATTTATACTTTCCACCTATTATATTAAGTTTTTTAACTTCATCGCTTAAAGCATGAAAACTAATTGTTTCCCCACAACTTCCTTTAAAAGTGGCTTCTTTATTTACAACAAACATTCTATTATTATCATCAATAATTTCTAAATGAACCTTATCAATTATTGAATTCCTAAAAAGTCCTAAGTTGCCAAGCATATGATCAACTCTTGTACCTGTTGCTCCAAACAAAAGAATTTTATCTGCCCCATTTTCAATAGCTGTAATATATCCCAAATGAGTATCAGAGTAATCTTTTTCTGAATTATAAGTTAATATATGAGTATCTTTACTATTTAATACCTCATATACATCCTTATTTATTGAATCAAAGTCACCTAAGGCTAAGTCTATATGAATATCATATTCAACTAATACATTGCATCCCTTATCTACTCCAATTATAAAATCACCTTTTTGGATATAGCTCTTTAGTAACTTTTCTGATGGAGGTGTTCCACCACTTACAATAATTGCTCTCATTAAACACTTTCCTTTAATAATTTAATGTTTTCCTCAATCTTATTGTCCTTAAATACTGCTGATCCTGCAACAACAACAGTAGCTCCAGCTTCAACAATTTCTTTTATGTTATTAGCTCCTACACCACCATCTACTTGTATCATTAAATCATTGTTATATTTTTTCTTCAACTCATTTACTTCTCTTATCTTTTCAAGAGAATAATCAATAAACTTTTGACCTCCAAAGCCTGGATTTACAGACATAATTAGAACCATATCTAATTGAGGTATTAAATCCTTTATAAGGCATACAGGTGTACCTGGATTTAATGCTAGTCCTACTTTTACTCCTTTAGATTTCACATATTGTATTGCTCTATCTATATGTACCTCTGATTCGTAGTGAATTGTAATTAAATCTGAACCTGCCTCTACAAAGTCATCTATAAATCTAGTTGGGTTTTCAACCATTAAATGAACGTCAAAAACCTTATCACTCTTATCCCTTAGAGCTTTAACAACAGGAGCACCTATTGTTATATTAGGAACAAATGCTCCATCCATTACATCTATATGTATCCAGTCAGCACCTGCTTCAGATACCCTCTTAACATCCTCTCCTAGTTTTGCAAAATCTGCTGATAATATTGACGGTGATATTTTTACCATCTATATTTCCTCCCCTCAAGTATTTCTTCTAATGTTCTTATATAAAATTCATATCTATGTTTATTAATTTTACCTTCTTCTACAGCTTCCTTTATTGCGCATCCTGGTTCTTTATGATGTAAACATCCTCTAAACTTACATTCATTATTAAGTTCTTCAAATTCAGGAAAACAATATTTCAAATCATCTTTATCAATAAAAGTTACATCTAATGTAGAGAATCCTGGTGTATCTACAATATATCCACCTGATACTTCTATAATTTCACTATGTCTTGTAGTATGTCTACCTCTACCTATTTTTTCACTAACAATACCTGTTTCCATGTGCTCTCTATCACTTAAGGTATTTATTAATGTAGATTTTCCTGCACCTGATGGACCACATAAAACAGTTATATTGTCCTTCATTTTTTCTTTAAGTAACTCTATACCTTCACCTTTTTTTGCATTTATATAAAGCACTTCATATCCAATATCATTAATTTTCTTTTTTACTTCTTCTCTTTCTTCATCTGTTACTAAATCTATTTTATTTAAACATACTATTGCTTCAATATTATTACTTTCGCATAGTACTAAAAATCTATTTAATAAGTCAAAATTTAAATCTGGATTTTTTATAGCAAATACAACAAAAGCTAATGTTACATTTGCAACTGTAGGTCTAATAAGTTCTGATTTTCTTTCATGAATATCTTCTATTACACCTTTGCCATTCTCAATTTTGATTGTAACATCATCTCCAACCATAGGTTTCATATCCTTATGACGGAATTTTCCTCTTGCTTTACATTCTATTATTCCTTCAGATGTTTTTATATAATAAAAACCACCTATACCTTTAATTATTTTTCCTTCCATATTTCCTCCATGATTGTATTTCTATTATATATAATAACCAGATTTAATCTATAATTGCAATTAATTTTAGAAATTCTTGAAAATAAAAAAGGAATCTACACATTAAATGTAAATTCCTTCTTTATCTCTAGCTTATTCTTCAGAATCAGTTGGTGGTGCTGGTTCTTCAGCTTTCCCAGAAAATATAGTAACCTTTGTAGACTTTGTAATCTTCTCTGTAGGATCCCATCTTACTACAACCCCATTATTATCACCATTAATAACTACCTTAGTAAAACCAGCCGCCTCTAACGCTTCTTTAGCATCTGATGCCTTCATTCCTACTTTAATAAAGCTATCAACAAATACTTTTTCTTCTTTTAATTTACCAACCTTAAGTTGAATTTTAGTTCCTTCTGCTACTGAAGTACCATACGCATGAGATGTCCATGCTATTTTTCCAACTAACTTCTCATCAGTAACTTCAACTTCTCCAACTACACTTCCATCTAAATTTAACTTAGTTAATTCCCTAATTGCTTCATCTCTATCTTTTCCAATTAAATCTGGCATTGGTTGATAATTAGTTTTCTTTCCTTCACTTACAACTATAGTTATGGCTGTATCTTCAGTTATTTCTTCATCCTTAGCTGGATTTGTACTTATTACTTTTCCTTTTTCTATATCATCAGAATAATTATATTCAATCTTGTAATTTTTCAAATTTAGCTTATCTAAAGTAGCTTTTGCATCTGCTTCAGTTTCTTCAACTAAGTTTGGCATTTTCATCTTTGTAACACCTGCACTAGTTATAACTCTTACCTCAGATCCTTTTTCAACTTCTTTTCCTGCTTCAGGATCAAATTTAATTACAGTACCTTCTTCCTCATCACTCTTTTCAGTTCCTGCATCTACATACTCTAATCCTGCATCTTCAATTGCTTTTTTAGCTTCTTCAAGAGTCATTCCTTTTAAATCTGGAACCTTAACAGTTTTAGTACCTGAGAATCCCCCAGATATAGCAAATGCTCCTATACCTAATAAAAGTAATCCTACAACTACAGCTACACCTATTATTAAGTTTTTATAAGATTTTTTCTTTTTCTTCTTACCACAATACTCATCATCGTCATCGTCTTCATCATAGTAGTCATCATCATAATACTCATCTTCTTCATCATCTTCATAATACTCATCTTCTAAAGCTTTATTAACAGACTTAGTATTATCTGGTGCATTAACACTACCCATGATTATTGTGTGTTCATTTTCTTCATTTTCAACAGCATTATCAATCACAGCATTGGGATCTTCCTTAATCTTTTGAAGATCATTGATAATATCTCTAGCATTTTGATATCTCATACCTGGATCTTTCTCCATAGCCTTTATAATTAATTTATTAAGACTTTCAGGTATTTTTGAATTAATTTGTTTTGGTGGCACTACCTCTTCTTGTATATGTTTTAAAGCTATTGTTACTGGAGAATCAGCTTCAAAAGGAACCTTTCCAGTAACCATTTCATACAACACAACTCCTAGAGAGTATAAATCCGTTCTATTATCAACTAAAGTTCCTTTAGCTTGTTCTGGAGAAAAATAATGTGCAGATCCCATTATAGTTGTTGTATTTGTAAGAGTAGCAGAACTTGTTGATTTAGCTATACCAAAATCAGTAACCTTTATTAAACCTTCTTCTGTAACCAAAATATTTTGTGGTTTAACATCCCTATGAATAATATTATTTTTATGAGCACATTCTAATGCTTTTGCAATTTGAATAGCTATAGTAATTGCAGTTTCATAATTTAATTTGCCAAACTGTTTTATCAACTCTTTTAAGGTTTTGCCCTTAACATACTCCATAACTATATAGTTAATATCATCTTGACTTCCAACATCTAAAATATTTACTATATTATTATCTGAAAGTGCTGCTATAGCAGTTGCTTCTCTTTTAAATTTATTTACTATATCTTCGTTATCTGACATCTCTTTCTTCAGTACTTTTACAGCTACATATCTATTAAGCTTATTGCACCTAGCTTTATAAACAATAGACATGCCACCTTCGCCTATTTTTTCTTCTATCTCGTACCTATTACCTAAAATTTCTCCTATCATCTTACATCTCTCCTCCAAACAACAAAACTGTTATGTTATCTCTTCCACCTTTATACTTTGCTATATTAACAAGTCTTTCACAGGCTAACGATAAATCTTTTTCTTCATTAATTACTTCGATGATATCTTCTTTAGTAAGTTCATTAGTTAATCCATCTGAACACAATACATATTTATTATATTTGTTTTCAATTATATCAAATATGTCAACATCTACCTTATCACTCGTACCAATTGCCCTAGTTATAATATTCTTTTTCGGATGATTCGCAGCCTCATTTTCAGAAATTGATCCAGAATCAACTAGCTCTTGCACCAACGAATGATCCTTTGTTATTTTTGTAATTTCATTATTAGTAATGCCAAAACAAGAGCTATCACCTACATTAGCTATTTTTATCCAATCCTTAGTAATTAAACAAGCAGTTATTGTTGTCCCCATTCCACTTAAACAATCATTTTTTAATGAATGTAAATAGATATCTTTATTAACTTTTTCTATTGCATTTTTTAACACAACATCTTTAGTATTTTCACTGAAATTCTCTCCAACATAGTTTACGATTCCTTCTGCTGCCATTTTGCTAGCAACTTCGCCAGCATTATGTCCACCCATTCCATCTGCAACAACATAAATTTTAAAATCATTACATTCTAAATACTTGGCATAATCTTCATTTAAGTTTCGGACCATACCTATATCGCTCACTATACCTACCATACAATCTCCCCCCTTTTTAGTTATACTAGCTTAATATCATTCTCTTTTATGTAACTTCTTCTTAATTGTCCACAGGCCGCATTAATATCGCTTCCCATTTCTCTTCTAACAGTTACTTCTACACCAGTATTTTTTAATATATTTTCAAAGTTTTGAATTGTCTTTTCTGAAGACCTTTTAAAACTATTTTCTTTAACTTCATTTACAGGGATTAAGTTTACATGACATAACATTCCTTTTAGTAATTTTCCTAAAGCCTTTGCATCTTCGCTTCCATCATTAACGTCTTTTACTAACGAGTATTCAAATGTTATTCTTCTCTTAGTTTTTTCTATGTAGTAATTACATGCATCTAATATTTCTTTTATTGAATATTTATTAGCTATTGGCATAATTTCTTTTCTTTTTTCATCATTGAAAGCATGAAGTGAAATTGCTAGTGTTATGCTTAGCCCCTTATCTGCTAATTCATACATTTTAGGCACAATTCCACATGTAGAAAGAGTTATATGCCTTTGGCCTATGTTTAATCCATAATCTGCATTTACTATTTCTAAGAATTTCATTACATTATCAAAATTATCTAGTGGCTCTCCACTTCCCATTAAGACAATATTAGAAATTCTTTCTCCAGTAATTTTCTGAGCGACTAATATTTGCGAAATTATCTCACCTGCAGTTAGATTTCTTATTCTTCCCCCTAGGGTAGAGGCACAGAATTTACATCCCATTCTGCACCCTACTTGTGTAGAAACACATATTGAATTTCCATGTTTATACTTCATTATTACTGTTTCTATTAAATTGCCATCCTTAAAAGCTAATAATAACTTTTTAGTACCATCTACTTTTGAAATATATTCTTTCTCAACCTTTGGAATTCCAAAATAAAAGTTATTGCTTAATTTATCTTTCAAGTTCTTTGGAATATTTTTCATTTCTCCAAAATTCCATACTTCCTTATATATCCAAGAAATCACTTGTTTAGCTCTAAATGCATTTTCTCCATTTTCTTTCATCCAAGTTGATAACTCTTCTTGTGTATAATCTAATATATTTTCCATAGTTTCTCCTAGTTTTTCTTAATCTTAGCTACAAAGAACCCATCCATATATTCATTTGGTAATATTGTTAAAGTTCCCATTTGGTTGTAACAAAGATTTGCTCCCTTACCTATAAACACCTTTTCTATACTTGCATCTTTGTGCTTACTTAAGAACCATTTAATATTTTCTTCATTTTCTTCTTTATTTAAAGTACAAGTTGAATATACCATCACTCCACCTGTCTTTAAATATTCCCAAGCATTTTCAAGAATTTCTCTTTGAACTTCCACTATTTCCTTTAAGTCTTTTCTCTTTTTAGTCCACTTTATTTCAGGTTTCTTTCTTATTATTCCTATACCTGAACAAGGTACATCTAGTAATACTCTATCAGCATAAGATACTAATTTAGCATCAAGCTTAGTAGCATCCTTCTGAGCCAACTTTATATTTGTTATTCCAAGTCTTTCATAGTTTTCTTTAACTAATTCTAACTTATTTTCGTGCAAATCAAAGCCTAACACTTCACCAGTATTATTTAATAATTCACCTATATGAGTAGTCTTACCTCCTGGTGCACAACATAAATCTAGTACCTTCATACCTTCTTCTAAATCAAGTAAAGGTGAGATAAGCATTGCACTTTCATCTTGTACTGTTATTTTCCCATCTACAAAAGCTTGATTATTTTCAATTCCTTTTCCACCTTTTATAGATATAGCTTCAGGACAAATACAACCTTCCTCTATATTATATCCAGCTTCCTCAAGTTCTTCATATACCTCTTCATAATCTCCTTTAATACTATTTACTCTAACAGTCATCTTTGGAGTATTATTTAATCCTTCTAGTATTTCAAGAGCTTCATGTTCACCATATTGTTTTATAAACATTCTAACCATCCATGGTTCAAATGATAAATCAAAAGCTATTTCATCAATTTTATTTCTAAATACAATATCAAATTTACCTTCTTTTTTAACAAAGTTTCTTAAAATACCATTTACTAACTTTGAATCTTTATCTGATATTTCTTTTGCTTCTTCTACTGCTTCATTACATGCAGCATATGAAGGTACTTTATCAAGATAGTTCATTTGGTATACTGCTACTCTTAAAATATTTAATATTTTTTTATCCATTATAGATATATCTTTTACAAAAGAAGCTATTATAGTATCAATGGTCCTTAATCTTCTTAAAGTTCCATATACAATTTCTGTAACCAACGCTTTATCCTTATCTGATAAATCAGAATTATTTAACTCATTCGATAAAATTATATTTGAATACGCTCCTTCATTTATTATTCTTTCTAGTATATTTATTGCTACTTTTCTACAGTTCATATCGCTACCTCTTTAATCATCTCTTCTACTTATTAAAATTAAACGCACTAATTGTAATATTGCCATTAATGCTGCTGCCACATAAGTCAATGCTGCTGCTCTTAATACCTTTTTTGCACCATCAACTTCATCGCCATATAATATTCCTCTACTGTTTAAAATTCCAAGGGCTCTACTAGACGCATTAAATTCTACTGGCAAAGTAATTAATTGAAAAATCACTGTTGCTGAGAATAAGAATATTCCTATTGTCACTAATGGCTTAAATGAAAATAATATACCTGCAAAAAATAATACCCATGAAAAAGAACTACTGAAATTCACTGCTGGTACTATTGCATTTCTTATTATAAGTGGACTATATTCTTGCTGGTATTGTATTGCATGGCCTACTTCGTGCGCTGCAATTCCTGCTGCCGCAATAGTTGCCCCATTATACACCTCTGGTGATAATCTTATAACACCAGCTCTAGGATCATAATGATCCCCTAAGCTTCTTTCACATCTTTCAATTGAAATTCCTTGAAGTCCTGCTTCATTTAGCATCATTCTTGCTACCTGTTCACCAGTATATCCATTTAAACTTCTAACTCTTTTATACTTATTAAATGCTGAATTCACCATCATCTGAGCTACAAAACTTAAAATAACTGCTGGTATTAATATTAAGAATGTAGGGTCAATGTAATATCCATAAGGCATCTTTAACCACTCCTCTATCCTAATTTTTCTTTTTTCTCAATCTTATGCCCATTTATATACTGTTCTATGGTTAAAGGCTTTCCATTTGGAAGTTGAATCTTTTTTATTAACAGAACATTACTTCCACATGAAACCTTCATACCTTCCTTTGTTGCACTAATAATTGTACCTGGCTCTTCTTTACTTTCTTCATTAAGTGGATTACTTTCATAAATTTTCATTCTTTCACCTTTAAAGTTTGTGAAAGCTACCGGCCACGGATTTAGCCCTCTTATAATATTATGAATATCTTTAGCGCTATCATTCCAATTTATTTCAGCTATCTCTTTATTAAGCATTTTTGCATAGAATGTTTCATCACTTTGTTTTTCTGGAATTATAGTATTGTTCTTAATCCCTTCAATAGTGTTAACTAAAAGGTCTGCTCCTCTTTCTTTAAGTATATCATATAGCTCACCAGCAGTCATATTCTCTGGTATTTCTACTTCATCCTTTAATAACATATCTCCTGTATCCAAACCAACATCCATAAGCATAGTTGTGTTTCCAGACTTCTTTTCACCTTTAATTATTGCCCAGTTTATAGGTGCAGCACCTCTATACATTGGTAATAACGATCCATGTAGGTTAATACATCCATGCTTAGGTATATCTAAAACTTCTTTTGTTAATATTTGACCAAAAGCAACAACTATTATAAAGTCAGGATTAATAGACTTTAACTTCTCTATCATCTCCCTATCATTCTTAAGCTTTATAGGTTGATACACCTCTATATTATTTTCTAATGCAACTTCCTTAACTGGTGAAAAGGCTACTTTTTTACCTCTTCCCTTTGGCCTATCTGGCTGTGTAAATACTGCACAAACATCATATTTTTCAATTAGCTTTTTTAATGAAGGAACAGCAAAATCAGGTGTCCCCATAAAAACTATCTTCATAAGTTATCCTCCAGTTTCTACTTTAAATGGTCTACAAATAACACTCCATTTAAGTGATCATTTTCATGACATATTGCTCTTGCTAATAATTCCTCTGCTTCTAAAATAAATTCTTCACCTTTTTCATTTAAAGCCTTTACTTTAACATAGTTAGGTCTTTCAACCTCTTCAGAAACTCCTGGTACACTTAAGCACCCTTCTTCACCTATTTGGGATCCCCCTACCTCAAGTATTTCAGGATTTATGAATACTCTTGGACCATAATCATCATATACATCTATTACAAAAATTCTCTTTAAAATCCCAACTTGTGGTGCAGCAAGACCTACTCCATCTGCATCATACATAGTATCTATCATATCCTCTATTAATGTTAAAATACGCTCATTTATAACATCAACATTTCTACACTTCTTTCTTAAAACTTCATCGCCTTTAGTTCTTATATTTCTAATTGCCATTTTCTATCCTCCTAAGTCATATTATTTGGATTAATATCCATACTAATTCTTATTTCATTATATACACTCTTATTCAATTCATAAAGTATATCTTTTATTTTTAACTTTAAATTATTATCTAAGTTCCCTTTAATAATAATTTGCCATCTATAATTATCCTTCAACTTGGTTATTATACACGGTACAGGCCCTAATATTTGAATATCTTCCCTACTATCTAGTAGTTTTCTCAAACTTTCTCCTACCTTATTCATAAATTCTTTTAATTTTCCTTCATCTTTACTAATAGAATTTATTAAAAAGATAGTACTGAAAGGCGGATAATTCATTATTTTTCTTACCTTTATCTCTTCATTATAGAGATCATTATAATTGTTTTCTATGGCATATTGAAGACTTAAGCTATTTGGAGTATAAGTCTGTATAACTACTTTACCCTTCTTTTCTCCTCTACCAGCACGCCCAGCCACTTGCGTTATTATTTGATAAGTACGCTCTGAAGACCTATAATCAGGAATATTTAATGATATATCAGCAGCTAATACCCCTACTAATGTTACATTCTTAAAATCTAGCCCTTTTGATACCATTTGTGTACCAATAAGAATATCTCCTTCTCCACTTTTAAAAGCATTATATATATTTTCATGAGAATCCTTATTTCTTGTTGTATCAACATCCATCCTCATTACTCTAGCTTTCGGGAAATACTTTTTCACCTCTTCTTCCACCCTTTGAGTTCCTGCCCCAAAAAATTTCACATACTTACTACCACACTCTGGACACACCTTTTGTTCCCTCTGGGCCCTACCGCAATAATGGCATATCAAATATCCATTTTTATGATAAGTCATTGATAGATCACACTCTGGACATTTAAAAACATAACCACAACTTCTACATGAAACAAAACTTGAAAAACCTCTTCTATTCAAGAATAGAATTATTTGTTCTTTCTTTTCCAAAGTTTCTTTCATCTCATTGTATAAACTTCTACTTAATAGTGACAAATTTCTAGATTTTAATTCTTCTCTCATATCCACTATTTCCATTTGTGGAAGTGGTCTATTTCTTACTCTATTTTTTATTTCTACTAATTCCAGCTTTCCATTTAAAGCCTCATAATACGTTTCAATAGACGGAGTCGCTGATCCTAAAATATATTTACACCCTTTTATTTCACTAAGAAATTTTGCTACTTCTTTAGTTGAATACTTGGGATTTTGTTCAGATTTATATGTGTTTTCATGTTCTTCATCAATAATTATTATTCCTAAATTATCTAAAGGTAAGAATATTGCACTCCTTGCACCTACTACAAGTCTTGCCTCTCCTCTTTTTATTCTATACCATTCATCAAATCTTTCACCTTGAGATAATTTACTATGAAATAATGCAACATCCTTACCAAATCTACCTTTAAACCTTTCTATCATTTGAGGTGTTAATGATATTTCTGGAACAAGAACTATTGCTGATTTTCCTTCTTTTAAAGTTTCACCTACTAAATTCATGTAAACCTCAGTTTTTCCCGAACCTGTGACCCCTTTTAAAAGAAATCCCTTTTTATCCGAATTAAGTATCTTATTAAAAGCATATTTTTGTTCATCATTTAGAATATTTTTATCTTCTTCTATATAACTTCTGGTATTATATCTGTAAATAACTCTGTCTTCTGCTAGTAAATAACCATTTTCTATTAATTTATTTAATGAATATGATGATAAAGAATAATCATTAATTATTTCACTTTTAGTTAATTCCCCATCCTTTTCCTTTATTAAATCAACTATTTTTACATAATTATCTTTGTCTTTAAACATTCCATCTAGTTCTTTATTAAAAACAATTACTGTTTTTTTCTTATTTTTAATTCCTTTTGACAATCCAGAAGGAATTATTGTTCTTATTGCATCTATATATTTGCAAAGATAGTTTTCTCGTAAGAAATCAACTAACTTCAAATCATCTCTTGTTAAGATAGGAATATCATCAAGTATTGAAGAAATATATTTTATTTTTTTAACATTTTCTATCCCTTCACACTTTAAACCAAGAACAAATGCTTCAGTAGGTTTATTTTTAATACCAAAAGGAACCTTTACCCTATGTCCTACCTCTATTATATCAAGTAATTCTTCCGTAACTTTATAAGTGAAGGGTCTATCAATTTCTATTGCATCACTATTTATTATAACTTCAGCATATAATTCGAACAATTACCCTCACTCCTTTTAGATGTATAATATGAGAAAAAGCGCATTTTAGCGCTTTCCTCCTATAATGTCAAATAAATTTCTAGCCACTTCCCTTTTGCTCATTTTCTCTAGGGAAAGCTCTTTTCCTTCTCTTGTAACGATAGTTACTCTATTGTCACTTGAAGCAAACCCACTATCTTTTGATGTAATATCATTTGCTACAATATAATCTAAATTCTTTTTAATAAGCTTACCTTTAGCATTTTCAATAACATTTTGGCTTTCAGCTGCAAACCCAACTAAAATTTGTCCTGACTTTTTCTCTCCTAATTCCTTCAAAATATCGTTATCTCTAGTAAGAATTATTTCAAGATCGCCACTTCCCTTTTTAATTTTGTTCTCGCTGTACTCTTTAGCTTTATAATCAGCAACTGCTGCTGACTTAATAACAATGTCAGAAGTTTCAAAATGCTTTAAAACCTCACTTCTCATTTCTTCATTAGTGTTAATTTTAATTACATTTATCCCATATGGTGCAGATTCATTTGTAGGGCCTGAAATAAGAACCACTTCTGCCCCTCTATCTCTTGCTTCTTCAGCTATTGCATATCCCATTTTACCTGTAGATCTATTTGAAATAAATCTAACTGGATCTATATTGGCTCTAGTTGGTCCTGCTGTTACAAGAACCTTTTTGCCTATTAAATCTTTCTTATCATAAAGTTCACTTAGAACTTTTTCTACTATATCCGAAGCAGGTGCTAACTTTCCTTTTCCTTCATCTCCACATGCAAGCCTACCACTAGCTGGCTCAATAAATTCATACCCTAACTTTTTAAGTTTGGCTATATTTTCTTGAACTATAGGGTTAGTATACATATTAGTGTTCATAGCTGGTGCAAACACTACTTTAGCCCTTGTTGCCATTATAGTAGTTGAAAGCATATCATCTGCAATACCATTTGCAACTTTCCCTATAATATTAGCTGTAGCTGGTGCTACTAAAAACACATCTGCCCTTTTAGCTAAACTAATATGTTGTATTTCCCAAGCCTTAGGCTCTGCAAACATATCTGTTGTAACAATATTTTGGCTTATAGATTGAAAGGTAAGAGGCGTTACAAACTCAGTAGCTGACTTTGTCATTATAACTCTAACATCTACATCCTTTTTTCGTAGAGCACTTATAACATCCAAAGCTTTATATACAGCAATACCTCCAGTTACACCTAAAACAACACACCTTTTATTTTCCATGATTACTTATTTGATTCCTTTACTCTCTCATATCCAACTGCGCCATCATTTACTTCATTTATTGCAATAGTTAAAGCCTTTTTAGAATCTACATCTACTAATTGTTTAGAACCGTCTATTAACTGTCTAGCTCTTTTTGATGTTACTATTACTAGTGAATATCTATCTTCTACCTTTTTTAATAAATCTACTACTGATGGATTAATCATTGAATTACTCATGACTTATGCCCTCCTCTAAATTCAAAATTGTTCCTTGTATTCTATCAACTCTACATTTTTCTGCAGCTAGTATATTTTCAATCTTATTAACTGCATTTTCTACAGTATCATTAACTACTGCATAATTATATTTAGAAATATAGTTAATTTCTTGATAAGCCGAATTAAATCTTCTCATTAAAGATTCTGGTGTTTCACTTCCTCTATTAATGATTCTTTGTTTTAATTCTTCCATTGAAGGAGGAAGTATAAATATAAATACTCCTTCTTCTGTATTTTCTTTTACTTTTAATGCACCTTGTATATCTATTTCAAGAATTACATCTTTTCCAGAGTCTAAAAGTTCTTGTACATTTGACTTAGGTGTACCGTAACAATTACCATATACCTCAGCCCACTCTAAAAAGTCATCTTCTTCTACTTTCTTTAAAAACTCATCCTTATTTAAAAAGTAGTAGTTAACTCCATGAACCTCACCTTGTCTTGGATCTCTAGTTGTAGCAGAAACAGAAAGGTGTATATCTTTATGTTTTTCTAAAAGTGCCTTACATATTGTACCTTTTCCTGCACCTGAAGGACCAGAAATAACTATTAAAACTCCCTTGTTTTTTGCCATATTAATCTTCAACCTCGTCTTCTACTTCATCCTTTGTAGATAATCTATGAGCTACTGTTTCTGGTTGAACAGCAGATAATATTACATGATCTGAATCTGTTATTATAACTGCTCTTGTTCTTCTTCCATATGTTGCATCAATTAGCATTCCTCTATCTCTTGCTTCCTGAATAATTCTTTTTATTGGCGCTGATTCAGGACTAACAATTGCCACTAATCTATTTGCAGAAACTATATTCCCAAAACCAATATTAATTAATTTAATACCCATGTTCTAATCCTCCTAATTATTATTCAATATTTTGAACTTGTTCTCTTATTTTTTCTAATAAGTTCTTTATGTTAATGACTATATTTGTCATACCCATATCATTAGCTTTTGATCCAATAGTATTAGTTTCTCTATTCATTTCTTGAACTATAAAGTCAAGTTTTCTACCTATTGGTTCATTTAATTCTAGTGTTTTTCTCATTTGATTTATATGGCTATTAAGTCTTGTAATTTCTTCATCTACAGCAGCTTTATCTGCAAAAATAGCAACTTCTGTAGCTATTCTTTCTTCATCTAATTTAATGCCACTAGTTAATTCTTTTATTCTATCTTCTAATTTACGTTTGTAATTTACTGGGACATTTTCTGCTATCTCTTCAATTTCCTTAACATTTGCTTCTATATCAGATAATTTAAATAAAATATCTTCCTTTAACTTTTCTCCCTCACTTACTCTCATATCATTCATCATTTCTAATGATGATATAACAAGAGGTTTTATTTCCATTAAAATTTCTTCTAGGTTTTCTTCTTCAGCTTCTAAAGTTAAAACATCTGGAAATCTTGATATTCTTGTAGCTGTTATATCATTAACAACTCCTAAAGTTTCTGATATTTCCTTTAAGCACTCATAATATCCCTTAGCAAGATCTATATTTACTTTAGGAAGAGCATTACTTTTACTATAGCCTTTAAAGTTTATAAAAACATCTACCTTACCTCTATTTAGATAATTATTAATTATTTTCCTCACTTCATCTTCTAAAGCGACCATAAATTTAGGCATTCTTATATTAACATCAAGATATCTGTTATTCACACTTTTCATTTCTATAGAAAATAAGTGTTCTTTTCCTTCTTCGCTTTGAGCTCTTCCAAAGCTAGTCATACTTTTAGCCACAATTATTCACTTCCCTCTCCCTTATTATAGACTCATATTAATTTATTTTTCTTTACCCGTCAACATTTTGTTAACAAATTATTTACATTTATTCTTTTTCTTTTCTTCCCTAAACTTTATAGCAACCCTTCAGCTTACTCCACTTATTTTTTAATAACTTTTATATTATAATCCTCATGACATTATCTCCAACTTCAAATAAAAAATTAACACCACCAACGTGGATCCTTTTTTACCATCCGCACAAATAACATTCTAAATTTTAATTTGGTAAATAGAAGTTAATCATTAAAGCTTGTCTAAAAAATCTTGTCAAGGCGTATATTTCATTTCCATTCTTAAAGAGCAAACAGACTTTATAAATATCAAACCATTGAAGCTAACTGCAATTTAATTTTAATTATAATTTACTAAAGAGCAAAAACATTTTAGCAACTTTTCTTTTTCTAAATAAAATCTATGAAGCCCATTATAACTACATATTTATATATTTATTTGTTTATATATTTATTTCTTTAAATCTTTAAAACAATCTTTAAATTTTTATTTATAGGCCATAAATTTAAAGATTTTAATTTAGAGCATTCCTATTAAGAAATCTCCAAAGCAAATTCTTTACCCCTACTACTCTCACCACAATTGTTTTATCTTGTCTATTTAATTTTACCAAATAAAAAAGTAGTTATACCCACAAAGGATATAACCACTTAATTACTATAAATATTAGATAAATATTAATTTCAATAAGAATAAGAATGCAAGTATTATCATTACCCAAGATACTTTCTTCTTATCTTCTTTAACAAAGAATGTATTGTATATTAAATTAATTGCTACATAAGCAATTACACCAAATGTCAAACCATCACCAATGCTATATGCAAGAGGCATCATAGCAATTGTAATAAATGCTGGTACACCTTCTGTTAAATCATCAAAGTCAATATTCTTAACTGATCCTAACATTAAATACCCAACATAAATTAATGCTGGTGCAGTTGCACATGAAGGAATTGCTATAAATATTGGAGAGAAGAACATTGCCAATAAGAATAGAACACCTGTTGTTATTGCAGTCCATCCTGTTCTACCACCTGCAGCTACACCTGTTGAACTTTCAACATAAGTTGTAACTGTAGATACTCCTAGACAAGCCCCAGCTGTTGTACCAATAGCATCAACTAATAAAGCTTTACCTGCATTAGGAACTTTTCCATCCTCATCTAACATATTAGCTCTTGAACAAACACCAACTAATGTACCAACTGTATCAAAGAAATCTACGAATAAGAATGTACAAACTACAACAAAAAAGTTACCAATTGTTGTTGGATGTAACATATATCCAAAATCAATTTTACCAGCTATAGGTGCTATACTTTCGAATTTAAAAATTCCTTCTGGAAGATAAATACCAAGTGATGCTGCATAAGCAGGATCAAACTTTGCATATCCCCAAGCTACTAAAGTTGATACTAGTATACCAATAAGAATTGATCCTTTAACACCTTTTTTATCAAGTACTGCAATAATTAATAGTCCTAATAAAGCAATTAAAAATGTAGGTGATGTAAATCTACCAAGTGCAACTAATGTACTATCATTGTTAACAACAATTCCAGAACCTTGTAATCCAATAAATGCTATAAATAAACCAATACCTGCAGTAACTGCATATTTCATGTTTTTAGGAATTGCATTTACAACAGCTTCACGTACTTTAAATAATGATAAAATAATAAAGATGATACCTTCTACAAATACTGCTGTTAAAGCTATTTCCCAAGGAATATTATCTTGTCCTACTACTGTAAATGCAAAGTATGCATTTAGTCCCATACCAGATGCTAATGCAAATGGTAAATTAGCGAAAACACCCATTAAAATTGTAGATAAACCCGCAGCTAAACAAGTAGCTGTAACTAAAGCTCCTGCATCCATTCCTGCAGCACTTAAAATATTAGGATTTACCGCTATGATATAAGCCATAGTTAAGAATGTAGTAATACCTGCCATGATTTCCCTTTTGAAATCAACATTTTCGTTTGTGAAGATTTCTAGTAATCTTCTTTTTTGTTTAACGTCTTGCATTTTTCTCCTCCTAAATAATAAAAAGGTCCTTATGAGCTAGAGAAAAGCAACAACTCATAAAGACCTTTTTAAATTTAATAATATACATTCAGTCCACTCATAGTCAGATATTTACGGTATCTGGTAGAAACTGTGACCCTTATTGACACATTATATGAGTTATTCGCTTTACGAATATTATTATATGATACCCAAGTAATAACTGTCAATAGTAACGTACAAAATTCACATATATTTTCACGAATATTCGATTCATTTTATCACCTATAATTCATTATTGTATAATCCATCCTCCATAAACTCTTTTATAGCACTGTATTCATTAGTATAACTTAAAGCTACCATCAACTTAATTCTAGCTTTTTGCCCTTGCATGGTATCCCCAAATATAGCACCCTTATTTCTTAAATCTTTTCCTCCACCTTCATATCCATAGGAATCAAACACCCTACCTTCAAAGCACCTGGATACAATTACAACAGGAATATTTCTCTTTATAGCTCTTTCTACTCCAGGAACCATTTGAGGAGGTATATTACCTCTTCCTAAGGCTTCAATAACTATTCCTATGTAACCTTTTTCTATAGCAAAATCAATAAAAGAATAGTCTGAACCTGATACACACTTTATTAGTGCTACATCCCCTTTAATATTATCTATTTTTACATGCTGTCCCTTTTTACACTTTCTATAAAATATTACATTATCATTATCCACTATACCTATAGGACCAAAATTAGGTGTTCTAAAAGCATTGAGAGCCATAGAGTTTGCTTTTGTTACTTCTCTTGCGCTATTTAGCTCTCCATTAAAGCACACTAGTACACCTCTTCCAACAGCCTTTTCTGATGCAGCCGTACATATTGATGTAGCTAAATTAAATGGGCCATCATACCCTAACTCTGAGCTACTTCTCATTGCTCCTGTTATAACAACAGGCTTACTACTATCTAAAGTTAAATCTAACATATATGCTGTTTCTTCTAATGTATCTGTTCCATGAGTTATTACAACTCCGTCTATATCATCTCTTTCTAATAACTTATTAACAAATCTTGATAATTCAAACATAAGATTAGGTGTCATATGAGGAGATGGTAAACTAGAAAAGTTATAACTTTCTATTTCTGCATAATCTTCTATACCTGTTACCATAGTCATTATTTCTTCACCAGTTAATGAAGGTACTGCTGCCTTAATCCTTTCATCCACTTTCATAGATATTGTTCCACCATTAAAAACCACTGCTATTTTCTTCATGTAAAACCTCCATATTTATCTAAAAAAATAACTTTTGGTAAAATCCAAAAGTCATATAGTTTTTGGCAGGTCGGCGTATCCTGCATCTCTATTTACTAAATTTAGCGTGTGAGGAGCCATTTCTCACCTCAAAATAACTATTCAATTTCTATATTATAATTCTTTAAAAATAATCTTTCAAGTATCTAGTTATTCTATACTGCAACTTAATAATTTCCCACCATATATCTTATTATCTATTTTACTTTTTGTGATTGGGTATAAAGTAGAAACATAAATATACCCTTCATCTTTATCTATCTCCATCCCCAATAGCAAAATACTATCTACCTTTTTTGCAAACTCTATTGTTATCCTGTTATTTTCTTTTATCTTCGTCCCTATATAATCTGGATCTTTTAATATACTTTCTATTACATTTATAAGATTGTCCTTTACATTTCTACTTAACTGCTTATTATGACGTCTTATTATATGCCTAATTACACCTGGTGAGATATATACACATCCGTAACACATAACTCCCAACTTTTCTGCTAAAGAAGTCTCTATTTTCCCTACTTTTTTATAAGCTTTATAATAACTTCTCATACTTTACTCACCACGCCTTTTTGTATTCTATTTACGCTTTATAGTATATTTTATTCTACACAATTCAAATAAGATTACATTTTTTATTTACCTATTGAAAAATAGTGATAAAATATAATTATTATCAAAATAATTAGGAGGGCTATATTTATGGATACAACAAAAGAAATAAATTGGGACGAACTCGGTTTCAATTATATTAAAACAGATTTCCGTTACATATCTGTTTGGAAAGATGGTAACTGGGACGATGGCAAACTTACAGAAGATAATATGCTTAGAATAAGCGAGGCATCAACAGCTTTACATTATGGACAACAATGCTTTGAGGGGCTAAAAGCATATAGAACAAAGGATGGTAGCATTCAACTATTTAGAGTAAATAGAAATGCTGCTAGAATGAATGACTCTTGTAGAAAACTTTTAATGCCTGAAATACCTGAAGAAAAATTTATAGATGCCTGCATGCAAGTAGTTAAAGCAAATGAAAGATTTGTTCCACCTTATGGTTCAGGAGGCACCCTTTACTTAAGACCATTTATGATTGGTGTTGGTGACAATATTGGTGTAAAACCTGCTCCTGAATATATCTTTTCAGTATTTTGCGTTCCTGTAGGAGCTTATTTCAAAGGAGGACTTGCTCCAGTTAACTTCATGATTTCAGATTTTGATAGAGCTGCTCCATATGGAACTGGTCAACAAAAAGTAGGTGGAAATTACGCTGCATCTATGGAACCACATAAAATTGCTGCTGAAAGAGGTTTTGCAGACTGTATATACCTTGATCCAGCTACTCATACAAAAATCGAAGAAGTTGGGGCAGCTAACTTTTTTGGAATTACCCACGATAATAAATTTATCACTCCAAATTCATCATCAATATTACCAAGTATAACAAAATATTCATTATTAGATCTTGCAAAAGATTATCTTCATTTAGAAGTAATTGAAGGTGATGTTTATATTGATGAAATTGATCAATTTAAAGAAGCAGGAGCATGTGGAACTGCTGCTGTTATTACCCCAATCGGAGGAATTGAATATAAAGGTAAACTTCATGTTTTCCATAGCGAAACAGAAGTTGGTCCATTAACAAGAAAATTGTATGATCTTCTTGTTGGAATTCAATTTGGAGATGTTGAAGGACCAGAAGGATGGGTATTTAAAGTTAAATAAAAGAAAACTCCTGAATTATCAGGAGTTTTTTCTTATAAAATTATGCAGATTAATCCACCATTGCCTTCATTAATAATCTTTTGAAGTGTTTTCTGGATTTTTACTTGTACATCTTCTGGCATCTTATATAACTTATTTTGTAATCCTTCCTTAACCAATACTTCTAAGGACTTACCAAACATATTACTTTGCCATAAACTTGTTGGGTCACTTTCAAACTGATCTAAAATTGCCTTAACTAACTCTTCAGATTCTTTTTCAGAGCCCATTATAGGACTGATTTCAGTTTTAATATCTGCCTTGATAAGATGTAATGATGGAGCACTAGCTTTAAGTTTAACGCCAAACTTATTACCTTGCTTAACTATTTCTGGTTCTTCAAACTTCATTTCACTTAGTTGAGGTGCTACTAGTCCATAACCAGTTTCTTTTACATCTATTAATGCATCCTTAACCTTGTCATATTCCTTCCTTGCTACATTAAGTTCCTTTACTAAAGACAATAAATCACTTTCTGAAGAAACATCTAAATCACAAATTTCACTAAGTACTTTATAAAAGATACCATCCTTAGGCTTCATAAGAATTCTTCCAGTTCCAACACCTAAATCTATTTCCATTAGTTGAGAACTACCTAAATTCTCTTCTTCTTTAAACGAATCTAAAGAAACCTTAATATCTTTTACCTTTGATATGTTGATACTCATATCCTTAACTATGTTTAAGAAATCTTTCTTTAGCCAATGAGAAGGCTCAAGTCTTTCTAACCACTCTGGCATATCAATATTTATTTCTCTTACTGGGAATTCTGTAAGCACAGACTTAAATATATCCTCTATATCCCCTTCCCCCATATTATAAACATCAAGGATTTGTACAGTTACATTATACTTTTCTTCAAGTTCCTTTTTTAGGGCTTTTGTTTCAGGAGCATTTGGCTTCACACTATTTAAAACCATTATAAATGGCTTATTTATAGATTGAAGTTCAGATATTACTCTTTCTTCTGCATCTACATATTCCTCTCTAGTTATTCCAGTTATACTACCATCTGTAGTTACCACTATTCCTATTGTTGAATGATCTGTGATAACCTTTCTTGTTCCTATTTCTGCTGCATCCTCGAAAGGAATTTCATATTCATACCATGGAGTATGAACCATTTTAGCTTCCTCACCATCAAGATAACCTAATGCGCCTTTTACGATATATCCAACACAGTCTACCATACGCACTTTAAATACTAACTCATCGTCAAGACTTATCTCAACAGCTTCGTTAGGAACGAATTTAGGCTCAGTTGTATGAATACTCTTTCCTGATCCACTTTGTGGCAGCTCATCCTTAGCTCTTTCTTTTTTGTAGTTATTATCAATCTTTGGTATTACCATAAGGTCCATAAACTTCTTTATAAAAGTTGATTTTCCAGTCCTTACAGGCCCAACAACTCCTACATATATGTCCCCTTGGGTTCTTTCAGCTATATCTTTGTATATATTGAAGCTGTCCAAGTTACGACCTCCTATATTATTTTTTAACAATATATATATATTCTTGATTTATAAAAGATATACTACCTTTTATATTTAACCTCAAATAATATATCTATTTTTCTATATATGATATGTTTCATACCTTAAGTAAATACCATGTAAAATCAAACTATTTTTCCCTAATTATAGAATATATACATATTATATGTTAAACTATAATTAAGATAACATTTACAGTAATTAAAAAAGAGGGATTAATATGGAGAAGAAGGAAATCATAAAAAGATTAATTAACTTTCTTAATGGTATAACTAAAAGATGTCTTATAATTGATACTAATAACACTAAAGGTATGCCTAAACTTACCTTAAACATATTAGTAAAAGAATTTACCAACCCACTTAACATAGCGATTGTTTCTCCTTCAGAAGAATTTTTTAACGAAATATTCCCTACTGCAAAAGATGGAATTAAGCTAAACACAAATTATTCTGTAGGTGTTCACAAAATTTCTTTCTATTTATTTGAAAAGTCTTTTGTGAAAACCCCACCTAAAAATACGGAAATTTTAATTGTATATCCTATTGACGGAATAAAAGATAAAGATTTACTAAAAGTATTGGATGGAAGCAAAAAAATGAAAAAAGCCATTCTTTTAGCAGATTCAATCAACGATGTTAGTAAAACATTTAAAAAATTTAACGTTGACTTCTTTTCATTGAAGCCACCTGAAGATGTAAGCTATTATGATGTTATGAAGCAAAAATTATTTGATATCAAATAAAAGACCACGGAATATCCGTGGTCTTTATACTTTAATACCTTTCATTCTTTTTATCACGTTCCATAAGTTCTTTAACGCCTTCTTCTGCGCTTTTTCCTTGGAATAGAACTTTATATAAAGAATCTGTAATAGGCATTGAAATATTCATTTTCTCTTTCAATTCATAAAAAGCCTTACAAGCTTTAACTCCTTCTACAACCATTCCAACTTCCTTTAAAGCGGAATCTAGAGTTTCACCTTTTCCTATCAAAATACCCGCTCTTCTATTTCTTGAATGCATAGAAGTACAAGTTACTATTAAATCTCCCATTCCAGTTAGTCCATAGAAAGTATCTTCTTTCCCTCCAAGAGCTACACCTATTCTTGAAATCTCCTTCATACCTCTAGTCATTAAAGCAGCTTTTGTATTATCTCCATATCCTATTCCATCAATTACCCCAGCGGCTAGTGCAATTATATTTTTAACAGCGCCACCAATTTCTACACCAACAATATCATCATTTGTATATACTCTAAAGTAAGAATTCATAAATAAATCTTGAATTTCCTTTGCACATTCCATATCTGTTGATGTTACAACTAAAGTTGTTGGAATTTGAAGTGCAACTTCTTCCGCATGGCTAGGTCCTGATAACACAACAACTTTATTAGGTAGCTCTTCATTAATAACCTCTGAAAGTCTCATATCAGTTCCTTCTTCAATTCCTTTAGCTATTGAAACTATAGGAACATTAGCATCAAGCTTTCCTTTTAAACTTCTTGCAACAATTCTAATTATATGTGAAGGAACAGCTAATACTAAATAATCAATTCCTTCAATAGCATCATCTAAGTTATTATAGGCAGTTAAATTTGATGGTATATCTAAATCTTTTATATACCTATCATTTTTTCTGTTGATGTTAATATCATCAACAACACTTTGATCCTTATCATATATAGATACTTCATTTCCTTTGTTTGCTAAAAGGATACCTAAAGCTGTACCAAAGCTTCCTCCTCCTATAAACCCGACTTTACTCATTACTTGTCCTTCCTCTCTCTATATTCTATCTCTATACCTGTTCCCTTAAAATCAAAACTTTCTCTAATTTGGTTTTCTAAATATCTTTCATAAGAGAAATGTCTTGCTTGTAAGTCGTTAACAAAGAATACAAACTTAGGTGGCTTTGTAGCTACTTGAGTAGCATAATATATCTTTAATCTCTTCAATGCTACTACAGGTGGCTCTTTCATTAATACAGCCTTACTTATAACATCATTTAATATACCCGTTGATATTCTCTTATTATAGTTATCATAACACTTTTTAGCTAATTCTAAAACCTTATGTGTTCTTTGACCTGTTAAAGCTGAAATAAATAAATATTCTGCATAAGATAGGAATTTAAGATTTTGTTGTAAGTCCTTTTTAAACTTATCCATAGTCTTATCGTCTTTTTCTACTAAGTCCCACTTATTAACTATAACCATTATAGCTTTTCTCATTTCATGAGCTAAACCAATTATCTTTTCATCTTGTTCCGTAATCCCTTCTGTTGCATCTATCATAAGTATACATACATCAGCTCTTTCTATTGATGTAAGGGTTCTTACAGCACTATATCTTTCGATTTCTTCTTTTATTTTACTCTTTCTTCTAAGACCAGCTGTATCTATAAGAATAAACTTTCCTAAGTCTGTTTCTAAAGTGCTATCTATGGCATCTCTTGTAGTACCTGGAACATTAGATACAATTACTCTATCTTCTCCTAAAAGCTTATTTATTAAAGAAGATTTACCAACGTTAGGCTTACCTATCATTGCTATTCTTATGAACTCATCTTCCTCTTCTTCATCATCAAATTTATCAAAGTTTTCTACAACTCTATCAAGCATATCTCCAAGACCTAAACCTTGTGACGCTGATATTGTTATAGGGTCTCCTATTCCTAAATTATAGAATTCCCAAGCATTCTCTTCTTCTTTTAATGAATCAACCTTGTTAACAACTAAAACAACAGGCTTTTTACTCTTTCTAAGCATGTTTGCAACTTCTTCATCAGCTGCAGTTATTCCTTCTTTACCATCAACGATAAATACTATAACATCTGCTGTTTCTATTGCAATATTTGCCTGTCTTCTCATTTGCTTTACAATGATATCATCTCTTTCTGGTTCAATTCCTCCAGTATCAATCATAGTAAAATTATAGCTTAGCCATTCTGCTTCTGCATATACTCTATCTCTTGTTACCCCCGGTGTATCTTGAACTATTGATATTCTTTTTCCTGCTAATTTATTAAATAATGTAGACTTACCTACATTTGGTCTTCCTACTATAGCAACTATTGGTTTACCCATTATATTTCCTCCTCGTTATATTCGTTTATTAATGATATAAGATCTTCCCCTGTATAATCACAAACAATAACTTTAACATCTAAAGCCTTCTCTATATCATTTATAGTTAAATCATCTAGCATAATACTATCTTGAGGTGCAAGTTCATATCCACGTCTGAACATATTATCTGCCATAAATAGATAAGGTGTTCTTATCTTTCCTTTTAATTGCTCAATAATATCTCCTCCTGTTAATAATCCATTAACAGTAATAGTATTTCCAAAGAAATTATTTATTATCTTAAATACATCTATGTGTATTTTAGGATTTTTCTTCATTATTTTTTCTGCTGCACTCTTCACTTCATCATAAGCTAAAGCGCCAGTTATCATTGTATAACTTCCCTTTTTATTTAGATCTAATATATCTAAATCACTTTCTATTGCATCTCTAAAGCACCTAGTAACTCCAACACCATCTTCTATTTGGGTAAAACCATTATAAAATTCTGCATCTGGAATTTCTTCTCCTGCAACAATATAAAACTCATCCGAAAGTCTTACAAAAGGCTCTCCAACTTCATTATAAAATTTATTTTGAAGTTCTTTAATCATATCTATTGTATATTTTGAACCTTCTTTAGTAAAAGTATTTACTTTTTCAAGGCCTTCTCTGAATTTTGTAATACCTATAGGAACAACAGCTACATTATTAACCTGAGGATATAATTTATATAAATCCTCAATAGTTCTTTTAAGCTCTTCTCCATCATTAACATCTGGAATACACACTATTTGTGCATGCATTTGTATTCCTTCATCTGATAGCCTTTGCATTCTTTCCAAAACATTTCCTGCAAATCTATTTTTCAACATCCTTACTCTTAATTCTGGATTAGTTGTATGTACAGAAATATTAATAGGGCTTATTCTATATCTAATAATTCTATCAATATCTTCTTCTTTCATATTTGTTAAGGTTACAAAATTTCCTTGTAAGAAAGATAGTCTTGAATCATCATCTTTAAAGTATAGAGTATCCCTCATTCCTTTTGGCAACTGGTCAATAAAACAGAACATACATTTATTACTACAACTCTTAGCTTTATCCATTATTCCGCCACCAAATTCAATTCCAAGTTCTTCTCCATAATCTTTTTCTATCTCTATATCCCAAATTTCGCCATTAGGCTTTTCTATTTGTAATACTATCTCTTCATCAGCCGAAAGAAATCTGTAATCTATTATATCATCAATAATATTATCATTTATAGAAATTAACACATCATTAACTTCTATTCCAACTTCTTCTGCGATACTATCAGGAAGTACTTCTTTTATAACATTTTTCATTTTTTCACTCCCTTTTTGTATAAGTTTCTACCTATGCTATATTACCTTATTAATAAATTCAAGTCAATTATATTGCCAACTTAATCCTTTTTTTAATTTTAACCAAATTTAATAAATACATTCTTAAATACCCCTAATTATTTTGTGGCAAAAAACTATTTTTAATATAAAAGGTGAATTACCTCAATAGTAACTCACCTTTTTACTTACTTATTTAAAATGATTTAGTTTTTCCACTAAGTTTTCATTTAATTTAACTATTTTTTGGGATAATTCATTTACTGAATTATTTATTGATAACTGTTCTTCTGTATAAGCAGTTACCTCTTCTGTTGATGCAGAAGTTTCTTCTATTCCAGAAGCTAAGTTTTGCATTGAATTAGATATGTTTTCTTTCTTTTCAACCATAGTTTCATTACCTTCACTAGCAGCCTTTATAGAACAATTTAAATTATTTACTCCATCAAATATATTAATAAATGATGTTTCTGTTTCTTTTACATTGTCATTTTGAGCATTTATCGCTCCATTTACAACTTTAATTCTTTCAACAGTATCTATAATCTTATGCTGCATAGCTAAAATAATGTTTTGAATATTGGATGTTGCTTCTTGAGATTGTTCTGCAAGCTTTCTTATTTCTTCAGCCACAACTGCAAATCCTTTTCCGTTTTCACCAACTCTTGCTGCTTCTATAGCTGCATTTAAAGCAAGTAAATTAGTTTGTTCTGATATACTATTAATGAAAATTATAATATTTTCTATTTCTTTAGAACTTTCTCTTACATTATTAACACTATTATTTATTTCTTTTGTAGCTTCTATTGTATTTTTTGATCCCTCAACTAAGTTATTTACTGTTAATAAACCACGTTTAGATAAATCTTCTAGTTTGCTACATGCACTTTCCATTTCATTTAAAGAGTCCGATACACTTTCAATTATATTAGATAAATCTTTAGACTCTTGCGCTACTGACTCTGTATCTTTAGCTTGTTCATTTGATACATCAGCGATCTGATACATTGTAGATGCTATTTGATTAGAAGAATCCTTCAATTCATCTAGAGCAGAATTTAATTCTTCATTTCTTTCCATCAATGAAGATAAGGTAGCCTTAGTATCGCTTATTACTACAGAAAAATCCTCTAACATTAAGTTATAAGACTGCTCTATAGAAGTAACCTCATCATCTTCATTATCAATTTCAACCTTACTACTTAAATCTCCATCTCCTGCTTTCTCCATAGCTTTTGCAACTTTATTTAATCTCTTAACTATTTTATTAATTATTGTAGTTACTATAAATACAGTTGCAACAATCATAATTACCATAGCAATAATAACCTTGACTATTATACTTCTACTAACATCCACATGTTCATCTTCATTTATAAAACTTATCATCTTCCAACCAGTTCTTGATACATCTGTAGAAAGATATCTATATGTATCTCCATTTAAATCTATTTCTCCATCAGCATTTCCTTCTTTTGAGACAATATCTAAAATATTTTTATCTTCTACCTTTGTATGAACTTTTGACATATCACTTCTATCAGATAATATAGTACCTTCTTTATTTATCAAAACTGAATATCCTGTTTTACTAAAGCTCTTTTCTGAAAAATTAATTGATATATCATTAAAGTTTATATTCATTCCTATAACACCTATAGGAGTATCTCCATTTTTTACACTTCTATATATAGTAAGTGCTATATTACCTGAAAGCTTGTCTTCATACGGCCCAACCCATACAATATCTTCTTTCATAGCTTTTTCATAATAATCATTAGGGATAACATTATCCATACCCTTACTCTTATAATCTATAGAAGGAGTAATTAAATTAACATTACCACTTCTAAATACTGTACTCATAATAACATCTGTTGCACCCTTAAGACCTGATAAAACCCTCTCAGAATTAGTGAAATTCCCATTAGCTAAATCAGCTTGAAATATTCCTGTTTTCCCCATTGTGTCCACTCTATATTCTAATCCCCAAAAATAATCTTCTAAAGACTGAACAGCTGAATTAAAACCATTCTTTAAATCTGTTGATAATACTTGATTACTAAATCTGTTAATACTACTTATACAGACAAAACTTAATAATACCTGTCCTAAGATAATAACTGGTAAAAGAATTAATAAAACTTTTATTTTTAATGATTTTTTCTTTTTAATTACACTATTCATTTGTATCTCCCTTTCCTCTATGCTCATTACTGCTTATTAATTTATCCTATTTATAATTTCGCCCAAAATACTATATTTCTTTAACAAAAAAGACAAATTCTCAAAGAATTTGTCTTATTCATTCAAATCTACATATGTTCCCTTTTTTGAAAAAATAGTCCATTCACAAATATTAGTTACATGATCTGCTATTCTTTCTAGGTATTTTGTAACAAATAGCAATTGAGCACTCTTATTTGCTTTGCTATCATCTAATTTTACTCCCTTTAGCAACTCTCCAAATATACTACCATACAGTTCATCTATTTCATCATCCATGGCACAAATTTCATAAGCTTTATCTACATCACCCTCAATATAAGTTTCTATAGATAATCCTATCATATTTCTTACTTTCTCTTCCATATCCCATAATGGAAGAGCTTCATCTCTCGTTTCTCCACCATTTCCATTTACTTTTTTAACAATCTTACATATATCAACTGCATGGTCAGCCATTCTTTCAAGGTCTGTTACTATTTTAGATGCAGTAAATACATTTCTTAAATCTTTAGCTAATGGTTGTTCCGTAGCTATAAATTTTATACATTCTTCTTCTATTGATTTCTGTAAATTATCTACCTTATCATCATCTTTTATTATTTCTTCAGCTGACTTAATATCAGCATTTCTTAAGGCTAACATACTTAAATAAATTTGTTTTTCCACCAAACTTGACATAAGTATTAATTGCCTATTTATTTCATTAATCCTTGCTTTTTGTGAAGTTCTAGTCATAAAGCACCTCCTATTTTAACCGAATCTGCCTGTTATATAATCCTCTGTTCTCTTATCCTTTGGTTTATAGAAAATATCCTCTGTTTTACCAAACTCAATTACTTCACCATTTAAGAAGAATGCTGTTTTGTCTGCAATTCTTCCTGCCTGTTGCATATTATGAGTAACAATAATAACAGTATATTTTTTCTTTAGCTCATCCATTAATTCCTCTACTTTACTAGTAGAAATAGGATCTAAAGCTGACGTAGGTTCATCCATCAATATAACTTCAGGAGATACAGCAAGAGTTCTTGCTATACATAATCTTTGCTGTTGTCCACCAGATAATCCTAAAGCACTCTTTTTTAATCTGTCTTTTGTTTCATCCCAAAGAGCTGCACCCTTTAAACTTCTTTCCACTATTTCATCTAATGTCTTTTTATCCTTTATACCGTGTATTTTAGGACCATATGCAATATTATCATAAATTGACATCGGAAAAGGATTAGCCTTTTGAAATACCATTCCTACCCTTTTTCTTAATGCAATTTCATCGTAATCATCATATATATTTTTACCTTCAAATAAAACTTCTCCAGTTACTTTAACACCTTCAATCAAGTCATTCATTCTATTTAATGTACGTAAAAATGTTGACTTTCCACAACCTGAAGGCCCAATTAAGGCTGTAACCTCATTTTGATTTATATTCATATTTATATTTTTTAAAGCTTTATTAGTTCCATAATATAAATCCAAGTTTTTAGTTTCTATAATCGACATAATTTCCTCCTACTTTCCACCATAAGCCTTTAGTAATCTGTTTCCTAAAACCCTTGCTAGTATATTAAATAGTAATACTGCTATTATTAATACAGCTGCTGTTCCATTAGCAATTGCTGCTGCATCTGGAACTATAGCTTCAGAATTTAACTTCCATATATGAACCGCTAGAGTTTCAGCTGGCCTAAATAATGAAAATGCTGACTTCCCAGTTAAGCTAATTGTATCGAAGTTTAATTTTCCCGAACTTAATCCTGCTGTATAAAGGAAGGCTGCTGCTTCACCAAATATTCTACCTGCTGATAAAATAATACCTGTTAAAATTTCTCCCATAGCTATTGGAAGTGTTAGCTTAACAATAGTTTGCCACTTACTAGCGCCTAAACCTAATGAAGCTTCTTTAACTCCCTTACTAGCTGTTTTTATAGCGTTTTCTGCAATTCTTGTCATAGAAGGAATATTTAAAATACTTACTGATAAAGCACCAGCAATTATAGAATATCCCCATCCAGCAAAGTTAACAAAAACTAATAATCCAAACATACCTATTACTATTGATGGTAATGAAGACATAGTTTCAAGTGATAATCTTATAAATCTTACCAAAGGTCCTTCCTTAGCATATTCAGCTAAGTATATTCCAGCTCCTATTCCTATTGGAACAGTTATTATTAATGATATTAAAAGCATATAGAATGAATTAAATAACTG
The DNA here is from genome assembly GCA_027692445.1 of Clostridiaceae bacterium OF42-15pH9A. Classification (GTDB taxonomy): domain Bacteria; phylum Bacillota; class Clostridia; order Clostridiales; family Clostridiaceae; genus Clostridium. The sequence continues at coordinate 238,371 of JAQEYV010000002.1, read as the reverse complement.
AGCTCCTATTCCTCCTCCTGGAGATGTTGTCTTAGACGCTCCAAACAAGAAACTAGGTTTTAACATTCCTAACCCTTGATATAAAATATATGCTATGAATGATCCTAAAAGAAATACAACAAAAAAGCTAACTATATATATAACTATGGTAGAAATTTTATCTACTTTCTTTGCATTCACTATCCTTCACTCCTCTTTTCAATCTTTCTAATTGCAAGTATAAATAAGAAAGATATCACAAGTAATATTAACGCTAGGCTCCACAATGCATCATTCCAAGCCGTACCACCTACTGTATTTGCCATATCCATTGTCAAGATACTTGTAAGGGTAGATGATGAAGATAATAGTCCATCAGGAATCTTTACTGCGTTACCTATTACCATTTGTACTGCTAATGCCTCTCCAAAAGCTCTTGCTATTCCTAAAACTACTCCTGTTAAAATACCGCTTTTAGCTCCTGGAATAATAACATTTTTTATAGTTTGCCATCTTGTTGCCCCTAATCCATAAGAAGCTTCAATATGCTCTCTTGGTATGCTCTTAATAGCATCAATAGATAATGTTGCTATAGTTGGTAGTATCATTAAGGATAATACTAATATACCTGCAAGCAATGAAAATCCCATTCCACCTACATGATTCTTTATAAAAGGTACTAATACAGATATACCTACCCACCCATAAACAACAGATGGTATACCAACCAATATTTCTAATGATGGCTTTATAACTTTATTACCTAACCCTTTAGAAATTACATTAACAAAAACTGCTAATGTAATAGCAATAGGTGCACTAATTATTACTGCACCCATTGATACAAAGGTTGATCCTAATATGAAAGCCAAAGCTCCAAAAGAGGCTGGTGTTTCACTTGGGTTCCAATTATTTGTAAACAGAAATTCTATTATTCCATAGTTTCCTTTAGTAAATGTTTGAATTCCTTTTTGGCCAATGAATATTATTATTGATAATGTAACTGCTATTATTAACATTCCACATAATGTTGCAAATGTTTTTCCTATATATTCATTTAATAGCCTCTCTTTAAAGCTTCGTTTTTCCATACCTATCATTCCTTAACTATTATTCTACTTTCATTTCACTTCCTGAAATAAATCCTGTATCTTCTACTACCTTTTTATTATCCTCACTCATAATGTAATCAATAAACTTCTTAGCTTCTGCTGTTGGTTCTCCCTTAGTGTACATGTGCCCCCAAGACCAGAATGGATATTTACCAGTAGTTATATTTTCCTTACTAGCTTCAACACCATCTATAGCTACTTTAACCATTGACTTAGCTTCATCTGAGTTTAAGTAAGAAAGTGCTAAATAACTAACTGCTCCATCATTTTGAGCCATTGCCTTTGCTACTGCTCCACTTGAATCTTGAACTGATCCTAATGAATCATTTTCTAAGTTCTTATCTCCACCTAAAACAGTTTTAACAAATGTTGCCCTAGTACCTGAAGATGATGGTCTATGAATTAAGAATATTTCTTTATCTGCTCCTCCAACTTCCTTCCAGTTCTTAACTTTTCCTGAGAAAATATCTTGAATTTGTTGTTTTGTTAACTCTTTAACTCCAGCAGCTTCATTAACTACAACTGCAAATCCTTGAGCTACTACTTTATGATCAACTAACTCTTTTGCCTTATCTTCTTCTAATTTTTCATTTGCAAAGATATCTGAATTACCAATATTTACACTTCCATCTAATACTTGTGTCAAACCAGCACCAGAGCCACCAGCTTGTGCATTAATTTCATAACCTGAATTCTTTTCTATAAAACCGTCAATAGATGCTTCAACCAATGGTAACAACGCTGAGGAACCGCTTAGTGTTACTGTTCCACCTTCTTCTCCTTCACTAGAACCGCAACCTACGAAAGCGCCTCCAATCATTGTTATAAGTAATGCCCCAACTATTAATTTCAAACTTTTCTTTTTCATTTTTATCTCCTCCAAAATTTTTAATGAAGATTTTCTTTACACTTTATATTTTAGTTTCTTTAAGTTAAGGCTTTATTATACAAATGTTAAGTATATTTATAGCTATGTTAAATATATTTTACATACGGCATAGTAATTATCCCTAAACATATATGAAAAGAGCTGAGCACTAAATAATTAGCGCACAGCTCTTTTTTATATATGTTTTATTTGTATTATAAATTTACTTCCTACACCTAATACACTCTCAACCTTAATATTTCCATTAAAAGTTTTAACAATATGTTTTACTATTGCTAAACCTAAACCAGTACCTCCGCTTTTTCTCGCTTTATCAACTCTATAAAACCTTTCAAATATTCTTGGTATATCTTCTTTTGGAATCCCTATACCATTATCTTCTACAATTAAATTATAATTATCTCCCTTAGTAAAACTTGAGATTTTAACCGTTGAACCTTCATTAGAATATTTAATACTGTTTTCCACTATGTTAAGCACCAATTGTAAAAACCTATCCTTATCTCCAAAAAGCAGATCGTAATTTCTTTCGTCTAGTTCTATTGTGATATTTTTATTATCAGCTAAAACTTTAACCATATTTATAACATCATCTACTACTTTATTAGGTAAAAATTCATCTTCCTCACCTGAAATATCACTTTCAATTTTAGATAATATTAAAATGTCATTTATTAATCTGCCAAGTCTATCAGCCTCTTTTTCAATAATATCTAAAAATTTCTTACGTGTTTCTTCATCTTCAACATATTTTAATGTCTCTGTAAATCCCTTAATTGAAGTTAATGGTGTTTTAAGCTCATGTGATACATTGGCAACAAATTGACTTCTCATATTTTCTAGACGTTTTATATCTGATATATCTTGCACTGCAATTACCTTGCCAATTCTATCAATACCATCTATTATTGAAGCTTTTTTTATTCTAAGCTCCCTCTCAACTGGATGAAGTATTTTCACTTCTTTCTCACTATCATCTTCTTCATTCAAAAAGGTATTTATATCGTAATCTTTAATATATTTTGATATCTTTTCCCCACTTATATCTCTTCTTATGCCAAACACTCTTTTAGCATATGGGTTAATAGTAATTACTGTATCATCTCCATCAACAGCAATTACCCCACTTTCCATACTTCTTAAAATTGATTCTAATCTATTTTGTTTATCAACTACTTCTCTAATTTTTGCTTGTAATTGATCAGCCATATTATTAAATGTCTTCCCTAAAGAACCTATCTCATCATTTGAAAGAGATTTTACCCTAATATTAAGATCACCACCAGCTATACGTGCTGTTACATTCTCTAAGTTCTTTAAAGGTTCAATAATAGTTCTTACAAGCTTCATTGATAATGAAATAGAAAATACCATTACTATAGTTACAATACCAATACATACTTTAAGGTTAGTTGGTTCAAAAATATCTATTGTCTCAAAAGGTAAAGATGCTCTAAGAATTGTACCATCCTCTAACTTTTCTGCGTAATATACAGTTTTTTTACCTGTTGTATCACTTATCCTAGTAGAATACCCTTCCCCATACTTATTAGCTTTTATTACTTCATCTCTATCTTTATGACTATTTAAGTCTTTGTCTATACTATCATACACAACATTTCCATTCTTATCTATCACTGTGCATCTAACAGGTGTATTATTTATTCTATATCCAGATATAAGATCATCATAAGCACCATTTATATTAACAATATAATTAGCAAAATCCTTTAAACTTTTTTTAGTACTGTTTAAATCCTGATAATTGTATAGAACAATAAATGATGAAGATGCTATAATAAGTGCAAATAAAACCGTTATAATTACAGATGTTAATATCTTTTTTCTCATCTTAGTCAACAGGATTAAATCTATATCCTACTCCTCTTATAGTTTCTATAAATTTTGGGTTTTTATCATCATCTTCAATCTTTTTCCTTAGATATCTTATATGTACATCTACAGTTCTAGTTTCTCCAATATATTCATATCCCCATACCTTATCAAGTAGAGTCTCTCTTCTAAGAATTTTCCCCTTATTCTTAATTAAAATCTCTAACAGTTCAAACTCCTTTAGGGTTAATTCAACTTTCTCATTATTAATTAATACTTCATGTCTTTCAAAATCTACTTTTAATCTTCCAAGCTCATAGATTTCTTCAGATATCTCATCTGAATTAGACCTTCTTAATACAGCCTTAACCCTTGCTAATAACTCCCTTATTGAAAATGGTTTTGTAATATAGTCATCTGCTCCAAGCTCTAATCCTAATATCTTATCAAGTTCTTCACTCTTTGCAGTCAACATTATTATTGAGGTTTTTGATGTTTCTTTATCTCTTTTAATTTCTTTACATACATCTAGCCCGTCCATTCCAGGCAACATAAGATCTAATAAAAGTAAATCTGGTTTATGTTCTTTCACCTTCTTTAATGCGTCTAATCCATTGTTAGCTGTAATAACTTTATAACCTGCATTTACTAAATTAAACTGTAATAACTCTACAATATGCTCCTCATCATCTACAATCAGAACTTTTTCATCAGCCATTTTTATATCCCCCTTATTTTAAAATAACAAACGAAAATAACCTTCCATAATCTCCATTTGATTTTCTATATGAATGTAGCCTTATATCTTCATTACAATAAGTACATAAATTTAATGTATATATATTTTCCTCTAAAACACCAGTTTCTCTTATATCTTTTAATATACATTCCTCTAGAGATAACTTTCTTCCATCAAATAAAACATCTTCTGGTATCCTTGTCTCTTCTAGGAAAGTTTCTTTTAATTCTTGAGATACCTCATAACAACATTTTCTTATATGAGGTCCAATATATACCTTCACATCTCTATAATCAGTGTTAAACTTTCTATTCATTGTTTCAATAGTTTTCTTAGTAATAGAACTTATTGTTCCTCTCCAACCACTATGTATAGCTGCCACAACGCCCTTAATATCATCTACTATAATAACTGGTACACAATCTGCTGTAAAAACACCTATAGCTTTATTAGTCTTAGATGTTATTATTGCATCTCCTTCTTTTTCAATAAATTCTTTAATATCGTCATTTGATAAAACAAGTACATTAGATGAATGTACTTGTCTAATATACGCAACTTCATCTACATCAAATTCTTCTATAATGGCATTTAAAGTTTTTACTCCATCTTCAGTATGTCTATTGAAATTTTTTCCTGTTTCTGCAGTTGAAAAAACTATTTTTGCCTTATCACTCTCAAATTCAATATATCCTTCTTTATTTACTGTAATATCTAAATACTCCATACTTCCTCCAAACTTATATATATTTTAACATCCTAACTATATTTTATCTATTTTAGTTAAAGAATTTAACCTATCTTTAACGAAATTCACTAGAAACTAAAAAGAATTGAAAGTCCCCTTCCAATTCTATACATATACACAAAACTTACTTAGTCATAAGATTTTTTATTTCTTCTAAAAATGTATTTATATCTTTAAATTGTCTATAAACAGATGCAAATCGTACATAAGAAACTTCATCAATATCCTTAAGTCTATCCATAATCATTTCTCCAATATATTCACTAGCTACTTCAGTTAACATTCTATTAGAGATATTCTTTTCAATATCATCTGCTATATCTTCAATTTGCATTCTTGAAACTGGTCTCTTTTGACAAGCAGTTATTAATCCATTTATAATTTTTTCTTTATTAAAATTCTCTCTAGTAGAATCCTTTTTTATAACTAAAATAGGAATGTCCTCAATCTTTTCATAAGTTGTGTATCTTTTATTACATTTTAAACATTCTCTACGTCTTCTTATAGCCGTATGATCCTCAGTGGATCTAGAATCAACTACCTTACTTTCTTCATATGCACAAAAAGGACATTTCATATCTATTCACCTTCCAGCTAATCTTTACTTTATCTTAAGGTAATTATACATATTTTTATATATTTTTGCTAGTATTAATCAAAAATATTCTCCTTATTGTTACAATCAATGCTAACTAATATAACGTCTATCCCAACTTTAACTATATCACTCCAAAGAACTTCTACATCTTCAGTCTTTGAAAACCATCCTTTAGCCTCTCCTGGAATTAAAATTGATAATATTTTGTGTTCATCACTGTCTATCTTTATATCTTTAATAAATCCAACCCTACTACCTGTATTTATATCAATTACCTCCATAGACCTCATAGCATTTATAGAATGTAAATTTTCCTCCATAAATATCACTCCCTCCATTACATAATTATATGTACTAAATATTTTAATATAACAAAATTTCATCCAATTTAGAATAAAAAAGATAGGGTGTATATTTATTTTGTTCGTTACGTCGCTGCGCTCCAAGTCACATCAAAACAAACATCCACCTCACTCGTACTAAAGGTAAGGAAATTATAAAATTATTATCCTTCATTTTATATTTTTTAATATGAAATTGCGATAATACCTTTGATTTATAGCTAATTAGAATTTTATACTTTCCTAGACAGTAAAAAATAAGATGCAAACTTAAATTTGCATCTTATTAATTCACACATGTTTTCTCATGTGTTTTAATGCTGTTTTTTCTAAACGAGATACTTGTGCTTGTGATATTCCAATTTCCTCTGCAACTTCCATCTGAGTTCTCCCATTAAAAAACCTTAGGTTTAATATCAATTTTTCTCTATCACTTAACTTCTTCATAGCCTCTTTAATAGATATATTCTCTAGCCAATTCTCATCAGTATTTTTATTATCACTTACTTGATCCATTACATATATTGCATCTCCACCATCATGGTATATAGGCTCATATAATGAAACTGGATCTTGTATTGCATCCAAGGCAAATACCACTTCTTCTCTTGGTATATTTAGTTCCTTAGATATTTGAGAAATTGTTGGCTCCTTATTATTTTCTTTTATTAGTTTATCCCTAACAACTAAAGCTTTATAAGCTATATCTCTTAAAGACCTACTGACTCTTATAGGATTATTATCTCTAAGATATCTTCTAATTTCACCTATTATCATAGGTACTGCATATGTAGAAAACTTTACATTTTGGCTCAAATCAAAGTTATCTATTGCTTTCATTAACCCTATACATCCTACTTGAAATAAGTCATCTACATTTTCTCCTCTATTATTAAACCTTTGTATAACGCTTAAAACTAATCTTAAATTTCCTTTTATAAAAGATTCCCTAGCAGAATTATCTCCTTGTTGCATCTTTAAAAGAAGTTCTCTCTTTTCCTTTTCTTTAAGTACTGGAAGTTTTGAAGTATTTACGCCGCATATTTCCACCTTGTTTATTATCAATGTCATCAATCCCTTCAGAGGTAATAACGTTCTGCATTAAACATTATCTCCGATAGATGATACTTTTATACTAAAGACAAACTATATCTTTGAGATTTTAAATTTTAGTATTTCCCTAATAGCCATCAAAGCCTGTTATACTATCATTTATTTTTTACACAATTTTATACCTTCACGTACTTTACCATTCTATAAGGGGTAAAAAAGGGGGTAAAATTTTATAAAAGCATTATTTATTTCCCAAACATTTCCCACATTTGTACAATATCTATTATTAATATATGTAAATAAAATATTTTTTAGTTATAAAATAACTGTCTAATTGTCTAATATTGCTTAAATCTAGTAATACCAATACTTATAGGCAGACATTTGCATTTATCTATAACTGTCTAGGAATATTAAAAGGTGTCTAATAAATATGAATACTATAATCTCTTTTAATTTCACAATCATTTAGTTTTTACAGATCTATTTATTTTTATAAAGGGTAAAATCTTAACAAATATAAAAGCACCTACATATGTAAGTGCTTATTCTTTATCTTTATTATCGTCTTTTAAAACTCCTATTTTTCTTAAGTGTTCTCGAAATATTCTTTTATTTTCTTTCTGTTCTTCTTCAGGTATCTCTCTATGTCCTGTTACCCTTCCTCCAAGTGGGTCATGCCATCTTCTATCTGCAAATAATTTTTTATCACTCATTACCATCTTTCCTCTCATTAATATAGTTCTTATAACCTATTTAATTTTATAATCAATGCCATTCTCCTGGTAATACTCAATTATCCTTTGCTCTGCCTCTTCTAAAGTATAATACCTTTTATTCTTATCTCTAAATACTATACCTAAATTGATATAGAACTTAAATACCATATATAGATTCACCTTTGCAAATATAGGCTTATTTATCTTCCTTCCTGTAGTGGCATTACATTGAATCAACCCTAAATCCTTAAAGCTTATATATGCATCATCTTTAATTTGCTTTATTGCCTTTGTATATATCTTTTCCCTTTTGTGTATATCTTCTTTGTTTATATCTATATACTTTAATTGGTCCATACGTGCACCACCTTATTTATGTATTGTCTAGTTTTGACAAGCTCATTAATATAATTAATAGATGAAGAGGGTAGATCTTCTCCATAAGTGGAGAATGTATTATATAGCCTATCCAATAATATTGGTGAACCCCTTCACATTCTAACCTTAACATTTCTTAACCTGAAATAGGTTACCTACTTTTAGTCGCTAACCTTACAAAAACCAACTTTTAAACTTAGGATTTCTTAGTATATCTTTTGCAACGCTATTATTCCCCCAATCACCTTATATGCTAGTATTTATCACCCTTTCAAAAAGTAACGTTTCAAATATTTGTTTTGTGAATTTATTGCAACGTTACCTTAATGCTATCATTTGATATCATTATCTATAAAGCAAAATACCTTCTTTTTAAGGTCTCGCAAATCTCGCAATCACCTTTTAGGGTGTTCAAAAAGTTAAATATATCCCTTTTAGGGACTCCGAAAACTCCGAATACTTTATATCCCTAAATAGAACTTATCTATATATCCAAGCTCTGCAAACTCTCTCCTATTCTTTTTTTGCCCACATACTATTTCTAAGCCTTCTTAACGCCATATGTTCTATGCTCTTTACCTTATCCTTAGTAATATTGAATATATCAGCTATATCATTTAAAGTCATGGGAGTAGTGTTCCAGCCATACTTAAACTTCAATACTTCTCTTTGCTCTAAAGTGTTATGAGCTTGCATAACTTCCTCTAATTCCTTCCTTAAATTCATCAGAAATAGTTTTTCTTCTATATTCTCAAAGCCATAGTCTATATCCTCTATAAGTTCTCCAAGCTCCATATCATTATCCTCGCCTACAAGAACATTAAGACTTCCACATTCACTATAAAACTTATTATTGAAAGTCTCTTTATCTCCTCTACCATTTACACAAGTATGTATCACTCTACTTATCCAGTAAACTGCATAGGTTATAAATTGAGCTCTATTCTCACAATCAAATTTATATCTTTGAGCTGCTTCAATTAATCCTAAATATCCAGCTTGTACTAAGTCCTCTGGTACTTCTTGACTATCTTTATCATATCTACGATTAACATATTTGTACTTATTAGCTATCTTATACACTATACCTTTATTCTGCTCTATAAGCTTATCTAAGGCTTTATTATCTCCATTTTGATATAGTTGTACTAATTCCTCATTGGTCATGTGTTATCACCTCTTTATGTATGCTGAATTGTTTTGTAAATTGCCATAAATTACTCAATATCTATTGCACATTCAAGCTTATCGAAATATCTATCTATCTTATTCTCTTTGTTCTTACTATCATTTACAACCTTTGACTTCAATACTTCAATACGAGCCTTTTGCTCTTCTGTAGCTAAGTCCCAATTCTTATGAAGTAAATCATCATAACTTTTTATCATATCTTCTAAAGCCTTCATAGCTCTACTCTGTGCCTGTAAGAAGTTAGCTTGTTTATCCCAAGCCTGTTGTACTTCCCACTTTTCTCCATAAGATGAATCACCATTATGTTCTTCTATTCTTTCAATGGTCTTATCTTCAATTGATTTAACATACATAATCTTCTGTGATCTTATTATTGCTGCATACTGCAACTGAATATTTTCCCATAATATATCTGTTAAGCTCTTAACTTCTATATCCTTAATAAGACTAGAAATATCATCTTCCAAACACTTTGAAAAAAAGCCGTGCTTTTCAGCATTTTTATTCCCTTTTGGAGCACCTCTATTACAATTGCTTTGTATGCACACTTTTTTATTCCACTTTCTAGTTTTCCATGACTTAACTGTATTTAATGAAACATTGTACTTATCAGCTATTTCTCTATATTTCATACCTTTCAAATAATCTTTATAAGCTAAATCCCATACATTATCCACACCACCACCTCACACATTTGTTTTGTAAATCTATTGAAACCTTCGTTATTCCTTCTGTAAACTTCCTAATAACTGAAAGCTCCATATATAAGTTTTTAATAAGTCAAAAGGGGCTTTTAACCCCTACATATTCCTTTTGATAATATTTAATTACTTACTCACTTTATCCCCAGTAATTACTGTAAAATCATCATTTAATTTAGTATCAATAAATTCATGCATTGATGTTAATGAAATTGATATTATTGCTATATCATCATTGGATCCTATTCTATCTGAAATAAATTGCTTAATATTACTTTTTAAATCATTTAATAGTTTTTTATTATATTCCCTATTGTCCGTAGGTAATAAGTCTATTAAAGCCACATCACCATTTGACTCCAATAATCTTCTTAGCATAGCTATTGCATTATAGTCATCTTTATAAACATCTACTATATTCTTAAAATCTTCTCTACTTGTAATTGCACCTGTTTCTATCATCTTTATTGCATTGGCTAATCCTATTTGATATGCTGAATCGTTTAATTTCCCTGTACTATTTTCTCTCCATTTATCTTCTAATGACTTAATTGCACTATCAATAATATCAATAGCCTTATCATTGTATTCTTTAGATGTCATTGAAAATTTGGTCATTATCTCACTAATTAAATTATTTATCCCTTCTTCGGAATACATTCTATTGCCCTTTGCTTTTTTAATCTCGACTTGTGCATCTTTAAGTGTAGTTTCATACCCTTTAATAATACTTAATAATTCACTCTTTTTACTCATTACTCTTTCTCCTTATAATCCTAACTTCTTTTTAAGGCTTATTGGCTTACTTATATCACCTAATTCCGCTCTTAAACCTCTTAACTTTCTATCCGATCCTATGACTCCATTTAAATCAAATCTATCTATTTCTCTAATTGCTTCGAATGCTAATTCCTTAAACACTGAATCAACAACCTCTTTTAATCCATCTACTAATAAATCCTCATATTGGGTTACTGATGTACTTATATCTGATAATCCATATATCTTGTTTCTAATTGAATCCACATCTCTATTTACTTGTTTAATCAACTCTATTACATTGGCTATATCTTGCTTAATCATATATTCATCTTTCATCTCTTTAATTTCTTCGATTAACAATGAATCTTGTAACTGCAACTTTTTCTTATCTATATTCTTTATAATTTCATTCTTAATATCTATAGTAGTTCTTAATTCGTATATCTTACTATCAAGCTCCTTTAAACCATTTGCTCCTTCTTTAGATAATTCAGTTATAGTCTTATCTCCATCTACTTCTCTAGCTGCTATTTCTGAAATTATACTATTTCTCTCCTTCTCCAAATTAGCAATTTGTTTTTCTAAACTTACTATTTCCTTTCTAATCTCGCTCTTTCTTTCCTCTTTTACCTTTGCAAACTCCCTTATTCTTTTAATCATTTAATTTACATCTCCTTCACAATTTAAATTTTTAGCTTTCTTTTCCCAATATCTTTTTTGAGCTGCTTTAACTTTATCCTTATTCTTCTCCCTCCATTTTTTCATATATTCTCTTTGAGCTGCTCTTGCCTGTTGCTCCATAACTTATTACCTCCCTCTCAGCAAAATAAAAAGACCACAGGATAATATTCAGCCTAAAACTGATATATTTCCCGTGGTCATTTATATAAAACCTTCCGCCTAAAGCGGGGTACTAGCGCTATTTGATTTTATATTTATCTTTGTTTTTATTATATCATAAATACAAGATAAACTCTATCTCTTTAAGTTAGATAAAACTACTACTTCCTTCAAAATATCTTGTCCCTTATAATACAACTTTCTTTCATCATGATATTTGGCCAATGAGCTATTGATAAACTTATCATTATATCTTTCTAATAACTTATTGCTATCTACTAAGAATCCTATACCTAGTTCTAAATACTCTTTTTCTATATTCATTTTTTCATTTTTACAAATTAATATATTATTTTGCTTTAAATAAGTATTCTTTACTATACCAGCACCTCTGGAATTAAACTTTATTTTTAACTCCTTAAAAGGCTCTATATCTTTATTAATATTTCTTACAGTTTCCTCTAATGAAAATATATAACGTAATAATATAGTATGAACTGAATCATAATTCTTACATTCTTTTATACTTTTACATAAATCAGTATTGTTAAATTCATTGACATAAGCATGATAACTTACTCCATTTGCCCAACATAAACAACCTAAAAATATAGGTGAATAATCTCCGTGACATTTCTCTATACATTCCCACTCCTCAAACTCTTCAAATACAAAGGCATGTATTAACTCATGTCTTATAACATCAATTAAATTTTGTTTCCCAATCTTTTTCATATGATATTTTAAATATATTTTATAATTATCAATTATCGTTTTGGTAATACAAATCTTGTGAGTATATTTATATTGTCTTTTATTTTTCTTTGTATTTACATAATAACCTGCAGCATTAGGTTCATCTTTTACAACCTTTATAATTACTTTATTATGGAGAAATGGACTTCTCTTATATGGCTTAAATCTCTTCCTAAGTAATTCTAACTCTTTTAACAATAATTTATTTAATAATTCTTGTATTTGTAGATCCTCCATAAATTATCACCTACTCTATATCTACATAGACCCTATAATATTTCCCTGTCTTACAAGGCTTACTTATCTTATTTATCTTAATTCCTTTAGATAGAACCTCTATAACCTTAATCTTTTCTATTTCATTCTCATATCTAACCTGTATCTTAACCATAAGCTACCACCTAACTAAATGCTTTTCTTTAATCAGCTCATGTAATGCTCTTTGCTTTTTCATAGGGCTTAAATTAGAATTTATAAGACAATACTTTACTCCTTGCCTTTTGTGATAGCACCCTGTAAAGCCTTTAATATCCTTTTTTAACTCTGATACCACATACATTTTACCTTTATATTTAAATACTCTTATATTAGTTAATTTCTTCTTTACTTCTCCTGTAATTCTCATTATATAGCCACCTCAAATTCACTATTTTTACTAATAACATTTATTGATAACAAATCTAATATAAGTTCTGCTACTCTATTTGCCTGTTCCTCATATTCTTTATGATAAGAGCTATGTATTGTATCACCTTTATCCTTATGCAAATATAAGTGTGCTATTTCATGAGCCAGCACATACCTAATTTCAGCTATATTTAACTTTGAATCTATTCCTATTCGATTACCCTTTAACAATCCTTTATGCGCCTTAAAATTGCATAATCTAACTCTTACATTTTTACTTCTTGCTAAATATAATAAATTTCTTATAAATGGATCATTCTCCATATGTTTTAATCTATTCATTACTTCTATGTACTCCTATCCTACATTCTATTTTTAAATGCTCTAAGCCCTTCCCATGAAGGCTCAATTCCTCTTTTTAAACATAAATTTACATAACGCTCTAATATTTTAAATGTCATTTTCTATAATCTCCCTCTTTACAGGAGCAACCAAAAGGAGTACACTATAATTGCGTTTTTGGTGGTACTCTATTTGATTACTGCCTTTTTTTTATTTAACTTCTGCAATGCTCTTTATAAGATTACTTCTTTAGCCTTGTAGTTTTCTATGCTTTTAAAATTTCTTTCACTAGCGAAAAAATCCACAGACCCATCAGCACTAATTGACATAGGCTCAACACATCTGAAATGAGTTTGATTCCGTTCATCAAAATACTCAACTAATGCAAAGCATACTATAGGCTCACTAAACATTGATTCTTTATCCTCAAAGCGAGCATATATATTTCTATCATTAGGTATTAACTGAATTATTTTTCCTTCTTCTATCACTAAAAATCTATTCCTTTCTATTCAATTAGACTTTGTTGCTCTCCATCATCAAAAGCTGAATCATCTTCCTCTATAAAGGTAATTCCTTTAACAACATATTTCTTTTTATATCTAGAGCCATCACTAACTCTATCTCTTTTTATATCTTCATAACCTTTAATATCCTTTAATTTATTAACTATAAAATTGTAACCTCTAGCCGTTCCAATCAAATTTCCTGGAATTACACTTATTAAATCTTCATCATTGCACAATTTTACATAAGCCTTTTCAACTTCTTCACAATCAAGTTGAAACCCATCTGCTGGAGCAATAACCTCTATTGAAAATTTCAGCAATGAATCCATTTCCTTAACATTTTGAGTTGTATCATCCTTGATGCACTTAGGAATAATAAAGTCCTTACCTATCATTTCAATAGCTCTATACACAAAGAATGAAAATATATAATCAAAATTAGGCTTTATCTCTTCTCTATAGAAATTAGAGTTCCTTTTCTCAACTGGAATCTTATTCATAAACCTTACAAATAACAATCTTCTATTTACTGCATCATCAAAGCTCCCAAACTTAGGTATTGTATTTGTATCTATTAATAAGTCTAATTTTTGCAGATTTACCTCTATTAAATTCCCTCTTGTTGGTCGTGCCACTTCTGTTGAGTTAGAGAGTATTGTTTTAAATTTAGCTTGACTGATTATATAATCTTCTTCTCCTTCACTAGATACACCCCACAACTTATTGCTTAGAGATACCAGTAAATCATCTCTTGATTTATCATCATTTCCTCTGTGGCTCAATGTAAAATACTCATAGGGCACATTAGCTATATTATTCTCAAATAAATCTTTAATGATATTCTTAAAAGTACTCTTTCCAGTTGCTCCTGCTCCTATCATAAAAATTGCTAACTGAAGGTTTTTACCGAGCATTTTATAAGCTATCAAATCTAATATGAAATTTAATCTTTCTTCTCCTAATACATCTTGATATAGCTTTAATTTTTCATTTACAAATTTTATTGATTCTTCCTTATTAACAAGATTGTATTTAGAAGTATTAAGTATCATATCATTTCTTTGAGATTGCTTAATTTCTCCAGTATTCAAGTCAATAAGCATACCATTTTTAGAGCAAAGGACATTTTCCTTCTTATTGTGATATTTAAGATTTATTATGTGAGCCTTATCACGTTTTAGCTTATCCAAAGCCTCATTTACACGATTTTTATTGTCCCAACCTCTAACCCTTTTAATCATCTTTGAATAATCGGATCTCTCCAAGGTTGGCATAATCTTCTTCAATTCAATTTCACATTGTTTGACAAAATCGTTATATATAATTTTACTTTCCTCTTCTGTGAGCATTACCCACGCCTTACCATTCCATTTGGTAAACTTGTATTCATTACTTGAATTAATCAATGCTTTTAAATTACCACCTACATATGATATAAAGGCTTGTTTACTATCTTCATATTCTATAAGTCTAATATCATTACATTTATCTATATTTCCTTTTATCCTATCAATAAATGCCTTATAGTACACACTGCTAATATCGCTATGAGCATAGTCTACTATCTCCGAATATCTTTCAAGCTCTCTTAGCTCCTTAACAACTTCAAAGCTTGTTAGCATACTTTCTTCATTGGAATAATTTATAACAATGCTTGAAATTATATCGAGCTCATTACTTGGATATTCAATTTCTACATCTAACTGCAACAACTTATATTCTTCTCTAGCTTGTACATTTGAAAACATATGAGCCAAGGAAATAAAGCAAGTTTCCAGTTCATTTAATTTAAATTTAATCTTCTTCAAGTATTATTCACCTACTTTATTATTTGCACTGTTTATCAGCCCATTCCTGTAATTTATCTTTATTTATGTAATGCTTGTTCCCAATCTTAAATGAAGGAAATCCTTTTGTATTACATAGCTTATATATTTCATTTCTACCAACACCCAATAGCTCTTTAGCCTTTGTTGGGCTTAATAATATTTTGTTATCAGACATGACTTCTTTCCTCCTATGATTATCTTTTATAAAGCCTTGCACTTTACTTATGTCATTCCTCTTTATTGTCCTTTAGATAGATCAGCTAAATTTTTAGCTTAGTATTTTAGATATGACAGATAATACCTATCTGAATTTTTAAAAGTGAATAGATGTCACTTTAGATATGTTACTCACCTTAATTTTGTGGTGAGCTCTTATTCCTCTTCACTGAAGAAAAGTTCAGTTACGCTTGAGTTAAGTAACTCTGCCATTTTAATCATTAAATCTCTTCTTGGTTCAACTTTTCCCTTTTCAATTAAATAAAGATATTGCGGAGTTATCCCAACCTTATCGGCAAACTCTCCTTGCTTGATACCCTGCCTTACTCTCTCAGCCTTTAAATTATACAAAATAATCACCTCCTTTTCACAAACCAGTTTATATTTGTATTATAGTTTATAAACTTAATTTGTGCAACACTTTTTTATAAACTGGTTTATTTTTTTAATTTATTGGTTTATAATTTAATTGAGGTGAATTAAATTGACAAATAATATATTTGGTAGGAATTTAAAATATTTAAGAAAAAATAAACTCAATATATCCCAAGCTCAACTTGGTTCTTTTGTTGGAATTAGTGGGGCCTACATTCAACAATTAGAAAAAGGATTAAAAACTAATCCATCTTTTGAATTGATACTATCTATATGTAAATTATTTAATGTTTCCCCGATGGAACTACTGGAGCAAGATATAAAAGAAATAGATAGTGGCTTTACAGATTTTTCTGTAACCACTCCGCTTTCAGAACAAATAAGAGAGAAAGCTAAATTGCAAAACACATTTGAATATTTATTTAAAAAACCATCTGAATGGGATTATAATTTAGAATCATCATTTTCCTTACTTGATGGTAATGCATCATCAGATAAATATTTTCCTAATAAATCAGAACAAGAAAATATTTATATTACATTTAATGCATTTTTATATTCATTATATAAATGCAACGAAATGCCAATTCCTATTAACAAATTAGAAGGTCAAGACAAAAAAATCTTATTAAATTTTATAAAAGAAATGATTGAGATGAAGCTACTAGCTATGGCTCATAATAAAAATAAACCCAAATTATAATAATAGTAATAATCTTCTATAATCCGAAAGTAACTTTATCTTTGACTTTTCTAATAACTCTGTAACAAGGTACGAAATTCACACTATCCTCTTCCCACTCTGTTGGGAAGTTATATTGGCAGTGAATTAATTTTCAAACTATATACACTATGTAAATACATCATAAAAAACCAGGTAAATATAAATTACCAAGTTAATCATTAATCATATAGAGGGAGATTCTTCCCTCTTCAACTTTACAAAAAGCACTTTTCCATTTTCCAATTATGTATTTTACTCACAAGGTAATATATGGATTATTTTCTTATTATTAGTTTATAACTAAGCTATTTTCTTGATTTTAGAGGCAAATAAGCAAATAGCTGTCTACTCATAATGTCTGTCTTAACCCTTGCAATATCAAGGCTTTAGCGCTTTATAGACAATAGACACTTACCTTAGTTAGTAGAATAAAAAAATATATGAGGAGGTATAAAAATTGGCAAAAACAACTTTCAAAAAGAAGATAATAAATGGTCAAGAATATTACTTTTATAGATTGAGGCATAAGAACTTAAATTCACCTAAGGATCTATATGCTAAAACTGTAAAAGAATTAAAAGAAAAAATAAAGGAAACAAACTTTAATCTTGATAATAATATTGTTGAAAACAAAGATACATTTCAAAAGTTTTTTGAGAATTGGTTATTTGATATTCACTTTAATAACTTAAAACCATCTAGCAAAGAGAACTACGAGAGTATATACAGAAAACATATCAAAAATAGTTCAATTGGAGATATTAAAATAAAGAATCTATCATTAATCGATGTTCAAAGATACTACAATAAACTCATCTCAAATGGTTGCTCTGCCTCTAGGGTAAGAAACATACATAGGTTGATACAACCTTGTATAAGATTTGCTTATGATAATAACTTTATTATTAAAGACTTTACTAGAGCATTGATTCTTCCTAAAGATAGTGAGGCTGAAAAACTATCTAAGAAAAACAAGGTTATTCCACTTACTTTGGAGGAGCAACGCACTTTTGTATCAGCAATTAAAGGAAACTATTTTGAAATGCTATTCTTAACAGCTCTTAATACTGGTCTAAGACAAGGTGAATTATTTGCACTTACATGGAAAGATATCAATTTCGATAAAGCCTATATTGATGTCAACAAAACATTTAGAGCAATATCTAATGTTACTAGAGAAGGACGAGAGCCATCAGTAAATGTTGTACAAACTCCCAAAACACCTAAAAGTATAAGACAAGTCCCTATACCAGCATTTTTAATACCACTTTTGAAACAACACAAGAGGAAACAAAGGCTAGATAAACTTAAATTAGCCAATATGTACGAGGATAATAACCTTGTGTTCTGTACTAAACATGGCAAGTATTTAAATGACGCTACAGTAAGGTTTCACTATAAGAATATACTTGAGAGATGCAATATATCTGAAAGAAAATTCCACGATTTGAGGCATACATATGCTACTAGATTATTTGAATTGGGAGAAGAGGCAAGAGCAGTACAAGAGTTACTTGGTCATAGTAATGTATCAGTAACCCTTAATACTTACACTCATGTATTAGATAACATAAAAGAACGAGCAGTTTCCAAACTTAATGATTTATATATAACTATGGGGTAGATTCTACCTCTTTTTTTATTTATTAGAGGGTAAAAAAATCTATAAAGGGTAAAAAAGGGGGTAAAATCATTTTTGCAAGCATACCACCAATACATCAAACCCCTTATTTTACGCCGTTTTACCCCTATTTATTTTAAAAATTAAAGACAAACTATATCATTCTACTAATTTCTTTTTTTAATCTATTTATAATTTTCTTTTCAAGCCTTGATATATATGATTGCGATATGCCAAGTAAGTCTGCTACTTCCTTCTGAGTCTTTTCTCTCTTTCCATTTAACCCAAACCTAAGTTGAACAATTTCTTTTTCTCTATCATTTAAATTCTTTAAAGCCATAAATAATAATTCCTTATCAACTTCATCTTCAATCAAATTATAAACAGTATCATTTTCTGTTCCTAAAATATCTGATAATAACAGTTCATTTCCATCCCAGTCTATATTTAATGGTTCATAAAAAGATATTTCAGCCTTTACCTTACTATTCCTTCTTAAATACATAAGGATTTCATTTTCAATACATCTAGATGCATAAGTTGCTAATTTTATTTTTTTCTCAGGATTAAATGTATTTACAGCTTTTATTAACCCTATGGTTCCAACTGATATTAAATCTTCTATATAAACTCCAGTATTTTCAAACTTTCTTGCTATATAAACTACTAACCTTAGGTTTCTTTCGATTAAAGTACTTCTAATACTTTCTTCACCATTTAATAATTTACCTACTAACTCTTCTTCTTCCTCCTTTGTAAGTGGTGGTGGTAATGCATCATTTCCTCCTACATAGTGTAACTTTTTAGATAGAAATTTAAACTTTTGTACAATTCTGTTTAACAATACATCTAACTTCATATTATCCTCCTCTAAATTACTCCACGTGACAATAGAGCGTTGAATTCATTTTCCTTGTTTAGTACTTCTTTGCATGGACAAATAATAGCTGAGATTTCCATCTCTTCATTATCACTATTTTTTAAAATAACCTTGTCCACTTTAAAACCTTTCATTTTTCCTCTATATCCAATACCGTTATATTGAATATAGTATGTGTTACTGTCTGTTTCCTGGAAATAATTAATATATTTCTCCTCAACAATAATACACGGTAAATTTGTTATAGACTCCCTCAGTTCATTTCCGGTGTCTAAGAACCCTCTTACTATATACCGTACTCCTCTAATATACAGCTCCACTTCATAAATAAAATTAGTGATTAACGCTCTTTCTCTTAAGTAACTTAAGACCCTGTCCGAAATTATATATACTAGTATTATGGATATAAGTAAATGCTGCATTGAAGCATTACTAATTACATAGCTATGTTCAAAAGAATACTTATTTTCCCAAGTAGAAAATCCAAAGCTTATCCCACTTAATAGAAAAGCTATTAATATATATATTCCTGTTGCTTTCAATTCCACTTTAAAATTATTTCTTTCCATAAGTATTCTTATCATTATCCACCCTACTAATATTTGAAAGGGAAATAAAGAAAATATCTTTAGTTTTGGAAATACGGAAACAACTGTATATAACGCTCCTAAAGAAGATGCTAATAACAAACCTTTATTATTATGCTTTATATGCACCAGCTTAGCAGTTATAAGTAGTATAAACATATCTATTACAAAGTTTTCTATCAAGACTATATCTAAATATATCTCCATATCTCCGCCCCCTCTCGTTAAGATTATTATAGACCTAACTCAAATAAAATTTTGTCAGTTTTACTTAGTGTAAACAGTTTTTTTAATTGTTCTTTTTTACATTAATGCACAAAATAATTTTTATATGAGTAAGTTTTATTTATTTCCTTCTTTTTTTCAGATTTTTGCAAAGCGTCTTATAATCCTATCTTTAGGAACATCATTATTTTATCTTTAAATATAAAGTGTACTAATTTCAAGGTTTACAGCCTTTATTGCCCCTAAAGCTTGTAAGACTTAAATCAAATAGAATTTTGCCACAAAAAGAAAAGTCATGCAGAATAAAAATTCGCATGACTTTAAAATCAATTTCATAAAAATAATATATTAACTTTTTCTAGCTCTTCTTAAGAAAACTGGAATATCTAAATCATCACCTTCATATTCTCTAGTGGATTGAGTTTCTGTTTTCTTTTCTTCTTCTGTAGTCGCTGCTTCTTCTTTAGCAGTCTCTTGTTTATTAGTTTCCTTAACTGGTTGAGTTGTACTTACTCCTTCTGCTTCAAATCCAGTAGCTATTACAGTAATTCTTATTTCATCATTTAAAGTTTCGTCAATAACAGCACCAAATATAATATTAGCATCAATATCTGCAGATTCTCTAACAACATCAGCAGCTTCATAAACTTCTAACGCACCTAGATCAGCACCACCTGTAAAGTTTAAAATAACTCCAGTAGCTCCATCTATAGATGTTTCTAATAATGGGGATGCAATAGCTTGTTTTACAGCATCAGATGCTCTATTATCACCTTTACCATAACCAACGCCCATATGTGCTAAGCCTTTATTAAGCATTACAGCTTTTATATCTGCAAAGTCAGCATTAACTACACCTGGTATAGTAATTAAGTCAGATATAGCTTGTACACCTTGTCTTAATACATCATCAGCTAACTTGAAAGAGTCAAGAAGTGTAGTCTTCTTATCAGCCATTCTTAATAATCTTTCATTTGGTATAATTACTAATGTATCAACCTTTTCTTTTAGTCTTGCAATTCCCATTTCGGCATGCATCATTCTTCTCTTTCCTTCAAAAGGGAAAGGCTTAGTAACAACACCAACTGTTAAAATATCCATAGATTTAGCGATTTCTGCTACTACTGGTGCCGCACCTGTTCCAGTGCCACCACCCATACCAGCAGTTATAAATACCATATTAGCACCTTTAATTGCAGCTGTTATTTCTTCTCTACTTTCTTCAGCTGCCTTCTGTCCAATTTCTGGATTTGCTCCAGCTCCTAGACCTTTAGTTAACTTTTCTCCTACTTGAATCTTTTGATTTGCGTGAGATAACATTAATGCTTGCTTATCTGTATTTATCGCAATAAACTCTACGTTTTTTAAACCTTCAACTATCATTCTATTAACGGCGTTACTTCCTCCGCCACCACAACCTATTACCTTTATATTGGTTAATTCTTGCATATCTACTTCAAAATCTAACAAAATAATACCTCCTTTAGAAAATTTCATCTAGGAAGCGTCTAAACTTCCCCATTATTCCTAGATTGTTTTTGTCAACATTAACTTCATCTTCTTCAATTTCTTCAATTTCTTCCTTTATTGGACAATCATAAAGTATCTTTAATCTATCATATACTTCTTTAATTATAGATAAAGATGATATATTTGAAAAATCCTCCATACCTAAGCAGTGGCTGTTAATAAGTTTAACTTTTTTATCCATCTGCTTTTTAATTACATCAAGTACATTTTCGTAAAAGGATATACCATCTCCATATATGATTATACTACAAATTCCCTCAAAAAAGGAAGTCTTTTTTAACTCTAAGTTAATATACTCCACTATTTCTTCTATTCTTGCTCTTGTGACTTCATAAAATAATTTAGTAGAGACTACAGCTGTACCAACATTAACTTCTTCTTCTTGAAGAAGTCTTTCATATGTAGAACTATATATTTTCTTTATATTTTCTGCTTCTGATAATGTAAAGTTTCCACAAATAGATAAATCCTTAGTAATATTTTCTCCTCCTAATGGCACAGATGATATATATTTTAAAATGCCATTATTAAATACTGCAATATCAGATGTTCCTGCTCCTATATCTATAAGAGCTTTCATTCCCAGTGAGTTTTTCTCACTTAGAAATACCTTTCTGCCACTTAATATATTTGGTACAAAACCTTCTAACACTAATCCACAATTATTTATAACCCTTTTGTATTTTTCAAGTTCTTCAGAACTACCAATTAGTATAGAAAGATTAATACTTAATATATTAGCTCTCCATCCTATAATATTTTCATTAAATATATTGCCATCTATATTAAAAAAGTTAACTATTGTATCTACTATTTCTTCACCATCACCTAAAATAACATTTCTCTTACCTTTTTCTATAGCTCTTTTTAGGTCAGCCCCTCTAACTTTACCTTCACGCAAATTTACACTGCTAGTTACTTCTGATAGTCGAATATTTCTTGATGAAATACCAACATAAACATTACGTAACTTTTTTAATGTCTTCTGTTCTACTTCTTCAATTAGTCTCATTAAACTTTGACAGCACTTTTCTTCATCTATAATAGTCCCTTTATTTATTCCTTCTGAACTTTTAAAGTATGATCCAAGAATTTCTATATCATCATTATTTTCTCTTCCTAAAGAAATAGAAATCTTTTTACTTCCAAAGTCTATGGCTGTCAATGTTAATTCATTCATCTTTTTCTTGTCCCTCCCTTGTAGCAACTTACATTATTCTTATTCAACAAAAGATCTTTATTTCCTTTCTATTTTAATTTAATTATAAAATTTTATTTGAAAAAAATAAATTCGTTTTAATTTTCCATAAAAGGAATTAATTAAAAGCAAGTTTTTCACGCTTTTATTCATCCTCCTTTATTCAACAAATATAGTTTTATACAAATAAAAAAGTGGCTCTCCACATTTTAGCGAAAAAGTCACTTTTTTTAGCCATAACACAGTTCCAAAAACTTGTTTTAGTGTTCTGTGCTGTAACTATAATTTTTATTTATAACATCATAATTCTTTTTATAGTTTCCCTATCAACTGAATATGTTAAAGCAGTTTCTTTAGATATAATTCCCTTCTTATACAAATCAGCTAACGCCATATCCATTGTCTTCATTCCATACTTAGTTCCTGTTTGTATAGATGATTCAATTTGATGTGTTTTTCCTTCTCTAATTAAGTTTTGTATACCAGGTGTTATTGTCATAATTTCAAGAGCTGCAACTCTGCCTAAACCATCTGCTGTTTGTACTAATTGTTGAGATATAATTCCTTGTAAAACAGCTGATAATTGAATTCTAATTTGTTGTTGTTGATGTGGTGGAAATACGTCAATTATTCTATCTATTGTTTTAGCAGCACCAATTGTATGTAATGTTGAAAATACTAAGTGACCTGTTTCAGCTGCTGTAATAGCGATAGAAATAGTTTCAAGGTCTCTCATTTCTCCTACTAGAATAACATCTGGGTCTTCTCTAAGTACCGCTCTTAGTGCATTTTGATAGCTTCTACTATCTTTTCCAATTTCTCTTTGGTTTATTATACACTTATTGTGCTTATGAAGATATTCTATAGGATCTTCTAATGTAACTATATGTGCTTGTCTTGTAGAGTTGATTTCATTAATCATAGCTGCAAGTGATGTAGATTTACCACTACCTGTTGGTCCAGTTACAAGAACTAACCCTCTTTGTTTTTCAACCAAATCTTTTAATATTCTTGGATGTTTAAGTTCATCAAGAGTTGGAACTTTTAAGGTAATTACTCTAAGTGCAATAGCATCACTATTTCTTTGCTTAAACACATTAACTCTGAATCTACCTACCCCTTGTACAGAATATGATGTATCTGCTTCACCTATTTGATTATATCTTTCAAATCTTTCCCCTAATATTTCTTTTGCAAATTCTTTTATATCTTCTGGCATAAGCTTATTAGGGCCTATTGGAATAAGCTTACCATTTACTCTTACTGTTGGCTGTATTCCAACTGTTAGGTGTAGGTCAGAAGCTTTTAGTTCAATAGTTCTAATAAGCAATTCATTCAAAATATACATGTCTATACCCCCATATTTTTACAGTTAATTTTTGCTACCATTTATATAATATTCTATAAAAAAAACTAAATTCCTTTAAAAAATAAAGGAATTTAGCTTTCAAATAATTATATCTTTGTATATAAAGCTTTTTGCAACTTTTTTAAAGCTTTTTTTTCAATACGCGATACATATGACCTAGAAATATTAAGGTTCACTGCTATCTCTCTTTGTGTCTTACACTTTCCATCTTCTAACCCATACCTCATAATTAGAATATCACATTCTCTTTTAGTTAACACTTCATACATTTTATTGTATAGAGATTTTATCTGAAGATTGCTTTCAACCTTTTCAATTACAGAATCTTTTTCACTACTTAAAACATCAATAAGGCAAATTTCATTACCTTCTTTGTCCACGCCTATTGGATCCTGCAAATAAACTTCACTCTTTTGTTTCTTATTATTTCTAAACAACATTAGTATTTCATTTTCTATACATCTAGAAGCATAAGTAGCAAGTCTAGTACCTTTTGATGAATCGAAGGAATCTATCGCTTTTATAAGTCCTACTGTACCAATAGAAATTAATTCATCTACATCTTTATTAGGAAAAGAATACTTCTTTACAATATGAGCAACTAGTCGGAGATTCCTTTCAATTAAGATACTTTTTGCTTTTTTATCTCCCTCTTTTAGTTTATTTAAGTATAATTCTTCATCTTTTTCATCAAGTGGTAAAGGAAATGTATTATTTCCAGTAATATACCCAGTTAAGAATAGGGAGTTAGTTATAAGATTTAAAAAATTTGATAATATAAACACCTTACTCCTCCTAGTAATGCTTATTACTATAATATTCACTTGAAAAGATTTTCTTGCCTAAATTTGCTAAATAATTAATTTAATAAATTTTAAAGGATAAGAGAATATAAATTCATATTTCCTTATCCTTCATACATACTTTTTTATTTAGCTATATTTCTCACTATATCAGAGAATATTGGAGCAGCAGTATTACTACCTCCTAAATCTTGCCCCTTATCATTTACAGACTTAATATTAGGCACTATAACAACCACTGTATAATACTTATTATTATACTTATAATATCCTGTAAACCAGCAATGTACTGAATTTTCATCACTTGTATTGGCAGTTCCTGTTTTACCTCCAACTTCAACTCCATCAACATTTGCCATTTTTCCAGTTCCAGAACCTACTACTTTATTCATGCCATTCATTATTATTTTACTGGTAGTACCACTAAATATTCTTTCTTTTTCAGTAGAATATTCTTTAACAACACTATCATCCTTATCTAATATTGCTTCTAACAAATATGGCTTTACATATTCTCCTCCATTTACTATTGCATTAGTTGCTCCAAGCATTTGAAGTGGTGATAATGTCATACACTGCCCTATAGATATATTAGCCATACCATCTTCAATATCAGGTGCAATACCTTCTGTCTCATTCTGTCTAGGTGCACTTACATTTAGAACTTTAGAAAATAATCCTAACTTTTTACAATAATCCATCATTGTAGTATAGCCTACTTTTTCACCAATTGCAGCATATACATCATTACAAGAATTTAATAAAGCCTGTTCAACAGTTTGAGTACCATGTATTCCCAAACCACATATCTTTCCTGTACATGTATACTTATCATTCATAGTAACCAAACCTTTATCTAAAGCACTAGCTAAAGTAATAAGCTTAAAAACAGATCCTGGCTCATAACCGTTACCTTCAATGCCTAAATTAACATTTGCCTCGCTTTCATCCTTTTGAACCATTGCTTTTATTTTACCCGTATCAGCCTCCATTATAGTTACCCCTATATTATTGAAATCTTTATACTTTTCAGAAGCTAACACATCTCTTACCTTATTCTCTATATCTAGGTCTATAGTTAATTGTAAATTTCTATTATTTTCAGATATAGAAACTTCATTTTTTCCATAAACAGCTCTATCATCTAAATAAAATCTTTTAGTAGGTAACTCATTATCTTTTATATTGTTATATATTTCTTCTTGTATTGAATTACTTACTATATCTTCTTCTTTAGGTAGATTAGATAAGAAGTTACTAACTTTCCACGCCTTCTTTCTGTCTACATTATCATATGAGTAATAATACAAACCCTTAATATTATCTAACTTTTTAACTTTATTATAAGTTTCTTCTGAAACTGTGTAATACAACTTTCCAGTACTTTTCATAACATCAGTATAATTAAAATTGCTATCTTCACCTTGCATTATAAAATTAAGTGCCATCAGATCCTCTAATGTTTCTTCATAATTATTTAAAGTAAATGGCTTTTTATCTATGACAATTACATATTTCTTATTATAATTCATCATATCTTTACCATTAGTATCTAGTATCATATAGCTTGAATTACTTATGTATTCTGATTGATGATTTTGATACTGACTAAGAACTTGTTCACTTGGAAATAGCTGTAATACTGCTAATCTAATTGATAACATTGTTAATATAGTTATAAAAAGAGATAAAACCCCTAACTCTCTTTTTTTCAATTTTCTTACCAAATAAAAACACCTCCCTCTGCCTAAATTCTAGACAAAGAGAGGTGCTTTTATTCATATATATTATTTTAGTATATCTCTAATTTTAGCTACTAAAATATCAATTGCTACTTTATTATGACCACCTTCAGGTATAATTATATCTGCAAATCTTTTTGATGGTTCTGTAAATTGAAAATGCATAGGTCTTACAACTGATAGATATTGATCTACAACCGATTGTACTGTTCTTCCTCTTTCTTCAATATCTCTTAATAACCTTCTAATAATTCTAACATCGGAATCTGTATCAACAAAAGCCTTAATATCTAGAAGATCTCTAATTCTTTCATCCTCTAATATTAATATTCCTTCAACTATTATTATCTCTTTAGAATCAACCTTTGTAGTTTCTTTTGATCTATTATGAACTGTAAAATCATAAATTGGCTTGTTTATTGATTCTCCATTAATTAAACTCTTTAAGTGCTCAACTAAAAGAGCATTGTCAAAAGCATTTGGATGATCATAATTTGTTTTAGTTCTCTCTTCCATTGAAAGATGGCTTTGATCCTTATAATAAGCATCTTGCTGAACCATTGCAATGTGTTCATCACCAAAAGTTTCAAACAATTCTTTCGCTATAGTACTCTTACCTGATCCAGATCCTCCAGTTATTCCTATTAATATTGGTTTTTTCATTAGTTTTCCTCCTAATTATGTATTAAAGCGTTAATACTTTTGTACCTTTTATTAACATATCATTTTTCTTTAGAGGTGTATCAACTTTAACTCTAAACATCATCATAGCTCTATTCGCTACATTTGTTTTAACTTTTTTATCTAAGTCAAACATATCTTCTAACTTAACATTAAAGTCTGGAGTATGAGCTCTTAAAACTTCAACTTCGTCCCCTTCAAAGACTCTGTTCTTTTGTAAAATAGTTGCAGTTTTAGTTTCCTCATCATAGGATTGTACAATTCCAACAATGTCGTAATCTCTTATATATGATGATTCATCATAGTTTTGTTCACCCATTTTTCCATAATAGAAGCCTGTGTGGTAGTTTCTATGACTTATTCTAGTAAGTGTATGCATCCATTCTTCTTTAAATTCATATCCTTCAGGGTTAGCCATATAACTATCAATAGCTTCTCTATAAGCCTTAACTACTGATGCTACATAGAACTCACTCTTCATTCTTCCTTCAATTTTGAAAGAATTTATACCACTCTTCATTAAATCAGGTATATGCTTAATCATACATAAATCCTTAGAATTCATTATGTATGTACCATTATCATCTTCAATTACTGGATAATATTCTCCTGGTCTAGTTTCTTCAACTAAGTAATACTTATATCTGCAAGCATTTGAGCATATTCCCTTATTTGCATCTCTTCCTAGCATATAATTAGAAATTAAGCATCTTCCTGAATATGCAACACACATTGAACCATGGATAAATGCCTCTAATTCACATTCTGCTGGAATATTTTCTCTAATTGTTTTTATTTCTTTAAAAGTTAATTCTCTTGCTAAAACTATTCTTTGGCAACCTTGTTCATACCAGAACTTAACTGCCTTCCAATTAGTTATATTAGCTTGAGTACTTATATGTACTTCTAAATTTGGAGCTGCTTCCTTTGCTGCAACAACAATAGATGGATCTGCAACTATTATTGCATCTATCCCTAAATCTGCTAATCCTTTTATATATTCCTCAACACCTGTTAAGTCATGATTTCTTGGGAACACATTCATTGTAACATATAACTTTGCCCCTCTATCATGACAATATTTTACACCTTCTGCTATTTCTTCATTAGTAAAGTTATCAGAGAATGCTCTAAGGTTTAATCTACCTCCACCTATGTATACAGCATCTGCTCCAAAATCTATTGCTATTTTTAATTTTTCTAAACTTCCTGCTGGTGCTAAAATTTCTGGTTTCATCATATTAATTACCTCCTCTTAGTCACTGCAATTCCATCCCCCATTGGTATTACAGACGTTATTAAGCTTTCATCCTTTGATACCATCTCTAAGTATGTTCTCATTCTTTTTACTATAGTTATTTTTCTTCTTTTTACAAGTTCATCTGTAGCAACCATTCCTCTAAATAGAACATTGTCAGCTATTATAATCCCATCATCTTTAAGTAATCTTAAACAATGTGGAAGGAAATGATTGTAGTGTCCTTTTCCTGCATCCATAAAAATCAAATCAAATGGTTCTTCTAGCTGTTCAAGTATTTCTAAACAGTCACCCTCTTTAATCTTTATTTTGTCTTCAAGATTAAATTTCTTAAGATTTATGTTAGCAAGTTCTATCATTCTACTATCTCTTTCAATAGTAACTATTTCAGGTTCTGTACCCGATGCTTCATACATTAATATTGAAGAAAACCCTATGGCTGTACCTAACTCTAAAATACGTAATGGCTTCTTCATACTAACCATAAACTCTAAAAACTTAGCAGTTTCTTTTTGAACTATAGGCACTCCATTTTCTCTAGCAAAATCCTCTATATCCTTTAAGATACCCTCTCTATCTGAAATAAGCTCCCTAATATAGCTTTCCATATATTCAAAAGTAATTCCACTCATCCTAATCCTCCAAATTAATTGCTTGCACTACCTCTTTTTTTGTTTTGTTCCGCATTAACTCTTTCATGTTCCTCATAATTAGTTGAAAAATGATGCTTGCCATTTTCACCATATAAAAGTACAAAATATAAATAATCAGTATCTGCTGGCTCTAAAACAGCTTTTATAGAGTTATATCCTGGACTTCCTACTGCTCCAACTGGCAATCCTGCATTTTTATATGTATTATAAGGAGATTCAACCTTTAAATCATTGTATGATAAGATTTCATTCCCTTCATATCCTATTACATAATTTACTGTAGAACAAAATTCTAATTTCATACCTTTTGATATTCTATTATTAATTACTGAAGCAATCATAGGTCTTTCTTCATCTAGTCTTGCTTCTTTTTCAACCAATGAAGCCTTTATAATAATACTCTCAATTTCATCTTTATTTATTTTCTTTCCTGTTTCTTTTTCTAATTTAGATAACTTTTTATCAAAATTATCTAACATAACTTTTATCATTGATTTAGCATCAAAGTTTTTATCAAAAAAATATGTATCTGGAAATAAATAACCTTCAAGGTTATACTTTTTATTAGAATCTGCTTTAACATAATCAGGAAGTGGATAGTTTTTAACTTCATTTATAAATTCATCTCTTGTACATATTCCACTCTCTGCAATTACATCAGCAATAGTATCTATAGTATATCCTTCTTTTATAGTAACTTTAACTTGATTTTTCAAAAAATCTTCTGTAGTTAACATTTTTATTAACTCTTTTAAAGTTACGTCACTATCAACCTCATAACTACCAGGTATAATTTTAAGATCTTGATTAGTTAATTTCAAATTAACTTTTATTAAGGTTTCATTTTTTATTACTCCCTCATTATTAAGTCTATCTAATAGATTATAAAACCCTTCGCCCTCATTAACTTCTATGGTTATCTTGTCAGAATCAGTTTTCAATGGACTTTTTACGACATTATTATATGCAATAAACATTCCTATTATAGAAATCAACAAAATTCCTATAATAACAAGTATTATTTTCTTTAAATGAATACTCTTCATAAAATCCTCCTAAATATAAAAGTAAATAGCCTATTTTTAGGCTATTCACTTTATTATAATACTTTTTTAGGATTTAAGAAAGTTACTTTTTATTTCTGCTAAGCATTCTTCTTCTTTCGCCACTGTCTAATACTGTCTTTCTCATTCTTATGTTTTGCGGAGTTACCTCTACCAATTCATCATTATTAATGAATTCTAGACAATTTTCTAATGACATAACAACTGGCGGAACTAACTTAACAGCATCATCTGATCCTGATGCTCTTGTGTTAGTAAGCTTCTTACCTTTACATACATTTATATCTAAGTCTTCTGCTCTTCCACAAACACCTACAACCATTCCTTGGTATACTGGCACACCAGCTCCTATAAATAATTGTCCCTTATCTTGTGCATTAAATAATCCATAAGCTATTGCATCCCCTGTTTCAAATGCAACAATTGAGCCTCTACTTCTTGATGGAATGTCTCCCTTATATGGTCCATATCCCTCAAATACATGATTCATGATACCATTACCCTTAGTATCTGTCATGAATTCATTTCTAAATCCTATAAGTCCTCTAGCTGGTACTACAAACTCTAATCTTGAATAACCATTTACTGCTGATGTCATATTAACCATTTCAGCTTTTCTTGGCCCAAGCTTTTCCATAACTGGTCCCATAAATTCTTCTGGAACATCAATTGTTAAGTATTCCATTGGTTCAAGTTTTTTACCATTTTCTTCTTTATAAATTACGTTAGCCTTTGATACTTGGAATTCATATCCTTCTCTTCTCATTGTTTCTATAAGTATAGAAAGATGTAATTCTCCTCTACCTGAAACTTCAAAGCAGTCTGGAGTAATTTCTCTTACTCTTAAACTTACATTTGTTTCAAGTTCCTTCATTAATCTATCTCTTAAGTGTCTTGATGTAACAAATTCACCTTCTTGACCTGCAAATGGAGAATCATTTACCATAAAATTCATACTTAATGTTGGTTCATCAATATGTACGAATGGCAATGCTTCTGGGTTTTCAGCATCTGCTATAGTCTCACCTATGTTTGCATCAGTAACACCACTTATTGCAACTATATCACCAAAACCTGCTTCATCTGTTTCTTCTCTCTTTAATCCATTATATACAAATAAGTTAGTAACCTTATAGTTCTTTGTAGTTCCATCATTAGAAACTAGTGCAACATTTTGGTTCTTTTTAACTTTTCCTCTATGAATCTTTCCTAAAGCAATTTTTCCTACGAATACGTTAGAATCTAATGTTGTAACCAGCATTTGGAATGGAGCATCTAGGTATCCTTCCGGTGGAGCAACATGCTTTATTATTGTTTCAAATAATGGTTGCATGTCTTCATTTGTATCTTCAACGTTATATCTAGCAAATCCATTTCTAGCAGAAGCGTAGATAATCGGGAAATCTAATTGTTCATCATTTGCTCCAAGTTCAACAAATAAATCAAATACTTCATCAATTACTTCTTCTGGTCTAGCATCTGGCTTATCTATCTTGTTTATGACAACAATTGGCTTTAATTCTAATTCTAATGCCTTCTTTAATACAAACTTTGTTTGTGGCATTGGTCCTTCATATGAGTCAACTACTAGTAATACTGAATCAACCATCTTAAGTACACGTTCAACTTCTCCACCAAAATCAGCGTGTCCTGGAGTATCTACTATGTTTATCTTTACTCCTTCATGTATAACTGCAGTATTCTTAGAAAGTATTGTAATTCCTCTTTCTTTTTCTAAATCGTTAGAGTCCATTACTCTTTCTTCTACCTTTTCGTTTGTTCTAAAAACGTTACTTTGTCTTAAAAGAGCATCTACTAGAGTAGTTTTTCCATGGTCAACGTGAGCTATAATAGCTATGTTCCTTATATCTTCTCTTTTATTTAATTCCATGCTTTGCCTCCAAATTCTTGGTTTTCAAATATGTAAACCTATAAATATTTTTTTCAAAAAGAAAATTGGATACACAAGTACCCAATTTTTTAAACCTTTTTTATTTTAATCTTTTAAGCTTTAAAAGTCAACCTAATTATATCTCCATTATAATAGGTAAAATCATTGGTTTTCTCTTAGTTTTTTCATATAAGAATTCTCTTAACTCTTCTCTTATATTAGATTTCAGTGTAGCCCAGTCGCTAATTTTCTTTTCTTCACACTCTTCTAATACATTTTTTACTATTTCTCTAGCTTCATCCATTAGTCCTTCGGACTCCCTAACATAGACAAAACCTCTTGAAATAATATCTGGTCCAGCTATAACAGTACTTGTTTCTTTTTCAATTGTAACAACTACTGTTAATATTCCATCTTGAGATAAATGCTTTCTATCTCTTAATACAATATGACCTACATCACCTACACCTAAACCATCTACAAACACTTGACCTGAAGTTACAGTTCCATTCTTTTTAATATAATTTCTTGTAACTTCAACTACGTCTCCATTTTCTGCTATAACAAAATTTCTTTCTGGAAGACCTAATTTACAAGCTAATTCTGCATGTTGTTTTAGATGCCTGTACTCCCCATGCACAGGAATAAAAAATCGTGGCTTTACTAATGTTTGCATCAACTTCAATTCTTCTTGACAGGCATGACCTGATACGTGAACTTCAGCTAATGATTCATATATAACTTCAGCACCTTGTTTAAATAACTGATTAACCACTCTAGATACAGTTTTTTCATTCCCTGGTATTGGATTAGCAGAAATAATAACAGTATCTCCCTCAACTATACTAATCTTTCTGTGTTCGGAAGATGCCATTCTTGCCAAAGCTGACATTGGCTCTCCTTGACTTCCTGTAGTAATAATTACTACCTTATCATTAGGATATTTTAAAATCTGATCCAAAGAAATTAACGTATCTTCCTTTGATTCTAAATATCCAAGTTCTTTAGCAACTTGAACTATATTCTCCATACTTCTTCCAGATACAGCAACTTTTCTTCCATAACTCTCTGCTGCATCTATTATCTGTTGGATTCTATGAATATTAGATGCAAATGTAGCAACTATTATTCTTCCTTCTGCATTAGAAAATAGCTTCATAAAGCTTTCCCCTACAGTTCTTTCAGACATAGTATATCCAGGTCGTTCTACATTAGTAGAGTCAGCCATCATAACAAGCACGCCTTTTCTACCAAGTTCAGCTAATCTAGCAAAATCAGTTAGCTGACCATCTATAGGAGTATAGTCAATTTTAAAATCACCAGTATGTAATACTACTCCTAAAGGTGTATGAATTGCTATTGCTACTGAATCAGCAATAGAATGATTTGTTTTTATGAATTCAACAGAAACAGAATTCAACTTGATTGTATCTCTTGGTTTTACAGTTATTAAAGTTGTTGAACCTAATAATCCGTGCTCTTTTAGTTTAGTCTCAACTATACCAAGAGTTAATTTTGTTCCGTAAACTGGAACATTTAATTGTCTTAAAACATAAGGTAACGCTCCGATATGATCCTCATGTCCATGTGTCAAGAAAATACCTCTTATTTTCTCCTGATTTTTTAATAAATATGATATATCTGGTATAACAACATCTATACCGAACATATCCTCATCAGGGAATCTAAGGCCACAATCTATGATAACAATATCATCTTTAAACTCAATTGCTGTAATATTTTTTCCAATTTCGTTTAAACCACCTAGAGGTATTATTTTGACCTTTGCTCTCTCTGTTCTCATATTTCCCCTCCTTTTACTTTACGTAAAAACTTTTGTTATATTACTTCTCATTTTTCTTCTGACATTCTTTACAAATACCATAGAACTTTAGAGCATGGTCTACTATCTTAAATCCGTATTCTTTTTCAATTTCTTCTTCTAGCTCTTCTAATAAGTCATCTTCTACTTCTATAACCCCATTGCATTCATTACATACTAAATGATGATGCCTATGTGTTTCGTCACTATGAACTAATTCATATCTACTACACCCATCATTTAAATGAAGTCTACTTAGAATACCTATATCTTCAAGTAATAAAATTGTTCTATATACAGTTGCAAGTCCTATTTCAGGACAACTTTTTTTAACCTCATCATAAATCTCTTCAGCTGTTAAGTGCTTACCTTCACTTTCTACAATGGTATCTACTATAGCTCTTCTTTGAGGAGTAAGTTTATACCCCTTATTTTTCAAATCCTCTTTTAGCGCTACATAATCAATTTCTATATTTTTCCCCATTAACAACACCCTCTTCCTTTTCTAATTTATTCGTCTAAATCCTCTTGCATTAAAAGTTCATATGTCTCTGCAACTAGATTAAATTCCTCATCATTATCTATAGTCATATAACTTTCGTTACCTTCTTCATCCTTTACAAACTTAAGTACATAAGCTTCCTCTACATCTAAATCTGCTGGAGTAACAACAACATACTCTTGGTTAGTATCCTCTATTTTAAAGAAAGTAATTACCCTCATTTTTTCTTCGTTACCTTCTTCATTTAATAAATATATAAATTCAAGTTCTTTTACCATTTTTATATCTCTCCTTTTTGTATATTTTAAAATTTCTTCATGGATATTGTCAATAATAATTTTCAATTGGGAATTTTATTTAATATTTGATAACCTATCTAAATAACCTTGTAAGATATATGTAGCTGCAATTTTATCTACTATCTTTTTTCTCTTGCTTCTTGAAAGATCAGCTTCTAACATTGCTCTATGTGCAGCAACAGTTGTTAGCCTCTCATCCCAAAGTTCAATTTTACATTCTACAGAATCTTTTAATAGTTCGGTAAACTCCATTATTTTCTCTCCTGCAAAACCAATTGAACCATTCATGTTTTTAGGTAATCCAACTACTATAGTCTCTACAGAATATTCTTTACATAAATTTACAACTTCATTTATGTCCTCTTCTTTTTTCTTTCTTCTTATTGTTGTAATACCTTGAGCAGTAAATCCTAAGGGATCTGATATTGCTACCCCAATAGTTTTTTGCCCTATATCTAAACCAAGTATTCTCATTTTGTGCTCCTATTCTAAATATATTAAAGGTGCCCGTATAAACGGGCACCTTCTACTTAATTTCTAAATAAGATTTCATTACTTCTTCAAGAATTTCGTCTCTTTCAAGTTTTCTTACCAAAGCTCTAGCTCCGTTATAATTTGTAATGTAAGTAGGGTCTCCTGATATTAGATAACCAACAAGTTGATTTATAGGATTATAACCTTTCTTCTGTAAAGAATCATAAACCTCTGTTAATATAGCTTTTGTTAATGCTTCCTTATTTTTTTGTACATCAAATTGCATTGTATGTTCTATATTTTTACTCATTTTCGTCGTTGCCTAAAGTGCAACTCCACCCCCTTACATATTGTTAAGGAAATTATATTTCATCATTAATAATATAACCACTTTTTATGTTTCTATTCATATATAATTATACCTTATTTAATTGGAAATGTATACTACTTTACTAAAGATTCTACTATTTCATAAACCTTATCAACTGCTTCATTTATCTTTTCAGGGTTCTTACCGCCGGCTTGAGCCATATCTGGTCTACCGCCTCCCCCTCCTCCAACTATTGAAGCAACTTCTTTTATTACTTTTCCACAATGTACACCTAGTTGAACGCTATCCTTAGTAGCCATTGCAACTAAATTAACTTTTCCACCTACATTACTAATAAGTACCACTATACCTGACTGAACTTTGTCTCTTATTTTGTCTGCTAAATCTCTTAAAGCATTTCCATCAACATCCTCTAATGCATATGAAACAACCTTAACTCCATTTACTTCTTTAACAGAATTTAAAATATCATCTTCAGCTCCCATAGTTAACTTGCTCTTAAGTTCAGAAATTTCCCTCTCTTTTTCCTTAAGTTCAGTATTACTATTAGAAATTCTATTTAGTATTTCCTTTTCACTACATTTTAAAGCATGACAAGCATCTATAAGAAGCTTTTGTTTATCTTCAACATATTTAATTGCATTAAATCCTGTTAAAGCTTCAATTCTTCTGATTCCAGCTGCAACACCAGCTTCACTAACTATCTTAAATAGTCCTATTTCACCAGAATTATGCACATGAGTTCCACCACAAAGCTCTTTAGAGAATTCTCCAACTCCTACTACTCTTACCTTATCGCCGTATTTATCGTCAAATAAAGCCATCGCTCCTGATTCTCTCGCTTCATCTAATGTCATTAAATTAGTCCCAACATTATAAACTTCCATAATCTTTTCATTTACTAATGTTTCTACCTTTTCTAACTCTTCCTTACTTAATCCTTGGAAGTGAGTAAAGTCAAATCTTAATCTTTCATCATCTACATATGAACCAGCTTGGTTAATATGATCTCCAACAACCTTCTTTAATGCACTGTGTAGCATATGAGTTGCTGTATGGTTCTTACAAATGTTACTTCTTCTAATTCTATTTACTTCTAAAGTAACCTTTGAACCTACTTTAACAGTTCCTTCTTCAACTTTAATATATTGAACAGTCTTACCACCAACATTTTTCTTTGTATCAAATACAACTATCTTAAATCCTTCACCATGAATTATACCTTTATCTCCAACTTGACCACCCATTTCAGCATAAAATGGTGTTTTATCTGAAACTAAGTATCCTTTTTCCCCTTCTGATAATTCTTCTCTAAATTCATTATCATCAGCTAAAACTAATACTTTACCTTCACAAGTAAGAGTTTCATATCCTAAAAATTCACTTTCTACTGCAGCATCAATCTTATTTATTGGAAGCTCATCACTACCCATGTAAGAAGATTCCCCTCTTGCATTTCTAGCTCTTGTTCTTTGGTCTTCCATTTCTTTATCAAAAGCTTCTCTATCAACTTTTAATGACTTTTCTTCACATATTTCCTCTGTAAGTTCATATGGGAATCCAAATGTATCATAAAGCTTAAATGCCTTTTCTCCATCAAGAGTATCTTTTCCTTCTTTAATTAATTCATCAATATATCCAAGTAAGATATTCATTCCTGAATCAATAGTTTCATTGAATCTTTCCTCTTCTAATGTAACCATCTTCTTAATATAATCTTGGTTTTCTTTTAATTCTGGATAAGCTGGTGCATAGTTTTCTACCACTGAATCAACTACATCCTTTAAGAATATCCCCTTAATTCCAAGTAATCTTCCATGTCTTGCAGCTCTTCTAAGAAGTCTTCTAAGTACATAACCTCTTCCTTCATTACTTGGTGATACACCATCAGATATTAGCATAGTTACAGCTTTTACGTGGTCAGTAATTATTCTTAAAGATACATCCTTATTAGAATCTTCTCCATACTTAACTCCTGACAATTCACTTACCTTAGCTAAAATATTTTTAACTGTATCTATTTCAAATATATTATCTACGCCTTGCATTATAGTTGCAATTCTTTCTAATCCCATTCCAGTATCTATGTTAGGATGCTCTAATCTATTGTAATTTCCTTCTTCGTCCTTATCAAATTGTGTAAATACTAAGTTCCAGAACTCAACTACTCTATCTTCATCTGCAGCCTTTAAGAAATCTTCCACATTAGTTATTACACCTTCACCTCTATCAAAGTGAATTTCTGTACATGGGCCACATGGTCCAACTCCAATTTCCCAGAAGTTATCATCCTTACCTAATCTGAAAATTCTATTTGGATCCACATCAGTTTTGCTCTTCCAAATTTCAAAAGCTTCATCATCTTCTAAGTATATAGTTACATAAAGCTTATCCTTTGGAATTTGAAGCACCTCTGTAATAAACTCCCAAGCCCATGGAATTATCTCTT
The DNA here is from genome assembly GCA_027692445.1 of Clostridiaceae bacterium OF42-15pH9A. GTDB lineage: Bacteria > Bacillota > Clostridia > Clostridiales > Clostridiaceae > Clostridium. Next base: position 199,731 of record JAQEYV010000002.1, on the reverse strand, counting down.
CTTTAAAATAGTCACCAAAAGAGAAGTTTCCAAGCATTTCAAAGAAAGTACCATGTCTTGAAGTCTTACCTACGTTTTCAATATCACCTGTTCTAATGCATTTTTGACAAGTTGTTACTCTTCTTCTTGGTGGTTCTTGAAGACCTGTAAAATATGGCTTAAGAGGAGCCATTCCAGCATTTATTAATAATAAACTTTTATCATTCTTAGGAACTAAAGAAAAGCTCTTCATTCTTAAGTGATCTTTACTTTCAAAGAACTTTAAAAACTCTTCTCTTAGATCATTTGTTCCAATATTTTTCATATTAATTACCTCCATCTAAATTTAAATATAAAAAAGCCTTTCATCCCTATAAACAAGGGACGAAAGGCTAAACTTCCGCGGTACCACCCTAATTATGCACAAAAACAAAGTGCATCACTTAGTATACTCATAGCTCCAAGGCAGCTTCGAAACTTTTTCTAGAAAGTTTTCACCAACCACTTCCTCTCTAAATAGAAAAACAAAATCTACTAATCCTCTTCACAGCTTAATATTAATTTTTCATCTCAAATTATATTTTATATAGAGAATTATGTCAATATTTTTGTATTCTTTATGAATCTCTTCTAAAATATATAGTAATTTATATCTTCATATATAACCTTAATTATAACCCCTATCGGAACAGCTAATATCATACCAACAAATCCACAAAAGCTTTCTCCTATAAGTAACAGTATTATAATAACTAAAGGATGCATGTTTGTGCTATTTCCTGTAATCTTTGGCGAAAGAATATTACCTTCCACCTGCTGTATTATTAAAATAGCTAATGCAGCCCATAATGCTTTAGTTGGAGATTCTAATAAGGCTATAAAAACTACTGGCACTGCTCCAAAAATAGGACCAAAGTAAGGTATTATATTAAAAACTCCATTTAATATAGAGAGCCATAAAGGAAATTTCACTCTTATCAAAATCAAAGCTATAAATGTTATTACACCAACTATTAAGGATAATAATAGCTGCCCTACAATATAACTTTCTAATAACTTATTTATATCCTTAATAATCTTTTTAACTAGTTCCCTTTTTTTAATTGGTATAAGCAAAGAACATTTATTCAATATAAATTCATCATCTGCTAAAAAGTAATATGTAATAACTGGCACTACTGCAAAGCTCATAATATTCTCACTAAATACAATAATATACTCCACTATACTTCCTGAAAAACCATTTATAAATGAGGATATTCTTTCTCTACCATCTTCATACAAAAACTTAAGAAAGGTAGAGTTTCCTATGTTAGATGTAAGTAAAAAATCTTCTATAGACTCCGTTAATTTATTTATCATTGGCCCAATATTATTCATTTCTTTAAACATTGTAGGTATTAACAATACGATAGAAATTATAGCTATAATTAGTATGCCTAAAATAATTATTAAAGCTACCTTTTTCTCTTTTATCTTAGTATGTTTTGCAATATATATTTTTAAAGGCTTTAATATGTAAGCTATAATAAAGGATAGAAGTACTAAATTAAATATTTTTCTTATATTTAAATTAAATATATATACGGCTATTAAAACTAGAAACAATACACCTAAACCAAGTTTTATAATTATATTTTTATGCTTTTTTATAATATTCATTATTATTCACTTCACGAGGTATATTTTTAACTACTACATTAGAATCACCTAAATACAAAATGCAATCTTCCCCTAAAACAGACTGATTAATTAAAATAACTTCACGTCCATATATCAATTTGTCAATTATTCCTGCTCCAACTACTATACCTTTTATAGAATAATCATCCTCTTTTATTAAAATATCCTCAACAACGCCTTTAATAGTTCCATACTTATTAATTACTTCCATTCCTATTATCTCAGTTAGCTTTAACCCCTCTCCTTTTGAACATTCCTTCACTAATATATCATCATCTATATTTAAAATTTTATCAATTGGAGTGTAATTATTCTTTAACCTCAATGAGTAACTTCCTACTGATAGCCCCATTACCTTTCCTTTATAGAAATCAATAAATATATCTCTTACAGAACCTAATTTCTTTCCTTTTATATCATATACTGTCTTATAAAAAAAATCCTTAATTCTATACATCTCAATTCCCCTTTCATTAAGTACAGGAATAGTTTACCCATTATGGTATTTTTGATACAAAAAAGAGACCGTATTAGTAATAATTTTACTAATACGGTCTCTTTTATTTCAGCTATAATATTTTTTCAATTATTCCCCCGCCAACTACAATATTACCGTCATAGAATACTACTGACTGTCCTTTTGTAATAGCTCTTTGTTTATCTTTAAATGATACTCTAACTTTACCATTCTTTTCAGGGTATAAAACAGCCTCTGCTGGTCTTGCAGAATATCTAACCTTTGCAGTTACTTTTAAATCCCCCTCCAAATTATCAAAAGGAATGAAATTAACATCCTTAGCTAATAAATCTGTTTTAAATATATCTTCTTCAGGTCCAATTACAACTTCATTTGTCTTTGGTCTAATATCAGTTACAAAAACAGGTCTTCCTAAGGATAATCCTAATCCTTTTCTTTGACCAATAGTATAATATACTATTCCTTTATGTCTTCCTAATACATTACCTTCTTTATCAACAAAGTTTCCTGGTTTTATTTTCCCAGGCTTAGCTTCTAAGATAAATCTTCCATGGTCATTATCGGGAATAAAACATATTTCTTCACTATCTTTTTTGTTATGAACAGCCAATCCTATTTCCTTAGCTATTTCTCTTATTTTATCCTTAGTATATTCTCCACAAGGCATTAATGTATGTTCTAATTGATCTTGTGTAAAATTATATAAAGCATAAGTTTGGTCTTTCTTATCATCATCAGATTTAATTAGAAGGTATCTTCCATCTTCTTCTACAATCTTAGCATAGTGTCCTGTTGCAACATATTCTGCACCTATACCTCTAGCTTTTCTAAGTAAAGCATCAAACTTTATATGTTTATTACAAGCAATACATGGATTAGGAGTTTTCCCAACCATATATTCATCTATAAAATAATCAATTACCTTTTCTTTAAATATATCTTTAAAATTTAACACATAAAAAGGTATACCTATTCTGTCACAAACTCTTCTAGCATCTTCTACAGCAGAAAGTGAACAACATCCACCTTCATTTTCTATAGTTTCATCATTGTCTGGTGACATTCTTAAAGTTATACCTATAACATCATATCCTTGTTCTTTTAAAAGATAAGCAGCGACGGAGCTATCAACTCCGCCACTCATACCTACAACTACTTTTTTCTTCATAGACTACTCCTATTCTTCTCCATGAACGTGATCGTGTAAATCATCTCCATGTTCTTCGAAATCCCAAAGTTCCATTCCTTTGCTCTTTCTGTAGTCGTTAATTGCCTTGTGTATAGCTTCTTCTGCTAATACTGAACAGTGCATTTTTACTGGTGGAAGTCCATCTAAAGCTTCTGCAACTGCCTTGTTTGATAACTCCCAAGCCTCATCTATATGCTTACCCTTAATTAATTCAGTTGCCATTGATGATGATGCTATAGCAGAACCACAACCAAATGTCTTAAACTTAACATCTTCTATAATTCCGTTATCATCTACTTTTAGGTAAATTTTCATTATATCTCCGCACTTGGCATTTCCCACTTCACCTACACCATTTGCGTCTTCAATTTCTCCTACGTTTCTTGGATTTCTAAAATGATCCATAACCTTATCTGTATATATCATAATTATCTTACTCCTCTCTTAATGAAATCTTCCCATAATGGTGACATATCTCTTAATCTTTGAATAATTGGTGGTAATACTTCTATTACATAATTAACATCTTCTTCTGTTGAACCATCGCCTAATGTTAATCTTAATGATCCATGAGCTTTTTCATGTGGAAGCCCTATAGCTAATAGAACATGTGATGGATCAAGTGATCCTGATGTACATGCACTACCACTTGAAGCACAAACTCCTTCAAAGTCTAATGAAAGCAATATTGATTCTCCTTCAATAAATTCAAATCCAATATTAACGTTACCTGGTAATCTCTTATCACCAGTTGGTCCATTAAGCTTTGAATATGGAATCTTTAATAAACCTTCTATTAATTTATCTCTTAATGCTGTCATTTTATCTACATGTTCTTGTAGATTTTCAGTAGCAAGTTCAATAGCTTTTCCAAGACCTACGATACCAGCAATATTTTCAGTACCTGCTCTTCTAGCTCTTTCCTGACCACCACCGTGAATTAAATTATGTATTCTAACACCCTTCTTTATATAAAGAGCACCTACACCCTTTGGTCCATATATTTTATGTCCTGCTAAAGATAACAAATCAATATTCATATCCTTAACATCAATTTCTATATTACCAATTGCTTGAACAGCATCAGTGTGAAATAAAACCTTATTTTCTCTACATATAGCTCCAATTTCTTTAATTGGTTCAATAGTACCTATTTCATTATTAGCAAACATTACAGAAACTAAAATTGTTTTATCTGTAATTGCATTTCTTACATCTTCTGGATCAACAAAACCTTCGCTATCAACATCTAGGTATGTAACTTCAAATCCGTTCTTTTCTAAATATTCACATGTATGCAATACAGCATGATGCTCAATTTTAGTTGTTATTATATGGTTACCTTTATTCTTATAAGCTGAAGCTATTCCTTTAATTGCCCAGTTATCGGCTTCTGAGCCTCCACCTGTAAAGTATACTTCATTAATATCACAATTAAGGGCCTTTGAAACTTGGCCTCTAGCCTTATCTACAGCTCTCTTTGTGATTCTTGATATTTCATAAAATGAAGATGGGTTACCAAATTTACCTGTGAAGTATGGTAACATTTCTTCTAAGACCTCTGGCTTAACAAAAGTTGTTGCAGCATAATCCATATACACTGTATTCATGTTTCTTCACCTCTATATTTTAAGTTTTAATGATTCGTTATTTGTCTTGATTCTTTCATAGTCATTTACTATATCTTGAAGAGTTACTGACTTCATTACATCATCAATACTGTTTTTAATCTTTGCCCAAAGTAATCTTGTAGCACAGCAATCAAGATTATCACAAGAAACCCCATCAATACATTCAGCAATTTCAATTGGTCCTTCAAGTATATACATAATTTCAGCTACAGTAATATCTTTAGGCTCCCTACTTAAAACATATCCTCCTTGAGCACCTCTAATGCTTGTTATTAGCTTTGCTTTTCTTAAAGGAGAAAATAATTGTTCTAAATAATATTCAGATATATTTTGTCTTTTTGAAATAGTTTTAATTGATAAAGGCGCTCCACCATAATTAATAGCAAGTTCAACCATTGCTTTTACTCCATAACGCCCCTTAGTTGAAAGTTTCATTCTCTTCACCTCTTAATGTTGAGTAAATTACTATGCTTTATATTTCATATCATAGCAAAACACTCGGAGTTTGTCAATAATCTAAATACATCAATGTTTACTTTACTCAAATATAATTTTATAATTAATTGTAATAATATGTAAGGAGGTCTCTATGAAAAAGAAATTATTAATATTTGCATCCATTGCACTTATACTATGTTTAAGCCTATTTATATACTATAAAAATATAACAAAAAATAACTCCAATAATAATTCTACTGTAAATGATGAAGTCTCTGATAGCCCTACTACAAACCTAAGCAATACATCTAATGTCAACAAAAATATTATTATGTACTTTCCTAATTGGGGCGTTTACAGTGAATCTCACAACAATCTTACTGTTGGAGATATTCCTTGGGACAAGGTTACAGTTATAAATCATGCTTTCTTTACTGTATCTAAAGACTTTAAATTAGAGTCTACAGATAAAGATGCCGATTTTGAAAAATCCTTTCCTAATTCAGAAGGATGGGATCAAGAGCAACTTAGAGGACATATTGGTGAATACAAATACTATAAATCTAAATACCCTAATGTAAAAGTCCTTATATCTGTGGGTGGTTGGACACGTGGCGAAAACTTTCATGATATGGCAAAAACAAAGGAAAATAGAAAAATATTTATTGATAGTATAATAGATTTCTTAAAAAAATACCCCTTTATTGATGGCATAGATATAGACTGGGAGTATCCAGGAGAAAACCGTCAAAAAGACCCTAATGATGAATATGATAAAGGCTGTCCTGGTGGACCAGAAGATAAAGAAAACTTCACTCTTTTACTTAAAGAAATAAGACAAGCTTATAAAGATAACAATCTTCCTGATAAAATGCTTACTATAGCTAATACTGGAAATTATGAAAAGCTTCAACTTCAAGAGCCTGATAAATATATAGAATACTTAGATTTCATTAATGTAATGACTTACGATTTTCATGGTGCCTTTGAAAAACAAACCAATCACCATGCTCCTATCTACTACAATGAGGACGACCCTACTAGATATAATAAATATACTTTTTGTGCAGAGGATGCATTGAAAATGTATGTTAAGGAATACAACATTCCTACCGAAAAACTAAATGTAGGATCCCCATTCTATTCAAGAGGATGGAGCGAAGTAGATGATTCTACTGGTACAAATGGTTTATTTTCAACTGCTACAAAAGCATATAAAGGTTCATGGGACAGCGTAACAAGCCCTGGTGGTCAAATACCATGGTTTCAAATAAAAGAAATGGAAAACAAGGACGGATGGAAAAAATACTGGGATGATAAGGCTAAAGTTCCTTATTTATATAATAAGAGTTTAAAATCTATGATTACATATGAGGATGAAAAGTCCTTAAAAGAAAGGTGTAACTTTGTAATAAAGAATAATTATGGAGGAATAATTGTCTGGGAAATAACTGGTGATGATAAGAACAAAAACTTTCCTCTAACCACTCTTCTATGGGAAAGCCTTGGTAAAACAATTGAAACCTCTACGGAAAACAATTCATCTATTAAAGATAATGAAGAAAACACTAATCCAGAAGTTACGAATAATAGCTTAAATGGTTTTAATATAAACTTTGAAGTAACTTCAGATTGGACTTCAGGTGCAAATTGGTCTATGACTATTGAGAACAATAGTGGTAAGGATATTTCTTCATGGAAAGTATCCTTTGATTTTGACAAGAATATTTCTCAATGTTGGGAAGGGGTACTTTCTTCCTCTGGCAATACCTACACTATATCTAACCCTAGTTGGGGCGGAAGTATTAAAAATGGTAGTTCCATTACAGTAAGTGGAGCTTGTGAAGGTAATTCCAAAAATCTTAAAATTAAAAATGTCAAGATAGAAGTGAACTAAAATAAAAGGAGATATTGCAAACTATGTTTAGCTATATCTCCTTAATCTCTATTTTCCTTTAACTTTATCCCAATAATCCTTAGAGGTTCTTTCCATCTTGTTATCTCCATACTCATAATATACCTTATCTTTAATATTATTAGGTAAATACTGTTGTTTAACATAATGGTTAGGATAAATATGAGGATATTTATATTCCACTCCTCTTCCTAAGTTTGATGCTCCAGAATAATGTGCATCTTTCAAATGAGGTGGTATATCATCAATAGATAGATTATCTAAATCCTTTAAGGCACTATCTATTGCATTAATTGCTGAATTTGATTTTGGTGATGTAGCAAGTAGTATAGTTGCCTCAGCCAGAGGAATTCTAGCTTCTGGAAAACCTAACTCTCTTGCTGAATCTACTAATGATTTTACTATTAAAGCTCCTTGAGGATATGCAAGACCTATATCCTCAGCTGCTATAACTTGAAGTCTTCTGCATATAGAAATTAAATCACCTGCTTTTATAAGTCTTGCTAAATAATGAATTGCACCATCTGGGTCACTTCCCCTTATTGACTTCTGAAAAGCACTTAAGTAATCGTAATGACTATCTCCATTCATATCATAGGCAACTACCTTTGTTTGAGTAGAATCTCTTGCAATTTCCTCATCTATATATACTACTCCATCTTCATTAGGATTAGTTGACCTAATGGCAACCTCTAAACCATTAATAGATTTTCTTACATCTCCATTTGATGCTCTTGCAAAATAATCTAAGGCTCCATCAGTTACTTCTAAGGAAATTTCAGTATAGTCCTTTTGTTCAATTTGAATTGCTCTGCTTAATGCCTTTTTTATATCATCCTCATTTAAGGGCTTGAACTCAAAAATAGTAGATCTACTTAATAAGGCTTTAAATACATAATGATATGGGTTTTCTGTTGTTGAAGCAATTAAAGTAATTCTACCATCCTCTATGTATTCTAATAGGGACTGTTGTTGCTTTTTATTAAAATTCTGAATCTCATCTAGATACAGTAATACACCTTCTCTTCCCATAAAAGTATCTAAATCCTTACAAATATCCTGAATATCTTTTAAAGAGGCATTTGTAGCATTTAGTTTATAAAACTGTTTATTAGCCTTTTTTGCAATTATGTTTGCTACAGTAGTCTTTCCTATACCGGGTGGCCCATAAAAAATCATGTTACTTATGGCGCCACTTTTCACCATTCTATCTAGTATCCTATTTTTACCTAATATATGTTTCTGACCACATACGTCCTTAAGCTCTGTGGGTCTAATCTTATCTGCTAATGGTTTATACATCTCTATCTCTACCTTTACTTTAAATATATATAAATCATATCATAATTTAGCGCATGAATAAAACTCCTACATTTTCACATAGGAGTTTACATTTTAAACAAATAAAGTTCTATCACTAAGCTCATCTTTAATATGAACCTTTTCAAAAAGTTGCATTAACTTATCAGTTGAATCTAATTCTTCCCTCTCTTTCCCTTTAGCATCTATAACTATATTTCCTCTATGCATCATAAACAATCTATTTCCAGAATCTATAGCATGCTTTAAATTGTGAGTTACCATTAAAGTAGTTATCCCTCTTTCTTTAACTATCTTTTTAGTAATCTCCATTATCTTTTCTGATGTCTTAGGGTCTAGGGCTGCTGTATGCTCATCTAATAATAATAACTTAGGATTTGACATTACAGCCATTAAAAGAGTTAGGGCTTGTCTTTGTCCACCCGATAATAGTTCAACCTTATTATACAATTTATCCTCTAAACCTAAATTTAGCTCTTTAAGAAGTTCCTTATAAACTTCTATTCTCTTCTTATTAATTCCTAAGGATAAACCATATTTTTTTCCCTTATTATCTGCAAGTGAAAGATTTTCTAATATAGTCATTTTAGGAGCTACCCCAAAGGATGGATTTTGATATACTCTACCAATCTCCTTGCACCTATAAAACTCTTCTTTACTAGATACATTTTCTCCATCAATATATATAGTCCCAGAATCCTGTTCTATGGATCCTGCAATGATATTTAATAAAGTAGATTTTCCAGCTCCATTAGAACCTATAATGGTAACAAAATCACCTTTATCAATTTCTACTGATAATTTATCAAACACCTTATTTTCATTTATACTATTAGGATTGAATACTTTCGATAACTGATTTATCTTCAGCATTTTCTTCAGCACCACCCTTCACTTCAGTTTTTTTCTTTTTAAATAGTCCATTTTGTGTACTTAATGCAATAACTAGTACACCTGCTGTTAAAAGATTTAAAAGATTTGGATTTAACTTCATCTTCAATGCTACAGAAATAGCAAAGTAATATATTACGGTGCCTATAATAGCTTGAGTTGTAGATTTAACCAACTTAAACCTTCCTAATAACGATGTGCCTATTATTACACAAGCTAATCCTTTTACAACTACGCCAGTACCCATACCAACATCAGCATATCCGTTATACTGTGCTGTAAGTCCTCCAGCCAAAGCAACTAACCCATTACTTAACATAAGACCTATTATCTTTATATTATTTTTGTTAACTCCAAGGGAAGTAACAACTTGCTCGTTATCCCCTACAGCAAACAATAGGAAACCAACCTTTGTTTTCATAAAAACATCTAATAAAATCTTAAACATAATCAAAAGTACAGCAACAATAAGCAATGTTGTAAATAGTCCACTTACTTCTGAGAATATGTGAGTTGTTTGAAATAACGGGGTATTTGATTTATTCCCCATAACCAATAGGTTAACTGAATAAAGCCCTATCATTACCAATATACCAGACATTAAATTCGTTATCTTTAGCTTTACATGCAAGAATGCTGTAATAAATCCTGCTATAGCACCTCCTAGGGCTGATGCAATAACTGCTATCCATGGATTTACTCCATTTACTAAAAGAATAGCTGATATACATGCTCCTAAAGGATAAGTACCATCAACTGAAAGATCTGGAAAGTCTAATATCTTGTAAGTGATAAATACTCCCATTGCTACCAAACCAAATAATGAAGCTTGCTCTAAGACATTGATAGCTATTTTAAGAATATCCACTACTTAACGCCTCCTGTAACCTTCTTTGCTGAATCTAAAATATTTTGAGGTATTGTAACACCTAGCTTTTTAGCTACATCTGTATTTACTGTTATTGCAAGTTCTTTCATAGTTTCAATTTCAATGTCTTGAGGGTTCTTTCCATCTAATATTTCTGCTGCCTTATAACCTGCCATCTTTCCAAGTTCATAGTAATCTATTCCCTTTGAAAGTAATCCACCTTTTTCAACCACTGCTGGCTCTGCTCCAATTACAGGCTTATTTGCTTTTAATGCTATTTGTGCAACTAATTCATAAGAAGCTACAACATTATTATCTGTTGGAGCATATAAAACATCTATATCTCCCATAGCATTAGATAACACTTGATTTATTTCGTTTATATTAGCAACACCTATCTTCTTAATTTTCAAATTGTATTTAGATGCTAATAATTCTAATTCATTCACTTGATTTACTGAATTTGTTTCAGAAGTTGTATAGACTACACCTAAAGTTTTAGCATTAGGCAAAACTTCCTTTAGTAAAGCTAATTGTTCATCTATATTTGCCATATCTGATGTTCCAGTTGTATTACAACCTGAACTCTTCCAATCTTTAGCTAGTCCATCATTTACTGGATTTGTAACTGCACTAAATACAATCGGAATATCCTTTGTAGCATTATAACAAGCCTGTGCTGTTGGTGTAGCTATAGCAAAAATCAAATCTTTTTTTGCTGATACAAACTGCCCTGCTATTTGTTGTACAGTATCTTGTTTACCTGAAGCATTTTGTTGTTCAATTTCAATGTTTTTTCCATCTTTATATCCTTTTTCAGCTAGTCCATCAATAAAGCCCTTATTAGCTTGGTCTAATGCGTCATGCTGAATAAGTTGAATTATCCCTACCTTTTTCTTTACTGTTTCTTTTTCATTTTCAGTCTCTCCTCCGCATCCTACAAGTAAAGATGCACCTAAAATACCACATAGCAATAAAGCTATCTTCTTTTTCACTACCATAATACCATCCTCCTAATTTTTATACCTTAAATCCTGCCAAACCACCCAAAGCAAATATCTATTTCTTAAAAAAAAACCGTTTTTTTTGCTTATTACTACTATACTACATCTATTTAATTTAAATGTATCAAACATTTAAGGTATATATTAATAATTTATAAAATACTTTTTGTATATAATACCATAATTTATCAGTGTTGTAAATATTACTCACAATGTGTTGTTGCATTATTATATATATGTGTGAAATAATATTTATTATAAAAAAAAGGAGAGATAATATGAATTTTGAAAACTTACTAAATGACTTCTTATCCTGGTCATTAAAAAATGGAACTAAGTTAATACTAGGTCTTCTGATTCTTGTAATTGGTTGGAAACTTATAAAAAAAGTTATTACTTCTTTAAATAACTTTTTAGAAAAAAAGGGATTTGATTCTACCCTTCATTCTTTTCTAGATGCATTATTAAATGTTGTATTAAAAACGCTCTTAATTCTTACTGTACTTAACTTTATGGGAATTGGAATGGCATGGTTTACTGCTTTAATTGCATCTGCAGGTTTCACTATTGGTCTTGCCCTTCAAGGAAGCTTATCAAACTTTTCTGGTGGAGTAATACTATTATTAATGAGACCATTTAAAGTTGGAGATTACATAGAAACTTCCGGACATGCTGGTACTGTTGAAAATATAAAAATATTTTATACTCATTTAGTTACTCCAGATAATAAGGAGATTATGATTCCAAATGGTACAATTGCAAATAACAGTATGATTAATTACACAAATAAAGATACTCGAAGAGTTGATTTAACTTTTGGAGTAGGATATGAAGATGATATACTTCATGTAAAACAAACATTATTTAAGATTATAGAATCAAATGATAAAATCTTAAATCATCCAGAACCTTTTGTAAGTATTTGTGAACACGGACCAAGTTCCCTTAATTTTGTTGTAAGAGTTTGGACAAAAACAGAAGATTATTGGAATGTATATTTCTACTTACTTGAAGAAGCTAAGATAAAATTTGATGAAGAAAAAATTAACATACCATATCCTCAAATGGATATTCATATGAAATAATTTGAAGAGAGTGGAGTTTAGAACTTCACTCTCTTCTTATATTAGCTTTATATTAGCAAGATGAGAATTCTCCCTTAAATACTTATGTTCCTCTTTATAATTTGGCATTATGTTATTTACTAAGGACCAGTAATCTTTAGAATGATTTTTATGAATCATATGACACAATTCATGAATAATAACATAATCAATAGCTTCATTCCTAAACATTATAAGTTTTGAATTAAACACCAACACATTGTCATAAGAACAACTCCCCCATCTGCTCTTAAGCTTTTTAACCTTTATATCTTTAGGAATACTATTAAATAAAACTTTATACTTCATTACTTTTTCTTCTACTACTCTTAAGGTTTCTCTCTTTAAATATTCTTCTAAAACTTTCATAGCATTGTCTTTTTCTATAACATTCACTACAAATCTATCATTAAAAAATGTAACAAAACTTCTTTTCAAAAAAGGTTGTTCAATAATTTCTATAGAGTATTTTTTCCCTAAATACATAATTGTATTTACTTCTAACTCTTCTCTACTATTAATCTCCTTTATTTTTCTTGATATCCATTCACTTTTGGATTTTATAACTCTTTCTATGGTATCCTTACTTGTATTATTAGGAACGCTAACTTTAACATTTCCTTCTACATCAATAGAAATTGATATAGACTTTTTCTTCTTATAAATTACTTCATACTTTATCTTACTCATATTAATAATAATAAAATAAGTTGGAATTATTAACAATATAAAAAAGATGGGGGGATATTTATTTTGCTCCTTCCATCGCAAGCTCCAAGTCACATCAAAACAAATATCTCACATTCCTAATAAATATAAAAAAATCCTCCATTTTTACTATATATTTATATATTTATATGTTTATATATTTATATGTTTATATATTTAAAACAATATTTATATATTTCTTTTTCCATTATCCCACCTTCAGTAAATCTAAATATACCTATACATATAGAATTTTATCAGAAGTGTCCAAGCTATTTTTTAATCTTTAGTTTTCAAAAAAATAAAAGAAGGATGATAAACCTATCCTTCTACCAATATAATCAATCTATATATACTCCCTCTATTAAACGAAATTATTTTAATTATATTCTCTTTTTCTTAAAATTTCTCAACTATTCCTTTTCACTATATTATAATATCATCTAAAATCAACACTATACTACTCTTTATCTATTTGATTGTACGACAAAAGACCTTAACACATTTTCATTTAAAAAATAGTGTATAACTGATAACACCCCCGTTTCTCCGTATAAGCGTAAATGCTTTACTGAATCTGTTTTTATCATTACTGTTTCAATCCCGATATCTTTTAAATAATCTCTAAGATTAAACCAATAATGTCCTGTTGATTCAACACCTCCTCTACACCCAAAAATTTACAGCAAAAAGTATATATTGGTATCTTTAATAAATCCATATTAATTTTCTCCAAAAACGAAGGAGCTGTATCAGATTGAATTAATAAATTCAGTCAGAACACATCTCCTTTTTTATTTTTATTGTTATATTAAATTTCAAGTAATAGCTTACTTTAATTCAGGCCATAGCCCCTTATTAGCTGCGTATAATTCATCTAACACCTTTTTACCTACAGTGTAATTAGGTATTGTTTTGTTAAGCATCACAGCTTCTAAGGCTTTTTGGTAAGATCCAGATAATGCTGCGTCAACTGTCATTTTTTCATATGCTTTTTGCATTTCCATCAATCCTTTTTGGAAAGTTGGTATTTCACCAATATTGATGGTTTCAGCTCCCATTGAACCAATATAAGCTGGTGTCTCAACAACTGCTTCTGGATCAAAATTAGAGATTGCACCATGATTCTTTTTATTGACTATAAATCTTTCCCTAGTATTATGAATAATCGCATAAGCAATATCTACAATATAATTGCCATGAACTCCTGCATGTAGTGAAGAATCCTTAGCCGACCCTTCTGAAATCACTCTACGACATTCATCATAAATACGTTTTTCCCTACCTTGCATTACATAATCTCCACGAGTAAATGAAACGTCATCATGCGCAACCATTTCATCTGGAGTCAAATAATACTGTAAGTAACAATTAGGGAAATACTCTGGGAATCTTTTAAATAGACTAATCATTTGTTTATAAGTGTTCACCCAATATTGATCTCCAACAGTTTCATCATTTGACATTAAAAGCGTATCAATTTTACCCGAAAGAACATCTTCACGTAATTGTGGCAACAAATCAAAGCCATTTTCATCATAAACATTTGTCCACCAACCAAAATGATTCAGTCCAAAGTATTTAAAGGTTAAATCACGGTGCTCCTTATTAAAGTACTTTGCAATGGCACCTTCAATTGAAATCGGCATATCACAAATACACAAAACATTTGCATCTGGAAACTCACGATAAATTGCTTCTGATAAAATAGCCTCTGGATTTGTATAGTTTAAAATCCAAGCCTTAGGACAAATTTCTTTTACCTTTTTAACGATTTCTAAAACAGCTGGGATTACCCTCATAGCAAATGAGAATCCACCTAAACCACAAGTTTCTTGACCAACAACACCATTGTTTAAACATATTTTTTCATCAATAGCTCTTTGTTTATTCAAGCCTGGACGAATTTGCATAAATAAGAAGTCAGCACCTTTTAAAGCTTCATCAACATTTGTTGTGTATGTAACGTTTACTTTAGAGCCTAATTCCTTATAATACATTTTCGTATATTGTCCAAGCAAAGAAACTCTTTCTTCATCAATATCATATAAAACTAAATCACTTAAGTTTAATTCTTTTGCACGCTTTCTTAAAACTTCTAAAATACCAGGTGACTGAGTAGAACCGCCACCAACCATTACAAATTTATTACCCATTTTCTATCTTCCTCCAATTTTCAAAAACTATTTCTTACTTTATACATGTACTTTTTTTAAATAATCTATATAAGCTTCAACTTTTTCACGTTCTTGTTCTACACCCATACCAATTACGATTTGGATGTGTTTACCTTTATCAACAATTCCAGAAGACTTGACCTTTTCTTTTAATACTTTAATGTCAACTTTATTTTCATCTTTTACATCAACACGTAATCTTGTGTAGCAATTAATGATGCTTTCAATATTGTCTGCACCACCTAAACCAGCAACGATATTTTGAATTTGTGGTTCAAATCCTGAATCAGAATTACCTACAATGGAATCAAGGACTGGCTCACTTACAACCTCGGATCCTTCACGTCCTAATGTTGGAATATTTAATTTCAATATTAATTTTTTAAAGACAAAATACTCTAAAACAGCAGTTACTATAAAGATTACTGGAATTAAATATTGATGACCTAAGCGTGTTGGAATTGCAAAACTATTGATAATCATATTTATTCCTGTATCAAACTGAATAGCAATACCTACTAGGTTTGTAATGAATAAACTCAATCCATATACTACAGCATGCGCTACCCATAAAACTGGTGATAAAAACAAGAATAAAAATTCTAGTGGCTCAGTAACACCAGCCAAGAAAGCTGTAGTTACAGTTGGAATTAAAATTGTAGCAACCTTCTTCCTATTTTCTGGACGTGCTGTTTTCCAAATTGCAAAGGCAATACCAATTGGTAAAGAAATTGAACCAAAGTTTGATAGATAACCTATCGATGGATGCATTGCTGTAATTTGACTTGCATTTCCTAATTCTGCTAACCAGATATTAAATGCACCGTTATACGTTTGACCCGCAATTTCTGCGATACCACCAAGTGGAGTATAAAAAATTGGCATCCACAAAAAGTGATGTAAACCTACTGGCAAAAGAAGACGATTTAAGAACCCATAGAAGAAGAACCCCACTGATCCCGCAGTTGTAGTTGTTTTAACCACTCCTTCAACTAGTGAATTAACCACTGGCCAAACATAAGTAATTCCTATTGCAAATAGAATTGTTGCAAATACGATTAAGATGTAAACAGACTTTGTACCAGCATATGGTGACAAATACTTATGTAGCTTAATCTCTCCGAATTTATTGACCATCCATCCTACGAACACACCTAAAGATATTCCTAGAAAAACTCCCATATCAGTTACTTGAATACCAAAGACCATTCCTTGTCCAGTACCATAAAGTCCTTGTTCTCCAGCAACAGCCAAGCGATCCGTAATTGTTAACCAAGAATTATTTGCATATAAAAATATTAAAAATGTAATAATTCCTAAAATTGCCGCATCTGTTTTATATTTTGGTTTTGCTAATGCTGCAGCAATTCCTACACAAAATATAACACTTAGTTGACCAATCATACCACCAGATAAAATATTAAAGATAAAATCTCCAATATTTTTTGTGAAGGTTGGCATAAATTCTAGTTTTAAAATTGCACAAACTGATAAAATAATTCCAGTCACCGCCATAAACATTACTGGCTGAATAATTGCTTTTGAAAAAATACTAGCTGATTTAACAAATTTCTCCTTCATATATATGTCCCCCTTTAATAGTATTAATTTAATTATTACAACTTTTAAAAAAGTTAATAATCAACAAATACTTATACATTTTTGTAACTACATGTAACAATCTGATTATCTGCAAATAGTTGCTTCATTTGTGAGTCACACAAAATTGATACTTCCTTCATCCTTTGAATATTGAATGAAGAATTGAAATACAGAATCTCATCTACATAAGCTGGATGAACCATAAGCTCTGTTATCTCATTATCCTCAACTTGATCAAGGACTGCTTGAACTTCCTCGAAACATCTAATTCGGTTTTCTTCAAAAGGTATTGTTAAGTCACGAATTGCTGAATGATCCATTAAATCTAGAAACCCCTTAATTCCCTTCTGAACAGGTAACTCTATATTTTCTTCTAACTCAAAGACATTTCTAAAACACAAATGATATTTATCTGCAATTCTTTTCGTTATCTCCAAGTTTTCAGGAAATGTATGGGCATGATGATGACTATCCAAATGAGTCAGCTTAAGTCCATGATCCATTAAATAATCTATTTGATGAGACCATTCCTGAAAAATTTCTTCATCACACATTTCATTACGATGTTTTTTATATTCAGCTAGACTATAAAAATCTCCGTTTTCATCTATGAGTGACTCTCCTTTAGTTAAAGGTTTTCCACAAGTTAAAACAAGATGACCTCCTACTCCAAGATCTGGGTTTTCCTTAGCAAGCGTAATAGCTTCATCACATCCTGGCATATTTGCCATTAAAGTTGTAGAGGTCAGAATCCCTTCTTTATAAGCTTTTATGATTCCTAGATTGACCGCTGAAGAGTATCCAAAATCATCAGCATTTATAATTACTTTTTTCATAATCTCCCTCTTTCATTAAAGACGATCTTTTAATTTAAAGAACAATAAAATCTAGATTTTATTAAGCTATTCTTTCATAACAGCTTAACAGATTTATTAAAGAAACTATATTCATACAATTGTATTTGCTTTCTTTATGTTAATAGTATATTATATAAAAAAAACGTAAACAACGCTTATACACTAGTATGGCTACGTTTTCACTTTATGAATATATTTTCACAGGAGCGTGATATTATGTCCAAAATTTACTATTTAAATCGTTTGTTTCCCAACAGTAACTTTCGCGATGAAGATGAAAAAATAATAGAGAGCATTATAGAATCAATTAAAAGCAAAGCCATCATCGACATTCGTACTGTTGCACAAATGAACTATACCTCACAATCCTCAATCAGTCGTTTAGCAAAAAGAGCAGGCTTCAATAATTTTAAAGAACTCATTTTTTTCCTTTCAAAAGAATTCTCACATAAGTCTACAAATCAATTGGAATACTTGCCTTTTGTGAGTGTAACTCAAGACTGGGATCAAATAGATAGTTATTTTAATGATGCTTTTTCTAATAAAAAAATCTACTTGTTTGGTGAAGGATTTTGTCAAACTCTAGTTAATTATACTTATCGTAAATTACTCTTAAAAAAAATTTATGCTATTGATTTAGAAGGTGTGGAAATCAGTTTGGTGTCAGATCAAACACCATATACCTTAATTACATTTTCTCAATCAGGCGAAAATAAAAACGGTTTGCTCAAAATGGATGAATGTAAGAATTATGGTGGTAAAGTTATTGCTTTGACAGCTACAGAACACAGTAGCTACACTGGCAAAAGTGACCTTTCCTTCATTGTAGAAAGTGGAAGCACTGGTATAGATCATGAAAATCAAAATTTAAATTACTTTTTTGGTAACTCTTTAAATTTAATGGAGTACCTTATAAATCGTTATACAAAAGCATAAATCTTTTTGATTTATGCTTTTTCAGTTTGTTGAAAAAGGGGCTATATCAAAAAAATTTGATACTGCCCCTTTTTATTTGCTAAATGTATTTTTTGAAAAATAATATTAATTATATTTTGATGACTAATTGTAAAATGAAATTGAACTAAATAAAAAACTCCAGGATAGTTATTTGAGTTACACTTAGATCAAATATATTCAATTTAAGTAACTTCAAGTGTTTAAATCATAAATACAGATTAGTTCAATTTGTTATTGCAATTTATAATATTTATATACTTATATATTTTTATATTTATAACAATATATAAATATTTCTTTTTATGTTAATCAGCTTTAATCAATTCAAATCTCTCTATACATATAGAATTTTACTAAAGCTATCCCAGATATCCTTTTTAATCTATAGTTTTCTAAAAATAAAAGAAGGATAATAAACATATCCTTCTCTTAACATAATCAAGCTATATATACTTTTCTAATTCCTCTGATCTCTTATAAGATTTCTGTATAATCTCATTTGGATATCCAATATACTCTAAAAGCCTTATGGCATTTCTAGTTTTAGAAACTCCCTTCTTTAATTTGTAATCAAAGCTTAATCCAGTATTATCATCTATATCTTCGCTAAAGTAATAAAACTCATACTCATCTTTAAGCATATCTGTTAATTCCCTGTCATGAGTAGCAACAATTGCAATAGCATTTCTTTCATTAATATAACTTAATATTTCCGCTGAAGAGGATATTCTTTCAACAGGATTTGTTCCTCTAAAAATTTCATCAATAGGACAGAATACAGTTACATCCTTTTCTAAAGCTTTAATTATTCTAAGTATTGATTCTGCTTCTGCTAAATAATAGCTTTTCCCAGCATTTATATCATCCTTAGGAGCAATAGATGAAACTATATTTAAAAAACATCCTTCATACTCTTTAGCCATAACAAAATTCATAGTTTGAGCTAGAACTATATTAGCCCCAAGCATTCTTAAAAAAGTAGATTTTCCAGACATATTTGTACCTGTAAGGACTATTCCTTTACCATTAATACTTATTGAATTAGGTACAGGCTTTTTTAAAACAGGATGTACCCCATCTACAACTTTTAATTTATTTTCATTAATGAATCTAGGTTTTGACAGTTTACTTTTATTGCAAGCCTTATAGCTAGCTATAGCTGTTAAAGCATCTAATTCACCTATTAAATAATAAATTCTATATATTTCACCTGCATTCTCTTCAATTTTGTCACTTATTTTATAGAAAGTAGTTTCTTCTAATAAAAAAGGTATTGATAATAACTCAAGTAATCCTCCAAAGGCATTAATAAATTTTATTACTATAGTACCTTTTTTTAAAGAACTAATATTCTCTAAGTTATACTTTAAGTTTTCAACGTAGTGAGATATCTTAGGGTCTTTAATTTTACAAATCTTTTCACTAGTTATAAATAAATCACTTAAATAACTTAGTCCATGAGACTTAATTATTTCCCTCTCTTTTCTATTAATCTCTATATTTACAAATACACTTACTAATAATAAAAGATTTAATCTAGGTTCTTTAAAAATAAAAGCTAAAGCAATTAATGCTATAGGAATAATATTTCCAAGAACCTTATATATCCAATACTTTTGTTTATTTACAGGTAATTTATCAGATATCATTTCTAACAATCTATTTTTCTTATCATGTCCTAACTTAAATAAATTAAATCTAATCTCTGTAGTTAAATCTTGATTTTCTATAAAATAATCTATTAACTCACTTCTTTTATTAAGTTTCTCCTCACTCATTAAGGGATTTTTAAAAATAGAATATAACACCTGTTCTCCAGGAGTGGAATATGTTTTATCTATCTCCTCATATATATCATTCATATTTAAATCATTCCAAGTTTGATCATCAATAGAATATTCATTTTCTTCACTAATATCACTTAAAGCCCTTATTTTATCAAACTCTCTTGTTTTATTTTGCTCCTTCAAAAAGTCAACCCTTACATCATCTTTTAAGCTCATAATCACCCCTCCAATTTACTCTATATTATCACATAAAAAATGCACTTAACAACATTTTAATTATATAAAGTAAAAAGGTGTAGAAAAATCTACACCTTTTTATGAAACACTGCAAACGATATAACATCATAAAATCATCTTGCCAGTTTGGGGAAACAGGTACTTAATCCTGGGAGAATTAACTACAAAGCAAGAATAATTTTATAATTTAATTATATAGTAATTTTTGCCAAACTCAAGTAGGCAAAAGTCCCTTTTTCTTGGGACCTTTTTCCTATTTTGTACACACTCTTCTATTATAATACTCCTCTATACCATTATTTATGGCAAAGATAGTAGCATGAACCCTATCTTCAACTCCTATCTTTTTAAATATAGCTGTTACATAATTCTTTATTGTTTTTTCTGATAAATATAACTTTTCTGCTATATCCTTATTTTTAAGGCCATTAGATATTTCAAGCAATATTCTAAGTTCCCTATTAGTTAATGAATCAAGTAAATTATTTCTCCCCTCAAAATTTGCATCATTAATAAATGAATCTATCAATGATTTATCTATGTATTTTCCACCAGCATATACTGTTCTAATAGCATTAGTTATTTCACTTCCAGCTGATTCCTTTAATACATATCCTGAAGCATGTAAATCCATTGCTTCCCTTATTTTTCTTCTTTGTTTTTCAACTGTTAAAATAATAACTTTTATTCTATCATACTTCTTCTTTATGATTTTTAGGGTTTCTATTCCATCTAAACCATACATATTTATATCTAAAAGGACAATATCAACATCTATTCCTTCTATTTTCTTAATTAAATCCTCTCCACTACTGCTTTCTGCTACTATGTTTAAATCCTTTTCATAACTTAATATCTTGCTCAATCCTTCCCTGATTAAAGCGTGATCATCAGCTATTGCAATATTAATCATCTATCATACTCCCCCTAATAATAGGTAACCTTATCCTATACCTTGTTCCCTTATCAATTCTAGAATTAATATCAACCTTACCACCTAATCCTTCTACTCTATCTAATATTCCTACTATTCCATATGATATTTTCCTTAACTTTGATTCATGCACAACCTCATCTAAATCAAAACCTACTCCATCATCTGTAAAATTAATAAACAAATACTCTTTTCCTTTTTCTATTAAAATGTCTACATAATTAGCCTTAGAATGTTTCTTTACATTACATATAAGCTCTTGTACTATTCTATAGACACCTATTTCTATAGTATCATTACATTTATCATAATTTAACATCTTAAACTTTATATTTACGTTACTTTCATCTGAAAAAGTATCAATTAAATCCTGAATTGATTCCTCTAAAGTTTGCTTTTCTAAATATGGTGGTCTTAAGTCAAATATAATTCCTCTTACTTCTATTAGTGCTTTTTTCACTGTACTTTTCAATTCATCTATTTCTTGGAGCCCCCTCTCCAAGTCTTCCATCAATATTTTCTTGCAAAAGTCTATTCTCATTATTGAACTTGCTAAATATTGAGCTGGTCCATCATGAATATCTCTTGCTATTCGTCCTCTTTCTGCTTCCTGTATTTCTAGTACCTTTATAACCATCTCTTGATTATTTTTTTCATTTATACTAGCAACAGTTTTGCCTAAATCACCACATAAATAATTTAAAACTACATTTACTTGACATACAACACCTTCAGCTTCTTCAATGTTTTTAAGATAATTTTTTAAGGATATCTCAAGTTTGTCCCTTTTCCCCCTTAGTTCACGCTCTTCTTTTTGTTTTGTTATATATCTTACTTTAGTTTCAAGAGCCTCGTTATAGACCTCCTTTACTACTTCATCAGATACATTTAAATCAGCTGAAACCTTAGCTAGTTTTTTTCTCATCTCCTTATCTTTTTTTTCTAATTGATCTACTTCTCTAATTGTCTTCTTTATATTAAATAAAATTATCTCTAATTCCTGTTTTTGATTTTCAAACTCATTTTTAAGATTCTCTGTAATATTAAATATTTTATCTTTACCTTCATTTATTTCTTCTATGACTTTTTCTAAAATTAAATTTATATCTTTTATCCCATTCCCCATTACATACCTCTTATTAAGTAATAATATTCTTATAAAATAAAATATTCA
The DNA here is from genome assembly GCA_027692445.1 of Clostridiaceae bacterium OF42-15pH9A. GTDB lineage: Bacteria > Bacillota > Clostridia > Clostridiales > Clostridiaceae > Clostridium. The sequence goes on along the minus strand of JAQEYV010000002.1, from coordinate 176,799 downwards.
ATATTTTACTCAAAACTCCTTCTTTTTATATATAATTATATATTTTTACATATTTACCCACCAAATTTATAAAATAAAAACTCACCAACGTGAGTTTTTATTTGTTGTTATCTTTTATTATCTTGTTAATAATCTCAACTCTCTCTTCTCCAAGAACTAATGATACCTTTCTATCAACGTTGCCATTCTTAACTAATCTCTCTTCGTTTACTTCTATCATTTTTAAAATCTTTTTTTCTAAATCTTCATAAGACATTAACTCTTCTAAATAAGTATCAATTGCATCTTTTACAGCTGTAGCTAACTCTTTAGGATTTCTATAACTAACTCTCATCTTTAAGTACTCCTTATAATTTAATATAACTTTCACTTAAAGTTTATCAACTGGATAATAAAATTGCAACACTTAAGATTTAATATAGAGTTTTTATCATTTTATATACTTACTTTACATATATTTTTATAAATAATATTAATGAGGTGATTTTAAAATGAATGAAACTAAAGTTTATAAGACATTAAATATATCTCTTCAATCAAAAAGGTATACCATAGTACAAGACATTATAAATAGCTGGGATGATAATTTAACTAAAAGTGAAGTTGTTTGTGAAGATATTCTCTCTATGTATAAAATTAAGCATATACCTTGTTTAAAAGATATAGTTAACCTAATAATTAATAAGTCTGAACCTTTAACTAATATAAATGATAGTGAATATTTTCTTTCTATTAATAAATCAATTATCAATTATTTTCAAGATAAGTATTCTAACAATCCAGAAATAGCAATGACTAAAGAATCAAATGAATTAAGTAATTATAAAAAGTTGCTTAGCTTACTTATTGAATACGACCCAACTCTTGCTATTAACCTTATAAAGAAGCTAGATAGTTAAAAGAGGATAGACTAGGATAAAAAAAGTCATCCTAGTCTATCCTCTTTTATAACAAGTGAGTTATATATCTTATACCACTTTTGTACCGTATTTTCTAATCTGTAATAATGCATTATATAAGCAACTGATAAAACTCCCAAAATCAACATTAATACTCCTAGCGGCAAGCTAACATTATTATAAAATATAAAAAAAGTAATAAAGAAAAGTATAATAGTCATTACCATTACTATTAAATGTACAAATCTCTCATGTTGAAGAAATTGTATTTGAGTTTTATGGTAATTCGCAAGTTTATTTGCTTCATCATTATTTAACTCCTGCTTTAATATTTCTTTAAGCCACTTCTCATAATTCTGTATATACGCCTTCACACTAACACTTCCTATTATTAAATTAGACCTTCTAAATCACAATGAACTTCTTCTTTAACCTTATCCCATTTAACTAGATATCCTTGTCCTTTTGAGCAAAAAATTGAAGTAGATGTGTATTCTATATCTGCATCTTTATTATATCCCCTACTTTCTATTACATCTTCCCAGTCATGACACTTATCATACCCATCATATATAAGACTAATACTACCTTTTCCCTTTGTAAATGCATTAAATTCATTACTATAATCCATAAATGTAGATACTGGACCTCTTCCCTGTATAATTACCTTATTTTCATTTTGTTCTGGGGCATTAAAGCTTCCACTTAATCTTTGTATATCCGAAATAATTCTTCCCATATATTCTATATCTGCACTAATTTTAAACCTATAGTAAGGTTCTAAAAGAATATTTTCCACCTGTTCTAACCCCTGCCTTATTGCTCTATAGGTAGCTTCTCTAAAATCCCCTCCACTAGTATGTTTCAAATGAGCCTTCCCTGTTAAAAGAGTAAATTTTATATCAGTAATTGGAGAGCCTGTTAGTATTCCTCTGTGCTCTCTTTCAAATACATGCGTTTTTATAAGATTCATCTGTCCTATATTTAAATTATCAATATGGCACTTATTTTCAAATGTTATTCCTTTGTCCCTATTATTAGGTTCCATTAATAAGTGAACTTCTGCATAATGTCTTAATGGCTCAAAATGACCCGATCCAATAGCCTTTTCTTTAATGGTTTCTTTATATAAAATATTACAAGGACCAAATTCAATATCTAAGTTAAATCTTTCCTTAACTATTTCCTTTAAAATTTCAGTTTGAATCCTTCCCATGATATGAACATTTATTTCTTCAAACTCTTCCACCCATGTTACATTCAATAAAGGGTCTTCACTATTTAAAATTTTAAAATAACTAAACACTTCTTTAGCATTGATATCATCATTAAATATTACCTTTGATACCATAATTGGAATAAAGTCATATCCTATATTTTCTTTCTTATCACCTATAGTTTCACCTGGATATAATTCTGTAACTCCTGCAACTCCAAATATATCTCCAGCCTCTACAGAATCAACACTCTTAAATTTTTCACCATTATAAATTCTAATATTACTAACCTTATCTTTTTTGTCATTATATTTAATTTCATCCCTTACTTTAAGTTTCCCGTTAGTACATTTAATAAATGTTATCCTAGTTTTATTATCTTTATCATATTTCACCTTATATACAGTACCTTTAAATTCACCTTCATTATTATAGCTTGTATATGTTAGACTATCTAACGCATAGATAAATTCCTTTATACCTATATCTTGTAAAGCTGAACCTGAAAATACCGGGTAAATTCTACACTCCTTTATTTGCTTTCTTAAAGCCTTAATCCATTCATCTTTACTATATTCACCATTAAAATACTTTTCAATTAACTCCTCATCATTTTCTGAAATTCCTTCAACTACTTCTTCACTTAACTCTTCTTCTAAACCATTTTCTATGAAACAAATTTTATTAGAAAAGTTAGTTTTTATTTCATTTATAACTCGCTCTACCTCTGCCCCTACTCTATCTATCTTATTTATAAATATAAATGTAGGGACATTATTTTTCTTTAATATATTCCATACAGTTTCTGTATGACCTTGAATTCCTTCTACTGCACTTATTATTAATATGGCATAATCTAACATGGATATAGTTCTTTCCATTTCTGTAGAAAAATCAACATGACCTGGGGTATCTAACAAATAATATGTAGATTCACCAATGTTAAATATGGCATCATGAGAAAATACAGTTATACCACGTGCCCTTTCTATATTATGATTATCTAGATATGAATTCTTGTAATCAACTCTTCCTCTAGTTCTTATACTGTTTGTATGATAAAGTAATTGCTCTGAAAAAGTAGTTTTTCCGGCATCTACATGTGCTAATATTCCTATAGTTTTCTTCATATGATATATATCCCTTCTTTTATTACTTACTTTTATTATACAAAAAAATAATCCTAGTTTGAAAACCAAACTAGGATTATTTACTAAAAACTACTTATTTTCATCTATTAATTTTAAAATAGTTTCTTTACATCTTGATGCATGGCAGAATCCAGTACCTGCTCCTGTCTTTTCGCTTACTTCATCAAAAGTTTTTGCACCATTCTTTATTGCTTCAACTATTGTTTCTTCTGAAACACCTTTACATAAACATACTGTATTTGACATATGCTCAACTCCTTTTCTATACATATAATTTCTGCAAAAAAATTTTTTTTATTCTTCTATAGATATTGCTGCTACTGGGCAGTTTTCACACGCTTCTCTTACAGCATCTTCAGTTCCCTCTACAACTTCACCTGCAACTGCTATTCCAGTATCTAATGAGAAAACTTCTGAGCATGTTCCTTCACATAATCCACATGATATACAAGTATTTTCATCAACAAATGCTTTCATAAAACTAAAACCTCCAAAATAACCTTTATAGCATTCTAAATCCGACTAGAACGCTCAACTATATTATCAATTAATAATGTTTATTTGTCAATACTTTATATTACTCCACTTCCGAAATTAAAGGATAATGGTCTGATGGATACTTTCCATTTTCATTATATGTTAGTATTTGAGTACTTTTAATTGATAAATTATCTGTCACAAAAATATAGTCAATATGAATTCCCTTATTTCTCCCTTTAAACTTGCTCATTGTTGTATGATTATATATTTCTTTTTTATAGTCCTGAACTGCTACAAATTTTTTGTTGTTATAATTATATTTTCTTATTTCTTCTATAACTTTAGAATTTGGTGATGCATTAAAATCTCCCATAAGAATGGTTGGTAACTTTTCTTTATCTTCTTCGTTTTTAATAAAACTTAGAATCTTCCTAACTTCATATAATCTTGATTTTGTAAACAAAAAATCCAAGTGAGAATTACATATCCTATACTTATTCCCATTATTGTCTCTTATCACAGCTACTGTGCATATTCTAGGAAATACAGAATACCATCTAGAACTACTTATTTTTTGTGGAGTGTTAGAAAGCCAAAAAGTATCATATTCTTCTACATGAAAGTCTTTAGATATAAATATATCATTTCTTTCTACAAACAATTTTTTACTTCTTGGATTTCCAACCACATAATAATCTTCTAAAGCATCTACCAATTCTCTATGCATAACATTTGTTAACTCTTGCACGCCAATAATATCAGGCTTATATTTCTTTATAATATTTATTACAATATCTTTTCTATTTGCCCATCTGTTATTAATATCTAAAATAAAATCACATCTTAAATTAAATGTCATTATTCTCATAAGAAAACCTCTTTAAAAAATTATTTTTACAGCACAATTTTTACTTAATCACATAGTATATAGTATAGTTAAAAGGGAGTAGTTATAACTATAGGGTCAACATACTGGTCGTTAGCGCCTGGCCTTATAACCCATTGGGTAACGAGACTTTTAACACAATCTATTTAGGTTGTGTTAAAAGTCTTTTTTAATTATTTATTATACTTAACTACCTGTATTTATCCCCAGTTATTTTAGATATAGGTATTTTAATAATTTATCCCTAATTAATAATAAAAAGTGGTAGACTCCCTACCACTAATTTTTTTCCCTATTTTCACCTATATGCTCTATTCTATAACCGATTTCTTTATTAGCATGCCTATATCCTTCATTTATCATATCTTCTTCTGAAATACTGCTATTTAAAGAATCTAAGGTTAATTGATATCCAGCTTTATAATACTTTTCTAGTAAAGATTTTTCAATATCTTCTTGATTTCCTATAGAATAATCATGAAGAATATGTTTAACTTTAAATCCTGCATCTCTTAGGGCTCTTCCAACCAGTATTGCTCTATGACACCTTATTGGATCTTGCATAGCACCAAGTAATGCAATTCTATACCCTTTTTACAACCATTTCTTAATCTTTCAATTCCCTTTATAAATTCTTCTTCCTTAACTACTTTCTCAAAATCTGAATATCCTTCAGCATTATAAGAAACTTTATTTATGCGCTTAGCAGCTAACTCTTTTGCCATATAAATATATATAAAACCTTCTCTTTCAAGAGTTTTTTGTATAGTTTCTTTATTATATTGAATATTGTATTTAGAATAAGGAGTACCTCTAATATCTACAACACAATTAATATTATAACGTCTTAGCATATCTATTAATCTTTCTACATCATAATTTGAATGACCTATTGTAAATATCTCCACACTAAAGTCTCCTTTCTTTATATCAAAATAATCTATTCTACTTGAGTTAATAACCTTCTAGTTACATCTTTAAGCTTTCCTTCGCTAAAATCTTCATGAACTATAACAATTATTCCCCTTACATCATTATCGCTTTCATCCCATTTGTAGCTTTCAACATTAATAATAGAATCATCTGGCATGAACTCCTCTAAATCTGTACCAAGTTCAGTAAATAATCCTAATAATTCTTCAAATAGTTCATCTTCTGTTAGCTCATTAATATCATAATCATCTGATAATATTTCCTTTAAAATATCAGCAGATAAACTTAAATTTAAAGCTACTACATCCTCTCTCTTACTTCCTTTAGACATATCCTTTAACACTTTAAAATTACTATTCTCTTCTATTAATTTCTTAAAATCTAAACTGTCTACAACTCTATTTCCAAATGCTACGTACATATTAATTACTCCTTATTTATGCATATTTGCCATTTCAATATAATGAACGGAAGATTCTTTTATAGATTTTATTTCTTCCTCTGTTAATTCTCTTACTACTTTTGCTGGACTTCCCATACAAAGTACACCTGATGGTATTTTCTTATTTTGAGTTACTAAGCTTCCAGCTCCTATAATAGTATTTTCTCCAATTTCTGCTCCATTTAATATTACAGAACCCATTCCTATTAAAACATTATTAGAAATTTTACATCCATGTATAACACAATTGTGTCCTATAGTCACCTCATCACCAACTATAGTTGGAATCCCAAAATCATTATGTAATGTGCTATTTTCTTGTATATTAGTATTTTTTCCAATTATAGTTTTATCCATATCACTTCTTATACAAACGCCATACCATATAGATGTATTTTCTTCAACAACCACATCTCCAACAACTGCTGCGTTTTCTGCAACAAAACAACTTTTATGAATATTAGGTATTTTTTCTCCAAGTCCTTTTATCATGCTTTCCTACCTCGTTTATTTTTTTCTTAATTATATTACCACAAATTTTAATCTTTTATCTATATATTGTATAATTAAAATATATTTATAAAAGGCGGGGGGAAATTTATGAGAAGTATATTAACTGTTACAACTTCAACTTTAATGGGTAACTATGAAATTGAAAAGTATTATGGATATATATCTATAAACTTTGTCACTGGAGCTAACTTTTTAAGGGACTGGTTAGCAGGATGGACTGACATTTTAGGGGGAGTATCAAAATCCTACACAAAGGAATTAGATGAATTAAAATCTATGGCAAGAAATGCATTAGAAAACAAAGCACGTTTACTAGACATGAATTGTATACTAGGGTTAAATATTGATTTAGAACCCATCTTTGGTTCAAATTACTCAATGTTTATGATTTCTGCTACAGGAACAGCTTGTAAAATCAATAATCTTATTAATGATGATGATAGTAATTCTGAAGAAGAAAATATCAAATTAGATTTATCAAGATTATATTCAAACACACTTATTTCTAATGCTCCCTTAGACTTTTACAATTGCACTATAGATGAGGTTGAAGGATTTTTAGCATCATTACCAAGCGGAAGTGAAAAAATACTTGTAGACAAACTTATTAGAGAAATTGGAAATAACCCAACTAAGAATATATTCTCAGGTTTTAAAGATAATATCGATTCTGTTACTGAGTTTCTACTGGGTAAAAATTTCTCTGAGGTATGTAAGTATGCAACTGATCATATAACAAAAGAAAAGGCTCTTTTTATTAAAACCTTCAATATTATTGACTATAACTCTATATTAGAACAGTTTAGAAATTTAGATAATAATGATACAGAAATTGACCTTTTAGTTTCACTAACAGCTAAACCTCCTCTTGTAACAAAGGATAATTTTTATGCCTTAGGAGAGCTTATTGATTTATTAGAAAAAAAATATCAAAAGGATGTTACCATAAAATCTCAAGGTTTTGGAAAGAAAAAAGATACATGGATATGTAAACATTGTGGATCTCCAGTAGAAATGGATAGACAAAGTTGTTTCAATTGTAATTATGATAGATATGGTCTACCATCTAGAATTACAAGATACGTTGCTGGAGATGGACAAATATTTAATTATGAAAAGAGATTATCAAATCTTAAATCAATCTATGAAATTCTAAAAAAATATTATAGCAATAAATAATTTATTTTAAAAAAGTGGATGTATTAGAATCTCATTTAATACATCCACTTTTTTGCTATATATCATAAATATCAGAAAACTCTATATTAATTTTTTCTTGTATTGCGGTCTCAGCAGCTCTATTATCATCATCATGCCATACATCATCCCTAACTAAATTAGGAATTTTAAATAAAAAAGTACTTCCCATTTCCGAACTATCTTCTAACATAACTTCTCCATTATGTTTGCTTATTATATCCTTAACTAAAGCTAAACCTATTCCACTACCTTCTCTCTCCCTACTAAATGATTTATTACTTTGAACAAATCTTTCAAATATTACATCCTTTAAATGCATAGGGATACCTATTCCTGTATCTTTCACTCTCACATATACCCAAGTTTCATCCACTTGAATATCAACAAAAATTTCTCCACCCTTAGGAGTAAATTTAACAGAATTAGAAATAAGATTCAACATAACCCTTTCTATTTTCTCAGGGTCACATCCTACTATTAATTCCTCTATAGAAGTGTCAAACATTATATTTATATTTTTTTCTTCAACATACGGAACAGTAGACAATGTTATATTTTCAATTAAACTAATAATATCTATATTCTTAATTTTTATTTTCATTGCTCCTGTATCTAACTTGGAAATATCTATAAGGTTATTTACTAATCTTAACAATCTAAACGCATTTTGACTGATAGTTTTTTCGTATTTAATATAGTATTTAGCTAAAGACTCATAACCATTCTCTTTCTGATTGTTTAATAATTGAAGACATGAATAAATAATATTTATAGGTGTTCTAACCTCATGAGATAAGTTTGCAAAAAACTCTGCTCTTATCCTATCATATTCTTTAATTTCATTGTATTTAACTCTTAGGGACTTTAATTCTTCCTTCATTTCTAAACTTCTAGATACAACAACATACCCTTCAAATTCACTGCTAATGCGTCTAAAAACAGATTCTACCCTTACGCTTTCACCATTCTTACATAATATTTTATGTTTTATTATGTCACTATTTTTAATACTATTAATTGCAAACACTTCTCCATCATCTTTCTTGAAAAATTCACCATACTTATGCCCTACTACCTCCTCTACTTTAAAGCCTAAACTTTCTATAGCTGAGGTATTAGCAAAAGTAATTATTCCACTTATATCAATAGTAATAATAAAATCTAATATATTTTCTGTTACACTCTTAAGCCTATTTTCACTTATTTTTAGCTTACCTATGGCCTCGCATTCATCAGTTTTATCTATAAAGTTTCCTATTATCCACTTTGAATCATCCGTTACTACTTTTTGAAGGTGTACCTCATAATATTTCTTCAAATCACTAAAATACAGTATATTTAAGTAAGTACCCTTTTCTTCAATTATCTCTTTTAAATTTTTAGAAATTTCTTTATTGGTATTAAATATAGAAATCTTCTCCAACCTATTATACTGTTCCTCTATAGTCATACCCTCATTAAAAATTCCTCTTGCCAATTCATTTGCATATACAATTTTATAATTTTCATTGTACACTAAGATATTACTATGTAAATTCTTCTCATTTGCAGCATAAAAAACATTTAGATTCCGTTTTAATTGCTCAGACTCTTTAATTCTAAAAATCATTTCATAAAACAAACCTATTATTATTACAAAGAAAGCCACAAATGTTAATGCATATCCAAGCAGGTTTACATTATCAGGAAATTTATTGTGCAATATAAAAATATACAAATTCTTTATAGTTAGTATATTTATACTTGCTCCAAATATAGAATAAATAATTCTTTTTGTTTTTATACTATTCTTAAATAATATAAATACTAGTATAAAGTGGAATAATATTAATCCACAAACTAAATAAGAAACTATCCTTTCACTTACTATATCTTCATAACTTATTACTTCACCTATTTTCCCAAACATTATTGACACGGATAAAATGCATACTAATATACATGATAATAGCTTATTATTTAATATATACTTAATTAATATATTTTTCTTATAGACTATAAAGGATAATAGAAAACCTTCATACAGATATATAGCAATTATTGTTATGTATCTATCTCTCATTTCTATTCCCCAATAATTCCCAAAGGTATTAATTATAATAAACTCGATGCTAATCATTGTATATACTTGACTTATTATAAATATATCGTCTTCTTTATAGATGTAATAAAATGTATAGCAACATATTAATGAGAATATAGCCAATATTATGTCACCATTTATTATAAGACTCTCTATATTAGATTCTTCTATTACTTTTGCATTGCCAAAAAACAATGTTAATATTGCCACCAAGTTAAAACAAATTATAGTAAAAATAATTGAATATATAGTCCACTTTACACCTATATTATCTTTATACCTCACCTCATTTAAAAACATATATTTCCACCTCTTATTTTACTATTTAATAAACTTAAAATTCATATTTGTAATTTCATATCTTCCATTATTAATATTTATCTTAAAAAAAGACTTTCTTTTCTTATTTTCTTCTATAAATGAATTATAAAATTCCTCTTTATTTATACTTTTACAAATAGATTTTAAGTTCTCCAGATTCCATCTATAATAATCCCTTTCTACACTTCTTAATACTTCCTTCTTAGATATATTCTCAATAATAGGGCCACCCAAGTCTCTTTGCAGATTTAAAAGAGTTTTATTATTAGTTCCTCCATCTAAAATACAAAAGTATCCATAATCTGTAGTGCTTCTAATTAATCTTCCATAAACTTGTTTAACTTTTATACAAAGTTGTGGATAGTTAACATATCTATAATCCTTATTTCTATAATTAACTATTGCTTTTAATAATGGATCTTCAATAGATTTATTTGGTACCTTATCTAGAATAACTGCTGTTAATGCATCTCCAGGTAAATCAATCCCTTCAAAAAATCCCTTACTTCCTAATATAATAACCTGTCTATCCCTATCACTTAAATATCTTATTGACTTTTTATTTGAATGTACCTCTATTTTACTTCCTTTTATAAGTTCATTAAGTCTATCCTCAACAGCTTGTTTCCTTAAATTATTAGTAAATAGCACTAGTATATGACCATTTAGCTTTACAGCCATTTCATATATAAATTGAGAAGAATTTTCTATAAAATCTCTACTATTATACCTTCCAATATCCTTTAAAGTAATTATCCTAGTTCTATCTCTTAAGTTAAAAGTAGGTGGAACCACCCACTCCTTTGCTTCTTCCTGGCCTAATATAGACTTAATTCTTGAAAATGAATTATTAATCCTAAGTGTTGCAGACAAGAATGTAACACTTTTTACATCCTTTAATATCTGTTCATTAAATAATTCATCTACATTTAATGGTATGTTTCTTATCCTAAAATAGGTGTTATCTTTTGATACCTCAAACTCTTTTGCGGTATTTCCTTTTCCTTCTGACTGTTCTATAAATGAATCTAGAGTATCAAAGGAAGACTTTAGTTTTAAAATATAGTTTGTTACCATCCTATATTCATGTTCCTCCTTACCTTCCTCCCCCTCTAAGGTTATATTATTAAAATATTTATTTAAAACTGAATATAAGGCATATATATTTTCCTTTAACTTAGATATATATACATCTAATCCTTTCAGCTTCTCCTTAATGTGAGATTCAGCTAATACATATTCTACCTTAAAGTTATATTCATCATTAGGAAGCTCTGCATTATTTAAATAAGCCAATATACCTTGAATATCTAAATTTATTTGTGATACCCAATACTTTAATTTATCTAAATCTAATACTTCCCTATATCCTAAAGATGCATTTAAATAATTTAATATTCTAAAGATAGACGGTTCCTTTCCATATAAGTATTCTAGTTGTTCTTCTAACTCTTTAGATTCAAATTCATCTGCAAAAAAATCATAGCACTTATCCATAAGATTATGAGCCTCATCTATTATAAGATGAGTAATCTTTTTCTTTTCACTATATGGCCAACTAGCAAGTAAGGAGTGATTTACAACTGTTATATTTTCCTCTGGCAATTCATTATACCTATTTCTTAAATAACACTTTTTGTAGCATCTATCTAAGTTACACTCATCACTATCACACAAAAACTTATTTATATCCTCATCTAAATTAAAATGATTAAATGCAAACTGAGATACTTTTTCAATATCCCCATACTCACCATCTTCACATAGTCTTTTTAAGAAGATTTCTCTTAAATTCTCTATTAAGTTACCAGTGACTTCACTATTTTTAGCTAATCGTTCTGGGCACAAATAATTGCCTTTTCCTTTTATATATCCAAAATTTATCTTATCACTTAGCCCAAGCATTTCTAATATATTAGGAATATCCCTATCTATAAGTTGATTTTGTAACTCTTTAGTATCTGTAGAAATAATAAAAGATGCATCTTCAACCTTATGTGTATTTAAGTTTTTATAACATTGAAGTATTGCTATAAGCAAATATGCAAAGGTCTTACCACTTCCTGTTGGAGCCTCTATAAATATACGTTCTTCCCTTTCAATGTTTTCTCTTATCTTAAATGAAAATTTCTCTTGTTCTTCTCTATATTGATAATTGAACTCACCGCCTCTATCCCATATATCCTTCCTTCTTAATAACTTTTCAAATTCATTATAAGGAATTTTCTTCTTAGCAGCTTTAATTTCAACCTTTTGTTTTTTATCATATTTAACATAATTAAATTCATTATAATTAAAAAACAGTGGCTTCTGTAAATACTCAGCCCATCCCCACTTTTCATGGATGTCATAATCAAGTTTTAATATATTGTATAAATTAACATTTTTCTTTTTATACCCTTCTTCCTTATCCCACAATCTACATAAAGATGCATTAAGTACATATAGGATATTTTTTGCTTTATTTATATTCTCAAAATCAATTGATGTAACTTCTTTTATTAAACTTATAACTCTATAATCTCTTCTCCAAGGTTCTAAAATAGAACAAAGTTCCCTTAAATCTAAAATTTTATTCTTTATATCAATTATATATTTTTCTAAAAGTCTTTTTGTAAATGAAGCATCCTCACATATTATTGGGAGCACTTCTATAAACGATATTATTTTTTTTACATCTTGTACTTTATTCTTAAAGGAAGTAGAGAAAACTTCAATATTACCTTCTTTTACTTTTACTCCATCTATTCTTATTATTTCTGAATACAATGGATCGAAGGATGTAGCATCAATGTAAAGATATACTACATTATTTAAAATACTATTATCCATAACCCTACTCCTTTCTTTATATATACGTTAGTATTTTACAAGAACTACTTAAATAAGTAAAATATTATTTTTTAAAAACAAAAAAATAGTCCTATCAAAATTTGATAGAACTATTTCTTAAATAAAACTACTTTACTAAATTCTTTGTATCTCTTGCTATAACTAATTCTTCATTAGTTGGTATAACAAATGCTTTTACTGTAGAATCTTCAGTAGAGATTTCTCTTACTTTTCCTCTTACATTATTCTTTTCTTTATCAACCTTAACTCCTAAGAATTCTAAACCTTCTAGGCAAGCTTCTCTAGTTTCAGGACCATTTTCTCCAACACCAGCTGTAAATACTATAGCATCTACACCACCCATAGCAGCTGCATAAGCTCCTATTTGTGTTCTAATTCTGTAGTGATATATATCTAACGCAAGTATAGCTCTTTCGTCTCCCTTAGCTGCCGCATCTTCAATATCTCTAAAATCTGAGCTTACACCTGAGATTCCAAGTACACCTGATTTCTTATTTAATAATGTATTTACATCCTCTGTTGAATATTTTAATTCATTTATTAAGTATAAAACTATTGCAGGGTCTATACTTCCTGATCTTGTTCCCATTACAATACCATCAAGTGGTGTAAATCCCATTGTAGTATCAATTGAAACACCATTTTTAACTGCACATAAAGATGCACCATTTCCAAGATGACAAGTTACTATCTTAAGATCTTTTATATCTTTACCCATAACTTCTGCAACTTTATTTGATACATACATATGTGAAGTACCATGGAATCCATATTTTCTTATTCCATTTTCAGAGTATAATTCATATGGTAATGCATAAAGGAAAGCTTCCTTTGGCATTGTTTGATGAAATGCTGTATCAAATACTGCTACCATTGGTGTATTTGGCATTAACTCTTCACATGCTTCTATACCAATCATGTTTGGTGGGTTATGTAATGGAGCTAACTTATAGCATTCTTCAATTGACTTCTTAACTTCATCAGTTATTAATACTGATGAAGCATATTTTTCTCCACCATGTACTACTCTATGACCAACTGCAGTAATTTCATCCATTGATTTAATTACACCATGCTCACCATCAACTAAAGCCTTTAATACTATTTCAATAGCTTCCTTATGGTTCTTCATAGGAGTCTTAACTATATACTTATCTTTTCCTTCAACTTTTTGTGTTAAAACTGACCCTTCAATTCCAATTCTTTCAACTAACCCTTGCGCTAATGAGTTCTCTGTTTCCATATCAATTAATTGATACTTTAAAGATGAACTACCACAATTAATTACTAAAACCTTCATGTTCAATTCCTCCAACTTCATTATCTTTTATGCTATAACAGCATTAAATAATTATTATTTCTAATAATGATACATATCTAAAATACCACTTATATTCTTGACATATTATCATTAAATAATTCACTTCTAAATCGTTTCCATCAATGTAAAATATATCCTGATAACTACTATCAACAATATATTTATAATAATGGGTAAAACCCCTGTAGTCAACAGTTTTAACCCCTTTTTTAATGTTAAGTTTTTAACATATATAGAATACCACTTTTAAATATAATTTTGTTTTAGTGATTTGATTATATATAATTAAAATTTTATAATTTCTTCGCATAATAAAAAAAGAGAGTAACTAGCACTCTCTTTAAAAAACATCTTATTATTCAGGTAATGACCTATGCCCTATTCCTATTACAACTTCATCTAAATGCAATAATCCAATGCTTAAAAAAATACATACAGAAATATGTTCCCCTTTTCTTGCTATACCTATTTTCCCACCTACATTTTGTGCATTTGCTCTATTACTTACTTGCATTAATGCATCTCTAGTTGCGCCTATTACTGCACCTTCATGAAGATGTTCATCTCTAATTAGATTATTCCTTTTAGATGCCACTAAGGCTCTTTCAAGAATTTTATGAATTGATTCATTAATATTGCCACCAACATTAACTGCTGTAACCTTTATACCTTGATTAGAATAGCTTTCTTTTAAAATTTCTTCCTCATCTCTATTACTAATTGCCATTCTGGTAGCAATTCTTGCAACTTCTGTACTATTTTGATTTGCCATTTCATATTCTCCATCCTAAGTATAATATTTTATTATATAACTGATAATGAAAAAACTGTACATTCTTCTATTGCTAAGAAAACATTAATTTCATCACTTACATTTATATCAATTAAATCAGCCTTTAACTCCTCAACATATTTATTTAGTAATAAACCTAAAGAAATAATTATCCTTAAATCTCTATGCATAAAATATCTATATTCCTTAGTATTTTTCAAAGAATTATAAATATCCTTTAATTCTACACAAAAGCTTTCAGGATCTTCTACTAACATAGTAGCTAGTCCCAATAATGGATATGCTTTACCTGGGATTTCAAATAATTCTGATTTTATATTACATATTATATTTAATGCTTTTTCAACCTTTGTTTCAACATCATCTTCATCTATCATCAGTAATGTTGAAAAGCTTTTTATATCTACAGAAATTTCTCTTCCTGTTATCTTCAATATATTTTCTATTTCAGTAAGTTCTTTTGTTATTCTATCAATACTTCTATTGGTACATGATAAATTTGCATAACTTATATAATCATTATCTTTTAGACTACTATTTATATCAATTATTCTATTGATCCTATTGTCTAATTCTTTACCAGAAAACCTTTTTGCAAGCATTAATGATGCAAAAGCAGCCTTCTCATTTCCTTTAAATCCATTTTGGATTAATCTTTCATATACATATAATGTATTATTAAATACTTGTACATAATCATCCCTATCATCTAACATGATAGAGCAAATTTTATTAAATACACCTTTAAAAGGATAAGGCAGTTTTCTACTGTCTAAATACTTTCTAACTTCTTTTATTTTCTCTAAAGAAAACTCTTTATCTGTCCTAACATATAGCAATGCCTCAAAGTGATTAAGAAGATTTCCATCCCACCTTAATGCCTTTCTAATATCATTATAATTGTCAGAAAGTAAGTCTACCTTACTCCTCAGCTCAACGTCCATATCATCATCCTTTTTTATTCTTATATATTTTCATTATAATAATACCATATATTTGATAATATTTGAATTTTATATTTTTAACATTTTATTAACAAATTTCTATATAAATTAAAGAGGATAAGCATATTAAATACTCATCCTCTTTAACTATCTTCCCATTTTTCTAAATTTTTCATATCTATCAACTAGTAATTCTTTCATATCCTTATACCTTAACGAATATACCTCTTCTACAATTTCCTTTTTTATAGCTGCTGCCATCTTAAGCGGATTCTTGTGAGCACCTCCATTAGGTTCCTTAATAACTTTATCTACTATATTATACTCTATTAAATCCTGTGCTGTTATCTTCATAACTTCTGCTGCTTCCTTAGCTTTACTACCATCCTTCCACAAAATAGAAGCAAAGCCTTCTGGTGATAGAATAGAATATATAGAATGCTCTAACATAAGAATTCTATCTGCCACTGCTAGTGCTAAAGCACCACCACTTCCAGCTTCACCTAAAAGAACAGTTATGATAGGAGTTTTTAGCCTGCTCATTTCTAATAAATTCTTCGCAATTGCTTCTCCTTGCCCTCTTTCTTCTGCATCAACTCCACAAAAAGCTCCTGGAGTATCTACAAAGCAAATAACAGTTCTATTAAATTTTTCAGCTTCCTTCATTAGTCTTAATGCCTTTCTATAACCTTCTGGTTTAGGCATTCCAAAATTTCTTTCTATATTTTCTTTAGTGTTAGCCCCCTTAGTTATTGCAATAATTGTAACAGGAATTCCTTCTAAAAAACCTATGCCACCAATTACTGCATTATCATCTCCAAAATGTCTATCTCCATGTAATTCTATAAAATCACTAAAAATATTTTCAATGTAAAACGCTCCTGTAGGTCTATCTTTGTGTCTTGCAATTACTACCTTATCCCATGCTGACATGGTTTTAATTGTATCTCTAGTCATTGTTACTCACCCCATGCATTAAAAGAAGCTTATAAAGCATCTTCCTAAGATCTTTTCTATGGACTATAGAATCTACAAAGCCTTTTTCTAACAAGAATTCAGCCTTTTGAAAGTCATCTGGAAGTGTTTCTCTAATGGTATTTTCAATTACTCTTCTTCCTGCAAATCCAACTAATGTTCCTGGCTCACTTAAAATAATATCACCTTCCATAGCAAAACTTGCAGTCACTCCTCCTGTTGTTGGATTAGTTAGTACTGTTATATATAGCAAACCTGCATCATCGTGTTTTCCTATTGCTGCACTAATCTTAGCCATTTGCATCAAAGAAAAGATTCCCTCCTGCATTCTAGCTCCTCCAGAAGTTGTAAATAGAATTAATGGTAGTTTTCTTTCTGTGGCACATTCAATTAATGATGTAATTCTTTCACCTACTACAGTTCCCATACTTCCCATCATAAAATAGCTATCCATGACAGCTATAGCTACAGTTATACCATTAATTTTACCAATACCTGTGATAACCGCTTCACTACTATCAGTTTTTTCCCTACTTTTTTGAAGTTTTTCTTCATAGCCATCAAAGTTAATAGGATTGGTTGTTTTAATATCTTCTCCCCTTTCTTTGAAACTTCCCTTATCAACTATAAAATTAATTCTAGTTCTTGCTTTTAACCTTAAATGGTTATTACAACTATTACAAACATAAAAGTTTGATTTTAGATCTTCTTTATAAATAATACTTCCACACTTATCACATTTTAACCACATTCCAGATGGTATATTAGGTTTTTCTTCTGCTTCTACATTTATACTTTTTACTGTTCCGTATTTATTTTTCTTAAATAAATCCTTAAGCATTTCTCTTCACCATCACTTTTTCTAAGAAAGAGGTATCATACTCCCCTCTTACAACTTCATCCATTTCTAACAAAGAAAATTGAAAGTCCACATTTGTTTTTACTCCACCTACACCAAACTCTCCCAAAGCTCTTTTCATTATTGTTATTGCTTCTTCTCTATCTTTACCAAACGAAATTAGCTTAGCTAACATTGAATCATAACAATGTGGAATTTTATAACCACAGTAAATAGCTGAATCTAGTCTTACTCCTCTTCCTCCTGGAACATACAATTCTGTAATTTTTCCAGGACAAGGCATAAAATCTCTATCCGGATCTTCTGCATTAATTCTACATTCTATAGCATGACCTTTAATTTTAATATCATCTTGATTTAACTCTAATTCCAATCCTGATGCAATTTTTAATTGCTCTTTCACAAGGTCTATCCCTGTTATCATTTCTGTTATAGGATGCTCTACTTGTATTCTTGTGTTCATTTCCATGAAGTAATAATTACAATCCTTATCTACTAAGAACTCTATTGTTCCTGCATTTTTATAATTAACAGCCTTGGCTGCTCTTTTCGCAATTTCTCCCATCTCAATTCTCAAATCTGAAGTTAAAAATGTTGATGGTGCTTCTTCTAATACTTTTTGATTCTTTCTTTGAAGAGAGCATTCTCTTTCATTTAAGTGTATTACATTTCCATAATTATCTGCTAAAATTTGAAATTCTATATGTCTTGGATTTTGTATATATTTTTCAATATATAATCTATCATCTCCAAAGCATGCTTTAGCTTCTGCTTTTGCTGTATTATATCCTCTTCTTAACTCTCCTTCATTGAAGGCTATTCTAATACCTTTTCCTCCACCACCTGCTGATGCTTTTATCATTACCGGATAACCTATTTCCTCGGCAATATGGGAGGCATGCTCTTCACTTTCAATTATCCCTTCAAAGCCAGGTACAACAGGCACATTGGCATCCTTCATTACTTCTCTTGCCTTGGCCTTATTTCCCATTAATTCAATTGAGGTATAATCTGGACCTATAAACTTTATATTACACTCCTTGCACATCTTAGCAAATTTAGAGTTCTCCGATAAAAAACCAAATCCAGGATGAATAGCATCTGCACCTGTAAGTACACATGCACTTAATATATTAGTTATATTTAAATAACTATCCTTAGCAGATGCTGGTCCTATACATACTGATTCATCTGCTAGTTGAGTATGAAGAGCCTCTTTATCAATTTCTGAATATACTGATACCGTTAAAATACCAAGCTCTCTACAAGCTCTTATTATTCTAACAGCTATTTCTCCTCTATTTGCAATAAGTACTTTCTTAAACATCCTTATCACCTATCCTATAGCAAACATTATTTCTGCTTCACAAACCTTTTTTCCATCGACAGTAGCTACTGCCTTTCCTATTCCTATAGGGCCTCTTAACTTAATAATTTCACAACTTAAATCTAATCTATCACCTGGTACTACTGGCTTTCTCCATTTAACTTTATCTGCGCCAGCAAACATAGGTATTTTTCCCTTAAACTCATCCATACTTAATATTGAAACTGCACCTAATTGAGCTAGCGCTTCTAATATTAACACACCTGGCATTATAGGTTTTTTAGGAAAATGTCCTTGAAAAAATTGATCATTTATAGTTACATTTTTATATCCTTTTATACTTTTACCTTCAACTACTTCGGTAACTCTATCTACTAAAAGGAAAGGATATCTATGAGGTAAAATTTCTCTAATTTCATTTATATCCATCATTTTTTATATCTCCTTTACCTTAAATAATGGTTGCCCATATTCCACCATTTCGCCATCTTTTACTAAGATTTCTTTTACTACTCCATTTACATCACTTTCAATTTCATTCATAAGCTTCATTGCTTCTATTATACATAGTGCATCACCCTTAGAAACTTCATTTCCTTCAGATACAAAAGCTTTACTATCTGGAGATGAAGAGCTATAAAAAGTACCAACCATTGGAGACTTAATAACTTTTAAATCTTCATCATCTTCTTCTGCCTTTATTTCACTTCCATCTGTAGCAACATTTACTGAGATATTATTTTTCATATCCCCTTGACTACTTAGCAATTCTTTTTTAACAACTTCTTTTTCCTTTTCTTCTGAAACAATATTTCTACTTAATGATTTATCCATTTTTATATGTCCATCAGCAGTTTCAATCTCAAAGTATGCTAATTGTGATGAATTTATCAACTCAATTAACTCTTTAACCTCTTTAAAATTCATAATAAAACCTCCTAAACCCTACTCCCACTTCTTAAATAGTAAAGTAGCATTGTGGCCTCCAAAACCTAGAGAATTTGAAAGAACATATTTAAGTTCCTTTTCTCTTCCCTTATTTGGTACATAATCTAAATCTAATTCCTCATCTACATTTTCTAATCCTATAGTTGGAGGTATAAATCCTTCTTGAAGTGCCTTAATACATGCAACAGCCTCTATAGAACCAGCTCCCCCTAGTAGATGTCCTGTCATTGATTTTGTTGATGAAACTGGTATATTGTATGCATAATCATCAAATACTCTTTTAATAGCATATGTTTCATACTTATCATTCAAAGGTGTTGATGTACCGTGGGCATTTATATATGAAACTTCATTTCTTTCTATTCCAGCTTCTTCAATTGCTTCTATCATAGCATCAGCTGCACCTTCTCCTTCTGGATGTGGGCATGTAATGTGATAAGCATCACAAGTACTACCATATCCTACAATCTCAGCTAGGATTTTTGCTCCTCTAGATATAGCATGTTCTTCTGACTCTAATACTAATACAGCTCCTCCTTCACCAATTACAAAGCCACTTCTATCTTTATCAAAAGGTATTGAAGCCCTATAAATATCATTATTAAAATTTAATGCTTTCATGCTAGCAAATCCAGCAACCCCCATTTTCGTAATTGGAGCTTCTCCACTACCTGCAAGCATTACATCTGCATATCCATCTTTTATTAATCTAAATGCTTCACCTATATTATTATTACCAGTTGCACATGCTGTAACCATTGATGTACATGGTCCCTTAGCTCCATATTTTATAGCTATGTTACCTGCGCCAAGATTTATGATAGTCATTGGTACAAAAAACGGTGAAACTCTTCTAGATTTTCCTGTGGCTATTTTTTCAGTTTCACTTTCCATGGTCATAAAACCACCAATTCCTGATCCAACATATACTCCAAATCTTTTACTATTAATATTTTCTACATCTAACCCAGATGACTTTATGGCCTCATCAGCTGCATATAACACAAATTGTGAAAACTTATCTAATCTTCTTACTTCTTTCTTTGGCATAACCTCTTCTGGATGAAACGCCTTAACTTCTGCTCCTATTTTTACATCTATAGTTGATGTATCAATGTTTTTTATATAGTCTATACCGCTTTTTCCACTCTTAAGGCTATTCCAATACTCTTCAACATTATTTCCTATAGGAGTAACAGCTCCCATTCCAGTTACAACTACTTTTCTACTCATAACACTCCTCCACTACATTACCATTCCACCATCAACGTGGATTACTTGACCTGTTATATAATTAGCACTATCACTAGCTAAGAAGGCTACAACTTCTGCCACATCTTCTGCTTTTCCTAATCTTTTTAAAGGAATACTCTTTCTTGCTTCTTCTTTAAACTTATCTCCTAATACATCAGTCATATCTGTCTCAATAAAACCAGGTGCTACTGCATTTACAGTTATTCCTCTAGATCCTATTTCCTTTGCAAGAGATTTTGTCATTCCAATAACTCCCGCCTTTGATGCAGCATAATTTACTTGCCCTGCATTTCCAACTAAACCTACTACAGAAGAAAGATTAATTATTTTTCCCTCTTTTTGCTTTACCATAACAGGTGTTATAGCCTTTAAACAATTAAATACTCCCTTTAAATTTACATTTATTACAGAATCAAAGTCTTCTTCTTTCATTCTTAATAATAATGTATCCTTTGTAATTCCAGCATTATTAACCATAATATCAATCTTACCAAATTTCTTTCTAGCATAATCTATTAAATTATCTACATCATTTGGCTTACTTATATCACCTTTAACCCTTAATACCTCTACCCCTAAACTCAAAATTTCTTTTTCTGTTTCTATAGCCTTATCTTCGCTACTTCTATAATTTAAAACTATATTAACTCCTAAACTTGCTAGTTTTAAGGCAATAGCTTTTCCAATACCTTTTGCAGCACCTGTAACAACTGCACATTTTCCCTTTAACATTTGTACCTCCTACCTACCTTCTTTTAACTCATTTAAAGTATTATTTAAAGATTTCATATCTTCCACATTAAGCAGTCTTGAATTTTTATCTATCTTTTTTACAAATCCTCTTAATGCTTTACCTGGACCTACTTCTACAAATGTATTAACTCCTTTATTAAGCATATCCTCAATTTCCTTCTCAAAATAAACAGATGACATAATATGCTTTTTTAAAATAAATCTAATATCATCTTCCTCTTCATATGGCAATCCCTTAACATTAGAATAAATAGTTTTCTTTACATTTTTAATGTCTACCTTTTTTATAGCTTCATAAAATTCATCACTAGCCTCTTTTAATAAAGAACTATGGAATGGTCCACTTACCTTAAGTAAAACTGCCCTTCCCCCTAATTCTTGAGCTAGTTCAACAGCCTTATCTATAGCCTTATTTTCGCCTGCTATGGATACTTGCCCTGGGCAATTATAATTTGCACCCTCGCAAACTCCATATTCACTTGCTCTAGATAAAAGTTCCTGAACTTTTTCATTATCTAATCTCATTATTGCAGCCATTTTACCTAATCCCTTAGGTAAGGCGGAACCCATTATTCTTCCTCTCTCTTTAATAAGCTTTAAACCATCTTCAAAGGATAATGCTCTACCATAAATTAAAGCTGCATATTCTCCTAGTGAAAGTCCTGTTGCATATTCTGCTTCTATCCCATTAACTTCTAGTGCTTTCAACGCTGCCAATGATGTAAGTAATATTGCTGGTTGAGCTAGTTCAGTTTGCATAAGCTTTTCTTCTGGTCCATTAAATATTAAATCTTTAATAGGCATATCTAGTATTTTTTCTCCCTTATCAAAGATTTCCTTACACTCTGGAATACTTTCATATAGCTCTTTTCCCATTCCAACATATTGGGCTCCTTGACCTGAAAATAAAAATGCTACCTTCTTGCTATTCATTGTTACCTCCAAAAACTTGGAATCTGTCTGATGCTTCTTTCATGATTTCTTCAATAATTTCTTTACAGCTTTGTTCTTTATTTATTAATCCTGAAATTTGACCTGCCATTACAGATCCAAAATCCACATCACCTTTAACAGCTTTAGAAAGACATCCTCTTCCTAGTTCCTCCAGCTGCTCAACTGACCCTCCTTCTTTTTCAAGCTTCATAAATTCTCTAGTTAACTTATTTTTAATAACCCTTATTGGATGTCCTGTAGATCTTCCTGTAACTTCTGTATCAATGTCTTTTGCTTTAATTACTCTATTCTTATAATTTTGATGTACTGTACATTCTTTTGCTACTAAAAATCTTGTTCCTAATTGAACACCTTCTGCACCTAACATAAAGCTAGCTGCAACACCTCTTCCATCTCCTATTCCTCCTGCAGCTAAAACTGGAATATTTACTGCATCAACTACTTGAGGTACTAAGACCATAGTAGTTAGTTGACCAACATGACCACCCGATTCTGTTCCCTCTGCTATAACGGCATCTGCTCCTGCCTTTTCCATTCTTTTAGCTAGTGCTACTGAAGCTACAACAGGAATAACCTTTACTCCATGTGCTTTCCACATCTCCATATACTTCCCTGGACTTCCTGCACCAGTTGTTACAACTTTAACACCTTCTTCACATACCATTTTAGCTATTTCATCTGCATGTACATCCATAAGCATAATATTTACACCAAATGGCTTATCAGTTAGCTTTTTAGCCTTCCTTATCTCTTCTCTAACCCAGTCAGTTGGTGCTGTTCCTGTAATAATTCCAAGGCCACCAGCTTCACTTACAGCTGCTGCTAAAGACGCATCTGCAATCCAAGCCATTCCACCTTGAAATATAGGATATTCTATATGTAACAATTGACAAACCCTACTCTTCTTCATACATAACCCCTTCTCACTTTGTTAAATAAAACACAATCATTTTTATGATTATGTATATAATTAAATCGGGCAACCTATATTTATAATGAAACCCGATTTAAAACTTAATATAATACTTTTTACTTATTTACTTTCTTTTCTACATATTCAACTGCATCTCTAACGGATTTAATACTTTCAGCCTCTTCTAATTGAATTCCATATCTTTCTTCAATTTCAATTACAACTTGAAATAAATCTAATGAGTCTGCTCCTAAATCTTCAAATGTAGTGTCCATTGTAACCTCTTCTGGTTCAACCTCTAATTGTTCACATATAACCTTTTTAATTTCTTCAAATATCATTTTAATACCTCCAAATTTTATTTTTAACATTTAATGGAAATTCAATATTATAATTCTATCAAAATTGACCCGTAAGTCAACCCACCACCAAATCCAACTAATATTATCTTCATTCCCTCTTTTAGCAAACCTTTTTCATACATTTCATTTAATGCTAATGGAATTGATCCAGAAGATGTATTCCCATACCTATCTAAATTCATGAAGAACCTTTCTATACCAATTCCTAGCTTTTTGGCAGAATAATCAATTATTCTAGAATTAGCTTGATGGCATATGATATAATCTATATCCTCTATACCCATTCCATTTGTTTTAACTAATTCTTTTACAGAATTAACTATTGAAGTGGTTGCAAACTTAAAAACTTCTCTACCATTCATGTAAATCTTCTTGTCTCTAATGTTTTCTTCCTTAATATAAGGGTTTATAACATCAAAAGCATAGGTTGTTAAAAATTCTCCCTTATCTCCCTCAGATTTAGAATAAAAAGAGAATTTCTTTGAAAAACTCTTATCCTCCTTAGATAAAATAACAGCTCCTCCACCATCTCCAAAAAGAACACAAGTACTTCTATCTTCCCAGTTCATAATTTTAGATAATGTCTCTGCTCCTATCACCAAAGCATTAGTAAAATTATTAATCTTCATCATTGAATATGCAACCTGCATTCCATATATAAACCCAGAACATGCTGCATTAATATCAAAAGCCATAGCATTTTTTGCTCCTATTTCCTTTTGAACTAAACAAGCTACTGAAGGAGTAAACATATCCGGTGTTATAGTTGCTACTACAATTAAATCAATATCTTCACCTTTAAGTTTTGACCTTTCAAGTGCCATTTTTGCTGCTTTAATGGAAATCTGAGATGTATCTTCTCCCTCTGAGATTCTTCTTTCTTTTATCCCAGTTCTAGAAGTAATCCACTCATCACTTGTATCTACTATTTTAGATAAATCATCATTTGTAATAACAAGTGAAGGTGCGTACGCTCCAAAACCTTTAATATTAATTTCCTCCATAATACTCTCCTTAATCAATCAACTCATATTTCTCTTTAAAGAAGACATTTAACCTCTCTAATGAAGAAATAAGTATTTCTTCTTCATCCTCCTTTAATCCACTTATTGTTTCATTTATCATGTCATTATGAAACTTTTCATGTAATCTATATGCTAGTTTACCTTTTTTAGTTAAGTGAATCAGAACTACTCTTCTATCCTCTTCAATTCTTTTTCTGTCTACATAGCCTTTTTTTATAAGTTTATTAATTGCAGTTGTTAATGTTCCTACTGTAATTTTCAAGTCTTGTGCAACTTCAGTCATTGTTCTTTCTTTATACATTCCTATAGCTTCAATAGTATGTAACTCCGTTACAGATAAATCTGATAGTGGACCATTCTTCAAAGATTTTTCTTCAATTTGAAGAATGTCATTAAATAATTGCACCAAAAGTTCATTAAGTATCTTTTTTCCTTTTTCCATGTAAAATTTTCCTCCATTTTTCTAACTATATTAACATAATAATAGCTTTCCTTTTAAAATTCAATTGGTGCATCAAAATATTATTATCATTCAAATATTTTGATATTCAAAATATACTACACTCAAAATACATTGTCAATAATATATTTATTTTTTTTACATTATTAATATTAATTTTATAATTTCTGTCAATCATTTATAATGGATAGTAACTACAAAGGGGAGATACATAATGAAAAAATTTTTTAAGTACTTTTTTTTAATTTTATTAGTAATAACTCTATCAGCTGGCTTTATCTTTAGAAACAGAATATCTCTTTGCAAAAATATAGTAAGTAAATTTACTAATGCCAAAGAATCTCTTGCAGCAATAGATACAGTAGCAAGCTACAATGATATACAATGGATGAGTGATTCTGATTCAGAAAAGGTAATTTATAAATCTACAAATAATAATCCACTAACTTTAGATATATATAACTCTAAAAAAGAAAGTAAAAAAGCCTCTCCAGTAATTATTTATGTACATGGTGGAAGCTGGGTATATGGAACTGACAGTATTCCTAAAGCACTCTCCCCTATACTTGATATTTTCAGAGAAGAGGGGTATACAATCATAAGTGTATCTTATGAAATGTCACATAATAATATAGATTTTAAGAAACAAATTTCGGATGTTAAAGATGCTATAAGGTGGGTGTACAAAAATAGTAATGGTTATAATTTAGATACTAACGAAATAGGATTAATGGGAATATCTGCTGGGGCTCACTTATCTTTAATTGCTGCATATTCAGAAAATGATGATTTTATAGATAGCCCTGATTTAGCTGAATATCCAAGTAGAGTAAAGTATCTTCTAGATTGTTTTGGTCCAACAGACCTTTCAACTTTAGATCCATCAAATATTGACTCTAATCTAGCAAATGTATTTAATTCAATAGAAAACAAGGAAAATTTAATAACAAAATATAGTCCTATTAACTATCTAAAAAAGGGCTTGCCAAAAACAATGATAATACATAGCAAGGTTGATTCCCTAGTTCCATACTCTAACTCTGAAACCCTTTATACAGAAAGTAAAAAACTTGGTAACAATGTTGAATTGGTAACTCTTGATTATTTAGGACATGATTTATCTAATTTTACTACTGAGGATGGTAAAAAAATAGCCTTTAACATTTTAAAATTTGTTGTATTTAATTCACCTTTGTAATATTAGGTGGAGTGGATATTTATTTTGCTTGTTTCGTCGCAATCTCCAAGTCACATCAAAACAAATATCCACTTTTATGCTTTCCTAGACGTAAATAAAGACTCAGATATTCTACTCTGAGTCTTTTAATTGTATTAAATTATCATTAACACTACAGCAAATACTAATAACATAATAGATAAACTAATCAATACAATTGGTAGTTTTAATGTATTGGGATAATCGTTAACCTCAAAACCCTTTGGATCATTTGAGGGATATACTATATTAATAAAATCTCCCTCTTTATAAATTGGTGGATTACTACATTCATCACATACAGCTTGCAATTTTAATCCATCCTCAGTCTCAAATTCTATAATAGGCCTATAAACTGTAATTTCAATTATTTGATCAAAAGAATCTACTGTATGCTCTATAAACTTTTCATTTCTAATTACTCTTCCTACAGCTTTTACTCCATACTTTTCTAGTATTATCTTAGAATAGAACATCCATAATCCACTGGCTAACAATATAAGGCTTATAACCACTAATAATATAAACATAATTATGGAAAGAGCCTCCTTTATATACTTTTAGTACATAATATGAGAGGCCCTCTATAAATGTTATTCTAGTATTCTTCTAATATCTCTCCAAAATAAAGAACATGCTTTGAATCCTTTGAATAAACTGCTTTAACTATATCCTTATCCATATTCTCTAAATCTATTTCTTGCTTATAAACAATCTTACATTCAAAATATCTATCACATCCTTCTACTACTGGTGTTTTAACAGATTTTGAATCAATAAATTTAATATTAGCTTCCTTTTCTTTATCTATATCTCTTCCTGACTTAGTACCACAAATAGTTAGTGCTTCCTTTTTACTTCCTCTTGTGGGAACACTAATTGTATATGTTTCTCCTAAATCTAAAAATTTATTTGTGTATCTATTAGTTCTTATTAAAGCCATAAACATTGGTTTCTTCCACATGTATCCTATGCTTCCCCAACTTATAGTCATAGTATTAGCTTTATCTTTATCTCCAGCTGTAAAAAATGCCCCCTCTAAATAAATATTATCCATTACATTTTCAAGATTTTCTGTAAACTTATTTATCATTTTTAACCCTCCCCAACTTTTTTCTATTCTTATAATATCATATATTTACCAAAGTTAAATCTTATCCCAAATTTCTTCTAATTCTTTATCCTTCTTAGAATATTCTATAAAGAAGGAATTAAGTTCTATGCTCTTTTTTACATCCTTTAAAGAATTTTCATAATCCCTTAAATTTATATAATTACACCCTCTGTTATAATAAAGAAATGCCTCTTCATTAAATTCTAATCCCTTATTTAATATTTCTATTGCCTTTTTATAGTTTTTCTCTTCCTTATATGTAACTGCTAAATTTAAAAAACTATAGGGATAAAAAGGATTTGATTTAATTGATTCAAAATAGTATTTTCTAGCCTCTCCTACATTTCCTAATTTATTAAGTACTACTCCTACATTAAATAACACTCTAAATTGTCTATTATCTATTTCTAAAGCCTTTTTAAGATATTCTAAAGCTTCTTCATTCTTATTTTCTTCTTCTAAAATACATCCAATATTGGCAAATGCCCAAAGTTCATTAGGGTTTATCTCTATTACCTTTTTATAATTTTCTATGGCTTCCTGCTTTTTTCCAAGCTCATCTAGTATGTTAGCTAAGAAAAAATATGCCTTATCATACCTTGGATTTAACCTTATTGCTTCTTTATAGTACTCAATAGCTTTTTCATATTCTTCATCTTCATCGTATAATACTCCAAGACCATAATAGGCACTAGCTTCTCCTTTATCTATCGCAATAACTTCTTTATATTTCTTTTCAGCTAAATCCTTAAAACCAAGCTCATCATATAAAAGTGCCATATCTAGTAGTAAATCTATATCCCCTTTTCCTATTGGAAGGCTGTAAGCTTTCTTATAAAACTTAAGTGCCTTTAAGTTATCTCCATCAATTTTAGAGTTTCTTGCTATATTTATATAATTATCAAAAAGATAATTCTTATTTTCCATGTAAAATCCTCCATAAATTTATATAATTTAATATACAACAATAAAGAGGTTGTTGCAAAATAATTAAATATTTGCAACAACCTCTTAATCACTTATTAAATAAAAGGATTATAAAATCGCTTATCTGGATTATTTAAAGTAATTACTAAGGATACTATAAACAGGATAATCATAAAAGCAATTGCTATATAATCTCCCTTTTCAAATTTTCTTCCACTATACCATGTCCTTTTCTTCTTATTACCAAATGCTCTAAGCTCCATTGCACAACTTACAGTTTCTATTCTCTCTAAACTAGAGAAAATTAAAGGCATAAGAATAGTAGACATGTTCCTTACCCTCTTTATTAACTTTTCCTTGTTTGACATATCTATTCCTCTTGCTTGCTGTGCAAAGGAAATCTCCATATAATCTCTTTGTACATCTGGTATATACCTTAATGCAATTGAAACAGAATAAGCTATTTTATAACTTACCCCAATCCTATTTAAGGATGCTGCAAACTCACTTGGATTTGTAGCTACCATAAATAATAATGCCATAGGAATTATTGAAAAATATTTTAAAGTAACGTTAAATTGATAGAAAAGTTGTTCCAAAGTAACATTATAATTTCCTACAATATGAAATAAATCTGTCCTTGATTTATAAATTTCAACCCCTTCATAAGGTGAAAATATAAATATAGCTATATTATTGATTAATAAAAATACCAATATAAAATATAATACAAATGAAATATCTTTAAACTTCACTTTCGATATTTTAAAGAATACTATGCTTAATATGAACATTAATATTAACACCCTTGTATCGTAGGTAACCATTGCTGTTATAGCCCAGATTATTAATGCTATAAGCTTAGTTGCACCAGTTAACTTATGTATAGGTGACTTTAAATCCGTGTATTCAAGCATTGCATTATTCACTTTCTCGAGTCCTCCTATCATAGTCAATAAACTTATTTACAAATTCTCTTGGATCAACTAAATTTGCTTTTAAAGCAAGTTGATACAGAGATGTTTCTTTCAAGTTTGCTTTTTCTATAACCTCATCATCAGTTAAGATACGAAAAGCTTTATCTTCTGCAATCTTCTCCCCATCTGATAAAACTATAGATCTATCTGTATATTCAAGCATAAGATGCATATCATGAGTTATCATAACTATAGTTACACCTTTTTTATTAAGCTCTTTTAAGAACTCCATTATTTCTGTATAATGCTTAAAATCCTGTCCTGCTGTAGGTTCATCTAATATTATTAATTCTGGATTTAGTACTAATATAGAAGCAATAGTTACTCTCTTCTTTTGTCCAAAGCTTAATGCAGATATAGGCCAATTTCTAAATTCATATAAGCCACATATTTTTAAGGCTTCATATACTCTTCTCTTAGTTTCATCTTCTGAAACCCCTCTAATTTGTAATCCTAAAGCCACTTCGTCAAATATCATAGTTTTAGATATCATTTGATTAGGATTTTGCATTACTAAACCTATTTTCTCTGCTCTTTCTTTTATAGTACTATTTTTAAGATTATTTCCTTCAAATAGTATTTCTCCTGATGTTGGGTGATAGAAACCACAAATAAGTCTAGATATAGTTGATTTACCTGCTCCATTTCTACCAACTATGCTTACCATCTCACCCTTGTTAATTTTAAAAGAAACATCCTTTAAAACCTTTTTATTTTTAGAGTATTCAAAGTTAACATTCTTTAACTCTAGTAAAGGTTCCACAGATTCTTTAACTTCTTCATTAACTACTCCATCAGCCCATGATTTAAGAGCTTTACTTAAGGAATGTAAGTTAATTTCATCTATATTTTCTAAATTCATATCTTCATCTAGTTTACAACCTGCATATTTTAATGCTGTTATATAAAGAGGTTCACGAATTCCACATTCTTTTAGAATTTCTGTAGCTAACAGTTCTCGTGGCGTAGTATCCCTTACTATTTCTCCATTGTTAACTACTATTACTCTATCTACATTTCTATATAAAACATCCTCAAGACGATGTTCTATAATCACTATAGTTTTATTACTATCATTTTTTATTTTATCTATAAGATCTATGGCATTCTTTCCTGTAGCAGGATCAAGACTTGCAAGAGGTTCATCAAATAATAAGATATTAACCTCATCTACCATTACCCCTGCAAGAGAAACTCTTTGCTTTTGTCCACCTGATAAACGCTGAGGAGATGAATCTAAGTGAGTATCAATTCCTACTATTCTAGAAACTATTTTTACTTTCTCTTTCATTCTATCTACATCTACACAATTATTTTCTAGCTTAAAAGCTATGTCTTCTGCAACTGTCAATCCTATAAATTGACTATCAGGATCCTGAAGCACAGTTCCAACTGAATTTGATATTTCTGCTATGCTCATATCCCTTGTTTCTTTTCCATTTATCTTTAAACTTCCACTTATATCTCCTTCATATAAAAATGGTACTAATCCATTTATACAATTTGAAATAGTACTCTTTCCAGAACCAGATGGTCCAACAATAAGTACCTTCTCACCTTCATATATAGTTAAATTAATATTATTCAATGTTGGTTTAGCTTGAACTCTATATTGAAAGCTAAAATCTTTGAACTCTATTACTGGTTTCTTCATTCCATTCTCCTTTGTACATTTTGTCTATAATATTATATACTATTCGACAATATTTTCAAAAGGATTTTTAATTATATTTTTATTTTAAAGCAATACTTATATTTAACTGAGACCCTAAATGTTTGATTTAGTCAGTGGAGGTTACTTCTACCAGTGAATGTTAGTGGTGAGTTTCATTTTTGAATATATCATTTCTACAAATTCTTTTTTATCTCTAAATTTAATCTATTAGATAAATTTCTCCATAATATAATTTTGTAGTACAACCCCACTTCTTTCCACATTCTGCTTCTTAATAACTTTGTACCCTCGTTTCTCAAAAAAGGGTCTTGCCGTAATTGAAGCATGGGTAGTTACTTTGCTCTCATTAAAATTGCATTCCAATTCATCACAAATTGTAGTAGCAATACCTTGATTTTGATAATCCTTATGAACATACAATCTATCCAGATATCCTGTTGAATCTATATCCCCAAAACCAACTATAATCCCATTTTCAAATGCAACAACTGAAAAATGTGATAATAAGGATTGATTCCATTTCTCTAAATCTACACTTCCCGTTGCCCATACATTCAACTGCTTCAAACTATAATCTTTTGCGTTAATAGAATGTACTGTATTATAAAATAATTCCGCTAAATATTTACAATCTGATGCTTCATATCTTCTTATAAACATTTATTATCTCCCCTTCAAATTCCTATTGATATAATAATTGTAACATATGAAACATTTGCCATTCTTCATTATTAAATAGTACCTTGGGGTTTAAATTCATCTTTTTCGAAAAAGCCATTATTGCTTTAAAAACTTTTTCCACAAAATAAAATTCTTCTAATTCATTTTTATTAATCTTCTCATTACAAATAAATTTAATTTCTAAATTTTTATTATTAATTTCAACAAATATATTTGTAATATATTGTAACTCCTTCATTCCCTTTACTTTATATCCTTCTTTAGCAACTCTAGTATATTTTATATCTAATTTGTCACTTAAAATGAGAGCTAAAGCAATAATATTATCACTATCAAATCCATAACTATGAATCTTTATGGCATCTAAGACTAGATCCTTATTTTCTAATATAATATTATTTTTCTCAAAATACTTTTTTGCAAATTCATAACTTCTTAATGAATGATTATTTTTCCCCTCTATTGCACCAGTATCATGTAATAAAGCTGCTATTTTAGCTTCTTCTATAAAGCTATAATCATAACCCAATTCACCAAGTAAAGACTCAACTAATTTGGCTACATTTTTAACATGATCAAGATTATGATGTGCCCATCCTTTATCTAGATCTTCATATTCAGAAATTTTATTATAAACTTCAATTATTGTTTTATCATTTTTTATTTTTTCAAACCTATTCAATACACTCTCCTAATTAGCGAAAAGTTAAAGATAACTTTCTTATCTTTTTACTACGCTTCCTCTCTACCAATATTTATATATTTATATATTTATATATTGTTATATTTATATATTTTTCCTACCACAAAAAAGAAAGAAACTGCTAACGCAGTTTCCCAATTAATTTTATTATTCTCTGTCTAGACTTCCCTTTTTAGTTCTTGTCTTTGAGTAAGCATAAATTAATAATGATCCTATTATCCCAACAGTAAGTCCATTAGAAACAAAAGCAACTGCTCCTTGAACAAATACTTTATTAGCTGGTTCTGCATAAGCAAGAACATCTAACCCTGGAGCTACTAAAAGCCAAGCTATAGCATTTCCTATTATTTGATAAATATTGAATCTAATAATATCCTTCTTATTAAATTCACCATCATTAATGCTTAATCTTTTGTATGCAAATCCAATCACTAATCCAACTACTGCTGAAGCTAAAATCCAGCTAAACCATGGTGATCCATATGTAGTTAAATCCTTTAATGTATGCCCTATAAATCCAATTGAAAAACCTGCAACAGGCCCATATAAAACTGCCATTAATGCTAGAAATGCATATGCTGTTTCAATGCTTGTATTTGGTATTCCTGTAGGAATAGCTCCAAACCTTCCAAGTATCATAAACACAGCAGCACCTATACCTATAGCTACAATTGTTTGTATTCCTGATCTTCTATTCATATAAACTCTCCCTTAGTTTTAAATTTATATATATTTTTCATAATATTCTATATTTATATACACAAAGATAAAAAGCTGACTTATGTCAGCTTTTTAATTAATTTTCTAAGAATGAAATTGCCTTAGTTGGACATTTAGTTGTACAAATCTTACAGTTAACACAGTTTTCATAATCAACCTTAGCTAAGAATCCATCAACCTTAACTGCACCCTTTGGACAATTCTTTTCACAAATTTTACATCCAATACATCCAGCTGAGCAAGCATTTCTTACATCCTTACCAGCATCTTGTGAGTTACAAGCAACTCTTACTTTCTTATCATATGGAACAGCTTCAATTAGTCCCATTGGACAAATATCTATACATGCTCCACACATTGTACATTTTTCTTTATCAACCTTTGCAATACCATCTACTATATGTAAAGCGTCAAACTCACATACATTAACACAACTTGCAAGTCCTAAACATCCATATGAACACTTCTTAGCACCACCACCTACTAAAAGAGAAGCTTCTAGACAGTTGGTTACACCTTCATATTCATAATTTTGTTTAGCTTTTTCACAATTACCAGCACACTTAACAAATGCTGTCATTTTAGCTCCAGTTTCAACTGAAACTCCTAAAACTTCACCTAATGCTTCTGCAACTGGCGCACCACCAACAGAACAAAGGTTAGGTTTTGCATCACCAGATGCAACTGCTTCTGCATAAGCGTCACATCCAGCATATCCACATCCACCACAGTTTGCACTTGGAAGACATTCTCTAAGCTTTGGAATCTTTGGATCAACTTTAACTTCAAACTTCTTTGAAGCAAATCCTAGTAATATACCAAAAACTAATCCTAAGGCACCTAAGCTAAGTGCTGCATATAATATACCCATCTATAAATACCTCCTAGTGAATTAATCCTTGGAAGCCTAAGAATGCTATAGCCATTAACCCTGCTGTAAATAGAGTTATTGGAAGACCTCTTAAAACTTCTGGTATATTCTTGTTGTTATCAATTCTTTCTCTAATGAATGATAATAAAACTATTGCAAGAGTGTAACCTGCAGCAGCTCCAATACCATTTACTAAAGCTTGTAATAAGTTATAGCTTTCTTGAATATTTAATGAAGCCATACCTAAAACTGCACAGTTTGTTGTAATAAGAGGAAGGTAAACACCAAGAGCCTTATGTAAGCTTGGCATCATCTTCTTCATTGCCATTTCTATAAATTGAACTAACGCAGCTATAACTAGTACGTTAGCTATAGTTGATAAATAATTTAACCCTAATGGATCTAAAATTTTATTGTAAACTAACCATGACATAACTGATGCCACTACCATAACTAGTGTAACAGCCATCCCCATACCAAAGGCAGCATCCTTCTTCTTAGAAACTCCTAAGAATGAACAAATACCAAGGAACTTTGATAGTACGAAGTTGTTTACTAGCATAGCACTAATAAAAATTAAAAATAAACTCATCTATCTTCTCCACCTTTACTTATTTTCTTGTAGAACATCCACCGTTTCCACATCCAGAACAGCTTCCGCATCCACCTGCTTGCATTTCAATAACTTGCTCATTGTTCTTCTTAGCTTTCTTGATCTTTCTATAGTTTAAGAAAGTAACTAGTCCACCTAATGTGAAGAAAGCACCTGGAGCAAGAATCATAATTGATGCTGGCTTATAACTTGCTGGCATTACTTGCATACCTAAAATTTGACCTGCACCTATTACTTCTCTGAATGCACCTATTAAGAAAAGAGCTACTGTAAATCCAAGTCCCATACCTATAGCATCAAAGATTGATGGTATTACTGGGTTCTTTGAAGCATAAGCTTCAGCTCTTCCTAAGATTACACAGTTAACAACTATAAGTGGAATAAATATACCTAGTGACTTATATAGTGCTGGAACATATCCATGCATTAACATATCAACTATTGTAACGAATGAAGCAATAACTACGATGTACGCAGGAATTCTTATCTTATCTGGTACAAACTTTCTTATTGCAGAAATCATCATATTAGAAAATATTAAAACTACTGTAGAAGCTAGTCCCATACCTAAGGCATTTTCTGCACTTGTTGTAACCGCTAAGGTTGGACACATAGCTAATACTTGAACAAAAATTGGATTTTCAGTAATTATACCGTTTTTTAGTCTTTCAATTAACTTGTTCATTTTTATCCTCCTTATCTTTAGGTTACTGAGTTGCACTTGTAGTAGAGTCTACTTCTTCCTTAGGTGCTACCTCTTCTCCCTTAATGTTTTCTTTATAGAATCTTATTGCGTCATTTACTGCAGTAGCTACTGCTTTTGAAGAAACAGAAGCTCCTGATACACCTTCAACTTGATTATCCTTTGATGGAGTAACTTTAACAATTTCTATATCTTCAGCAATTGGTAAGTCCTTTATTCTTTCCATAAAAGCAGGTTCTGTAATTTTAGCTCCAAGACCTGGTGTTTCAGAGTGAGCTAAAACCTTCATACCAGTAACCTTATCTTCGCTTGAAATAGCAATAACTAATTCTACAGGTCCATGGAACCCTTTTGTTGTTACCTTAAATACATTACCTACTTTATTACCACTTCCATCTAATGCATCATATACTTCATTAATAGTTTCATTTGTTTCTACTCCTTCAGTATCAGCAATTGATGATGCAGCAGGTAATATAACCTTTAAATCTTCTTTACTAACCTTTGAATTTTCTAAGATGGCTTCAGCAGTTAACGAGTTAGCAAAACCTAAAAGTAAACCAGCTATTACTGTAATAGTTAATAAAATACCACCTAATTTTAAGTTTTCTTTCATTATTAAGCCACCTCCTTCTTAAACTTCTTAGTAGTGAAATATTCAATCATTGGAACTACTAAGTTCATTATAATAATTGCATAGTATGGTCCTTCTGGGTTATATCCAAGTACAGATATAACTGATGCTGTAACACCAAGACCTACACCAAATATGTATTGACCAACTCTAGTCATTGGTGAAGTTGCATAATCACTTGCCATAAATATTGCTGCAAAGAAGAATGCCCCTGAAAGTAACCCTTCCTTACCTAAGTAAAGATTCATAGCATAACCTGAAACTAAGAAAGCAAGTGGAGCTCTTAAGCTTATTCTTCCTCTTAAAGCAAGGTATAAAGCTCCTATAGCTATAGCTAAAATAGAAGTTTCACCTATACTTCCTGAAGCTTGACCAATTATTTGATCCATTAAAGTAACAGTTTCTTCAACAACCTCTGATGCTGCTGCAACTGTATCTACTACAGGTTTTGCCATTACTCCTGCCCATGAAGCTATTAAGAAAGCCTTAGCAGCTGCTACTGGATGCATGAAGTTTTGACCAAGTCCACCAAAGAATTGTTTAACTACAATAATAGCAAAAATTGAAGCTATAACTGGTATCCATAATGGAACATGTGTTGGTAATATAAGCCCCATCATTAATCCTGTAACTATTGGGCTTAAATCTGTTAAAAAGCTAGTCTTCTTAACAAACTTATTCCATAACATTTCTATAATTAATGCCGATAAAGTTGATGCAACTAATATTTTAACTGCATCTTTTCCATAAAAATATATTCCTGCACCTGCTGCTGGAAGTAACGCAATAATCATATCAATCATTATCTTGTTGATAGTATTGTTACTTCTTATATGTGGAGCAGGTGAAATATTAATTTTTCTCTCCAAAATGTTCACTCCTTATCTTTTTTCTTTAGGAAATCCAAACTTTTACTTTATAAAAGCCTTTGCAGTAACAATCTTGTTTGCTACCTCTATCTTAGACGGACATACATAACTACATAAACCACACTCTATGCACTTATTTCCTCCAAACTTTAAGAACTCTTCTTTTTCTCCTCTTTCCCAAAGCTCCATAAGCTTTATTGGATTTAGTCCTTCAGGACAAGCTCTTAAACATTTTGCACATCTAATACATGGCGATTCAGTTGCCTTTGTAGCATCCTTTGTATTTAAGAAAAGTATAGCTTTAGCATTGTAAGATATTGCTGAATCCTCACTAAATTGAGGTACACCTCTTAATGCTCCACCTACAACTACCTTACCTAATTCTTCTTTATTTCCACCTAATGTTTCTAAAACTTCATCTAAAGTAGTACCTAACTTAACCTTAAGTAAAACATTTTCTTTAATAGCAGAACCTGAAACAACAACATACTCATCTAAATGAGGTTGTCCACTTAAGAAGCATTCTCCAAGATATACTAATGTTAAAATATCTTCAACTATAACCTCTTCATTTTTCACGTCTTTACCAAAGAATTTAGAAATAAGTTCTTCTCTTTTTAACTCAATTGTCTTTTTTGACACACTCTTACTATCAGCTTTCTTTATTTCTAAAGATACAAATAGCTTGTTTAAAACTTCTAAAGCTTTGTTTATTTCCTTTTCCTTAGTATTTAAAAGATCATAATAAGCTATATTTGATTCATAGCTAAAACTCTTAACTAATAGCTTATTTCCACTAAAAGCTCTGTACTTTAATGATAAAGGCACTCCAGCTTCATCTAATAAACCAAACTCTTGAATCTTATTTAATATTTCCTCTTTTGATAAAGAGTTAATATTAACTTCCTTTTCTTCAAGCTTAGTATTTTCTTTTACTTCAATAACTACTGCTTTTGACTTTTTACCATCAGTATTATAAGTATCTCTTATTTCTATAACACTTCCATTAACTGAGCTTAAAACAGGTATTGATAAATCTTCTTTTTCTTTACCAATTACACTACCTACAACTACTTCATCTCCCTTTTTAACTAGGGCTGTAGTATTAACTCCCTTTCCTTCTAAATAGAATACACATTGTTTAGTTGGATAAAGGGACTCTTCCTTTGATATTTTAGTCTGTTTAATTAAATTAAATAAACTCATATAAGTCCTCCTATTTTATGATTAACTTGAAACAAAGCTTTACATTTAAATTTTCGACTTCATTCTGCTTTATAGTAGTCCATTTGTCATTTTATCATCTTATATAGTACTTAACAACTCATTGTTTTGTATTTAACATATATTTTTTAAATTATTCCTTTAAAAAATTAAAAAAATTGCCTTAGATTCTAGCTCTAAGGCAATTTTTCTTGAACTCTAATATTTTAAATCTACTATACAGTAATTTTTTCCACCTGATCTTTGTTATATAATTAACCATATTAATTGTATATTCTAATACTTCCTACTCCAACGCTTATATCAAAAATATAGTCACCATTACCAGAAATAACCGCTTCATTTTCTATTGATCCTAATCCTGACTCTGATTTAATACTTATTGGTGAATTCTTTGGTATCTTAATATTAGAACTACCAACTCCACCATCATATATTAAATCTCCACCAACCTTCTTAATGTTCACATTTACCTCTCCAACGCCTCCATTTATATCAATATCACCACTTCTATCTCCTGTTTCTATATTAACTTGCCCTACTCCACTATCTAAATCTAAGTTATTAAAACATATATTAGATAATGTTAGTTTTCCAGCTCCACCATCTATATTAATATCTTTTAAGTCTAGGTTATTAATATCGGTTTTTCCTGCCCCTTGATTAAAATCTAAATTCCCATTAAAAGTTTTTGGTACCATTATATCTAACTTTGTATGTTCAATATTGGTACCTATATTTTTCTTACTTTCTTCCTTTATATATAAAGTGTTCCCTCTTTTGTTAATTTCAAGGCCTTTACTATAACCTCCAAGTTCACCTTTTACCTTTACTTCACTTCCATCATATCCGTACAAATTAATTTCTGATGCTCCACTTTCAATCCATATTTCTTCAACCCCAGAAATAGATTCTGTTTTATCAATTTTTGTTACGGTAGAGTTCACATCTTCAGCATTAGAATTATTGCACCCTATAAAGAAGACACCTAACATTATGGATGCCAAATAAAAACTTATTTTTTTCATAACTTCACCCCTTAGTATACATTATATCCCAATACATTCCTTTTACTTTCTTAAAAAAACCTTATTTTTATTTATATAAGAAAAAACTATACAAAATTTCTGTATAGTTTTTCAGTTACTTGTATTTGATTTTCATTATCAGTTATTTTTCTAAAAAAATCACTTGAATATATGTCTAACATACTCAAATGGTCTATATATTAAAAGTCTTGGTCCCGAAAATCTCATTACCTTTTTTATTTTTTCCTTCATATCTTTCTTATAGCAATGAATTGGACATTTACTACAAGATGACTTTTCATCTCCAAACTTACAAAAGCTCAATCTTTTATGAGCATATTCTAAAAGTTCCTTACACTCACCACAAAGTTCATCCTTACACTTATGATTTTTTTCACAGTAAAGTCTAATCATTAATTCTACAATTTCTTTTTCCTTTTCTACCCTACTCATTTACATTCTCTCCTACAACTTTTATAGTCTTAATTTTAAATGTAAAGTAATATAACTTGAACAATATAACTACTGACATTGCAATTCTTGCATGAAGATTATTTACAAAATACATAGCTGTAAGAATCATAGTATCTGCAAATAGTAATATGCATACCTTTTGTTTTAAAGTCATAGCTCTATTATTCACAAAATTTTCTAGGTGCTTTTTATATATTTTTGTTTCTTTAAACCACCTATCAAATTTGTCAGAACCCCTAACAAAACAAAATGATGCTAATAATAAAAATGGTGTTGTAGGTAATACTGGTAATATAACTCCAATTGCCCCTAATCCAAAAGATATTAATCCAACAATTATATAAAGCGATTTCTTTATCTTATTCATATCTATTTTTCCTTGAAGCCTAGACTCCCCCCTAGGCTTCAAGGAGCCTCCTTATTAAATTACTTTAGTTAACTTTTTATTTTCTAACTTTAAAGTTCTATTACATATAGAAGTTGTTGAGTTTCTATGTGTAATTAATATTATTGTTTTATCCTTGCAATTTTCCTTAATTGCCTTTAATATAGCACCTTCATTTAATGTATCTAAGTTACTTGTTGGCTCATCAAGAATCATTATTTCACTATCCCTCAAGAAAGCTCTAGCTAGTCCAATTCTTTGTTTTTCACCAGATGATAAATTACCACCTAACTCTCCAACCTTAGTTTCATATCCATTAGGTAGAGATTCTATAAATTCATGTATTGATGCCTTCTTAGCTGCTTCTACTACTTCCTCTCTTGTTGCATCTAATTTAGCTACCTTTATATTCTCTTCAATTGTTTCATTGAAAAGATATGTTTCCTGACTCATTAGTGCCTCTGCTTTTCTAAGTCCATATGTTGTAATATCCTTTACGTTCTTATCACCTAAAGCTATTTCTCCCTTATTTACATAGAAGAATCTCATAAGGAGCTTAACTAGTGTACTCTTACCACTTCCACTTTCACCAATTATAGCTATCTTATCTCCATTTTTTATCTTTAAGTTAATATCTTTTAGTATTTCTTCTCTTCCTTCATAACCAAAGTTAACATTCTTATAAGAAATATCTACATTACTAACTTCTTCTTTTCCATCAACATCTTGAACTGCAGCTTCCTCATCTAACAGATTAAATAGCCTATCTGCTGAAGCAAATGTTTGTAAAAGGTTATTTGAAAGGTTACTTAAAGCAACAACTGGTCCAAATGATGATGCCAGTATAAATACACAAAGTATATATTGATCCATTGGAAGTATTCCATTTTGAACAAAATCCCCACCTACAAATACAAAGGTTAAAATTGCTATCATTATTGTTGTATCTGATAATGCTCTAATAAGCCCTTCATGATACTTAATTTTCTTTTGTTTTGTATTTAGAAGTTTAGAACTTTTACTTATTTCTTCCCCTCTTTCTTCTGAAACCTTATATATAAGCACTTCCTTTAATCCTCTTAAAGAATCTAAAAGATATGAATTAGCTTCTCCGAAAGTTTTTCTGTATTCTTCTCCAGCTTTCTTACCATACTTTGAAGTAAAATATGGTATACAAAAACCTACTATAAAGAAGAATATTCCTCCTAATATTCCTAGTGTTAAATTAATTAAACAAAGTATTATTGTAATTATTATATTAGTTATTATTGCAATTGATATTGGCGCAATAGTGTGAGCATAAAAAACTTCTAAAAGTTCAATATCTGCTGTAATTAAGGATACTAAATTTCCTTTACCCATTCTTTCAAGTTTTGCTGGTGCAAGTTTTCTTAGCTTTGTAAAAACCTTATCTCTTAAAATAACTAATATTTTAAATGCGATATAGTGACCTGAAAGTTGCTCTATATATCTAAGTGGCCCTCTTAAAATTGCAAATATAATCATTATCCAAATAGCTGTTTTCATTGCTACTCCTAAGGTACTTCCAACCATTTCTCCCATAGCAACTGCACCAAATGATGTAATTCCTATAGCTGCTAAAA
This sequence comes from Clostridiaceae bacterium OF42-15pH9A, assembly GCA_027692445.1. Taxonomy (GTDB): domain Bacteria; phylum Bacillota; class Clostridia; order Clostridiales; family Clostridiaceae; genus Clostridium. The sequence goes on along the minus strand of JAQEYV010000002.1, from coordinate 134,515 downwards.
ATCCAAGTACACCAAAAGTTATAGTTATAAACATAAAAGGTAGTAATGGCTTTAATTCAAGAATAAGCCTACTCATTATTTTAAATCCTGATCTTCTTTCCATTACATCACGCCCTTTCCTTCTAGTTCTTCTTGCATTGATACAAGATTAAAGTATTTATTATTTTTATTCATAAGTTCTTCATGATTTCCTTCTTCAACTAAGTTGCCCTTATCTAAAAGATAAATCTTATCTGCATTCTTAACATTAGCTAATCTATGAGATATAACTATTAATGTTTTATTATTTCTTAGTTTCTCCACTGAGTTCCAAATCATTTCTTCGCTTTCAACATCAATATTTGAAGTTGCTTCATCTAAAATAAGTATTTCTCTATCAGATAGTATTGCTCTAGCAAATGCTAATCTTTGCTTTTGTCCTCCAGATAGAAGAGAACCACCCTCTCCTACTTGTGTATTTAATCCATCATCTAATGAATATACAAATTCTTTTAAGTTAGCTACTTCTAATGCTCTATTAATTTCTTCAACTGTAGCATCCTTTTTCCCTATTAATAAATTATCTTTAATACTTCCATTAAATATGAAACTATTTGTAGATATAATAACCATCTTTTCATATAAATCTTTTAACGGAATTCTATTTATATCAATGCCATTAACTTTTATATTTCCTTTATTTACTTTAAATGTATTTAGAAGTAGTGATGCAATGGTACTCTTACCACTTCCACTTTCCCCTACAATAGCAGTAAACTTATCCTTTTCAAACTTCATTGAAACATTATTTATTACATTTCTTTCACCATCATAGCTAAATGTTATATTATCTACTTCTATATCAGCTTTATGGCTTAATTCTTCAGTAAAATCTTCTTTTCTTTCTTCTAATTCATCAGAATCTAATAACTTAAAGATTCTATCACAAGCTGCCATACCATTCATTGCTATATGGAAAAATGATCCTAGAATTCTTAATGGTATAAAGAATTCTGAAGATAAAAGTATTATAATTATTGTTCCAGCTAAAGTAACTTGTCCATTATAAAATGCATTTAGGGTTATAATGCTTCCTAATGCTGCACCACCAAAAGCAACTAAATCCATAACATTTATAGAATTAAGCTGCATACTTAAAACCTTCATAGTTATTCTTCTAAAGTTTTCAGCTTCATCATTCATCTTCTTGTGTCTTTCTTCATCAATATTAAATACCTTTAAAGTTGTAAGACCTTGAAGATTTTCTAAAAAAGTATCTCCTAAGTTAGCATAGTTATTCCAATAATCCTTAAGTATTCTTTTAGCTATTTTCATTATTGCAATAATTGAAACAGGTATTAAAGGAACACATACTAAGAAAACTATAGCTGCCTTTAATGATATAAATGAAAATAGTATAAATAATGTTATTGGTGCTAGTAATGCATAGAAGAATTGAGGTAAATATCTACCAAAATATACTTCTAATTGCTCTACACCTTCAACAGCAACTTGCACTACTGAACTAGTTGATGTTACCTTATTATAATTAAGACCAATTCTTGTTAGCTTTCCAAAAATCCAATCTCTAAGCTTTACCTTTACTCCTTCAGAAGCTTTATGGGAAAAGTGACCGTAAGATAAGTTAGCGGCTATTCTTATTAAAATTAGCATCCCTAAGATAATTAATCTTAAAGTATTATTTCCTAAGCTATCCCCCGTAAACAGTTTTCCTATAAAATCTCCAACAATTAATATAATTCCTATATTACATAAAAGAGAAATCCAATTTGCCAGTACAGTTAGTACTATATATTTTTTTGACTCTTCACAATAATTTATAAGCCTTTTATTTATCATCATAAGCCTTCACCTCATAGTTTAATTGATAATAATTTTCATTGACAAAGTAACTATACCACGGTTGATAATCATTTTCAATACCTTTTCTTTAATTAATAAAAAAAGTAGAGTGAATATTTATTTTGATTATTCCTTTTATACTCTCCTATACCCAAATAAAAAAAGAAGAAGAAACCACACCGCAATTTCTTCTTCTTTCTTTTATTTCTTCGCTATTTCCACCTTAAGCTTTTTCCCTTTAATAGTACTATCCTTAAGCTTATCTAAAACTAGCTTGCCTTTTCCATTAAGTATTTCTACATAAGATCCCATATCTCCAATTTCAATAATTCCTATATCTTCTGCACTTACCCCATCTATATTAGATATTGTCCCTACAAAATCTACAGCTCTAATCTTTTTCTTCTTACCACCATTAAAATATAGTTTAGTTATTTCCTTATTAATATTTTTACTCTTACTTTCCTTTTTCTTTGCTTTCTTTTTTAGTACACTTTCTTCAGATTCTAAAATTTTCTCATCTAAAGCTATTTCCCCTAAATTCTTTTCTGGAATCTTAAATCCTATATATTCTTCAATATCATTCAAAAATCTATCTTCATATGGAGTTACAAATGTTATTGCCTTACCACTTTTCCCCGCTCTTGCTGTTCTTCCTATTCTATGTACATAAGCTTCTTTCTCTAAAGGTACATCAATATTTATTACATGAGTTATTCCCTCTACATCAATTCCCCTTGATGCAATATCTGTAGCAACTAATATTCTAAATTCACCCTTTTTGAATCTTTCCATAGTGGATATTCTATCCTTCTGTAACATACCACCATGAATCTTATCAACAGAATACCCTAGACTATTTAGATAATCATACTCTACATCTACATTTTCTTTAGTCCTACAGAATATAACTGCTGTTTCTGGCTTTTCCTTTGCAAGTAGCATTCTTAAGTATTTTAACTTTTCCTCCCCCTTTACTCTAAATAAAATATTTTCTATTTTATCAACTACAAGTCCACTACTTTGAACTTCAATATTAACTGGTCTTTTTAAATGCTTAGAACATAATTCCTGTATCTCTTCCGGTATTGTTGCAGAAAAAAGCATAGTTACTCTTTTTTTGGGAATTCTTCTTATAACACCTTCTACTTGTCTAATAAATCCCATATTAAGCATCTCATCTGCTTCATCAATAACTAAATATTTTATATTAGAAGTATTAAATGTTCCTCTATCAATATGATCTAAAACCCTTCCTGGAGTACCTATTACTATATGAGTTTTTCCTTTTAACTCTTGTACTTGATCTTTAAAAGGAGCTTTCCCATAGACACTTACTCCCTTTATTCTCTTATATCTTCCTATGTTTTTAACATCTTCACCTATTTGTATAGCTAATTCTCTTGTAGGTGAAAGTATTAGTACTTGTGGATCATTTTCTTCCCATTTTACTTTTTCACATAAAGGAATTACAAAGGCTCCTGTTTTTCCAGTACCAGTTTGAGACTTTACAATTAAATCTTTATTAAACAACACTTCTGGTATTACCTTTTCTTGAACTCCTGTAGGTTCTTTATATTCTAAGGCATCTAATGCCTTAATTAATTCTTTACTTAAATTAAAGTTACTAAATTTGTTTATCATAATTTTCTCCTTTAGATTTTATAGTATTAGTCTAACCTAAAACCATAATTATTTCCACAAAAAAGAGGAGTAGATATTTATTTCCCTTGTTCCGTCACGGAAAAATAAATATCCACTCCTCCATACTGAAGATAAGGAAATTACTCCTTAGCATAATCCCTTAATCTAAAACTTCCTGCTGTAAAAAATACTAAAGACATAAATATAATCACTATAGAAGGTACTATATATTGATTGTTTTGTGCTATTTTTATCATCCAAGTAAATGGCGATATAATACTTAACTTTTCAATAATCTTAGGTACATTTTCAAAACTATCTAAATTCATACTAACCATAGAAATACCAAAACAAAGTAGCCCAAATATTACTGTAGCTAAACTTGTAATGATTGGATTCTTAAGCCATCTTGTTACACATACTACAATGGTAGTAGATATTAAACTACATAATACAATTACTAAAATTGTTGATAGAATATTATATGAATGTAGCCCTACTATTTTAGAAGTAGCAAGAAATGCAATTGTACTTAAGATAGCCTGTAAAAAGAATATTGATAAGAATATTCCTCCTAGAATTTCATAATCCTTATTAGCTGTAGATATAGTTCTTTTTAACACTTTTTGATTTCTTAATTTTATTATATCTTCCGTTATTACCGACCCACCAATCATCATAAAGTAGCATACCATCATTAAAGTCATAATAAATTGAGAGTCATCTTCCACCACATTATCTTCTATAATTGTTTTTATATAATTAGTACTTAATCCCTCTTTAACTTCTTCTTCAAGCTTATTATTTATATAATTTTCTATAATTTCATCCCCCATTACAGAACCAATTTCCTCTTCTGTTTTATATACTTTTACTTCTGGTGTTCTACCAGACTCTAAAATCTCTCCAAAACCATTTTCTATAACATATATAGCTCCTACATTATTTTTTCTTAACTCACTATAATTATCCTCTGCAGTTCCTTCATATTCTTTAATTGTGTATTTATCCTTTAGCTCATTTACTAATTCTTGAGAATATGCAGAATTATCATTACATATTATTCCAATATCTCCACCACCATTCATATCATCTGGAGCCTTAAACAAACCAATCAACACAATTATTGGAAGTAAAAAAGAAATAGCCCACATTAAAGGGTTTTTTACATGTCGTTTCATATTAATAAAAATAACTCTTATTAAACGCATCTTCTTACCTCCTTAACTATGCTTTCTTTTATCATTGATATTATAAAGAAAATTACTGACAATCCAAATAAAATTAATATAGAACTATATACTCCTTTTAATGTTCCATATAGGGTAAACCAATTAACTACTTTTATAATTAAATGTGTAACAGAAAGTGATGATAGTATGCTTTCTACTCCAGAGAACATTTCCATACTTGCTACTGGAATCAAAAACATAATTACCCCTACAATTCTTCCATACTTAGGACCAAATAAACTTAAAACCATAATGCTAATAGTTGACATAAATAAAGAGCTTACTCCTAAAATTAATGTTAAAGAAAGTATATTTCCAGTAAAATTCACCCTAGTAAATCTAAATATTAATACATAAACACTCATAATTATAAAACAATATATAAAGTTAGTAGCTAAATCACTTATCAATAAACCTAGTCTACTTGTAGGAGTTGATCTAATCTTATTAGACAAATCTACTGATTGCTTTGAATAACTTCCTTCAATTAATCCATATATAAGCATTGTTACTACAAAACCTATCATTGATGAAGACATCATTTTATATGAAGAAATGTTTTCTTCTACATCAATTATTGTACTTTCTACAGCTTTATTATCCTTTAATCTTTCTAAATCTTCCTGAGATCCCCCACTAATCCCAACATACATACTCTTATGATATTTATCCAATATAACTTTTAATGTTTCAATTGCTGTGTTTCTTTCATTATCACTTTTCTTTATTACAATATTTCCTTTATTTAATGATGTTAAGTTTTTTTCATATCCTTCTTTAATAATTAAATCACAATTACTATCTTCATCACTTATAGCAACTAGATCCTGTATGTCCTCACTCTTTAGAAACTCTATTAAACTTTGTGACATCTTTGTTTTATCTTCATCAATAATACTAACTGTAACCTTTTTTAGTTTCAATGGATTATCATGAGTACTACTTTTCATAAATCCCATAACCCCTGCAAGTATTACAGGTAATAAAACAAAGTAGGCAATTGTAATTAGTCCATTTGCAAACATTCCCTTTAAGGTTGTTTTCAGATAATATAAAATTTTCATTGCCCTTCCCCCTTAGTCTCTTAGATTTTTTCCTGTTAATGTTAAGAATACATCCTCTAATTTAGCTTCCTCATAACTTATTTTCTTGATAATTACATTTTCTTTTTCTAAAATATTTAGAACATTTCCAAGTTTAAAATTACTATTTATGGTTAATGTTATTAAATTTTCATTATCAACAATTTTTAATATACCTTCTACATTTTCTAATTTAAGCAAGGCCTCAGCACTCATATTTGAAGCATTAATTATTACCTTGTTATTAGGAAAAACTGAACTTTTTATCTCTTCCTTATTTCCATAAGCTATTTCTTTTCCTAAATCAATAATAAATACTCTTTCACACAGTTCTTCAACTTCCTCCATGTAATGAGATGTATAAATAACTGTTGTTCCCCACTCTTTGCATATCTTCTTGGTAAAAGTAAATATATGATTTCTAGACTGTGGGTCTACCCCAACAGTTGGTTCATCCATAATTAAAACCTTAGGATGATGCATTATAGCTGTAGCTATATTTAATCTTCTCTTCATTCCTCCAGAAAACTTCTTAACTTTTTGCTTTCTCTTATCTTGAAGTCCTGTTACCTCTAAAGCTTCTTTAATTCTTTCCTTTAAAAGCTTTCCTTTTAATCCATATAAAGCTCCAAAAAACTCTAAATTATCATAAGCACTTAATTCTTCTAGTAACGCTATATCTTGAGGTACATATCCTATATTGGCTTTAGCTTTAAGGCTTTCTTTTACTATATCGTAGCCACAAATTTTAACACTTCCACTATCAGGTACTAAAAGGCTGGTCATTATATTAATTAAAGTGGATTTTCCTGCTCCATTAGGACCTATGAACCCAAAAATTTCACCTTTATTAATTTCATAACTTATATTGTCTAAAACTAATTTATCATTAAATCTCTTAGTAATATTTTTAATTTCTATAATTGCCATAAAAAATACCTCCTTAAATTTCCTAATACCATAATAGAAAATCTAGGAGGTTTTATCCATATATAAAAGTCACTACCTAAATGACTTAAGTCATTATTCCAGTTTTAAATGCAAATATAGCAATTTGAGTTCTATCTCTTAACTCTAGTTTAGACAATATATTTGTTATATTATTTTTTATTGTTCCTTCTGATAAAAATAATTCCTCTGCTATTTCTTTATTGCTTAATCCCCTTGCTATTCCTTCAATAATATTTATTTCCTTTTCAGAAAGTCTATATCTTTCTATATCTTTATTCTTTATTATTGAAGATTTTAATATCATTTGTGATGCAACATCTGGATGAACTACCATGTTCCCCTTATAGGCAGTCTTTACTCCTTCATAAATAACATCATAAGAACTATCTTTTAGCATATATCCAAAAGCACCATATTTAAGAGCTTCATCTATATACTCCTTATCTTTAAATGTTGTAAGTATAATAACCTTTATCTTATTAAACTGCTCCTTAATAAGTCTTGTCCCCATTACTCCATCGCAATCTTTCATTCTTATATCCATAAGTACTATATCAATCTCTTTGTATTTACATATCTCTAATGCCTTAAACCCATTTTCACAAGTATCTACAACTTCAATATCCTCAAAAGTAGAAAGCATTATCTTAAGTCCATCTCTAATTAACTTTTCATCATCTACTATTAAAAGTTTTATTTTTTCCATCCTATATCTCCTTTTCCTTAGGAATTGTAATTTTTACGAAGAATCCATTATCTATAGATGATTTAATATCTACTAGTCCATTCATTTCATTAACTCTTTCTCTTATACTCTTTAAGCCAACTCCACTTTCTTGAATTTTATCAGTTCCTTGGCCATTATCTTTAAAAGATATTACAAAATCATCTTCAGTAAAATTCATAATTATATTTACTACAGTAGCCTTTCCATGCCTTAATGCATTAGATAAGACTTCTTGTGTTATTCTATATAAGTTACTTACTTGCTTAGTAGATAGATTCCACTCCCCTTTAGAAACTATAACCTTAACATCTACACCAGACATCTTCTTAAAGTTTTTACAAACTTCTTGTATTCTTAAGACTCCTTGATAGTTATCATATTCATCTGGTTTTAATTCTTTAACAGCCTTCTTTACATCTTGAAAACTTTCATTTATAAATTCTCTCAAGTTTCCTGCCATTTCCCCAAGACTACTTTTTTCTTTTTTCCCAATGGCCTCCATAGCAGATAATTGTATCATAGCTGTAGATAATGCATGTCCTACACTATCATGTATTTCTCTAGATATTCTATTTCTTTCTTTTAGTAAGGTTATTTCTTCTATAGACTGTACATATCCTTCTAATTCATTATTAGCTTCTATCAGTTTTTCTTCTGAAACTCTTAATTTGTCATAAAGCTTTTGTGCTTCTAGTTTTGTTGAATAAAGACGTTCAATATAATTTAAAAGTATAATAAACACTCCTAAAATAAATAAATTAACCATGCCACTTTCAAAGGATTCATTAAATTTTTCTGTAATTCCTATTAATGCAGAAACTATAATAAACCCCTTCTTAATATAATTATTCTTTAATGTAAATACATCAATTATTGCACCTATTAAGTAAAAAAGTATCCAGCCTCCAAAATTTAATTGAGCAATAGGAATTAGTATAAATTCTAGTGCTATGGATATAATTTTTATTTTTTCGTTTTCAATAAAAAATACCCTAAGATTATTATTGATAATAATTAGTAAAATAAAAATCAAACTAAATAAGCTGTTATTTCCACTCTCACAAAACAGCTGATAAATTAAAAATATAAATACTATATATCTTACACTTAATAATTCTTTACTCTTATTCATAAAATTCTCCATACTATATGTTTTACCTATATAATACTATATTTTTATAAAATAATAAAAGAAGAAGCTACAAAATATAGCTTCTTCATATCAATTAATATTACTAAATATATCATATAAATTTAGAATTCCATACCCCCATTGTGCATTAGGGTATATATCCCCTTTTCTTTTTTGTGTTCCTCTAGCAATAAAAGTTTTTATACTTTGAGTAGACATATATGGATAATTTCTTCTAACTATTCCCCACTCCATCAATAAAGCACAAGTACTAGCAGCTATAGCTGCTGCAACACTTGTCCCATTTACAATACTTATTTCATTATTCAAACCCACTGCCACTGCATTTTTACTACCTGCAGCTATATCAATTCTATCAATAAAGTCATCTCTAAAGGCAACACCAGAATAGCTTAATATATTAAAATTATCTTGATCATAACCAGCAGCAGTAATAGTTTCAGTAGAATCTCCTGGTATTGTTATGGTTCCATATATATCACTATTTAGGAATCTTGTTTGTGGATTTATTAAAGCTCTTTGTGGAATCCATGCATTTACGATTGAGTTTTTCCCTTTTTCTAATGTAGCTCTGATTTTCCATATTCCATGTTTGATATTATGCATAGTTATTCTAATTAACTGATCTCCAGTAAAAACTTCTGGTACAAATTCTGTATAAAAAATATGAGTTTCCTCTAACACAAATGAAATTTCTTCAGCAAATTCTATACTTCCAGAAGTGCTTAAAACACCTGATTCCTCCCCAGAAGGTGATATTATATTTACATCAATTACATCTGGAACATTAACCCATATATCCACCAATATATTTTTATCTTCCTCTGATATATTAAGCTCAATAACTTCACTATCTCCTACATTCTCAATAACAGATATAGAATGACCTCCTGCATCTCCTTCATTTCCTGTTCCAGTAACTATTACTATTCCAACATTACTAGATATAGTTTTTATATATTTGTCTAATATAGAATTTCCTTTATGATTACCAGAATTACTTTCAATAGGTAATAAAATAACCATTGGCTTAGAATTTGTCAGAGTATAATCCTTTAAATATTCTAAAGCAGGAAATATTGCAGCTAAATTATAAATTGGTACTTTTATATTGAATCTTTTTTTAAAAGCTATATCTTCATTTAACTTTATTATCCCATACCTACACTTTGAAGCTATTCCATATGTTTTATTTCTATTATAATCCATTCCTCCAACTAATGATGCCATATGAGTTCCATGGCCAACTTCGTCTCTACTTGGAACTATATCATATGGATTTTCACCATTTCTATATGCATTAATCGCTTTATTAATATCATCCGATGTATATATAGTTCCATAAGGGATATTATTATTATTTCCTTTAGTATTTACCCCTTGATCCCAAATAAACTCAATTCTAGTTTTTCCTGCTTCATCCATAAAGATATTATTTAGATAATCTATTCCTGTATCGATAATACCAACAATAACCCCTTCTCCTTTTAGGTTAATAGAATCACTATTTTGAATATATTCATAACCTGTTGCTTCTAATGGTGTAATTTCTTGCAAAGTATAAGGCTCAAGAATTTTAAAAAATGATATACTATCAAAATTTCTATTATTTCTAATAATTAAATTTTTAATATATCTAAATTCATTGCTAATTCCTATCTCAACATTTATAACTGTAAGAATAGCATATTTATCATTAATTTTACTTACGTACAATCCTGGCACACCTTTTAAATCTAATTCAATATCACCCTCATATTGAATTAAATATTTATTATAATCACCGCTTGTATAAATAAATTCTGGAATATCATCAGATTTTTTCAACTAAACAAATCCCCTCTCTTTTCAAAAGTGTCATATATACCCTTATCCATTACCACAATGATTTGTTGTCTATTGTTCTCTTGCCTATTACCGCTCTCTAACCTATATACTCCACCAATAAATTCAAATGTATTTTTTATATTTAAATATCCAAAGCCAGTTTCTCTATTAGGATAAGTCTCATTATTCTTTCTATTGGCTCCATAAATCAAATAACTTCTTACTTTAGATGAGAACATCTGAGGATCATTTTTATCTACTATCCCCCATTGAAGAATTAATAAACATACACCTGCAACAATTGCTGTAGCAACCGAACTTCCACTTACTGCTTGTATGTTACCTCCTGGTATTGTAGTTAATATATTTACTCCCCCTGTTGTAATATCTGGATTAATTAATCCATCAACATTATATCCTCTTCCCGATTCTGCAACTGAAGTATCGTTAGTACTATTATAATGAGCTACAGTTACCAAATTTACAGCAGTAGATGGAATTGTTAAGGTATTATATGGATTCGATTTAAAAAACTTTGTTCCTTGAGGTAATAGTTTGCTTGGATATAACCAAATATGAAATGTACCATTTAAAACATAATCGCCTCTTAATTTAATAGTCCATATTCCTTTTTTTATATTATCAAATCTAAGCATTATAACTTGATTTCCAGTATATATATCAGGATCATAATAATTAACTCTAAGTGATGTATTTATAAGTATATACCTTACCATTTTCTCTTTATTAACTTGAGAATTTATATATTTAGATTCCTCACCGGATGGCGATATAACATTGATAGCCATTTTGCTAGGTCTTGATACCCAAACTAATATAGTAAAATACTTCATTTCTTTTGATATATTTAATTCTATTTTATTTTCTTCTCCTATATATTTAATGATATCTGAATAATGACCTTCACTACTTCCTTCATTTCCTGTTCCTGCTACAATTACTATACCTCTTCTATCTGATATATTTGTTAAATACCTAGATATAATATTGTTAGCATTATGTGCTCCTATAGTCGTTCCAGCGCCTATAAATATCACTATTGGTTTCCTTACCTTCAGAGCATATGCATTTAAAAACTCAATTCCAGATAATATCTCACCAGGGTTGTAAACAGGAACTACAGGTACTCCATTCTCTCTTAATTGTTTCTCAAAATTAGGAGAAGGTACTAATTTTACTACTACATAATTGCAATTATTAGCTACCCCCCTTATTTCACTCTTATACCCTCTTGCACCGATTATCCCAGCCATCTTAGTTCCATGCCCATTTTCGTCCTTACTTGGAACAATATCATATGGATTTTCTCCATTTCTACTTCTTTGAATTGCTTTGTTTATATCATTATTAGAAAATTCTGTTCCTACATAATAATTTGAGTTTTCAACTTGAACTGTCTGATCCCATATAACTTCTATTCTAGAGGTACCATCCTCTCTAATAAATTCTGGATTTAAATAATCAATACCTGTGTCTATCATCCCAACTAAAACTCCAGTACCATCTAAATTCAAATAAGGATTTACTTTAATTGAACTTATTTCATCAATTGATTCTGGCGAAATGTCCTGCAATACATAAGGGCTTCTTACTTCTATATAAATAATAGCCGGAACATCTAACTTTAATCTTTCTATATCATCCTCACTTACAGACACTACAGCCAAAGTATCAGTAATAGTATTACCATATGCATAATCTACTTTATCTATTTGATTCTTAAATTCTCCTCTATATTCTACTAAGTACCCTTCAGTATTTTCATCTAAGTATGGATTATAATAATTAACTCTTATATTTATCCCCCTTTACTCACTAAATAATTTTTTATTTGAATTATCACACATAACCATTACAAGTATATTAATTAAGAAATTCTATTATTCTATACCCCCAAAAAAAGAGCTGTTATAAAACTTATAATAGTTTTTATAACAACTCTTTTTTATCTAATATACTATTTTAATTTTTGTAATAATTCTTCTATATCTAATCCATGAACCATACAAGCCTCTTGTAATGTTTCTCCTTGAGAAGCTGGACATCCAAGGCAATGCATTCCTGCAGACATTAATACACCTTCTGCATTAGGGTTTATTTTTAATATATCAGCAATAATTGTATTCTTTGTAATTTCAGTACTTTCTTTACTTTCAGGGAAGAACATATTCATATCTTCCTCTACTGTTGAAATTCCACCAATTCCAAATTTCTCAACTAATACATTTGCTACATTTGGAGAAAGGAACGCAGGTAATGTTGGACCTAAGTGAATTTCTTTCACTCCAAGATATAATAATGATAGTAATACAATTACAGCCTTTTGTTCATACCAAGCTATATTGTAAATAATTGGTAACTCATTGATATCAGCTAGTCCAAATACTTCTTTTAACTTAAGAGCAATTAATGCTAATGAATAGGAATCATTACATTGACCAGCATCTAATACTCTTGGAATACCTCCGATATCTCCTAAGTTTAATTTGTTATATTTATATTTTGCACATCCTGCAGTTAATATAACTGTGTCCTTTGGAAGTGCTTTTGCAAAATCAGTATAGTAGTTTCTCTTAGAAGCTCTACCGTCACAACCAGCCATAACTACGAATTTCTTGATTGCTCCTGATTTTACTGCTTCTACTACAGTGTCAGCAAGCGCAAATACTTGTTCATGAGCAAATCCACCTATGATTTCACCTGTTTCAATTTCTGTTGGAGCTGCACATGTTTTTGCTAATTCAATAATCTCAGAGAAATCTTTCTTAGATCCAGCTTCACCTTCGATGTGTTTACATCCTGGGAATCCTGCTGCACCTGTTGTGAACATCTTATCCTTGTAAGAGTCCTTTGGTGTTACTATACAGTTTGTTGTCATTAATATTGGTCCGTTAAAACTTTCAAATTCTTCTTTTTGTTTCCACCAAGCATTACCATAGTTACCTACTAAATGAGAGTATTTCTTTAATTGTGGATAGTAGTGTGCTGGTAACATTTCTGAGTGAGTATAAACATCTACGCCTGTACCTTCTGTTTGAATTAATAGCTGTTCAATATCTGCTAAGTCGTGACCAGATACTAATATACCTGGATTTTTACCAACACCTATATTAACCTTTGTAATTTCCGGATTTCCATAAGTAGAAGTATTAGCCTTATCAAGTAATGCCATACCATCAACGCCTACCTTACCTGTTTCTAATGTTAATGCTACTAATTCATCTACCGTTAAGGAATCATCTAATAATTTTGATAATGTTTCTTGCATAAATGCATCTATTTCTTCATTATCATATCCTAATGCATTTGCATGCTTAGAATATGCAGATAAACCTTTTAATCCGTAAGTTATTAATTCTCTTAAAGAACGAATATCTTCATCCTTAGTTGCTAACACACCAACTTCTTCAGATTCTGCTTTTGCCTTTAACATTGCATTTACTTCTTTACCATCATTGTTTCCTAAAACTATATTTTTAAGTGTATTTAAAAATCCATTATTTTCATTTTCTTTTATATCCCAAGTTGCTACTTCAGATAATCCTTCTTTATTCGAAACCTTCTCTAATAATTCATTTTTCATTAAAAGTGTTTCTTTTACTCTTTCATAAAATACTTCATCATCAAAGTTTGCATTTGTAATTGTTGTAAATAAATTTAAAGTTACATAATGATTTATATCCTTTGATACTTCTTTTCCTTCTTCACGTAATCTTGTTGTAACTTCTGATAAACCTTTTGTTACATATATTAACAAATCTTGCATATTAGCTAAATCAGCACTTTTACCACACACCCCAACTTTTGTACATCCTTTATTTTGAGCTGTTTCTTGACATTGCATACAGAACATATTTTGATTCATATTCTTATCTCCTTTACTTGTGTATTTATTATCTGAGTTAATAATACATTCAAATAAAAAATGAGTCTGTAACAAACGTTACAAACTCATTTTTTAATATATAGAAAAATAATTTTATATTTTCCTTACCTTTAGTATGAGTGGGGTGGATATTTGTTTTGATGTGAATTGGAGCTTGCGACGGAACAATCAAAATAAATATCCCCCCACCTTTTTTATTTGAAAAGTTCCTCTTCTAATGCCTCTAAATTCAATATATTTATAGATGACCTATCAAATTCTATTAATTTATCTTCTCTTAATTTTATTAATTCTCTTGAAAGTGATGGTCTTGGAATTCCTAAATATGATGCTATATCCTCTTTACTGCTTTTTAATTTTATAAGGTCACTTTGCTGACTTTTTTGTAATTCCAATATAAAATTTATTACCTTTTCTCTTACACTCTTAAATGCTAAACTTTTTACTTTATTATTTAACATAAAAACTTTATCACTTAGTAATGATACAAAGTTCTCTAGTATTTTTTCTTCTCTTACACATAATCTTAATATTTCATTTTTATTAACAAATAAAATTTTACTATCTGTTGTAGACATAATCGTAGCTGGATATGTACTCTCTTTTGAAAAAACTAAAGCTTCTCCAAAAACATCACCACACTTTAATCTCTTTACAATTATACTGTTACCACTCGGATAAATTCTTTGTACTTCTATAACTCCCTCTAAAATTAATCCTATGCTACTACAATCTTCCTCCTCGTTTGCAATTACACTACCTCTTTTATATTCTTCAAAGGAATATTTAACAGATTCTAATATTTTCCCTATTTCATCTGCCTTTAGTCCAATAAAAAATTCATTCTTCTCAAGTAAATCTATATTCAATATATCACTCCTATAAATAATTATTCTTTTTTAATAAAGACAATTTAAAGTTTTTCCTTTATAATATCATTATATAAAACAAAGGAGGAATTTGAAATGGGTTGTGGATGTTTAACAAAAGCTAATAATGGTGATGATGGAAAAGCCATCGTTGATTTAGTAAGAAGTAAGGGTAAAGATAATTTCCCTTTAAAATATCTTTACAAAATAGATTGCTCATGTGGTAATACATTTACAATGAAAACTTTAGTAGATAGATGTGTTCATTGTAACATGACATACGGTGTTACACCATGTGGACAAAACGATAAAAATAACGTTAAACCAGCTAGTATTAACTACTAAAAAGAAATCTTAAAATTATTATCCTATACATAAAAAAGATGAGGAGTTTATCCTCATCTTTATATTTATCTTATTTTTACAGCTTCCTCATATTCAACATATGAATTCCTATCCACTATATTTCTTAAAATAAGAACTTGGACAAATGCAACTATAACATCCATAATTACATGTTGTTTAATAAATAGCGTAGATAAGATAATTAAATATCCTACAATAATTACTGTTGATTTTAAAATTTTATTTTCTGAAACTCTACAAACCCATATACTACAAATTAATGCCAAGGCTACATGAAGGCTTGGACAACAATTCACCGGTCTATCATTTGCATATATATTTCTTATCATGTTTGAAAATACATCATCCCCAACAATAATTGGACGACTTACGCTAGTTTGAAAAAATATAAATATTACTAAAGCTGATAACATAGTTAACACTATGCACTTAGCAAACTTATAAAATTCCTCATTATTTTTTGCATAAATATATATAAACGAGAATAAAACAAGTGCATACCACATATAGTACGGAATTACAAAATACTTAATAATGGGTATTTTACTATCCAACGTTGTTGCTAATGATATACTTGGTATATTTAATCCATTTACAAGTTCATACCCTATTATAGTAATTAAATATGCTATTACTAAAAATATAGCTTTTCTATCTTTTATAAATCTTTTAGCTATATCCATAACCATATATTATCTCTCCTCTTAAAAAAAACATAATAATCAATCCTTTTACCACTACTAATTATACCACCTTGGCCAAATTTATTATCTTAATTTTATATTAATATTTCCTTAGTTATGTATATCTGCTAAAATTTAATTGAACATTCAAATTTAGGAGGATTTATGAAAGTCGGTATTATTGGAATAGGAGACATATGTAAAAAAGCCTATCTTCCACTTATAACATTAATGGATGATTTAGAAATTGTATTGTGCACAAGAAATAACACTACATTAAAAGAAACTAAATCAAAATATAAAATAGATAAAGCAGTTTCTAATGTAGATGCTTTAATTAATGAAGGAATAGAGTGTGCTTTTATTCACAGCTCTACAGACTCACACTATGATATTTGTAAAAAACTTTTATCTAGTGGAATTCATGTTTATGTAGATAAACCTATAAGCTATAACTTAGATGAAGCTTTAGAATTAAAGGACTTAGCTATAAAAAACAATTTAATACTTAGAGTAGGTTTTAATAGGCGTTTTGCTCCTATGATAAGTTCATTAAAAAATTTAGGAGAAGCAAATATAGTACTAATCCAAAAAAATCGAGTAAATTTACCTGGAGAGCCAAGAGTTTTTGTATATGATGATTTTATTCACGTTGTAGATACCCTAAGATTTTTAATGAATGGAGTTTATGATAATTTTACTGTAGATGCAAGAATAGAGGATAATCTATTACAAAGCATTACTTTGAAACTATCTAATTCTAAAACTACAGCTATTGGTATAATGAATAGAATAAACGGAATAACTGAAGAAATAGTTGAATATATGGCTCCTGGTAAAAAAGCCATTGTCCGAAATTTAACTCATACAACTCTTCTTGAAAACAATAGTACTTCAATAAAGGAATTTGGAGACTGGGAAAATACTCTTCACAAAAGAGGTTTTAATTCAATTATTTCATCATTTATTGATGATGTTAAAACTAAGAATCTCAATTATGATATGCTAGAAGATTCAATAATTACACATAAACTTTGCGAAAAAATATTAAAAGAAATCCCTAGAAATTAATCTAGGGATTTTAGTTTTATTTATCTTTAATAAGGTTACTATACACTCTTCTCCATCCCAAAAAAGCTAAATTTATATATCAACTCAATTATTATTTTCTTATTACACCAATTGCTTTTCCTAAAATATAAAACTCTTCATCTGGTGTAACAACTATAGGCTCATAATCATCATTTTCTGGCAATAGTGTTATTGTAGTCTTAGTTAAACTTAATGTTTTTAATGTTGCACTTCCCTCTATATTTACTGCCACTATATCTCCATTCATAGGAGCTTGCGTTTGCTCAATTACAACAAGGTCACCATCATTTATGTTGGCCTTTATCATAGAGTTACCCTTTACTTTTAATATAAATTTCTTGTTTCCACCCTTAACCCAATACTTAGGTAAAGTAAAAGTATCTTGTTGCTCTGGAGATATAAGAATTGGCTCCCCTGCTGCTATATTATTGAAGACAGGAATTTGTTCTAATTCATCATCAGAGTACTTTTCATCTAACTCCCCTAAGATCTTTTCCTCAAAACCTGTATTTTCAATAGAAAAATCAAAGTGTCTTCTATGTTTTAAATCAAAGAACTTGTACTTTTCTTTTATATTAAACTCTTCATTAATTACTTGTTTATTATTTTTTTCTACTACATCCACTTTAAAATTGTATATCTTTTTATTGTTACCAAATACCTTTTTAGCATAAACCCTTCCTTTTTTTACAAGCTCAGAATAAATATTTTCTCCCTTATCTACGTCAATTCCTAATGTAATTGTTCCATAAGACTTGTCCTTATATAAAGCTAATAAAAACTCTAACTCTAATTTAGATAGTCCCTCTACATTATCTATAAAAAGATGAACATATCCACTATCTTCCTTATTTATATTTTCAATAGCTAATCTTATTCTATCCTCTTCATCCACTAATCCCTTTTCTTTAAGAATTCTATTATAGTAACTATATAGAATGAACATTTCTGCTCTTGATGGAGAATTCTTTCTTAGCTTTAATGGGCCTCCCATTAAAGTCATAAAATCTTCAGCCTTCTTTATATTATTATTCTTCATATACTTTATTTCATTTAAAATTAAATATAAGTTATCATTATTTAATTTATTGCATCTTTTAAAGCACCCTATTTTTATCCCTTCTTTAAGGATATCTAATCTCTCATTTTGCTTTGCTAAAACAGAACCATCGGAGTATTTTAATATAAGTTCATTTAAGGTAATAAACTCAGGCTCCACATCTGATGATAATAGGGATATATATTTATAATTATTATCAAATTTTACTTTATTAAATCTACTTTTTATTTTATCTAATAGACCTTTTTCCTTTTGAACAAATAAAATTTTATCCTCTTTTTCAATAGCAAAATTATTAACTAATTTTAATATTCTATGTAAGAATGCTTCAGTTTTTCCTGTATTGCTTCTTCCTTTAACTATACTATTTTTGTAGGGTTTACCCTCTATAAATTTATTTTGTATCTTAAGTAATTTCATATATTCTGTCCTCTTCTAAAAAAATCTTATACTTATATAATAAAGGAAAATGATTATCTTTTCAAAATTATTTTTGCTAAAAAAATTCCCTTAATTTTTTCCACTCTTACTACTCTTTTCTTTCTCTTAGCGAAAAAATACTTCCTAAGAAAATAGTTAAACAAATAATACTCGTAATAGATATTACTATAGCCATAAATTTAGCCAAGTTAGATATAGGGCTTATATCCCCAAATCCTATTGTTGTGAATGTTACTATAGTATAGTAAAGCAAATCAAAATTATTCGGATTTGAAGAAAAAGCTCCTTTATCTATTATATTAGTTAAAGAAACTCCTAAAAATAAGTTTATAACTATCATAGTAACTATTGACATAGCTGCAATAAATACTTGAAAAAATCCACCTCTATCCTTTCTGTCAAACTTTATATACCTTGGATTTCTCATTATTTTTAGTAACAACTTCATATTTAAAAAGTAGCTTATTATAATTCCCAATGCACCAGATAAAGTATATTTATTTAATTCATTTGGAAAAACTATAAGTATCATCACATAAGAAGATATTATAAAATAGGTAAGTAGGAAATCTCCCTTTATACTTTTATCAACTCCCATACTCATATACCTATGAAGGTTAGAACTTAATAAAAGTATATATCCCATTAAATAGTGCACAATTATAACCCCTACTATAATAACAATAGTTTTAAAAATCACGTCTACTTCAATAGAAAAATGTAATTTAACATACTTTAATACAATAGTATATATAGAAAGTAAATTAAACATCTCTGTAATAATTATCATTCCACCTTGAGTTATCCTTACAAGAAAATCCCCCTCTGTCCATAGACTTTTATAAGTAAGATTAATTCTCTTAATTCCATACTTAAAATATTCTTTAGTTCTATCCACATTATCAAAAGCCGTTAAAATAAATATAATTATTGTTAATATAGTAATTATTACAATCATATGCCTCACCTCCATGTGCTAAGTTACACATGATATAATATGTGGGGAGGCTCTAAAATATTTCTTTTATATGTTTTATCATCTTTTCTTTGTTATCTTCATATTGCTTTTTTCTATTTCCATTTGCACCAGAAGGATGAGGAAATCCTTTTAAAACATATTTTTCATCTATTCTTCCTTCTTTTATAAATTTATCTAACACCTCTTCTACAGCTTTTCCTAGTGGAATAATTAAAACATTTTCTAAGTTAGAGAGTTCATCTAGAAAAATATTCTCTATATAGTTCATTAGAATTGGAGTTTTTAGAATCTTTGGGGTATGCCCTGTATAATTCTTACCAGCTACAAAAACTGAATAAGGTATAAGTGAAATCGTATGTAAAAGATAGTCTTTATTCTTAAAAAGCTCACTGCAACTATTTATTCCTAATGCATCATTTAGATATATTCCATCTAACATACTTATTATATTATTTCTTAGACTACCACTAAATCTAGCTGCAACCTTGCAATTATAACTTATTTCATCAATAGATAATCCCTTTTCTATTCCTTTTCTTGCTTCTACTATTGCTGTATTCATCTGTTGAAATCCTGGTGTTATTCCTACAATAAATACCTTGGCCATTGAGTTTATGTACTCATTATGAGGAGCATAATATATTTCAACCTTTCCTTCTTTTTGGATTAAGAAATCATTTATTAACAATTCTTCTTTTGAATATTTGCTTTTAATGGGTAACTCTTCTATAGCATCAATATAGTCTTTTAAAAATTTTCTCATATGTTATCCTCCTATTGTCTATATTCTTTAATAATATAATTTCCATTAAGTAAAAAAGAATTTATAAAATTTGAATAAGATTATGTAACATATTATTTAGTATAGAATAATATGTATTATAGATTTAAATTTAACTTCATTAATAATAAAATATTTTCCAATTAGTTTCTCCAACATCTAATACTCTCAAGATTTTTGTGGGATAAATATAAATTATCCCACATTTAACAATCATGTATATGTTTACAGTGTGTATAATCTTATGATACTCTATTTATACAAACATCATTAGGAGGACTTATATATGAAACTTATTGTAAACGGGGATGACTTTGGTTATAGTATTGGACAAAATTTAGGTATTTTAGAATGTTTTAAAAATGGGGTTATGACATCTACTTCATTAATGGTAAACATGCCTGGATTTAATCACGCTATTGAATTAATGAAAAATAACAGTGAATTGAAGGTAGGAATTCATTTAGTTATGACTGTTGGTAGTCCAATCTCTACAGGACTTAAAAGAATAGTAAACAATGATGGTACCTTTGATAGAGATATGGCTAAAATTGAAACTGCCAATATTGAAGAAATAAGAAAGGAATATAGAGCTCAAGTAGATAAATTCTTATCAACAGGATTTACTCCAGTTCATATAGATTTTCACTACGCTGTAACTAATGAACAATACCAAGTTGCTATGGAAATCGCTAAAGAACTAAATATTCCTGTAAGAGGAATGGATAAAGCTTGGGAAGATAAACTTGATGAAAATAATATAAAACACTCTAAAAACTTTAACTGTGACTTTTATAATGAGGGTGTATCTTTAGAAAATCTTCTTTCAATTCTTCAAAATAATTTAGATAAGGACTATATGGAGTTAATGAGTCATCCTGCTTATGTTGATTCAACTATTCTTAGAAATAGTAGCTATAATACAAAAAGGGCTTTTGAACTAGAAATTCTTACAAGCAATGAAATAAAAGAATACATAAAAAATAATGATAATATAGAATTGATTTCTTATAAAGATTTATAATAAACATAAAAAAACTGCCCTAAAGCAGTTTTTTCTAATTTATTAATTATTATTACTCTCTAAGTAAATTATGAATCACTTGTGTAGCATCCATATATTTAGCTATAGACTTACCACTATGTAATCTATTTACTATTCTAGCTAAGAATTCTGACATATCTACTCTTTCAAACCACTTAGCTTCTAGTAATTGTTCTGGTATATATGTTAAGTTAGTTGAATAAATCTTTGATATAGTACCATCTTCATAGTACTTATTGAACTTCTCTAAACCTTCTGTAAAGAAAGCAAATGTAGCAGCTACATATACATTTCTAGCATTTCTCTTCTTTAATTCTCTAGCTATATCAAGAACAGATTCTCCCGAAGCTATCATATCATCAACTATTAATACGTCTTTTCCTGCAACATCTCTTCCCATATATTCATGTTGAACTATTGGGTTCTTTCCATTTATAACAGTTGAATGGTCTCTTCTCTTATAGAATAAACCTACATCTACACCTAATACACTTGAATAATAAATTGCTCTATCCATAGCTCCTGTATCTGGACTTATAACTAGTAACTTATCCTTATCTAATTCTAAATCTTTTTCCTGTGATACAAGTGTTTTAACTATATCGTATGTAGGATAGAAGTTTTCAAATGATAATAAAGGTACTGCATTTTGAATATTAGGGTCATGAACGTCAAATGTGATTATTTCATCTACACCTAATCTTTCAAGCTCTTGAAGTGCTAAAGCACAATCTAAAGATTCTCTTCCCTTTCTTCTATGTTGTCTTGATTCATAAAGTAATGGCATGATTACTGTTATTCTTGCAGCCTTACCTCTTATTGCAGCAACAGTTCTCTTGATATCTTGGAAATGTTCGTCTGGTCCCATGTTATGCTCAAATCCAAACATTTTATATGTACAACTATAGTTTCCGATATCACATAAAATATAAATATCTTTACCTCTTACAGTTTCAGATATCTTAACTTTACCTTCACCATTAGCAAATCTTACTTCATTTAAAGGTATAATATAAGAATCTTTGTTATCTCTCTCTTCTTGTATAAATTTATTTACAGCATTTCCTAGTTCGACACAGCTTTTTAGTGCTATTATGCCAAGTTCATGATTCAATTCACTCATTGATTTCTCTCCTTTTCATTTAAATCCCAAATATATTATATATCAAAAAATGCTGTAATGGAAATAATTATGTACGAAATTTTGACAAATTATCCTACAATCACTCCAAATCCCAATACTATAACAGCTAATACCCCAATAATTATCATTAATGGTAGTATAAACTTCAACCACTTATTATAGGTTATCTTAACCATAGCTAAGGATGCTAATATTAACCCTGTAGGTGTTATAAAGGCCATTAATCCTTGGCCAAATTCATATGCTGAAACAATTATATCCCTGTTTATTCCAACAATATCTGCGAGAGGTGCCATTATTGGTATAGATAATACTGCAAGTCCTGATGAAGAAGCTATAAAAAATCCTAAAATAATATAAACAAAGAAAATTACAGTTGAGAATACTACACCACTCATACCTGAAATTCCCTTACTTAAATAAAATAGAATGGTATCACTAATCATCCCTTTTTCCATAATTATAGTTACTCCACGTGCTAATCCAATAATTAATGCTACACCTAATAAATCTGAAGCTCCAACTACAAATTCATTTACAAACTCTTTTTCATTTAATCCAGCAAATAAAAACATAATAAAGGTTACACCTAAAAATAAAGCGGTCATTTCCTGGAACCACCACCCAAGTTCCTTTACTCCATAAATCATAATTCCAAAGGATAATACAAATATTACAAGCATAGCCTTTCTACCTAAAGTAAACTTAGGAGTATCTTCTTTGCTACTAATTAAATATTGTTTATCTATTTCTTCTTTCTGGCTGTATATTAGTGATTTACTTGGATCCTTCTTTACCTTTTCTGCATATCTAATTACATATATAATGCATGTTAATAAACCTAAAACAAGTAAAGCAATCCTTACAAACATTCCATCTGTAAAATTTATTCCCGCTGTATTTGATGCTATTACTGTTGCAAAAGGATTTACTGTAGATGCCATAGTTCCCATTGCTGACCCTAAATATACAGCTGCAATAGCTACTAAAGCATCGTATCCTGATGCTAAAAAAACTGGTATAACTATTGGGTAAAAAGCTATTATCTCCTCTGCTAATCCAAAAGTTGTACCCCCAATACCTATTAGGATTGTAATAAGAACAATTAACCACTTTTCTTTTCCCTTTAATATTTTTGAAAGACTATTAATACCTGCTGTAAATGCTCCCGACTTATTTACTACCCCTACAATACCTCCTATAACTAAAACAAATGTAATAATGTCTATAGAGTCGTATAGCCCTTCAACTGGAGCTTTAAAAAATGATACTATTCCATTAATTATAGATTTATTTTCTTTTTCTATCCCCTTATAACTCCCAGGAATAGCCACTGGCTTTGTTATTGATCCATCCTTAAACATTCCTATATCAATCTTTATCCCAAGCTCATCTAAAGCCTTTTGTGTACCCTCTAGCTCTACCTGTCCCCCAAAAGGATCCTCAACTACAAACTTACCACCCTCCACAACATAACTTAAAGTACTGTACTTTCCTGAAGGTATTACATATGTTAATAAAAGAACAATTAGCATTACAGCTAAAATAACTGTATATGCTGTTGGAAACGAAAACTTCTTTTTCCTTTTCATAAAATCACCTTTTCTTTTGTTTAATATTCACATATATTATGTACAAAAAAACAGGTTCATATTTATGAACCCGTTAGTCATCACTACATACACAAAATGAATGTTGAAGTGCTACATATTCCTCTTTTGATAAGCTTTTTAAATAATCATCAAAATGCTTTTCTGAGCAAAAGCTTCCTATTTTGTTAGAAAAGCATTCTTCCTTCAATTTCTTATTACAATATAAACACTTTTTCATCCTACTTCCTCCATTTTGTTTTTCTTTTATTTTCTACATTTTTAAAACAAGTATTCACTATTAAAGTCCTGTTTCTCTTAATATTTTTACGCAAGTGAATTTAATAAATAAAAAGGTGTATCAATTTATTCCGAAAAATTATGTACTGTTCCTTTTGGAAATGTAATTGTCACTCTCGTATATTCATTTTCTTTAGACTCAACATCTAATTTTAAACCTAATCTATCACACAGTTTTTTTGACAGATAAAGCCCCATACCAGTTGCATTGGACTTTTTCCTGTTTGAGCCTGTAAAGCCTTTTTCAAATAGTCTAGTTAATTCAGACTGCCTTATACCACAACCATTATCCTTAATTGTAAGAAGTATATGAGTACCATTATCTTGACTGTATATTGTCAATCTGTTCTCATGTTTATTAAAATACTTAATGGAATTTTGTACTATCTGCGACAGAATAAAAGTCAGCCATTTTTCATCTGTATAGACTGTCTTATCCATATCACTTATATCAACAACAGCCTTTATCTCCATAAGTGAATGACGGAATTTTAATATTACATTATGCATAACATCTTCTAAATTCAGCTGTCTTACAAAATAGTCCTTTTCTGTATTTTCACTTCTTGCATAATAAAGCATTTGTTCTACAAGATGGAATATTTTATCTGTTTCTTTTTTCAAGGTATGATTTTTACTATTGTCAAATGTTAGCGACAAAGCACCAATTGGTATTTTGATTTCATGTGCGAAACTTTCAACATATTCTTGATATTCCTGTTTTTCTTCTGCAATTTTACTAATTTCATCATTCATTGCTTTACATGCTCTTTTTAATGCATAGTAATAGGCTTCGTTTTGCAACTCCTGTGGTTTTGGTATAATTTCAGCAATATAGTAGCCTTCCTCTAAACTGTCTACTAAATCAATTATATGCTTAGAAACCTTTAGCTTTTTTCGATACAGAAACCATTGAAAAGAGCATTGTATGGTAACAAATAATATTATCAACAAAAAAATGAATACACTGCCCACACCATAGAAGAACAGTAAGAATACCACAAATGCCAGAAAAAAAATCTGAAACAGTATCTCTAATATTTTTTCTTCTAAGAATATAAAAAAGCTCACAGTTTCCAACCCTTTCCTCGTATATTTTGCAAAAGATGAACAATCCCAATTTCTTTCATTTTCTTTTTTAGTCTGGTCATATTAACCAGTAGGACGTTTTCATCTAAATAATATTTGTCATTCCATAACTTATCTAAAAGTTCCTCTTTACTAATAATTTTCTCTTCATTCATAAAGAAATAATATAAAATGCGGAACTCATTTCTTGTAAGTTCAATACTTTCATTTTGATATTTCAAAATGGATAAGTGTAAATCAAGGGTGCAGTCCTTTTTGACAATCTCACGGAAATTATTAGGATTAGAAAGTCTCAACGCACGCTTGATTTTTTCCAAAAGAATAAGCGTGTCATATGGCTTTGTAACAAAATCAATACCACCAACCTGAATACTTCTCAGTTCATCTGCATGGGTATCTCTGCTTGTCACAAAAATGATTGGAACTGATGTTATTCTTTTGATTTTTTCACAAATCTCATAACCATTCTCGTAAGGTAGGTTAATATCTAGCAGTATCAAATCAACAGAATATTTTCCTAGTTCTTCTGTTAAGTTTTCAAAATTTGTCATCAAAGTTATTTCATATCCTTGTCCTTTCAATAATTTAGAAAGCTCGAGACGAGTGATTTCATCATCTTCAATAATTGCAATTTTCATCTGATTACACCTCCTTGATTTCTAGTATAATTAAATTTTAATAGGAGAGCTAGTAAATACTAACTCTCCTCATTGATATTTCTCTTGAATCCAATATAAGTTGTAATCCAATAAAGTCCGTAAATTAGGAAGAAAATTGCTAAACCTCCTACAAAGTATAACAAATAACTAAACTTACTTTCTAAATAAATTTGATATACATTATTAACAGAGAACAACATACAAAAACTTGCAACAATAGAATAAACAACTGGAACACCAAATAATATCAGTAATTGCTTTCTAATTGTCTTAAATAATGACTTATCATTCACTCCTAATCTTTGCAGTGTCTGATAACGATACTTGTATTTTGTAGAATCACTTAGTGATTGAATAGCAAGTACCGTTCCAACCGCAGAAATTAGGATAAAGGCAATATATAAACAGATACTTGCAATCATTGCCGTCATAGTATTTTGTTCTTCAATAGCAGAACCTCTTACAGAAACCCTATAATATTCCTGATGTCTTGCTCCATCTTCGTCTATTCTCACTAATTGATGTTCCATATCCTTTCTGATTTTTTCTTCTAATTTTGCTGCTGTTTCTTCTACTGTATCTATGATTAAATGTTGTTCGTATACCTCTAACCCTTGAACATATTCATCAGGAACAACAACAGCAAATCTACCCGTGTTATCTAACTGATACCAATATGATTTTGTATCAATACCTTTTAAATTCAATTCTTTTCCACTAGTTAACTGAATATTTTTAATATCCTCATTGTTCTCAACTTTATACAATAATTCACTACTAGTTACAAGAAAATATTCATCATTGTTTAATTCTATTGTATCCCTATTCCTTAATTTAAGTATTTCATTATAATCACTTAATTTTATTACTGGGTCATAATCATAAAATTGCACATCATAATAATTTTGCATTTGATGTTTAGGTTCTTTATAAACATCATATTTGATTGTTTTATTTATTGTATAATCTTCATCTACCACATCTATATATTCCTCAAAATTATCGAAAGGTTGCGTCCAATCAAAAACATGAACATCAAAAGGAGCCGTCAATTCTATGCTTGTTTTATATACGCCTTTATTGATACTTGAAAAATTCAAACATAATAAAGAAAGCAATATCAACATGGAAAGTGTCCCAAAAGTAAAACTCATTGTTCTTGCTTTTGACGCAAAGGTTCTTGTCACAAAGAGATTATCTTTCTGATATTTAATTTTTTTATTTTTTAACAAAACAGACAATAACATATCTGCACAAGTTGCTGAAATTCCATACATACTGATTATCAACATAGATAAACTAATTATCAAATAAGTAAGTGTTTCCTGTTCACCACTTTTTTCCATTGTCCAACGGGAAGCCCAAATGAAAAGAGAAGCAACACCTAGTATGACACTTACAATAAAGATAATATTTCTCTTTTTATTACTGCAAAACATTTTCTTTTCGTTCTGTTTATCAAAATAAAGGAAATCATGTACCGTCATTTTTCGTACTCTTCTTAAGAGGTTAAGCAAGACTAAAATATAGATTGCCAAAAAGTAAATTGCCAGTAAGCCTACGGAAACAAGATTTCCAGAAATAAAGATTACTTCTGGAATACCTAATAAGTTCACAATCACTAATGATACAAATTGACTAAATATAAATCCAAGAGGAATAGCCAAAATAAAAGCAAATACTCCTAGTAATACATTTTCAATTACAAGTAAACGAGCAATTTCTTTTTTCTTAATTCCAAGAAGCATATATGTTCCTAATTCTTTACTTCGTTTTTCAAACATAAATTTTGTTGTATAGTTAATTAAAAAACATATTACAAATATGATAACAACATTGATAAAGGCTAATATATACTTAAATGTATCCATGCCTGTTGATAACTCTATTACTTCATCAGAACTTGCCACCAAATTGAAAGCAAATATAAGAGAAAATGAAATTGTAATGGTTATTAGATAAATCAAATAATCTTTGATACTTCTTTTTGTATTTCTAACCGCTAATTTACCTAACATTTCCCACTTCACCTCCGAGCAAGGTTAATATATCCAGTATTTCATTAAAGAAATCTTTTCTGCTTTTTTCTCCTTTGAAAATCTCATTGAAGATTTTTCCATCCTTTAGGAATAGGATACGTTCGCAGAAAGAAGCACTGAATGGGTCATGTGTTACCATTAAAATAGTTGCCTGTAATTTCTTATTAATATCAGATATAGTTTCCAATAACATTCTGGAAGATTTAGAGTCTAATGCTCCAGTTGGCTCATCTGCTAAAATCAGTTTTGGCTCATTAATTAACGCTCTTGCACAAGCACAACGCTGTTTTTGTCCACCAGAAACTTCATAAGGAAACTTTGATAAAATATCTAAAATCCCCAATTTCTCAGCAATAACCTGTACTTTCTTTTTGATAATATCAGGATTCTTTCTATTGATAACTAGAGATAAAGAGATATTCTCCTCTATTGTTAAAGTATCTAAGAGGTTGAAATCTTGAAAAATAAAGCCTAAGTTCTCACGTCTAAAATCCGCAAAGTCTTTATCCTTGATTTTAGTAATATCTTGATTATTTACAAAAATATGTCCACTTGTTACATTATCAATGGTAGAGATACAATTAAGTAAAGTTGTCTTTCCAGAACCACTTGCTCCCATGATTGCAACAAACTCACCCTTGTCTACATACATTGAAATACCGTCTACAGCCTTTGTAATATTGCTTGTATTGCCTCCGTAATATTTTTTGACTTGTTCTAAGTTTAATATATGTTCCATAAAAACTCGCTCCTTTCTTCCTCTGACACATTAATTTCTTTTAGAATACAATTAAATTATAGCAAGGGCACTAATCAAACACACTTACAGTTTTGAAAGTAAAATTTATAATAAAAAACTCAAGAATTACTCTTGAGTTTTTTACAATTCCTTTTCCATAACTATCAAGTTCCAATACTTTTCATCTGTTTTTTTATTAATACATCTATCAACCTCTATAAATTGAAGGCTCTTCCAAAATATTTGACTTATAGTATTTTCTTTTATACAAGCTAATCTTATTTTTTTAAATCCATTTCTCCTAGAACACCTAATTAAAGAATTCACAATATTTTTACCTATTCCCAAGCGATGATATTCACCATGAATCATAAATAAGCCAATAAAAACTATCTCTCCTTTTGGATATCCTTCAATTAAATCCATCACCGCCAAAAGTTTTTCACCATGGAAAAATCCAATGTAATGTTTTTGATTTCTTTTAGTATTAGATGGAAGTTCTGTTAAATCATTTATACACTCTTCATATCTTATTTCATGGTCTTGTATTTTAGAAAAATAGTATGGATTAGATTTATATAATTGAAAAAGCTCTAGATAATGATTTTCCCTAATCTCTCTAATTACATAATCATTTAATTCTAGCTCTAAATCATCTATAATCATAATTTTTCCTACTCCTTAACCCAGTAAGCACTACAATCATTTGAACGTTCAACAAATCCATATTCTATTAATGCTCTTCTAATTGTTACATAATCCTCGTATACTCTCTTTAATATTTTATTAATATCCTTCTCTGTATATTTTCTCCCCTTAACAAAATTCTTTATAACTTCCCCAAGAATTATAATCTTCTTTTTCTCCTTAGAAGGATAAGTTTTTATACCACCTGTTTCGTCCATATAGTTTTTTATAACTGTTTCTCTTTCCTTCTCTGTTATATTATATCTATCATCTATAGTTGTTGCAGTTTTATGGGCATCGCAAAGCTGTTCATTATCTAACTTTGTAATCTTTTTATTAGTATTACTAGATAATAACTCCATCATAGCAAGAAATAATCTAGCTTGTTTTTCCTTTTCCCTTAACTTATATCTATGATTTCTTATAGTAGACTGGGCTACCTTCATCTTTATAGCAATTTCTTTATCAGATAATCCATTAGCCATTAATATTATTAAATCTCTTTGTACCTCAGAAATACCAATAAAATTATTGTTCATATTTAACAAGTATTGCAACATAGAGCCATGCTTATCTCCTATATGAATTTCTGTTGCCTTTTTTGCATCATATAGATTTTCCTTAACATTATATATTCTTCCTTTTTCAAACTCATCTTCGCAAACAAGGCACCTATAACAGTTCTCCTCTTCTATATACCCTTTTTTAACCTCTTCAATTGATGCCTCCCAAAATACTTCTTCTCTACCCTTATTCATAACAATTCTTCCTTTCAAATTTATTCCTTTAATCGTAATTATAGTTATTTTTATATTTTTGTCTATATATTTATAAACTTTTTTTCATTTAGTTTATTTTTAAACATTATAATTTCATAAAACAAAAAAGGAAATTGATATTTCAACTTCCTTTTTTGCACACAATATTAAAAAACATCTCTTATATATTAAACTTAGCCACTAATTCAGTTAACTTTTGCGCTGACTCAGCCTGTGTATGGGCTGTCACTGCAACTTGCTCCATAGCCTCGGTTGCTTCTGAAATATAATCTTT
Source organism: Clostridiaceae bacterium OF42-15pH9A (assembly GCA_027692445.1). Taxonomy (GTDB): domain Bacteria; phylum Bacillota; class Clostridia; order Clostridiales; family Clostridiaceae; genus Clostridium. The sequence goes on along the minus strand of JAQEYV010000002.1, from coordinate 103,535 downwards.
TATAGATGATACATTTTCAGCAGAATTTTGTGCCATTCCTGCTACTTCCTCTACAGCAGAATTTATATCTTTAGTTGTTTTATTTATTTCTGTACTCATAGATGCAATATCACTACTCATTTTGTTCATGAATATTCCATCCTTTTCATAATCATTTCCTAATTCTAATAATTTATATCCTTCTTTAGAAACATCTTCATTTATAAAATCAAGTAGCTTATTACTACTACTAGCAATTTTATTAAATGCTTCACGTACATCTTTTATAGTAGTTTGTACATCTTTAACAGCCTCACTTGATTGTTCTGCTAATGTTCTTACCTCGTCAGCTACAACAGCAAAACCTTTTCCTTGTTCACCTGCTCTAGCTGCTTCTATGGCTGCATTCAAGGCTAACAGATTTGTTTGTGCCGCTATTTCACTTATAGTATCAGCCATTACCATTATTTCATCGACCACTTTTGCCTTATTCATGGCTTCAATAATTTCTTCCTTAACACTTAAAAATACCTTCTCATTATTATCTAATAATGCCTTGGTACTTACTTTAGTATCATTGGCCTTCTTATTTATTTTTTCTGCATTTCCTCTTCCCTCATTAGCCCTTTCTTCTAATATTATAGTCCTTGAAGATACTTCTGATATTGAAGCATATAACTCTTCTGCAGTTGCACTAGTTTCTTGAACCGTAGAATTAATATTGTTTGCAGAAGCACTTATTTCCTCAAGTTGCGATGTCATTTCTTCAACAGTAGCATACAATTCCTCGCTACCTGCACTCATATCCTCTGTGCTTTCAATTAAAACTTTTAATAATTCCCTTATATTATCTTGAGCTTTATTTAAAGAATTAGCTATAATTCCAAACTCATTATTTCTCTCTATATTTATTTCTTCTGATAAATTATACTCTGCCATTCTATTTGATAATAGACCAATCTTCTTTAAGTGCTCTCTTATTTCTTTAATAATTAAAAAAGAACATACTACAGAAAAAATAATTGCTAAAATTAAATACGTATTAGATATAAGAACACTTCTTTTATACCTCGCTTTACTCTCTTCTACAGATTGAACTGCCCAAGTTTCATTCATATCTACAATTTTATTTAAATCCCATGTATAAACTTCTTTTTGCCTATCTAGCTCTGGTATTAATGCCTTGGCACCTTCTTTGTCCCCTCTCATACTCAGTGCTACTATTTCATCAACAACCTTGTTGTACTCGCCAAAAGAATTTAAAAACGTATCAGTATATAGGGTATCCTCATCATCTCCAGAGATTGTTTCTTTATACTTTTCAATATATTCATTGCATTTAACCCTATTTTCTTCAATAGTATTTATTATTTTCTCTTTATCGCCACTATTTTCATCATTACATAAAAAATTAGTTATTAAATAATTTTCTAACGCTATTTCACTAACCTTACCTATATATAATATTCCCTGTGTATCTTCGTTATATAAAGTTAATAACTCATCATTTGATACTTTCATATTATAAGTATTAAATATTGTTAAAGAAAACATCAATAATATTATTACAGAAAAAACTGCAATTAACTTTTTTGATATGTTAGTATTTCTTATTATGTTCATATTATTCCTCCCGATATACTTTTTTCATATGTAACCATTTTTAAACACAAGCATTTGTCATTATATCAAATTGATATAAATAATCAAATATCATTCTATTAAATTGCTCTCGTTTTTTTTATCTTTTTTTATTATTTATTTAATTTTCACCTATTTATTTTAACAATTTACCACCTTATCATTATCTTCTATTTTGAACATAATTTTTTTTGTTTTATTTGTAATTATTTTTTCAACAAATAAACACTATATTTATATTAATTTTGATATAATTCACTTGAGGTGTTGATATGAAAAATTTAAAGATTTATTTTACTTCAGATATGCATGGCTTTGTATATCCAACAGACTATACTAATAATGATGATAAACATCTAGGAATGCTAAATGTGATTAACTCTTTCTCAAAGGATGAAAACACTTTAATAATTGATGGAGGAGATACTATTCAGGGCTCTCCATTTACAACCTTTATATCAAAAAAAGATTTTGAAGTTCATCCAATTGGAAAAGTTTTAAACCAAGGTAAATATGATTTTGTTACATTAGGAAATCATGATTTTAACTATGGATATGATTATCTTGCTAAATATCTAAATACACTAGATGCAACCTGTGTTTGTGCTAATGTAGAAGATAAAACAGGTAAACTTCCTATCCTTCCATATGCAATTAAAACACTAGAAAATGGATTAAAAATAGGTATATTAGGTTTTACAACAGATTTTATAAATATCTGGGAACAACCACAAAACCTAACAAACTTTAATATAAATAATACCTATACTTCAATAAAAAAAGTGTTTGATGAAGTAAGATCACAAGTTGATATTTTGCTTGGAGTTTATCATGGCGGTTTTGAAAAGGATCTAGACACAGGGAAAATTTTAAGTACAAGTAATGAGAATATAGCCTATAAAATTTGTGAGGACTTTAACTTTGATGTTCTATTAACTGGACATCAACATATGGATATTTGCGGACAATACGTTAATGGAACTTATATAGTTCAAACACCACAAAATGCCTTTAGATTTATAGAGTTAAACTTAGAGTATGAAGAAAAAATTATTTCAATTAAATCAGAATTAAAAACTGCAGAAATAAATCCAAATAAAGAAATGTTCAATGAATTGTTACCTTATGAAAAAGAAGTTCAAAAGTGGTTAGATAGCCCTGTAGGATTTTTAGATATTCCACTTACTCCTTCTACTCACATAGAAATGGCCTTATCAGGTTCAAATCTTGCTAACTTTATAAATAGAATTCAATTATATGCAAGTGGTGCTGATATAGCATGTACATCCTTTGCTAATAGCATAAAAGGATTTAATACTGATGTGACTGTGCGTGATATTGTTTCAACTTATGTTTATCCAAACACTTTAGTTGTATATGAGGTTACTGGAGAAATATTAAAGAGAGCCTTATCAAGAAGCGCTGAATATTTTTATTATGACGGAGAAGAAGTAAGAATTTCAGACTCATTCTTAAAGCCAAAGGTTGAACATTATAACTATGATTATTTTTCAAATATAGAATATACATTCACTTTAAATTCTAATGGAACAAATAGTGTAGATTCTGTTATTTTTAATGGAAAAGAAATAACTGATAATGATAAATTCACATTAGTTATGAATAATTACAGAGCTAGTGGTGCTGGTGGATATCAATTCTTTAAGGATTGTAAAATCATAAAAGAAATTCAAATAGAAATGCCAGAGATTATAATAAATTATTTTGAAAAGCATAAAAAAGTTATTGTAGATAAAACCAAATACATCCATGTTAAGCTAAAGAAATAATTTTAGAATAGAATAAAGAAGTTGTAGCCATCTTTATACAATAAATATATGTTTATATAAACATATATTTATTGTATAAAAGACCCTATTAAATAGATTTTTTATTCTCTACTTAATAGGGTCCATTTTAAGATAAATATGTATGTATAAGATTAAATTACAGCTCTATTATTTTCAACATAGTTAATTGCTTCCACTGCGCTCCAAAATATTTTGTCTTCTCCAATCTTATCTTTAAATCCTGACTTTTCTACCGTATCCTTAACTCCCTCCTGTAATCCACATAAAAGAAGTCTACAATTATTGGATATAAGTTCCTCCATTATTTCTTCCAGTGCTTGAATCCCTGTAATATCTATTAAAGGAACTCCTCTCATAGATAATATTAAAACCTTAGCATCCTCTAATGATTCAATTTCTGATCTCAGCTTGTCCACAGTACCAAAGAATAATGGCCCAGTAAAATAAATTACCTTTGTTTTTCCTAAGGTATTATTTTCACTTATATTTCTATTTAATTTGTTCTCATCAACGTCACTAATAAATATATCTGCATTTGATATTTTCACCATAAATAATAGACTTGCAAAAATTACTCCTATTAATATAGCTTGTGTTAAATCAAAAACTATTGTTGCCATCATGGTTATAAAGAATTTCATAATAGATCCCTTAAACCTTTTAGTGAACATATATTTAATATTTTCCCACTCATTCATTCTCCAAGCAGTAACCATCAAAACTCCTGCTAATGCTGATAGAGGAATTTTGGACATTATAGGTGCTAAAACAAACATTGATATTAATAAAAATATAGAGTGGAAAATACTAACCAACCTAGTTTGAGCACCTGATTTTATAGCTACACTTGTTCTTGCTATTGCAGCTGTAGCAGGTACCCCTCCAAAGAAAGGTATAATCATATTACCAATCCCTTGCGCAACAAGTTCTCTATTAGGATCAAAGGAATCTCCCTTCATTTTCTTACCAACTTCACCACAAAGTAAACTTTCAATCATGGCTAAAGCAGCTATACTAATAGCAGGAACCACTAATCCCTTAATAGATTCTAAATTAATACCTGCAAAAGTTAATCTATCATCTAAAATCAATTTTTGTGGGATATCTCCTATAACATCAACTGGTAAATTAAATGACATATTAACTATTAAAGCTACTATAAGTCCAATTAAGGATGATGGAACTTTTGCATTCCACTTTTTAGGCCATAGAATCATTATAGCTACTACAAGTAATCCAATTAGCATTGCATACATATTAGGATTTATAGGGCCTCTTACAAAGTTAAATACCTTTATAAGAGCACTATCAGAAGTTTTTGTAGTTACTCCAAAAAAGTTATCTAGTTGTCCAATTGCAATAGTTAATGCGATACCAGATGTAAAACCTGTAATTACTGGTAGTGGAATATAAGATACCACTTTTCCTAACTTAAATACACCTGCAACTATTAGAATAAGACCAGCTATTAAACTAGCTACCCATATTCCTTCTAATCCATATTGTTGTCCAAGCAATATTAATATTGCACTCATAGCTCCAGTTGGTCCTGAAATTTGAAAGGAACCTCCAGAAAGAGCACCAATCACTAAACCAGAGATTATTGCTGTTATAATTCCAGCACCAGCTGATGCTCCACAACTTACACCAAAGGCTAAGGCTAAAGGAAGTGCAACTGCTGTAACAGTTATCCCTGCCATTAGGTCCTTTTTAAACTTTCCTCCATTGTAGTTCTTAAACTCTTTGATTAAATCATTCTTGTAATTAGTAAACATTTTTTGCCCCATTTCTTATACTTTTTTTAAAACACATCAACTATTTTATACCTTAATGTAAATAAAGACAAGTTTTACATAGAAGAATAAAAAAGATAGGGGGATATTTATTTTGCTTGTTTTTAAAACAAATATCCCCCCACCACTACTAAATGTAAGAAAATTACAAAACCATTGTTATTGATTATATATGTTACTATACAGCTTGAGTTTCAAGATCAATAACTAGCTTTTTGCATTGTTGACAAACATAAGCTTCACTTCTAGGTCTTCCAAAAGCTGAATTAGTCTTTAACTTTATGCCTCTTGTTGACCATATACCTGCTACTAGCTTCTTATCTTCTGCTTGCCATTTTAGTGCATATCTATCACCAAAAAGATTTCCCTTTACCATTTCATTACCACAACTTGAACAAACCATCTTCCTGCCTCCCATAATATATAAAAAGTTAATCTCTTAATATATATTATTTATGTTCCCTAATAATAACAGAAAAAGGACAAGATATCTTATAGATATCCTGTCCTTTACTTTTAAAAAATATAAGTCATATTTTGAGGTTCATAATAGGATAATCCATGTTGTTTAGCTAACCCCTTAATCAGATTATCAATCTTTTCTGCATCTTCAAGTAAACATCCAATAATTATAAATCCTTTACCTTTGTTTACATCCAACTTTTCTTCCTTTGATATTAAATCTTCCAAAAACTCATCTATTATCCCAATATCTCCAACTAGAGAATCTTCCCCTTGGCATAACTGCTCATATAAAAACTGGGCTCCCATTACACTACTTACCTTATCACTATTCCACACTGCACAATACCACTCCATAAAATCCCTCCATTTATCTAAACTATATTAAATAACTAATAAACATAGTTGCAAGGCCAAGGAAGAAGAAAAAACCCAAAACATCAGTAACTGTTGTTACAAAAACTGCTGATGCTAGTGCAGGATCCACCTTAAGCTTCTTTAATATTACTGGAACTATAAAACCTGACATTGTTGCTACCATCATATTTAATATCATTGCAAGGCCAATTACAATACCAAATACAAAGTTTCTTTCCCATATAAAGCCTAAAACTGCTATAATGGCTCCAATAACTACTCCTGTTGTAAGCCCTACTAATAGCTCTTTTATAAAAATTCTCATTCCATTATCTTTATCTAATTCACCTAATGCAATACCACGAACTACTATTGTTAAGGATTGAGTTCCTGCGTTGCCACCCATTCCTGCAACAATAGGCATAAAAGTTGCAAGAGTTACAACTTGACTTATAGTTCCTTCAAAAGCTCCTACTACAGAAGCTGCAAGAATTGCAGTAATTAAATTTACTATAAGCCATGGTAATCTACTTTTTATAGAGTCCCTAAGGGAACCATCTACCTTTTCCTCTTCATCTACACCACCAAGACGATGGATATCTTCTGTAGTTTCCTCCTGCATAACTTCAACTATATCATCTACAGTTACTATTCCTAAAATCTTATTATTTTCATCTACAACTGGCATTGTCATAAATCCATACTTTTCAAACTTGATAGCTACTTCCTCTTGGTCCATATAGTAAGGAACTGATATTACATTAGTATTTGTTATTTCAGATATCTTTGTGTCGAAGTCATTACATACTATATCCCTTAAAGATACTACACCTTTTAAAACATTTTCCTTATTAATAACATAAAGATAATATGCAGATTCAGCATCTGGAGCTTCCTTTTGTAAATACTTTAAGGTTTTTTCAATAGTTTTATTTTCCCTTATTGATACAAACTCTGTTGCCATGATACCACCAGCTGTATCTGGCTCATATGAAAGAAGCTTATAAACATCTTTTCTATCTTCTTCATTTATTTTCTTTAAAACGCTTCTAGTTTCCTCTTCATCTAAAACTCCAACAAGGTCTGTTAACTCATCAGAGGACATTTCACCTAAAATCTTCTTTTGCTCACTTTCAGAAAACTTCTTTAAAATTTCATACTTTTCTTCATCCTCTTCTTCTTCAAGGATAGCTGCAATAAACCAATTTGGAAATCTTTTTAATATTTTAAAGAAATCATCTTCGTTATCATGAAGTAAATCTAATACATCAGCAGGATGAATATCCTCAATCTTCTCTTCTAGCTCCTCCTGAGTATAATTTAATAATCTTTCTAATAAATCCTTTTCATTTAATTCTTCCTTCATTATAACTCCTCCTTATATAAGAGGATAAAGCACCCTATACGGCGAACAAACTTCATCCTCATCCTTTATTTTGTTTCCCGTCTTAGCTTTTATACTCCTACTGGCATCAGATTCCATTTGATTCACCTCCAATATAAAAAATGACCTTTTAACCCTACGTTAAAAAGTCTTAAATATAACACAATTTAATTGTAGAGCTTTAGCACTATAAAGCTTTGACCTTACCTTGTCAGCTACATTAAAAATTACCTTGGCGATAATTATTGTTAACCCATTGGAATCTCTCGATTTTTCTGGGCAGCAGCATATATCTTTATAGGAGCCTCACCTAACAAATTTTCTTACTTTATACTATTCTTTTATTTAATATAAGTCAACAACTTTGAGCTAATATTCTAAATTTTTAAGCATCAGTCCTTTTCCTGGAACTTTTAAGCCTGAATTTTCTCTATTCTTAGACTCTAATATTTCTTTAATGTCCTCTGGTTTTCTTTTATGAAGTCCAACCTCTACTAATGTACCAACAATTATTCTTACCATATTTAATAGAAATCCGTTTCCACTTACCTCTATTTGAACCAATCCATTATTATTTACTATTTTTATATTCCTTATAGTTCTTACTGTGGATTTTTTGCCATTCTTTACTTTTAAATTTGTAAAACTCTTAAAGTCATGAGTACCTATAAGGTACTTTGCACCTTCTATCATACTTTCTATATCTAATTCTTCTTCAACATGATATGCAAATCTCTTAGAAAATACATCTTGATATTTTGTGTTTTGAATTGAATATACATATGTTTTTCCCTTTACATTTAATCTAGAGTGAAACCTATCACTTGCTATCTTAAGTTCTTTAACCACAATATCCTCTGGTAAATATTCCTCAAGATAACTCATCATTTCCTCTAAAGTCATATTTGAATCAGTAAAGAAGTTTGCCACATAATTATCTGCATGAACTCCAGAATCTGTTCTTCCACAGCCTATTACTTCTATCTCCTCCCCTGTCATTTTACTTAAAACATTTTCAATTTTCCCTTGTATTGTTACAACAGTATTACCTTTTTGATTCTGCTTTTGCCATCCCTTATATCTTGTTCCATCATATTGTAATAACATTTTTATGTTTCTCATATTTTCCTCCTAAAGAAAAAAGAATCTAGATACTATTTTACCTAGATTCTTTAATTGCTACAACATATGCTAGCTCAAAAGTTGCTTTTATTTTTTTACTTTTCTTTATTTTAAAGCCATTACTTTTTATAAACTTAATATACTCATCATTTGTCCATTTGCTGTAAGCCTTAAAACCTACAATAGACATAAGTTTCCATAACACTTTAGATTTTATACTACTCTTATGTGTAAAGGTTGGTGCTATTAAGATACCATCATCCTTTAATACTCTTTTAATATTACTAAGTGCTTCCTCAGGCTTTGGCATTATATGAAGTGCATTAGATATAAGTACACAATCAAATGTTTTAGAACCATAAGGCAAATCACATGCATCCTCTACTGAAAAATTAAGATTATTGGGTCTCTCTTTTTGTTTTGCTTCTTTTATCATTTCTTCAGAAAAATCAGTAGCCTCCAAATACTTCACCTTATCAGCTATTCTCAAAGCAATTAAGCCTGTACCTGTTGCAAGCTCTAACATTTCCATTTTAGAATTCACATCTCTTCTAATAAGCTTAATCATCTCTTCATAAGCTTGTTCATCTTTTTTTATTATAAAATCATATTTACTAGCAAATCTATTCCAAAACTTTTTATTTGAATCTCTCTCTTGTTTCTCCATATCCTCACCAGCCTCATCAAATTCCACTGCCCGTATACATTTTACCATAATTATCCTTATAAGCAAATCTAATTTATACTTATATATAGGCATACTTAATACCTATATATTTGACTATAACCTTATTAAATGGTATCATTACTAAGCAATTGGAATCTGTATTCCAATTAGGATAGAGTTTGAGTATCTGTCAGCTGATACCAAGCTCTTATTTGTTTTATATGGAAGGATGATTAATTATGGCTTTTAAAAGCTTAGGAATAAATGAAAATATAGTTAATAAATTAAATAAAAATGGAATTAAAACTCCAACTCCTATACAAGAGGAAAGCATTCCTCATATTTTATTTGGTAAAGATTTAATAGGTGAAGCAAAAACTGGTACTGGAAAGACTCTAGCTTTCTTGATACCAATATTCCAAAACCTATCACCAAAATCTAATGCTACACAGGTGCTTATATTATCTCCTACTAGAGAATTAGCAATACAAATTACTGAAGAAGCTAAAAAATTAAATGTAAATGAAGAAATTAATATTTTAGCTGCATATGGAGGCAAGGATATTGGAAGCCAACTAAAGAAGCTTAAAAACAATATTCATATGATAATAGCTACCCCTGGAAGACTTTTAGACCATATTGAAAGAAAGTCTGTTGATTTATCTAAATTAAAAACTATTGTAATTGATGAAGCTGACCAAATGCTTCTTATGGGATTCAAAAATGAAATAGAAAAAATTATGAAGGTGTGTTCTAAAAACCACCAAACACTTTGCTTCTCAGCTACTATGGATTCTCAGGTTAAAAAGTTAGCCTACAGATATATGAAGGAACCAGTATTTATAGATATAAAATCTCCAACTATATCAGTAGATAAAATCAAACAAGAAGTTGTAGAAGTTAGTGATAGATGGAAACAAGAAGCCCTTTGTACTACATTAAATGAAGACAACCCATTTATGGCTATTATTTTCTGTAGAACTAAACGTAGAGCTGATGTTTTAGAAGTAGCTCTTCACCAAAAAGGTTACAATTGTCAGAAGATACATAGTGATGTTCCTCAACCAAAACGTGAAAGAATAATAAAGGCTTTTAGAAATGCAGATATTCAATATTTAATTGCAACTGATGTAGCTGCTAGAGGTATTGATATTTCAGGTGTAACTCACATATATAACTACGATACTCCTGAAACTCCTGAAAGTTATATTCACCGTATTGGTAGAACAGGACGTGCAGGAGAAGATGGATATACATGCATGTTTGTTGCTCCAAAGGATGAAAATCAACTAAAAGAAATAGAAGAAAAAATAGGGTTTAAAATAAATAGACGTGAAATAAAAACGGTGTAGCGGATATTTATTTTGCTTGTTCCGTCGCAAGCTCCAAGTTACATCAAAACAAATATCCACCCCACCCGTACTAAATGTAAGGAAATTATAAAATTACTATCCTTTATTTTATATTTTTTAATATGAAAATATAATGATACCTTTGATTTATAGCTAATTGAAATTTTATACTTTCCTAGACAGTAAAAAAGATAAGTTGAAAAATCAACTTATCTTTTTATAATTTTATAATCCAATTCCTTGTTGTAAACAAGTTTTCAAATCATCATCTGGCTCACTTATTTGTTGTAAATTAAATGTATCAACTAAATATTGAAGTACATTAGGACTTAAAAATGCTGGTAAAGTTGGTCCTAAAAAAATACCTTTTATACCTAAAGAGAGTAAAGCTAAAAGGTCTGCAACTGCTTTTTGTTCATACCATGATAAAATAATAGATAAAGGTAATCCATTTACATCAGTATCAAAAGCATCTGCAAGTGCAGTTGCAATTCTAACAGCAGAATAGGCATCATTGCATTGGCCTACATCTAATAGCCTTGGTAAACCTGCTACTTCACCAAAATCTAATTTGTTAAATCTATATTTACCACATGCTAAAGTTAATATAACACAGTCTTCTGGAACCTTTTGAGCAAATTCTGTATAATAATTTCTTCCAGGTCTTGCTCCATCACATCCACCAATTAAAAAGAAGTGTCTTATCTTTCCATCCTTTACTGCATTTATAATATCTCCAGCATGACTTAGAGTTTCATGATGGCCAAAACCTACTAAAATTTCATGTGGTTCTTCTGATTCAGTGAAACCACCAAGTTCTAAGGCTTTTTCAATTATTGGAGTAAAATCTTTATATCCATCCTTATCAGCAGGAATATACTTAACACCATCCCATCCTACTACACTTGTTGTAAATATTCTATCTTTATAAGTTTCCCTTGGTCTCATTAAACAATTAGTTGTCATTAAAATACATCCTGGTATTCCATCAAATTCTTTTTGTTGATCTTGCCATGCTCCCCCATAGTTTCCTACAAGATGCTTATATTTTTTCAATTCTGGATAACCATGAGATGGTATCATTTCACCATGAGTATATATATTTATTCCTTTTCCTTCTGTTTGTTGTAATAACATCTCTAAATCCCTTAAATCATGTCCTGAAACTATAATAAAAGGCCCCTTTTCTCTATTAACATTAACCTTATGTACTGTTGGATTTTTATAAGTATTTGTATTTGCTTCATCAAGTTTTTTCATTACTGCAACACTCATATCTCCAGTTCTCATAGTCATACGAATCATTTCTTCTACACTTAAATTATCATTAGTGGTGGATTCTAATGCTCTAAAATAAAAGTTATCAACTTGATCATCAAAGTATCCTAAGAATCTAGCTTGGTGTCCATAAGCACTTATCCCTTTTAATCCATAAATAATTGTCTGCCTTAAAGATCTAATATCTGCATCTAGTGTTTGATCAAACATTATTCCTGCCCTTACTGAATCTTTAAGCATTTCTTCTTTTGTAGGACTAAGATTGTATGTAGCTTGTTCGGGATATTCTTTATTATTAGAGGCTTTTTCTCTTAAAGCTTCTTTTATCTTTTGAGATTCCTTAAGCATTTCAACATGTACTTCTGCATCAAAATTCACATTAGTTAATGTAGTAAATAATGAATTTTCAACAAAACTAACAATACTCTTATCTATAATTTCGCCCTTCTCAATTAGATCCACTGCATAAGCGCTTATTCCTTTACATTGATAAACTAGTAAATCTTGAAGATTAGCTACTTCCGGTGTCTTACCACATACACCCATTTTAGTACAGCCTTTTCCCCCTGCTGTTTGTTCACATTGATAACAGAACATTGGATTTTCATCCATAATAAATCACTCCTCTAAACTAAATAGATAATAGTATTATTCTCTTAAAAGACTAAATAATTCACATAAATAAAAGAAATATTGCTAAAGCAATATTTCTTTTATTTATACTTATTATTAAATTTCTACTCTTTTCTAAGCCATCCTACTGGAGTTCTATGGCCTCCGATATAATAATTATTTCCATCCTTCTTAAGTTCAAACTTATCTCTTGTCTGAGTACCCATATTTTGCTGTATTACTTCAATATAGTCATCTCCAACTTCTGAAATAATTACTATATGACCATATGTTGTATCCTTAAATATTAATATATCATTTACCTTAGGCATTACATTGTCACCATTCCTATATTGAACAAGACCTCTTTTCTCATTTACTTCTCCCTGTGGAATGCTATCATCAAAAAAGTCCTTTGCGTTCCCGTAACTATCTGGCATCTCATGCCCTAAATAATCATAATAATATCTTTTTATAAACTCAACACACTGCCACTCATATCCATAATAATATCCATCTTTACTGTAATGTTTTCCATGAACATTTCCATATTCTGAACCATTATAGTATACCTCTACCCCATTAAATGCATCAATTGTTTCTCCAATTCCATTTTTGTTATCTGCATATTTTTTATAACCTTTATATGATGTATATCCTATAATGCAACCCAAAAATAGAAGTATCGTAATAAACTTTAATACCTTTTTCTTTTTCACAATCACCACTTCCAATCTCATGGTAATTATATCCTAAAGATTTATTAAAATACTTACTTTTTAATGTTTGTAATATTTTCTTAATTTTCTAACTTTATATAACCAAACTATCTATATCTACATAATAATTTTCTGCTTTGTTACTGCACTCATTACATACTGGAATGCTATAAACAATTTTTCCTTCTTCCACATCATTTATTTTTACATTTGATATTACATCTGCCTTTTGTATACATCCCTTGCAAGAACATAATGTAACCTTTTCTCTTTTCTTTTCTTCCCAAATTTCTTTTTTTAATATTTTGCTCTCTTTAATATTATGTACCTTTATAAAATTCATTTTATCCCCACCTTATTATGTATAATTATAATTACATGTCCATTTCCATTGTACCCCTTTTCCAGTTATTACATTATTTATTCAGAAAATTAAAATTAGTAACAAAATACAAATTATTCTATACTTAGAAAAAGCCTACAGAAATATCTGTAGACTTTTATACATAAGTATTTAATTTTTAGTGAGAACATCCATCATGATTACATACATGAGTACTAGGAAACTCTTTTAACTTATTTTCCTTAAATGCCTCTAAATTTTTTTCTAAATCTCCTTGGATTGCTTGAAAAACTTTTATTCCCATAGAATTTAATTTATTAATAGCTCCTGCACCAATGCCTCCAACTACTACTGCATCAACTTCTTCACCTGATAATGCTTTCATTGGTTGACATTTACCATGTTCATGACCTAAATCTCCATTGCCTACTGACTTAACCTTATTAGTCTCTAAATCACATATTACAAAAAGTGGTGCTGTGCCAAAATGACCATATGGTATACTTTTTACTCCTTCATTTGATTCAACTGGAAAACAAACTTTCATTATAGGTTCCTCCTTGATTTTATTATTACTAGCACATTTCATATGCTTACATCCATTTAGACATTTTAAACTTGCAATATTTGTTGTACTAGTTTTTCCATTATCTATTATTGATTCTAGAAACTTAATTGAAGATTTTATTTTTTCTTCATTTAAATCGTAGATAATATGATAACCAATTTTATATCCTTGAATTAAATCAATATCTTTAAGTATTTTTATTTGTTGAGATACTGCTGCCTCACTTATTTCAAGATGTCTTGCTATACCTTTAGCACACATTCCTCTATTTGAAATTAAAAGCAATATATTTACTCTAGTTTCATCCCCTAGTGCCTTAAAAATCTTTATAAACTCTTCCATTGCTCCTCCATTTTTTTAGTTAAGTGATTGCTTAATTAAATTCTAACACCATCCCGTGTTAATTTCAACCATTTTATGAGATATATACAAATTGATTCTTTGATATTATTCACATTTATATTTAATAAAATTATTTTCTATACAAAATAAAAGAAGTGCATAAAACATATACACTTCTTTTACCTAATTATTTAATGAATACATTTATTTTATAAGAATCCTCTAATATTGGATTTTGAACTTTTGGCATAGCAATCTTATATTTCTTGTCATTATCTACTACTGGTAATTCTACCAATACATGATTATTTTCAGCATCAATTATAGGTTCTTTTCCATGGTTTAAATCCATTTCATAGTAGTTACCTTCCTCATCTAACAATAAGAAACCAGAGAATACACCATTGAACAAACAATTCGAATAGTCTCCATCTACCTTCATAGCTATTAAGGTTCTATCTTCTAATATTTTAATAAAATCTACTTTAACATTTGTATCTCTATTTAGCTGAATATTTTCACCTACTAAATCATTAAGATATAAATATGGCTTATTATCCATACTAAATACCTTTACTACCTCATCATAGGCATAACCCGCTTTCTTTTCTTCTACTGTAGCTTTTCTACGATTCTCTATAATACTTTGTTTTTTATCAATATCATTTACATTACATTGATATATTTTTGCTCTATCTTTACCTATGCTTTTATCTATTTCATTATCTTCATAGTCAAGGATAGGTACTATAGAAATACCATCAACATTCCATAGATTATTCAATATTTCAAATTTTCCACTATACTCAATATCACTTGATGTACTACCAGCAAACTTTACACCTAAAATTTTCCCATTATTATCAGTTACTCTAAATCCTTTTATTTCAGGGTTTCTACTTTTATTCTTCTCATAGTAAATACCTGAATAATTAATAGAGCTTCCAAAAGGACTAATTACTACATTTTCAATTTTTAATTCACTTGTTGGTAATTTAACCTTTTCATATACTTCTATAGTTTTTGATAGACTATTTGTCTTTTCCTTATTTGTAGAGAATTTAAGATTCCAATCTCCCTTAATATTATCAATATACTTAAAGTCAATCTCAATATTTACTTCATCACCTAATTTTATATCAGAAACATTACCATACAAAATATACTCTGTTGTTTTATCATCTATTTTTACATATTTATTACTTCTACTTTTCATCACATGCCCATCTAGATATATACTACCCATTATTCCACTAGCTCCATCTATATCTTCACCTACTATAGTTGTAGTAATAGCTAATATATTATTATCTAGAGCAATATCATTTACTGTAACCTTTACGCCATTGCTTTCAACAGTTTTATTTACACTTTTGGAAAATTCTTCAAACTTATCAATTTTATCCACATCACTAAAATGACTAAAAATTGACCCTATTAATGGAATTGCACTAACTGCTTTTGGATTCATTATACCTATTGCACTTACTAATACAAATGCAGCAGCTATCCCTCCCCCAATCTTTTTTAATCTTACATTTTTTCTTCTATATTTATATTTTTCTCCCCTTTTTATTGAATCTTTTATAATATTATTTAATTCATTTGTTGGAACATCTATAGAATTTTTTAAATCATTAATATCCATAACTTAAACAATCTCCCTTTCAATATAAAGTCTTAATGCATTTAATCCTTTATTTAAATATGTTTTAATAGTACCTTCTGGCTTATCTAAAACCTTTGAAATCTCACTTATCGTTAAATCATCAAAATACTTTAATATTATTACTTCCTTATATCTTTCATCTAATTTATCTATGGCACATAAAAGATCTAATTTTTCATCACTATCCTCTTTCTTTGCTTCCATATTACCTAAAGCTTCTTCTTCTAAATAAATAACTCTCCCTCTCTTTTTATTAAAAGTTATTGCATTGTTAATTAAAATTCTAGTTATCCATGTTTTAAAAAGCTTTGGATTTCTTAACTTATCAATAGATATAAATGCTTTATAAACAGTATCTCCAACAATATCTAAAGCATCTTCTTTACACTTCACATATGCATATGCCGTTCTATATAAGTTATCTTTTATACTATCAATTAAAGATGAAAATGCTTGTACATCCCCTTTTATAGCCATATTGACTTTTTCATCCATATTGTTCCTCCTTAAATGTCTAAATTATCGATAATTTATCCTTACATCCATTAGACTAAGTAAACATTAAAATGGTTTTATTTTTTACATATTATGATAACATAAAAATCCACATGGACCTTTATCTCCATGTGGATTTAATATTTATACTATTTATTTCTCTTTTCTTTTAAATGAAACAGACTTTAGCTTTCCATACATTTTATAAAGCATTGGATTTTTTTCCTCTTCTTCTTTTTCATTAATAAACTTTATAAGTTCCATAACAGGCTTAAGCCTATTCATTGTATCCTTATACCCTTCATTAATTCTAACTCTTTTAGCATCAGTATCTAAATTCAAAGTACCATTAATAGTATTTTCATCTAGATTTTCAGGTGCTATTATAATTAACTTAGAATGAGGATATAAATCTCTATCAATAGTTGCTTCTTTTGAAAGTAAAACAACTATTATAACATCACACTTCTCACCATAAACTGGCTGTATAGGTGTATTATCAGCAATACCACCATCAATATATTTCTCTCCTACAACCTCTGTACTATCATATATAAGAGGAAGAGATGCAGATGCTAAGACAATTTTCTTCCTTGTCTCTTCATCATAATCGTTCAATCTAAAATACTTAACATTATAATTAGGTAATTCTGTACAAGCTGCAAAACAAACCTTATCAGTATTGTCAAAAACACTACAATCAAGATATTTTTCTATAACCTCTACAGCACCTTCATTACTTATCGCTCCATGTTCTATCTTATCACTAAGAAATCTCTTAGCTAACTGAAGATTCTTCCCCCCTAAGTATAGCCCTATTCCTCTTTTTATTAATTCCACCTTACTAAGAGGAACTAATTTATCCATTGTTACTTCTTCCCATAACTTATCTGCTTTTTCCATATTATCCATAGCAAATAGCACTGAATTAAATGCGCCTATAGATGTACCTGAAAAGACAGATATGTATTTACTTATTCCTAATTCTTTTAGGGCTCTCCAAACGCCTAACTCATAAGCGCCTTTTCCGCCACCACCAGAAAGTACTAATCCTATTTTCATAATTCCCCCTATATTTATAAATACTTTATTTTATATACCATAATGAATTATATATTTTCCATTAATCTTTGCATCCATAAGAAGACAAGTTAAGTCTGTAAGCTCTTGTGACTTCTTAAACCTATTTAGTGTTGATGCTATATCATGCAAAAACATTAAAGAAGTATCTGGTATTAAAGTTACTCCAGTATATGCAAGCCCAAAGCTTGGGTTGTTATACTTATGATGATATGTTCTTAAGTTCTTAAGATATTTTAACATCTCAGTTACTAATTCATCATCTACTTCTATACAATTATATTCTTTAGGCTCATAATTGCTATAATACTTTTCTTTATCAAGCTTATCTATTATTCCAAATTCATGCTTTGCCATATCGTATCACCTGTTCTTTTTTATCTTATTATTCATTATTATAACAAAGTAATTGCACATGTAAAATAGGATCTCTATTCATTTATAGAGATCCTATCTTTTTTATTATGTAATTTATAATTTTATTATTTTATATACTTCTTTTCATAAATATTATACAAAATTAATGCAACCACAGAAAAACTTATTGGTCCTGCTAGCATCATTATAGTATCAAATATTTTTCCCGATATTGCTGGCTCTATTATTGTAAAAATGTTAGCAAAGCCCACCATTATACATATAATAACTGCTACAACAATTGAAGCTCCATAGGATTTATAAAATTCATATGCTTTTGGAATCTTTCCTTCTGATTGCTTCTTTTTAAACTTAGGAAAAGCTGCTGCTAAAAATAAATATGGTATAGTCATGGCAACATTGGTCATTAAAACTAGTATCCTAAAGAATTCTTTTGCACCTTTTCCTCCAAATGATACTAAAAGTATTATAAAAATTACTATAACAGCTTGAACGCACATAGCGTTTATAGGCATTCCATTTTTTATTTCTCCAATTTTTCCTGGCCAAATTTCCTTTGGTGCTCCTGAAATCAATGTTTTTAATGGAGAATAGGTTAATGTAAAAAATGCCCCAGTCAAAGCTAATAACATTGATAAACCAACAAATCTAGCAACCCAAATGCCAATTTGTAAAGAAAGTGTCTCACTTAATCCCATTGCATTTCCAAGTTGAACTCCAAAGTTATTCATTAGAATATAAGCTACATTACTTAAATTAACATCTTGAGATGATAATACATCATTCCAATTAGTAAAAACTCCACATGCAAATATTCCTATAGCATATCCTACTGAAATAACAAGAGCAGAAACAATTATTGCCTTAGGAAAATTCCTTTCTGCATCCTCAGTTTGATCAACCAATCCACCTAATACTTCAAGTCCTCCAAATGCAAAAATAGCAAAGGTTACAAAAGACAAGATTTGTATTATTGATTGATAATCTGGATTTGGTGAAACAAAAAATGCTTTTACTCCATTAGTAATTGGTTCTGAAAACTCTCCACCATTTAAGGCAAATACTATAATAGCTCCTATAATTAATACTACATTTAATATTGCTATAAAGGTTCCTCCAACAGATGTAATCTTAGTTATTTTCTCTATACCCTTCGTAGATATAAATGTGACAAAAATTATCCATAGCACTCCTAGTATTCCTAATGTTTGAGTTGAATTTAATCCAAATAATGACCATGTAGATGTTAAGTCCTTTCCAAAAAAAGCATTTGATAAAGGAATCCATATAGATGATGCCACATTTACCATCCATACTATATAAGATGCATACCACATAAAAGTACCAATAAATGCATACTTAGGACCTATAGACCCTTCCATCCAAGAATATATTCCACCACTTTCTTTCTTAAATGCAGAACCATATTCAGCCATAATAAAAGCATATGGTATAAAAAATGCTATTGCACTTATTATATACCATGGAATAGCTGCATATCCCATTAGTAAGAATGACCTTGGCATATTAGCAAATCCAAATACAGATGTAAAAATCATTAGTATTAAAGCCATTAATGTTAGTTTTTTTGTATTATTGTTCATTCTATCACCTCTATTTAACCTATCTACAATAGGTTAAACAAAATGAAGGGATATTATTTATTAAAGATAAGAAAAGCTATAAAATTCACTAAAACGAATTTTATAGCTTTCTATCACATTACTATCTTAAATTACATCAAAGAAACTTACCTGATCGCTTTCTGATAATCCATTTAAGCAACCAAATTTTCTAAGTAAATCTACTGCAGAATTACCTATTTTAGCACGTTTCTTTAAATTATCAATTGAACTAATTGGAGTTTCTTCATGAACAGCATTAAATATAGCTTCTGCTGCCACATTACCCATTCCCGAAATACTATTTAAAGGAGGTCTAAGGGCATCCTCTTCTACTTTAAATTTATCCCAATCTGATTTATATAAATCTATTGGTAGGAACTTAAATCCTCTTTCATACATCTCTAATACAATTTCTAAATCATCATACATATCCTTATCCTTTGGAGCTGCATCATTTCCTTGTAAGCTGATTTCCTTCATTTTTTCTCTAACCTTTTCTTTTCCAAAAATCATATATTCTGCATCGAAGGCCTTAGCTCTTATAGAGAAATATGCTGCATAATATGCTAAAGGAATATGTACCTTAAACCATGCAATTCTAAACGCCATCATAACATAAGCTGCTGCATGGGCCTTAGGGAACATGTATTTTATCTTTCTACAAGAATCAATATACCATTCAGGTACATTATTATCTCTCATCATCTTTTCATACTCTGCCCACTTTTCAGGATCCTTTAAAGCCTTACCTTTACGAACAAGCTCCATTATCTTAAATGATGTATTAGGTTCAAGCCCCATTTTAATTAAGTAAACCATAATATCATCTCTACAACATACGGCATCACTTATACTTGTAATTACTCCTCCATCAATTAAATCCTTAGCATTTCCAAGCCATACATCAGTACCGTGAGATAGCCCAGATATACATAATAAATCTGAGAAACTCTTAGGAAGTGTATCTAAAAGCATTCCTCTAACAAACTTCGTACCAAATTCAGGTATACCAAAGGTACCAACCTTAGAATTAATTTGTTCAGGTGTTACTCCAAGGGCTTTAGTTGATGAGAAAATAGACATAGTTTCTTTATCATCTAAAGGTATTTTTTGTGGGTCCACCCCTGTAATATCTTGAAGCATTCTAATTACTGTAGGGTCATCGTGTCCTAGTATATCAAGCTTAAGTAAGTTTGAATCTATTGAGTGATAATCAAAATGTGTTGTTATAATATCTGAATTAGGGTCATCAGCTGGATGCTGAACTGGACAAAACTCAAATATCTCTCTTCCCTTAGGAACAACTATTATTCCTCCAGGGTGCTGACCAGTTGTTCTTTTTATTCCAGTACATCCCTTTGATATTCTAGTAATTTCTGCTTTATTAGCCTTAGTATTTCTCTCTTCAAAATATTTCTTGACATATCCAAAAGCAGTTTTTTCAGCTATTGTACCTATTGTTCCTGCCTTAAATGTTGTACCCTTACCAAATATAACTTCTGTATATCTATGGGCCTTTGCTTGATATTCTCCAGAGAAGTTTAAGTCAATATCAGGCTCCTTATCTCCATTAAATCCAAGGAAGGTTTCAAAAGGTATATCCATTCCATCCTTATCCATCATTTCTCCACAAACAGGGCAATCCTTATCAGGTAAGTCAAAACCATTCTTAGCTCCATAATCATTGAAATCTGAATGTTTGCATTTATGGCATCTATAATGTGGAGGTAATGCATTAACCTCTGTAATACCAGTCATATAAGCAACAACAGAAGAACCAACAGATCCTCTTGAACCTACTAAATACCCATCCTCATTAGATTTCCATACTAGCTTTTGAGCAATTATATACATTACTGAGAACCCATTTTGAATAATAGAATTAAGTTCCTTCTCCAATCTCTCCTGTACAATATCAGGTAGTTCTTCTCCATATAACTCATGTGCCTTACCATAAGCTATATCCTTTATTTCTTGCTCACATCCTTCAATGTGAGGAGGACATTTTTCAGGAGATATTGGACTTATTTGCTCACACATATCTGCAATTAAGTTTGTGTTTGTTACTACTACTTCATAAGCCTTATCTCTTCCTAGATAAGAGAATTCTTCAAGCATCTCTTCAGTAGTTCTTAAATATAAAGGTGCTTGATTATCTGCATCCTTAAAACCTTGACCTGCTTCTAAAATACGTCTGTAGATTTCATCTTCTGGGTCCATAAAGTGAACATCACCAGTTGCTACAACAGGTTTATTTAGCTTTTCCCCAAGGGCTACAATTTTTCTATTAATTTCTCTTAAATATTCTTTATCAGGTACTTCACCATTTCTTATAAGATAATCGTTGTTGCTTAAAGGTTGAATTTCTAAATAATCATATTCTCTTGCTATAGCTTCAATTTCTTCATCAGATTTTCCAAGTAGAATTGATTGATAAAGTTCTCCATCACTACAAGCACTACCTATAATTAAACCTTCAGAATACTTCTTAAACATACTTCTTAATATACGAGGTTTCTTATAGAAATAATCTAAATGAGAATATGATACTAACTTATATAAATTCTTTAAGCCCACATAATCCTTTGCAAGAATAATAGCATGATGAGTTCTTAACTTCTTGAAGGCTTCCTTTTTAGCAGTTTCATCAGAAGCATAAATTTCTATATCCTCTAAGGTATTTACTCCTCTTTCCTTTAACATATCAAGCATTACCTTAAACACCTTAACTGTTGTATCAACATCATCTAAAGCTCTATGAGCAACATCAACCTTTATTCCAAGGTTTTTAGCTATTCTTCCTAACTTATAAGTTTTATACTCTGGGAATAGCTCATAAGCTAGCGATAAGGTATCTAAATATGTAAAGTCAAATTCATAACCCAATTCTTTTGCAAAATGCCTTAAGAATCCAACATCAAACTCAGCATTATGGGCAACTAAAACGCTGTCCTTTATAAACTCTAAAAGTTTAGGAAAGACCTTATCTATAGTTTCAGCATTTCTAACCATATCATCAGTTATACCAGTTACTTCAACAACTCTTGGAGGTATTGATTTCTCTGGATTAACAAAACAACTAAACTTGTCAATTACCTTACCATCTTGGTACTTCATTACACCTATTTCTGTTATTTTTTCTAACCTAGGTGAAAAACCTGTAGTTTCTAAATCTAATACGCAATAAGTAGTATCAAGACTTTGCCCCTTAATATTTTTTACTGAAGGCTTTTTATCTGGAGCAAGGTAAGCCTCCACCCCATAAATAACCTTCATATCAGGATTATTTCTACCTAATAACTTGTGTGCTTCAGGGAAAGATTGAACAACACCATGGTCGGTTATAGCTATAGACTTCATTCCCCAACTCATTGCTCTCTTTATTAAGTCAGCTGCACTGCTCATACCATCCATTTGGCTCATCTTAGTATGAAGATGAAGCTCAACTCTCTTAACTTCTGAATCATCTCTTCTTACTACCCTTTCAAGTCCCTTTGTTTCAACTATAGTATTTGCAATCATCTCAACTTCCCCAGAGAAATTACTAAAACCTAAGTTTCCACAAAGCTTAACTCCCCTAGCCTTTTTAAGCTTAGATATTACATCATCAGCTTGCTCTGGCTTAAGGAAGGACTTACAAGTAAGAGAACCTGTTCCATCATATAAATCAAAAGAAACTAATATCTTACCACTTCTTAATTCCTTTGTTTCCATATTAGATAGTTCACCATACAAGGCAACTCTTCCCTCTTCAGGAGAGGCATCAGATATTCTTATTAATGATTCTTTAATATTAGAATTTCTACCTAATATTAAGAAAGGATTATTCATCTTTCCAGACTTCTTATCATCTTTACCCTTATCCCCCTCACTAGGAACAGTTGGGGTAGTATCCTTAGGAATAGACGGCCCAGTAGACCTAATTTCATTCCTAATCATAGACATTCTCTTCTTCTCTTCTTCTACTTGAAGCCTAATTAATTCATCTGCATCTACATTATCAACAAACTTTATATTATAGGATTTACCATAGAAGCTTTTTATACCTTCCCTAATTTCCCTATCATACTTTAAGTCCCTGAACATTGTTGATACAGGAACTCTAAACTTTAGTGTTATTGTATTACCACTTATTTCATAATCACAATTGTTAACAGCTACCCTAAGAAAAGGATGTTTATTAGAAACATAAGATATTATATTCTTAATTTCCTCTTCTATAGGCTTCATCTTAACTTCTTCAGTATAATTTACAGCAATCTTTGAATGCTCTAAATAAAACCTTCTTTTAATGAAGTTATTAAGTTCTTCAATTTCCTGTATTTCTATGTATCTATCTGAACTTATTGCTAACTCTAAAGTTTTAGATTTTTTCTTTAAAACTGCACTTTCAACCAAGGCAGTACTTATGTTGCTTCCAGTATTAAAATCACTAAAAACTTCATTTATCCTTTTCATAATACTTTATACCTTTCCATAACTTCAGTATGATTCTATTATATATAATTAAGCTCATAATTGCACATACAAAAAAAGGTATAGAGCTACATATTTTTATATGAACTCCATACCTTCTACCTTTTCAAATAATATTAAACACTTCTTCTTTTTCTTTTAAATATGAACATTACTGATAAACTCATTAGTGCTACTAAATATAGTATTGCTGTATTTGTTGTATCACCAGTTTTAACACTGTTAGAATCATCTACATCATTACCTGATGTATCTCCAGCTCCTCCAATATCAGTTTTGTTTTTCTTTAAATTATCAAAAGACTTACTTAAATTTTCCTTTGCTTTATCAATTTCATCTTGAGTACTTTCCACATTATCTTTTACATTAATTGCTTCATTTAATGCTATTTCAAAGTTATTCCAACTTTCAGGTGTATATTCATTCTTATTAAGACTTGATACTTTACCAATTAATTCTTCTAGTTCACTTCTATCAATTAATCCAGCCATATTATCAATTTCACTTAGCTTGAATTTTGCTTGTTTTATATAACATAAGTCTGTAGTTACTCCACCTGTCCAATTGTTAGAGAACTCTTCATCCCAATGTCCATAAGAATCCATAATAAATGTACCATCATCTAAAACAACAATACCTGCATATCCAGTATCTCCTGATTTAGCACTCTTAGAATAATCTTTACTTATTTCAATACGGTATTGTCCGTCTCTTTGTTCCATAAGATCTTCATAAGTTCCAACCCATGCAACCCATTCTCCAGCAGTCCAATCAGCATCACCATCAAAAGTGTTATTTCCATTTAAATCATATTGAATTTCACGGAATGATATCACTAGACGACCACTAATTGGATCATATGCTGCTTTATGACGCTCTCCTGCAAGAGAACCTGGTAAATCCATTGGTTTACTCCATGTCTTTCCTTCATCATCAGAATAAATCATAGTTGCAGGATTATTATGAGATTGGCTACGTGCTAATCCAACAATACGTTTTCCATCTGGTGATCTGAACATACCAATTTCACACATTCTATACGTACTTTCAATATTACGATAATCACTTAAATATGGTTCTGGTTCACTCCATTGTTCTTCACCATTTTCATTAAATGTTAGGTATGTTCTGTAGTTTACATAATCATAGTCATGGTATACTCCCATCCACTTTTGAATGTAATTTCCACTTTCATCTTTTAATTGTACTAAAGATGCCATACCTACAATAACATTATTTTCTTTTCCATTTTTATGATTAGAGTACCAATGCTTGTATTCTGTCCATGTTTCTCCATTATCATCAGAATATGAAGTATTCCATCCAGTTTTATTTCCATTTGAATCTGTTCCCCATCCAGGACATGCTGTAATCATCATAATACGTTCTTTTCCATTTTCTAATGGTAAGACATATAATGTAGGAGTTTCTTGAGAACCTATCCAGCTACTAGGAGTATCATTCTTTTCTATCCATGTTTTACCATTATCATCACTAATTTTCATTATAATTGGACCTTTTCCATGTCCTTTTGGATATGCAGTAATTAAACGACCAGTGCTAGTGCGTACCATATCTGGTTGTCCTAGATATTGACGATCTCCACCAGGTGATCTTTCAATATCAGTTAATCTATTTGCTGGTAATTCATAAGTTTCTAAAGTATTTGAAATAGTTAATTTCTTACTTACTTCAATAGTTACCTCTTCCTTATATCCACCTGCTTTATTCTCTACTGTAATAGTAGTTAATCCACGATCTTTAGCTGTTACTACACCATTTTTATCTACACTTGCAATATTGGGATTACTAGATGTGTAAGTAATTGTTTTATCCTCATTATCACTAAGTAGATTTGTTTCAATTGTATAAGTTTCACCAATATACAACCTCTTATAGTTTTCTGTAATATTTAATCCTTTAACTAACATTGTAGAAGCTATTTCACTAGGATTTAATACCTTGTTATAAACCTTAACTTCATCAATTAATCCAGTAAATCCTGTACTACCTATAATATCCATTGGGAACTTTACTGTATTCTTTTTTGTCCAGTCATTTTTTTGTATTAATTGACCATTTACATACATGCTTAAACCATCTGTTTTACTTTGAGTCCATGCTATATGATACCAATTATTAAGCTTAAAATCATATTGGAATGTTAATACATCTCCATCTCCTTTTCCTACACGGAATCCACTATCACGATTCTCTGACATTTTTAATGACGCTGCAAAAGCCTTATCCTTATCACTAATAACAGATATTTCTTTATTAAACTCAGCATCTGTATTTACCCAATAAGTAATACTCCATGCATCATCATCCTCAATTTTAGAATCTCCTTCTAAAGTAACACTATTTCCCTCTTCTGTTACTTTTAATGCATTGTTAGACTTACCTTCTCCAATAGTTCCTTCATTAATTCCATTTCTAGAACCCCATTCATCAACTACTTCTCCATCCTTATCCTTATCAAAAGAATAATAAGAAACTTGTGCTGATTTATCAATTGTAACTGGTGATACTGTAACTTTAATAGTTGCTTTTTTGCTTTCATCTTGAACTGATGTAGCAGTAATAGTTACACTACCTAGCTTATTTGCTGTAACTACACCCTTATCATTAACAGATGCAATTCCTTCATTAGAAGATGTCCAAATTACACGATTATTTAATATGTTATCTGGTTTTACAACTGCTTTTAATTGAACTGTACTACCTAACATAATTTCTTTATCATTGCCATCAATTGTAACAGATTCAACTTCATTAGTTCCATTTTCTTTTAAGTTAATATAACGTTCTGTTAATTTATTAATTCCTTCAGTAAACTTTTCTACTTGTTGTGATAATTGATTTACTTTATCTTCACTTAAATATGAACGACTTGTAACTGGAGTAATTGTTATATTATTATATAAAGCATCAATTTCACTTTCTAAAGAAGCAACTTCTTTCTCCATAATTAGAAGTTTGTTTACATCACGAACACCCTTTGCCATAATTTCTAAACGAACTGAACTTTTACTTGTAGGATTTTTTGCATCTTTTTCATCTGGATAAATTAAGAAACAATCTCCTGGTTCAAATGCATTATGAGTTGTGTCACGTAAAGGATCTTCTACCCATGCATCATATGCCCATCTTAAGAATCCTGCTGTTTCACTTTTTCCAGCATTGATAATTGACCAATAACTTTCTACTGGTGCACTTAATGAGAAGTTTCCTGGTTGATGCTCTGTACAAGAATATAAAGTTGTACGTAATCCTAATTCATTACGAGTTTCTAGTAATTTTTCAAACTCTTGTGGATGGGCTGCAGCAGCTGTATCTCCAACATTTAAGTCATATACTCTAAGTGCTAAATCTGGCTTATCAACAAATCCATCCATTGCTCCTGCTGTCTTTAAAGATTTTCCATGAATATTTTTTACAGAGTCAACAATATCAAAAGCCGCATTACTAAATCCTCTTTCATCAATACCAATATATGAGTCTTCAAACCATCCCATATCAGTTAAATGATCCACTAAATCTTGCAAGAAATCTTTCCAAACCTTTGTATATCTAGCATCTCCAACATTATATTTTTCATATACTAGCTTATCACCTTCCCAATAAGCAAAGCTATTATGCCATGGAGCAATACTATATAATACAATTTTATCTCCAATTCCAAGCTCTTTATTAAATTTTACCCATTTATCGAAATGAGTATAGTCATATTCAAATGTTCCATCTGCCTTCTTAGTCCACTTTACCATTGATGGATAATGCACATCATTTTTACTATATGTCTGCGCATTCCATGCATCTTCTACAATTGATGTTGTAATAGCATGTCCACCAATTTCTTTGTATTTTAACATACTTGATTTCATTATCTCTAAATGCTTTTCTGAAAATGGTTCTACATTATAGTACTCTGCACTACTATATGGATATTGCCATAATTCAATATCAAATCCATTTTCAAACTCTTTTGCATCAGGAAGTTCTGCATCTTGTACATTTAATGTATAAGTAAATTCTAATGGTTCTTTAATTCCATCTGCAGTTACTTTTAATTTTCCAGTATATGTTCCTGGTTCTGTTCCTTTTGGCACATGGATTTCAACCCAAACATTTTGTAATTTATTAAATCCAATTTCTATTGGTGTTGTTTGGTATAACACATCATTAGATTCACTACGATTTGTTTCAGTTTCTGCTGGTACCTTACGATTTTTATCACCATATCCTAAATATTCACCATTATACGCTTTTACAGACTTAATAAATGTAGCTTTTATATTATCTGATTTTAAAACCTTTTCACCACTTTTAAAATCACTAACTGAAATACTTACATTACTTAATTTGCTGTCTTTTGAATATAATGATATTTCACTAATTGCCTTATCATTTTTCCATGCTGTAAGAGTTGCAGATGTAGTTCCTAGTTTCTTAACCTCTTCATAGCGATCTTGTGTATACTGAGTATTTACATCAACAATACTTCCTCCAATTCCTGGAACAGCTTTCTTTACATTTACTGTTATTTCTTTCTTAATATTTGCTTTTTCACTAGATATAGTTATTTTTGCAGTTCCTTCTTTTACAGCTGTAATAACACCTTTACTGTTAACTGTAGCAATATCTTTATTTTGGCTTTCAAAAACTATATCATTTACTGTTACATACTCTGGTGTTAATGTATACTCTATTTTTTGAGCTGCTCCCTCTGACATTTCATAGCTTTTTTCTGCTAATATAATATCTTTTATAACATAAGGAGCATGAGAAACCTCTGCATATGCTACTTGATTAACATAGTTACTGCTACCTGAATTCTTTTTAGTTTGCATAACAGCTTTTAATGTATGATTTCCTTCATCTAAACCACTAATTTTATATACAGATTGTGCTTGTGTTCTAGTAGAATTATAAAGATCTACTTCTTTGTCGTATTTACCATCTATAGTAAATTTCACAATCCCATGGTTATGATTTTTATTAGCAAATATCTCAATTCCATTTCCATAGAATGGGATCTCATAGTAACATTCTTCTGCCTTAGATACATCACCTTTTGTATCTATATACGCTTCGCTGCTAGAAAAACTCCACTTAAAACCATTTGGATTATTATAAGTAAACTTATTTGTTGTTCCTTCTACTTTAGTAGGTATTATTTTCTCTATTTGATTATCAGGATTATCTTGAGATGCTCCAATTACTTTTGCATAACTCACCTGTAAACCTTTACCATTTTCTGCTAAAGTAACCTTTACTGTATGCCTTCCTTTTGTTAGTCCTGTCTTACTATATAATTTTGTTGGTGTATCCGCTTCACCTTCAATTTTTACCTTCTCTATTTGACCATTATCTAACTGGAACATGTTGTAGTCATCACTTTTTACACCCCATAACTCTACTCCAGTCCCCTCAAAGGTAAATGTATAAGTATGCTTTGCAGCCTCTTTAGAATCATTATTCCATACCCAGTGCTGTGTCTGCGCATACTCTTCACCTTTAATTGAAGGTTTCTTATCTGATGCCCATCCATTTTTTCCGCTAGTATCTGTTTCTTCAGTATACGTAAAATAATGTACACCAGTTGTTACAGTATCATCAACAAGCATTTCATTCTCTGCAGCAAATATATATTGTATATTTACTGGCATTATGCTCATGATAAATGTAACAATTAATCCAATTGAAATCTTAAAAAATCTCTTTCTCATAATTTCTCCTTTCTTTTAAAGTCTATAAATTTGATTATAATTTACTACATCCCTCCTTTTATATAAAATTCCCCTTTCTACAAATAATAGATTTTAATTAAATAAAACCTATCCCATTATTTATAATTATCTCATTCCATACTTTAGTAATCTTTATACTTATTATTATTGTTTTTATAAATTTTAACTTTAAAAAAGCAATACCCAAAATACGTAATAATGTATTTTGGGGTATTGCCTATCATTTCCAACACAGTAACAAGCCAGATATTTTTATACTTTTCTTACTTTGTCTAACATACTGTATACTGATATGGTCACAGTATACAAACAATGATATGAAATAGTGATTAAATATATTTCTAGTTAAAATCAAAAAATAACCCTCTACATCACTTCATGATTGATGCAATACGTGATTATTAGTAGCTTCTATAATCTACATCATCTGCTATTTGCACAATAATTTTACTATATAGATATAATATAGAATGCTATTCAAAATTAAACATAACAACTCCAATAACTCCTTAAATTGTAAGTATATCTTTAGGAAATTCTAATGGAATATTGTCAATTAAACATTCTTCAAGTAGTCTATCCCAATTATCTTCTATTTCATTAGAATTCCTAATAAGCTTTCCATACTCTGAATTTCTATTAATTGTATTATTTAATACTTTAATACCATATCTAACTACACTAATTATTTCAGTAATGTTAATTTCCCAAGGCTTTTTGGTTATTACTACTTTCCCAACATTAATTGCTACTACGATTGTGTGTGATAACAGTAACATTTCATAAAGTTTTTCAGTATTTTCAGGTTTTATAAATTTAGTAAATGCTGCAAAATTAGAATAATCTTCTTTTATATCTACATTAGTTTTATATTTTTTTGCTGCTTTTACACCATAATATATTCTTATAATTAATTCTATCCCAATAGTTGACGTTGATTGTATCAAAATATTTTTTATGTTAAAGCCTTGACTATACATTATCGCTGAAAATTCTCTCACTTCTCTATTACTACATTCAGCTAAAAACGAACTTCCTGGAAAAGGTAAACTACAAGTGGACAATAAATCCGCAAACATATGCTGCGCATATCTAACTATAGATTCACACATTCCAAGTTGTTCATAAGGATTCCCATATTGATTTACTGTTGATATGACTTTTTCAGCAACTCCATTTTTATATCTTACTCCCTCAAATGTTCCTGTTTTGAACATAATAATTGCTTCTATAAATCTTAGAATATCATGCCCTTTTGATAGTTCCCTATGAAAACCACCACTAAAGTCTTCACCTTGGTAATCAATTGGTGCACCACCTTGATGCTTATGAAATCCATTGAGCCATTTTGATAAATCGGAATCTTGTCCAGTCAACTTATTATCTCTGTTACTTAATACTAAATCTATAAGACTACCTATTGATGCCGCTACAAATACAACTATAAAATCTGATTTTACCCACTTTTCTTTTTTTTCTAAAGGTCTATTTAAATGTTCAATAATTTCCTTAAGTTGCTCTTCACTAACTAAATCATGATAATTTATAGATTCAATATCTAATCCCCTTTTAAGAAGTGACTTAGATGCTATATCAAATATTTCGTCGTACGACTGTACTCTTTCATAATTAATCTCTTTAGGCATTGTTTTTGGTTTAACATTACTATTAACTTTAGGATCTTTACCTAATAGCTTATATATTTCATCTAATTTTAATTGCGCTTCATTAACTCTCTTTTCATTATTTCTATTTTCAATGGCTAAATTATATATAGCTTTTTCACATTCATCAGTTTCTATATCAATATATTTTAATATAACACTATCTTTATCCATAGTATCTCCTAGTCTATCTTGCTTCTCTAATCGTATAAAGTATATCTTCTATTTGTTCTTCTAATGATGTAATCTTCTCTTGCGATTTATTATTTTTTTTCTTTTCTGCCTCTAACTCTGATCTTAATCTATTTAACTTAAGATTTAATTCTTTTATTATCTGTTGTTTTGTAGCATTACTTTGATTTGAATTTCTTAGCTTTTCTCTTAATTCTGCATTTTCTTTTTTTGATTTAGTTCCTTCAGCAACAGTAGCTCCAACTGCCATTGCTCCTGCCCCTAAGCCACCTGCAATAGCAGATACCAAAGCAGTTCCACCTGCCATTCCTGCTCCTCCAGCTGCTAATGATCCTCCACCTAAAGCTGCCAATCCTGCTGATGTTGCTGCTGCTCCTGATAATCCCATGAAAGTTGAACCTACAGCCGCCCCTACTGCTGGAGCAGCTAATCCTCCTGTAACCACACAAAGAGCCCCTGCTCCTACACATGCTGCAACTTTCCATAATTTCATAATTACATCGTCTCCCTTTCAAGTACTATATTAATTTTATTTTGTAATGCTACGCTTTCATTCATTATGTTTTGAATCTCATCAACTTTTTCTTTCTCTATTCCTAGAATTCTTGATATGTTTAAAACTCCTGATTTTTCTTTATCTGAATAATTACCATCTGCATAACATAAAGCAATTAATTCATAAACTAAAAGTAGCTTTACTTTCCTATCTTTAATTTCAAATAATATCTCTTCCATAGATTCTTCCCTATTTAATACGGCTTTAAGTAAATCATCTACTTCTTCCCTACTTAACCCATATGCATCTGCAATTCTTAATAAATACTCTTTCTCATTTTCATCAAGCTCCTCATCTATTGTAGAAATATACAATAACGCCTTTAAATAAGATATCTTTTCATTTTGTCTCATAAACTCACCCTCCAACATTTAAATAAATACCAAATATTATTATTTATTACAATTTACATAATAATTGTATCATATTTTCCACAAATATTGTAATATTTCTAATGTTAGCTTTAATTTTCCTGTAAAATATTTATCTCCTATACTTTTATTTAAATATTATATGATGTTTATAATTACATTTTCTACTCACCGATGAAAGCTCTTTAGAACCACACGTGTAGCAGGTACTATTCAAAATACAAAAAAAGAAATCCAACCCCACTGGATTTCCTCCTAATTTCTATTATCTTTCTTATCTCTATTACTCTTTTTACCTAGTAACTACTTAAAAATCTTAATATTCTTCTTATCACACTTTAAGTATCTAAACATTATTGATACAGACACTCTAAACTTTAATGTTATTGTATTATCATTTATTCCATAATCACAATTGTTAACATCTACCCTAAGAAAAGAATATTTATTGGAAAAATAAGATATTACATTCTTAATTTCCTCTTCTATATGCTTCATCTTAACTTCTTTAGTATAACTTATCTTTATTAAATGTAACTCTATAGCTACTTTATTTTAACTTTCTTAAAGTTTAATCTTACTAAATAAGACCCTTATGTTATGGTGCAGTCGAAGCGTAAACTACCTCCATCCTTTTCTACAAATATAAAACTCTATTCCTCCTAATCTCTATTATCTATTCAAATATCCCTATATCTTTACTACAATAATCTTCCATAAAATCAACAAGTTCAACATTTCTATAAGCTTCTTCTAAAGTCTTACCTGTACCAATTACAGAGGAAATCCCTTTGGGAAACTTCCTGGATATCCACTAGATGCAAGAACTACGTTTATACAAACTTCATACTTCCACTCTACTTGAATTTCATTTTACAATTAATCACACTTTTAATTTAAAACTTATTTAAATTTTATAAATGGTAATATTCACGTATATAACAGTTCCAATATAGAAATGTAAGAATATATGTACATTCTGATTAAAACAAAATCGTATCTATCTATGTGAATTTTCTTATTATTTTGATAGCTCAAATGTATTAATCTATACAGCATATATTGATTTTCTACATCAAGGACAAATTTAATGAAATCATAAAATATAAAAAGCAGCATATCCTATTATGCTGCTCAATTTTCTTAACTCATAGTTTTTTATTTTTAATTTTCTGAAAGAACCAGTTTTCATACACTCAACATTGTCTTATAATTTGAATTATATTTGCCAATTCATCATCGTTAAATTTCACGCAAAATTCTTCTTCAATTAAATGTAAAATCTCTTTCAAATCATTGTATAGACGTTTATTTTTCAAAATAATGTGTTTGGTTTGTCCATTTTTTACAGATTTATTTTCATTTTGCAAACGATAAATAGAACAAGCAATATGCATAAATAAACCTACTTCTTGATCAGATGATAGACCATGCACTATTTTCTTTATTTGGCGAATAACCTTTGGTAAGACTTCTTTTAATAATTTAAAATCAAACCCCTCTAACTGCTCTTGAAGATATGCATAAATAGCATCATAGTTGACTGACATAACGGATTCTGCTGTCTCTAAAGATAGTAAAATATCCAGTTTATCTGGGGAAGTATCAAACAATTTAGAAATAGGAATATATGGTATTCCATATAACTCTGGATTATAAGCTCCAATAACGCAAGCAATTTTTTGACTTTTTTGAATTTGATTTACTTTTTTCAACAGATATTCATGATCAGAAATAGCTAAAGGTATGATATCTGTATTTTCCAAATAAATATGTTGTTCAATATAATTTTTTATTTGTATTGCTGCTCCCTCTCCTGTCATGCATAAAGTAATAATAACTTGAGGTTTCTCTTGTTTCTGATAAGATTGTTGAATTTCTGGATACATTTGTTGATAAGAGTCCATAACTGATATATATATATCATCTAACGAATTATAACAGCTTGCTTTACGAGAGCAATCCAAAGCAATTAGAGTAGCTGGTATACAAACAGTTTTAATATCAATTCCAGTTTCTAAGCTTATCATTTCTGCCATAGACCTTAAAGACCCCATATCATATAACATCAATACTCCTTTTCCTTGATGAATTTCTAAAATTGTTTGGCTTAATTCCTCATAAACCTTTTGCATATCCTTATCTAAATAAAGGTCAAAAGAATAAATATTTCCATCTCCAACCAATGTGTTTGCTACTTCAACAATACTAGATGCAGTACTACGTCCATGCATTGCTACCAAAACAACTGGTTTATTTTTTGATGTTTCACTCAAATTGTCCTGTGTTATAAACATTGTTAAAAAAACTACTTCATAAATAGAAAATTGTACATTAAATTCTTTTTCTAGTGTAGTTGTAAATTTAGAGCAAAAAATATATTCTTCATTAAATTCTTTGATTGTCATAACAATTTGTTCATTCGATAATTTTTGTGATTTTCCTTTTCTTTCTAATATCGCAGATAAATGCAAACAAATCGCATAAAAAATTGAGTTTGGATAAATACGTTCAAAGCGTATTGATGCCTCTTTAAGAAATGTATCAACCATTTGAATAATTTTAGAATCAACAATCTTAGAAATCAATTCTTTATCAATTTCTTTTTGTTCAATACTG
Organism: Clostridiaceae bacterium OF42-15pH9A; assembly: GCA_027692445.1. GTDB lineage: Bacteria > Bacillota > Clostridia > Clostridiales > Clostridiaceae > Clostridium. Next base: position 68,227 of record JAQEYV010000002.1, on the reverse strand, counting down.
GAATTAATTTGTTTAAAATTATAATCTAGATCAGCTTGAATAATTCCCATGATATCTTCTTCATCTATTCCATGTTGTTTCAGTTCTTCTACTTTTCCATCAATCATATTGTAAAAATTCCCATCGGATTGTTTTGTATTATTATCATGGCAAGCATTTGTTGCCTGCGCTGAAAAAATATACAAATAATTATCTGGTATGATTTCTTCAATCTTTGTACGATATTTACGATATGATAAAAAACCTTTTCGAACATAATTCGGAAAATCATGAATAAATAGCTCCATTTGATTGTCTTCTTTGTCAAAACTTCTAGCATAACCATTTGCACAGCCTAACTGAATATCCTTTTTTAGCTGTTTTACATTAGATTGACATGGATACAGCATTAGACAACGTAATACCTCTGCATTAATCTTAATATCTCTTTGAATACATTCCGCTTCTTTTTGAAAAAAAAGTTGAATCATATCAAATCTTTCCTCAAAACTCCTTTTAGATAATGCTGGTAAATCCACAACAATCGAAAACTTTGAAGAATATAGACTCAAATAAGAAGGATTGATAGAGTCATCAACAGAGTAAACTAAAATCATATTACTTAAAGATATTTGTGCTATCTCAACATAATTTAAAAGTTCACTTTGAATATCATGGGATAATCTGTTGATATGATCAACAAATAGGATACCTCCTTGTGCTTTTTTCATCGCCCCATAATCTTTTGAAAAGAAAATTTCTCTAATTTTCTCATTAGATTCTTCAACTAAATAACGACAATTAATTTTAATAAATGGAGCCTCTTGCTTAATAATGTTAGTTTCTTTCGCAAATTCATAAATCAGCCTTGCTAGTAAACTTTTTCCTGATCCATCTGATCCTGTAATTAAAATAGGCAATGAATTGCTTGGATATAGCAAAGCTGCTTTTGTTAACTGAACAACTTGCTTTAAACTTGAATTATAACCAATCATCGTATGAAAACATGATTCTTCATGTTCTTGTACTAATGAATAATAAACAGGTCTACCACTAGTTTTCTTAATGCGATGTTCCTTTACCAATTCATTTAATAGCTTACTTAAATTTGAACGTTGCATCTGTAAAACATCTGAAAGTTCTTGAGTTGTAAAATGAACATCCTCTGATTGATGTAATGATTGATTTTGTATATATTCTAAAACTATATCCTTGCTTAATTTCAACGCATACTCTCTCCTTTTCTCCAAATTGCGAATACCTTTACATTATATCATTTTTTGAATATTGTTAAACCATCTACTATTGTTTCAACCACTTGTATTTTTTCTAACTCACTTAACTCTACTTCTAAAGGGTCTTTTTCTAAAATTACAAAGTTTGCTTTTTTTCCTTTTTCAATGCTTCCTTTACTGTTTTCTTCATGATATTGATAAGCTGCATATATTGTTACAGCTTTTAAAGCCTCCATAACACTAATACTTTGATTTTTTGACAATTCAACTCCATTTTTTGTAATTCGATTAACTGCACAGCTGATTGTTTTCATTACATCAGGAAATAATACAGGTGTATCTTGATGGAATGTATATGTAAGACCTGTACGAATAGCATCTTTTACAGGAGAAATACGAGAGGCTCTTTCTTCACCTAAATTAGCCAAATGAATATCTCCCCAATAATATGTATGCGCAACAAAAAAACTTGGAATCATAGATATTCGTTTCATCTTTGTTAATTCCTCTTCTCTTACCAATTGAGCATGAATCATAACTGGACGATAAGAATCTATGTAACTATGATTTTCCATAACTCTTGTAAATTGTTTTACATATTGTTCAGCTGCAGCATCGCCATTGCAATGTGCCAATAACTGTGCATGATCTTCTAAAGCATTGCTGATCAATTCATATATATCTTCATCTGAATGAACTGGATACCCCCTTTCTTTACTATGTTCATATGGTTCCTTCATCCATGCAGTTTTTCCTTGTGGAGATCCATCTAAAAAGATTTTATATCCGCCTAAACGAAAATGATTATTATATACATAATCTTTTGAATGATTTTTATATATATTACGATAATTTTCTAAATCAACATATCCAACAACATCAATTTTTAAAAGTTTTTCTTCAGCAAATAGTTTTAACAAAGAGTATAAGGAATCGGTAAGAAAACCATCTTGAATAGTTGTAATACCATATTTTGCATACAATTCTTGCGCTAAAATTATATTTTTCCTCATCATTTCTATATCCAAGGAAGATATAGATTTTTGAAAATTAATAAAAGCATTTTCTTCCATATATCCATTCAAAGTATTTGTCCCATCAAATCTACCATATCTACCACCTTGTGGATCTTTTACATCATCATATACATTTTCTTTACATAGTCCAAATGAATTTACAACACCCATATGATTTGAAACATGTATTATAAGAATAGCGTGATTTTTGCTAATCTCATTAAGGACATTACAATCTGGGTGACGTTTTTCTTTTAAGAAATTATGATCATAATTGATACCAATGACCCATTTTCCTTTTGGAATATTTCGATCTTTTATAAATTGTTTCATAATATCCACAATATCATAAAAATTTTTGGCTTTGGATAAATCACATTGCGCCAATGAATTAGCACAACCAACAAAATGAGAATGTCCATCAATAAAGCCAGGTAGAAGTGTTTTTCCTTCTAAATCATATCTTTCATATTTCCAATCTAATGGGACTTCGTTATACACTTGTATAATCCGATTCTCTTCAATTGCAACAGCAGCTACTTTGGGCATTTTTTCATCCATTGTGAGAATTGTTCCATTATAAAATAATTTTTTCACATTATTCACACACCTTTCTTTTATCACAATCTGATTTCAAAATTTCCTAATACTTGATCTTGTTCTGTCACAACAACAAATGCATCTGGATCTTGCATTTTTAAATTTTCTTGTAATATTCTTACTTCATATTTTGACAGTACACTATAAAAAACATAGGTATCAACTTCTGTATACCCACCTATCCCTTTCCAATAAGTTACTCCACGATTTAATTCATGTAATATCGTTTCACAAATAATCTTATTTTTTGTAAAAATCATAACGCTTGTATTTATATTTTGTAAATGTGTTTTATCAATTGCCATGGAGTAAACCATAGAATACAAAACAGAATAAATAGCAACAGGTAATTCAAATAAAATAGCACATACACTATATATGATTGCGTTAATAATCAATGCAAAACGTCCTACACTAAAATCTTTACTCTTTTTAGTAAAATACAATCCTAATATATCTAAACCACCTCCAGAGCCACCAGCTCTTAACGTAATTCCAACACCTGCTCCTGCTAAAATTCCACCCATAAGACATGAAACAGCATATTCTTCTATGATAGGCTGAGTAGGAATTGGTAAGTAAGTAAAAATAATTGTTTGTGTTATAATACTAAAAAATGTTTTAAAGAATAATGATCTTCCAAAGTGTATAAAAGCCAGCATTAACAATGGAATATTTAACATAAAATTTAATATTCCTGCAATATCAAAACCAATATTCATATCTAATAACGTACGGATAATTTGAGAAATCCCTACTGTTCCTCCATTATAAAGTCCTAAAGGAACAATAAACCAATTTAATCCTGCACAAAATAAAAATGAGCCAATTAAAATAATTCCATAGTTCTTTATCCTTGTATTTATCATAATAGAACAAAAAGCGAAAGATATCTTTCGCCTTTTTTTAATCCACATCCTCTCCATTGGATTCAATAACTTTTTTATACCAATAAAATGAATCTTTTTTATATCGTTTTAGAGTTCCTGATCCATCATTATTTCTATCAACATAAATGAATCCATAACGTTTTTTCATTTCTCCAGTAGATGCACTAACAAGGTCGATACAACCCCAATATGTATATGCTAATAAATCTACTCCATCATGAATTGCATCTCTCATTGCTTTGACATGCTCTCTTGTATAAGCAATTCGATATGGATCATGAATACTTCCATCGGCTTCAAGCTGATCTACAGCACCTAATCCATTTTCTACAACCATAAGTGGTAACTGATAACGGCCATATAATTCATTTAATAAGTATCGTAAACCCTTTCCATCAATACTCCAGCCCCACTCACTGTACTGTAAGTATGGATTTTTTGCACCAGTTGTAAAGTTTCCTTTTGCTTTTTCTGCATTTTCATCTACTGTTGTACAACCTGTAGAATAATATGAGAATGTTATCATATCAACTTTACCTTCTTGAATATCTATAAAATCTTGCTCTTTTATTTCAAGTTTCACATCATATTCTTCCCAAAGTCTTTGAGCATAATATGGATATTTTCCACGAGCCATTGTATCACAACAATAATAGAAATCATCTTGTTGACGTTTTTGAGTTGCTAATACATCATCTGGATTACATGTTAATGGATAACTACATACTCCACCTAACATTGCTCCTACTTTCATATCTGGTGAGATTTCATGCGCAGCACGTACAACTCTAGCACTAGCAACAAATTGATGGTGTAATGTTTGAAGTGCTTCCTTCATTCTTGATTTTGGATAATTTGGGATATAGTTTCTCAATAAAATAGGACTATTGATTTCATTAAACGTTAACCAATATTTTACCAAACCCTTATATTCATTGAATAATACACGTCCATATTTTTCAAAAAGGTCAATCAACTCTCGATTTCCCCATCCACCAAGTTCTTCTTCCAAATAAACAGGCATATCATAGTGGAATATAGTTACCAATGGTTCAATATTGTATTTTTTTAATTCTTCAAATACACGTCTATAAAATGCTAAACCTTCTTTATTAGGTTCTTTTTCAATTCCTTTTGGAAAGATGCGGGCCCATGAAATTGACATACGGAAAATCTTAAATCCCATCTCTGCAAATAAAGCGATATCTTCTTTATAATGATGATAAAAGTCAATTCCTTCATGACATGGATAATAATACTCATCTAAAACTGCGCGATGAGCTCCTTCAGGTAATTCTTGAAACATAATAGCCTTTCCTGACTTACCATCTTTAGTAATATACGTAGTATATCTAGGATCTGATACCGTTCCAGCAGTACTAACATCAGAAACAGTCATTCCCTTACCGCCTACATTCCATGCTCCTTCGCATTGATTAGCAGCAGTTGCTCCCCCCCACATAAAATTTTTTGAAAATCCCATTGCTATTCACCTAAATCCTTTCCATTTGATGCAATCACTTTTTTATACCAATAAAAACTGTCTTTTCTATAACGTTTCATTGGCGAATGCATCGCTTTCTCATCATCTTCATCTCTATCTACATAAATAAATCCATAGCGTTTTGAAATTCCTTCCCTAGTAGACACCAAATCGACAGCACTCCATGGACAATAACCAAATAATAAAGCACCTTCATCAATTCCTTTTCCCATTTCAGAAATCATACCTTTTAAATGTTCGATTCGATAACTATCATGAACACTCCCATCATCTTCCAATTTATCCGGACGTCCATATCCATTTTCAGTTATAATCAAAGGTAAATTATATCTATCACTCAATTTTCGCGCTGTCACACGAATACAACTAGGATCAAATTTATGTCCATCCTCTCCTTTGGAAAAGAATGGATTAGATACTGCTTTTCCCACTCCTGGTTTCTCTGTTAACTTAACCAAATAACTCATATCTCGATTATCAGCACCAACCATACTATTCCAATCTATTTCATAATAGTCGCAATGTTCAATTGTTTCATTTCCATAACAATTAAAACCGATAAAATCCGGATTGCAATTTTTCAATGCCTCCATATCACCATCTTGAATATCTAATACGATATTATTTAATTCAAAATAATGATATATTGATTTTGGATACTTACCAAAAACTAATGGATCTACCCACATATTGTTACGAAGATCTTCCATATTCATAGCAGCAATCGTATCTTTAGGATCTGCACTTGCTGGATAGCAAGCACATAAATTAGGTGCTGGTCCAATTTTTGCATCTGGACACATTTCATGACATAGTGAAATAGCTTTTGCCATCGCTACCAACTGAATATGACCTGTATTGTATAAAGCATTTAAATTATTTGCTTTCCCTGTCAGCATATCTACTGCACCATAATAAATCATTACGTTATATTCGTTATTCGTTAACCAATAATGAACATCATCTTTAAAATTTTCAAAAATAACTCTACAATACTTTAAATATGCTTCTGCCGTTTTACGAGAATGCCAACCATTATATTTTTCTTCAAGAGCTGCTGGTAAATCAAAATGATAAATAGTAACCAATGGTTCTATTCCATATTTATGGCATTCTTTAAATACATCTTTATAAAATTTAATACCTTCAGGATTTACATTACTTTCACCATCAGGCAGAATTCTTGCCCAAGAAATTGACATTCTAAACATTTTAAATCCCATTTCTGCCATAAGTGCAATATCTTCTTTGTAATGATGATAAAAGTCAGAGGCATATTTGAAAGAACAGCACCCTGGATTTATGCGTTTCTTATCATAATCCCATGTTGTAAGTCCTTTTCCATCTACATCATAAGCACCTTCTATTTGTGCACTAGAAGAACTTGCACCCCACATAAAATTCTTTGGAAAACTCATATAAATATCCTCCAATCTACTTTTCTAAAAATTCAACTAAATCCCCATCATATACAAGTTCCATCATTTGATACTCATCTGAGTCAAGATGTCCAATTCTGTTTCTTGTTCCATCATTAACAATAGGAATTTTTACAATTTGAATTTCTCCAGCATAATGTTTGTAGTTATCGTTTACAACAACAACATCGCCAACCTCAAACATTTCTTTATCATAATGTCGTGGTGTTAAGATTTCATTTGGTTGACTATATTTAAAACGAGATATTCTTGTACGCCAAATCCATTCTGAACTATCACCCATTTCCAAATGTGGGAAAAAGTCAAATAATACTTCCTTCTCTTTTTCTGTAATTTCTTCATCTAGTGTTACACGTAATTTTTTTACAGGCTTGTCTAAACTAATGATTCCATAATCAACCAACATTTTTAAAGTTGGATCCAATTCTTTACTCAACTTCTCATTTTCCTGCAATACTTCTTGCAACTTTTTAAACTCATCTTCACTTGCAAAAGCATTTCCAATTAAAATATCATCTACATCTCCTGTAGCTAATAACATTCTTGCTTGCAAATCGATTGGAAGCATACGCAACTTTTCAACTGTAGGAAGTCCATATATTGCATCCCACACACCATGTGTATTAGGTGCTGTTGAAGAAATAAAAGCACCTATGCGAACATCTCTTGAACAAGCTTTCAATTCTTTATTTTTATTTATAAATTTATTCCATTTCATTGCTGTATATCTCTGTGGATAAAAATTATGACAAACCAAAAAGTCTTTTGAATCAATCCCATTTTCTATTAAACCTTTAACAATTTGAGGAGAATTATTAAATTCTATTGTAATTCCATATGGATTTCTTACCAACTTTGCATCATTTTCTGGACCATAGCTTAAATCCATTCGTAAAAAATCTACATCAATGCTTTTAAATACACTTAAATCATCTGGTTTAGCTCCCATTTTTTCAAAACACATAGGATTAACATCTAAAGATACTTTTAATTTATTTTTATGTGCTGCAACAATTAATTTCTTAAAATAATCTAAAACTTCTTCCTTTGTTCCTTCTACTGAAAACATACTTGAAAACACTTTAGATACACCATAACGGCTTGCCAACTCAAAATAGCTTTCAATTTTTTCTAAAGGCATTAAATCCGGATATACAGAAATTCCCAATTCATGTTTCATATTCATTTCCTCCTTTTTTATTACAGAAGTTTCTCTTTTTCTTTTAATTGACAATATGATTGCTTCTTAATTACTCTCCAAGTTCAGCAGCTTCTGCCTCTTCTTTTGCAATACATTGCTTTTCGTAAATCTTAAAAAATGGAAGATACACTAGATATACTATTGGAAACATTAAAGCACAGAATATAACATTACGCCAATCCAAAGAAGACATTAATTGTTGAATTCCAACAGGTAAAGTTGTCATAATCAATACTTGAGGTAATGCCATTAAATTGAATGAATATCCGATGTACATAAAAAGCATAACAACTAAGGAATTCAAAATAAATGGAATCAATAGAACTGGATTATACATAATCGGAAATCCAAAAATTGCAGGCTCATTAATATTGAAAAGACCTGGAACAAAAGATGCTTTCGCAACTGCACTTATCTGTTTAGATTTACTCTTTAATCCCATAATACATAACGGTAATGTATTTCCAGAACCACCAAGAACAGTTAAACAACCATATAAGAATATTGGATTAAATACAAGAGGTTGTCCTGCAGCTGCAGCTTCTGCATTGGTTGCATATGCTGCAATATAAATCGGCATAATTGCTGTAAATACAACACTACCACCGTGAATACCAAAGAACCAGCTCAAGCAGAAAACAATAACAATTACAATCATTCCTAATGGTGATACAAGATAAGATAACGGTGTCGCAATCGTTGTAGTAATTAATGTACCTAATGTCATTGCTCCATTGGTAAAGTTAGAAATTGTAACAGCTAAACCATACCAAAGTAAAATATTCAATCCTGAAGGTATAATAGAGTTAAAACTATTTAAAATTCCTTCAGGGACTACATCTGGCATACGAATGATCCAGTTATGATCCACAGCATATTTTGTAATACGAACAGATAATAAACCAATTAAAATTGCACAGAAGATTCCGTTTGCACCTAAAGCACTAACATTCAAAGAACGAATGGTAGCACCTGCTTCTGTTTTAGTTGAAATAAGTGGTGAACAAACTAGGATAAAGCACACCATAGATGTAAATCCAGATTGAATTGTTGCTTTTACTCCTAAACGTTTTGCATAGTTATATGCTAATGTAAATGACATGAATAGTCCTAACAACCCCATTGTTAATTCATAAGGCATATATAATACATCATAAATTGGATCACCAGCTTTCCAGCCAAATACAAGTCCACCAATAGCACAAATAATTTGTACAACAGCACCAATCATGATAAGTCCCATTGTTCCTCCCATACCTTGACTAATTGTACCAAATGCAGGGCTTTGAGATAATTTCACGCTTATTTTTTGAATCTTTTTCATAAATACACTATTCGCAAATTGTTCTAATTTATTATTCATATTATCTCCTCCTCGATTATTTTCCTGTAATCTTATGAGCTAATTTCATAACATTTTCTGCATTTCCTACAGCATAATCTAACGAAGGTATTCCTGCGACAGGGATTGTTAAAGTTTCTTTTAATTCATCTAAACGATAAGAAACTTGAGGACCAATCAGTACACAATCATATTCATTTTGATATCCTTCTACATTATTTACAGGAACAGCCTCGATTTTTAATTCTTCCCCTATTCCCTCACAATATTTTTCCATCTTTTTCATTAAAATACTTGTTGATAATCCAGCTCCACATGCTAATAAAACTCTCATTTTTATTACCTCCTATTTATTTTTTTGTTGTTTATACATCTGAATCATTTCATTAATTAATTCCTGTGCTAACATACTTGTCATTAAATGATCTTGTGAATGAATCAAAAGAACATTTATATCTGCCTTCTCTCCATTAGCCTCTGCAACCAAAAGATCCGTTTGGGATTTATGTGCCTGTGTAGATGCTTTTTCACTTTCAGCCATCAAGCAATCTGCTTTATCAAAATCGCCTTTTTTGGCAGCTTGTAGTGCTTGAAACGCTAAAGTTCTTGCATCTCCAGAGTAAGCAATCAAAGTCATTGCAATTGTTTCTGTATTCATATGTTACCTCCTTGTATGTAATTTACACTTATATTATAGATTTTGTATTTTCTATCATCAAATGAGACTTTTGAACAAAATAACATTTTCTATACATTAAATTCATTTTTAACACACATATATGTTTTTTTATTTACTTCCCCCTCACGTTTTACTCCAATTTTTACAATATATATATTTTTTTCATCAATATTGTATATTGATTTTTAAATATTTTTTATACAGATAGTAAATAAATAATACACAATATTTTTGTGAAATATAAAAATATTAATAATCTACATAAAAATACGAAAAAAGAAATCCAGCAATCGCTGGATTTCCGCCTAATCTCTACTACTTATTTAAATATCCCTATATCTTTCCTACAATAAGCTCCCATAAAGTCAACAAGCTCAACATTTCTATAAGCTTCTTCCCTAGCTTCCTCTAAAGTCTTACCTGTACCAATTACAGAAAGCACTCTTCCTCCACTAGTCTTTAAAACTCCCTTTTCAAGCTTTGCTCCTGCTAAAAAGACATTATCCTTTATACTTTCATCTATTGTAATTGGGAATCCTTTTGGGAAACTTCCTGGATATCCACTAGATGCAAGAACTACGTTTATGCAAATTTCATCCTTCCACTCCACTTGAATTTCATTTAATCTTTCATCCATTGCAGCCTCAATAACTTCATATAAGTCACTCTCCATCAAATGAAGCACTGATTGAGTTTCTGGATCACCCATTCTAACATTGTACTCTAGTAGGTATACTCCCTTTTTAGTTATCATAAGACCAAAGAAAATAATCCCCTTAAAGTCAAAGCCTTCTTCTTGTATTCCTCTTAAAGTATTAGCCATAATGTTATCTTCAAAGTCTCTCATCACTTCGCTAGTAACATATGGATTTGGTGCAAGAACTCCCATACCACCAGTATTAGGCCCCTTACCACCATCATATATTTGCTTATGATCTTTAGCGGATATAAATGGGATTATTCTTTTCCCATCACATATAGAAAGAATTGATGCTTCAACACCTTCTAAGAATTCTTCCACTACTATCTTTTGCCCTGCTCCATTAAAAGCATCATCAATCATAAGATTTTGTACAGCATTCATGGCATCTTCTTTGTTTTCACAAATAACTACACCCTTTCCAGCTGCAAGTCCATCTGCCTTTATAACTATTGGATATTGACAATCATAAAGATATGATAGAGCCTCTTCTGGGTTTGTAAATACTTCATATTCAGCAGTTTTAACTCCATACTTCTTCATAAAAAACTTTGAAAAACTCTTACTTCCTTCAAGTTTTGCACCTTCAGAATCTGGTCCAAAACATCTTAATCCCTCTGCCTTAAACTTATCAGTTATTCCTTTAGTAAGAGGGTCCTCAGGTCCAACCACTGTTAGATGTATATCATTATTTTTTGCAAACTCTACTAATTTATCTATATCTGTTATATTGATATTTTCACATTTATTTTCTAAAGCTGTTCCACCATTCCCTGGTGCCACATATATTTTATCTACCTTTGGACTTTGTGCAAGCTTCCAAGCAATAGCATGTTCTCTTCCACCTGACCCAACTAATAATAACTTCATATTTATCCTCCCAAAAACTATTAATTCTTCACTAATTAGTGTTTGAAGTGCCTTAGCCCTGTAAATACCATAGCTATTCCATGTTCATTACATGCATCTATTGATTCTTGGTCTCTTAAAGATCCACCTGGTTGAATTATAGCCTTAATTCCAGCTTTAGCTGCTTGATCTACTACATCTCTAAATGGGAAGAATGCATCTGAAGCTAAGATTGTAGCTCCTTTACCTCTCTTTAATGCATCTTCTGTTGGCCAAATTCTATTAACTTGTCCACCACCAATTCCTAGTGCAATTCCATCATGTGCTACCACTATAGCATTAGACTTAACATACTTAACTACCTTCATACCAAAGATTAAATCCTTCATTTCTTCTTCAGTAGGAGCCTTTTCTGTAACAACTTTTATTTCCTCAATTAACTTTTTATCTTCTTCTTGAACTAAGATACCACCATCAACTGTAACCATGTATCTTTCATCCTTTGGAGTGTTATGCATTCTAAGAACTCTTAAATTCTTCTTAGTTTTTAATACTTCTAAAGCATCTTCATCATATTCTGGAGCTGCTATTACTTCTAAGAATATTTTAACCATTTCTTCAGCAGTTTTCTTATCTACTTTTCTATTGAAAGCAACTATTCCACCAAAGATTGATGTTGGGTCAACTTCATAAGCCTTCATATATGCTTCATAAGCATCCTTACCAGTTGCAACACCACATGGAGTATTATGCTTTAATGCACAACAAGTTGGTTCATCAAATTCATTTGCACATTTCCAAGCAATATCCATATCCTTAAAATTGTTGTATGATAACTCTTTACCATTTAATACATCAAATGTATTCATAGCTCCTTCTACTGTTGTAGATTCATAGAAAGCTGCACTTTGATGAGAGTTTTCTCCATATCTTAAACCTTGCTTCTTCTTAAATGAAACTGATAGGTATTCTGGATATTCTTCAACTCCTTCTAACATAAAGTTAGCAATAGCAGCATCATATGCTCCCATTAAGTTAAATACCTTACCAGCTAATCTCTTCTTTGTATTGTAAGAAACTTCACCTTCTTCCTCTATTTCTTCCATTACCTTACCATAGTCATTCTTATCTGAAATTACAACTACGTCTTGGAAGTTCTTAGCTGCTGCTCTTAACATTGTTGGACCACCAATATCAATAAACTCAACCTTTTCTTCAAATGTTAAGTCTTCTTTAACCTTTTCAAAGAATGGATATAAATTAACTACAACGTAGTCTATTGTGTTTATGTTTCTTTCCTTTAAAGTGTTCATATGTTCTTCATTGTCTCTTATTGCCAAGATTCCTGCATGAACTAATGGATGTAATGTTTTTACTCTTCCATCTAACATTTCTGGGAAGTTAGTAACTTCATTTACTTCAATTACATTAACCCCATTTTCCTTTAAATGTTTGTAAGTTCCACCAGTTGAAAGAATTTCAACCCCTCTTTTTTCTAAAAACTTAGCAAATTCTAATACTCCATCTTTGTAAAATACGCTAATTAACGCTCTCTTTTTCATTAACTTGGCCTCCAATTTAATAAATTTTACTTCTTCCATCTATAACATTAACTTTACCTTCTGAAATCAACTTTATTGCTCTTGGTAGTAACAGGTGTTCTTTTACTAATATTCTTTTTTGAAGATCTTCCGCACTATCTTCAAAATATACTGGTACAGCTTCTTGTAAAATAATTGCTCCCCCATCTACTTCATTATTTACAAAATGAACTGTACAGCCAGAAACTTTAACTCCCTTCTTAATTGCAGCTTCATGTACATGAATTCCATACATTTTAGGGCCACAAAATGAAGGTATTAAGGATGGGTGTATATTAATAATCCTATTTTTAAACTTATTTAAAATTTCCCCATCTAGTATTGATAAATACCCTGCAAGGACTATTAAATCTACCTTTCCTTCAGTTAATTCTAAAATTCTATTTGATTGATTTTCCCCATATTCTTTCTTGCTAACTACGTATGTATCTATACCTGCTTCTTTTGCTCTCTCTAAGGCATAGACACCATCTTTACTACTAATCACCATTTCTATTTTGCAGTCTAATTCCCCAACTTCAACTGCATCTATTATGGACTGAAGGTTTGTTCCTCCCCCTGATACAAGAACTGCTATCTTAAACAAATACCTTCACCTCCAGAGGTTACATGACCAATTACATAAGCCTTTTCTCCAATTTCTATAAGAGCTTTTGTTACTGATTCAGCATCCTCTTTTTTAACACATAAAACAAATCCAATTCCCATATTAAATGTGTTATACATATGATCTTTATCAACTCCAAGTTCAACCATTCTATCAAAAATAGCTGGTATTGGGTAACTATCCTTGTTAATAACAGCTGTTAATTCTCTGCCATTAAACATTCTTGGAACATTTTCTATAAACCCTCCACCTGTTACATGAGCCATTCCTCTAATTTCAAATCTTTCCATAAGCTTCAAAACTGGTTTAACATAAATCTTAGTTGGAGTAATTAATGTTTTCCAAACTTCTTCTCCATTAAATTCTTCATCTAAGTTTGTAAATATCTTTCTTACTAAAGAAAAACCATTTGAGTGAATTCCTGAAGATGCTATCCCCACTAAAGCATCTCCATCTTCAATTTTTGAACCATCTATTATTTCGTCCTTATCTGCTATCCCCACAGCAAATCCTGCTATATCATAGTCCCCCTCTTTATAGAAACCTGGCATTTCTGCTGTTTCTCCACCTACTAAAGCGCAATCTGATTGAAGGCATCCTTCTGATACACCTTTAACTAAATCTGCAGCTACTTCTGCTTCAAGCTTTCCACAAGCTATATAATCTAAGAAAAATAGTGGCTTTGCTCCATGACAAAGAATATCATTAACACACATTGCAACACAGTCAATTCCAACTGTGTCATACTTTTTCTTTTTGCAAGCTATATCAAGCTTTGTTCCAACTCCATCAGTCCCAGAAACTAAAACTGGTTTCTTGTACCCTTCTGGAAGTTCAACCATTCCTGCAAAGCTTCCAAGACCATTTAAAACATAATTACTCATTGTTCTTGCTGCATAGTCTTTTATAAGCTTAACTGATTTATAACCTTCTTCTATATTAACCCCTGAATCTTTGTAAGTTATCATTTTCTCTCCACTACCTTTCAAGATGATCTTTTGAAGTTTCTATTGGTGTTGATACTGGATATACTCCATTGAAGCATCCAACACAGAATCCTTCTTTACCTTTGAATGTATTGTACATTCCATTCATGCTTAAGTATCCTAAAGAATCTGCCCCTATCATATCTGCCATTTCTTCTATAGAGTGATTTGCACCTATAAGTTCACTTCTATATGGAGTATCAATTCCAAAGTAACAAGGAAACTTAACTACTGGTGATGCTACAAGGAAATGTACTTCTTTAGCCCCTGCTCTTCTTAAAGAATCAACTAAATGCTTTGAAGTAGTTCCTCTAACTATTGAGTCATCTATTAAGATAACTCTCTTACCTTTTACATTTACCTTTAAAGGATTTAACTTAACTGCTACAGCCTTCTCTCTTATTTCTTGAGAAGGTGTAATAAATGTTCTTCCTACATATCTATTCTTTACAAAGGCTGTGTCATATGGAATTCCTGATGCTCTTGCATACCCTATAGCTGCTGGTATACCTGAATCTGGTACTGCTGATACTATGTCTGCTTCAATAGGATGTTCCTTATATAATTCTTCTCCAGCCTTAACTCTTGTAACTTGAACATCAAGTCCATCAATTACTGAATCAGGCCTTGCAAAGTAAATATATTCAAATGCACAAGTGTGGCACAATGTGTTTTCTGAGTATTTTATAGATTTTATTCCCTCTTCATCAATAACCACAACTTCCCCTGGTTCAACATCTCTAACGAATTCAGCTCCTACTGCATCTAATGCACAGCTTTCTGATGACATTACATATGCATCATCAACTTTACCTATGCAAAGAGGTCTTATACCATGTGGATCTCTAGCTCCAATAAGCTTATCCTTTGTTGCTATAACCATAGCAAAACTTCCTCTAACTGCTTGTATAGCATCTACAACAGCTCTTTCAATCCCTCTCTTAGCACCTCTTGCTATTAATGTTGCTATAACCTCTGAATCTATTGTTGTATGGAATACATGACCACCATCTTCTAATAAATCTCTTATAACATCTGCATTAACTAGGTTACCATTATGAGCCATTGCTATAGGACCAAGCTTTGATGATGCTAGAAGCGGTTGTGCATTGTCAACCTTAGTTGACCCTGTTGTTGAATATCTAACATGACCAATTGCTATATGCCCCTTTAATCTATTCAAGTCATCTTTGGTAAAAGCTTCAGTTATTAAACCTAATCCCTTATGAATATCTACTTCTTTCCCATTTCCTACTGCAATACCTGCAGATTCTTGTCCTCTATGCTGAAGTGCATATAATCCATAATATGTCATACCTGATACATCCATCGGTGAGTTTGAGTAAACCCCAAAAACACCACATTCATCTTTAAATTTATCAAGACTTGGATCTAGTATTAATTCAAAGTCAGCTTTTTTCATCCTAACTATTCCCCTTTAATTCTGTTTAAAATTTCAATGTAAGCTTCTTCTACGTTGCCCATATCTCTTCTGAATCTATCCTTATCTAACTTTTCTCCTGTAGTTGCATCCCAAAATCTACATGTGTCTGGAGAAATTTCATCTGCTAAAACAATTTCTCCATTTGGAAGTTTACCAAATTCAATCTTAAAGTCTATTAAGTTAATATTTAACTTAGAGAAGAATTCCTTTAGTAAGTCATTTATCTTAGCTGTCATATCTAAAATTGTTTTAATTTCTTCAAAAGTTGCAGCTCCAATTGCTACTGCATGATAAGAATTTATTAGTGGATCTCCTAATTCATCATCTTTATAAGAGAATTCAAATACTGTAGTCTTTAGCTTGTACCCTTCTTCAAGTCCTAATCTCTTAGCCATACTTCCTGCTGCTACATTTCTTACTATAACTTCTAGTGGTACTATTTCAACTTTCTTACAAAGTTGTTCTCTGTCATTTAGCTTCTTAACAAAGTGAGTCTTTATACCATTTTCATTTAACATTTCAAATATCATTGAAGTTATTGCATTATTTAAGATACCCTTGTTATTTATTTGATCTTTCTTTTCTCCATTGAATGCTGTTGCATCATCTTTGTAATATACGATAACCTCTTCTGCATTTTCTGTAGCATAAATCTTCTTTGCTTTTCCTTCATACATCATTTCTAACTTTTCCATTATAGTTCCACTCCTTCTCCATTTTCTTCTATAAACTTTCTCTTCATGTTAATTCTAAAATCAACTAATTTTTCTTTAATCTCTGGATATTTTAATGATAATATTTGTACTGCAAGCATCCCTGCATTGTAGCTATTATTAATTCCAACAGTTGCTACTGGAATTGATTTAGGCATTTGTACAATTGATAATAATGCATCCATACCTTCAACTGCTGCCCTAACAGGAACTCCTATTACAGGTAAAGTAGTTTGTGATGCTATAACTCCTGGTAAATGTGCTGCAAGACCTGCTCCTGCTATTATTACTTCACAACCATCCTTTTCAATCTTTTCAATTGTTTCTGCTAACTTTTCTGGAACTCTATGAGCAGATAAAATATAAGCCTTGTAATCTACTCCAAATTCTTTTAAGGCATTAGCTGCACCCTTCATCACATCAGTATCTGACTTACTACCAAAAAATATTGCTACCTTCATTTAAAATTCCCTCCTTAAGTTAATTAATAATCTATTACCTTCAACCCAGCATTTTTCCTATATATTTATATAAATATATATTGTTATATTTATATATTTTTAACTACTTTATTTTCTAAAGTAATTAACTCCTGATTTAAATATCTTTTGATCAAATTCTCCTGGAACATTTCTATATAAGTTTTCTCCAATTCTTTCAGAGTGACCCATCTTACCTAAAATTCTTCCATCTCTGCTTGTAATACCTTCAACTCCTAACATTGATCCATTTGGATTGTATGGCATATCTAATGATACTTCTCCATTAAAGTCAACATATTGAGTTGCTATTTGTCCATTCTCTTCAAGTTCCTTTAATAAACTTTCTGGTGCTACGAATCTTCCTTCACCATGAGAAATTGCTACATTGTGAATATCACCTGCATTTACTTCACTGAACCAAGGTGATTTAACTGAAGAAATTCTTGTTCTTATTATTGAAGACATATGTCTATTAATATTGTTATAAGTTAATGTTGCCATATCTTCTTCAATATCTCTGATTTCACCATAAGGTACTAAACCTAACTTAATTAATGCTTGGAAGCCATTACAAATACCTAACATTAATCCATCTCTATTATTTAAAAGATCCATTACAGCATCTTTTATCTTTTCATTTCTAAATACTGTAGCTATGAATTTAGCGGATCCATCTGGCTCATCCCCTGCTGAGAATCCACCTGGAAGCATAATTATTTGAGCTGTTCTAATTTCTTTTTCTAATCTATTAACTGATTCTATTAATGCTTCTTTATTTAAATTTCTAATTAGAACTTGTACAACTTCTGCTCCTTCTTTTCTAAAGGCTCTTGTACAGTCATCTTCACAGTTTGTTCCTGGGAATACTGGAATAACAACCTTTGGATGTTCTATTTTTTCCCTTGGTTTAGATGCATTTCTTTCAGTATAAAGCTTTGCTTCAACCTTTTCTTCCTTCTTCTTAGTGCCTATCTTAAATACTCCATTTAATTTTTCTTCTATAACTTTTTCTAATTCCTCAATAGAGAAGTCTATATCATAATCTCCTGAAATTATTCTTTCTTCACTAATTGTTGCACCTACTACCTTAAAGCTTGTACCAACAAATTCAGTTGATACATCAACATTTCCTTCTACTTCTAGTAAAAGTGTTCCATAGTTTAAGCCAAACAACTCTTCTAAAGTTAAATTAGAGAACTTGGCACCTATTCTATTTCCTAAAGACATCTTTGTAAGCGCTTCTGCTGCTCCACCAAATTTTAATGAAGAAGCTGATATAACCTTTTTATCTCCTATTAGTGCATATAATACTTCTAAGTTCTTTTTGAACTTGTCCATATCTATTGTTCCATCACTTAATTTTTCACTCATAAGAAGAACCAATTTTGACCCAGCCTTCTTAAATTCTGGTGAAATAATTCTCTCTGCCTTTTCATAACCCACAGCGAAAGATACTAATGTTGGTGGTACATCTATATCATCAAATGTTCCTGACATTGAGTCCTTACCACCTATTGCTGGTATTCCTAAATCTACTTGTGCTTTATATGCTCCTAATAATGCTGCAAATGGTTTTCCCCATCTTTCAGCCTTCTTACCTAATCTCTCAAAATATTCTTGGAATGTAAGTCTAACTTTTCTGTAATCTCCACCCATAGCTGCTATCTTAGCAATTGATTCAATTACTGAATAGAATGCCATGTGGAAAGGACTCCAAGTACCTAGGTTAGGATTATATCCAAATGTCATAAGTGAAGCATCCTTTGACTCTCCATTCATAACTGGAATCTTAGCTGCCATACCTTCTGAAGGAGTTTTTGAATACTTACCTCCAAATGGCATAAGTACTGATCTTGCCCCTATTGTTGAGTCAAATCTTTCAACTAATCCTTGTTGTGATGCAATATTTAAATCCTTTAAGTTTTCAAGCCACTTAGCCTTAACGTTAACTGTTCCAACATTGTACGGGTACTTTTCTGGTGCTACTACCTTTACATCTGTAACTTGAGTTGCTCCATTTGTGTCTAAGAAGCTTCTATGAATATCTACTATTTTATTGCCTCTCCAGTACATTCTTAATCTTTCATTATCTGTAACTTCTGCAACAACTGTAGCTTCTAAGTTTTCCTCTTCAGCAAACTTCATAAATCTTTCTACATCCTTAGCTTCTACTACAACAGCCATTCTTTCTTGAGATTCTGATACTGCAAGTTCTGTTCCATCTAACCCTTCATATTTCTTTGGAACCTTATCTAAATCTATATCTAACCCTCTGCATAATTCTCCAATTGCAACTGATACTCCACCTGCACCAAAGTCATTACATCTTTTAATCATCTTTGCTGCTTCTGGAATTCTAAATAATCTTTGAAGCTTTCTTTCTGTAGGTGCATTACCTTTTTGAACCTCTGCTCCACAGGTATTTATTGATTCTGTAGTATGTTCCTTTGATGAACCTGTTGCTCCACCAACACCATCTCTACCTGTTCTACCGCCTAATAGGATAACAACATCTCCTAAGCTAGGTTCTTCCCTAACTACATTTTCCTTAGGTGCTGCTGCAATTACTGCACCAACTTCCATTCTCTTTGCTACATAGTTTGGATGATAAACCTCTGCAACTTGTCCTGTTGCAAGACCTATTTGGTTACCATATGAGCTATATCCATGTGCTGCTCCTAGTGTAATAGTTCTTTGTGGTAATTTTCCCTTTAAAGTTTTTTCTACAGGAACTGTTGGATCTGCTGAACCTGTAACTCTCATTGCTTGGTATACATAAGTTCTTCCTGATAGCGGATCTCTTATTGCTCCACCTAAACAAGTAGCTGCTCCACCAAAAGGTTCTATTTCAGTTGGATGGTTATGTGTTTCGTTTTTAAACATTAAAAGATATTTTTCAATTCCTTTATCTGTTTCAACATCTATATTTATTGAGCATGCATTTATTTCTTCAGATACATCTAAATCCTCTAACATACCCTTTTTTCTCATTTCCTTAACTAGGATACATGCTATATCCATAAGGGTTTCATTTCTATCTGTATTTTCTCCATATACAAAATTTCTTGACTTAATGTAGGCATCATAAGCTTTTACTATAGGAGTTGTATATTTATTTTCTTCAATTTCTACTTTTTCTATCTTTGTTGAGAATGTTGTATGTCTGCAATGGTCTGACCAATAAGTATCAATAACCTTTACTTCAGTAATGCTAGGTTCTCTTTTTTCTTCATTTTTAAAGTATTCTTGAATCATCTTTAAATCATCAATGCTCATTGCAAGCCCTTGTTCCTTATGGAACTCTTTTAAAGCTTCAAGACTCTTTTCATTAAACCCTTCTAAGATTTGAACATCATTAGGAATGCTAAGTTGTGTATCTATAGTTCTATCATCTATAGCAACTTCTTTAGAATCAACAGAATTTATATAATAGTTTTTAACTCTCTCTACATCATTATCTGATAAATCTCCCTTTA
Source organism: Clostridiaceae bacterium OF42-15pH9A (assembly GCA_027692445.1). GTDB lineage: Bacteria > Bacillota > Clostridia > Clostridiales > Clostridiaceae > Clostridium. The sequence continues at coordinate 47,484 of JAQEYV010000002.1, read as the reverse complement.
AAATTATAACTTTTGAAGATTTTACTTCTACTCTATCTCCACTAGTTAATAATTGAAAACATTGAGATGCTGAATCTGCTCTTTGATCGTATTGACCTGGTAGGTACTCTACTCCAAAAGCAATATCTCCTTTTTCAAGTGGTAATGTTTCTTCATATACCCTATCTACAGTTAATTCAGAAAATATAGTATTTAGTGCTTTTTTATAATACTCTTCTGAAACTGCCCCTAAAATATATTTGTTAATAACTCTTACTTCTTGTAGGTTGTCCATTCTTAAATTGCTCTTAAAGTCACTTAATAAACTTTGTGCTTCTACGTCAAAACCTTTTTTCTTTTCAACGAATACACATCTGATATTCATCATTTAAATACCTCCACCCATTAATTGTCATACCGAATATTATATCTGTTTTTTATTTTATACTTCGTATTTATATTTTAAGATTAACACTCCTTGTATCTATTGTCAATATTAACTATATACATAGCTAATAATATTCGTACATATCCGTATATTTATATATATCTTATTTGCAAAAGTACGTATGTGCGAATATTTACTTCTAGATTTTTATAGAAGTATAACCTTTATGCACAAAAAAATACCGATAGATAAAACTACCGGCAAAGAAACCTACGTAACCTAAAAGGTCATTTATATTATTATCTAAGAATTTAATACATATTCACATTATTAATAAATATTATTATAATACTTACTAATTAAAGACTATATTATTTTACTCTACTATGTTAACTATCCAATCACAGCAATTTTCAATATTAATCAATGCTTTTGTAATAGCAATTCTTTATTTTTGTCCTCCTAATAATTAATTAATATTCTTATAACATAATCCCTCAATCTAGCCTTATTTAAAATTTTTATAGAACGTTCTCTAATCTTTTTTATTTCTAATTCTCTCCAAATTATCTTTTTTCCCGTTTTTCATTAGTTAATTGAATAAATAATACTTTCCTTCTTAAGGTAAATCTAAAGTATTACTTATAGTAGTTACAAACAATTTCAACATACTTATATTATCCATTATTAATGTGATGCAAACAGTTTTATACAAGTTTAAATTAAACACTCATTTAAATTAAACACTCATTGAGTCCTTCCAATATGTCAACTATGGCTAATTTTTTTTATTGACAAAATAAACTATATATGTATACTATATCTTGTAAAGTTTAATATTGTTTAACTTTAAGTTTAGTTTAACTAAACTTTTACAAAATTTTTTCATAATTTTTCTTACCTATCCTAAGGGAAATATAAATTTAAGGGGGTTTTAAATTGAAACTTGAACAGTTAGGAAGACATATCTTAGTAGAGTTTTATAATTGTGATTCCGATATTTTAGGAAATCACGAAAAAATTGAAAAAATTATGTGTGAGGCAGCAATTAAATCAAATGCAACAATAGTTACTAGTTGCTTTCACAAATTTAATCCTTGGGGAGTAAGTGGAGCTGTAATTATACAGGAATCACACTTAACAATTCATACATGGCCTGAATATGGATATGCATCAGTGGATTTATACACTTGTGGAGATTCAGTAAATCCATGGATAGGCTTTGATTACCTAGAAAATGAATTATTCGCTGAAAGAAGTGAGTCCACAGAAGTTGCTAGGGGTATGATAGAAAAAATAAAGAATTTCTCCCATACAACTTTTGAACAAGTAACTCATAAGCCAACAGCTTAGAAAGGAGAACAATATGGAACTTTGGTATACTGAAAATCAAACAAATAACGTTAAATTCTCAATGAGGGTAAAGGAAACTCTTTATTCTAAAAAGAGTCAATTTCAACAAATTGATGTAATAGATACCTATGATTTTGGAAAAGTCCTTGTAATTGATGGATGGACTATGATTACTGAAAAAGACGAATTTATATATCACGAAATGATAACTCATGTTCCTATGATGGTAAATAAAGATATAAAAAATGTTTTAGTAATAGGGGCCGGAGATGGTGGTACAGTTCGTGAACTTACTAGATTTAATTCAATCGAAAAAATAGATATGGTCGAACTTGATGAAGAAGTGGTTAAAGCAGCAAGGGAATATTTACCTTTTACTTCTTGTAAATTAGATGACTCTAGGGTTAACCTATATTTTCAAGATGGAATAAAGTTTGTAGAAAACAAAAAAAATCTTTACGATTTAATAATAGTGGATTCTACAGACCCTATAGGACCTGGTGAAGGTTTATTTACAAGAGAATTCTATAAAAATTGCTATGACGCATTAACAGATAAGGGTATTCTTGTTAATCAAGGAGAAAGTCCATATTATGATATGAATAGGAAGGAAATGAAACGATCCAACGAAAAGTTGAAAGATATATTTCCAATCTGTGAAGTATATCAGTATATGATTCCAACTTATGCTTCTGGCTATTGGTTCTTTGGGTTTGCTTCAAAAAAGCTTCATCCAGTTAATGATTTTGATGAAGAATTCTATAACAGCTTAAATTTAAAAGATAAATATTATAACAAAGACGTACATAAAGCATCCTTTGCTTTGCCAAACTACGTTAAAGAGTTATTAAAATAGCATTGGAGCTATCGCATTAGCAGGTAAAAAATTAGCTAGCGATAGCTCCTTTTATGTATTTCACTAAAAGTTATTGTATATCTAAAAATAGATTATTAATAAAGCACTCTTCCCTCAATCCTCTTGTCAAACCTACTCCATTCCCTTTTCCCAATTCCTTCTCCAATTATATCTAACTTATTCATAGTTGCATCAACATAATCAGCATAATGTACAACATAAGATTCTACAGTTCTTGGTTGAACAGGAGAACCATACTCCAACTTACCATGATGTTGTACAATAATTCCTTTTATTCTATTCTTAAAATCCTCACTAAAATCTAACCCACTTTCTACAAAAGCTTTTTCAATCATGGTTACTCCCATTACAATATGTCCTTGAAGGCTTCCTGCTGTTGTATATGAAAATGGTCCATTATAATTCATCTCATACACTTTCCCTATATCATGTAGCTTCGCTCCTAGTATTGCAATCTCTTTGTATTTTATATCATATCTATAAGCTAAGGCTTTAGCTAAGTACATAACATTTAATGTATGTTCAGCTAAACCTCCTAAATAGTTATGATGATTATATACTCCTCCTATTGCTTTTTTGAATTTATTTACGAAATTCTCACTCTTAAAGAAATAATCATTTAACACCTTACCTTCTTCTGATGTTACTTCTTCTTTTGTCATACTTTCTAATTCATTCATTATATCATTAATAGGTCTTTTCACTGTAGGTAAATAATCTTCTATGTTATATTCCTTAACATATTCAACTTTATCAGGCTTAAAGGGCTCTCCGTAATGCCCCTTTAATAGGACAACGTCCCCTTCCTTTAATATCACCTCTGAAGAAAACAAACATTTTATCTCTTTATATTTATCACCTGCATAGACCCAAATCAAATTCTCATTTCTATCTAAAATTTTGTTTATCATAAGGGAAACTTCTATTTTTTCTCCCCATTTACATTCTTTTAAGTTTTTCTTTCCCATTATATACACCATCCTTACCCACTTAGTATGGATATTTAAATAAAAATAATACAAAAAAGGCCAGTCATTTCTGACTGCCCTAAACATTTTTATATTTTTATTCCTCTTCTCACTGATAATATTATGGATACAACACCAACTATACCTATCATTAAAGGAATAGCAGGTATTCCTATAGAAAATATCTTTAAATAATCTTGTTCATACCCTGTTGTTGTAACTAAAAATATTGCTATTGAAAATCCAGTTAAAGCCTTTGAAGATTTTTTAACCATTCCTACATATAGTGGAATAAATGTTATAAAGGAAAAACACAAATCATTGTAAATAGTCATAACAACACATTCTTTTAATTCTGAAAACATTAAAGAAGCACTTGCAAAATTAAAAGTTATAGCTATAAATGAAGATATAATTATTGATATTACTTGTCCTAAAATAGTTGCCATTAAAATAGAAAACCAAGCCAATATAATCTTACTTACCAAAAGCTTTATTTTATTAACTCCACAGGTAAATGGTATGTTGATTGTTCCATTTTCATATTCATCTATAATAGTTTTATTCAATAATTGTCCCCCAATTATTATCATTACACCTCTATACAAAACCTCAATTATTCCAGGCACTCCATCATAAGAAAAGGGATTAACACTAATTCCTAAAGCCTTATTAGACTTATTTATACTATGGTAAAAGTATATCCCTAATATTGTTATTACTAATACAATAGCCAGCATTATATATGTATACTTCTTCTTTTTTATTTTTTCAAGTTCAATTCGTATATACTTAATCATGAATATTGCCCCCCGATATAATATCCATAAAAAATTCTTGTAATTTTCTTTTATTTCTATTGAAGCTTTCAACAAAAACGCCAGATTTTATTAATTCAAAAATTACTTTATTATAATCTTCCTTTAAATCATATAGCCTAATAACATTATTATTTATAACCTTATATCCTTTTATCCCCAACTTTCCTTCAATTACAAATGTAGCTTTAGATACATCATCACAAACAATCTTTACATAATCTCTCTTCTCATCAATTAAATCATATCCACCTAACTCATATCCAATAGAACCATTATATAAGAATCCCACCCTATCAGCTACAACCTCTAGTTTATCAAGCATATGTGTAGATATTAAAAATGATGTTTCCTTTTCTTTTTTTAAATTAGTTATTAAATCTATAATCTCTTTAATTTTAATAATATCCAACCCATTTGTAGGCTCATCTAAAATAAATAAATCCGGTCTATTTAACAACCCTCTCCCTATTGCAACCCTTTCTCTCATACCTAAAGAAAGCTCCTTTGGTTTTTTCCCTAGTACTCCATGTAATCCAACAAGCTTTTTAACTTCTTCAATTCTTTCTTTATGATTTAAGTCCATATATCTACATACTATTTCAAGATTTTTTTCTATGGTAAGCTCCTCATAAAATATTGGCGTTTCAATAATTGCACTTATCCTTTTGTAAACATCTTTATCATATTCACTAACCTTATCACCAAACAAATAAATATTTCCTTTAGTCGCTTTTAAAGTATTCATGATAATTTTCATAAGTGTACTCTTTCCAGAGCCATTAACTCCTACCAATCCATATACTTCTCCAGCTTTAATATTTAAATTAACATTATTTAATACTTCCTTATTATTAAATTCTCTACTAATACCTTCTAACCTAAGTACATTACCCATCTCTCTCTCCACTCTTTAGCCAACAACCTTAGTAGCTATTCTTTCTATTTCATCTAAAACTTGACTAACTCTATCCTCAGTAACTAAAACCACAAGAAAATCTCCACTTTCTATCTTTGTATTACCTTTAGGTATTATTTCTTTATCACCTCGTTTAATAGCTACTAATAAACAATCTTCAGGCCAATCTACATCTTTTAAACACTTACCTTCAATAATACTTCCCATAAATACAGCTACTTCTACTAATGTTTTATCTCCTTTTTCAATACTTACTTCTCTTTTATTATTTTTTAATACTCTTTCTAAAAGACTTTCATATATTGGTTCTGTTTTAAGTATATCAGCTGTTAAATAAGCAACAATAACTACAAAAGCTAAAGCTAACATATGCTCAAAAGAGCCTGTCATTTCTGTAATTAAAATTATCCCTGTTATTGGCGCTTTAACTATTGCAGCAAAATGTCCAGCCATAGCCAATATAATAAAATTTACAATATATTCACTTGGTAATCCAAAGACATTACATACAATAACTCCAAATATATTTCCTACCAAGGCCCCTAATACTAATAATGGAAAGAAAATTCCTCCAGGTGCTCCTGATCCAAAACTAACAAAGGTAAAAATAAACTTTATTAAAAGAAATATAATTAAAATTTTAAGTGTGAAACCTTCATTAACTAAAGACATTATTAAGTCATGGCCTCCTCCTAATAATATAGGAGATATTATTCCAACCACTGCCGCACAAAGAAAAGGAATAGCAACCTTAACTTCTACAGGTACCTTTTTTAATTTTCCATATATATCTTGAGATTTAAGCAATCCCTTATTAAATATCATTCCTGAAATACCTACAAAAACTCCCATAACCAATAAAAGCCAATAATATTTCAATGGAAAAACAGCTACATTTTTAAAACTCATAGCTGGCTCTATGCCTAAGAATTGTTTACAAATAAAATCTGCTGCTAGAGATGATGCCATAGCTGACAATAAAACTAGTGGAGAAAAACTTTTATGAACCTCTTCTAATGCAAATATTACTCCTGATAGTGGAGCATTAAACGCTGCTGATAGTCCAGCACTTGCACCACTTGTTATTAAAAACTTTTCTTCAATATTTATTCTCTTAAAAACTTTAGAAAACCCTTCTCCTACAGCTCCCCCCATTTGTACAGATGGACCTTCCCTTCCTACTGAAAGTCCAGCAGACAAACTAAGAATTCCTCCGAAGAATTTATAAACTAATACCTTCAACCAATTTATCTTTATTTTTTTTCCTAAAATACCTTCTAATTGTGGTATTCCACTTCCAGATATCATAGGCTCTTTCTTTACCATAATTCCTACCATTATTCCAACTACCGTTACAACACAAAAAACTTTCAGCAAATTTAAGAAACTACCACTAGCATCACTATATAAATTTTTAAATAAAGGAGATAATTTAGTAATTAATATTCTATTTAATACAATTACTATTCCAACTAAAGCTCCTATAATGGTGGCTTCTCCAACCAACTTAAATCTTAAACTATGTCTGTGATTAATTATTTCTGATATTCCATTTTTTTTATTACTCATTTTGCTCCCCCCAAGCTGTTACAATAGTCCACTATACATTTTATACTATTTTGTACTTTTTTTCATTTTATTGTTGTAAATTATATATGAATTTAACTTTTAACCTAATTACTACAAAAAAAGAATATTCGTAAGTTTTTTACGAATATTCTTATTAAAGAAAGATTTTTTAAGTTCTTTCTATTTTGCCATATGTTTTTTCCAATCTCCATGTTCAACTAGAACTGCTTCATTATGGAATCTTGTATCAATACTTTTATTATAAAAATATGAATAACACTTTTCTTTTGTACCATCTTCAAATTCTACTTCAACCAAGACTTTGTTATATTCATTGTTAGGATTTCCTTCTCCAAGAACTCCCTCCATCTTATCAACTGCTGCCATTACTTCATCATAATTAGAAAGTTCCATAACTTCCCCAACTACTTCACCTAAACCACTTAAAACAGCTGGATAGCCTTTATAGGGCATATGATATAATACTACATCCTTAATCTTAGCCATTCTATTAGATATGACATTACCTTTTAAGTATTTATCATAATTGAAAAAATCTTCTCTTAAACTTCCATAAGCAAACATTTTTATTTGACTCATTAGCAGATAGTCCCTCCAACAGCTTTTACATCTGTGTCATTTTCAACAGCTGCCTTAATGCATAATTCTAACCCCTTAGCTATGTCATCTAAGGACATTGCTGGAGTATTTGGCTTTGTAACTACTTGTGATGGAATATATGGTACATGTATAAATCCACCCTTCTTACCTGCATACTTCTTATGAATCATATATAATACACCATACATTACATGGTTACATACAAACGTTCCTGCTGAGTTTGAAACAGATGATGGAATTCCACCTTCTTGCATCTCCTTAACCATGGCCTTAATAGGTAAGTTAGAAAAATATGCATTTTCTCCATCTTCAAATATAGCTATATCAATTGGTTGATTTCCTTCGTTATCTTCTATTCTAGCATCATCCATATTAATTGCTACTCTTTCAGGAGTAACTCCAAATCTTCCACCAGCTTGCCCTATAGATATTATTATATCTGGATTATGTTCTTGCACCGCTTCTTCTATCTTTTCTAATGCCTTTCTAAAAACTGTAGGTATTTCTAACTTAATAACTTCAGCTCCTGAAATTTCATTAGGTAACTTTTTAACTGCTTCTAATGCAGGGTTTATTTTTTCTCCTCCAAATGGATCAAATCCTGTTATTAATACTTTCATATCTATCTCTCCTTTATCTTTAGAATGCTAAGAAATACATTAATGGAATATGTATTGCAAGTAAAACTATTGCAAATACAGATTGTACTTTTATCACTGCATTTTTATCTTCTATTTCTAACAATGCTACTGGTAAAACATTGAAGTTTGCTGCCATAGGAGTCATTAATGTACCACAGAACCCTGCTGTCATTGCAAGAGCTGAAGCTACTATTGGATCTCCGCCTTGCATAAATACAAAAGGAACACCTATACCAACTGTTATTACTGTGAATGCTGCAAAAGCATTTCCCATTATTGCTGTAAATAATGCCATACCTACACAGTAAGCTGTAATACCAAGCCAAACATTACCTTCTGGTATAACATTTGAAATCATATTAGATATAATATCTCCAACACCTGCTGCTGTAAATAAAGCACCTAAAGCTGCTAGTAATTGAGGTAAAATAGCTGTAGAACTTACTGATTGAAGCATTCTATCACTATCTTCTACAACTTCAGAAACAGAACATTTAGTAATTATAAGCGTTAATATAAGAGCTGCTACTGCTGAAATACCTATAGCTGCCACACCAGATATAGCTGTAAATTGAGCAATTGCAAGTGCAACGAAAGCTATAACTAATGATGGTAAGAATATTTTTAGCCCTATCTTTTCAGCTTTCATCTTAGAAAAAGTACTATCTAACTGCTTAATTGTACCCATATTAACTTTATTAAATCCTGATAATACAGCTATAACTATTATTAACCCTCCAACTACTTCAGCTGGAATAAACTGTCCAAATATAAATATAACTGCTAGTATTCCCCAAAATGCTGCTGTACCAAATCTAGTTTTATGCTTTTTATCCTTTAATGTATATATCATAGTTAATGTCATCATTAACCCAACCATGACATAGAAGATGTTCAATAATATATCTGAAAGTGCTTTTATATCCATCTAGATTTTCCTCCTTAGTTTATTTCTTTATTCCGTACTTTCTCTTTAAGCTTCTATCTAATAAATAATTTTGTAATACCCCTAATATAAAGGCTATTATTGCAACTGGAATTGATGCCTTAGCTATTGCTAATGTATCAACATTTTCTCCAAGTCCTGGTAAATTTAAAGTACCAAGTGTACTTGCAATTAATAAAACTCCTGAGTTAGCCATAAATACGTTTTGTCCAAAAAAGTTAGCTATATTGTCTGATGCTGCAGAATAAGCTTTTATCTTATCTTCGTCCTTTTTATCAATTTCTCCGTACTCTGCTATAGCTGCTCCTTGAGCCATTGGATTTATAAGAGGTCTTACAAACTGAGGATGTCCACCTAATTTAACTGATAGTGTAATAGCAATTTCTCTTACAAATAAGTATCCACTTATTATCTTACCAGTAGATAATCCTTTTGCCTTTTTAATTAACATAATTGCCTTTTCTTTTAATCCATATCTTTCACACAAACCTATTACTGGTAAGGTTAAAAGAAATAAACACATTTCTCTTTTTGCAACAAAAGTTTCGCCTAAAGTTCTAAGTATTTCTACAATACTCATATCAGCTATTAAACCTGTTACAACACCTGCCGATATAACTACTGCAATTGTGTTAAGTTTTAATGCAAACCCAACAATAATAATTAATATTCCAATTAAAGCCACTTTTAATCAATCCCTTCTCTTTTGTACAAGCTTAATTTAATTTATTATAACTAATTTTTCGACCTTTTTCCACGATTATATTTCTCATTTTATAAATAAATCGTGCAATTACATATCATTTTGTCGATTTTTTGTATATTTTTCTTATTTTTTTATACCAACTTAACTTTATCGACAAGTTGTTACTTAAAGTTTACGTTACAAAAAAAGAGGATTATATTATAAATCCTCTCTTCAGCTCTAATTAATTTGTTCAAAAATTAACCCTTCAATTAACTTTCCTTTATCCATAGACACAATCCTATCTGCTACCTTTTTAGCAAACTCCATATCATGTGTTATTATAAGAGTAGCCATTCCAGTCAAACTCAAACTTTTTATAAGCTTTGCCACCTCATCTGTTAACCCTGGATCTAAAGCTGATGTTGGCTCATCAAAACATATAAGCTTAGGTTCTAATGCTAATGCTCTTCCTATTGCAACCCGCTGCTTTTGTCCACCTGATAATTGAAATGGATAGCTACTAATTTTATCCTCAAGTCCTAAAAATCCTAATATTTCCTTAGCCTTATTTATAGCAACCTCTTTTTTTATCCCCAATACCTTTTGAGGTGCCTCTATTAAATTTTCTAAAACACTCATATGAGGAAATAAATTAAATCCTTGAAAAACCAACCCTATATCTCTTCTTATATCTTTAAGCCCCTTTTTATCTATATACTTACCACTATGACACAACTCTTTGCCATTAATTTCTATATCTCCAGAATCTGCTTCCTCTAGTGCATTAATGCACCTTAAAAGAGTAGTTTTCCCTCCACCAGAAGGCCCCACAATAACTAATATTTCTCCTGATTTAATTTCTAAATCTACCCCTTTTAAAACCTCTACTTTCCCAAAGCTCTTAGTTAACCCACTAACTTTTAGCATAAATACCACCTCTATTCATAATAACTAAACTTCTTTTCTACATTTGATAATATCTTAGTTAATAATCCAATAAATAATAGATAAATTGCCCCTACCATTACTAGTGGAAATAATGATGCTGTTCTATTTAACGCTATAGTCCCTACCTTTAATAACTCGTCCAACCCTACAACATAAATTAAAGCAGTATCCTTAACTAAAGTAATTATCTCATTTGACACTGGCGGTAATATTCTCTTAAAGGCTTGGGGAAGTATTATCCTAAAAAATATATGCTTATTTGATAATCCTAATACATATGCTCCTTCATACTGTCCTTTATCTATAGATTGAATTCCAGACCTAAATATTTCTGCAAAGTATGCCCCATAATTTAATACTAATGCTAATATAGCTGCTGGAAATCTTGATATTGCTATATCTAATAAAGGTAATCCAAAGAATATAAATATAATTTGAAGCATTAGAGGAGTACCTCTCATTATAAGAACATAGGCCCCAGTTATCCATCTTATAAAACCTAACTTTGATATTCTTCCTAATGCAATTATTAACCCTAATGGAATAGACATAATTAAAGTTAATATAAATATTTTTAATGTCGTTCCAAAGCCTTGAAGTAACTGAGGCATAAGTTCTACCATCATAGTCTCCATAGAGTACTCCTCCTTAAATTAATTATTTTACTACTATATCATCACCAAACCATTTCTTTGAAATTTCTGATGCTTTTCCAGACTCTACAACTTGGTCATAAGCCTTATTAAATGCTTCCACAAGCTTTGTATCACCTTTTTTCATACCAACTGCATAATCCTCTTCTCCAAAATTGTCTTCTAGGAAATTAAATTTATCTGAACCTTTTTGATTAGTATAATATTTTAATAAAATTTCATCTGCCACAATAGCATCAGCTCTTCCAGCTTCTAGGTCCCTTAAAGCTTGCTCATTAGTATCAAATGTAACTAACTCCTTAAAATTACTCTTATAATCTCCAATAGCATTAATAGCGCTAGATTCACTTTGAGCTACAACAACTTTTCCCTTTAAATCCTCTTTAGTCTTTATAGATGATCCAACTAAAGTTACAATAACTTGTCTATTTCTTAAATAAGGTTTTGAAAAATCAACTTGTTCTTTTCTTTCATCTGTAATAGAAAAACCATTCCATATAAAATCTATATTCCCATTGTTAAGTTCTGATTCTTTCATGTTCCAATTTATAGGTTGGAACTTTATTTTCTTCCCCATAACATTTGATATTTCCTTTGCCATTTCAATATCAAAACCTGTATATTCCCCATTACTATCCTTAAATCCCATTGGAACAAAAGTATCATCAAATCCTAATACTAATTCTTCCTTATCTAAAGAACTTGTCCCAGTTTCTTTATTATCACCACAAGCCACCAAGCCTAAAGCCATAGCCCCTATCATTGTAAGTAACAGCCCTTTTCTAACTATTTTTTTTAATTTCATATTTATACCCCCAATTCATTTTCTTTATCTATTTATTACTTTATCATAGTAAAGTAATAAAATCAACAATTTTTAACAAAAAAAATTGCAACCACAAAATTTGTGATTACAATCAATTTCTATTTCTCCTCTTTTCCAAAAACCAAATCAAATCTTCTTACTTTTCCTTAACTTTAATAAAAGTACTGTAGATACTACAGTACTTTTAAATAATTTCTATTTTTCTCCTTTAAGCATTTCCCCTATTGCTGCTATACTACCAAGAGATGATAATGTTTCATTTGGTAAAATAAGCTTGTTAGCTGGATTATTAGCCATTTCTTTAAGAGCTTCAACTTGCTTTAATGCAATAACTCTTTCATCAGTTCCAGATTCAATAATAGCTTTGTTTACCTTTCTTATAGCTTCTGATTCTGCAATAGCTATTTGTTCTATAGCCTTAGCTTTACCTTCTGCTTCTAATAATTGAGACTCTTTCAAACCTTCAGCTCTTCTAATATTAGCTTCTTTTTCAGCTTCTGCTTGAAGAATCTTAGCTTGCTTTTCACCATTTGCCTTCTCAATTTGAGATTGTCTTTGACCTTCTGCTTGAAGAATCATAGCTCTCTTATCTCTTTCAGCCTTCATTTGCTTTTCCATAGCATTTTGAATTTCAGCTGGTGGAATTATATTCTTAATTTCAACTGAAAGTATCTTTATACCATAAGCATCTGTAACTTCATCAATAATACTTAATAAATCTTGGTTAATCTTATCTCTGCCTGATAATATTTCATCAAGTGACATATTACCTAATATATTTCTCATATTAGTAGTCGCAGAATAAACTATACCTGATTTATAATCTTCAATATTATATACTGCATCTTTTGCGTTAAGCAATTTATAGAATATTACATTATCAACAGATATCTTAACATTATCCTTAGTAATAACTGATTGAGGTGGTACGTCTAAAATTTGTTGCTTTGTTGACACTCTTTTTCTAACAAAGTCTACAAAAGGTATAGTAAAATGCCAACCTGGTTCTAATATCCTATGGAATTGACCAAAACGTTCAACTACATATAAGTATCCAGTATTAACAATTTTTATTGATGATAGAATTATTATAAGAACTATTAATAACCCTACCCCTAATAGAATTAATCCAACCATTATTATTCCTCCCTTATTCCTTCAATAACTAATTTATTTCCTTCAATTCCAACCACCTGGAACTTTTGGCCTTTTAATATTTTTTCTCCTTTATTTTCGCCTGTCCAATAGACTCCACTAACCTTGAATCTATATCTATCATCTATATCCTCTGAGGCGATAAAAGTTTTTCCTATATACTCTTCTTCCATAAGCTTAGTGCGATTAACAGTATTCTTAAACTTTTTCCTTGACCAAGGATAACCTATTGAAATTGCAATTATACTTGAAATTCCAAACAATATTAGTTGCCATGCAAAACTTAGACCAGCTAAAGCAGCAACAATTGCAACTACAGATCCTATTGCAAACCACACAAATAAGAATAAACTTGTACCAATATCAAGTAGTATTACCCCTACGCCAATAACCAACCACAATATAATAGCAGGTATCATTATTTTCCCCTCCTCCTTTGGGATTTACTCCCATACATGATATTATTATACCACTTTTACTATTTTATTTATATATTATTTACTTTATGCTTTTATTATACGAGAATAATTAACCTTATACAAAGTTTATTTTTACCGTTTATGAGTTATTTAATACTGTATTATGAAATATCTCTCCCCATTTCTTTTGTTTTCATTGATTTTCTAATATTTTCATCTTATTATGTTTATATAATTAGATTTTTTCAAATAATACACTAGTAAGAATATATTAATTGGAGTTGAATTATTATGGATTTTATAAAAGTTGCATCAGCTTGTCCTGTTACTAGAGTAAGTGATGTTGAATTTAATATTAAAAACATACTGACTTGCATTAATGATGCCGTGTCTAATAATGCAAAAATGATAGTTTTTCCAGAACTATCTATTACTTCTTATAGCTGTGGAGATCTTTTTCTTCAAGACACTTTGCTAACTAACTCTCTAAAAGGTATAGAGAACTTACTTTCATCTACAAAAGATTTAGATATATTAATAGCTGTTGGTGCACCATTCTTGCACAAAGCTACACTGTACAATTGTGCTTTTGTTTTATTTAAAGGTAAGGTATTAGGAATAGTTCCCAAATCATTTATTCCTAATTATAGTGAGTTTTACGAAAAACGATGGTTTACAGAAGGAGTAGGTATTCGAGATAAGGTTGTATCTCTTCCTTTCCAAGAAGACATTCCATTTGGAACTAATTTAATATTCTCATGTAAAGATTTCAATTATGCTTTTGAAATATGTGAAGATTTGTGGGTTACTATACCACCAAGCTCATATTTAGCTTTAATGGGTGCTAATATAATAGGTAATCTTTCAGCATCAAATGAATTAGTTAGTAAAATGGAATATAGAAAATCTCTTATATCTAATCAAAGTGCTAGAGCTTTATGCTCCTACGTATACTCCTCTGCAGGTGTTCATGAATCATCCACTGACCTTTTATTTAGTGGACATTTATTAATTAGTGAAAATGGCACCTTATTAAAAGAAAATAAGAGATTCCAAAGAGATAATGAAGTAATTTATGGAACAATCGATTTATTCAGATTAAAAGCTGAAAGAATAAAGAACTTAAGCTTTAGAGACTCTTCAAAACAAGTTAATATGGAACCTAAAATTATAAAATTTAACTATGATAACACAGAACTAAAATATTTTGATAGATTTGTAGATAAGCATCCTTTCGTTCCTTCTAATGAATACGAAAGAGAAACAAGATGCAAGGAGATATTTGATATTCAATCTGCTGCATTAGCAAAAAGATTTGAACATGTTGGTTTAAAGAAAGCTGTTATTGGAATTTCAGGTGGTTTAGATTCAACCCTAGCTTTACTTGTAGTGGTTAAAACATTTAAATTACTAAATTTACCTATGGAAAATATAGTTTCTATTACAATGCCTGGTTTTGGAACTACAGATAGAACTTATAATAATGCCCTTACTCTATGTAAGGAACTTGGTTGTGATTTAAGAGAAATAAATATAGTAAAAGCTGCTCTTCAACATTTTGAAGATATTGGCCATGATAAGAATATCCATGATGTAACTTATGAAAATGTTCAAGCAAGAGAAAGAACTCAAATACTTATGGATATTGCCAACAAAGAAGGTGGATTACTAATTGGTACTGGTGATTTATCAGAACTTGCATTAGGATGGTGTACTTATAATGGGGATCATATGTCAATGTATTCAGTAAATCCTTCTATACCAAAAACATTAGTAAGATATCTTGTTCGATATGTTGCTGAAAAGGAAGTTTCCAAAGAAGTTTCTGAAACTTTACTTGATATTTTAGATACCCCTGTAAGCCCAGAACTTTTACCAAAGGATTCAAAGGGTGAAATTGCCCAAAAGACAGAAGATATAGTTGGACCATATGAACTACATGATTTCTTCCTATATCATTTTATTAAACATGGCTCTTCAAAGGAAAGAATATACTTCCTAGCAAAAGAAGCATTTAAAAATGATTATAGTGATGAAGAAATTCAAAAATGGTTAGACAAATTTATGTGGAGATTCTTCACTCAACAATTTAAGAGAAGTGCTCTTCCTGATGGACCAAAGGTTGGTAGTATATCACTTTCTCCTAGAGGTGATTGGAGAATGCCATCAGATGCAGCACCATGGAAATAATAATATAAATAATGAAGGCACTCAAATCTAGAGTGCCTTCATTATTTTCTAAAATATTGGCTTTGTTTTAAAATAGTGTTGAAATTAGCATAACATAATAGGATGTCCATTTGGACATCCTATTTGAATCGCAATAATTTAATATTGTTCACTTTATTATATTATAGCATTAACTTAATTTACACATTTCATTTAAAGTATTTTTGTTATTTCTTTAATACACATTTTCCCCATCGTAGTCGTACAAAGACAAAGTCATTCTTACAAGTATATTTATCTCTAGCTTAATTGGTTTTGGAAGTATTTATTTATCCTATTTTAATGTCTTTAGCATCATTTGTAGTTATTTACTTTATTGTTGCAATAAACACATACAATAAAATCATTTCTAATTACTTATCAAATATAAAAGAGGCTATCACATGAACAATTTTCAATTGGTATGCGACATCCTCTTTCATTTATGCATTGTTTATATAGATACCTAGAATCACTCTAGATTATATATGACTGGTATTTAACATAATCCTCTTTACTACATTCTATACTAAATAAAGTTCCTTCATTAGTATATTCAGTTTCTAGAACAGTTGAACTATCAATTATATAAGATGTCATTTTACCATCTTTATAAGGAACCATAACCTTACATTTTATATAATCCATAAATATATTTTTACATATAGATTCCAATAATTCTTCTATACCTATATATTTTTTAGCTGAAACCAGCATCCCTTCTATATTGAATGTATCTAATTCCATTAAATCAACTTTATTATATACATAAATCACAGGAATATTATCCGCCCCTATTTGATTTAATGTTTCATTTGTTACATTTATATGATTTTCATAATTAGGATTAGATATATCAATCACATGAAGTAATAAGTCCGCATCACAAACTTCTTCTAGAGTAGACCTAAAAGCTTTTACTAAACTATGAGGTAAATCCCCAACAAATCCCACTGTATCTGATAATAAAAAAGATTTATTATTATCTAATTTTATATTTCTAACATAAGTTTCTAAAGTTGCAAATAGCATATTTTTTTCAAATACTTTTTTATCTTCATCATTTATAAACTTCTCTACTAAAGCATTCATAACAGATGACTTACCAGCATTTGTATATCCTACTAAAGCTACATTAGGAATATTAGATTTTTTCCTTTTACTTTTTTGTACTTCTCTTTGATTTTTTAATACTTCAAGCTCTTTATTTAAATTAGCAATTTTATCTTCTATTCTTCTACGGTCTAATTCTAATTTTGTTTCTCCTGCGCCTCTGTTTTTAGTCCCTACTCCACCACTTTGACGACCTAAATCTTCATTTGAACCAACTAATCTTGGTAATTCATATTGGAGCTTCGCAACCTCTACTTGTAATTTAGATTCTCTTGTTTTTGCTCTATTTGCAAAGATATCTAATATTAACGCAGTTCTATCTATGACATTACAATTTATTTCTTCTTCAATATTTTTAACTTGTGACGCTGATAATTCATTATTAAATATAACTATATCTGCATTGTTTTCTTCTACTAAATTTTTTAATTCATCTATCTTCCCACTACCCATATAAAAAGTAGAGTTAACTTTCTTTGAATTCTGCTTAATTTGACCAACAGTTTCTATTTTGCAAGCTAAGCATAAATTTTTTAATTCTTCCATAGATTCATCAAAATTATTTTTATTATTTATATTAATTCCTACAATTATTCCTTTTTTTATCATCTTCATAATCTCCTGTAATTTTATATTTAAATATTAACTTTAAATATCACGGGATTATGACTCTTTATTAAATTAAGATAATAGCCACAACCCGTGACTTATCCTCTTAATCTTATTGACGCTATTCCACCATTCATAATCATTTTAACACCTCCTAATTTAAATCTACTATTACTAATCTATCTTTTGTTTATATCTAAATAACTGTATCCAATCATTATAAGAAACTTCACTAATATTATTAAGATTTATACCTAGGTATTTAATTACTGCATGAATTTGATTTTTTGTAAATACATCTCTTAAGTTATTAATAGACTTAGATATAAAACTTGTATATTCATTCCATTCATCTTTAGATATATCATATTTATATTTTCTTTTAAAATATACTAAGACGCAATCTACACTAGGCATGGGATGGAAGTCTTCTCTATTAAAATAGTGCACTATCTTAATATCAAATTTAGTTTTTAAAAGTAATGATAATTTACTCTCTCTAGGTATTCCCATAAATCTTTTTGCGGAACCTTTCTCCATAACTAGCCACATATCAGTTGGTGAATTTAACTCTTCTAATAATAATTTCTTAATAATCTTTGTTGTTATATAAAAAGGAATATTAGAAAATACCTTATATTCTCTTTTTTTAGGTAATTTCCAATTTAAAAAATCTTTATTAATAAGAGTAACATTATTTTTACTTTTAAATTTATTTATTAAATTTCCATATAAACTTCTATCTAGTTCTATAGCTGTAACCCAATAACTTTTTTCACATAAAGCTTCTGTTATATGACCTTTTCCTGGTCCAATTTCAATAACAAAATCATTTTTGGATATATTTGTTTTTTTTATTAATTTATATATAGTATTTTTACTAGTAATAAAATTTTGCGATACACTAATATCAACTTTTCCTCTATAATTATTACTTTTAGCTTTCATTCATAATCTCCTTAATTCACTATTTTTACTCTTTTATGACATTATATTAAATTTGTTTAACGATAGCCACAACTCGTGCGCTATCTTCTTAATCTTATTGACGCTATTCCACCATTCATAATCATTTTATTTCCTCCTATTTTTCATATAATAAGCTTTAAATATTTGTTTATAATTTTTGCATCTTTATTAAGTAGTTATTTTCAAACGAAGATATTTTTAAATTTTTTCATTATTTATACTCTCTATGTTAACTATTAATATTAAATAGCGCAGAGCTATAACATTATAAAAAATCCCCTAGAATATAAGTCGATATTCCAGGGGATTTGTATATTAAGCATATGCTATCTAATTTATAATATACCCAGGAGTAATGTATATTTTTTTTAATTTATTAAGCATTATATATAAATTTTTCATAACTACAACTCCTTTCATATTTTAATGTATTTAATAATACCATAAACTATATTTACTGTAAAGCACTCCGATTCACTTCTAGCAAAATCACAATATACTTTATAGATAAAATAAAAAATAGGAGCTATGCTCCTATCCTTTTGCTTCGCAATATATAACAATTGTTCATCAATCATTATATTTATTGTACACTAAAAACAGTAAAATAAAAACAAATTTTACCTTTTATACATATATTGGTCTTCTTATCTTAAAGTCCTTTATTAAAGATATAGAATGTGTTGAGTTAGCATGAATAAAGAATTTCTTAGGCTTATTTCTTTCAATTTCTGTTTTAAATAATTGGGTCCATTTATACCAAAATAGGTAGTTTGTTAGGAACTTGGTTGAAACACCATTAAACTTTCTTATCCATCTTTTTAAGCTACTATGAAAAGCATTGACTCTTTGAATATTATAAATATCCACAGTTTTTCTCCCGCCCCTAATTTGATGTAATTCAAAATTATGTTGAGCCGCAAATGGGATATAACTCCTATGTTTATCAGTACATAAAATAGAATTTTCTTCAACAACCTCTGATAAAGCCCTATTTATATCAGTATAGTTAGGTCTGCCATCACATATTAAACCAGTATATATATTTCCTAATCTATCTACACCACATAATACACAGGCAAATTCCTTTGATATACCTCTTGTATTTATTTCTTTACCACGCTTTCTTGATTCCCTTGGCATAGTAAAATTAGAACTTTTGCTATGATTCCCTTTATAGCTAAGGGCAAAGTATGTCTCATCGAGTTCAATAACACCCTCAAGAGAGCCGTAGCCAATAAATTTTCTAATAGCGTCTATAATTTTATGTCTCCAAAAGAAAGCTGTTGCAATATTAATCTCAACAATTTCGGCACATTGCCTAATAGTGTTACCATTTATCATACATTGAGCATATAGTAGCCATTTATCTAATCCCTTTTTACTACTTGAAACTGGGGATTTAGAAAAATCATTGAAAGTTTTTTTGCACTCTGGATTTTGGCATTTATACCTTTGTTTAACGCCATTCTTGCCATGATATTTTCCATACTTAGATATTTTATCATGATTGCAAAAAGGACAGCACTTCCCCTTGTTAAATCTATTTTCAGCGATTTCTTCATCTATAGAGTTAGTTATTCCATTTGACATCAATACAGTCTTTAAAAAATCAAATACCTTCTCTTGCTCATATGTATTTAATTGTGAAACTTGCTGAATAACATTATTAACTCTTGGCATAAAAAACCTCCTAAATAGTAGTTATATTATATATTATAACCATATTTATAGAGGTTAATCAAATTTCAACAGTTTATTAAAACAAAGCCAAAATATTACTTATAATTTTTATCTCTTTTATCTTTATTCTACCTCTATAGGCTTTAACTCTTTTTTATGAAGAATATCATAAATTATAGGTACTACAAATAAAGTAAGAATAGTAGCATATGTTAATCCACCTATAGTTACTATTGCCATAGGTTGAATCATATCTGATCCCATTCCAATTCCCATAGCTAAAGTTGATAATCCAAGTATTGTTGTTAATGCTGTCATAAGAATAGGTCTAATTCTTGTTCTACCAGCAATGATTAGAGCTTCCTTTTTATCTACTCCCTCTAATCTTAATTGATTTACATAATCCACGAACACTATACCATTATTAACTACGACACCTGCAAGAACTAAGAATCCAAGCATTGCTATCATACTTAAGTTGAAACCTGTTAATAATAATGCAAGTAAACCTCCTGTAAATGCTAATGGTATTGTAAATAAAACTATAAATGGTGATAGGAATGATTGGAACTGAGCAACCATGATAGCATAGATAAATACTATTGCAAGTAATAACATACTTACTAAGTCTGAATATGTGCTATCCATTGATTCTTTTTCTCCACCCATTTCTACTGTATATCCTTCCGGAACATTGTAAGTGCTTAATTTCTTCTCTACATCATCACTAACTAATCCAACATTATGATCACTATCAACTCCAGCTTTTACAGATATATTTCTAACTTGATTTTCTCTATTTATGCTTGATAAACTTTCCTCTTCACTTATAACTGCAATATCAGTTAGTTTTATCTTCTTTTCTTCACCATTAACAGTTGAGGTTATTTCATAATTATTTAGCTTTTCTTTAGTTAATGATTTTGCATCATCATTAACCAATACCACAGGATATTCTTTAGAATTTAAATTTAAAGTTGTGGAATTTGATTCACTCTTTATTGCAGAAGCTATATCTTGATAGACTTGTGCTACTGTCAATCCATATTCCATAGCTTTATTCTTATCTACAGTAATCTTAGTTTCCATAGAACTTTCATCTAATCCATTTTGAATTTCCTTAGTTCCTTCTACGCTTTCTAGAATTCCTGCTATATCTTTAGCCATGGATTTTAATGTGTCTAGGTTGTCTCCCTTTATTTTAACTTCAACACCAGAACCCCCTAAAGCAGACATATCCATAGTAGATGAATTTATTTTTAACTCACAATTTAAATCTTTAGTTTTTTCTGCAATTTCTTTTGAAATTTCCTGACTTGTTGCTTTTTTATCTTCATTTAAAAGAACATAATAAGAAATAGATTTGCTTTTTCCTCCCATCAAGCTTCCTGTTCCTGATTCCATAGCTCCAACAGTTTCTACGTCATCTATTTCTGTAATTCTTTCAATTACCTTATTACTCATTTCTCTCAAATCACTTTGAGGAGTATCTTTATCCATACTCATAGTAACTGAAATTTGAAGACTATCCATTTCTGGCATTAATATCATTCCCTTTGCCATAACACCAATAAAACTTATAACCAGTAATATAGCTACTGCACCTAATACTACCCACTTATATCTAAGAGCTTTTCTAAGTAACCTTTCATAAAAGTTCACAAATTTATCAAATAATCCATGATCTTTCTCATCAATATTGGTTAATACCTTTGAAGATATTGTAGGTACTAAAGTTAAAGCTACTATTAAACTTGCTATTAATGAATATGCAATTGTAAGGCCCATATCAGTAAATAACTGTCTTGATAATCCATCTGTAAAAACTATAGGTAAGAATACACAAATTGTTGTAAGGGTTGATGCTACTATTGCACCTGCTACTTGTGATGCCCCTTGTACTGCTGCCTTTTTTATACCCATGCCTTCATTTCTCAATCTAT
This sequence comes from Clostridiaceae bacterium OF42-15pH9A, assembly GCA_027692445.1. GTDB lineage: Bacteria > Bacillota > Clostridia > Clostridiales > Clostridiaceae > Clostridium. The sequence continues at coordinate 25,191 of JAQEYV010000002.1, read as the reverse complement.
AAATATTCTCTATAACTACAATACTATTATCTACTAACATACCAACACCTAGAGCTAGTCCAGCTAATGATATAACATTCATTGTAACTCCACTAAAGTACATCATTGCAACTGCAAATAATAAACTTATTGGAATACTTAAAGCTATTATTATTGTTGGTTTTATATTTCTTAAGAATACAAATAGTATTACTACTGCTAATAATCCACCTAAAATAAGATTATTTAATACGGAACTAATTACTATATTAATATATACCCCTTGGTCTTGAAGAGGAGTAATATGTAGACTACTATCCTTTTCTTGAAGTTGTTCTATTTTTTCATTTACTTTGTCTGATACCTCTGCTGTGGATGAAGTGCTTTGCTTTTGAAATGCAAGAATAACTCCATCATTCCCATTTATCTTTGCATACATATCACTAGAGTTATCTACCATTTCAACTTTTGCAATATCCTTTAACTTAATGTTTCCAACATTATCTACTGGAACATTAAATAATACTAAATTCTCTAATTCATCTAAACTTGTAAATGCATCTCCTACTTTTACAAGAATTTGCTCATCCCCTTCTACTAAATAACCTGCAGGCATACTAAAGTTTTCTGCCATTAATATCTTGCTTATAGTGTCCTTTGTTATTGCGCTACCTATGCCAGCCTTTTTATATGCTTCATCTCTTGATTTTTCAAATTCTTCATAGGCTTTATTTAATTCTGCTTCAGCATTATCTAAAGCAATTGAAGCTTTTGTTAATTCTCTTGTTAAAGTTAATTTTCCCACTTCAATTTGCTTTTGAGTTTCTACTAAATTCTCTAATTGTTTTTCTAAATCTGGAGTTTTTTCATTAATTGAGGCTATTGCTTTATCAATAGTATCTACTCCAGCTGATAATTGATTTAAGAAAGCTTTTATTTCATCGCTAACAGGAATATTTAACCTATTAAAAAATTCTATTAGTTTATCTAAAACTTCCTTTTGTTTTATTAATTGCTCTTTTTGACTTATTAACTCTTCCTTAGTTTTGGGTAAATTCTCTAGTGCATCTTCTAACTTTAACTTTCCATCTTGAATAGCTAAGCTACCTTCCACTAACTCTTCTGTTTTTAACTGTGTTTCTTTTTCTAATAATTTCTTACTTTCTGCAATTTGCTTTTTACCTTGGTCTAACTTGGCTTGAGCTTCTGCTAATGAACTATCAACTGTAGCTAAAACCTTATTATTTATCTCATTTATTTTATCTTCATTTAACTGAACTTTTATGCTTTCTTCAACTAATCCTGTGCCACTTACTGATGCTACTCCCTCAATTCTCTCAAATTCTGGAATAACCGCATTACTTACATACTCAGATAAATTTTTTACATCCTTGCCATTATAATCTACACTGGCAACCATAATTGGCATCATATCAGGATTCATCTTCATGAACATAGGAGTTCCAATTTCATCCCCTAATTGCCCCTTTACCATATCAAGTTTACTATTCATCTCAATTATGATGCTGTCCATATTCATATCTTGCTCAAATTCTAACATGATCATACTAGAATTTTCTCTAGATATACTGTTTATTCCTTTAATACCACTTGTAGTTGCTAATGCTTGTTCTAACGGTTTTGTAACTGATAACTCTACCTTTTCAGGACTTGCACCTGGATAAGTAGTCATAACAATAACATATGGTAAATCCATGCTTGGAAGTAAATCTGTAGTCATTTTAGAAAATGAAATAAATCCTAATATACTTACTAATATTGCTGATACTATAATTGTTAGTGGCTTTTTTACACTAAATTTTGATAACATTCATACACCATCCCTCTATACTCTAAAAACTCGATGATATCATTTTAACATTTTTATCATGAATTAGGATATAAAAGTAAATAAAAAAAGTATTGAATCCAATACTTTTTTACATAATATTAAATAAACAACAACATAATGTAACTCTTTTCTCTTTTGCTACTATTGTCTATTCTTTAATTTTTCTTCTACTAATCTAATAAGTTCTTCCTTATCTTCCTTACTATTTACAATATCTAGCTTGTCCATATCTATAATTACAACATCTGATGCACTGTAACAATTATTAACCCAGTTATCATAATCTTCCCAAAGGAATTTATAATATTCCATTAAGGAATCATCCACTTCAAATTCTCTACCTCTAAGCTTTATTCTATTCATTACAGTATCAAATGAACCTTTTAAATAAACCATTAAGTCTGGAGCTTTCTTAGGTATTTCTTTTAGTTCCTCCATCATGTTTTCTAAAAGATCTTCATATATCTTCATTTCTAATTCTGATATTCTACCAAGTTCCATATTCTTTTTAGCAAAATACCAATCTTCATAAATAGATCTATCTAAAACATTATTATCAGCGTATAATGCTTCCTTAATACTCTTAAATCTAGTATTTAAAAAATAAAGTTGTAACAAAAAAGGATATCTCTTTTTTTGAATTTCCTCTTCTGATTCACTATAAAAAAGGGGTAATAATGGATTATCATCTACACTTTCATAAAATACTTCCGAATTAAAATGTTCCCCTAAAACCTTTGATACTGAGCTTTTTCCTAAGCCTATCATCCCTCCAACAACTATCACCATGATTCACCTATCCTTACTTTATCTTTAATTCCTTTATAAGAATACAAATTTACTCTTTCTTAGTCAAGAGAAAGATTTACTAATTAAAATACTTTGCATTATTCTTCAAAGTAAGCTATACTTAGAAAGTTAGTGTCGATACAATAAATTTATTTAAATATATACATGAAGGGAAAATTACATGAAAGAAATTACATTCAGAGATTTAAAATTAAAAGAAACATTATTAAACGCAATTGATGACTTAGGATATATTAATCCTTCTCAAATTCAAGCTGAGGCGATTCCTTTAGCAATAGAAGGATATGACATAATAGGGCAAGCTCAAACTGGTACAGGAAAGACAGCAGCTTTTGGATGCTCAATAATTAATAATATTAAAAGAGGAAAAGATATATCTTCTATAATATTAACTCCTACAAGAGAATTAGCTATCCAAATATATGAAGAGTTAAATAAACTTTCTAAATATGATAAGTTAAAAGTTCTTCCTATATACGGTGGAGATTCAATTACAAGACAAATTAGAGAATTAAAAAGAGGAGTAGATATAGTTGTAGGTACTCCTGGAAGAGTATTAGATTTAATTGGCAGAAAGGCTCTTCCACTATCACATGTACAATTCTTAGTTCTTGATGAAGCTGACGAAATGTTAAATATGGGATTCATTGATGACATAGAAGAAATAATAAAGGAATTACCATCTCAAGAGGAAAGACAAACTTTATTATTCTCCGCTACAATGCCACAACAAATTAAGAAGTTAGCTCAAAACTATCTAAAAAAGGACTATAAAGTAGTTAATATAAAAAAGGTTTCAATGACAGTTTCAAAGATTACTCAAGGTTTCTTTGAAGTTAATCCTAAAACTAAATTTGAAGCTTTCTGCAGAGTTTTAGATTTAGAAACTCCAGCATCATCAATTATATTCTGTAAAACTAAAAGAGGTGTTGATGAATTAGTTGAAGCACTTCAAGCTAAAAGCTATGTAGCTGAAGGTATGCATGGAGATATGTCTCAAATACACAGAATGAGAACTTTAAAGAGATTTAAAGAAGGTTCATTAAACTTCCTAGTTGCAACTGATGTTGCTGCAAGAGGAATTGACGTAGATGGTGTTACTCACGTATTTAACTATGATTTACCACAAGATGTTGAATCATATGTTCATAGAATAGGAAGAACTGGTAGAGCTAATAGAGAAGGTACAGCTTATTCTTTTGTTACTCCAAGAGAGCATTCAATGATTAAGCAAATAACAAATGTAACTAAAGGATCTATTCCAAAGTTACAAATTCCTACAGTTCAACAAATTATTGACTCAAAGTTTAATAGAAAGTCTAAAGAAATATTAAAGGAACTTAATGATGGTAACTTTGGTAAGTATCTAATACTTGCAAATGAACTTTGTGAAGATAATAATCCTGTTGAAGTAGTTGCAACTCTTATGAAGATGCAATTTGATAAAGAAATGAGCTTTGATTATAGCAAGAATGCTTTAGAAGCCCCATCAAGCAATGACGTAAGATTATTCTTCTCTATCGGTAAGAGAGATAAACTTACTCCTAAGGCATTAGTTACTTATATAACTGAAAGAGCTAATATTAGTGGAAAAAAAGTTAATAAGGTAGATATATTAGAAAGCTTCTCATTTGTTACTGTTGATAGAGATGTATCACAAAAAGTTCTAGAAACTTGTTCTGGTAATAAAATTAACAAAAGAAAAGTTAATGTAGAAGTTGCTACTAAGAGAAGATAGCAAAAAAGGCGAGATATCTCGCCTTTTTTATTTTATATTTATTATATTTTCACTCCAGCTTCTTCATCTGATATAGGTATTAACGTGTCTCTTAAAAAACCTTTTACTCTACGTGCATAAAAGTAAAAATCATCTCCTACTTTGCATTTTATATTCACATTTTTTTCTATATTGTACTTTTTACCATTATAATCTTCACCAATGAAAAAGTTTCCTTTTTCTTTTTTGATAATGCATCTAAATGTATCTGACAATTTAATTCCTCCCATTAACGTTTGCATTACCATTTTAATACACTTTTATTATTATTTCAACATATTATTCCATTTAATTTATTTTAATTTTTTTAATTATATTCAATTATAGATAATGGTTATTTGTCATATTAAAATTTCACAATATATAGAAATGTATTTAAAGAATATAAATCTCCCCTATAATCTACAAATTTATATTTATTTAACTAGTATCTCTTAAATATTTTTAGACAAACTATTAATGTAAGGAGTTGATGAATCATGGGAAATAAAAAACAACATAGAACAGATGGAGTAATTAATTCATCTGAAATTAGATTTCCATCGTCTATGAAGTCATTTAACACACCAACCTCAGAATACTCTTACACTAGAGGTGAACATGCAAGTAAAACTTCATCTCAAAACCCTGTAAAATTTTAAAAAGAAAGGCAAAATGCCTTTCTTTTTAATTTTACGCTCCTTCGTTTAAGAACTCATACTGCGACATATATAAATTGTAATAATTTCCTTTAACAGCCATCAAACTTTCATGATTTCCGTGCTCTATAATCCTACCATCTTCAACAACCATAATTCTATCACAATCTCTAATTGTAGATAATCTATGAGCAATTACGAAGGAAGTTCTTCCTTGTAATAACTTTTCAATACCTTGCTGTACTAACCTCTCAGTTTTTGTATCTATATTAGATGTAGCCTCATCTAATATTAATATTCTTGGATTTGCAAGAAGTGCTCTAGCAAATGATATAAGTTGCCTTTGTCCAAGAGATAATCTTGAACCTCTTTCATTAACTTCAGTATTATATCCTTCTTCAAGATTCATAATAAAGTCATGTGCATTAACTGCCTTTGCTGCATTCATTACTTCCTCATCTGTAGCATCTAATCTACCATATCTTATATTTTCCATAATTGTATCTGAAAACAAGAAAGTATCTTGTAACATTATTCCCATATGAGATCTAAAAGACTCTATATCCAAATCTTTTAGATTTTTCCCATCAACTAATATTTCTCCAGAGCTAACATCATAAAATCTACTTAACAAAGATACTATTGTAGACTTACCTGCTCCTGTACTTCCTACTAGTGCTATTCTTTCTCCTGATTCAACTTTAAAACTGACATTCTTTAAAACATTTATTCCATCTTCATATGCAAAGTATACTTTTTTAAACTCCACATCGCCTTTTATATCCTCTACAACTTTTGCATTATCCTTATTTTTTATATTTCCTTTAATATCTAAAATATCAAAAATCCTATCTGCAGCTGATAAGTTAGTTACAAAGGTGTTATAAAAGCTTGATATATTCATTATAGGTCTCCAGAACATTCCTACATACATAGAAAAAGCTAATAGGGTACCAATTTCTATTTCTCCATTAATAATTAGATTATATCCAACTGCAAATACCACTACTGTTCCAATTCCCCAAGCAAGTTCAGATAAAGGCCAGAAAAAATCATTAATCCTTACAGCCTTTATAAAAGCTTCTACTACTTGATGAACTAGCTCTTTAAACTTATTACTAGTATGATCTTCTCTAGCAAACCCTTCAACTACTTTAATGCCTGAAAAATCTTCATGGGTAAAGGCATTTAAATTTGAACGTTTATTTCTATAAACTTCCCAACGTCTTCTAGAAACTATATCAATAACCACCATTGCAACACCTAGTAATGGCAATAAAGCCATACATGCTAAGGTTAACTTTACATTTAGAAATAACATTACTACTGAAACACAAATAAAACTTAATAATTCAGGAATTAATGATTGAATACTTTGATTAAACAAATTTTTTAATGCATTAACATCCCCAACCACTCTTGCTAGTATTTTCCCAACTGGCCTACTATCAAAAAACTCAAAAGATAGAGTTTGTATATGAGAATATAGTTCATGTCTTATATTAATTAAAATATTATTAGTTATTTCTGAAATCATATTCCATCTTATTCTTGAAAATACCCATGCAATTAAATTTAAAACAACTAAAACCACTCCTATTAATACTAATCCAGTAACATCCTTATTAACAACTTTATCATCAATAGCTACCTTTAAAAGATAAGGATTGATAACTGAACATAGCATTACAAAAAACATTAATAAAATTACTATAACAGATTGTTTTTTGTATGGTTTTAAATATTTTGATAGTCTAATTATTATATCTTTTTTACTTCTTCTCGTTACCTTTTCGTCTTGTTTTGTACTATTTTTAGCCATTATATCGCCTCACTTTCTAAGGCTTCAAAATCTTTAAATTGTTCACGGTAAATATCATAGTATATTCCTTTTTTCTTTACTAATTCATTATGCTTTCCTATTTCTCTTATTTCACCATTTTCTAAATACACTATTATATCTGCATTTTTTACTGCTGAAATTCTATGAGCTATTATAAATGTTGTAGAATTGCTCTCCCTTTTCCTTAAATTTGCTAACAACTCATGTTCTGTTTCCATATCTAATGCTGATGTAGAATCATCTAAAATTAGTATAGGGGCTTTCCTTACTAAAGCTCTAGCTATTGATATTCTTTGCTTTTGACCGCCTGATAATCCTACACCTCTTTCACCAATTTCAGTTTCAAAAGATTGTGGTAAGTCTTGTATAAATTCGTAACAACAAGCATCTCTACATGCTTTCTCTATTTCATCCTTTGTGGAATTAAGATTACCAAATCTAATATTATTTATAACAGTATCTGAAAATAGGAAGACATCTTGTGGAACTATAGATATATTACTTCTTAATTTACTTAAGTTATATTCCCTTATATCAACTCCATCAATTAAAACCTCTCCATTGCAAACATCGTAATATCTACCAATTAAATTCATCAAACTAGACTTACCAGAGCCTGTTGTCCCCATGATTGCCACTGTACTTCCTGCTGGTATTTTAAGATTAATGTTCTTTAGTACCAAATCTTCATTGTACTTAAATGATACATTTCTAAGCTCTATATCTCCCCTTATATTTTCCGGGAAATATCCATCTTCTTTTCCTTGAATATTAGATATTCTATCCATAATCTTAAATACTTTTTTTGCTGATGCAATAGTTCTTGATAATAAGTCCGTAAGTTGTCCAAGCATTTTCATAGGCCATATCAAGTTCCAAATATAACCACTAAAAGCTACTAATACACCTAAAGTTATTTCTTCAGTTAAAACAAAGTATCCCCCTAAAATAATCATAATAACTAAAGATATATTTGTTAAAAAATCAATTGGAGGAAAGTGATTCCCCATTATCTTTGCCTGATCCATATTTAAATCATAGTATGATTTATTTAATTTATAGAACTTTTTAATTTCATACTTCTCCCTAGCAAATGCTTTTACCAATCTTACTCCTGCAATATTCTCTTGAGCTGTTGTATTAATTTCTGCTGTTTTATCACTTATCTTGTCATAACATTCCCCAAACTTTTTCTCAACCTTTATAGCTATTATTCCAATAGGAATCATAACCACAAAGCAAGCTAAAGCAAGTTTCCAATTAAGATAAAAAAGTATAATTGTAGATAAAACAAAATAAAATACATTTTCCACAAACATTCTTAATCCATATCCAATAGTTTCCCATATAGTATCTGTATCTTCACCTATTCTTGACATTAGTTCTCCGGTATTCATACCATCAAAGTATTGAAACTCTAACTCTTGTATATGATTAAACAAATCGTTTTTTAGCTCTTCACTAACCTTACTACTAGATAAATCATATAAATATTCTTTTAAATATCCAAAAATTGCTTTAACTATGGATATTCCTACTAACAATACTATAATCGGTACAAATAATTCCTTTTTCCCACCTATTATCCCTTCATCTAAAAAAACTTTTTGAAGATAAGGAACACATAAATCTACTGCAATTACCCCCAACATTGAGAGACTTCCAATAATTATACTCATTTTATACTTGAGCAAATAATTTAATATTCTTTTCATCATGTCACATCCCCTTTTTCTTGTCCATCTACTTTTGATTTATTTTCTTAAAGAATAAAAAAGGTCATGGTAATACCATGACCTAAACGTACATTGCTGCAGTTATACAAAAAGGTCATGGAACTATAGTCCATGACCTCTAATACTTCAAAATAAATCAATAAAGGTAAATCTTATTTAATCTTCTCAAATAAGATAGGACTATAGAAATATTCTTTTATTCTTATATTTGCACTAATTAAATTAAACATAATCCTACCTCCTTTTTAAAATTTTTACCATTTATTTCATTGTATATGTGTATCTAAATTTTGTCAATTATTATTTTAATAAACTATTCATATCTGCTTCTGTAATACCTAAAATAACCTCCAAAAGCGAATCATCCTCTACAACCTTCCAGTCATCACCTGACTTTGTTAGATTTACTATACCAGTTCTTTCTTCCACTGGTGCATCGTTAATTGATTTTACTAATACATCAGTAACTAATTTTTCAGTCTCTTCATCAGTCATATTAGCAGCACCACTCTTCATAGCCTCTGCCATTAAATTTCCCATGAAGTTACCTATTACAGTTTTAAAACTTACCCCTTTAATAGTTACATTAACTGTAGCTTTTTCTCCATCAATTTTTTCATCTGTTGGTGAAACCTCTAATTTTCCTAACATATTTATCATTGCATCTGCAGCCTCTTTAGGCATGTCCTCATCCGATAACTGTGCAGCTATCATTTGTTGTGCTATCTTACTTTCAGTTCCACTTTTTACATCTTTAAAATAGTCAGTTACATATTCTTTTGGGCCTTTACTACCTCCACACCCTACTAATAAGAAAATTGAAAGTATTAAAGACATTAATATTGATATTTTCTTTTTCATTATACCCCTCCTCTATTATAATTTACTATCTTTTATATTACTTGTAAATAATTAACATGTTACCTTAAATTTTTTTAAGATAACATATTTTTAAAGAAAAAAAGGCTACATTATAACAATGTAACCTCCTAATTGATTATTCTTCACTTGCTAATTTCTTATATTTATTATATCTTTCTAATGCGTCTTCTTCTGTTTTCTTAAATAACTTCTCAGCTGTTTCTGGGAATGTTTGTGCTAACGATGCATACCTTACTTCTCCCATTAAGAAATCTCTAAAGTTTGCTTTTGGCTCCTTAGAATCTAAGCTGAATGGATTCTTCTTTCCTAGAAGTTCTGGATTATATCTATATAATGTCCAGTATCCACAATCAACAGCTCTTCTTTCCTCTTCTTGTGAATTTGACATTCCTATCTTAATTCCATGAGCTATACATGGTGCATAAGCAATTACTAGCGATGGTCCATCATAGCTTTCTGCTTCTGTAATAGCTTTTATAGTTTGATTCTTATCAGCACCCATAGCAACTTGAGCAACATAAATATATCCATATGTCATTGCTATAGCTCCTAAATCTTTTTTCTTTGTTCTCTTACCTGATGCGGCAAATTTAGCAACTGCTGCTGTTGGAGTTGACTTTGATGATTGCCCTCCTGTATTAGAATAAACTTCTGTATCAAAAACTAATACATTAACATTTTCCCCGGAAGCTAAAACGTGATCAAGGCCTCCATACCCAATATCATATGCCCAACCGTCTCCACCAAATATCCATTGAGATCTCTTAACAAAGAATTCTTTATCATTAAGTATCTTTTTAGCTATCTCACTATTTTCCTTTTGAAGAACTTTTTCTAGTTTATTAGCTCTATCCCTTGTTCCTTCTCCAAGATTCATATTATCTAACCAATCCTGTAATACAGCTTTGGTTTCCTCAGACATATCAGACTCTAATGCTTTTCTAACGTTATTAGCTATTCTAGTTCTTATTGTTTTTACAGCTATAAACATACCTAATCCGTATTCAGCATTATCCTCAAATAAAGAGTTAGCCCAAGCAGGACCATTTCCTTCTTTATTTGCTGTATATGCCATTGCACTTCCACCAGAAGCCCATATAGATGAACATCCAGTAGCATTAGATATCATCATCCTATCTCCAAATAATTGTGTTACTAACTTAGCATAAGGTGTTTCACCACATCCTGCACAAGCACCATTATATTCAAGTAGTGGCTGTTCAAATTGGCTACCCTTAACTGTAGTTTTCTTCATAGGATTTGGTTTTACAGAAAGTTCTTCTACAGCATAATTCCAACATTCTATTTGTTCATGTTGACTATCCTGTGACTTCATTACTAATGCTTTACCTGGTGCTGGACATGTTTCTACACAGTTACCACAACCAGTACAATCTAAAGGAGAAACACCTATCATGTAATACATTGCCTCTCCTTTAAATCCATTAGCAGGCATTATCTTCATACCTTCAGGTGCATTTTCTTTTTCCTTTTCATTTATAAGGAATGGTCTAATTGTTGCATGAGGACATACATAAGAACATTGATTACATTGAATACAATTTTCAGGTATCCATTCAGGAACATTAACTGCTATACCTCTCTTTTCATATGCAGTTGTTCCACACATAAATGTTCCATCTGTCATATCAGCATTTACAAAAGCTGATACAGGTAGTTTGTTTCCTTCTAGCTTATTCATTGGTTCACAAATATTCTTTATGAAGTCTGGAACATTCATATTTTCTTCAACTTTTTCATCTTCTTTTGCATCTTTCCATGAATCTGGCACATCTATTTTAACTATAGCATCTAAACCTGCATCAATAGCTGCATGATTCATGTTAACAATCTTTTCACCCTTTTTGCTATATGTATTAACTACAGCTTCCTTCAAATACTTAATAGCATCCTCTACTGGAATTATATTAGCAACTTTGAAAAATGCTGATTGCATTATCATATTTATTCTTCCACCAAGTCCTACTTCTTGAGCAATCTTAACAGCATTTATTATATAGAACTCAATATTGTTATTAGCTATATACCTCTTTAACTTTCCAGGTAACTTTTCTTCCACTTCTTCTGGTGACCAAATAGTATTTAAAACAAATTTACCACCTTTTTTAAGGCCATCTAATACTGGAAATGTATATACATAGGCTTGATTGTGACAAGCTATAAAGTCTGCTCTATCAACTTCATAATGAGCCTTAATTGGAGTTTTACCAAATCTTAAGTGAGATACAGTAACTCCTCCTGACTTTCTTGAATCGTATGAAAAATATGCTTGAGCATACATTTCTGTATGATCCCCTATAATTTTAATAGCACTCTTATTAGCACCAACTGTACCATCTGATCCTAATCCCCAGAACTTACAAGCTGTTGTTCCTTCTTGTGCTACATCTATTCCCTCAACTGGATCTAGTGAAAGATTAGTAACATCATCTACTATGCCAATAGTAAATCTATCTTTTGGCTTGCCTTCTGAAAGATTCTTATATACTGCTGCAATATCAGATGGTGTAGGATCTTTTGAGCCAAGCCCAAATCTTCCTCCAATAATCATAGGTGCATTTTCTTTTCCATTATAGGCTTTTACAATATCCAAGTATAATGGCTCTCCTATTGATCCTGGCTCCTTTGTTCTATCTAATACAGCAATTTTTTTAACAGAAGTAGGTATAGCTTTAAGAAGTTTTTCTACTGAAAAAGGTCTATATAACCTTACTTTAACTAATCCTACTTTTTCTCCACTTTTATTTAAGTAGTCAACTACTTCTTCAATAACTTCAGAAACTGAACCCATTGAAATAATAATTCTATCTGCATCTTTTGCTCCATAATAATCAAAACAATGATATTCTCTTCCTGTAAGCTTTGTTATTTCGCTCATATAGTTTTCAACAACATCTGGTATATCTTCATAATATTTATTAATGGACTCAGCCATTTGAAAATAAACATCTGGATTTTGCGCTGTCCCCCTAGTAACAGGATGATTAGGATTTAAAGCCGAATTTCTAAAATCCTCTAATGCTTCATAATCTATAAGTTTTGCAAGTTCTTCTTGCTCAATAACTTCAACCTTTTGAAGTTCATGAGATACCCTAAATCCATCAAAGAAATTTAAAAATGGCATTCTTTTCTTTATAGCTGTTAAATGTGCCACCCCTGATAAATCCATAACTTCTTGAACAGAACCTTCACAAAGCATAGCAAATCCTGTTTGCCTTGCTGCCATTACATCTTGGTGATCGCCAAATATACTTAAAGAAGATGTAGCTATTGCTCTTGCTGAAACGTGTATAACAGCTGGTAACCTTTCGCCCATCATCTTATACATATTAGGTATCATTAAAAGTAATCCTTGAGAAGCTGTATATGTTGAACTTAAGGCACCCCCTTGAAGTGACCCATGTAACGCCCCTGCTGCCCCTGCTTCAGATTGCATTTCTACAACTTTTACTGGCTCTCCAAATATGTTTTTCTTTCCTTTTGCAGCCCATTCATCAACAGTTTCTCCCATAGGTGTTGATGGTGTAATTGGATAGATTGCTGCAACCTCAGTGAACCCATAAGAGATGTGAGCTGCTGCTGTGTTTCCATCCATCGTTTTCATTTTCCTCATACTGTTCCCTCTTTCTATTTTAATTTTTTATATACTATTTCAACAAATATATCTTTTACAAATATTAATAAATATATTTATAATATTTAGTATTTCTAACAATAATCTTTTTATTTGTTAAGAATATTCTTAATACTAACTGTTAATAATACTAGTAGACCTATGATATATAAAATTTAATAAGAAACAAAAAAATAGAGCACTACCTATTTATAAGTAGTGCTATATTTTTTATATCTATTTTAAATCATATAACTTTGTATACTTTTCTTCTAAATACTCTAAGAAATACCTTGTTTTAAGCTCTTCTCCAGTCACTTTCTTAACTAACTCTTCAGGAGTATATATTCCTCCATGAGCATGAATATTTTCTTTCAACCATTTATTTATATAAGTTAAATCTCCATTAACCAATTCTGTTATAGCTATTGGATTATCCTTTAACATTGTATTTAGGAATTGTCCACCATAAAGGTTTCCTAAAGCATAGCTTGGGAAATATCCAATATTACCTGCAGACCAATGCATATCTTGAAGAACTCCCTCTTCCTCATCCTTTGGTGAAACACCTAAATATTCTTCATATTTTTTATTCCATACCTTAGGTAAGTCTTCTACCTCTATTTCTCCATTTATAAGTGCTTTTTCAATTTCATATCTGATTATTATATGAAGACTATAAGTTAATTCATCTGCTTCTACTCTTATTAGAGACGGTTTAACACAATTTACAGCCTCATAAAACTCCTCTAAAGTTATATCTGATAAACTTGGGAACTTTTCCTTTATATTAGGTAGAATAAAACTTAAAAATTCTTTACTTCTTCCTACTATATTTTCATAAAATCTTGATTGTGATTCATGAATTCCCATTGAAGCACCACCATCAAGCCCTGTGTTTATAAGAGTATCTGGAATATGTTGTTCATATAGTGCATGTCCACCTTCATGTATAATACTAAAAATATTAGATAATAAATTGTCCTCATAATAATGAGTAGTAATTCTTACATCCTTATTTCCCATATTTAAAGTAAATGGATGTGTAGTTTCATCTAATCTACCAGCTTCTTTATCAAACTTTATTACATCTAATAAATATTCACTTAATTCTTTTTGTGCTTCTATAGAATATTCTCCCTCTAATAATTCACTAGTAACTACTTTTTTACTATTTCTAATTCTACCTAATAGATTTAAAATTCCTTCTTTTAACTCATTAAATAACTTATCAACCTTTTTAACTGTAAGTCCTTCTTCATATTGATTTAATAATGCATCATATTTATTTTCTTCATATCCATAATATTCAGTAAATTCTCTTAATAATGAAACTATATTTTCCAACTTTGGTCTAAATATTTCAAAATCCTTTTTAGCTTTTGCTTCTTCCCAAGCCGCTTCTCCTAAAGATGTTGCTACTGTATATTCTTCAAATTTATCTTGTGGAATATTTTTTATTTCATCGTAACTCTTTTTTAATGCTTTTATCATAGATCTATCAACTAAATCTAACTCATTCATAATAGGTTCAAAGAAATCAATAAATTCTTTAACCTTATCTGCTGTTACCATCTTAAATATTTCACCAGATAAAAATCCTAAAGTCTCAGCTCTTTGCTCAGTTGCTTTAGATGGCATACTCATTTTCATATCCCAATATGCTAAGGAGCTTAGTTTACCAAGCTCACTTATTCTTTGGTTGTACTTTTTAACTTCTTCTAACTTTTCTTGAATACTTAAATTCATATTTTTCCCCCCTTAATAATAATTAAAATAGCCTCGAAGAAAATTAATTCTTCGAGACTCATTAAAGCTATAACCAAACCTGCGTTAAAAATAACATTATAAAAAAATAAACTAATATTATACCTAATGCAAATGGTAATACTACTTGAAACATTGCAATTATAAGGGCCCAAATATCTTTCCATGGAAGATTTTCAGCTTTAAGCTTTTTAATCCCTTCCTCCAATTCACGCTTCTTTCTATTTTTCTCTTCTATCTTTTCTATATTTCTACTGAATATTGCCATTAAAGCGCCTCCCTTATAATAATCTTAGAGTTTAAATTTCTCCAACTCTGTGACAAGCAACAAAGTGTCCTTCTTTAATTTCTCTATATTCAGGAGCCTCATTCCTACATTTATCAGTAGCATATGGACATCTTGTATGGAACTTACATCCCTCTGGAGGATTAGCAGGCGAAGGTATATCTCCTGTTAATATAATTCTTTCTCTCTTAATTGTTGGATCTGGTATTGGAATAGCAGAAAGCAATGCCTTTGTATAAGGATGTAATGGATTATCAAATAATTCATCCTTATCTGCAAGTTCAACCATTGATCCTAAGTACATAACTCCAACTCTTTGACATAAATGTTCAACAACAGACAAGTCATGTGATATGAACATATATGAGAATCCTTTTTCTTTTTGTAATTTAACTAATAAATTGATAATTTGTGCTTGAATAGATACATCAAGTGCAGATACAGGTTCGTCAGCAACAATGAACTCTGGATCAAGTGCTAGTGCTCTAGCAATACCTATTCTTTGTCTTTGTCCACCTGAAAACTCATGTGGAAATCTATCTATTTGATATTCAGCAAGCCCACATAGATCCATTACTTCTAAAACTTTAGCTCTTAAATTTTCTTTAGTAGCCATTTTATGATCTATTAAAGCTTCCCCAATTATTTGTCCAACTGTCATTCTTGGATTTAGTGAAGAATATGGATCTTGGAATATTAATTGCATCTTAGGTCTAAGTGCTCTCATTTCCTTCTTACTTAATTTACTTAAGTCTTGACCCTTAAAATACACTTTACCTCCTGTAGGCTTAAGTAATTGAAGTATAGCTCTACCAGTTGTAGATTTACCACAACCTGATTCTCCAACTATTCCTAGAGTTTCTCCTTTTCTTACCTCTAAAGACACACCATCAACAGCTTTTACGTTACCTATAGTTTTAGAAAAAAATCCACCCTTTATTGGAAAATATTTTTTTAGATTTTCTACTTTTAGTATAACTTCTTGTTCCATCTACTAATTTTCCTCCTTTGATGCATTTTCTTCATATAACCAACAAGCTACCTTATGGTTATCTTCTATTAATCTTAAATGTGGTATTGTATTCTTACATTCTGGCTTACAATATTCACATCTTTCACTGAAATAACAAGAATCTGGTATTCCAACAGGATTAGGAACTTGTCCAGGTATAGAATATAATTCTTCTTTTCTTTCAGTAATTATAGGTTTTGACTTTAAAAGCCCCTTTGTATATGGGTGAGATGGATTTTTGAATATCTCCATAACTCCACCTTCTTCAACAACCTTACCTGCATACATAACAACAACATAGTCTGCCATTTCTGCAACAACCCCAAGATCATGAGTTATTAATAAGATTGATGTATTAAGATCTTTTTTAATTTTTCTCATTAAATCAAGAATCTGTGCTTGTATTGTAACATCTAATGCGGTTGTTGGTTCATCTGCAATTAGAAGTTTCGGCTTACAAGCAAGCCCCATAGCTATCATAACTCTTTGTCTCATACCACCTGATAATTCATGTGGATAACAATCAACAATTTCATTAGCTCTAGGTATTCCTACCTCTTCTAACAATTCTATTGCTCTCTTTCTAGCAGTTTTTTTATCTAAACCTTCATGTAAAATCAAAGGCTCCATAACTTGAAATCCTATTGTAAATGTAGGATTAAGAGAACTCATTGGTTCTTGGAATATCATTGCAATATCCTTACCTCTTATACTTCTCATTTCCGCATCTGTAGCTTTAACTAAATCTTTGTTTTCAAATAAAATTTGTCCACCATCATTAAAACCAGTATCTTTAGATACTAATCCCATAATACTCATAGCTGTTATTGATTTACCACATCCTGATTCACCAACAACACATACAGTTTCACCTTTTTTGACCTTAAAAGAAACATCATTTACTGCTTTAACTATTCCTGCTTCTGTTTTGAAAAAGGTTTTTAAGTTTTTTACTTCTATTAAATTTTCACTCATACCTCTTCCTCCTATCTTCTCTTCTTAGGGTCAAGTGCATCTCTTAGGGCATCCCCAAACAGATTAACTGCCATAACTGTAATTAACATACAAACACCTGGTGGTATCCAAAGCCATGGTCTATTTTGTAAATCTATATTATTATTAGATGCTGAAATCATATTTCCCCACGATGGTGTAGGTTCAACTACTCCCATACCTAAATAACTTAATGCTGATTCAGTAAGTATTGCAGATGCAACTCCTAGTGTAGCATTAACAATTATTGTTGGGATAACATTTGGAATTAAATGTTTTATAATCTTTCTAGTATCTTTAAGTCCTAATGATTCTGTTGCTTGTATAAATTCTTGTTCCCTTAAAGATAATATCTCACCTCTAACCAATCTTGCAATAGATGGCCAAGAAAGTAAGCCTAGCATAAACATCAATGCTACTATCCTCATATTAGGGTCTACTCTTAAATCTGACAACATACTTCCCATTAATATTACTATTGGTAAAAATGGAATAGATAAGAATATATCTGTAAATGCCATTAAGAAATAATCTATTTTCCCACCATAATATCCTGCTACTGAACCTACTAAAGTACCTACAACAACTGATATAACAACTGATACTACACCAACTGCTATTGAAATTCTTCCTCCAACCATAACTCTAGTTAATATGTCTCTTCCAAGATAATCAGTACCAAACCAATGTTTAAATGATGGTGCTGCTTTGACTAAAGCGCTTCTATCGTTATATCCGTAAGGTGATAGAAACGGTCCTATAAAACAAAATACAAACATAAATATAAGCAATCCTAAACCTATCATAGCAAATTTATTTTGTCTTATCCTTCTTAAAACCAACTTTCCTGGGGATTCAATGTCATTATTAACTTCACTGTTGCTTTCAATAGTAGATTTATCTATCTCTTTTTGATCTACTTTTTGTTTCTTCTTTAATTTATCTAGCATCGTTTCCCCTCCTACTTCAGTTTTATACGTGGATCAACCACTGCATAAAGAATGTCTGATATTAAATTACCCATTAAAGTAAGTACAGCCATGAACATATTAAATCCCATAAGTAAAGTATAATCTCTATTTAATATTGCTTCATATCCTATTTTACCAATACCAGGCCATACAAATATTGTTTCAGTAATAAGAGCTCCTGCGAATAAACCAGGTAAACTCATTCCAATGTAAGTTATTACTGGAATTAATCCATTTCTTAAGGCATGTTTATAAATAACAACCTTTTCTTTTAATCCCTTAGCTCTAGCTGTTCTTATGTAATCTTGATTGATTACTTCAAGCATAGATGTTCTAACATATCTTACTAATGAACCTGCTTGAAGAATAGTTAAGCTAAGAACTGGTAATACCATATGGATAGCTAAATCCTTAAAATAAGCAAATCCAGTATAATTAGTACCTGCTGTAGTCATCCCCCCTATAGGAAATATCTTAACTTTTAATGCAAATGCATTTATAAGCATAAGACCAAGTAGGAATGATGGTACAGATATAGAAACAAACGTTATTATAGTTGTTGTTCTATCTGCTATTGAATATTGCTTTGTAGCACATATTATACCTAATGGTATTGCAATAATAATAGCTAATAAAAATGCAGTTCCTGCTAAAATAAATGAATTCCAAGCATAATCTTTTATAATTTCACTTACTGGTTGTCTTAATTTTAAGGATTCGCCAAAATCACCTTTTACTGCTTTTTTAAGCCAATTTACATATCTTTCACCAAAAGGCTTATCAAAACCATATACCTCTTCTAACTGTTCTAACTTTTCTGCTGTCATATTAGGATTAACCTTAGTATCCAGGAAATTTCCTGGTGCTAAATCAATAATCTTAAATAACAATAGAGAAATTATTATCAGTGTAGGTATCATTTTCAATATTCTTTTAACTGTATACTGTAACATTTTCTCTCCCCATTTCTATTTGTCTATTACATATAATAGTATAACTAGAAAATTATCCTAATTATTTCTTCTAATTATTAGAGGCATTTCATAATGAAATGCCCCTATAATTATCTGCAAACTATTATTCTAAAGTTGCTTTGTAAAGATTCCATGAATAATGAACAAATGGTGAGATATCTAATCCTTTAACTCTTCCATTGTAAGCCCACATATCGCTTCTTTGATATACAAAGATATATGGTAAATCATTATTTAATTCAGTATATAATTCCTTATATAACTCTTTAGCCTTTTCTTTATCTAATTCTTGGTTGATTTGTTCGTATAATTTATCAACCTTTTCATTGCTGTAATTAACTTTATTTTGAGAACCATTTGTTCCATAAACATCCATATCGTTAGGGTCATTAGTTAATCCCCAAGCCATGAACATCATATCCCAATCGTCACCTTTTTGTTTTTCTCTCATAGAAGTGAAGTCTAACTTTTCACTAGTATAGTCAACACCCAGTTCTTTCCAGTCATCATTAGATACAGAAAGTATTGAATCTACAACATCATTATCAGAAGTACCAGTAAAGTTAACTGTTAATCTAACACCATCTTTTTCTCTTATTCCATCTGCTCCTACTTTCCAACCAGCTTCATCTAATATTTTCTTAGCTTCTTCTAAGTTGTACTCGTATTTATTATCACCTTCATAGTAAGCCCATGAAGCTTTTGTTTGTGGAACATTTATAACCTCTGCATATTGATTGAAAATTGAAGAAGTTATAGTTTTTCTATCTAAAGCAACTGTTAATGCTTTTCTAACTGCAGGATCTTTGAATTGTGGTTTATTGTGATTAAAACAAATATAACCATATCCATTTGTAGGGTATAATTTATATCCTAAATATCCTAAATCTTGAGAGTGTTTTACATAGTCATCACTTACTGAAAGTTCAACAAAATCTATATCTCCTGCTTCTAACATTTGAAGTTTTGTTTCTTCAGTAGTAACTTTATAAACTATATTCTTAATTCCAGGTTTTCCTAAGAAGAAGTCATCGTTTGCTTCTAAAACTAACTCTTCACCCTTCTTGTAGCTCTTAAACTTGTAAGCTCCTGATGTTGGTCCTGGATTTGCAAATGTTTCCTTCATTTTATCTGTATTTCCTTGTGTATAGAACTTAGAAGTATACGCAGTATTAACTGGTTGTGTACCTCCTAATACTATTTCAGCTGAAGAACTCTTTTCTAATAATGTGAACTTAATTGTCTTATCATCTACTATTTCAATACCTGATATTGAATCAGCTTTTCCTTCAAAGTACTCTTGAGCTCCCTTTACTTTAACTCTTCCTGTTCTATAGTCTGCAATTCCTGTATAGCTACTATCACAAGCTATTTTTACAGCTAATTCTACGTCTTTAGCTGTAATATCTGTTCCATCAGACCACTTAGCATCTTTTCTTATTTTATAAGTATAAGTTAGTCCATCTTCAGATATTTCTGGATTAGCTTCTGCTAAGTATGCCCCCATAGAACCATCAGCTTGAGGTGCCATTAATGGTGCAAACATAACCTCTGTTGGATAAGAATCATAAGCACTTTCTGCATACAATGGATTAAATACTCCATCTGGTGCAATAGTACCAATTACTAAAGTATCCTTTCTATTTTCAGCTGTAGCTGCTGCTGGATTTTTACTCATATCTGTTGCTTCATATGTTGTTACAACATCTGATGATAAATCTGTTGTACCACCATTACTTCCGTCATCACTTCCGCCGCATCCTGCTAATACAGATACAGAAAGAGCTGCTGATAACGCAATAGCTATTTTTTTACGTTTCATGTTTTTATCCCCCTTTATTTTTTATGTATGATTATTGCTTTATATAATTCAATATATTCATATTAACTAACAATTTATGTTAATCATTTTATAAATATACTGATTATATTCATTACTAAGGTATTTATAATAAAAGGGAATCAGACAAGTCAATTACATCTAATTACCCCACTCTTCTCTATTAGTTCCTTATAATACCTAGTTACCAAAATTGTACCATATAATTAATATAATAGTAGGTGGCTTGTCCTTTGTCAATATTCTTCAATAAATTTCTTATATTTTTAATAGTTTAATATAAAAATACTGGTTACCCTTAGTAATTTAATATTTTGTTATAAATTTTACAATTCTTTATATTAATTTGTTAATTCATTTTTTAATAATTGTATTATTATAATTCAAACAAAAAGGCTCAATGAAATAACCTTAGATTATTCATTAAGCCTTTTTTATTATTTATTTGCAAACTGACTATTGTATAATTTTTCATAGAACCCTTTATAATTCATTAGTTCTCCATGTGTACCTTTTTCAACAATATCTCCATCATTAATAACTAATATTAAATCTGCATTTCTTATTGTAGATAATCTATGAGCAATTACAAAGCTTGTTCTACCATTCATTACATTTTTCATTGCATTTTGAATCATAAGTTCTAATCTTGTATCTACTGAACTTGTAGCTTCATCAAGTATTAAAATAGCAGGGTCAGCTAATATTGCTCTAGCAATAGTAAGTAATTGTTTCTCACCCTGAGATATGTTTGAAGCCTCCTCATTTAGAACCATATCATACCCATCTGGTAGTGTTTTAATAAAATGATGTACATTTGCAACTTTTGCTGCATTTATAACCTCCTCATCACTTGCATCAAATCTTCCATATCTAATATTATCTTTTATTGTTCCTTTATAAAGCCATGTATCTTGAAGTACCATTCCAAATATCTTTCTTAACTCTTCACGCTTTATATCTCTAATATCTACACCATCAATTTTAATAGATCCTCCTTGAATCTCATAAAATCTCATTAACAGATTGATAATTGTTGTTTTTCCTGCACCAGTTGGTCCAACTATTGCAACCATCTGACCGCTTTTTATATCTACATTCAAATCTTTAATAAGAGTTTTATCTTTAGAATATCCAAATTTAACATGATTAAAGGTTACATTTCCCTTTGGATCCTTTAATGTTATTGAATCCACTTTGTCTTTTATTTGTTCTTCTTCATCTAAGATTTCTATTACTCTTTCCATAGCTGCTACTGCTGATTGCATAGCAGAAGATAATTGAGTTACTTGCGATAAAGGTTGGTTTATTTGCCATATATATCTTATAAATGCTTGTAAATTCCCTGTAGTAATTATTCCTCTAATTGCGTCTATTGCTCCTATTGCCCCTATTATAGCAATTCCAATATAACTAACTAATGAAACAAGTGGAGACATTGTGCTTGATATAAACTGTGCTTTAAATCCAGTTTTACAAAGTTCATCATTGGTTTCCATAAACTCTTTTATAGAATCTTCTTGTTTTCCATAAAGCTTTATTTCATTAAATCCAGTATACATTTCTTGTACTTTACCATTTAATTTTCCTAATGCCTTCTGTTGTCTATAAAATAGATTTTGTGATTTACTTACAATAAATCTTGATACTAATATACTTAACGGAATTATAAAAATAGCTATGATTGCCATTTTTATATTTATAGTAAACATCATTATAAGTGCAAGCGTAATTGATAAAAATGAATTGACAACTTGCACAAAACTTTGTTGAAGGGCATTAGATATTGTATCTATGTCATTAGTTATTCTGCTTAATACATCTCCATAACTATTCCCATCAAAATAGCTTATTGGCAACCTTCTTATCTTATCTTGCACAGCATTCCTAAGTCCTTTTACTGTATTTTGAATTGCATTAGTTAAAAGAAAACTTGCAATATAAGTTGAAGCAGTACTTGAAACATAAACTACTCCTAAGGCTATCATTACCTTTATTACGTATCTAAAATTAACTCCAGCTCCCTCAATTCCCTTCATTATATTAAAAGAATCCTCAGTTAGTTGAGTGATTATTAATCCTTCAGTTACTGGCGCTAATGCATTAAATATTGCAGCTAAAATTATAAAAATTATGGCTCCAAAAAATGCCCATCTGTAAGGTTTTATAAAAGGAGAAATTTTCTTAACTATAACTTTAAACTTATTCATATTCTAATTCCTCCTTTGTTAATTGAGATGATGCAATTTCATTATAAATTTTACAAGTTTTTAATAACTCTTTATGCTTTCCTATTCCAACTATTTCTCCTTCATTTAGAACTATAATTCTATCTGCCTCCATTATAGATCCAACTCTTTGAGCAACCACTAACACAACAGACTCTTTTGTTTCTTCCTTAAGTCTTTCCCTAAGTATTGAATCCGTCTTAAAATCTAAAGCTGAAAAGCTATCATCAAATATATATATTTCTGGCTTTCTAACTAAAGCTCTAGCAATAGATAACCTTTGCTTTTGGCCTCCAGAAACATTCTTACCACCTTCACTTATTATTTCTTCAAATTGTTTAGGCTTCTTTGATATGAAATCATATGCTTGAGCTACTTTTGCAGAATGAACTACTTCACCTGTTTTCGCATTTTTCTTACCAAACTTTATATTGCTAGATATACTTCCTGTAAATAATAAAGTCTTTTGTGGTATAAAACCTATTTTCTTTCTTAAAGCCTTAAGGTCATAATCTCTTACATCAACACCATCAACTTTTATACTCCCCTCAGTAACATCATAAAATCTAGGTATAAGATTTATTAATGTACTTTTACCACTTCCTGTACTTCCTATAAATGCAATCATTTCTCCCTTCTTGCATTTAAAAGATATGTTTTTAAGTACTGGCTCTTCTCCATTAGGATAAACAAATGTTACATTATCAAACTCAACTTCGCCTTTTACTTCTGTTTGCTTTACTCCATTTTCAGGATTTTTAATTAAAGGTTCTTCATTCAATAATTCCTCAATTCTATTAGCAGATACCTGTGCTTTGGGATACATTACAAATACCATTGAAAATAGCATTAATGAAAACATTGCATGAAATAAATATTCTATAAATGCAACTAACTCTCCTATTTGAAGAGTACCAGCATCTATCATATTACTAGAAACCCAAAATATTGCTAAGATTGCTACGTTAAGTAACAAAAAGAATGATGGCTGTGACACTGCCATCAGCTTAAATAACTTTTTAGATACACTTGCATATGCTTCATTTGTATCTTCAAAACGTTCTTTTTCATGATTATCATTACCAAATGCCCTTATAACTCTTATACCTGTTAGATTTTCTCTAGATATTCTATTTAATTTATCTAATCTTTTTTGCTGAGTTTCAGATAATGGCTCAGATATTTTAGCAATAACAATAACCCCTATAACTATAAATGGTACAGTAATAGCAAGTACTGTTGATAGCTTTACACTAGTTCTAAGTATTAGCACTAGACTAATTCCAAACATAACAGGAGTTAATACTGCCGTCCTTAAAAGGGTATTAACAAATTGCAGTAAAACAAATGCATCATTTGTAGTTCTTGTAATCATTGATGATATACCAAACTTATCATATTCACTATGAGAAAATTCTTGAGCTTTTTTAAAAATATCATTTCTTATATCTCTAGTAATTCCGGTGGATATTTTAGCTGAACAATATCCTAAAAGAATTGTTCCTGCAACACCCAAAATTGAAATAAGTACTATAACGCCACCCATCCTTTTTATATATTGAATGTCTCTATTAGCTATCCCACTATCGATTACTTTTGCCATTATAGTTGGTATTCCTAGCTCTACCAGGGCAAATCCAAATACTGATATAACATTAATAACTACTAATAACTTATAATTCTTTAAATACTTCAATATCAGCTTCATCTTCTTCTTATCCTCCTTTATTAATTATGTATTTCTCATTCAATTATATATCATATAATATATTATCTATTATTGTACATATTTTTATTTGTAAAAAAGTGGAGTAGATATTTATTTTCCTTGTTTTATAACAAAATTTATATAACAAAAAAAAGAATAGCAATAGCTATTCTTTTTTTAACTTGGCAACGTCCTACTCTCCCACACGGTCTCCCATGCAGTACCATCGGCGCTATAGAGCTTAACTTTCCTGTTCGGTAT
>JAQEYV010000019.1:0-8897 GCA_027692445.1 Clostridiaceae bacterium OF42-15pH9A | reverse complement strand
GTTTTTAACTTTATATTCTGTTCAATTTTCAAAGACCAATTTGTGTGTCGCACCCAAGCGACTTTCTTATCTTATCACTTAATTTTGTTACTGTCAACAAGTTTTTTTGAATTTATTTTCTTACTTGTTTGCGTCACAACCAAGCGACGAATCATATCTTATCATATAAATAAAATATCATTAATATGATATTACTTGTTTAATTAAATTATTCATACTTTTTTCTATTTTTCTTTATAATTCTATAATTATTAAATATTGATACACCAGGTTCAGTTTCTTCAATATATACTTACTATCTCTTCATTTTTATCTAAAAATAAACAATAAAGAGCATAATAACATTAGTTATCACGCTCTTTCATTACTATATATATTGTCTTTTTTTCATAACTACCGGCCAAGACTTAGATCCAACATAATTTTTCTCTTCTAATATCTGTGTACCTTTATCTACTATTATCCTCTCAAGCTTAGCTTTTTCTCCAATAACAACATCCTGTAATATTACGCATCCATCTATTGTTACATCTTTTCCTACATAAACACATCTAGATATTATACTATTTCTTACTTCCCCTTCTATATAGCATCCATTTGCAACTATAGAATTTGTTACTTTACTATCCCTTGTATACCTAGTTGGAGCTTCATCTTTTGCTTTCGTATATATTGTACCCCCATTATAGAATAACTCCTTACTTACTTTCCTTTTAAGTAAATCCATATTTGTATAGTAATAGCTAGTTAAAGAGTTAATACAAGAAAGATAACCATTAAATTTATATGCACCTACATTTAATTTATCTAAGTTATCATGTATAAATGATTTTATCTTTTTATAACTTCCTCTTTTAACACATTCATTTACTATATCAATAAATAGG
Source organism: Clostridiaceae bacterium OF42-15pH9A (assembly GCA_027692445.1). Lineage (GTDB taxonomy): Bacteria > Bacillota > Clostridia > Clostridiales > Clostridiaceae > Clostridium. Next base: position 8,010 of record JAQEYV010000019.1, on the reverse strand, counting down.
TAAGTAGGCATTATATACATTTCCATACTTATAGATGCTAAATGATCCTCTCCCACGTTCTTTCCTATAGACTTAACTTTACCCTCATCCACATTTACTACATCACACCCTAGAAAGGATTTATTTGCATTATTTATATCCTTATATATAACAGTTATATCATTTTTATTATTTATATGATGTGTAAGTGCCTCTCTATAGTCAATATTACATATCATATATGACGGCGCTAATAAAACGTAATCTTTTCTACTATTTTTTATAAACTCTATATTGTCATAAAAATTATCAACATCATTAATAAATGGTTCCTCATCTCCAAAGTTAAATACCTTTAACCCATCCTTCTTTCTATGAAGATCCCATGGTCTTCCATTAGTTAAATGATCCATTAGTGATCTTGATTTATTTTTTGTAAACATTCCTATACACTCAATTCCAGAATTGGTCATATTTGAAAGTACGAAATCAACTATCCTATATTTAGCTGCAATAGGAACTGAAGCTAATGGTCTATTTCGAACTAGCTCGTCCATCCTTTTTTCATTCTCATCTAAGTTTATTATCCCAACACAATTGTTCATTAATTTCCCTCCTTTCATAGTTTTACATTGTACTACAGGCTTCTACTAAACTTCCTGACTTAACCTCTTCATTAGATGCTATTACAGCTATTTCATTTCCATCACCTATTCTGCAACCTTTTCTTATTATTGCATCACTACCAATAATAGCTTTTTCAATAATTACATTATCTCCTATAAAAGCATTAGGCATTATTACAGAATCCTTTATAACTGTCTTTTTTCCTATGTGAACTCCTTGAAACAAAACAGACTCTTCTACCGCTCCATATACAGTACAACCTTCTACTATAAGTGAATTTTTTATTAATGCTTCTTCTCCTATATATTGAGCTAAGCTTACTTGACTAGAGGAATATATTTTCCACTCTTTATCATAAAGATTTAATTTATTATCATCATCTAATAAGTCCATGTTAGCTTCCCATAGGCTATGGATTGTTCCAACATCCTTCCAGTATCCATCAAATGGATATGCCATCATCTTAAGATTATCTTTTATCATCTTTGGAATGATATTCTTACCAAAATCATTACTTGAAAACCTATCTGACTCATCTTCCCTTAAATATTTTTTTAGTGTCTTCCAATTGAATATATATATGCCCATAGATGCTAAAGTACTTTTAGGTTTCTTAGGCTTCTCCTCAAACTCATAAATAGAATGATCTTCCCTCGTATTCATAATTCCAAATCTACTTGCTTCTTCAATTGATACATTAATTACTGCAATTGTTGCATCTGCATTACTCCTTTTATGTTTTTCTAGCATTTCATCATAATTCATTTTATATATGTGATCACCAGATAAAATTAATACATACTCTGGATTATAACTATCAATAAATTCTGTGTTTTGGTATATAGCATTAGCTGTACCTTTATACCAATTACCACCCTTTTCTTCTTGATATGGAGGTAATATTCTTACGCCAGCATCTCTTCTATCTAAATCCCATGGACTTCCTATTCCAATATGAGCATTTAATTCTAATGGTTTATATTGTGTTAAAACCCCAACAGTATATATTCCCGAATTAGAGCAGTTACTTAATGGAAAATCTATTATTCTATATTTGCCACCAAATGGAACTGCTGGTTTAGCAAGCTTCTTTGTTAATACTCCTAATCTAGAACCTTGCCCTCCTGCTAAAATCATTGCTACTATCTCACTCTTACCCAATCATCTCTCCCCCTTCTTATCTTCCTATCCTTCACTATAACAATATGAAATCAATCTTACTAATATACATATTATTTACACTTATTTCATAAAAAAAATACAAGGTCTCTCACTGTAAACCTTGTATCTATCACATTTTAAAATTTTTTTATCCTTTTAAATCTTTTTTTATTTACATTTATTCTACATAATATATTAACTATAAATTCTTATATATAAGTTCAGGCCCCCATATACCTGTTGCATATTGTTGTATTGTCCTATCAGAAGAAAAGACCCCTGAATGAGCAATATTAATGCCACAAATCTCTTGCCACTTATACATATCTTTAAAAATATTATCTACTTTTTTGTTAGCCTCAACATAAGAATCAAAGTCCTTTAAGACATAAAACTCATCATTAAAAGTTATTAAATGATCATATATACTTCTAAACTTTTCTCTATCATTAGAGTATTTGCCATTAATCAAATCATCTATAACATTTTTTACACTTTCGTTCTTATTGTATATATCCTGTGAATAATATCCTCCATTTTCTATATAGCTTAGTACTTGTCTTGCTGTAAGTCCAAATATAAATATATTATTATTTCCAACCTCATCACTAATTTCTATATTAGCACCATCTAAAGTAGCTATTGTTACTGCCCCATTCATCATAAATTTCATATTTGATGTTCCTGAAGCTTCTTTAGTTGTCGTCGATATTTGTTCACTTAAATCTGCTGCAGGTATAATCTCTTCTGCTAATGAAACATTATAATTTTCTAGAAATACTATCTTTATCTTTTTGTTTACTAACGGATCATTATTTACCTTATCTGCTATAGCATTAATAAGCTCTATTATATTCTTTGCAAGACAATATCCTGGTGCTGCTTTTCCTGCAAATATAAAGGTTCTTGGATGAATATCTAAGTTCGAATTATTAGTAAGCTTATTATATAAATCCATTATTCTTAAGCAGTTAAGAGTCTGCCTCTTATATCCATGGATTCTTTTAACTTGCACATCAAATATAGAAAATGGATCAACTATAATGCCATTCTTTTTATAAATCTTTTCTGCTAATCTCTCTTTATTTTTTTTCTTTACTCTTGCTAATTCCTCTTGTACACCTTTATCGTAAATAAACTTTTCAAAATTTATTAAATCTGTAGGATGCTTTATAAAACTATCTCCTATGGTATTACGTAGAAGATTGGTAAGCCCTGGATTACTTCTTAATAACCATCTTCTATGAGTAATTCCATTAGTCTTATTATTGAACTTATTAGGATAGAAGTAATATAGATTTTTCATTTCTTCTTTCTTCAAAATCTCAGTATGAAGTTTTGCTACCCCATTCACACTATGGCTACCTACAACTGCTAAATTAGCCATTCTAACTTGACCATCTGATATTATGGCCATATCTGATATCTTTTGCCACTGTCCAATATATTTATTCCAAAGGTCTAAGCAAAACCTTTCATTTATCTCTTCAACTATCATGTATATACGAGGTAACAAACTTTTAAACATATCTATAGGCCACTTTTCTAGAGCCTCAGCCAATATTGTATGATTAGTATATGAGACTACATTAGTAGTAATTCTCCATGCCTCTTCCCAACCTAATCCCTCTTCATCTAATAATATTCTCATCAATTCTGGAATAGCTAGTGTTGGGTGAGTATCATTTATATGAATTGATATTTTTTCATCTAAGAATTTTATATTTCCACCATGCGCTTTATAGTGTCTTATAATACTCTGGATGCCAGCAGATACAAAAAAGTATTGTTGTTTTAATCTAAGCACTTTTCCTTCATAAAATGAATCTTCAGGATATAATACTTGTGATATTGACTCTACTGAGTTTTTATATTCTATTGCTTTGAGATATTCTCCACTACTAAATGATGAATAATCAAATTCATTAGATACAGTTTCCGCGCTCCAAAGCCTTAATGTATTAGCAACATTATTTTCATATCCTACAATTGGAGTATCATATGGAACAGCTAAAACAGGCTCATAGTTAATTTGAGTAAATACCATTCTGCCATCTATATTTTCTACCTTAACTTCTCCACCAAACTTTACTACTTCACTTTTCTCAATCTTTCTTCTTTCCCACACATTTCCTTGGCGTAACCAGTTGTCTGATAATTCAACTTGTTTTCCATCTATTATTTTTTGTTCGAAAAATCCATACTTATATCTTATGCCACAGCCATGTCCAGCTATGCCTAAAGATGCCATAGAATCTAGAAAACATGCTGCTAACCTTCCTAACCCACCATTTCCTAGTCCTTGATCTTCTTCTAATTCTTCTAAATCCCTTAAATCTATATTTAACTCTCCTAAAGCTTCTTTGCATATGTCAATCAAACCTAAATTCATTAAGGTATCTCCAAGCAATCTTCCTAAAAGAAATTCCATAGAGAAATAATAAATTTGCTTTTCTCCAGTTCTATTGTACCTTTTATTAGTATCTAACCATAACCAACTTACATAATCCCTTATTAAACTCCCTAGGGCTTCATACCTTTGCAGATTATTTCCATTTTCTATCTCGTCTCCATGAATATCCTTATACTTATTCTCGTAAGCTTCCTTAAATGTATTTTTATCTAATGCCAACTTTTAATCCCTCCTATAATCAGGTTCTTGTTGCCTCCATATATAGCTGTTGGTATTCATTAGCCGATTTATCCCAGCTATTATTTGAATTAAGTGCTTGTCTTACAATCCTGCTCCATTCTTCCTTTTTTGTATAGAAGCTTAATGCATACTCTACTATCATCAACAATTCCTCTGCATTATAATTTGTAAAACTAAAACCATTTCCTAATTCATTGTATTGATTATAAGGGAAAATTGTGTCCTTTAACCCACCAGTCTCTCTTACTATAGGAATACTTCCATATCTAAGTGCTATTAATTGACCTAATCCACAAGGCTCAAATAAAGAAGGCATTAAAAATAGATCACTACTTGCATATACTTTGTGGGCTAACATATTATCAAATCTTATATTTGCTGACACTTTATCTTTATATCTATATTGTAGGTTTTTAAATTTATCTTCATAATACCAATCCCCTGTTCCAACTATAACTAATTGAATATTATTCTTTAGTAACCTATCTGCAATACTAATTATCAAATCCATTCCCTTTTGATTAGTTAGTCTAGAAACAATACCTATCATAGGTATTTCTTTATCTATGGGTAATCTAAGCTCTTCTTGTAACTTAATCTTGTTCTCCTGCTTATCACTTAATATATCACCTTGAAAAGTCTTATAAATATTAAAATCTTTATAAGGATTATATTCTTCATAATCTATACCATTTAATATTCCCCTAAGATTATAATTATGCTCTCTTAATAATCCATCCAACTTCTCTCCATACTCTGGAATTTTTATCTCTTCCGCATAACTATAACTTACTGTAGTTATCTTATCTGAATAATTAATTCCGCCTTTCATGAAACTAATACATTCGTAAAATTCTAAACTTCCATTATTATATGGCTCCATATCGTATCCAAATAAATCTGGTAATACTTCTTTTGGAAAAATTCCTTGAAATAAAATATTATGAATTGAGTATATAGTTTTTATATTTTTATAAAACTCATCTTTTGAATACTCCAACTTTAATAAAACTGGAATCATTCCTGTTTGCCAATCATTACAATGTATGATATCGGGTATCCATCCTATTTCTTTAATGAACTCTAAGACAGCTCTATCATAATATGCAAATCTTTCTCCATCATCATAGCATCCATATACTTCATCTCTTCCAAAATAGTACTCATTGTCAATAAAGTAATACTTAACTCCATTATGAGTACATTCAAAAATGCCACAGTATTGATTTCTCCATCCAACCTTCACCATAAACCATTTAACAAAGCTAAATTTATTTTTTAGATCCTCTCTTATTCCTTTATATTTTGGTATTACGACTCTTACATCTAACCCTTTTTTACTTAATGCTTTTGGAAGAGCCCCAACAACATCCCCCAGACCTCCAGTTTTAATAAATGGATTAGCTTCTGATGCTACAAGTAATACTTTCATCATTATTTTCTCCCCCTTTTTTTATACCTAAGATTAGTGTTGCCATAGGTGGAACCTTAATCTTTATGCTATATGGTTGATTATGAAATTCTATTTCTTCTGGAACTAGATTTATTTCTGTCATAACTTGTCCAGACCCTCCATATTTCTCATCATCACTATTAAATACTTCTACATAGTCTGATTGTAATGGCACTCCAATTCTAAAATCATACCTAACTACTGAAGTAAAATTGCATATAAATATTAAAATATCTTCCTCACATTTTCCTCTTCTTATAAACGAAACTATACTTTGATCTTTATTCTCTGCATCAATCCATTGAAAGCCATCTATATCATAGTCTAATTCCCATAATGCTTTATTATTTAAATAAAACTTATTAATATCTTTAATGAAATTCTGAGTTATTTTATGCATTGGAAACATATCAATAAGCTTCCACTCTAATTGCTCATACTCTCTCCATTCTATAAATTGAGCAAATTCACTTCCCATAAAATTCAATTTCTTCCCTGGATGTCCAAGCATATAACTAATTAATAATCTATACCCAGCAAACTTGCTCCAGTAATCTCCTGGCATTTTATCTACTAAAGACTTCTTTCCATGTACAACTTCATCATGTGAAAAAGGCAATATAAACCGCTCTGAATAGTTATACATTAATGAAAAAGTTAATTTATTATGATGATATTTTCTATATATAGGGTCTTTGCTAGTGTATTCAAGTACATCATTCATCCATCCCATATTCCACTTAAAGTCAAATCCTAATCCATCATCACTAATCTTTCCTGATACCTTAGGCCATGCCGTTGATTCCTCAGCTATCATAATAGTTCTTTCATTGTTTTCTTTTATTACTGTATTTAAATCTTTTAAAAATTGAATCCCCTCTAAATTACAGTCAGTACCATACTTATTAGGAACCCATTCACCATATTCTCTTCCATAGCTTAAGTAAATAATATTAGATACAGCATCTACTCTTAATCCGTCTATATGAAATTCATTTATCCAATACATAGCATTTGATATAAGGAAACTTTTTACCTCTGGTCTACCTAAATCAAAATTAAAAGTTCCCCAGCCTTTATTATCAGCTTTCCAATACTCCGCATATTCATAAGTTGGACTTCCATCAAACATATATAAGCCATGTGCATCTTTACAAAAATGACCTGGTACCCAATCTAAAATAACTCCAATATTATTTTGATGTAGTTTATCAACTAACTTTTTAAAGCCTTCAATATTTCCGTACCTAGTTGTTAATGAATAATATCCTGTACATTGATAACCCCAAGATGCATCAAGAGGATGTTCGCATAAAGGCATAATTTCAACATAGTTATAACCCATTTCTGTTAAATAGTTTGGTAATACTTCACTTAATTCTTCATATGTTAAAAACTCATTATTATTTCTTCTCCAAGACCCTAAATGAATTTCATATATATTAATAGCAGTATTATATATATCCTTTTTTCTTTTTTCTTCAATCCAATTATCATCTAACCATATATATTCTTTAGGACTATATGTAATTGATGCCGTATCAGGTCTTACTTCAGAACATATAGCATACGGATCAGACTTAAAAATAATTTTATTATCCATTGTCCTTATAGCATATTTATACTTAATACCTGCCCCTAGTTTAGGTAAAAACTTACTCCATAAGCCCCCCTTGGATATTTGTTTCATTTTATATTTGTTATCCACATAAAAGTTATTAAAGTCTCCAACTATCCACATTTCTTGTGCATTAGGTGCCCAAGTTGTGAATTGAATTCCATTAACTCCATTAGATTCACATATATGAGATCCCAATAATTTATAGGCGTTATAATTCATTCCCTTATGAAACTTATAAATTTCATTATTCTCCATTTGTGATCCTCCTTTTTTAGTACTGCTCTTTACATAGTATTCAAAAAGAAGAAAACTTATTAATAAACTTTAAATAAATAGAAATTTATTATTTGCAATCAATAAAAAAAGATATGTTTTTAAACATATCTTCTCTCTTATATAACAAAAAAAAAGAATAGCTATTGCTATTCTTTTTATAACTTGGCAACGTCCTACTCTCCCACATAGTCTCCCATGCAGTACCATCGGCGCTATAGAGCTTAACTTTCCTGTTCGGTA
>JAQEYV010000018.1:0-14683 GCA_027692445.1 Clostridiaceae bacterium OF42-15pH9A | reverse complement strand
TGTTCCAATATTTACGTGGGGTTTATTTCTCTCGAATTTTTCCTTTGCCATTGCAAATTCCTCCTTAAAATATATCAATAAATTTAAAGACTTTTTTCAGTCATTATTATAACCTATAAATATCACAATATCTATATTTATATTGTAGTTTACTTATAAATACTTATATTAATAAGTATTTGGTGTTACCTTTATGTAACACCAAATAAATTATTTACTTCTATTTCCAGCGATTTGTTCTTGTATGCTCTTTGGAACTTCTTCGTAGTGATCGAATACCATTGCGTAAACACCTCTACCTTGAGTTCTTGATCTTAATGATGTTGCATAACCAAACATTTCAGCTAATGGAATAAATGCTCTAATTACTTGAGCTCCATTTACTGAATCCATACCTTCTAGTCTACCTCTTCTTGAGTTAACGTCACCTATAACGTCTCCCATGTATTCTTCAGGTACAGTTATTTCAACCTTCATCATTGGTTCTAATAATACTGGATCTGCTTTAGCCATAGCATTCTTAAATGCCATAGAACCAGCAATCTTAAACGCCATTTCTGAAGAATCGACTTCATGGTAAGATCCGTGTACTAACTTAACCTTAAAGTTAATAACATTGTATCCAGCTATGTTACCAGTTAAAGCTGCCTCTTGAATACCTGCATCAATTGCTGGAATGTATTCCTTTGGAATAGCTCCACCAACAACAGCATTTTCAAATGAGTATTCTCCTTCAGTTGGTTCCATTTCAATTACAGCGTGACCGTATTGTCCTTTACCACCTGATTGCTTAGCATATTTAGCTTCAGCTTTAACAGCTTTCTTAATTGTTTCTTTATATGAAACTTGAGGTGCACCTACATTACACTCAACTTTGAATTCTCTTTGAAGTCTATCAACAATGATATCCAAGTGAAGCTCACCCATACCTGCGATAATTGTTTGACCAGTTTCTTGGTCAGTCCAAGTCTTGAAAGTTGGATCTTCTTCTGCAAGCTTAGCTAATGCTAATCCCATCTTTTCTTGACCAGCTTTAGTCTTTGGTTCAATCGCAATGTTGATAACTGGTTCTGGGAATTCCATTGATTCAAGGATTATTGGATTATTTTCTGCACATAGAGTATCTCCAGTTGTAGTATTCTTTAATCCGATAATTGCTCCTAATTCACCAGCTTCTAATGATTCAACCTCTTCTCTGTGGTTAGCGTGCATTTTAACAAGTCTACCAATTCTTTCTTTCTTGCCCTTAGTTGAGTTAAGAACGTAAGAACCACTTTCTATTATACCAGAGTAAATTCTAGCGAAAGCAAGCTTTCCTACGAATGGGTCAGTAGCAATCTTAAATGCTAATGCTGATAAAGGTGCTTCATCTGAAGCTTCTCTTTTAGCTGGTTCACCTTCTAAAGTAGTACCTTCTACAGCAGGAATGTCTAGTGGAGATGGTAAGTACGCAACAACTCCATTAATCATTTCTTGAACACCTTTGTTTTTGTATGAAGAACCACAAATACATGGATAAATTTCATTAGCTATTGTAGCTTTTCTTAAAGCAGCATGTAATTCATCAGCTGTTATTTCTTCACCTTCAAGGTATTTCATCATTAATTCTTCATCAGTTTCAGCTATTGCTTCTATCATAGCATTTCTGTATTCTTCAGCTTGATCTACTAAATCTGCTGGAATTTCTTCAGTTCTAACGTCTTTTCCAAGATCATCATAGAATAATATGGCCTTATTTGATATAAGATCTACCATTCCTTTAAATTGATCTTCTGCACCTATTGGAATTTGTATTGGAACAGCATTAGCCTTTAATCTATCTCTTACTGTTTGAACACATCTGAAGAAATCCGCTCCAGTTGCATCCATCTTGTTAACATAAATCATTCTTGGTACACCGTACTTGTCTGCCTGTCTCCAAACAGTTTCAGTTTGAGGTTCAACCCCACTCTTAGCATCTAGAACAGTAACTGCTCCATCAAGTACTCTTAATGATCTTTCAACTTCTACTGTGAAGTCTACGTGACCTGGAGTATCAATGATATTTAATTCATGACCTTCCCAGAAACAAGTTGTTGCTGCAGAAGTAATTGTTATACCTCTTTCTTGTTCTTGAACCATCCAGTCCATTTGAGAAGCCCCTTCATGAGTTTCACCAATTTTGTGCGTTCTTCCTGTATAGAATAATATACGTTCTGTAGTTGTAGTTTTACCTGCATCTATATGGGCCATTATTCCAAAATTACGGAATTTTTCTAATGGATATTGTCTTGCCATTTAATTTCCTCCTCTCAACGAGTAATTATAAATTCTAGAAAACTGTTTTGGTAAAAGAACCAAAACAGTTTTTATATTAGTATCTGTAGTGAGCGAAAGCCTTATTAGCTTCTGCCATCTTATGAGTATCTTCTCTCTTCTTAACAGCAGCACCAGTATTATTAGCTGCATCTAATAATTCTCCAGCTAATCTTTCTGCCATAAGCTTTTCTCCTCTTTTTCTAGCAGCAGCTAGTATCCATCTGATACCTAAAGTCTGTCTTCTTTCTGCTCTAACTTCTATTGGAACTTGGTAAGTAGCTCCACCTATTCTTCTTGCTTTTACTTCTAGTAAAGGCATTACATTGTTCATAGCTTCTTCAAATACTTCTAATGCATCTTTACCAGTCTTTTGAGCCATAACTTCAAATGCATTGTAACATATTTTTTGAGCTACTCCCTTTTTACCATCTTCCATTATGTTGTTTATTAACTTAGTAACAACCTTTGAGTTGTACATTGGATCTGGTAATACATCTCTCTTTGCTATATGTCCTTTTCTTGGCACTTTTCTTCCCTCCTTAACATGATAATTTAAGTTCATCGGTACTCGGTACTATTTCGATACCGTAAAGTGCTAACTCCTTCATCTATATAAACTTAAGTTATAAATCTATGTAAATGCTGAAGATAAGCACTACAATTGGTTAAGAGACTACTTCTTCTTAGGTCTCTTAGCTCCATACTTTGATCTTCCTTGCATTCTGTTAGCTACACCAGCACAGTCTAATGCTCCTCTTACGATATGGTATCTAACACCAGGAAGGTCCTTTACTCTACCACCTCTTATAAGAACAACGCTATGTTCTTGTAAGTTGTGTCCTACACCACCAATGTATGCAGTAACTTCATATCCATTTGTAAGTCTTACTCTGGCAATCTTTCTTAACGCTGAGTTAGGCTTCTTTGGAGTAGTAGTCTTAACAACAGTACAAACACCTCTCTTTTGAGGACACTCCTTAAGTGCTGGAGCAGTTGAAGTTGTAACAGCTACTTTTCTTCCTTTTCTTACTAATTGGCTTATAGTTGGCATTCTTTCACCTCCTGAATTTTATTTATCTATTTAAATATAAAAAGATAAAACAAGTTAATTAAGTTCACAAAGGCAAAGTAATTATTACTTTGCCTCCATGAAACATGTAGACAATCAAATTTATGTGAATCTAAAAATCACACATCTCGTATTTTATCATTTAAGCATACGCATGTCAATAAATTTGAATTGTATTATTCTACCTTTAATAAGCTGTCATCCATAGTTAAATCTTCTTCAACATCAAGCTTTACTGATCTGTATCTCATCATACCAGTTCCAGCCGGAATCAGCTTACCTATTATTACATTTTCTTTTAATCCAACAAGAGGATCAGTTTTACCCTTTATGGCAGCTTCTGTAAGTACTCTTGTTGTTTCTTGGAATGATGCTGCTGATAAGAAACTGTCAGTTGCAAGAGCCGCTTTAGTAATTCCTAATAGCGCTTGTTCCCCTGTAGCTTCTTCTCCACCAAACTCTCTTACCTTTTCATTTGCTTCTTCGAAGTCAAATATATCAATCATTGTTCCAGGTAATAGTTCAGTATCACCAGAATCCGTAACTTTAATCTTTCTAGTCATTTGTCTAACAACTACTTCTAAGTGCTTATCGTTAATATCAACCCCTTGAAGTCTATAAACTTTTTGAACTTCGCTAAGCAGATATCTTCTAGCACCATCTATACCCTTGATGCTCATGATATCATGTGGGTTAACAGAACCTTCTGTAACTTCATCTCCAGCTTCTATAACATCATTATCGTTAACTTTTAGTCTTGATCCAAATGGAATGTCATAGCTCTTTTCTTCTCCATCAGCTCCCATTACATATACAGTTCTCTTTTTCTTAGTTTCCTCTATTCTTACAGTACCACTAATTTCACTTACAATTGCAAGCCCCTTAGGTTTTCTAGCTTCAAATAATTCTTCAACTCTAGGAAGACCTTGTGTTATATCCGCACCGGCAACACCACCTGTATGGAATGTTCTCATTGTAAGCTGAGTTCCTGGTTCACCGATAGATTGGGCAGCTATTATACCAACTGCTTCACCTATGTTTATCTTCTTAGCAGTAGCCATATTCATACCGTAACACTTAGCACATACTCCTATTTTACACTTACATGTAAATACAGATCTAATTTTAACCTTTTTAACTCCTGTTGCTACTATTGCTTCTGCCATTTCTGAATCAACATAAGTATCGTTGTTAGCGATAACTTCTCCTGTAGAAGGGTTTATTACATCTTCTGCAAGATATCTACCTGTTAATCTTTCAGCTAATCCTTCAACAACTTCATTGCCTTCTCTAATTTCAGATACAACCATACCTTCTGTAGCACCGCAATCTTCTTCTCTTACAATTACGTCTTGAGAAACATCAACCAATCTTCTAGTTAAGTATCCTGAATCGGCAGTCTTTAAGGCAGTATCGGCATTACCTTTTCTAGCTCCGTGAGTAGATAAGAAGTATTCAAGTACATCTAGACCTTCTCTAAAGGATGCTCTAATTGGTAATTCTATGATTTTACCTGATGGACTTGCCATAAGTCCTCTCATACCAGCTAATTGCTTAATTTGTGACTTAGAACCTCTGGCACCTGAGTCAGCCATCATAAATATTGGGTTAAATTTATCAAGGCTTTCCATTAGGGTATCGGCAACTTCTTCAGTTGTCTTAGTCCATTTTTCTATAACCCTTTCATATCTTTCATCATCAGATATGAAACCTCTTTTATACATCTTTTCAATCTTTTCTATTGTTTCATCAGCATCTCTTAATAAGTCATACTTTTCTTTAGGTACGATCATATCTGATGCAGCAACAGTTATAGCTCCGATTGATGAATAGTGGTATCCTAAAGCTTTTATTTTATCCAACATTATTGAAGTTTCTGTTGGTCCATGCTTTAAATAACACTTATCTATTATCTTACCTAAAGATTTCTTAGTAACTAAGAAGTCTACTTCTAAGTTAAACTCTTCATCTTTATTATTTCTATCAACAAATCCAAGATCTTGTGGAATTGATTCATTGAATATTAATTTACCAACAGTGGTTTTAATTATTCCTGTTTTTTCAACTCCATCTATAGTCTTAAATAACTTTACATGTATTTTATCATGTACTCCTATTTCTTTTAACTCATAAGCCATTATAGCTTCTTCTTTTGAGTAGAAATATTTATCTTCCTTTTCTTGCTCCTTATCTATTGTTAAATAATAAGAACCAAGAACCATATCTTGAGTAGGAACACAAACTGGTTTACCATCAGATGGCTTTAATATGTTACCAGCTGCAAGCATTAAAAATCTTGCTTCTGCTTGTGCTTCTACAGATAAAGGTACGTGAACAGCCATTTGGTCACCATCAAAGTCAGCATTATATGCTGTACAAACTAATGGATGTAGCTTTATAGCTCTACCTTCAACTAATACTGGTTGGAATGCTTGAATACCTAATCTGTGAAGTGTAGGAGCACGGTTTAATAATACCGGATGGTCTGCAATAACTTCTTCTAATACATCCCATACTTGAGGCATTACTCTTTCTACCATTCTCTTCGCACTCTTTATGTTATGAGCTATTCCATCTTCAACTAACTTTTTCATTACAAATGGCTTGAATAATTCAAGAGCCATTTCTTTAGGAAGACCACATTGGTACATTTTTAATTCTGGACCAACAACGATAACAGATCTACCTGAGTAGTCAACTCTCTTACCAAGTAAGTTTTGTCTAAATCTACCTTGCTTACCTTTAAGCATATCTGATAAAGACTTTAATGGTCTATTACCAGGACCTGTTACAGCTCTTCCTCTTCTTCCATTATCTACAAGAGCATCTACTGCTTCTTGAAGCATTCTTTTTTCATTTCTAACTATGATATCAGGAGCTCCTAAATCTAATAACTTCTTAAGTCTGTTATTTCTATTTATAACTCTTCTATAAAGATCATTTAAGTCAGATGTTGCAAATCTTCCACCATCTAATTGTACCATTGGTCTTAAATCTGGTGGAATAACAGGAATTACATCTATAATCATCCACTTTGGATCATTACCAGACTTTTTGAAGGATTCAATAACCTCAAGTCTTCTAATTATTCTTACCTTTTTTTGACCTGTACTTTGTTTTAACTCTTCTTTTAACTCTATAGATTGTGCTTCTAAATCTATTTCTCCTAGAAGTTGTTTAACAGCTTCTGCACCCATACCAGCAACAAAGCTTTCTTCACCATATTTATCTGCCGCTTCTCTATACTCTTTTTCATTAAGAAGTTGCTTCTTTAAAAGTGGTGTTTCCTTAGGATCAATTACTACGTATGAAGCAAAGTATAGTATTTTTTCTAAAGCTCTTGGTGACATATCAAGTATTAATCCCATTCTTGATGGAATTCCTTTGAAGTACCATATATGAGATACTGGGGCAGCCAATTCTATATGCCCCATTCTCTCTCTTCTAACTTTAGCTTTTGTGACTTCAACTCCACATCTATCACAAACTATACCTTTATATCTTACTCTTTTATATTTACCACAGTGACATTCCCAGTCCTTCATTGGTCCAAATATTCTTTCACAGAATAGACCATCTCTTTCAGGCTTTAATGTTCTATAGTTTATTGTTTCTGGTTTCTTAACTTCTCCTCTTGACCATTTTCTTACTTGCTCAGGAGATGCTAATCCTATTTGTATTGCATCAAAATTATTTAACTCAAACAAGGGTATATCCTCCCTTCAAAATTAGTGTTCGTCATTAAAATCATCTAGTACTAAATCTTCTTGTAGTCCCTCGATTTGAAAATTTTCGAAATCTTCTTCTTGTTCTGGTTCTACTTCTTCTACTGTATAGCTATCATCAATTTCAGCTTCTGGTTCAGAAGTAAATTCTTCTGTTCCTTCTATATTTACCTCTAAGTTTTCCATATCCTCATCTGCAAATTCTTTTAATTGAACTTCTTGATTTTCTTCATTTAAAACTTTAATGTCTAAGCAAAGAGCTTGAAGTTCTTTAATAAGAACCTTAAATGATTCTGGAACACCTGGTTCAGGGATATTTTCACCCTTAACTATTGCTTCATATGTCTTAACTCTACCTACAACATCATCTGACTTAACAGTTAATATTTCTTGTAATGTATGCGCAGCACCATATGCTTCTAATGCCCAAACTTCCATTTCACCAAATCTTTGACCACCAAATTGAGCTTTACCTCCAAGTGGTTGTTGTGTAACTAGTGAGTATGGTCCAGTTGATCTAGCATGAATCTTATCGTCAACTAAGTGAGCTAGCTTTAAGATATACATTATACCAACTGTAACTTCATTATCAAATGGTTCTCCTGTTCTACCATCATATAAAACAGTTTTACCATTAGCATTATAACCAGCTTTTTCAAGACATTCTTCTATATCTTCTTCAGTTGCTCCATCAAATACTGGAGTAGCTATATGCCATCCTAATTGGCTAGCAGCCCATCCTAAGTGAACTTCAAGTACCTGACCGATGTTCATACGTGAAGGAACCCCTAAAGGATTTAAGCATATTTGTAGTGGTCTACCATCTGGTAAGAACGGCATATCTTCTTCAGGAAGTACTCTTGAAATAACCCCCTTGTTACCATGACGTCCAGCCATCTTATCCCCTACAGATATCTTTCTCTTTTGCGCAATATAAGCTCTTACAAGTTCATTTACGCCTGGATTTAATTCATCTCCATTTTCTCTTGTAAACACTTTAACATCTACAATTATACCAGCTTCACCATGAGGAGCTCTTAAAGAAGTATCTCTTACTTCTCTTGCCTTTTCACCGAATATTGCCCTTAACAGTCTTTCTTCAGCTGTCAATTCAGTTTCACCCTTTGGAGTAACCTTACCAACAAGAATATCTCCAGATCTTACTTCAGCACCTATTCTTATTATTCCTCTTTCATCGATATCCTTAAGTGCATCTTCACTTACATTAGGAATATCTCTAGTGATTTCTTCTGGTCCTAATTTAGTGTCTCTAGCTTCACATTCATATTCTTCTATATGAATAGATGTAAATACATCTTCTCTAACTAATTCTTCAGAAATAAGCATAGCATCTTCGTAGTTATATCCTTCCCACGTGATGAATCCCATTCTGATATTTTTACCTAATGATATTTCACCTAAATCTGTTGATGGACCATCAGCTAATACTTGATTCTTAAATACTATTTCACCTTTATCAACTATTGGACGTTGATTTATACACATACCTTGGTTACTTCTCTTAAATTTAAGTAATTTATAAGTATCAATTCCTCCATCAATATCTCTTTTAATTCTTACTTCGTTAGCACTTACATAAGTTACAACACCAGCATTTTTAGCCTTAGGAAGTACTCCTGAGTCTACTGCAGCTTTGTATTCTATTCCTGTACCAACGATAGGAGCTTGAGTCTTTAATAATGGAACAGCTTGACGTTGCATGTTTGATCCCATCAGTGCTCTTGAGGCATCATCATTTTCAAGGAAAGGTATCATCGCAGTAGCTACTGATACTATTTGTCTAGGCGATACGTCTATTAAATCTACATCTTCAGCCGGTACAACAAATACATCTTCCTTATTTCTTACTGTTACCTTTTTATCAACAAAGTGACCATTTCCGTCAATCGGTTCTTTAGCTTGTGCAACTAAATATTGGTCTTCCTCATCTGCTGTAAAATATCTTATTTCATTTGTAATTGTATTAGTTTCTTTATCTATAATTCTATATGGTGTTTCTATAAATCCATATTCATTAACTCTTGCAAATGTTGCTAAGGAGTTTATAAGACCTATGTTAGGTCCTTCTGGAGTCTCGATAGGACACATTCTTCCATAATGAGAATGGTGAACGTCTCTTACTTCGAAACCAGCTCTTTCTCTCGATAAACCACCTGGTCCAAGAGCAGATAATCTTCTCTTGTGAGTTAATTCTGAAAGTGGGTTAATTTGATCCATGAATTGTGATAATTGAGAACTACCAAAGAATTCTTTAATAGCAGCAGCTACTGGTCTAATGTTTATTAACATTTGAGGAGTAATTGCTTCTTGGTCTTGAATAGTCATTCTTTCCTTAACTACTCTTTCCATTCTTGATAAACCAATTCTAAATTGGTTTTGTAGTAATTCACCAACTGATCTAATTCTTCTATTTCCAAGATGATCAATATCGTCAACATATCCTATATTATAAGCCAACCCAATTTCGTAACTAATAGTCGCAAAAATATCATCTCTTATAATATGCTTAGGAATTAATTTATTGATATTTTTCTTAATCTCTTCTTTTATTGAATCTTCATCAGAATAATTATCTAAGATTTCTCTTAATGTAGGATAATGTACATATTCCTTAATATTTAAGTCTGTTACATCAAAATCAACATGCTTAGTTATATCAACAAAGTTATTACCAATTACTCTTACAACTCTGTCTTCTACTAAAACATCAACTGAATTTATTCCTACATTTCTAATTTCTTCAGCAATTGTTCTACTAATTTTTTGGCCACTTTCAACCATTATTTCCCCAGTTGATGGATTAATAATGTCATTAGCAGCTATTTGATTTGCAATTCTTAAGTTTAATGCAAGTTTCTTATTGAACTTGTATCTACCTACTCTAGACAAATCATATCTTTTTGCATCAAAAAATAAAGAATCAATTAAAGATACTGCACTATCTACTGTAGGTGGTTCACCTGGTCTTAATCTCTTATAGATTTCTAATAGTGCTTCTTCCTTTGTTTTAGTGTTATCTTTTTCTATTGTTGCTTTGAATCTTTCTTCTTCTCCAAAGTAATCTAATAATTCTTGATCACTTCCAAATCCCATTGCTCTTCCTAAAATAGTGATTGGTAGCTTTCTAGTCTTATCAATTCTTACATATATTACGTCATTAGAGTCGGTTTCATATTCTAACCAAGCTCCTCTGTTTGGAATTACTGTAGAAGAAAATAGTTTTTTACCACTCTTATCTCTACTATAACTGTAATATACACCTGGAGATCTTACTAATTGGCTGACTATTACTCTTTCAGCACCATTAATAATAAAAGTTCCTTGTTCAGTCATTAATGGAAAATCTCCCATAAAGACTTCTTGTTCTTTTATTTCTCCTGTTTCATTGTTCTGTAATCTTACAGAAACCTTTAGTGGTGCAGCATAAGTAGCGTCTCTTTCCTTACACTCTTCCACTGAATACTTAATATTATCCATATCAAGCTTATAGTCTACGAATTCAAGTACTAGATTACCAGTAAAGTTGCTTATCGGATTGACATCATCAAAAACTTCATGAAGCCCTTCCCTTAAAAACCACTGATACGAATCTAATTGTACTTCAATTAGATTTGGCATTTCGGTTACGTCTTTAACCTTACCAAAACTCATTCTTGTTCTTTTCCCAACTTGGACAGGATGTACCATGAATCTTCACCCCTTGTATAAACTAAAATAACCAAAGGCATAACTTCCCTAAGGACTTTATGCTTTCGGAGAACATCATCTTTTTAGTATAGCCACATTTTTATGCACCTATACACATTTTGCCATTTTTATATACTTATCCATATTGAACAGTACATTTAATGATAGTATCACATTCCCAAATTAATGTCAATATTTTTTTATTCCGTACTATTAGACAATAAAAAAGGTGCTATACAGCACCTTTTTATATTTCAAGTTAAATTACTTAACTTCTACTTCTGCACCAACTTCAGCTAATTTAGCCTTGATGTCTTCAGCTTCTTCCTTAGAAACTGCTTCTTTTAATGTCTTAGGAGCTCCGTCAACTATTTCCTTAGCTTCCTTTAATCCTAATCCAGTAAGTTCTCTTACAACTTTGATTACTTTAATCTTTTGAGATCCAGCATTTGCTAATACTACATCAAATTCAGTCTTTTCTTCAGCAGCTCCACCTGCAACTGCTGCACCTGCTACTGCTACTGGAGCAGCAGCGCTTACTCCGAATTCTTCTTCGCAAGCTTTTACTAATTCATTTAATTCTAAAACGCTCATTTCTTTTATAGCTTGAATGATATCTTCTCTTGTCATTTTAATTGCACCTCCAAAATTACTTAACACATTGTTTTGTTATTATTCAGCTGATTCAGCTTCTTTTTGATCTTTAATTGCATTTAATAAGTATGCAAGGTTTGATAAAGGAGCCTTGATACTTCCAAGAAGTTTCGCAATAAGAACTTCTTTTGATGGTATTGTAGCAAGTTGAGAAACTTTTTCTTTATCAAAGATTTGTCCTTCAACAATACCTGCTTTTAACTCAAGTTTCTTATGATCCTTAGCAAAATCATTTAAGATTCTTGCAGGAGCAGTAGCATCTTCATATCCGAATGCTATAGAAACTGGTCCTTCTAAATATTCAGAAATAGCTTCTAATCCTAATTCCTTAGCAGCTAATGTTACTAAAGTATTCTTGTATACTTTATATTCAACACCAGCTTCTCTTAAGTTCTTTCTTAATTGAGTATCTTCTTCAACAGTAAGACCTTGATAGCTTGCAAGAATTACAGATTGTGACTTTTCTAACTTTTCTTTGATTTCAGCAACCTTTGCTTCTTTCATTTGTCTGTTCTTGTTCATTACTGTGTGTCCACCTCCTCACAGTTTATAACTGCTTAATATTAATAAAGGTCTTCCCGTAGACAAGGAAGACCTAAAGTAAACATAACTAACTTTAATGGTACCTCGGTAGGTTGTTATACGTTATGCAATAGCACCTACTGTCTACGGAAATAATATTATCTTTTTAACAACACAACCGATTATAACATCTAATTCAGTTCAAGTCAATACTATTCTAAAACTTTTACTGGATTGATCTTAGCTCCTGGTCCCATTGTGCTTGAAACAGTTACTGATTTAACATATTGTCCCTTTGCTGCTGCTGGCTTAGCCTTAATTAAAGCTTCCATTAATGCGTGGAAGTTTTCCTTTAACTTTTCAGCACCGAATGACTTCTTCCCAATTGGACAGTGAACTATAGCAGTCTTATCAACTCTATATTCAACCTTACCAGCCTTAATGTCAGCAATTGCCTTAGCAACATCAAATGTTACTGTTCCTGACTTAGGGTTTGGCATTAATCCCTTAGGTCCAAGTATTCTACCTATTCTACCAACAACACCCATCATATCTGGAGTTGCTACAACTACATCGTAGTCGAACCAGTTTTCTGATTGGATCTTTTGAACTAATTCTTCAGCTCCGACAAATTCTGCTCCTGCCGCTTCTGCTTCCTTAGCCTTATCTCCTTTAGCAAACACTAATACTCTTACAGTCTTACCAGTTCCGTTTGGTAACACAACTGCTCCTCTAACTTGTTGATCTGCATGTCTTGGATCTACACCAAGTCTTACATGTAATTCGATAGTTTCATCGAAATTAGCTTTTGCAGTTTTTACAGATAGCTCTAAAGCTTCTGCTGGATTGTATAAAGTATTCTTATCTATTAACTTTGCACTTTCAACATATTTCTTTCCCATAATAAGCCTCCTTTGTGGTAATAACGGCCTAGACCTCCCACGAATTTATGAATTACTCTTCGATAGTTACACCCATACTTCTTGCAGTACCTTCGATCATGCTCATAGCAGCTTCGATTGTAGCAGCATTTAAGTCTGGCATTTTTAATTCAGCAATCTTTCTTACTTGTTCCTTTGTTAACTTACCAACCTTAGTTCTGTTTGGTACACCTGAACCGCTTTCTAATCCTAATTCTTTCTTAATTAGAACTGCAGCTGGAGGTGTCTTTAATATGAAACTAAAAGATCTGTCTTGGTATACTGTGATTACTACTGGTATTATTAATCCAGCTTGATTTGCAGTTTTAGCATTAAACTCCTTACAGAATCCCATTATGTTTACACCATGTTGACCTAATGCTGGACCAACTGGTGGTGCTGGTGTAGCCTTACCTGCTGCAAGTTGAAGTTTAATCATTCCAGTTACTTTCTTAGCCATTTGTTATTCCTCCTATACTGTGGTGATTACGGATTTTTTCAATCCTCCCACTTAATTAAAAAAACATTAGTTAATAATTTATATAACTATTAAACTAACTTCTCGATTTGATTAAAATCTAGTTCGGCTAAAGTTTCCCTACCGAACATATCTACTGATGCTTTTATTTTATGCTTTTCAGCATTAATTTCTTGCACTAGTGCAACGAAATCTCTTAATGGTCCTGATATCACTCTAACCCCTTCGCCTACTTCTAAATCAATTTCCTGTGGAAGTTCAACAATTCCCATAGATTCAATTTCTTCTTCAGTAAGCGGAACTGGTTTAGATCCAGGTCCAACAAACCCTGTCACTCCTCTGGTATTTCTTACTACATACCAAGATTCATCTGACATTAGCATTTTTATTAGCACATATCCAGGAAATTTCTTTTTCAAAGTTACTTTTTGCTTACCATCTTTTTCTTCAACAACTTCTTCCATTGGTACTTGTATATCAACAAATAATTCTTGAAGATTTCTATTTTCAATAGTTTTTTCGATAGTAGCTTTTACTTTGTTTTCATATCCCGAGTATGTATGTACTACATACCATCTTGCTCTTTCACTCATATTTATTCCGGTGATATCCACCTAAACCTCCCTTACTTAAGTTTCAAAATCACTTCAAAGAGGTTTTGAAAAATATAATCGAATCCGCCTATTATTACAACATAGATTAAGACGAACACAGCTACAGCAATTAATGCTTTTTTAGTTTCATTTTTAGAAGGCCAAGTTATTCTTTTAACTTCTGCCTTAACCTCTCTAAAAAACTTAAATATACCGCCTTTTTTAGCAGCATTGGACTTAACTTTACTATTGTCAGCCATTTTATCACATCCTTAAAATTGGTAAGTATGTGTCTTTACTTAAATCGCTAATTACTTAGTTTCTCTATGAAGAGTGTGCTTCTTACAGAACTTACAATACTTTTGCATTTCCATTCTGTCTGGGTTGTTCTTCTTATTCTTCATTGAGCTGTAGTTTCTTTGCTTACACTCTGTGCATGCTAAAGTTATCTTTACTCTCACGGTCTGCACCTCCAGTTATTCCTATATATTATATTTTAAGAGACAATTTCTCTTACTGTTTCAATTAATTTTGTAATTATGAATTACTTTTCCACATTATCATAAAAGTTGTCTACTGTCAATATGGTGTTCCTTTGCAAAGGACTAGGTATTAATACCCAGTCCTAATACTTTAAACTAATTTTATCTCAATTATTCGATGATGCTAGTAACAACACCTGAACCTACAGTTCTTCCACCTTCTCTGATCGCGAA
>JAQEYV010000017.1:0-16946 GCA_027692445.1 Clostridiaceae bacterium OF42-15pH9A | reverse complement strand
TTTTCCTTATTAAATCTATAAACCATATAGTTCTCACTTTCTTGCAATTACGAATTTAAGTATGTAGCTCTATCAAATGCTATATCGCTTCTTATGCTTTCTATCTTTCCACGTCTATCTCTTATATACTCCTTACATACTTCTACATCTATATTGGCTATATCTCTTTCATATCTAAGTTGTGCTACGCCAGAATCTCCTTTTGCATAATTTAAAACGAGATTACCAGGTTCATTCTTACCCCTTGTCCTAAATTCCAGTTGCTTCTTAGCTAATGCTTGTCTGTAATTTTTCTCTGCTGCAGCTAACCTCTTCATTCTTTTTTCAAGCTCTTTTTTTAAACTTTCTAAAGTCCCATATAACTCTTTTATCTTTTTAAACTTATCATCTGGATACATAACATCACCCCCTTATTAAACATCTCTATACTTTATATTGTTAATTGTTTTAGCCTAAATGTTAATTAATTTAAGCAAAATAAAAATAGCAAAAATTTTGCTCTTTTGGGTTTACATTCTTAGTATTATTGACTATATTATTCTATTGGTTTCATGTATTGAATATCTTATATTTTCACATTTGTTTTCTTTATTAAGTCTTTCACACTCTTTAGTCACTACATCTAAATCAAATGAATATCCATAAGTTTGACCATTGCCACACCATATTCTCATTTATTTTCCTGTAGTTAAGTCTATTCTTGAAAACTATTTTTCAAGAAAATAAATATTATCCATTTCCTATGTCCTTTCTACACATTCGTTTCTTTGTGTTGTGAATAAAAAATACCGCATATTCTTTTGGGAATAATACGGTATTTTAACACTATCTTGTTCTTAAATTTAATCTTTTAAAACTCTTTAATTTGATACAGATTCTTCTAAAATATTGTCTGATATATCCATAAAATATAATCCTTGTTTAGTTCCTATAGATGGTGAGAAATATTTATTTTCTCCATTAACGCTATACTTTAATACAGGTTTATAATAATAATTAACAAATTGTTTCTCTAAAGGATTAACATTTAATTCCCATATATTACTTAAATCTTCTTCTGAAGAAGGCTTAACTTTTATTTTAGAAAAATTACTATCCATAGTAAAATATTTATCATTAACAAATAATTCTTCTGCAATAATTTCATATTCTGATAAATTTACAATACCATAGGTTGAATTATCGTCTTTTGATGTTACTATTGAATTTGGTAAGTCTAACTCTTCCTCACCATCATTAATGCTATTAAACTCAAGTGGTTCATTTACTAACTTTCCATAGTTAATTTCTAACTTATCATCATTGTTTAATTCAATTGTAACATTTTCCGATACTACATTGTCATCTATAAATTTTCCAACTATACTTATAGATGATAGTATATAACTTTCAGTTTCAATACGATTTAAAGTCTTGCAACTTTCTACTTCTATTTTATTATTATCAAATACAACTTCATTTATATTATCTTTAAAATTATCTGTAATATCTTTTGGATAAAAGTACATAATTTCAAGAGAAAAGTTAGCATTCCCTTCTTTCACCACCTTACTTGAGTGGTTGTTTACATTTAAACACTTTATATACTTAACAGACTCTTCAAAACTTTCATTGGAAATATTATTATCGTCATTATTTCCTACCATATTATTATCCTTATTACATCCTAACATTATAAATACCAATACCAAAATAAGAACCCCAAAAAACTTTTTTCTCATAAAAATCCCCCCTAATATTGTTAATATTAATATATCATAAATATTTTAAAAAAATATACTTTTTTTCTATTTAATGTTATAATATTGTAGAAAATTACAATTTTATAAGAAAAAGGGGAAATTTATGAGAAAATTTTTAGTATCATGCTTTACTACACTACTTACATTTACATTTATATTAGGGTTAATTCCTATAAGTGTAAACGCTTCTACCGATACAACTCAAAATCACAAAATTACTATTTCTGTAAAAGATAAGGATCTTACTCCTTTATCCAATGCTTCAGTAAACTTTTATAATCTTACAGATGATTTTAATGTAATTACAGCTTCGACAGATTTAAATGGACAACTTTCTATTGACTTAAATACCCTATCTAAAAATGCAACTTCTAAAGATTTAGATTTTCATGTTACAGCTTCTAATAGTAAATATAAAGGGGATATTATACTTGGTATACATTTGAACCAAGAAGATTTATCCTTAAATCTCAAAGACGTTGAAATAATAGCTGATCAACTAACAGATCAAAGAACCAGAGGCTTTCAAGAAGTCCAAAGAACTAAAATAGAAGATATATGGGTTGATACTTTTGAAGTTAATGTTTGTCCTGGACTTAATGTAACAACAACACTAGGAGGTTCGGCAAAATCAACCTTATCATCCTCTTCATCATTAGTAGGTACAACCACAACTGTTACTTCTAATTGGCAAATAGAATTAGAACCATTTCCAGAAGCAAGCTCAGCTAGAACATGGGTTATAAGAACCAAGAGAGATGCTTGGAAAGTAATGGAGGTAGAATATAACAACAGTGCATCAAGAAGAAATAGAATAGCTATTGGTTCTAATATAAAATCTTTATCTCGTTATTTTTATTTAAACAATAAAAATGCAGTACCTAGAGCTACAGCTCAAGCTGCAAGCGATTCTTTTTCTATAACGTCCTCAGAAGTTGCCTCAAAAACGTTATCTTATGGTTCATCATATACTTTAAGCTCAAACTTTTCCGCTACTATTTCTGGGATTAAGTGCAGTGCCTCAGTATCAGCTACTAGTACAGGGTATATATCAAACCGTTATAAATTTAACAAAAACTATCAAATATATACTTTTTACGGAAAAAATAGGTATGTGACTAATAAATAATCTACTTAAACTAAACAAAGTTTTCTAATAAATAGACAGATATATTAATATATCTGTCCATTTATATTTTTATAATAATTATTAAATATATCAAGTACATAAATCTGCATTCCATACTCTCTATGTTCTCCTTACATAAAGAGTCCTATAACTTTGTACATCTACTTGCTTAATACTAGAACTCTATTTTCTATAATTTTATAGTTTACAATGAAAATTTTATTTTCCTAATAGATATCAAAATTAGAAGTTCCATTAAAAACTTTATGGCATTTAAACTCTTTCTTTTCTTCATCATATCCTTTTATATTTGTTATTTCTGATAATTTAAAGCTCTTACAGTAGCCTACTGTTATATCCGTATGTTTAAACATACTACATAGCTCTTCCTTAGTATATCTACTTTCCCAAGTCATGTAATCAATTTATCCATATCTTCAATAGCACTGACCATGAACACTTGCCATACATTGATGTCCAGTATTTGCAGCTACCATTAAATACATAGCTTCTCCACCTTTATTAGTTATAACATGTTGAAATATCATCTCTGGATGAATATTAGAAAATAATTCATCATTTCTTAGTATTACAAACTATTCTTAATACGCCGCAATTTCTACATATTATCTACAAAAATAAAAAGAAGCCCCACATAGAGCCTCTTCACCTATTCTCAATAACCCTCTCTTCAAATATCCTAAGCACTTTCTTAAGTCCATCATTTTCTTCAATCAGCTTTTTATTCTCCATAGCCAAAATCAAATTTCTATTAGCATATCCACTAAGAGCAATCTCCAGCCTCTTAATCCTCTTCTCATCCTCTACATTCAAACTTACCACATCCTTATACTTAATGCTTGTCCCTCACTAAAAACCAAGTTCATTAGTATGTCCTAAACTTGTCCACCCTTGCTGCCACTTTTGTCACCTCATCCTCCATCAACTACCATTCAGCTTGTCCACTCTACTACACATCATAGTACAACATTACCATCATTCCCTTTTATCCAGTCTAACTTTACTATCTTAACCTGTAGTTATTCTCAATCTTTTTAGGTATCTCCACCACATACCTCTTACACATTTCATATATTCTAGAGCCAACCCCTTCATCAACAGATAGGAGCTTGTCTACAGAAAACTCCGTAGAAACTATAATTGGTAAACAATTATAATATCTATAATTTATAATCTCAAACATTATGTTAATATCACTCTCATTTATTTTCCCTTTAAAGAGATCATCTATAAGAAGTACATCACAAACCTGATATTTATTAATAATATTTGTATAATAATCTCCATCTAACATATTCTGCTTTATTGAAGTAACCACATCTCTGTAAGGCAAATACACAACATTTAAACCACTCTCAAGTAAATTCAAGCTTAGTGCAACAGCTAAATGAGTTTTACCAGATCCTACTTGTCCACAAAATATAATGCTGTTATGCCTTGAATACCTTATAACTTCAAATTTTACATAATATGAAGATGCACTATCCTTAGCTTTTCTACAAAAATCATTCCACACCTTATAATTACTAAATGTGTACTTGCACATGTCCACTTTAATTCCTGATTCCTTCCACTGTCCCTTTACCTTATTGGCATTTTGACATTCACACTTCACAAACAATGCTTGGGCATGTTCCCTAGGAATTATAATCCAACCTCTATCATGGCACTTTTCACACTTATATAAGGTCTTCTGCTCTTCCTCTCTCATTCTCTGACAAAACTTCTGGCTCATTTGGTTTAAATCCACTAAACTCCCCTCCATTACTAACCACCTTCTCCTTCGGGTATCCTTCCCTTGCCCAGTTTTTAAGAATCCCATTTATATACCCCATAGTAAGCTTATCCATTTCAATAGCCTTATCAATTGCCATTTTCACATATTTTGCATCATACATGTTTAAAGCTAGTCTTATTGATGGTATATTTAGAACTCCAACTCTACCTAAGAGCTTTTCATAGTAAGAAACTAATTCTATACTTTTCTTATCTATATCTTCATTCTTCTTCTTAATAGATATATTTATATATCTATTATCTTCTTCTTCTTTCTCTTTAGTTACTGTAACGTTACTTTCCATTACATCATTTACACACTCTTCATTTTTCTTTTTAGACCTACATTTTGCTACCCTTTTTCTAGTCTGCTCTCTCACTCTCTCCATACCTTGTACATTTTGATGCTTTTCCCAATTAACAATTCTTATAATATTATTATTGTCAATATCTATCATACCTAAATTTCTTAGCGTTCCCATACCTAACCTAATGGAATTTATTGGTCTATTAAATATAGTAGCTAACATTTCTTCTGTGTAAGGTTTTCCTTCTGATAAAAAAATTGAACCACCATCATTAGTCCTTGCCGCTTGAATCAGTAACCTAAACCAAATATAATTTATAGTATCATTTTCTGGCATTGCTTCTATAAGCTTCATCTTTTCATCATAAAATATATCTATACTTATCTTTATCCATTTTAAATCCATGGTAAGCCTTACTCCCTCAAAAAATTTATTTTTAAATTCAATTAAGCCTTCCCAAGATGCATCTAATTTCTTTACTTTACAGAAATTTATATAAGCTTGTAGAATTTTGAAATCCATTCCTCCCCCTATGATTACCCCTCACCATCTTTATTAAATAATTCATCAACAGTAAAATTTAGAGCATCTGCAATTTTATTTTTAGTATCATTTTTTATGTTCTCCCCCTTATTTTGTTCAAGCCTTGAAATAATTGTTCGACATACCCCAGACTTTTCTGCCAATCTCTCTTGAGTAAGCCCTTTAATAGCTCTTGCAACCTTTAAATTCATCATTACCTCCTTATAAAAGTTAATACTTTTTACATATTTTGTTAACATTCTTTACAAAAAGTATATCTATTAACAACACGAGCTGTCAACCATTATTTTACATTTTGTAAAATTTATTAACTATTATGTTATTTATCTCTACTTATCGTTTACTTTTTTACACATTTTGTATATAATTCCAATTGTGAGGTGTTTTTATGGATATTAACAACAAAATAAGAAAACTTAGGTTTGAGTTGAATTTAACCCAACAAGAATTTGCAGATAGAATAGGCATATCTAGACCCTCTTTATCTAATTATGAAAAAGGTACTAGAATGCCTTCCATGAGTGTGGCTCAAAAGATTTGCAAAGAATTTAATGTAAGTCTTAGTGACATAATTGATCAAGATTATTCAATTTCATCATCAGACTCTAACTTATTAAAAAAAAGTAATTTATATGAATATCAAGTTAATACTAAAAAGTCAGCTGATCATCTTAGTTATAAAATTTTTAGGGAATTCTTAACCTCTTTAGGTTATCCTGTTGAATCTATGGAGGATATAAAATTATTGAAACTTTATGAAGCTAGTAAAGAATTTTATCAATTTGAGATGTTTAAGATGGGTTACATACAAATTTTTGAAGATTAAATTAAGGAGGCGATTGTTTCACCTCCTTTAATCATATTTTGCTAAAATCGTGATTTATTATTTCTATTAATTTAAATTCCTCATTTTCAAATTCAAATTTTAGTATACAGCAATTACCTAATCTTTCTTTTTGATCAACATCACTAGTATGAGCCCAGTATCTCATAAATTGGCGACAAGCAGCTCCATGAGAAACAGCTAAAACTGTTTTATGATCATCATTTTTCATAATGGAGTAAAGAGTTTCTGCCACTCTATTTCTCAATTCAATTTCATCTTCACCACCATACTTAACAAAAAAATCTCCATAAGGTAGGGGTGGATTTAAATCTTCACTTTCTCCCTCAAAAGTGCCAAAATTCCATTCTTTCAGACCTTTTACTCTCTTATAAGGAATATTAGAAACATACTCTAATGTATCACAAGCTCTTTCAGATGTAGATGAATAGGCATGATCAAAGGTTATGTTATTACTCTTAAAATACTCTCCAGCAATAATAGCTTGTTTAACACCTAAATCAGTTAATGGAGAATCGCACCATCCTTGAACCTTTCTTCTAAGATTAAATAATGTTTGTCCGTGTCTCATTAAATACAATGTTTTTTTCATAACTCTCTCTCCCCCAATTACCTAATAAGGCTTGCCAACATTTCCAGTGATGAGGCTTCTTGATGATTAAAGAAAGAACTTTCTTTTTTATCTAAAGCAGAAATTTTATTCATATCATCTTCATTTAATTCAAAATCGAAAATATCTATATTCTGTAACATTCTTTCTTTCTTCACAGTCTTTGATAATGAAACAATTCCTCTTTGAAGTAACCACCTTAAAATAACTTGTGCAATTGATTTACCATACTTATCTCCAATTGCCTTTAAGGTATCATTATCAAATATTCCATTTTTTCCTTCTGCAAAAGGAGCCCATGCCTGTAGTTGTACCCCATACTTGCTATTATAACCATGCGCCATTAATTGTTGATTGAATGGATTAACTTCAATTTGGTTTACTGCTGGTGTTACTTCATTGAATAAAGCTAAGTCAACTAAACGATCTGGATAAAAGTTTGATACACCTATAGCCTTAATTTTTCCCTCTTTATATAAATCCTCCATAGCTCTATAAGTTCCATAGTAATCATTTAGTGGCTGGTGGATTAACACTAAATCTAAATAATCTAACTTCATTTTCTTTAAAGAAGATTCTATAGATTCTTTTGCTTTATCATATCCTCCATTACTAATCCATACTTTAGTGGTAATAAATAATTCTTCTCTAAAGACAGATGATTTAGCAATAGCTTGTCCAACCCACTCCTCATTTCCATAAGATTGTGCTGTATCAATTAAGCGATATCCAACCTCAATAGCATCTAGTACAGCCTTAATGCATTCCTCTTTATCTGTAATTTGAAAAACTCCAAACCCAACTGCTGGCATTTTTATACCATTGTTTAAAGTTACATATTCCATTTTTACCTCTCCTTTATTTTTATTATTTTATTCTATATAATATATACTATCAGTCGGTAGTAACTACCGAGCAAGTTTTTTTATTATCTGAGGAGTGATTTTATGTTTACACCAAAAGAGGTATGTGAGGAAGTAGGAATATCTTACGAAACATTAAAGTTTTACTGCAAGGAAGGTTTAGTTCCAAATGTAAAAAGGGATAAAAATAATTATCGTATTTTTGATGAGAAAAATATTGCATGGTTAAAGGGATTACAATGTTTGAAGAAGTGCGGTATGAGCATTAAGGATATGAAACTATATATGAATTATTGTATGGAAGGTCCATCTACAATTCCTGAAAGAAAAGAAATGCTTAATAAATTAAACGAATCTTTAGTAAAAAGAATTAATGACCTTAATGAATGTATTGATTTTATTGAAAATAAACAAGCCTTCTATGATGATGTATTAGATGGAAAAATAAAATATGTAAGCAATTTAATTGATATAGAAGATTAATAAAGCCAATGACTCATTTAAAGTCATTGGCTTATTTCTATTTAGCTTTATTTTTAAATATTAACTTACCTACAAATGCACCAATTAATGCAGGTATAATCCAATTAAACCCTAGATTATTAAAAGGAAGCTTGTGTATAAAACCTATACTAATACCAAAGCTATCTATAACAGTTAATGTACTAATAACAAGTGTGGTATAAGCTGCTCCCTTGAACATGCTGTCAGTAGTAAATATTTTTGGCATAGAACTAAGTAAAACTAAAATGATAGCAACAGGATATAAAACTGTAAGTATTGGCACTGCAATAGCTATTATCCTATCAACCCCTAGGTTGGACATTATTGTACTGTATATGCATATCCCAATTACTAAATGCTCATATTTAATTTTATTCTTTGTTAAATCTGAAAAGTATTTAGCAGTAATTGATGTTAAACTTGCTGCAGTTGTAAAACATGCACAGGCAACAATTATACCTAATAATATAGTTCCTAAGTTTCCTAATAACCCTCTAGTTATACTAGATAATAACTCTGTTTGAGACATTAATCCATTGTAACTATTAGACACAGTGGCTCCTAAGAATGCTAGTCCACCATATACAACTATTAATCCAATTCCAGCTATTAAAGAAGCCTTAATAGTAAGACTAGCTACTTCCTTTTTATCACTGTATCCCCTACTTTTAAATGATGCTATTATAAAGGCAACTACTCCACCCATTCCTAATGCATCCATTGTTTGATATCCTTGTGTAAGTCCATGGGCAAATAAACTTTCTGAATTTATATCCGTTCTGATATCTCCAAGGGGAGAAATTATACCCTTCACAATTAGAACAAATAATGTAACTAAAAGTACTGGGGTTAAGTATTTTCCAATAATGTTTACAGTCTTAGATGGTCTCATTGTTAGTAAAAATACTAATGCAAAGAACACAATTGAAAATATTACTTTATTAAAATCACCAAATATAGGTGCTATACTTAGCTCAAAAGTTGTAGCGCTAGTTCTAGGAATAACAAGTATTGGTCCTAAACAAAGCATCATAATAAGTTCAATTGCAATACCAAACTTTTTACCTGCACGACTAGCTATATTTTGGTATGATCCAGCCTTTGCAATGGCATAAATAGATAAAAGTATTATTCCTATATCTGCCACAATAAATCCCACAAAACTAGTTAACCAATTACTACCTGAAGTTGCTCCCAAAAATGGTGGAAATATTAAATTTCCTGCCCCAAAAAAATTTGCAAATAGCATAAATCCTATAATTAAAACATCCATTCTTTTTCTCATTACAATCCCTCTTTCTTTTGTTTATATACAGAAAAGCCACATAGCATACACTACATGGCTTTTTATTCTTTGGGATTGAAAAAGCCACATAGTAATCATCTATGTGGCTTAGAAACAACAAAAATTAGCCATCATAGATACAAACAATTCGGTCTGCATCTATGATGAATATTAACATCTATCACAAATACAAACCTAACTATAATAGCTAAAATAATACTTATTTACTTTTACTGTATTAGTTACGTTTATATTATTAGTCATTTTGTTTTCTTCCTTCTGTAAAAATATTAATGCTTTTTTAAATTATAACTACTTTTTTCCATAGAGTCAACTATAAACCTTAATAATATACTCTAAAAAAGGTTGTAGTTTAAACTACAACCTCTAACAATCTAAAATTATCTTCTATTTTGTTCTTTCTTAGCTCTTCTACAAGCTGCACATCTTGTTGGTTCGTTAGTGAATCCTTTTTCTTGGTAGAATTCTTGTTCTCCTACTGTAAATACGAATTCGCTTCCACAATCTCTACATACTAATGTCTTATCTGTCATAAATATTCCTCCTAAAATTAAAGATTCTAAATCGATATATAATCTCTAATTTTCAAGAAACTATTTACCTAAATGAAACTTTTTTGTTAGCTTTTGGCTACATTCTTATAATAACACAACTTTAATATTATTACAAGACATTTATTAAAATAATATAAATATCTTTTCTATTAAAAATCATTTTTTGAAATTTCTCTAGGCCATGAAAGTAAACTCTTTCTTGATATCCTTAACTGCTTCTCTTTTGGAAAGTTTAAATCACAGAAGTAATTATGGTAATTAGCTGTCCATACATACTTGTCCCATGTTCTTATATTCTTTTTACTAACACTTAGCATTTCTTCAATTTTAGCTTTATGTCTAAGAAGTAATTCTATTTGTACTTTTTCAAACTCATATTCATTATTACATTCTGTATAATATTTAAATATAGTATTTAAATAATTTAAAAACCACTGCCCATCACTACCAATAAGTATTTTTTTGTGTTGTGGTGCAACATCATCATAATTATTTATATACTTTTGTAATCTACTCACTGTTTTATCATCTAACACAATTCTTGGATAACAAGCTAGATTACTCTCAGTATTATGTGCATCCAAAAGAGCTGGTCCAAAAACAATATCTTCATTTATGTAAAATTCACCAACACTTACTCCCCCTCTAACAAAGAGACCTTCTAGTGCCAAGTTAAATTGATATTCTGATACATTATCCAGTATTTCGTTTAATTCTTCTTCCCCATCATCTTTTATAGGGTATCCAACAATCATATTATCAGTATATATCTTTATCTTACCTTGACTATACTTATTGGGAATTATACACTGCTTGTTCTTATTTATAAGAGAACTAATCTCGTTTAGAAGTTTATTTCCATATCCCTTACTACAAGAGTCTACTATCATTTGTGAAAATCCTAATATATCTATAGTACATACCATAGAATTAATAAGCTTTGGATTATCTTGATCATATTTTTGCATACTTATTTAAACACATCCTCACCTAATTTCATTCTATTACTTCTATTTTAGCATGTGAATTAATCTACTGTGAAGATACACCTTATGAAATTTATATAGTTCCTTAGTATTTTGAAACAAAGCAAATTCTATATACCACCTTAACACAATATAGGAAAAACTTGTTCATTGTTGCAAATCCATCTATTATTATATTAATATAATTTTAATTATAAATTTAAAAGTGAATGGAGGCTTTATATGCAAAACATAAACTACTATTATGATTTTTCAGGTCAAAAATTTGGATATCCTTTAAGCTTAAGTATTAATAGCTTTAACAAAGAGATCTTTTCTAGTCATAAATACTTAGAAATAACCTATATTTTAAAAGGAGAATATGAAGTAGTTACAGAACATTTTTCTCATATAATTAAGGCGCATGAACTAGTAATCATTGCACCAAATGATATTCATATAATTCGCCAAAATTCTGAAGAAAAAAACATTTTATTAACTATACATATTGATTTTTCTTTATTACCCCCGGCAATGATAGGAGAAATAGAACAAACCTATGAATCAATTGTTTGTACTAATGACAAAAACTCGCATTTGTTAAAAAAATTAGAGATTCAAATAGGTAAGTTATTTGAAATTCTATTGCGTGGTAACAATAACTTATTTGAACTAAATACAAGTATGATGGAACTTATTTATATAACTTCTAATCACGTTCAGTATCCTATTGAACGATTGCCTGTTCAATCTATTCATAAAGAAAACTATATGAAGGCTATTAAATACATAGATAAGCATTATAAAGATGAGTTATATTTAAGTGACATAGCAAACACCCTAATGTTTAGTGTTTCTTATACCTCAAGACTTTTTAAAAAATATACAGGTATTTCATTTGTAAAATATGTTGCAAGAGTAAGAATACGTAAATCTATAGAAGACTTATTAGACGGAAAAAAATCAATTGAACAAATTGCTGCTGACTGTGGAATGTCAAATTCTAAAGCTTACACAAAAGCCTTTAAGGAATATTACGGAATTCTTCCTAGTCATTATCGTAAGAAGTTTATATTTAATACACAGCTCAATGAATTAAAAAAAGAACACCGAGTATCCATAGATAATGATAAAAAAAAGATATTTCACGAAATATTGGAAGATGCTAGAAATACTATTTATGAAAATTATGGTTCAAAAATCAAAGTAAAAGATAAACATATTCTTTGTTCTATTCCATGTAATAAATATGTAAATAGTACTATCTCTCATTGCAATAATGAAATTATTATAGATATTTCTACTAATTAACAAAAAAAAATTAAATCTATCTTTTAATTTCCTATTATAGGTCACTTTTTGACTTACAATATATACATATATGACATATATTAACCTTTAACATCAATCTAGAGCAAGGATACTCATTAAGCAATATGATAACATCAAATTAAAGGAGATGATACTATGCAAAAATATAACCATTTATTTTCACCTATTAAAATTGGTGAAACAACAGTTAAAAATCGTATTTTTATGCCACCAATATCTACAAATCTTGCAAATAAAGGTTATATAACAGATGCTTTAGTTGACCATTACGCTGCAAGAGCAAAAGGGGGCGTTGGTCTTATTATCACTGAAGTAACTACTATTGAGCCTGTTTATACCTATTTGCCTGGAGATATGTCTATATGTAATGATTCTTATCTTCATGGTTGGAAAAGATTAATAGACGCAGTGCATAAGTATGATACAAAAATTCTTCCGCAACTATTTCACCCTGCTTACATGGCTTTTCCTATTCCAGGAACTCCACCTTTAATTGCACCATCAAATGTTGGACCTTCTTATGCAAAGGAAGCACCAAGAGCAATATCTATACCTGAGTTAAAGGCTATTATAAAACAATTTGGTGAAGCAGCCTTAAGAATTAAACTAGCAGGAGGAGATGGAGTTGAAATTCATGCTGCTCATGCCCACGGTTTACTAGGAGGCTTCCTATCTCCACTATATAATAAAAGAACTGATGAGTATGGTGGTGACATTAATGGTCGTTTGAAATTAACACTAGAAGTTATTGAAGAAGTTCGTAAAATTTGTGGAAAAGACTTCATTATTGATGTAAGAATCTCTGGTGATGAATACTGCGATGGAGGCTTAAACCTTAATGATGGAATATATATTGCTAAACAGCTCGAAAAGGCTGGAGCTGATATGATTCATGTATCTGGAGGTACTACTATAATGCGTGGTAGCTCAATACCAGCACCTGGTACAAAGCAAGGTTATCACGCTAAATTATCAGAAGAAATCAAGAAACACACCTCAATTCCAATAGCTACTGTTGGAAGAATTACTGAACCTTGGATTGCTGATGAATTAATTGCTAATGGTAAAGCTGATATATGCATGATTGGAAGAGCTAATTTATGCGATCCTGAATTTGCTAATAAGGCTGAAAAAGGTATGGAAAAGGATATACGTCCATGCATAGGCTGTCTTCGTTGCTTAAATGGTATTATGTTTGGAAAGCGTGTATCTTGTACAATCAATCCTTCTCTTGAAATTGAAAATGAAGACACTATTAAGCCATCAAACACAAAGAAAAAAATACTTGTTATTGGTGGTGGGCCTGCAGGTATGGAAGCAGCTTATGTTGCAAAGAAAAGAGGTCATGATGTAGTACTTTGTGATAAAAATGAAGAACTTGGTGGACTTATGAAGATAGCTTCTGTTCCAATTGCTAAGCAAGATCTTGCAAAGGTTACACAATATATGATTAGAAAACTTGAAAAAGCTGGAGTTAACGTTCGTTTAAACTGCACAATTGATAAGGACATGCTACAAAATAAATATGCTGATTATGAAGTAGTCCTTAGTAATGGTGCTTCCCCTGTTGTTATACAACCATTTACAACATTTAAACATTGGGCAACTGCTAATGATATTCTAGGTGGAAAAGCCTTCCCTGGCCGTAAAATAGTAGTTATTGGTGGTGGTTCTGTAGGTTGTGAAACTGCAGATTACCTAGCACCTCTAGTTTATGACCGTCTACCTAGAGATAGAAAAGTTACTGTAATTGAAATGGCTCCAGAAGTTATGGCAACAGAATCAGGCCCAGGCAGGAGCTTACTTGTACAACGTATGATGAAAAAAGGAATAGAACTAATTTGTAACGCTAAAGTTGAAAAGGTAGAAAAAGATAAAATCTACTACAGCATAAATGGTGAAACTCACTGCATTTCTGATGCTGATACCCTTATCTTTGCAGTAGGTTATCGTGCAGACAAAGCATTAGCTGACACCTTAAATGAACTTAAAATAACTTATCACACTATTGGAGATGCAAATAGTGTTGGAACAATAAAAGATGCTATCCACGCTGGATATAATCTTGCTAAAGAATTGTAATATAAAGAGCATATGACTTTTTCACTAAAGTCATATGCCATTTTAATTTACTCCTCTTTTCTAATGTCATCTTCACTAATATGCTGTATTCCTTCAAATATAAGATTCATTAACTCTGTTAAGTTTTCCCATTGTGATTTCTTTGAATCAAGATAATAAAAGTTTTTTGTTCCTTCTCGTCGTACATTCACAATTTCTGCTTCTTTAAGTATTTTAAGATGATGAGATACAGCTGGACGTGAAAGATGTGTTTTCTCTGTAAGTTCTCCCACTCGAATTCCATTAAAATCACTTTCTAGTAATGCAAGTAAAATTAACTGTCTTGTTTCATCACCTATAGCAGAAATGGCCTTACGACATATTTTAAACTTTGATGCTATATCATCTAATCTTTCCCGACATTCTTTTTCCATAAATCCACCTCACACTTATAAGTATCTTACATTAGCCCTCTCTTTTTGTGCAGTACGTCTGTATTTCACATCTGGATATCCAAGAACTAAAGTTGTAACCACGTAATCATTGTGCTTTAAATTTAAACCTCTTCGTAATTTTCGAGAATTATTTGCTACAGTTGTGAAAAATCCGCTATATAGTACACCCAAGCCATAAGATTCAGCCATTAATGCCATATTTGAAGCTGCAAGTGACCCACTAATCTTATCTTTAGTTAATACCATTATTGCAACAGGAGCCCCTTTGAAAAAGAAATTTTCATCAATTGTAACTTCTTTTGCGCTTTTCATAAAAAGACTTATAATTGGTTTTATTCTCCTAAAAAACTTCACTGCTATTTCCTCATACTTACTCTTGTCCTCACCTAAGACAATGTATGATACATCTTGTGAGTTTTTAGCACTAGGTGTAAATCTCCCTGCCTCAATAATTTGCTGTATAACTTCTGAAGGCACCTCTTTATTTTTAAACTTACGGATAGTTCTTCTAGATTTAATTGCCATTAATAATTCATTTGAATCTAAAGTAATTTGATTCTTAATTTCAATTGGCTCATCATCAAATCCTGTTAGGGTAATAGCTGCTGTTGGACATATTGCTGAACAATGACCGCACTTTATACAGTCTTGATTTTTAATTACAGACTTTTTATTTTCAATAGTTATATTATTTGCTGGACAATCATTTTTGCAAAGACCACACCCAATGCAAAGATCCTTATTAACTTCAATTATGTGTTGTTCTTTCATAATATATTCATTCCCCTTTCGTTTATTAGTTTAAACTATTATAACATTTTAATTTCTTAAAATTTCATTGGTAAAGAATCTCTTTACCAATACTAATTTCTTTTATTTTATCTGCTATAATTTGTAGCAAACATTAATAATAAGAATTACTAAGGGAGGATTTAAATTTATGATTTTGTATTTTTCTGGTACAGGTAACAGTGAATATGTAGCTAAAAGAATTGAAAAAGAGATTAAGAGTGAATCATTGAATCTATTTAAAAAAATCCGAAATAATGATTATTCTTCTTTAAAGTCTGATAGCCCATGGATTATTGTTGTACCAACTTATGCTTGGCGTATTCCTCGCATTGTGCATGAATGGCTAATAAAAACAGAACTACATGGAAATAAAGATATTTATTTTGTAATGACCTGTGGGGGTTCCAATGGTGATTCAGCTAAATATTTAAAGAAACTATGCCTAGATAAAGGGATGAATTATAAGGGATGTACTTCTATAATAATGCCTGAAAATTATATTGCACTTTTCAAAACACCTGATAAACATGAAGCCCTTGAAATAATAGAACAAGCCCAACAAAGCATATTAAATACAATAGAATACATTAGAAGTAATCTATCATTTCCAGAACCTGAAATAACATTTAAAGATAAACTTAACAGTAGTTTTATAAATGAAATTTTTTATCCAATGTTTGTTCACTCTAAAAAATTTCATGTAACAAAGGATTGTATTTCATGTGGAAAATGTGAAAATATCTGTCCATTGGGAAATATTAAACTTCAAAATAAAAAGCCAAATTGGGGAGAACATTGTACCCATTGTATGTCATGTATTTGTCGATGTCCAAAAGAGGCTATTGAATATGGTAAGCATAGCAAAGATATGGCAAGGTATACTTGTCCTAAATAAAATTATAAAGAGCATATGACTTTAACTAAAGTCATATGCTCTTTCTCTATTAATATGATCTCTTCCAAATAGATTTACTAAACATAATAAGCATTGGATAAATTTCTAATCCATAAATCCCCTTCTAATCCAAACAACCACTTTTTAAACTAATAATTTCCTTTATATTAGCTATAATATTATTAACGGTAAGTCCGTACTTTTCTAATAATTCATTTGGCTTTCCACTTTCACCAAATGTATCCT
>JAQEYV010000016.1:0-17163 GCA_027692445.1 Clostridiaceae bacterium OF42-15pH9A | reverse complement strand
CTTTTCTAATTTGTTTAGAAATTTGGATTAATTCATCTTTATTTTTTTTCATTATATGTCCTCCTAGAAAATTTAAAATAATTATAGACTTTATTTTTCCCTATTTAATTAAGATTATTGTAACACACTTTTAAAGCTTTTGCTATTCTATTTAATCATTTATGTTAACTTTTCGTAGTTATGCAAGCATTTAGTGTATACTATTTAATGAATATGTTTTCTTTTACTCCCAAATAATAATATACTTTCTGTTTTACAACATAATAAAAGGTATTGAAGATTATCCCTTCAATACCTTTTTGTTTAATCTAAACTTAAACTAATTAATAAAGCTTTATTTACTTTTTCCATATCACTATCTGTCATATGTCCTATTTTCTCTTTTAATCTTCTCTTATCTAATGTTCTAATTTGTTCAAGTAAAACAACTGAATCTCTATTTAAACCATATTCTTCAGAAGATATTTCCACATGTGTAGGAAGCTTAGCTTTATTAATTTGTGATGTAATAGCAGCAACAATAACAGTTGGGCTATATCTATTACCAATATCATTTTGCATAATGATTACTGGTCTTATTCCACCCTGTTCTGATCCTATTACGGGACTTAAGTCAGCGTAGAATATATCCCCTCTTTTTACTAACATAGTCGTCATTTGAAAAATCACACTCCGCAAAGCCATGTCTCATAATCACTTATTTCGTCAATACACTCTTCAGCTAATTCTAAGTTGATTTGTGACATTTCTATATATCCTCTCTTCATAACTTCTAACATTTGTGAGGAATTATCCTCATCAATATATACTATTAAATTCTCATCAAATAATTTACTATTATTTTTATGTTTCTTATCTTTTTTTAAAACATCATTATCTATTGACTCAAACGACATAATTCGGCCTCCTTAGCTAAGGATTCTATGTATACTAAAATTATATTTCAGTTTATGTCATATTGTCAAAGATAAAATCATATTTTTATACTTTTCTGTTAATTATATACTTATATTTGTTGTTTAAAATAGATTTTTGTCTATTTCTTTTAAGTAATTAAACTCTTTATAAACTATATCTACTCTACTTTTCCCATCTTTATCATAAATTCTAGTTACTATAGGAGTCTTATCTTCCTTATTTATATAAATTTTAGCCGATGTCATATGATCATTTATATTAGACAAATTAACTTTTATCTCTAAGTATTTTATATCTCCCCACTCTTCAGATCCTTCATTAATTTCCTCTATATCTCCACATAAGAGATTACTAACAAATGACAAGGGATATAAGGAATCAAAGTCTTTTTCTAATTCATATTTTCCACCCTTATCTTGCATACTTATATAACCATCTTTATAAATTTTAATTCTATCTTGTCCAAATTCAATTCTCATGCCAACATCCTTGCAGTAATATATGTTGGTATCCTCTTTATATTCACCTTTTGAATTTTTTATCTTGTATTCAGCTTTAGATGTATAAGCCTTAGAATTCTTAATATATTCTATAATTTCTTCATTGGTTGGTGCATAATTATGTCTAAACCCAATAATAGCTATTATAGATATAAAAGGAATAAGTAATAATAGTAATAACAAGACTTTTCTCTCTTTAATTTTGTTCAATAAGTTCTTTTCACTCTTCATATTGCCTCCAAAGTTAATTATTCACTAATACTATTATTAAAACCTTGGAGAAAATATTCTAACTAATGACTGCTTCTTCTATTATTTTAGGTAGTTCTACTATTATATCTGTAGCAGAAACACTATATTTATCCTTACTAGCTTTATCCCCA
The DNA here is from genome assembly GCA_027692445.1 of Clostridiaceae bacterium OF42-15pH9A. Lineage (GTDB taxonomy): Bacteria > Bacillota > Clostridia > Clostridiales > Clostridiaceae > Clostridium. The sequence continues at coordinate 15,362 of JAQEYV010000016.1, read as the reverse complement.
GCTAAACCATGTATATAACAAGCTAATATAGCTGCTTTAAATCTACTCATACCTTGGCCGACAAAAGATGCTATTATTCCAGTAAGGCAATCTCCCATACCTCCAGATGCCATTTTACTATTACCAGTATAATTAATTACAACCTCATAACCGTTTGTAATTATTGTATTATACCCCTTCAATACAACTATAGCATCATGTTGCAGGGCATAGCTCTTTGCTAAATTTACCCTATCCTTTTCTATTTCTTCTATACTATACCCAGATAATCTACTAAACTCTCCAAGATGAGGTGTTATTACTGATCTATTTTTCACAAAAGATAATAACTCTTTATGATTAGCAAGTATATTTAAAGCATCAGCATCTAATATTATAGGAACCTCGGTTTCTTTTATGCATCTGCTTAAAATATCATACTTATCATCACTTACACCTAATCCTGGACCACATGCAATAACATTACAACTTTTAAGTAAATTATTAATTCGGTCTTGCTCTTCATAATTAACAGTCATTGCTTCAATTAGTTTATTTGATAATACTTGTTGCGTATTTAAGTCTGTCAAAAGTGAAACTAATCCAGCCCCGCTTCTTACAGCAGCTTCAGTACAAATATATGCTGCTCCTGAAAAACCTGGACTACCTCCTATTAATAGAACTTTTCCGTAATCTCCTTTATGTCCCCAAACCTTTCTTATGGGAATCATTTTTTTATATTCATTCTTATGTAAAAACAAAACTTTCTCGTTAAATTTTTCTTTTACGAAGTTAGGAATTCCTATATATACAACTTTTACTTTCCCTAAATATTCAAAAGCATCATATCTAACAAAACCTATTTTTATATTTTCTATAGTATAAGTTTCATTGGCCTTTATTGCTATTCCTAATACCTCTCCAGAATTACTATCTATTCCAGAAGAAGTGTCTACAGAAATAACGTATTTAGAATATGTATTTATTGATTCTATAACCTTATAAATAACGCCCTCAATTCTTCTATTTAATCCTATACCAAATATAGAATCTACAACAATATCTGATTTCTTTATATCATCTATAAGTTCTTTATTAAAATCACTGTCCTCATTGATCTCTTTTATTTCTATATTCAACTTTTTTACAATATTAAGGTTTGTAATAAACTCCTCACCTTTTTTAGTGCCAAAATTTATAACAATAACTTTTACATCCTTACCTAATAAAAAAAGCTTCCTTGCTATTACTAATCCATCTCCACCATTATTGCCTATACCACAAAATACAATATATTTATCTCCCCTAGATTTTATTGATTCAAAAATTTTCTCTCCTGCGTTCTCCATAAGAACTATACCAGGGATTCCAATAGTATTTATAGTATATTCGTCAATTAACTTAGCAGTCTCTCTTGATACCACATACATTAATTATGTCATCTCCTCCCAGATAGCAAAGGCAATTGCATTCTCACTTGTATGTGATATAGATACATGAATTGAAAAATCTTCTTTAATAGAAATAACCTCTTTTACTTTATCACTTATATTTACAATAGGTTGTCCCATCTCATTTCTTAATATTTCTATATCTAACAATCCAAATCTCCTTATTCCAGTTCCTAGTGCCTTGCTAATAGCTTCTTTAGCAGCAAAATTTCCCGCAATAGTTTCTAAATTATCCTTCCTACTTTTAAAATACTTTCTTTCCTCTTCAGTAAAAATCTTTTCTAAGAACATAGGAGTTCGTTCAATTGCTGTCCCTATTCTACCTACTTGAACTATATCTGTTCCTATACCTCTAATCATTTTACACCTCCAAGCAATATTTTACTATTATTAAAGCATATTAACTACCTCTTTAGATTCTTCAAAATCCCCTACCCATTTATCAACATACTCACCTATAATATCTATTAAATGTATTGGAGATACTTCATTTTTATAAAGCAAATTAAGTAAACCTTTAACTTTATGACGTTGAGTTGATATATACTTAACCCTATCTTCTACTCTATTAATAATAGCTCCATCTTTTATATCTACTCTCTCAACCTTTATTCCATATGCTTGTACATTATTAAGGCTTTCCTTAGTAAGACTATAAGTGTACTTCATTTCTATATCGTCTATAGATTTTGCAATTATAAGTTTTTCTAATACCATATATATTACCTCCTAAGTCTTAAAACAATTATTATTGTTAAGTAGATGTTATCATAACAATTGTTAGAATATTGTCAAACTATGAGGTCCTAATAAAAAAACAATTATTTATTTATTTACATAAAACAACTTTTTACTCACTTCTTCTATTACTATTAACAAGCTTAACCTCTTTCTTTTCCAATTAATTAATATATATTGTCGAAAAAGAAGTCATTCATCTACTAAATATTATACAAATAATAAGTTATAATATATATTTTGTATAAAAAGAAAGAAGAGCGAAAAAGCTCTTCTTTCTTTACCCTAAAATACCATAGTTGAATTTGTATACGTTAACACTTATGTTATAAGTATACCACATATAATAATTTATTCAACTATATTTAAAATTTCTTATTCACCTGTGGCATGGTCCATATTATTTTCCTCTGTACGCCTGCCTCCAACGAATTTAAAATCTTCTGCTACTACCTCAGCAAGGTATTTCTTATTACCATCTCTATCTTCATAACTACCAGTTCTTAATCTTCCACTTAGGCTAATATAACTTCCTTTTTTCATATACTTACATATAACCTCAGCTTTTTTTCCCCATACCGTAACTGGGATTAAATCAGCTTTTCTTGTGCCATCAGCAGACTTAAAATTTCTATCTACTGCTATAATGAATTTTGTAAATGACTTATCTCCGTTTTCTAATTCTCTTAGTTCAGGATCTCTTATAAGTCTCCCTAATAATACTATTTTATTCATACTAACACCTCCTGAATATTTTCTTTTATAATACTTGACAACTAATTCCATTAATATTCAGCTTATGTCAATATTTTTTATCCTTCTACCATTCCTGAATGAAATAACTTATATGCTAAAGCTATACACAGATTAGCTAATATTCTAGCTCCAAAAAAGCAAAAAAGAAACTACTAAATTGTAGCTTCTTAATCAACCTTTTTTACTTTTTTCCAATACAGAATTAATTTCTACTCCTAAAATAAATATTATAGACATTAAGAATAGCCATATCATTAATATAAAGACTGCTGCTAATCCTCCATATAACCGTGAATAGTTTCCAAAGTTATTAATATAAAATGAAAATACCAAAGAAAAGATTATCCATCCAAATGTACTAAACACGGCTCCTGGAATAGTGTTTTTCCAGGGAACTTTCTTACATGGAGTATACCTATATATAGTTGCAAAGACTAATATTAAGACTACTAATATAACCCCATATCTAACTATATTCCATATAAAAGCCATTAATCCACTTAGTGGTAATAACGCAACTAAATAATCTCCTATTATTTTACCAAAAACCAATAATATTAAAGTTAATATTATTGTAATCGCAAGTACTATTGTACTTAAATAAGATATAACAGATCTTGTTATATATGATCTTTTATCATTGAGGTTATATGCCTTGTTTATTCCTTTTATAACTGCTCTAAAACCAGAAGAAGCTGTCCAAATTGTTAACAAAACTGATACCCCTAATAATCCTGCATTTTGTGAACTTATTATTTCGCTAACCGTAGATTGAATAAGCTCAAATACACTTGTTGGAAGCAATACACTTATGCCATATAATACTTGCTCTGGATTTGGTTTTATAAAACCTATTAAAGTAATTAAAAAAATTAAAAAAGGAAAAAAGGATAATACCAAATAATATGCCAATTGTGATGCTAAAGAAAATATATCATCTCTTTTTGACTTAACTATTAAATGTATCAATAAATCCATCTTTGACATAGTATATTTTTCTTTCTTCATAATCTCACCATTTCAATTCTTTTATTTTATTCTATTAATACTTTCTATATATTATGTTTTCACTTCAAGAAGTAATTATGTATTTACAAATAAATTAGGAGAGCATTTTTCTGCATACCCTCCTAAGATTAGTGTATTATTGTCCTTATAATTTTATCACATAGTTTAAATTTTATATACCTGTTTTATTATTGTATGTACTATAGTATAATTTTGATGTATTATATTAACAATTTTAATAGTTCTAACTAACTGAAAGGTGGTAGTTTTGTGATTTATACATTAGAAAATTCTAATATAAGTATAACGGCAAGTACTTATGGTGGAGAAATCCATTCTTTAAAAAGCAAAAAAGATAATACTGAATACTTATGGAATGGTAATCCAGAATATTGGAAGTATCATGCTCCTATACTATTTCCTATAGTAGGTAAGGTTAAAGAGCTTAAGTACAGAGTTGAAGGAAAAACTTATGAGTTACCTCAACATGGTCTAGCTAGAATATCTGAGTTTAATCTATTAACTCAAGATAAAGAATCCATAACTTTTGAACTAGTATACTCGGATGATACATTAAAAGTCTATCCATTTAAGTTCTCTTTACAAATAACTTATACTTTATTAGATAATGGAATTAAAGTAACTTATACAGTTAACAATTTAGATGATAAAAATATTCTTTTCTCTATAGGATCTCATCCAGCATTTATGTGCCCTATAGAAGAAGGACTTTCACTAAATGATTATTACTTTAAATTTAACGAAAAAGAAAATGCTCCTATTATGTTATTAAACTCTCAAGGATTATTTACTGGAGAAACAGAAGATTTCTTAGAGAACTCAAATATAATACCTTTATCTAAGGAATTATTTAAAAATGATGCTTTAGTTTTTAATAACTTAAAATCAAATAAAATATCTATAGAATCAAAAAAAGGTACTAAATCTTTAACTTTAGACTTTACCGGATTTCCTGACCTTGGTTTATGGGCTCCTGTAACAGGTGCTCCTTTTGTATGTATTGAACCTTGGTATGGTCACGCTGACTTTGCTGACTTTGAAGGTGAATTCAAGGATAAAGATGGAGTTATATCTTTAGAAGTAAACGGAAAGTTTGAATGTAACTTTATAGTAACAATATAATTAAAAGAGAGTGGAAAGCCACTCTCTTTTACCTTTTTATTATATTCCATTGACTAGGTAATAGCTCTGAATAAGTTCTACTTAAATATCTATCATCTATTAATAATATTCTTCCTTTATCCTCTTCAGTCCGTATCACTCTACCCACAGCCTGCATTACTTTATTCACTCCAGGATATATATATGAAAAGGCATCTCCATCACTATTATAATATTCCTTTATCAATTCCCTTTCTAAACTTATCTTAGGATACCCCACTCCAACTATAACTGCTCCAATTAACTTTTCTCCAGGAAGGTCTACACCTTCTGAAAAGCTACCTCCCATTACACATAGGGCAATATTATTTCTACCACCTGAAAATTCACTTAAAAACTTTTCTTTTGCCTCTTCGTCCATGTCTCCAGATTGAATCATCAATCTATCTAAACTTATGCATTCCTTTAAAAAATCATAAGCCTTATACATATATTCATAAGAAGGAAAGAAAACCATATAATTTCCCTCAACTTCTCTTACAAATTTATTTATTTCATTACATATACTAGGAAGAGTACGCTCTCTTTGTCTATATCTTGTATTTCCAGCATATAAATATACTTCTAAGTTTTCTTTAGGAAATGGTGAACTTAATCTTATTCTATAATCATCACTACTTCCCCCTAGGGATTTAATAAAATAGTGAAATGGTTCTAAAGTTGCTGAAAAAAATATACTTGCTTTAACTTTATCCACAATTCCTTTTATTTTTTCAGAAGGATTTACACAATATATGCACAATTCCACATCATCATTTTTTGATTCTACATATGTAAAGTATTCCTCTCCATATAATTCTGATATGGTTAAAAACTTACTACAATCAAAATATAACTCTAATAAATCTTCATTAAAAGAATATTTATCTCCTTGGGTTAAAAACTCATCAGCTTCCTTCATAAGATTTCTTAATAACTTATATATTTCTTTAGGCTCATCCTTTGTGTAATAATATCCTTTATCTTCTGATTCACATATCCTTTTTTCTTCTATAAAAAAACTATTTATTTTATTTAAAGCTTTATATAATGTAGGACACTTTCCTTTAGTCTCTTTTCTTAATTGCATAAACTTGCTTTTTAATAATCTTGCAGTATACATATCTCTTCCTCTATCTACAAGATTATGAGCCTCATCAATTAATAATATATTCTCTTTCCCAGTTTCATCTAGAACTCTTCTTAAATAAACTCTTGGATCAAATATATAATTATAATCACATATTATCCCATCGCTCCAGTTTATAAGATCTAAAGCTAGTTCAAACGGACATACTTCATACTTTTCCCCAAATTCACAAAGTATTTCCCTGGAAATTGAATATTCACTCATTAATATAGAATATATAACATTTTTCACTTTATCATAATATCCTCTGGCATAAATACAATCATCAGGATTACAACTAACCTTATCATTAATGCATATTTTTTCCTTAGCAACTAATGTTACTGACCTATAAATTAGGCCCTTATCTCTAAGCTTCTCTAAGGTTTCTTCTGCAACTTTTCTATTAACATTCTTTGCTGTAAGATAAAAAATTCTTTCCCCATATCCTTCCCCAACAGCTTTTATTGCAGGGAAAATAGTAGATACTGTTTTTCCTATTCCTGTAGGCGCTTGTGCAAAAATTTTATTACCTTCTTTTATGGTACTATACCAAGACCTTGCTAACTCCAATTGCCCTTTTCTATATTTAGCAAATGGGAATTGTAAATTCTTTATACTCTCATTTCTCTTCTTCTTATGATTATAATCAAGTTCAGCATATTGATGATATAACTTCACCATACCCATGAGAAAATCATATAATTCTTTAATTGAGTAATTTTTCTTGAAGGTCTTCACCTCATTAGTATCGAGATTATAATAACTTAGTTGCACATATATGTTATCCATATCACGCTCTTTACACAGCATATATCCATATAATTTTGCTTGAGCCCAATGTAATACATTATAATCTTCCTCTATCTCGTACAAAGGCTTATATGTAGATTTTATCTCCTCTACTATTACATCATTGCCTTCAGTAATAATCCCATCACATCTTCCTTCTAAATCAAGAATAAATATATCCATATCAATATTAAGTTTTAAAAACACTTCTTTTTCGTAATTCTTATACACCTCAGCATTACTTTTTTGAAGTTTTTGATGAGCTTTTACGCCTTCAATAGCTCTTGCATTAGAAGTAAATCTATTATCTAGACTTCCAGAACTTAAAACAAGTTCTACAAATTCTCGTACAGATTTCTTCAGTACTCTAACCTGCATACAATCAACTCTTCTATCTTTAATATTATTTAAATAAAAAAGTGGGGTGGATATTTATTTTGCTTGTTCCGTCGCAAGCTCCAAGTCACATCAAAACAAATATTCCCCCCCACTCGTACTAAAGGTAAGGAAATTATAAAATTATTATCCTTGATTTTATATTTTTTAATATGAAATTGTAATAATACTTTTGAATTATAATTAATTAAGATTTTATACTTTCCTAGACGTTAAAAAAGGAGAAACTTAATTCTCCTATTCTGCATCGTATTCTGTTGCTATCTTTTGAACTAGCTTCTTTATAACGCTAGCCTGTGCTATTAATGATATTACTAATATGAATACTCTAATTCTATCTTCATCTTTCTCTTGAAGCTCAAAATTCTTCATTATTTCATCAAGCTTTTCCTCATCACCTATTGGATTAGATAAGAATGAATCATAGCTTTCTTTTTGAATTTCTACGAAAATCTTATAAGCTGTTTCCCATGAAATTATATCATCATTTCTATCATTTATTTCATTAAAAGCTAAACTGAATACCTTTTTTATTTCTTCTGTTGTCAATACAGGTCTCATATAGCTTAATAAAACTAATTGCACCAAATGTAATTTAGTATATCCTCTTTTTTTACCATCCTCAGGTTTAGTAATAACTTCACTCTTTATATAATTTTGAACGATGTTATTTGTATATTTATCCTCAGTAAACTTATCATTAAGAAAGTCAATTACTTGCGATAAAAATAAATCATATTGTGGTAAATCATTGTATGATATTAAACTATTTTTAGACATCTCTTCTGCCAGAGTCTTTATATAATCTGAATCTATCTTTTTATTCATACTTACTTCCACCTTTAACTTTTATTCTCTAAATATATTATATAGTATACAAAAACTTATTACAAGTTACTTTTAGCATTATAATATATATTTTTAGTATTTTCATAACTTATGAATTTAATTCATGTTGCTGATATTATTCTTTCGACATTATATTATATTAATTCAGCATATTTGACAATTATTAATTAACATTTTTTGTTTATTTTTTTCTCTTTTTTTTTCAATTTTAATTATACGTTTTCTTATTAGTCTACAAAAACAAGAGGACAAGCCATTTGCAATAAAAATATTTATTTTCATTTTTTAATTGTAAAGTATTGACAATTTATTTTTATGGTAGTATATTCTATTTATAACATACTTTTAGATAGAATTTTGTAATTTATGAAAATAATTTTGATTTTTTAGTTGACTTTAAATTACAATTTTGGTAACATAACATAGTAAAATGTCGAAAGATGCGAAATTAAGGAGGAAAACTTTTATGAAATCAACAGGTGTAGTAAGAAGAGTAGATGAACTAGGAAGAATCGTAATTCCTATAGAATTAAGAAGAACATTAGATATAGCTGAAAAAGACGCTTTAGAAATATACGTTGACGGTGAACAAATTATATTAAAGAAATATGAGCCAGCTTGTATTTTCTGTGGTGACGCTAGAGATGTTATAAACTATAAAGGTAAAAACATCTGTAAAAAATGTTTAGAAGAAATAAGAAACAATAAGTAATAATATAGAGGGATTTCCCCAAAATCTCTCATTTAGAAAGACCTCTATCCCCAGAGGTCTTTTTTTATTTAAATATCTGTGGAATGCTTATATATCTCTCCCTTAGGAACATTTCTATCTTTAGCAACTAACTTAATTGCATCCTTTTTACTAGAACCCTTTTCTATATAGTATAATATATGCTCTCTTACAGTTAGCTTCTCCCACTTCTTTCTATTCTCTTCCTCTATCATTTCTTGCTGTTTGCCTTCAATAACTAAAACGAATTCTCCCTTTATAGTTCTTTCTTCAAAGGTCTTAATAACCTCATCTATACTTCCTCTAACTATCTCTTCATGTAATTTCGTCAATTCTCTACATACAGCTATCTTTCTATTACCCAAGTTATTGTATATTAAATCTAATGTTGATAACAGTCTATGTGGAGATTCATATATTATTATGGATTCCTTAACATCTTTTATCTCTTCAAGAAGTATTTTTCGTTCTTTAGTCTCTCTTGGAATGAACCCTCTAAAGATAAACTTAGTTGTATCTAGCCCCGAGTAAACTAATGCAGTTGTTATTGCTGTAGCTCCAGGTAACACTTCAAATGGAATTTGTTTTTCAATGCACCTACTTACAATAATAGCTCCTGGATCAGATATTCCAGGCGTTCCTGCATCTGTAACTAAGGCTATATTCTCTCCTCTTTCTAATCTATCTATAATTTCTTCACTTTTCCCTTGTTCATTATGCTGATGATAGCTAATCAAGGATTTCTTTATTTCAAAGTGATTTAATAACTTTAATGATTGTCTAGTATCTTCTGCCGCTATAACATCTACAGATTTTAATACTTCTAAAGCTCTTAATGTTATATCCTTTAAATTCCCTATTGGTGTAGGAACTAAAAAAAGCTTCCCTATTGTCATTACACTTCACTCCTTCCGTAAATTCTATTTATCTCATCACTATATTCACCCTTATTATTGTATACATATAATGATTCCTCCCACTTTAAAAAGCTCCCTCCATCTCTTTGCCCTTCAATAAGAACGATATTAGGTGCCTTTTTAGTATTAGGATGAACCATCCTTACTCTCTTTGGTTCTATCTTATACTTTCTCATCAAAACCATTATATCTGCTAGTCTTTCTGGTCTATGTACCATATACATCCTTCCATTATCTTTAAGTAATGTCCTAGAAGCCTTAATAACATCCTCTAAAGTACACATTACTTCATGTCTAGCTATAGCTAACTTGTCTGATGGATTTACTATACCTCCATTATTAATCTTATAAGGAGGATTTACTGTTAACACATCAAATCTTCCAATACTCTTTAAGAAATCTATATCTTTAAGATCTCTATTATATACTTTTATTTTATCTTCTAATGAATTTAACTTTACACTTCTCTCTGCCATATCCGCCATATCATTTTGTATTTCTAAAGCTACAACTTCTTCTGGATTATATTTTCCCATCAATAAAAAAGGAATTATACCAGTTCCTGAACATAAATCTATAACCCTATGTTTGCTCTTTACTTTTGAAAAGTCAGATAATAAAACCGCATCAACGCCAAATCTAAAAGCATCTTTCTTTTGAATTAGTTTTAATCCTTTTAATTGTAAATCATCTACGGACTCATCACTTAACACAAGTTTATCTAAATCACTCATTTTAAAACCTCTCTAAAAAAATATCCATATCATTATACATTAATATCAATTTATTCACAAACTAAATTAATAAAGCTGCAATTTAACTATAAATTCTTAACTTTTAAATTCTTATGTCTAAAAAAAGGTATTGGTAATACTTATTTTGCTTGTTTCGTCGCTTAATCCATAGATATTTACTTTTCCAGTTCCATCGCAAGCTCTAAGTCACAGAAAAATAAATATCTATTTCCTTCGTACTAAAGGTAAAGAAACTATGAAATTGTAATAACACCTTTGATTTATAACTTATTAAAATTTTATAATTTCCTAGACGTCAAAAAAAGAGAGCAAAACTTTGCCCTCTTTCATATTAATTTAATATTCTTCTAGCTCTCCAGAAACCATACATAGGTATAACCTCTACATTCTTACCTGGTTTAGGTGAATGTATCATCTTACCATCACCTACATAAATACCTACATGGTCGGCATGTGGGAATACTAAGTCTCCAGGTTGTAATTCAGATCTAGAAACTTCTCTTCCTGCATATATTTGATCTTTTGTAGTTCTACCTATATTTACCCCTGCTGCATTTCTATAAACATAAGATGTAAATCCAGAACAGTCAAAGGAATTAGGTCCAGTAGCACCCCAAACATAAGGCTTTCCAATATGCTTGTACGCTTCATTTAATATAGCTGATGCACTACCAGTTACAGTAGAACCATTTCCTCTATTAGGTGCATTAGCCGCAGCTTCTTCTGCTTTTTTCTTCTCAATTAGCTTCTTAGCATTTTCTATTGCGTCTACTACCTCAGAATCTACTATAGGGCTCTTAAGTTGTCCCTTTCTTAAAGCTCTTAATTGAAAAACTGCATTTTCTAAACTTTGTCTTGAATTACTAGAATCATAACAAATATTAACCAAGCCCTTTACTATCTCTCTTTCAAGGTCTGCTAAATAAAGTCTATCAAACTCTTTTTGTTCACTTTCTGCTTGATCTATTAACACTTGTTGCTCATTTTTTTTAGCTTCAAAATCTTGTAGTTTCTTTTGTATATCCTCATTTATCTTCTTTATCTCTTCGCCCTTAACTTCTAAAGTCTTAACCTTTTCATCAAGTTGTTCTTGTTTTTCTAATAACTCTTCAACAACCTGTTGATCAAGTTTAACTAATCTAGAAGCAGAATCTATCTTAGTTATTAAATCACTAAAACTTTCTGCCGAGAAAATTAGTGATATGTAACTAGTTTGTCCACCTGACTTATATAACTCTCTTAATCTTTTACCTAATAGTTCTTCTTGACCAACTATTTCTTCTTCTGCTTGCTCTATTTCTTTATTTGCATTATCTATTTCTCTATTTATATTTGAAATTTCATTTTTATTACTATTTATCTTCTCTACTAATGGAACTATTTGATTATCTAAAACTTGAATTTGTCTATCGATTTCATTAATTTTTTTAGTTAATTCTTCATACTTCTGTCTAGCTTCCTGTACTTGTCCACTATCAGGAGTAGCACTTACTGCCATAGGCGGTACTATTAATGTAATCGCCATTATACCCGCAACAATTGCAGATAAAACCTTTTTTTTCATTATATGTGGTCGTTTTGACCATCCCTCCCCCCGTATTTTGTTATATTATTTAGAATCACATTTTTTATTATAACATTTCTCTTCACTTGAAACAACGGTAAATGCTTCTAGCGACATATTTATACACATAATTATCTTCTAAATACTTTACTTAATATCAATATTCTTCTATATACACCTAATATTATTTCTTATACTAATATAAAACTTATATTTGACAATATAAAAGTATATATATATAATAATATATGTGCTACGGGGTGTGGCGCAGATGGGAGCGCGCGTGGTTTGGGACCATGAGGTCGCAGGTTCGATCCCTGTCACCCCGACCAAATAAAAAAAGCAGACATATGTCTGCTTTTTTTATTTTACTTAATATCTTCTTTATATTCCTCGTCCATACTAGCAGCCTTGCATAAAGCATATGCCATAACTAAAGTAAATACATAAATACAAATTCCCATAAAAATCATAATACTATCTCCCTTTAATAATTTATTTAAATAGTATCTGCTAATCCTTTAATTTTATACATTACAATATATGCCTTTAACAAAGTTTTCATTATGTATTTATGTATGAATTAAATAATTATTTTCCACGTACTTATTTGATATATCAACACTAATGTCTGAATATTTAGTAAGACTAACGTCATATCTTTTATCATGAGTCTTTGTAGCTTAATCTGATGATGATCTTTAAATTATGTTATAGCTTTTATGGCTAGAGGCGCCTTTGGTTTAACACTTCATTTTCTATATCCATCGGCTCATTTTCTCTTTTTAATCTTAAAATTTCTCTTTCGTATTCTTCTATAGTTTTTCCTATATCTTTCATTCTGAACACACCGCTCTACTTATAGTTTAATTTTTTTATTTAAAATGTGTCCATAAAAATATAAAAATACATAAATATATATTTATGTATTTTTATATTTATATATTCTTATATTTATATCTATGATATTTTAAATATTTAGGTTATCATATAATTAGATTTACATACAAGAGGTGAGCAATGTTTACTAATATAAAAGGCGCCATATTTGATTTGGATGGAACTTTAGTTGATTCAATGTGGATATGGGAACAAATAGATATAGATTACTTAAATGAAAAAGGATATGAAATGCCTCATAATTTAAAAGATGAAATAAATCATTTAAGTTTTCAAGAAACGGCTGTTTATTTTAAAAATAGATTTCATCTAGCTGATTCATTAGATGAAATAATGGATACATGGCATAACATGGCTTATAAACATTATTTAGAAGACGTTTATTTAAAAGAAGGTGTACTAGAATTACTTACACATTTAAAAGATAAGGGTATAAAAATTGGACTAGCTACAAGCAATTCTTATCCTCTATTAGAAGCTGTATTAAAAAAGAGAGAGATTTATAATCTTTTTGATGCAATAATTACAACAGAGGAAGCCAAAAAAAGTAAGTCTAATCCTGATGTGTATTTAATGGCCGCTGCAAGACTTGATGTAAAGCCATCAGAGTGTATTGTCTTTGAAGATATAATAGAAGCTGTTAGAGGAGCTAAATCAGCTAATATGAAAGTCATAGCAGTATATGATAAAGCTGCAGGGTATCAAAAACATGATTTAATAGAGACTGCTGATAAATACATAATGAACTTTAAAGAATTATTATAAAAAGAAGCCCTAACGCATAGGGCTTCTTTAATTATTTTCTATCTACTCCATACTTGCTTTCTAATTCAAGTACCATATCAACATATTTCTTTTGTTGTGCTTGTTGTATTAATTGATTAGCTACCATATCTTTAACTTCTTCAAAAGACTTTTCTTTAGCTTCATTCTTTTTCTCAACTAATATTAAGTGATATCCGAATTGAGTTTGTACTGGATCAGTTACCTTACCTACTTCAGAAGAAAAAGCCATATTTTCGAATTCTGGCACCATCATTCCTCTTCCAAATTCACCTAGGTTTCCACCTTCTTCTTTTGAAGGACATGAAGAATATTTAGCCGCAGCATCTTCAAAAGATATTGAACCATTATCTATTTCTTCCTTTATTTTCTTAGCTGCATCTTCACTTTCAACTAAAATATGTTTAGCTGATACTGTTTCTTTATCCATAAATTGTTCTTTATTATCTTCATAGAACTTCTTAATTTCTTCTTCTGTAACAGTTACATCAGAAAGAATCTTTTGAACTGACATTTGAGTTAGAAGTTCTTTTGCTAGGCTATTTAATGTATTTTTATACTCATCAGTATTATCTAATCCTATTTCATTACCAAACTTATTAAATAATTCAAAAGCTATAGTTTGTTCTAATAACTCTTTTCTACCTCTTTCTGTATTTAAATACATTCTTCTATCTTCTGGATACTTATTTATTATATCCTCTAAATCTTTTTGCGTAATTTCATTTCCTGCAACTACTGCTAATACCTTATTTTCCATTATTCGTCTCCTTTATTAAAAATTTAGGGTTAATTACATTTTATCAGTATTATTGGTTTATAACAACTTAATTATTTATACTCCTAATATTCCCCTTGATAAAGGATAATAATTATTATATAATATATTTTAATTAAATGGAGGTAGATAAATATGTTAAAAATAGGTGAATTAGCACCAGATTTTGAACTTATGGGGTCTGATAATAAGCAACACAAACTTAGTGATTATAGAGGTAAAAAAGTTATTCTTTATTTTTATCCAAAGGACAATACTCCTGGTTGTACAACTGAAGCCTGTGACTTTAGAGATAATCATACTATAATTAATGATAAAAATGCTATAGTTATAGGAATTAGTAAAGACACATTAACTTCTCATGATAAATTTATCAAGAAGTTTGAATTACCTTTTATTCTTTTAAGTGATGAAGAAAAAGTAGTATGCTCATTATATGACGTTATAAAGGAAAAGAATATGTATGGAAAAAAGGTACTAGGAATTGAAAGAAGTACATTTATAATTGATGAGAATGGTATCTTAACTCATGAATTTAGAAAAGTAAAAGTAAAAGGACATATAGAATCTATTTTAGAAATTTTATAGAAATAAAAAAGCACTAACATTTGTTAGTGCTTTTTCCTGGTGGCTCGACCAGGAATCGAACCAGGGACACGAGGATTTTCAGTCCTCT
>JAQEYV010000015.1:0-20254 GCA_027692445.1 Clostridiaceae bacterium OF42-15pH9A | reverse complement strand
GCACCTGCCTTGCACGCAGGGGGTCAAGAGTTCGAATCTCTTTATCTCCACCAGAAGAACTACATACGTAGTTCTTTTTTTATTTTAAAGAAATAGGCATAATTGTGTTACAATATGGAATAAAATAACTAAAGATAATTATATACAATAGCTTTTGTATTTTATATAATTTAGTTATAGATATTTTTTGGATACGTTATCAATAAAAAGATTATATTTAAAAGCTTTGTTAATATATGATATTAAATAATTCTCTTATGGGTGGGGAGTGTATAAAGTGCATAAATTAGAGCTATTGAAAGATAAACTTAAAGAGTTAAAATTAGAAAAGAGAAGATTGTTATTATCAGGGAAAAAAACTGAAGAAGTAGATATAAAAATAAAAGAGATAGAAATTGAGATAAAACAAGAAGATAAACAATAAAAACTTTTATTGAGTAGTTATAAATTTGAATTAACAATCATATTAAATGATAAGATGAGATTCAAATATATTGCTCAAAAGGAGTGAAGTTTATGATAAGAACAGTAGTATGCCAAAGAGAAGGGTGTTGTGGAAATAAGTTTTATATCGAAACTATAGACAATAATCTGGAGATAACTTGTAAAGAGTGTGGGTCTAAATACTTATTTGATGTTAGCTATTATGACTTTGTAATGCTCTCTAATTGCTCATCATGTAATAATGATACTTTCAAGCTATTTAGAGATGTTGAGAAGGAAGGCATATATGCAAAATGTAGTGAATGTGGGGAACCACCAGAAAAGATATATATAGATGCTGATGGAATTCAAGTATCATATGAAGGAAAATTACTACATGATATAAAGGAGCTAATGTATCAAGTTGATCAAAGAGTTTGTAATTTAGAAATTAAGGTTGAATCAATGGAACATAGCCAAGAGGTACTAGAAGAATCATTAGCATATATAAATAAATATATTGTAGAGCAGCGCTAAATTAGAAAAGAAATGATATCTAGTGTATAATTATACTTATAATTTATATGCTAGGAGATTTATATGAGTGATAGGAATAAAAAAGTAGTAAGATGGGGATTATTTTTAGGATGGATGATTTTTATATTTTATATGTCTCATCAGCCTGGAGATAAGTCTAGCGAACAAAGCAGATTTGTATTATATGTTTTTAATTTACTAGGATTAAAGTTGGATACGTATTTTGGAGAGTTAGCAACCTTAATTATAAGAAAGGGCGCACATTTTACAGAATACTTTATCTTATTTATCTTAATATATAATGTTATAAGTTTATATGTAGTAGAGAGAAAAGCTAGGATTTATTCAGTAATATTTGTATTTTTATATGCATGTTCTGATGAGTTCCACCAATCATTTATACCTGGAAGGGGACCAGCTTTTAAAGATGTTATGATTGATACATCAGGAGGAATTTTAGGATACTTTTGTGTAAGTATATACAATAAAATTAATATAAAAAAAGGGAGTTATAGTTAAACTATAGCTCCTTAATTTTTTAACTCCGTTACGTGTGTAGTTATATATTTATTCTCATTAAGAGATTTTACTATTTGTTGAAGTGGGGATTCTATAGAGTATTTTACATCAAATACATTATTAGATGTATCAACTTCTATGAAATCTAATTCCTTTGTAGAATGATAGAAAAAGCTTGCTAATAATCCAGGAGTAGGTTTATTTAATTTTTTTATTATTGGATTAGCATCTAAGTCTCTTACATAACTTAAAGGTGTAGGTATATATAAGTTATTATTTTTAGTTTTTTGTAGTTTAGTATATATTAAATAGTTTTTTGGTTCATAAATATATTGGAAGTATTCTTCTATAATAGATTTTTGTGCAGAAGATGCTTTATAGTGTGAACTTTCAAAAAAACCAAAAGGTATATTTAATGCAGTAGCAGTATTAATAGCATTTTCGATTACTGCCCGAGTTTCCTCTTCTGAGCTATTAACTTTACGAGAAAGTTCAGTTCCAACAGCACTTCTAGAATCTCCAGCCTGATGAGTATATCCGTGTAATCCTATTAATGCACCATGATTAATAAAGTAATCTAATAGATTTACAAAAGCAGCATTTTCAAATGTATCAACAGTTAATAAATCATTATCAATATTATCATTAGGAGCTTTAAATCTAGGTATCCATGCAATATGATATTTGATTCCTGAAGTACTTAAAAAGTTTGCCATTGCTTTAAATTTAGGTTGATTAGTTTCTGATGATATTCCTTCGCCAGCTGTAAAATCTTCTAATCTAACTAAAGCTATTTTTCCATCGGAACTTGTTTCATAAGAATTATTTTGTAGGTTACTTTGGGGAGCTTTTAATATATTAATGGTCTGATTTTCAAATGTATAAACTGAAATTAAATTAAATATCTCTTCTATATCTGATATAGAAATAAAAGCTTGGTTATTGTTGGTTAATATATTACCTCTTAAATATGAGGATTTATCTCCTTTTGTATAAGAGTCTTCACTTAAAGTGATAGTGTAATTAGAATTTGAGATGGTAAAAGCATTATTTGATTTGGTTAGATTATATCCAAGTGTTTTGCATACATAATCTAAGGGAATATAGTGCCTTTGTGATTTTTTTATGACAGGTATAGAAGAATCTATATTGTTTAACATGTTAATTTTAACATCGGAAACTAATTCTTCTTTTGTATTTTTAAAGTTTAATTTAGGTATATATGAAGACGTAAAGTCATCATTAGGTAATAATTTAGATTGTACTTTATTATCTTTTACTGTTACAAATCCTTGGAAAAAACTAAAGTAAAATAATATTCCATATAAAATTGCAATGAAGAGTATAGATAATATTGTAGATAATATAATTTTTTTCTTTTTACTCATTTCATACTCCTTAATTTATAATAATTCAATAAAATTATAGCATAAATAGGTATTATTATATAAAGGGTTACAAAACTTAAGAAAATATTTATAAACATACAATAAAATACATTGCTAAAAATGATATAATGAAAAGTAATGTGGCTTATTATATGGAGGATAAAATAAATGAAGTTGAAGGATAATATAAAAAATAACTATACTAAATATATCATAGGTACTTTTATTATAATATCAGTTTTACTAATAGCTTATATATTATTTAAGTATCCACAAGTTGGAGTTGCTGATCAGGGAGATTTTGATAGAGTTATGGGCTTATCAGGATTATCTTTATTAGATTCAGATAAAATGAATCCTGATTTTAAACGTTTCTATGATTATATTGTTACTGACTATAAGATTAATACAAATATGTTTACTTTACTTATTACCCTATTTGGATCAAGTATGGGGTACTTAATTACGTTTATATCTTACATATGTAAGGTTTTAGGGCAAGAGGTATTTAAAACACAATATTTAGCTATTGCTTATGCAATAATATATATATCTTCTATTGCAATTATTTTAAAGAACTTAAATATAAAAAGTAAACTTAAATTAACTATAGTTGCTTTAGTTAGTATTTTTGTATTTATGGATGGAAATTATATATTGTGGTTTAATAGTTTATATGGAGAGCCAATGATGTTATGTACATTATTACTATTCATAGGGACATTTTTATACTATATTAACTGCAAATATGTAAGGCATGAAGAAAGCAATATAGCATCTAAAATTTCTCTAGTATATATAGGTGCGTTTATGTTCTTAGGATCAAAGATGCAGGTATTTACTACTTTACCATTTGTAGTAATACTGTTATTTAAGATTCTTTGGGATAACAGAAAGATATTAACACGTAAGAATTTAATATTATTATCAGTATTTTTAGCTGTAGTAATAATATATCCAGTTCAAATAAATATGGTAAATAAGAATATAAGTAAAGATACTCAATATAATTCTGTGTTCTATGGAGTTCTTAATGGATCAGAAACCCCTGAACAGGACTTAATAGATCTTGGGCTTAATCCAGATATGGCAGGAGAAGCAGGAAAACATTCTTATTTAGATGCAAGTGAATATGTTAAATATATACCTAGAACTCCAATAACAGAGGAAGAGTTCTATAGTAAAATAAGCAATGGAAAGCTAGCTAAATTTTATTTAACTCATCCTAAAAGATTAATAGAGGGGATGCAGTATACAGCAGGAAAAGCTTTTATTACTAGTACATCTTTAGGAAAGTGCTATAGAGTTGATAGTGAAGAACCAGTAAGAGAATTTAATAGATTTACTACGTGGTCTAATTTTAGAGAAACAAAATTACCAACAAAGTTATGGTTTATACTAGCAGTATTTATAAGTATATTTATAGTATCTTTAATCAAGTTTATAAAGAGTTCAGGAAATGAAGAAGTTAGAAATAAGATATTATTGTTATGGGGAATAATGTTAATAGGTGGAATACAGTTCCCAATGCCTTTTGTAGGAAATGGTCAAGCGGATACAGCTAAACAATTATATCTATTTAACTTTGTGTTTGATATATTACTAATTATAGGAGTACTTTGGAGTTTATTTAAATTAATTGATTTTATTAAAGATAAAATAGTAAAGAGATAGGGTAGGGCAACAATTTATGAATTTAAAGGATAAAATAAATGATATTAAGTTTTATAAGAGAAAAGTATTTTCAACGGGAATAAGTAAATTTAGATTTATTACAATAATAGATATGTTGTTAAAGTCTCTTATATTTATGACTTTAGTTGAAGTAAGTTCTGCAGATAAAATTAAATTTAGTAATATAAGCTTTAAGTTTGTATTTGTTAACTTAGCTTTTGTATTATTATTTTATTCATTTGGATATTTATTTTCGAAGAATAAGCAGATTGTATATTATATTATTTTAAATATCTTATTCAGTACTTTACTGATAGCAGACTTATGGTATTTTAGAGTAAATAGAGATTTTTTAGGATTAAAAAATATATTCTTTTCAGGTACATTTAATCCTGTAGGAGAATCTTTATATCAATTTAAAACTATAGATTTATTATTTGTTATAGATATAGTTGCGATAATATTGTTTGTTTTTATAAAGAAAATAAGATCTAGTGAATCAAGAAGTGTTGGAAAGTTCCTTTTTACTCTTAGGAATGTAGCAATTATTTTGTTAATATCATTTGTATGTATAGATGTATTAAGTATTAGTGGATGGTCTAACAGAATGCTTACTAAGAGATGGACGACACTTATGTCTGCAAGAGCATCAGGACCAATAGGATATCATCTTATAGAATCAGCTAGAACTTTATCTAAAGTAATGAATCCTTTATCAAATTGTGAAAAAGATGAGATAGAGGAATGGTTAGCTTATAATAGAGAAGACCTAGAACCCAATGAATATAGTGGAGTTGCAAAAGGAAAGAATGTAATATTTATTCAGGTAGAGTCTTTAGAAAATTTTGTTATAAATAAGAGTGTAAATGGAAAAGAAATATCTCCATTTTTAAATAAGCTTACAAAAGATGGCTTGTATTTTAACAATATATATGAGCAAAATAATGCAGGGAATAGTATAGACTGTGATTTTATGGTTAATACATCTATATATCCCTTAGGTGATAAAATTACTGCCTTAAATTATGGTGAGAATGTTTATTCTAATTCTTTGCCTAGAATATTAGAAGAAGAAGGATATAAAACAATATCATCTCACGCAGAAGAAATTGGAGAATTTAACTGGACAGAGTTGCATAAAAATGGATTTGGAATTGAAACTATCTGGGATATTGGAGATTACGTATATGAAGAGACTGTAGGATACGGATTATCTGATAGAAGTTTTTTAACACAAGTTTCTGATAAATTGAAAAGTGTACAAGAACCTTTCTTCTTTCAAGCACCTACAATGTCTAATCATGGTCCATTTGAAATTGATGAGAAATATAGAGAGTTAGACTTACCTGAAGAAGTTGATGAAAGTTATTTAGGTGGATATTTTGAGAGTGTAAGATATACAGATAGACAGATAGAAATGTTCTTTGAGAAATTAGATGAAATTGGTATATTAGATAATACAATGATTGTATTATATGGAGATCATGGTGGAGTTCATAAATATTATAATGATGATATACAAAAATTAGATTATGAAGGAAACTGGTGGAAAGAATATGATAATAAAATTCCTTTAATTATATATTCAAAAGGTATTAAGCCAAGTGTTGTTGAGGCAAGTGGGGGACAAGTAGATATCCCAACTACTATTGCATATTTACTTGGTATTAATAATGATAAGTACTTAAATACATCTATGGGAAGAGTATTGGTTAATACAAATAGAGATGCTACAATAATAAAAGGGAATGAAATTAAAGGAAACGTTAAAAATGAAGAGGAATTAGAACATTTATTAAAGTCATATGAGATAGGTGAAAAAATTATAAAGAATAATTATTTTGGAAGAGAGTAAAATCTTTACGGAGGATTAGAAAATGAAAGAAGTCTTATATTTAGTAGTGCCTTGTTATAATGAAGAAGAAGTATTGCATGAAACTGCTAAAAGATTATTAGAAAAGATTAATGTAATGATAAAAAATGAAGTTGTATCTGAAGAGAGTAAGATTCTATTTGTTAATGATGGATCTAAGGATAAAACTTGGAGCATCATACAAGAGCTTCATGAACAAAATAACATTTTTAGTGGTGTTAATTTATCAAGGAATAAGGGCCATCAAAATGCATTGTTAGCTGGTCTTATGACTGCTAAAGAATATGCAGATATGACAATATCATTAGATGCAGATTTACAAGATGATATAGATGTAATAGATAAGTTTGTAGAAGAATACTATAATGGTAGCGATGTAGTTTATGGAGTAAGATCTTCAAGAAAGACAGATACTTTCTTTAAAAGAACAACAGCTCTTGGATTTTATAAGTTTATGAATATGTTGGGGGTAGATGTAATCTACAATCATGCAGATTATAGACTTATGAGTAAGAGAGCCTTAGAAGGCCTAAGCCAGTTTAAAGAAGTAAATCTATTCCTTAGAGGAATTGTTCCTTTAATAGGATATAGATATTCTGTAGTAGAATATGAGAGACATGAGAGATTTGCAGGAGAATCAAAATATCCTCTTAAGAAGATGCTTGCATTTGCTTGGGATGGAATTACATCATTTAGCATAAAGCCTATAAGAATAATAACAGGATTAGGATTTTCTATATTTGTACTAAGTTTTATTGCCTTAATATATTCATTAATTGTTAAGTTTATGGGAAATACTGAAGCTGGATGGACTTCAATAACTATATCTATTTGGATGATTGGTGGAATACAATTATTATCTCTAGGAGTTATTGGAGAGTATATAGGAAAGATATACAACGAGACTAAGCAAAGACCAAGATTTATAATAGCAGATAAATTAATAAATAATAAAGAAAGAGATAATTAGTATGGAATCTTTAATTAATAAGATAAAAGAAGTATTTTTTTCTAAACAATTTATAATGTTTGTTTTTATAGGTGTAATAAACACATTTAATGGGGTGATATTTTCATATATATATTCTAGTTTTTTAAATGAGAATGTTGCATTTATATTTGGATATATTTCAGGTTTAGTAATATCTTATATATTAAATAGTTATGTTACTTTTAAAGAAAAGTTAGAATTTAATAAATTCATTAAATTTGCAGTTTCATATATTCCTAACTTTATTATTCAAAATATTGTAGTTTTCATAGTGTTTAATATGATGGGATTACATAAATTAATTGCTTATGGATTAGCTGCAGTAATTGGAGTTCCAATAACATTTGTGTTTATGAAGTTTTTTGCATTTAAAAAAAATAGATAGTTTTTAAAGATTAAGTAAATTTTGCTTAATCTTTTTTTATGTTACAGAACAAGCAAAATAAATATTCCCCCAACCTTTTTTAGTAACTACTTTGTATTTTTTAGTATACACAGAGAAAATGATGGTAAAAATACTAGTAAGAAAATTCTGAAAATTCGAACAAGTTAAAAGGATATAAATGCTCTATATAGAATATATAAAATGTAATATCTCAGTTTCATTATAAGGCAAGGACTATTTTATGGAGTGATAACATAAAAATTATAGTATAAGTTAGCTCGTGATTTATATTAATCAAAAAGTCTATATATAGGAAAGGTGGGTGAAAGTCAAAGATTAATGAATATTAATACTTTGACGAAAATAATGAAAGACTATTCTATTAACAATCTTAGAAATTTAGGGATTATAGGACACAGTTCTTCAGGAAAAACTTCACTAACAGAAGCCTTATTGTACTATTCCAAGGTTACGGATCGATTAGGTAAAGTTGAGGATGGAACAACAATATCTGATTTTGATCAAGAGGAAAAGAAAAGAGGAATATCTTTATCATCCTCAGTAATTCCATTGGAATGGGAAAAAGTAAAAATTAATTTAGTAGATATTCCGGGATATTTTGATTTTGTTGGAGAAAGCATTCAAGGTATGAGGGCTGTAGATGTTGCAATGATTGTAGTTTGTGGTGTTGCAGGGACTCAAGTAGGCACAGAGCAAGCATGGGATTATTGTAATAAGATAAAGTTACCAAGAACATTTTTTATAAATAAGTTAGATAGAGAACATTCAGATTTTGATAAGGTCTTACAAAACCTTAAAGATCAATTTGGAATTAGTGTTGTTCCTATACAATATCCGATAGGTAAAGAGGATAATTTTAATGGAGTTATTAATGTTATAACTAAGAGAGCAAGAATTTATAATCCAAAAACTAAGATGATGGAGGTAGCAGAGATTCCACCAGAATTAGTTGATAAAGTTGATGAATGTAAACAAATGATTATGGAGTCAGTAGCAGAAACTGATGAGGTGTTATTAGAAAAATATTTTAGTGAGGGCGAACTAAGTGATTTAGAAATATATGAAGGCTTAATCAATGGATGTGCATCAGGTGATATAGCCCCTGTTATGTGTGGTTCTGCCACAAAGATTATAGGGATAAATACATTGTTAGAAGATATAGTTGAATGTTTCCCATCACCTAAATATGCGATACCACAAAAAGCATTAAATATTGAATCAAATAAGGAAGAATTTATTCAATTAAGTGAAGATAAACCTTTTTCAGCAATGGTATTTAAGACTATAGCAGATCCATTTGTAGGTAAGATTTCATTGTTTAGAGTGATTACAGGTAAATTAAATGGAGATATGATTGTAGTAAATACTAATAAAAATAAGACGGAGAAATTAGCTCATGTATTTTTTATGAGAGGCAAGAATCAAGTCCCAGCAGATGAAGTTATAGCTGGAGATATTGGAGCGGTAGCTAAGCTACAATATACATTCACAGGTGATACTTTATGTGATCAATCTTGTAAAATAATTTATGATAAAATGAATTTCCCTAATGCGGTAATGTCAATGGCAGTTTTACCGAAGAGTAAGGGGGATGAGGATAAGATATCTCTAGCATTAAGTAAGTTACAAGATGAAGATCCAGTATTTAATGTAAGTAGAGATATAGAAAATGCAGAAACAATAATTTCAGGACTTGGGGAAGTGCATTTAGAGGTTATAGCATCTAAGTTAAAAAATAAGTTTGGAGTAGAGGTACAGCTTAGAAAACCTAAGATCCCTTATAGAGAAACAATAAAAGGAAGTTCAGATGTACAAGGAAAGCATAAGAAGCAATCAGGTGGCCATGGTCAATACGGAGATGTAAAAATTCTATTTGAACCTCGTAATGATGGTGAAAAGGATTTAGAATTTGTAGATAAGGTAGTAGGAGGAGTAGTGCCTAGAAACTTTATTCCAGCAGTTGAAAAGGGTTTAAGAGATTGTATAAAGCATGGTATTTTAGCAGGATATCCTGTTATAGGATTAAGGGCAACATTACATGATGGCTCTTATCATCCTGTAGATTCTTCTGAAATGGCATTTAAGATTGCTGCATCAATTGCATATAAAAAAGGTTTAGAGGGTGCAAAACCAATTTTGCTAGAACCAATTATGCACATAGAAATTTTAATCCCAGAAGAGTATATGGGAGATGTAATTGGTGATATAAATAAGAAGCGTGGAAGAGTACTAGGAATGGAGCCATGTGGCAAACTTCAGAAACTTGTTGTGGAAGCACCAATGGCAGAGATATTTAAATTTGCTACAGATTTAAGGTCTATAACTCAAGGTAGAGGAAGCTTTGATTTGAAAATAGAAAGATATGAAGAGGTTCCACCTACAGAAGCAATAAAAATAGTAGAGAAGGCCAATGCGCAAAAAGAATTGAAAAATGAAGCTTAATATATCTTGGAGGGTGGTAAATTTTACACCCTCTATTTTTGTTGTCATTATGAATATAAGAAAATACATAGGAGAAAATAGTTATATAAGGAGAATAAAAAAATAGATGTAGAATATACTTATATAGATTTAGGGAGATAGGTACATTAGGAGGAGTATTATGTCAGATTATAGGATGGAAATAAAAGGGCAAATTGGACTAAGTGATTATAGTAATATATACGATTATTTAGGTATAGTTGAAGATAACGATGTTTTTACAATTAAATTTGATAACAGTAATAAACATGATATAGATATTATTAACTCAATGCTTAAGGGGAGTTCATTTAATATTAAAGAAGAAGGATATGATAATTTGGGAAATTATTATATTAATACATATAAAAGAAAATAATTTATAGATATAGGGTTTATTTATTATTTAAAAGGATTTAGAATAATAATGTAAACCCTTTAATATTTTGCTATATAAGGAGGAAAGTATGAAAAAGTATGTAATAGGTGTAGATTTAGGTGGTACGAAAATAAGTACAGCTATATCAACTATAGAAGGAAATATATTAGCAAATGTAGTATTACCTACTAAAGCTGAAGAAGGAGAAGCAGCCGTATTAGGAAGAATAGTACAATCAATTGATGAAGTAATTGTTGGATCAAGTACTTCAATAGATGAAGTAGAAGCTATTGGAATAGGTTCGCCAGGACCTTTAGATGCGAAGAAAGGAATAATAATAACAACTCCGAATCTTCCGTTTAAAGATTACAATTTAGTACAACCATTAAAAGAAAAATATAATATTCCGGTATACTTAGATAACGATGCTAATGCTGCAGCAATAGGAGAGTATATGTTTGGTGCTGGAAAAGGTAAAAATAGTATAGTATATTTTACAGTTAGTACTGGAGTAGGTGGAGGAGCAGTATTAGATGGTAAAGTATATAGAGGGCATACATCTAATGCTTTAGAAATCGGACATACTACAGTAGATCCTAACGGACCTAGATGTAACTGTGGAAATTTAGGTTGTTTAGAAGCTATGTCATCAGGAACAGCAATAGCTAAAAAAGGTAAAGAAGCGGTTTCAACTAATGTTGAGACAAGTTTAAAAAAGTATGATACTGTTACTTCATATGAGGTATTTAAAGAAGCAGAAGCTGGAGATGAAGTTGCAAAAGATATAATAGATAATGCCTTAACATATCTAGGAATTGGTGTGGCAAATGCAATAGCTACATTTGACCCAGAAATGATAATAATAGGAGGGGGCGTATCAAAGGCTGGGGATATAGTCTTTGATACTGTAAAAAAGGTTGTTAATAAGAGATGCTTTAAGAGTATGGCTGAAAGTTGTGAAATAGTTCCTGCTGGACTTGGTTCAGATGCAGGAGTGGTTGGTGCAGTTGCATTGGCTATAATAGAGAGCAGGTAGTTATAAGAGTCCCAATAGTAAATGCTATTGGGATTTACTATTGGGAGGAACATTATTATGAGTACAGTTTATTTAACTAGACATGGACAAACTGTTTGGAACTTAGATAAAAGGTTACAAGGGTCTGGAAATTCTGAGCTAACTGATTATGGAATTGAACAGGCAGAGCAGTTGAAAAAAAGAGTAGATAGTATCCAATTAGATGTTATATACACTAGTCCCTTAGAGAGGGCGAAGAAAACAGCTAATATAATTAGGGGCGATAGAAGTATAGAAATAATAGAAGTAGATGATTTTAAAGAAATAAGTTTTGGAGAATATGAGGGGCATACAGAAGAGGAATTATTAAAGGTAGGAAGAGGAAAAGAAATAAAAGAAATTTTTAATGGGAATATGGATATAAAGGCCCCAGGTGGAGAATCTTTAAGAAATCTATATAAGAGAGTAGGGAAAGCTTTAGAGAATATATTAAAAAATAGTACAAATAAAAATATATTAATTGTAGCTCATGGCATGACATTAAAAGCTGTAATGAATTATTTTAATAAAGGAAATGGATTTTATGAAGAAATAATGGGACAAGCGTCTCTTACAAAAATTAATTGTTATAAGGATGAATTTCACTTTGAGTATGTAAATGATACAAGTCATATTAATAAAAAAATAAATTCAGGTTGGTAGAATGCTTTTATGAATAATTTTATTAGGCAATACATATGTTAGATATGTAAGTACTAAATTCTTTTTCCTCATACATATTTTTCTTAACTATTTATTAATTAATGTTGTAAACTATTTTACTTTACACAGTAATGTAGTGGGGAAAAGAATTTTTTATATATGCTATCCCTAATAATTATTAGGGATAGCCCATATGCTGAATGTTTAGGGGAGTCTATGACTCCCTTAAATTATTTGTGCTATAATGTATGTTAATAAAAGGAAGAGGTGAGGTTTTAATGAAGGCAGAAATATTAGCTGTAGGAACAGAGATATTGTTAGGCGATATTATAAATACTAATGCACAATTCATATCTAAAGAATTAGCTTCATTAGGAATAGATGTATACCGTCAAGAAGTAATTGGTGATAACGAAGATAGATTATTAGAGGTAATAGGAGAAATATTTCAGAGAAGTGATATTTTAATATGTACTGGTGGACTTGGACCTACAGAAGATGATTTAACTAAAGAAACAATATGTAAGTACTTTAATTCTGATTTAGAGGTACATGAAGAATCTCTTGCAGAATTAAAAAATTACTATAAAAGGTTAGGTAGGAAAATGACAGAAAGTAATTTTAAACAAGTTTATTTTCCTAAAGAATCAAAGGTTTTAGCAAATCCAAATGGGACAGCTCCAGGAATGATTTTAGAGAAGAATGATAAAGTTGCTGTTATACTTCCAGGACCTCCTAGAGAAATGAAACCTATGTTTTTAAATTATGTAAAGCCATATTTAAAAGATAAAGGGGATGGAGTTATAGTATCTGAAGTATTAAGGGTATTAGGTGTTGGAGAAAGTACAGCAGCTAATATGATTAAAGATTTTATTAATAATGGAGTTAATCCAACAGTGGCACCTTATGCAAAAGAAGATGATGTAATATTTAGGATTACTGCTAGAGGTAAGAATGAAGAAGAGGGAAGAAAGCTTATAGCACCTGTAAAAGAAGAAATAAAAAGAGTATTTAATTTAGATTGCTATGGGGAAGGCGAAGAGCTAACAATTGAAGAGGTTCTAGGAAAATTGTTAGTAGATAGAAAACTTACTATATCAACAGCTGAATCTTGTACAGGTGGAATGATAGCTAGCAGATTAATTAATTATCCAGGAATATCTGAGGTGTTTCTAGAAGGTGCTGTAACTTATTCTAATGAAGCAAAAGAAAGAACTTTAAAAGTAAAAAAGGAAACTTTAGATACTTATGGAGCTGTTAGTGAGGAAACAGCAAAGGAAATGGCTATTGGTATATCAAAGAGAACTGGTTCAGATATATCAGTTGTTACAACAGGAATAGCAGGGCCTGGTGGGGGCTCAGAAGAAAAGCCTGTTGGATTAGTATATATAGGATTATATTATAAAGGAAATGTAAAGGCATTTAGATATATATTTAATGGAAATAGGCATAATGTAAGAGCTAAAGCTACTGTTGCAGCATTAGATTTAGTTAGAAGAGAAATTTTAAAGGATAATTAGTTATTAACATGAAACAATCCCTCTCATGTTTGATAAAACACAAAAGGGATTGAAACGTATATAAATAAAATGGGGGAGAGGCGATTATAAAAAGCGTCTCGCTTCATATATAATTATTTCCTCAGTATACAATAATTATTCATAAAATAGGAGAGAGAGATGAGTAAATTACAAAGATCTAACATATATTTCTTAATTTTAGTGCTATTAACAATATTTTTACCTGAATATTTAGTAAAAACATATTTGTTAATGGGGATAAAAGATATAAGAGTAATGCAATTTTTAAATCACGTTATTTTATTTTTAGTACCTGCAATAATTTATGTTATTGTTACTAAAGTAAATATAAAGGAAACATTTAGATTAAATAAGATACATTTAAAAGACTTATTATTAATAATTTTAATTTCATTTGTTTGCTATCCATTAATGGGGTGCATATCTGCTATATCTCAGATGTTTTTTACAAATAATGTGGGAACATTTATGGCTGCTATTGCAGATACTCCATATTGGGCTATGTTATTACTTATGGCAGTTACCCCTGCAATAACAGAAGAGGTGACTTTAAGAGGAATTGTTCTATCAGGATATGATAAGCAGTCTAAATTTAAAGCAGCGCTAATTACTGGTATTTTATTTGGTATATTTCATATGGATTTTCAACAGTTTTTATATGCTGCAGTATTAGGTTTTATTTTTGCATATATAGTTAGAATTACAAATAGTATTTTTGCCTCAGTAATAATGCATTTTATAATTAATGGAATATCAGTAACCGCTCAAAAGGTATTATTTTCTGCAGAAGAATTAATATCTCAAGTAGTAGAGGAACCATCTTTAATGGATTTAAGTTTTAATATGAAGCTTACTTACATGTCCTCTTATATATTAGTAGGAGTAGCTTTCGGAGTATTGGTATATAAGCTTATTCATAAACTTGAAGTGTGCAACATAGAAAGACAAGGCGTAACAGGTGAAATTGGTGAATCTAATTATTTAAGAGATGTAAGTGATGAACCTAAGGAAAGTGTAATCAATTGGTCTTTTATATTAATTGTAGTAATATATTTAGCCTTTATGATTTATGATGTATATATTAGATAATAAAAAAGCTATCGTTAATGATAGCTTTTTTATTTAAGTATTAACTAAGATTATACTTAGAGATTTATTAATAACTATTGTGGGATAGTATTAAAACTAAAAACTTTTAGTAATATTTCTTGAATTATTATAAAACAAAGAGAAATCACTTTGCTTTACCCAACCTCTAGAGTTTATGTTGCTATCTATAGGTAGTGCAACATAAAACCATGTATCTCTTAGAACCTCAGCTTTATCTAAAATTTTGACTTCCATCTTTACCTGCGTTGTTTGAAGCAAGTTTGAACTTTCTATAGGAGCAATCAAAACATTAGATTTTTCTTTAAGTAAACCAGTATAGTTCGTCGGTATAAGATATTTTATTTGAATAGATTCCTTGGTTCTAGTAAACTTGGAAAGTTTGGATCTTAAGTTATTATTTTGGCTATTTGCAACTAAAAGTTGATGCTTTAAGATTGATTGTTTTCTATCAAAATAAAATATTGTTATAATAAGTGCTATAAGTAAAATTAAAAATATAATATACTTCATAGAAATGCTCCTTAATAGCTATACAATATAAATATATTTATCTATTAACAAAACATACCTAAAAGATAAGTTACTATTTTAAAAAATTAACTGCTTTTCCTAATACTTTTCCAATGGAGTCATGAATAACAAGGTCAGCTTTATTATCAGCAGCAGTTGAACTCTTATTTATAAGAATTAGATTTTTTCCTTTAAAATAATTAATAAGTCCAGCTGCAGGATATACAACTAAAGAAGTACCTCCAATTATAAGTGTATCTGCCTTAGAAATGGCATCAATAGCACCTCTAATTACAGCGTCATCTAATCCTTCCTCATAAAGAACTACATCAGGTTTTACAGTTCCGCCACACTTAGAGCATGTGGGAACTCCATCTGATTCTAAAATAAACTTCTCATCATAAAATTCATTACAGCTCATGCAGTAGTTTCTTAAAACAGAGCCATGAAGTTCAAATACATTTTTTGATCCAGCTGCTTGGTGTAAGCCATCAATGTTTTGAGTAACTATAGCTTTAAGTTTACCCATTTCTTCAAGTTTAGCTAAAGCTATATGTGCTTCATTGGGGGTTGCATTAGGATATATAAGTTTTGCTTTATAGAAATTATAGAATTCCTTTGGATATCTTATAAAAAATGTATGTGAAACTAGTTGTTCAGGCGTAAATGTAATATTTAGCTTTTCATTAAAAAGACCATTAGAACTTCTAAAGTCAGGAATTCCGCTTTCTGTTGAAACACCTGCTCCACCGAAGAATACTATATTATTACTTTCTTTAAGTATTTGAGTCAATTGTTCTATTTGATTATTCATAAAATCATCTCCAATAAATTATACTTATTATTCTATTATGACAAAAGAACCGATAAAATAAAATATGTGATAAAAAAGTAATAAAATTAAATAAGTAATGCTACGTTTCGTTGCATTGAGGAAAGTGCTAGTTTCTTGTATTTTGGGTTATCAAAATCTACTGTATAATTATAACAATTGAGTTGTTGAAAAATTTAATTTCGGAGGTAAGAATTATGACATTAGGACAAAAATTAAAAGAGGCAAGAAGGGAAGTTGGTTTTACTCAGGAACAATTAGCAGAAAAACTATGTGTATCAAGACAAGCTGTTACTAAATGGGAATCAGATAAAGGTATGCCGGATATAGGGAACTTAAAAGAAATAGCAGTGTTGCTTAATACAAGTATTGATTTTCTATTAGATAATGATAGCAATATAGATAAATTAGTAATAAAAGAACCTATAAATTTAGCTGAGTTTATAAAGGGTGATGGATGTAGGTGCAAACAAGATGCTGTAGTATTAAGTAAATTTAAAGATGCGGATTTTATTTATCCTTTAATGAGGAAAAAGAAGTTAGGTTTTATAGAAAATGTATTGGATTTTATTTCACAATCAGGCCTTTTTCAATTAGCGTACCAGTTAAAAGATAGAAATGAGTATTATTTGGTTGAAGAAGGAAGTCAACAATATTTTATAGTAGTATCTAAAGAATTTATAGAGACAAGAAAACTTAGAAATAGAGTAATACCACAGAAATTTGTTATTGGAGATATAGAATTTAAAAAAGTATCATACAGATTTAAATAATTAATATAGGATAGACGAGAGAGCAGTAAGAGAGTTATTATTGCACAAATATAATAAAAAATAAAACATACAGAAATTTGGTATTAAAATAGCTTTAAAAGTAAATAAAAAAAGTTTTGCTTACATAATAATTTCAAATATGTTAAAATAAAGATACAACGAGTAGTTTTTGCAACGTAAGTCCTGTTGTGAAGGCTATTTTTTTTTATTTTGGCGTAATTTTTTTAACTGCCTAAGTTAACTCTATATAAAGCTGTTAGTAACTTCAGGTAATTAAAGTTTTATGTAAGGAAGGAGACGATTTTATGTTTAAGGTTAATGATTACGTTATGTATGGAATGACAGGAGCATGTAAGGTTATCGATATTAAGAAGGAAAAGTTCATGAATAATGAGCAAAAAGAATGCTACGTGTTAAGCCCTATTTATTCTAAAAATATGACAATAAAGATTCCAATAGATAATGAAAAAGTAGTTATTAGAGGTATACACTCTGAAGAAGAGATAGAGTTATTAATGGAGAAAGTGTCTGATATGGATTTATTTTGGGTAGACAATGATAGAGAAAGATCAGAAACATTTAAGTCAATGTTGAAGAATGGGGAATGTGAAGATTTAATCACAATAGTTAAGAGCATTCACTCCAATAAGAAGAACAAGACGTCAGGTAAAAGGACAAATAAAAATGATGATGAGGTTATGAAGACAGCTGAAAACTTATTGAATGAAGAATTTTCAATTAGTTTAGGAATAGACAAAGAAGATGTTAAGTCTTATATACTTAATCATATTAATGAATAATAAAACCTTATAATGAAAAGATGGTGAATTGATTAATATCACCATCTTTTTGATTTTTTATATCTAGTATAAAAACCTTTATGGAATAGTACAATTCTAATTAATAATGTAGATAAGTTATACATATAATTAATAAGTAATATTGTAGTAAGGAGTAGACTTATGAGCATATATGATTTGTCTGGAGAGCAACTTTTAACTTTATCTTGGCTTATTGCAACGAAAAGTGTACAAGGATTATCTTTAGCTGAACAAGATGTTTTAGGATATTTTTTTACATCAGTAGGTGAAAATATCTTATTAATACGTGCTCAAAATGAATTGCTTACAGATGTACGTAATGAAAGAGGAATTAATACAGAGGGTAGAAGTGAGGGCTTTTAAAGAAAAGTAGAAAAAAATAATTGACATAATTTAATTATATATATATAATACTAATTGTATCTGGTGATGATGGCATAGAGGAAACACTCCTTCCCATACCGAACAGGAAAGTTAAGCTCTATAGCGCCAATGGTACTGCATGGGAGACTGTGTGGGAGAGTAGGACGTTGCCAGGTAGATATGGCTCGATAGCTCAGTCGGTAGAGCAGAGGACTGAAAATCCTCGTGTCCCTGGTTCGATTCCTGGTCGAGCCACCAGGGAAAGCACTAACTTTTAGTTAGTGCTTTTTTTTGTTTTAAATTATATATGAAATAAATTTGTAACTAATAGTTAAAGATTGTGTAATGATTAGTAGTGATTATATATGTATAATAATAGTGAAAGAAATAAAAGGTTTAATAAAACTTACAAAAATGTAACAATTTATTTATTAAAAAGTAATAAATAACTCTTTACAAGGTAATGTTAAAAATGTATAATGATAAATGTAGTAGATAATAATACTAATCAATCTTTAAGTTTTGCTTAAGAAATACTTAAGAAATTGAATTTATAATAAGTTTTATAATTAATAGTATTTAGGAGATGAGTAAGGTGTTAGACAAATTAAGCCTGACAGATAAAGAATGTGAATATTTAGCAAAAGGTATTGCAATTGGAGTTGGGTGTGGAGTTTTGGTAGGAGCCATAATAGGTAATGTTGCATTAACATTTTCAATTGGTGGTGTTGCAGGAATAATAGGTTCTTTACTTTACTCATGGCATATGAAAAGAAGAAACAAAGCTAAAAAGTCAATTAATATAGATTAAAACCCCCTGTATTTTAAGAATAGAATCACACACATAAAAAGAAACCTTACTTAATAAAGTAAGGTTTCTTTTTATATATTATCTATTTGCCAATCAATTTCTTGTTTATTGATACTTTTTAAGAATTTATTAGTTTTAGAAAAAGGTTTGCTTCCAAAGAATCCTCTTGTGGCTGAAAGAGGACTTGGATGTACTGATTGTATTATGTAATGTTGAGGGTTAGTTATAAGTTTCTTTTTACTTATAGCATTATTGCCCCATAAAATAAAAACTATAGGGTCCTTTCTTTCATTTAATTTAGATATTATCTTATCAGTAAATATTTCCCAACCCTTATTTTTATGAGAATTTGCTTCTCCGGCTCTTACAGTTAATACTGTGTTTAATAAGAGAACTCCCTGATCTGCCCACTTTTTTAAATATCCGTTATTAGGAATAGAACAACCTATATCAGTGTGTAATTCTTTATATATGTTTCTTAAAGAAGGTGGTGGCTGTATGCCTGGCTTTACAGAAAAGCTTAATCCGTGAGCTTGATTTGGGCCATGATAAGGGTCTTGACCTAAGATAACAACTTTCACATCATTATAGTCTGTAAAATGAAGAGCATTAAAAATATCATATGCATTTGGATATATGGTTTTTGATTTATACTCCTCTATAAGAAATTGTCTTAATTTTTGATAATAATCCTTATCAAATTCATCTTTTAATATAGTATTCCAATTATTCTTTAAAATTTGATTCATTTTATCACCCCTAAATATTATAACACAAATCGGCTTAATTATTGATTTTAGCCGTGTTAAGATTAATATAGTGAATATTCTTTATATATATAATTTTCTCTAAAAGTAAAAAAACATAACCTTGTGTATCTATATAAGAATAAATAAGAAAAAAGTATATAAAAGGTAGTATATGAAGGATAATATAGAAAAAATCAATAAATATAATTAGACAGTTTTATTGTATGTGATAAGATATGTCTTGTCCTTACGACATCGGTAAACAATTTAAAACAAATGAATCGAAGAAATTCAAAAAAAGTTGTTGACAAGTTTCGATGAGGATGTTAAGATAAGCAAGTCGCTTGAGTGCGACACACAAATTGGTCTTTGAAAAT